>NZ_JAANOY010000023.1 GCF_011320095.1 Cognatiluteimonas telluris | reverse complement strand
GGCGCTGCCGGTGCCGCGCTCGGCGCGGTGGTCGCCGGTCCGGTGGGGCTGGCGGTCGGTGCCGCAGCGGGCGGCGCGCTCGGTGCGGTGGCCGGCAATCGCGCCAGCGAGGCGCTCGATGGGCGCCGCGACCTGGGCCATTTCCAGCAGATCTTCCGCACCATGCCCTATTACGTGGCCGGCCATGACTGGCACGACTACGCGCCCGCCTACCGCTACGGCCTGCAGGCCTACGAACACAGCGGCGGCCGCCCGCTGGCGGAGCTGGAATCGCAACTGCAGGGCGGCTGGGAGGCGGCCAACCACTTCGGCTCGCGGCTGGACTGGCCGCAGGCGCAGCCGGCGGTGGCCCATGCCTGGCAATCGCTGGACCAGGCCCAGCGCCGGCAGCCCAGGACCCCCGCCGCCGTGTTCTGAGCCGCGGTGCCGGGTCGCGGCGCCGCGCCTTGGCAGGCAGCTTTGCACAGTCGGGACGGGCGCCCGTCCGTGGCGCTGCAGTAGGATGCCCGCCCGCCCTCTGGACCGACGCTGCCATGCGCGACCTGCCGCCCACGCCCGAGTCCGCCCCGCCCGAGGTCAATGGCGTCAGCCGCGAGGCGGCCGAAGACGCCGTGCGCACCCTGCTGCGCTGGTCGGGCGAGGATCCGGCCCGCGAAGGCCTGCTCGATACCCCCGGGCGCGTCGCCCGTGCCTACCGCGACTGGTTCAGCGGCTACCGCGAGGAGCCGCGCGAGTACCTTGCCCGCACCTTCAAGGAAGTCGCCGGCTACGACGAGCTGATCGTGCTGCGCGACATCGAGTTCGAAAGCCATTGCGAGCACCACATGGCGCCGATCATCGGCAAGGCGCACGTGGGCTACCTGCCCGACGGCAAGGTGGTGGGCATCAGCAAGCTCGCCCGCGTTGTGGACGCCTACGCGCGCCGCTTCCAGGTGCAGGAGAAGATGACCGCGCAGATCGCCGACTGCATCGCCGACGTGCTGCAGCCGCGCGGGGTGGGGGTCGTGGTGGTGGCCACGCACGAGTGCATGACCACCCGCGGCGTGCACAAGCGTGGCGTCAGCATGGTGACCTCGAAGATGCTCGGCAGCTTCCGCGAGGACGCGCGCACGCGGGCCGAATTCCTGCAGTTCATCGACGTCGGCCCCGGCCGCTGACGTCGGCGGCACGCACCCGCTCCGCCATCACGCGCGGTCGCCGCGGCGCTGCCGATACTGCGCGGCGTGCCGATACCCCGATCCCCGCTGCAGGCAGGCCGGTCGCGCGAAGCCGCTGGGGCGGACACCCTGGACGGCGACGACCGCGCCGCGGAGCGCACCGCGCCCGATCCACGCACGCCCGACGACGGCGCCCCCGGCGACAGTGCCCGCGCTGGCGCACAAGCCCACGCTGGCGATGATGCCCAGGCCCACGCCCGCAACCACCGCGCGCGCCACGACTGCCTGATCGTCGGCGCCGGTCCCGCCGGCCTGACGGCGGCGACCTACCTGGCCCGCTTCCGCCGCGACATCGTCGTCGTCGACGCCGGTCGCAGCCGCGCGCGCTGGATCCCGCGCAGCCACAACGTGCCGGGCTTTCCCCTCGGCGTCGCCGGGCCGACGCTGCTGGAGCGCTTGCGCACGCAGGCCGGCGAATACGGCGTCGACATCGTCGCCGGCCGCATCGGCCGGCTCGAGCGCGCGGACGGCGCGTTCGTCGCCACCGCCGAGGACGGGCGCAGCTGGCACGCGCGCACGGTCATCCTGGCCAGCGGCATCGTCGACGTCATGCCCGCGATGCCTGGGCTGGAGGACGCCATCGACCGCCACGTCGTGCGCCTGTGCGCGGTCTGCGATGCCTACGAAGCCCGCGACGAACGCATCGCGGTGTATGCACCGGTCGAGGAGGGCATCGCGCACGCGCTGTTCCTGCGCACGTTCTCCCCGCGGGTAGCGGTGGTGCGCTCGGAACCCGGCGAACCGTCGCCCGCGGCTGCACAAGCCGCGCGCGATGCCGGCATCGCCTTGTGGCCGCCCTCGGTGTCCCTGCACCACGACGGCGAGTGCT
Source organism: Cognatiluteimonas telluris (assembly GCF_011320095.1). GTDB lineage: Bacteria > Pseudomonadota > Gammaproteobacteria > Xanthomonadales > Xanthomonadaceae > Cognatiluteimonas > Cognatiluteimonas telluris. The sequence goes on along the minus strand of NZ_JAANOY010000023.1, from coordinate 27,389 downwards.
GCGTCTTCATCTTCCACCACGGCCGCGTGCAACGCTTCGACACCGTGTATCCGGTGCTCGGTGGCGACGCCCAGTCGCAACTGGCGGCCGGCCTGGGCGCGCGCATGGACGACAACCGCGAGCTCGTGGTCGACGCCCACCAGCAGACCAGCGTCGAGGGCCTGTACGCGATCGGCGACGTGGTCAGCGCGCTCAACCAGATCAGCGTCGGCGTCGGCCACGCGGCGATCGCCGCCAGCGACATCCACCAGCGCCTGCCGCGGAATTTCCGCGACGCGACCGTCGCCGGGTGATGCCCGCAGCGGCGATCCCGGCACGGCCGTCGCGTACAATGGCCGCTGTTTTTCCGCCAAGAATCGCCCGCTCGTGGCCCTTGCTCCCGCCTCGCTCCGCCTCCGCATCGCCGGCCTGATCGAACGGGGCGTGGACGCCCTGCGCGCGCAGGGCGTGCTGCCGTCCGACCTGCCGGCGCCGGCATTCACCGTTGAGCGCCCGAAGGACCGCAGCCATGGCGATTTTTCCACCAACGTCGCGATGCTGCTGGCCAAGCCGCTGTCCGCCGCCGGCACCAAGGCCAACCCGCGCACCATCGCGCAGGCGCTGATCGATGCGCTGCCCGGCAACGATGAACTCGCCGCGGTCGAGATCGCCGGGCCCGGCTTCCTCAACTTCCGCCTGGCGCCGCTGGCCTGGCAACGGCAGCTGCGCGCGATCCATGCCGAAGGCTCGGCTTACGGCCGCAACGCGTCCGGCGCCGGCCACCGCGCCGGGGTCGAATACGTCTCGGCCAATCCCACCGGCCCGCTGCATGTCGGCCACGGCCGCGCGGCGGTGATCGGCGACTGCATCGCACGCGTGCTCGCCGCCAACGGCTGGGACGTGGTGCGCGAGTTCTACTACAACGACGCCGGCGCGCAGATCGACAACCTCGCCCGGTCCGTCCAGGCGCGCGCGCTGGGCAGGACGCCCGACGATGCCGGCTGGCCGGAGGACGGCTATCGCGGCGAGTACATCGTCGATGTCGCCCAGGCTTACCTGCGCGGGGAGACGGTTGCCTTCGAGGACCACGCCGTGACCGGCGCCCGAGACCCGCAAGACCTGGACGCGATCTGCGCGTTCGCGGTCGCGTGGCTGCGGCGCGAGCAGAACGCCGACCTGGCCGCCTACGGCGTCGCCTTCGACGTGTATTTCCTGGAGTCCTCGCTGTACGCCGACCACAAGGTCGAGGAGACCGTGCGCGAGCTCATCGCCCACGGCCACACCTACGAGGACGGCGGCGCGCTGTGGCTGCGCACCACCGACTTCGGCGACGACAAGGACCGCGTCATGCGCAAGTCCGACGGCAGCTACACCTACTTCGTGCCGGACATCGCGTACCACCTGAGCAAATGGCAGCGCGGCTACGAGCGCGCGATCACCGAGCTGGGCGCCGACCACCATGGCTCGCTCAAGCGCGTGCACGCCGGACTGCAGGCGCTGGACGCCGGCATCCCCGAAGGCTGGCCGGAATACGTGCTGCACCAGATGGTGACGGTGATGCGCGGCGGCGAGGAAGTGAAGCTGTCCAAGCGCGCCGGCAGCTACCTCACCCTGCGCGACCTGGTGGACGAAGCCGGGCGCGATGCAACGCGCTGGTTCCTGCTCGCGCGCAAGCCCGACTCGCAACTGACCTTCGACATCGACCTGGCGCGCTCGCAGTCGCTCGACAACCCGGTCTATTACGTGCAGCTTTCGCACGCGCGCATCTGCGGGCTGTGGCGGCAACTGCGCGAGCGCGGCCTGGCGTTCGATGCCGACAACGGCCTGGCGCAGCCGCTGGAACTGGACGGCGATTCGGTGGCAACCCGCGCCACCCGCCAGCTGCTGGCCGAGCTGGCGCGCTATCCCGACGTGATCGCGGCGGCCGGCGAACACCTCGAGCCGCACCTGCTGACCGCCTACCTGCACGAACTGGCGCAGGCCTTCCAGTCCTATTACAACGACCACCAGTTCCTGGTCGACGACGCCGACCTGCGCGATGGCCGCCTGGCGCTGGCGCAGGCGACCCGGCAGGTGCTGGCCAACGGCCTCGAACTGATTGGCGTCTCGGCGCCGGAGCAAATGTAGTGGCAGCCAAACGCGGCAAATCCCAGGCGCGACGCAACACCGGCCACTCCGCGGGCCTGCCCGGCTGGGCGTGGCTGCTGCTGGGCGTGGTGCTCACCGTCGCGATCGTGCTGCTCGCGCCGAAGTTCATGACGCCCGGCAGCGGCGACGGCTTCTTCCGCCCCAAGCCCAACCCGGACGCCACGCCCGCGGTGGCCAGCGGCGACGAGGACGGCATCGACGGCGATGCGGGCGAGGCGACCGATGCCGCCGCCGCGTCGAAGCCCAAGGCCAAGCCGCAATACGACTTCTACAAGATGCTGCCCGGCGACGAGGTGCAGATGTCCGACGCCGAGCTCGCCGCCACCGAGCGCGAGGAAGCCGCGCGCAAGGCGGCCGCATCGACCGCCGCCGACCGTTCGGCCGCGGCCGCCGATCCCGACGCGCTCGAGGACAACGACGCCTCGCCCACGGCGAGCCACGCCGGCACCGACGCCGCCGCAGCGACCGCCGCGTCGACAAGGCCACTGCCCGATGCGCCCTACATCCTCCAGGCCGGCGCCTTCGGTGCCTCCGGCGATGCCGAAGCCATCAAGGCCAAGGTCGCGCTGCTCGGCCTTGGCGCGCGGGTCGAGTCGGCGACCATCAACGGCAAGACCGTCTATCGTGTGCGCATGGGGCCCTACACGACCGCGTCGGAACTGGCCGAAGCCAAGCGCAAGCTCGCCGAGGGCGGCCTGCCGGCGATGGCGATCCGCGCCAAATAGGCGAGCGCGCGCGGATGCGTTGCGCGCATGGTCCGCGGCGCAACTGCGGGCCGTGGTCATGGGGTTGATTCGGGTCTGGCGGCGGCCATGCGCAGCCCCGTTGGTAATCCTCGCCCGGTGCACCCGGTCTTATGCCCTCGTCATCCCAGCGAGAGCCGTGATCCAGTGCGTTTGCTCGCTTGGCGTTTGTTGGCAGGGCAAGCGCCTCTCGTCCTTGCTCCTCCGTGCTGCGGCAGACGGCAAAAGCACTGGCTCGGAGCTTGCGCAGGGAAGACCTTTTGCCCCTGCGGAATGACCGCCTCCGACCCACTTCGGCCGAGGGCGTCGCACACGACGCGACGAAATTCGAAACCGGGGCCTGCCGACGCGACGGCTCGTTTGCCGCGCGCATCTGCGCGTCGCCGGGGCGCGTGGCTCGGCCCCGGCACGGTCGCCATCCATGAGACCCGCTGGCGACATGCTTCGCGTCCACCAGGGAACGTCCCATGCCAATCGAAGCCGCCCTCGTCAAACCCGTCGTCGATGCCCTGATGGGCCTGTTCCGCCAGGGCCACGACCTGCAGCTCAAGCACAACGCCGAGGCCGCCCTGCGCGAAGTGATCCGCGAACTGCTGCTGGCCAATCCGGACGAGAACAAGGCGGCGGCTAGGATCGCGATCGCCAAGGCGGCGGGCATCCTGTCCGAGGACGTCGTGCTGGCCGAGGACATGCTCAAGAAGCATCGCGACAACGGCAACAAGGCGCGCACGCGCGGCAAGTCCGCGGTCGGGCGGCCGCGCCGCGGCAGTCGCGAGGGCGCCGGCGAACCAGCGAAGACGGCGGCGATGGCGAAAAAGCCGCCAACACGAAAGCCGGCGAAAAAACCGCCAGCGGCCAATTAGGGGCCAGCGAGGCAACACCTGGTTGCGCCAGTCGCATTCAGCGTGGCCGCCCTGCACCCACGGTCGTCCCGACCACTTCACGGCACTGCGGGCATCGATTAAGGTTCCCATCCTTGCCGCAGCCGCGGCACCCGGAACGTGTCGATGCCGTACACCATGCAGCTGGACCGCGACCGCGGCCTGCTCGACCTGCGCTACCACGGCGTCGTGTCCATCGCCCAGCGCCTGCAGGCGGCCGACGAGGCCGTGCCGCTGCTGCGCGAAAGCGGCGTGCGGCGGATCCTGATCGACCTGATAGGGGCGGTCGCCGCGCCCGATGCGATCGACGACTTCCGCGCGTTCGCCACGCGCATCACCGGCGAGCCGGTGTTCCGGCAGTCGCGAACCGCCTTCATCGCGCCGCCGGTGAACTACACCAACCACCTGATCGAAGTGCTGGTGGATGCGCACCATTACCCGTTCTCGCGCTTCGTCGATCGCGACGCGGCAATCGCGTGGCTGCTCGGCGACGAACCGACCTGCGGCCTGGCGGACTAGCCTGCTGCACGCCACTCATCACACGCTCGCACGCGCTGGCGCAACGTGGCCAGCCCTTTCCGGAATCCGCCGCCCATGATCAAGACCGCGTTCGTCACCGGCGCCACCTCTGGCTTCGGCCTGGCCACCGTGCAGCGTTTCGCCGAGGCAGGCTGGCGCGTCGTCGCCACCGGCCGCCGCGTCGATCGGCTGCAGGCGCTGGCCGACCAGCTTGGGCGCCAGCGGATCCACGTCGCCGCCTTCGACATCCGTGATGCCGATGCGATGCAGGCGGCGCTGGACGCGCGCCCGGACGGCTTCGGCAACATCGACCTGCTGGTCAACAACGCCGGCCTCGCCCAGGGCACGCAGCCGGCGCAGCACGCCAGCCTGGACGACTGGCGCACGATGATCGACACCAACGTCACCGCGCTGGTGACGCTCACCCGTGCGTTGCTGCCCAACCTGATCGCGCGTCGCGGCGGCATCGTCAACGTCAGCTCCACCGCGGCCAACTATCCCTACGCCGGCGGCAACGTGTATGGCGCCAGCAAGGCCTTCGTCAGCCAGTTCTCGCTGGGCCTGCGCGCGGACCTGCATGGCACCGGCGTGCGCGTGACCACGCTGGAACCGGGCATGGCCGAAACCGAATTCACGCTCGTGCGCACCCACGGCGACCAGGCCGCGTCGGACGCGCTGTACCGCGGCGCACAGCCGATGACGGCGGCCGACATCGCCGACACGATCTACTGGATCGCGACCCTGCCCAGCCACCTCAACGTCAATCGGCTGGAGATCATGCCGGTGAGCCAGTCGTTCGCCGGTTTCCAGGTGCATCGGGAAGCGTGATCGTTCACGCCTGATGGCCTGCATCGTGCGTGGAGCAGGACACGGCGCCGGGTCGCGCCACGCGCACTGGCGGCCAAAGGCGCTGGATCCTGCTTTCGCAGGGATTAAGAAACCAGTCCTTGATCCAGTGGTCGATCCGGTCGTTGATCCCGCCGCGGGCGCCGGGTTCCATGCTCGCGGGACGACACGGCGCGCCACATCCCGCAGGCAGGACCGACGCACGCATCAGATCTGGTCGTTGCCGTCAGTACGGACCGGATCCGGGCGCGACGATGCTGTGCAACCGGCATTCACTGCGACGGCGGCGGCGTGCGCGGACCGCTCTTGGTGAAGACGTCGCCGGCTCAGGACGCGCGCGAGGTCGGCGTCGCCAACACGGTGCGAAGCATCGTCCCCAGCGCGGCCGGATCGTAGGGTTTCTGCAGGATCGGGAAATCGCGGTATTCGCCCGGAAGGCCGCGCTCGCCATACCCGGAGGCGAACATGAAAGGCACGCCACGTTCGCGCAGTTCGTCGGCGACCGGGAACACTTCCGTCCCGGCGACGTTGACATCCAGGATGGCGGCATCGATCGGCTCGCCCTGCGCCATGCGCAGCGCCGCGGGCACGCGTGCGGCCTTGATGACTTCGTAGCCGGCGTCCTCGAGCAGGTCCTGCAGCATCATCGCCAGGCAGGCCTCGTCTTCGACCAGCAGGACCCGGCGCTGGGAGTTGTCGGTCGTCACGGCGCGGCCTCGGACAGTGGGACGTCGATCCGGCAGCTTACCCCTGTTTCCGCGTACTCCAACACGGCTTCCCCATTCAGCTCGTAGGCCAGGCCTTCGGTGATCAGGCGAGTGCCGAAGCCGCGGCGGGTCGCGCCCTGCACCGGTGGCCCACCCGATTCCACCCAGTGCAACTGCAGGCGGTCGCGGCGCCCCTCGGCGCGAAGTTGCCAGCGGACATCGATCCGGCCGCTGCCGGTGCTCAACGCGCCGTACTTGCTGGCATTGGTCGCCAGTTCGTGGATCGCCATGCTCAGGGCCAACGCGAGCTTCGGCGACAGCAGCACTTCCTCGCCTTCGATATGCACGCGTTCGCCGCTGGCAGGGTCCTCGCGCTGGTAGGGCGCCAGTTCGCTGGCGACGATGTCGCGCAGGCGGGCGCCGGTCCAGGCGTCGGCCGCAAGCAGGTTATGGGTGTTGGACAGCGCCAGCAGCCGTGCGCTGAAGGCGGTCTTGAACGCCTGCAGGTCCGGCGCCTTGGCCAGCGTCTGCATGGCGATCGCCTGCACCGTGGCCAGGGTGTTCTTCACCCGGTGGTTGAGCTCGTCGAGCATCAGTTCCACGTGCTGCATCGCCAGCTTCTGCTGGGTGATGTCGAGCACGGCGGAGATCAGATGTTGTGGGCGCCGATCGCTGTCGAGCATCGCGTTGATGCTGTGGCGGGTCCAGACCACGCCACCGTCGGGGCGCAGGAAGCGCACGTCGATTTCGAAATGCGTACGTTCGGTCAGCGCCTGGCGCACGACCTCGAGGACCTGCCCGACGTCGTCGGGATGGATGATGTCCTGCACCCGCATCCGGTACAGCTCGCGCGCGGTGCGGCCGACGAAGTGCGCGAAGCGTGGATTGACCAGTTCGAAGCGGCCGCGGAAATCGGTCTGCGCCAGGCCCATCGACGTCTGTTCCAGGATGGCGTTCAGCCGCATCTCGCTCTGGCGCAGCGCCCGCTCCACGGCCCGTCGCTGGCTGATGTCGCGGGCGATCACCGAGGCCGACAGCAGTCGTCCCGACGCGTCGCGGACCAGCGACGGCACCAGGTCGATCCCGATCGCGCGGCCGTCGCGATGTTGCCAGGTGGTCTCGATGCGTTGCGTTTCCGCACTGCCGGTGCATGCGGCCAGCAGCGCCGGCCACTGATCCTCGGCGCCCAGCGGCAGCAGCAGCGACAGCGACTGGCCCAGCATCTGCTCGGCTGCGTAGCCGAGCACGCGTTCGGCGCCTGCATTCCAGAAGGTGATTGTGCCTTGCGGGCGGTAGGCGATGATCGCGTCGCCGGATTGTTCGACGATCGCCGCCAGTTGCTCGCAACGGGCCTGGTGGTCGGCAGGGGAATCGGGGACGGCGGGATCCGGCATCGGCAGGCCGTGCGCAAGGCAGGGGCGGATTATCGTCATGGCCGCATGAAAACGGCCCTCACCGCCGACGGCGGCCACGGCGACACCGATGGCGTGGGGTCAGAACAACTGGCCTTGCGGCGACGGCTTCCCGGGAGCGACGAACGTCGTCGCATCCAGCGCCGGCATCCGCGCGAAGCCCAGCCGCGCATGCGCCTTTGCGAAGCGCTGCGCGAGCAGCTGCGCGAATGGGCCTTCGCCCCGGCCGCGGAGGCCGAAGCGGCTGTCGTAATCCTTGCCCCCGCGCATCTGCTGCACGAGGCTCATCACGTGCGCGGCGCGATCGTGGTAGTGCAACTGCAGCCACTCGCGCCACAGTTCCTTCAATTCGTGCGGCAGCCGCAGCAGGGTGTAGCCGGCGGCGCGCGCGCCGTGCTCGCGCGCGGCCTGCAGGATGTGCTCGAGTTCGCGGTCGGTGATCATCGGCACCACCGGCGCCACCATCACCCCCACGGGCACGCCGGCCTCGCCGAGTGCGCGCATCGCACGCAGCTTGCCGTGGGGGGCGGTCGCGCGTGGCTCCATCTTCGACGCCAGGTGGTTGTCCAGCGTGGTGATCGAAAAATACACATGCACCAAGTTGTCGCGCGCCAGCTGCGCGAGCAGGTCGATGTCGCGCGTGATCAGCCCACTCTTGGTGACGAAGCTCAGCGGATGCCGGTGCGCGACGAACATTTCCAGCAGTTCGCGGGTGAGCCCGTAGCGGCGTTCGATCGGCTGGTAGGCATCGGTGTTGATCCCCAGCGCGATCGGCGAAGGCCGGTAGGATGGCTTCGACCATTCCTCGCGCAGGCGCTCGGCGGCGTTGGTCTTGGCGTACAGCCGGGTTTCGAAATCCAGCCCCGGCGACAGATCGAGGTAGGCGTGCGACGGCCGCGCGAAGCAATACACGCAGCCGTGCTCGCAGCCGCGATAGGGATTGATCGACTGGTCGAAGCCGACGTCGGGCGAGTGGTTGCGGCTGACGATCGAGCGCGCGCGCTCCTCGGTGACGCGGGTGTCCGGATGCGACGCGACCGCCTCGCTGCTGTCGTCCGGCGCATTGGCGTACAGCGAGCCCCAGCCGTCGTCCTCGCCGTGGGCGATGGTCTTCTCGAAGCGGCCGGGGATCCGCGAGGCGGCGCCGCGGCCCTTGATCGGCGTGCGCGGGCGGTCCGCATCCGGTCGCCCGGGCGGCGCGCGGCGGGCCCGATCGCGTGCATCGTTCACCGCGACAGCCTACGCTGGGCGCGTCGCAGGCCCCGCGACAGGCCGCTGAACCCTTCATGTTCGATGCGCTGCACGTCGCCTGGTCGTGGCTCCACCAGTTCCATCATTTCGCATTCGCGCTGACCCTGGGCTGGGCGGTGTACCTGGTGTGGCTGGGCGGCTGGATCGTGCTGCAGAAGCGCGCGCCGGCGGCGACCCTGAGCTGGTTGTTCGGGCTGGCATTGCTGCCGTACGTCGGCTTCCTGGTCTACTACGTGTTCGGGCCGCAGCGCATCCATCGCCAGCGGCTACGGCGCGCACGCAGTCGCGCCGCACTGCCGGACACGGTGGCGGACGACATCGACGCCGACGCGGCGGAACTGGCCCGGCTGGCACAGGCGACGACCGGCCTGCGGGCCACGACCGCGACCCGGGTCGACCTGCTGGTGGATGGCGCGGCAACGTTCGATGCGTTGCTCGAGGCGATCGCCGGCGCGCGCTACCACGTGCACCTGGAGTACTACATCTTCTCGCCCGACCGGACCGGCACCGCCGTGCGTGACGCGCTGGTCGAGTGCGCGCGGCGCGGGGTCGCGGTGCGGCTGCTGCTCGATGCGGTCGGCTCGTCGCATTGTCCCAACCGCTTCTTCGCGCCCCTGCTCGCGGCCGGTGGCGAGTTGGCGTGGTTCCACCCGATGCGGCTGCGGTTCTGGAAGCGGCCGTGGCTGAACCTGCGTACCCATCGCAAGATCGTGGTGGTCGACGGCCGGGTCGCCTTCACCGGCGGCATCAACGTCACCGACGACGAAAACGAACGCGTGCGCGCCGATGCCTACCGCGACCTGCACCTGCGACTGGCCGGCGACGTGGTGCGACCGCTGCAGCTGGTGTTCGCGGAGGACTGGGCGTACGCGACCGGCCGCCGCGACTTCATCGCCTCGGTGGTGGCGGTGATGCCGGCGCCACGCGCGGGGACGGTCCGGGCCCAGGTGCTGACCTCGGGGCCGGATTCGCGCTGGGAGGCGATCCATCGGCTGCATGTCGGCGCGATCCATGCCGCGCGCCAGCGGGTGTGGCTGGTAACGCCTTACTTCGTGCCCGGGGGGCCCGGGCTGATGGCGTTGACCTCGGCCGCGCTCGCGGGCCTGGACGTGCGCGTGCTGGTGCCGCGGGTGAGCGACAGCCGGCTGGTGACCTTCGCCGCGCGCTCGTATTTCGACGAGCTGATGGCGGCCGGGGTGAAGGTCTACGAGTACGGGCCGCGGATGCTGCACACCAAGGCGTTGCTGGTCGACGACGAGATGGCGATCGTGGGCAGCGCCAACTTCGACGCGCGCAGCTTCCGATTGAACTTCGAGGTCTCGGTGCTGTTCCGCGACCGCGGCATGGCGACGCGGCTGGCGCAGCGGATCGAGGGTGAGTTCGCGCACGCGCCGCGGGTGCGCGAGCAGCGCCCGCAGGGCCTGTGGCACGCGCGCCTGCCCGAGGCGCTGGCGCGGCTGCTTTCCCCACTGCTGTAACCGGTTCGCCCCACGCGGGCCCGCCGCGTGCGGATGCCATTGCCGCGCGGCGGTCGTACACTGGCGCGCGCGCCGCGATGGCCGCGCTGCGTTGGTCCGAGCCCGCGGCCGGTATGGCCGTCGCCATGAGGAGTCGTCGATGTCCTGGGTGTTCCTGCTGCTTGCGATCGCCGCGCTCGCGGTGGCCTTGAAGACCACCTCGGTGGCGCTGACGCTGGTGTGCCTGCTGGCGGCGCTCGGCCTGTTGCTGGCCTGGGTGCTGGGCCTGCTGGCACAGCGCGTGGGCAGCCGCAGCCGCGACGAAGCGACCATGCTCGACCCGGTCGAACTGCGCCGCCTGCGCGAGCAGGCCGAGGCCCGCCGCGCCGCGGGTGCGGGTGCGGATGCGGCGGCAGCGGATGGCTCGCAGGGCATGTCGACCCCCGATGGCCCGCGGCCTTGAGCGCGCGGGCCTGATTCATCGGGCCGGGGACGGACGGCGATGGCGCTGTTGAGCGTCAATGTCAACAAGGTCGCGGTGCTGCGCAATTCGCGCGGCGGCGCCGCGCCGGACGTGGTACGGGCGGCGACGGTATGCCTGGATGCCGGCGCCGACGGGATCACCGTGCATCCGCGTCCCGACGCGCGCCATGTCCAGGCGCACGACGTGCTCGCGCTCGCGCTGCTGTGCCGCGAGCGCGGCGTCGAGTTCAACCTGGAAGGAAACCCGTTCGCCCCGCCGCGCGAGGGTTACCCGGGCTTCCATGCGTTGTGCGCGCAGGCCCGGCCGGCGCAGGCGACGCTGGTGCCCGACGGCGACGCGCAGCTCACCTCCGACCATGGCTTCGACTTCAACCGTGACCGTGATGCGCTGCGTCCGCATGTCGCGGCGCTCAGGTCGCTGGGCTGCCGGGTCAGCGTGTTTGTCAACGCCGGCGATCCCGACGTGGCCCAGGCGGCCGCGGTCGGGGCCGATCGGGTCGAGCTCTACACCGGCCCGTTTGCCGAAGCCTATGCCGCCGGCGAGCCCGCGTCGGCCCTGGCCGCGTGCGCCGACAGCGCCCGTCGCGCGCAGGCGGCAGGCCTCGGTGTCAATGCCGGCCATGACCTGAGCCAGCGCAACCTGGCGGCGTTCCTGGATGCGGTGCCCGCGGTGCAGGAAGTGTCGATCGGCCACGCGTTGATCGACGACGCCCTGTATGCCGGTTTGGCGGCGGCGGTGCGGGCCTACGTGGAGATCGTGCGGCGCGCCTGACCTGGGAGTGGCGCCGGAGTCGCGGCAACGGACCCCTGGCGTTGTTGGCGGCCGGCGGGATCGCTGCGGCCCTTGGATCCGCGATGGATGGCTGCCCTGCGGCGCACGGTCCGGCGCGCAACCCGGGGCTGGTCGAACGCGCGACGGGCGCGGCCGGCCCGTTGGCTTACTTCTCCACCAATGCCGTCAGGACGCAGGCCGGGCCAGTCGAACGGCCACTCCGTCGCGGTCGACGGGTCAGTGCACTTCACTGCCGATGTTGCGCACGCCGGCATGTTCGGCCGCCGCGAGCGCGCCGACGAAGCCGCGGTAGTCGCCGTCGTCGGCGGTGGCGATCAGCAGCCGCAGGTCCGGGCTGCTGGCCTGCGCCTGGCGCAGCGCCTGGTCGAGTTGCCGGCGGTCCAGGACGCGGCCATCCAGGCGGAAGTCGCCGCGCTGGCCGACCTGCAGCCGAAGTTCGCGCGCCGCCGCGGGCGCCGCGGCCTCGGTCAGGGCCCGTGCCAGCAACGGTGTACCGGCGATCAGCAGCGCCAGCAGCAGCACCATCTCGATCGACAGGGCGCCTGGCGACGTCGCCCGCTGCGCAGGGATCGACTCGCTCCGGCCGGGGGTCATGGCAAGGCGCATCGCGATCCCCTGCACGCGGTCGATTCCGCAGCGGTGGTTATCGCGTCGGTCGCGTGGCGGCCACGTGACGGCCAACGGAAAACGCCGCCCTGGGGCGGCGTTGGGATCCATCCGGAGCAGCAGGCCGGGGGCGGGCCCCCGGAGGCGGCTATTGCTTCTTGACGAAGCCGATCTTCTGCATCTGCGCGTTGCGCGCCGTCGCAAGCACCTTGGCCAGCACGCCGTAGTACGCGTCGTCGTTGGTATCGATCTCCAGCGTCGGCTGGTTGGTCGGGTCGCGCTGGACTTCGGCATCCATCATGTTGCGCAGGGCGGACATCGGGACCGGGCTGTCGTTCCAGAACACCTGGCCGGCCTGGTCGATCCGCAGGCGGATCGGCTCCGGCGGCACCTTGGTTTCCGGTGGCGGATTGAGCACGCGTTGCGGCAAATCGATATCGATCGGGTAGGACAGGATCGGCGCGGTCACCATGAAGATGATCAGCAGCACCAGCATCACGTCGACCAGCGGGGTGACGTTGATGTCGGCCATCGGCGCGCCGGAGGCGGAATTCGAACTGAAAGCCATCGTCGCTGCTCCTTAATGCCGCTCTTTGGTCGCGACGAATCCGACCTTGGCGATGCCCTGCAACTGCGCCGTGTTCACCACGTCGCTGATGATCCGGTACTTCGTGGTCTCATCGCCGCGGATGTTGACTTCGGGTTGCGGCGTCGCCTGCGCGGCCACCGACAGCTGGCTTTCCAGCTGGTCGTGGGTGACCGGCGCGTCGTTCCAGTACAGCGAGCCGTCCTCGGTCACGGTGACCGTGACCGGCGGCGCCGGCGGGACTTTGTCGGGGCGGTGCTCGAGGTTGGCCTTGGGCAGCTCGACCTTGATCTTGTGCGACATCAACGGCGCCGTGATCATGAAGATGATGAGCAGGACCAGCATCACGTCCACGAGGGGCGTGACATTGATCTCCGACATCGGTGCGCCGCTCTGGGTGCCACTGCTGAAGGCCATGGGGCCGGACTCCGGATTGCTGGATCGACGTTGCTTGCGACGCGTGTTGCCACGCTTGCCCCAGGCGCCGCCTGGCGCCCGGTGGCGGCACGGGACTTAGTGCTTGGCCGGAATCTCGCCCACGCGGGCGCCGGTGGCGAAGAAGTCGTGCAGGTCGTGCGCGAAGGTGTCGAACTGGTTGTAGGTGACGCGGTTCAGGCGCACGAAGAAGTTGTAACCCAGCACCGCCGGGATCGCGGTGAACAGACCGATCGCGGTCATGATCAGCGCTTCGCCGACGGGGCCGGCAACGGCATCGATCGAGGCCTGGCCGGTGGCGCCGATGCGGATCAGGGCGCCGTAGATGCCCCACACCGTACCCAGCAGACCGACGAACGGGGCGGTCGAACCGACCGTCGCCAGCACCGTCAGGCCCGACTCCAGCCGCATCGACTCGCGGGTCACGGCCTGGCGCAGGGCGCGGTCGACGAACTCCGAGCGGTTCAGCGACTCGACCAGGCGCGAGCCTTCGTGGCGCTGGTGGTGCGCGGCGGCCTGGGCGGCATCGAGCGCGATCTTGGAGAACGGCTCGCGACGCGGCTGCTCTTCCATGTAGCGGATCGCGTCCTGCGCGTTCGTGGTTTCCCAGAATGTGCCGACCACGCGGTCCGCGCTGCGGCGCAGGGCGATGTTCTTGAACAGGTTGATGACGATCCAGTAGATCGACATCGCCGACATGATCACCAGGGTCAGCAGCACGGCCCACTGGACCGCGTAGCTGCCCGGATCACTGAGCATGGCTTCGAACAGATGGCCGACACCCATCTGGGTCAGGGCGGTGGCGGCGTTGCCCCCAGTCGCAGCGGCGGCGTTAGTGGTTTCCTGCAGCATGACGCTTACCTTTATGTAGTGGGTGTGTGAGCTTGGTTACTGACGATGGACCGCACGGTTACCCGTTGAGACTGAACGTGAAGGGCAGGATTCCATCGCCTGCGGCTCCTGGACACAATTTCACCGCCCGTGCCCAGTTCTGGGCGGCACGATCTAGATCGCGGTTACGGCTGCTCTTGGCAACATTGACATCCGTCACCCTGCCGTCGGCGGTGAAGGTCAGATGCAGTGACAGGTCCGCCGATGTGGAGCCGGACTTGTTCAACGCGATGATCAACGGCGCCATCGACGGCTTGGAGCAGATGCTCGCGCGCAGGTCGCTGGTGTTGCGTTGCGGAACCTGTGGCGCGGGCGGTGCCGGCGGCGCGGGCGGTGCCGGCGGCAGCGACATCGGCGTCGGCGTATCGAGCACCACCGGCGGTTCCGGCGGCGGCGGCAGCTGGGTCGGCTTGGGCGGCGTCGGCGTCGGCGTCAGCTTGATTTCCTTCGGCTTTTCCTTCGGCGGCGGCGGCGGCGGCGGCGGCGGCGGCGGCGGCTCGATGATGACGACGCGGGTGGCGTCCTCGTCGGATTTTTCCACGCCCGGCGGAGTGATCGGCGCCAGCAGCAACATCAGCGCCGCCGCGTGGACGGCGATCGCGAAAGTCATGCCGGCGATGCGCGGCCAGTTCAAGCCGTCATTGTCGTTCTTGTCGAGCGTCGGCAAGCGTTGCGTCATTCGTGGGGAGCTCGGGTGTGGCCGGGCGCCCTCGCGCCACGGATGATGTCAAACCGCGGCCATTACCGGCCGCGGAACCTCCAATCGTATACCAATCAGGCGCGGCTGTACCAACCGCGCCAGGACCCCGTGACCGGGGTCACTTGCTGCCGGCGAGCTTCCGGGCTTCGGCCTGGTTTGCCACGCCCTTGGCCAGGGCCTGCTGCGCGGCCTGCCGGGCATCGGCCATGCGGCCTTCGTTGAAATAGACCCGCGCCAGGTTCAGTGCCGCCTCGCCATCGGTGCCTGCCGCCGCCGCGCGCTTGTACATGTCGATCGCGGTCTGGCTGTCGCCGCCGGCGTAGGCATTCTGGGCGAGCACCGAGTACGCATTGGCCAGGTCTTGGGACGGCTTCAGCACACCCTTGGCCAACCCCTCGTCGATCACCGCCACCGCCTCCTTGGGCTTGTCGCTGTTGATGTAGGCAACGTAGAGCGCGCGGTACTGGTTGGCATCGGTCAGCATCTGCTTGTCGCGTGCCTGGGCAAGCAGCGCGTTGGCCTTGGCGGCGTCGCCGGCCTGCTGGTAGGACGCGGCGGCGTTGATCAGCGCCTTGGCGTCCGTCGGGTTCTTGGCCATCTGCTTTTCGTAGATCGCCGCCGCTTCCAGCGGGCGATCCAGCTGTCCGAGCAGCACCGCCTTGAGGTCCAGGTACTGGGGCTCCTCGCTCTTGGTCTCGGTGAGCATGCGATTGAGGGTCGCCAGGGCATCGGCCGGGTGCTTGGTCTGGTACTGCGCCAGCGCCAGGTTGTACATCACCTGGTAGTGCTCGTCGTTGGCCAGGCCGTTGGTCTCCAGCGCCTGCTTGAACATGGCGATGGCCTTGTCGTTGTCGCCACTCTCCGACGCCGCCACGCCCGCCAGCTGGTAGGCGAAGGACTGCTCGTAGGCGTTCTTGGCCGTTGCCGCAAACGCCTCGGCCTGCTGGATCGCCTCGGGATAATTCTTTGCCTGCTCGAGCGCGAAGATCGCGTTGAGCGCCTTGCCGCCGGCCGCGGTGGCGGTCAGGCCCGGCGACTTGCGGGTGGCGGCGGGAAACTTCGCAGGCGCCTCCTTCTCGCTGGCCTCGGTGGTCTTGTGCTTGCGCGAGCGATGGATGACCGAGCCACCGTCATCGGTGAACTGCGCCCACGCACTGGTGGCGACCAGGGACAGGGACAGCGCAAGCAGCGCGGCGCGAAGGGGTGACTTGGAGGGGGAAATATTCACGATTGATCCCGGGCCTGGCGGCGGCGGTTGCGGAAAAAGGGGAGGCCAACGCTAGCAGAAACACCTCGCGAGAGAAACGCAGCGAACCAAGCAAGGTCAGCCGCAGTGGGGCGTGCGACCCGAAGCGCGGGCCTGCCGGTACACCGGCATCAGGCCTGACGCGCGGCTGGCGAGCTCGCCCAGCCGGCTTTGCGGGTCCGGGTGGGTCGACAGCCATTCCGGCGGGCGGTCGCCGCCGGCGGCGATCATGTTCCGCCACAGGTCCTGGGCTTGGCGCGGGTCGAATCCGGCCTTGGCCATCAGCTGCTGGCCGACGACGTCGGCTTCGGATTCCTGGGTGCGCGAATTGGGCAGCAGGAACAAGCCCTGCGCGGCGACGCCGCCGACCTGGTTGGCCGTCTGCGCCGCGCCTTCGCCGTAGCGGGCGCCGAGCAGCGCGCTGATCAGGCCCAGCCCGGCCTGGGTCTGCATCTGCCGGGTGATGCGCTCGTCGTGGTGGTGGGAAATGACGTGGCCGATCTCGTGCGCGATCACCGCGGCCAGCTGGTCCTGGTTTCGCGCGACCTTGAAGATGCCGGTGTTGACGCCGACCTTGCCGCCCGGCAGGGCGAAGGCATTGGGTTCGGGGTCGACGAACAGCGCGGTGTCCCAGCGCATTGATTTCCACTCGGGCGGCAGTTCCTTCACCGGGCTGCTCACGACGCAGCGCACGTCGGCGGTCTGGCGCGCGTCGGTGGACTGTGGCGTCTTGGCCTTGGCCTCGGCGAAGGCCTGCGCGCCGAGCTGGTTGAGCTGCGCCTGCGACACCGCGCCGACGTACTGGGTGCGCCCGGTCGGCGAGGTGGTGGTGGCACAGCCGGCGACCGCGGTCGCCAGCGCAAGTCCGAGCAGCAGGGCTTTCATCGCAGGCTCCAATTCAGGAATCGGTCCGTTTGTAGGGCCCCGGGGGCGAAGGCGGCGTCATGACGCCACCGCATCCGGCGCCGTGCGCGGTCGACCTGAGCGGTTTCAGCGGCGGGCGCCGGGCCGGCAAGAGCGCGGCTGAAGTCGCTCGCGCGAACGGCCGCTCCTGCCGCGACGGATCAGACGTCCAGGTTGGCCACCTTGAGCGCGTTGTCCTCGATGAACGCGCGGCGCGGTTCGACCACGTCGCCCATCAGGGTCGAGAAGATCTGGTCGGCGGCCACCGCATCCTCGATCCGCACCTGCAGCAGGCGCCGGGTGTCGGGATTGACCGTGGTTTCCCACAACTGCTCCGGGTTCATCTCGCCCAGGCCCTTGAAGCGCTGGATCTGGCGGCCCTTCTTGGCTTCCTCGAGCAGCCAGGCCTGCGCTTCGGCGAAGCTCGCGACCGGCTGCGCGCGATTGCCGCGCACGATCTGCGCTCCCTCGCGCACCAGCCCGTGCAACGCGGATGCCGCTTCGCGCAATGCGCGCAGTTCGCCATGCTCGAACACCGACAACGGCAGCACCTGCGTCAGTGCTTCGCCCATGTGCGTGCGCGTGACCAGCAGTGCGGCCGGACGCGCCTCGGTCGCCGCCTGCAGCGTGAGCGCATAGCGCGGCTTGCCCAGGCCGCTGCGATTGAGCCGCGCCTGCAGCGCGTCGAGCTCGCTGCGTTCGTCGGTCGCGCTGGCGAACGAGGTCGCATCCAGCGGCGTGAAGTCGATCAGCGCCTCGAGCACCGCCGGCTCATAGCGGTGCGCATTGCGCGCGATCGTGTCGCGCGCGCCGGCGAACACCAGCAGCAACTTTTCCAGCGCCGCGCCGGTGATCGGCGGCTCGCCTTCGGCCGGAACCAGCGATGCGCCTTCCACCGCATTGCCGGCCAGGTACACGTCCAGCGCGGCGTCGTCCTTCAGGTACAACTCGGTCTTGCCCTGCTTGATCTTGTACAGCGGCGGCAGGCCGATATAGACGTGGCCGCGCTCGATCAACTCGGGCATCTGCCGGTAGAAGAATGTCAGCAACAGCGTGCGGATGTGCGAGCCGTCGACGTCGGCGTCGGTCATCAGGATGATGCGGTGGTAGCGCAGCTTGTCCGGGTTGTACTCGTCCTTGCCGATGCCGGTGCCCAGCGCGGTGATCAACGTGCCGACTTCGGCCGACGCCAGCATGCGGTCGAAGCGCGCGCGCTCGACGTTGAGGATCTTGCCCTTGAGCGGCAGGATCGCCTGGGTCTTGCGGTTGCGGCCCTGCTTGGCCGAGCCACCGGCCGAGTCGCCCTCGACGATGAACAGTTCCGACAGCGCCGGGTCTTTCTCCTGGCAGTCGGCGAGCTTGCCGGGCAGGCCGGCGATATCCAGCGCGCCCTTGCGCCGGGTCAGGTCGCGCGCCTTGCGGGCGGCCTCGCGGGCACGCGCGGCGTCGACGATCTTGCCGGCGATCGCGCGTGCCTCGTTGGGGTGTTCCTGAAGGAACTCCTCCAAACGTGCGCCGAACGTGCTCTCAACGACCGGCCTGACGTCGGAACTGACCAGCTTCTCCTTGGTCTGGCTGGAGAAGCTCGGATCCGGCACCTTGACCGACAGCACCGCGATCATGCCTTCGCGCATGTCGTCGCCCGAGAGGGTGACCTTGGCCTGCTTGGCGATCCCGTTCTGCTCGATGTAGTTGGTCAGGGTGCGCGTGAGCGCGGCGCGGAACCCTTGCAGGTGCGTGCCGCCGTCCTTCTGCGGGATGTTGTTGGTGAAGCAGAACATCGTTTCCTGGTAGGCGTCGGTCCACTGCAGGGCGACGTCCACGGTGATGCCGTTCTGCTCGCCCGACACCGAGATCACGTTCGGGTGCAGCGGGTTCTTGAGCTGCGCCAGGTGCTCGACGAAGGACGCGATGCCGCCGGCATACTGGAACACATCGCGACGCGCTTCGCCGCCGTCGCCATGCACGCGCTCGTCGGTGAGGGTGATGCGCACGCCGGAATTGAGGAACGACAGCTCGCGCAGGCGCTTGGCAAGGATGTCGTAATGGAATTCGACGTCGGTGAAGATCGCCGCCGCCGGCTTGAAGCGCAGCAGGGTGCCGCGGCGATCGGAGGGCTCGAGCTGCTTGAGCGGATAAAGCGGCTCGCCCAGCGCGTATTCCTGCCGGTAATGGAAACCGTCGCGCCAGATATCCAGCCACAAGTGCTCGGACAGCGCGTTGACCACCGAGACGCCGACGCCGTGCAGGCCACCGGACACCTTGTACGAGTTGTCGTCGAACTTACCGCCGGCGTGCAGGACGGTCATGATGACCTCGGCCGCGGAGACGCCCTCTTCCTTGTGGATGTCGACGGGAATGCCGCGGCCGTTGTCGGAGACCGAGACCGAACCGTCGCCGAGCAGGGCGACCGTCACCTCGTCGGCGTGCCCGGCCAGGGCTTCGTCGATCGCGTTGTCGACGACTTCGAACACCATGTGATGCAGGCCGGTGCCGTCGTGGACGTCGCCGATGTACATGCCAGGGCGCTTGCGCACCGCATCCAGCCCGCGCAGCACGGTGATGCGGCTGGAGTCGTAGACGGGGCTGTTCGGCGACGGCGCCGGATCGGCGACGGGGGTGAGATCGGACTCGTGTTGCGACATGCGCTGGCAGGCTCCGGCGACGCGCGCGTCCGCAACAGCGGGGCGCGTCGGACACATTAGCTATGGATGCGGCCAGTATACCAAGCCACCACGGCTGCCAGCGGGCTCAACCCGGCGCCTGGGAGGGGTCTTCAGCCACCAGTTGCCCATGTTCCACGTGGAACACGCAGCGCGGCGCGTGCAGCGCGTGCAGGACCGCGGGCGCTTCGGTGCCGGTGACGAACACCTGTGCGCCGCTGGACAGGACGCGCTCGAGCACCCGCCGCTGGTGGGCACGGTCGAGCTCGGAGGCCAGATCGTCCAGTGCGACCACCGGCCAGTCGCCCCGCAGCGCGGCGTGATGCTCGGCCTGCGCCAACAGCGCCGACAACGCCGTGAGCTTGGCCTGGCCCCGGGACAGCGCATTGCGGCCAGGGATCCCCGCCTGCACCAGCTGCCAGTCGGCGCGATGCGGTCCGACCGTGGTGTGCCCTGCGGCCAGGTCGCGATCACGCGAGAGCAACAGCGCGTCGCCCAGCGCAAGTTCCTCCTGCCGCCAGCCGGGTTGGAAGACGATCCGGCTCGCCCCCGCCGCCGGCAGCAGGGCCTGTAGCACCTGCTCCAGAACCGGCTGCAGCTGCTCCAGGTAACGCTGTCTCGCGCGGGTCAGGGGCTCTCCGCTGGCCGCGAGTTCCTGCTCCCAGGCCTCGAGCTGGCCGTCGCGGATCCCGCGCTTGAGCAGGGCGTTGCGCTGCTTGAGCGCGCGCGCATGGCGGCGCCACAACGGCAGGAAGTCCGGTTCCACGTGGAACAAACCCCAATCGACGAAGCGGCGCCGGTTCTCCGCGCCGCCCATGATCAGGCCGTGGCTTCCGGGCTCGACGGTGACGACCGCCAATGCCGCGCACAGCTGGCCCAGATGGTCGACGCTGGCGCCATCCAACCGGCCCTCCCAGGCCTGCCCGGAATGGCGCAGGCCGGCGCGATGGCGGACGCCGTCCCGGCCGGCCATCGCGGTGCCTGCTGCGGCCTGCCATTCGACGAAGACTTCCAGCGCCGACGCCCCTTGGCGCACCAGGCCATCGTGCACCCGTCCGCGGAAGCTGCGCCCGTAGGCCATCAGGTGCAATGCCTCCAGCACGCTGGTCTTGCCCGCGCCGTTGGCGCCGGTGATCAGGTTCAAGCCGGGCCCCGGGGCCAGCTGGGCGTGCTCGAACCGGCGCAGGTTGGACAGTTCCAGCCGGGTCACGCGCATGCGGCAAGCCCCGCAACGCAAGACGCCCGGGGCAGGCCGGGCGTCTTGGTTCCACGTGGAACATCCAGCAGGGGCGGCGTGCGCGTCACAGCCGCAGTGGCATCACCACATGCCGGCACTTCTCGCTGCCGGCCTCGCGCACCAGCGCCGAAGAGTTGGCGTCGCGCAGCTGAAGCACGACGAACTCGTCGCGCAACGCCGACAGGGCATCGAGCAGGTAGTTGACGTTGAAGCCGATCGCGAGGTTGTCGACCCGGGTGTCGGCTTCAACCTCTTCCTGGGCTTCTTCCTGCTCGGGGTTGTGGGCGTTGATCTTCAGCTGGCCCGGCGACACCTCGACGCGGACCCCACGGTACTTCTCGTTGGACAGGATCGCGGCGCGCTGCAGGGCGGCGCGCAGGACTTCGCGGTCGATCCTGACCTCGCGGTCGGCACCGATCGGGATCACTGCCTCGTAATCGGGGAAACGGCCGTCGATGAGCTTGGAGGTGAAGGTCACGTCGTCGCGCTTGACCCGGATATGGCTGCGCCCGACTTCCAGCTCCAAGCTGCGGTCACCGCCCTCGAGCAGGCGCTGCAGCTCCTGCACGCCCTTGCGCGGAACGATAATCTGGCGCTTGGTCGCCGCACCTTCCTCCAGCGCCGCCTCGCACAGCGCCAGCCGGTGGCCGTCGGTGGCCACGCAGCGCAGCGTCTTGTCGCGCAGGTCGAACAACAGGCCGTTGAGGTAATACCGCACGTCCTGCTGGGCCATGGCGAACGCGGTGCGCTCGATCAGCTCCTTCAGCGCCGCCTCCGGCACCTGCACCCGCTCGGTCGCTTCCATCTCGTCGACCGAGGGGAAGTCGTTGGCCGGCAGGCTGGCCAGGGTAAAGCGGCTGCGCCCGGCCTGGACGGTGACCTTGTCGCCGGTCTGGCTGACGGTGACCTTGCTGCCATCGGGCAGGGCGCGGACGATCTCGAACAGCTTGCGCGCCGGGATCGTCGTCTCCCCGTCCTGCGCCTCATCGACCGCATGGCGGGCGATCATCTCCACTTCGAGGTCGGTCCCGGTCAGCGACAGCTGGCCATCCTTGACCTGGACCAGCAGGTTGGCCAGGACCGGCAGGGTCTGGCGTCGCTCGACGACGTTGACCACCTGTGCAAGTGGTTTCAGGAAGACTTCGCGTTGCAGGCTGAAACGCATGCGGTGGATTCCCCGTGGCCCAAGCTTGAAAGGATGGATAAATCAAAAGCAGGTGGTGCTGGTGTCGCAAAAAAGCGTTGGTAACTAATGCAAACTATTGATTTGTAACGTTTATATTTTTCGCTACGGCGTGTACAAAGACCAAGGGCAGTGGTTTGCATCCTGTGGATAAATCGGATCCTCCGACCGCCCCCGGGGGTTATCCACAACTTGTCCGCGACTCACCCACCGCTTGCCGTCGCAGCGCGGAAGCAGCCCCTGCCCCTGCTGCCAGCGCCGCCGGGCAGGTCATTCGCTGAGCTTGCGGATCAGCTTCTCCCAGTCCTCGCGCAGCTTGCCGTCGGTTTCCATCAACCCCTTGATCTGGCGGCAGGCGTGCAACACGGTCGTGTGGTCGCGACCGGCGAACGCATCGCCGATTTCCGGCAGCGAATGCTCGGTCAGTTCCTTGGCCAGCGCCATCGCCACCTGGCGCGGGCGCGCCAGCGAACGGGTGCGGCGCTTGGACAGTAAATCCTTGATCTGCAGGCCGTAGTAGTCTGCCACGGTCTTCTGGATGTTGGGGATGCCGATTGCCTGCTGCTGCGCGCGCAGCAGGTCGCGCAAGGTCTCCTGCGCGAACTCCTGCGTGATCGGGCGACCGGTGAAATTGGCGCGCGCGGCGAGCGTGTTGAGCGCGCCTTCCAGATCGCGCACGTTGGAGCGCATCTTCTTGGCGATCAGGTTGGCGACGTCATCCGGGATCAGCGTGCCGCGCTCGCGCGCCTTGGACAGCACGATCTGCGCGCGGGTCTCGAAATCCGGCGGGTCGATCGCCACCGACAGCCCCCAGCCCAGGCGCGATTTCAGCCGCGGCTCCAGGCCCTCGACCTCGCGCGGGTAGCGGTCGCAGGTCAGGATGATCTGCTGCTTGCCGTCGAACAGCGCATTGAAGGTGTGGAAGAACTCCTCCTGCGTGCGGTCCTTGCCGGCGAAGAACTGGATGTCGTCGATCAGCAGCGCATCGATGCCCTGGAACTGGCGCTTGAATGCATCCATGCCGCCGGACGTCTTGTCGTAGAGCGCCTTGGTGAAGGCATTCATGAACTGCTCCGAGCGCATGTACATGATCCGCATGCCCGGCCGCTGCGCGCGCATCGCGTTGCCGGCGGCGAACATCAGGTGGGTCTTGCCCAGGCCGGTGCCGCCGTACAGCAGCAGCGGGTTGTGCGCGCGATCGCCGGGCTTCTGCGCCGCCTGCCAGGCCGCGGCGCGACCGAGCTGGTTGCTGCGGCCCTCCACGAAGTTGTCGAAGGTGTAATGACTGTCGAGGTTGCCGTGGAAGGGTTCGCCGGTCGTCGTCCGCGGCGCGGTGGCCGGGCTGCCGAAGGCAGGCGGCGGGGCGCCGGTCGCCGCGGGCTTGCGCAGCGAACCGATCTCCAGGCTGACGTCGCCGGCGCCGGTGAAGTGCGCGACCAGCTCGCGGATCCGCGCCAGGTAACGGGCGCGCACTTCCTCCATCACGAAGGCGTTAGGTGCGTACAGCACCACGTTGCCGTCGCGCGCCTGCGCCTGCAGCGGCTTGAGCCAGGTGTGGACGTCCTCGGCCGGGAGCTCGGCTTCGAGGTGTTGCAGGCAACGAGGCCAGGCATCCATGGAGTGTGCGATTACCGAAAGACTGGCCACGCGGCGCAGGGCGCCGCGGTGCGATACCGAAGGGATGGGTCAGCCTACCACCCGCTCCCGGGGCGCGCATCGGCGCCGTTGGCGCTTTGCGTGCTTCTGCCTGGAAGGTGTCGCGCGGTGTCGGAGGTTGACCGCAGCCCCCGCGCTGCTAGAATGCGCGGTTCTTTCGTCCTGCTTAACCGCACGAGCCCGTCATGGCCACCAAGCGCACCTACCAGCCCAGCAACCTCAAGCGCAAGCGCGACCACGGCTTCCGTGCCCGCATGGCGACCGCCGATGGCCGCAAGGTGCTGGCCCGCCGCCGCGCCAAGGGCCGCAAGCGCCTCTGCGCCTGAGCTGCCTGCTGAGCGTCGGCCGTTGCGGCTGACGCCCACGCCGATGGACGACTCCATCGCGGCCGCGCCCGTCGCGGCCGGTCCGCGCCCACTCCAATCCTCGCCTGGCGCCGGATTCCCGCGCGCGGCACGGGTGCGCGCGAAGCGCGAATTCACCCGCGTCTTCGAAGGCGGCAAGCGCATTTCCCATCCGGCCCTGAGCCTGCACTGGCTGCGCGACGACGCCCCACCACGCCTGGGCCTGGCGGTCTCGCGCAAGGTCGACCCCACCGCCGTCGGCCGCAACCGGATCAAGCGCGTGCTGCGCGACCGCTTTCGCCACCTGCGCGCGCAATTGCCGGGCGGCGCGTATGTCGTCGTCGCCCGCCCCGCCGCCGCGCAAGCCAGCGCCGCGCAGTTGCGAGCGAGCTTCGAAAGCCTGCTCCAGCGCAGCGGCGCGTTGCCGGCAACGGTGACGACCGGCACAATGCCGCCGGCCAGCGGCCCCTAGCGCCGACCCCCTCCCGCCTTTGCGAGCCTGCCGAGCCTGCGCGCGGCGCGCTGGCCTGTCCCCGAACCTGAAGCCACCACGCCGCCCATGAACCAGACCCGTACCCTCCTCATCGCCGCCTGGTTGTTCGTTGCGGCCCTGCTGTGGATGGCGTGGACCAAGGAACAGGTGCCGGCCCCGGCCGCCACGCCGGCCGCGAGCACATCGGGTCCGGCCAACAGCGCCAGCGTGCCCTCGGTCCCCAGCGTGCCGACCGCCGCCTCGGCATCGTCCGCGGCTCCGACCCCGCCGGCCACCGGCGCCGGCGCCAGCGCGACGCCCGCCGCGCCGCTGGTGACGGTCACCACCGACGTCCTGCGCCTGCGCCTGGACGGCGGTGCGATCCACAGCGCCGACATCCTGCAGTACCCGCTGACGATCGCTCCCGGCAGCGCGCCGATGCGCCTGTTCGATGATTCCCCCGCACACCTGTTCGAGGCGCAGAGCGGCTGGGTCAGCAGCAGCGGACCGGCGCCGAGCCACGAAGGCGCCTTCGTGCCGGTCGACCCGGCGCGCGCGGTCACCCTGGGGCCCGGCGCGGATTCGGTGCAGGTGCCGTTCGTCTGGCACGGCGCCAACGGCGTCAGCATCCGCCGCACCTATACCTTCCGCCGCGGCGACTACGTCATCGACGTGCGCGACGAAGTGATCAACCAGTCCGCGGCACCCTGGCAGGGCTATGTCTACCGGCAACTGGTGCGGGTGCCGCCGACGGTCGCCAGCGGGATGATGCATCCGGAGTCCTACAGCTTCCACGGCGCGGCCTGGTACAGCGACAAGGACAAGCTGGAGAAACTGAAATTCACCAAGTTCGGCGAGGACTCGCTGCCTTCGCGGCAGGTGACCGGCGGCTGGATCGCGATGCTGCAGCACCACTTCTTCACCGCCTGGATCCCGGGCGCGAAGGACACCACCACCTTCTCCACCGCGGTGCCGCAGGCGGGCCAGGCGCTGGTGCGCGAACTCGGCCCCGCGGTCACCGTCGCCCCGGGCGCCACCGCAACGACGCAGGCAAGGCTGTGGGTCGGCCCGAAGCTGGTCAAGCAGATCGCGGCCCAGCGCGTGCCGGGCCTGGAACGCGCGGTCGACTTCAGCAGCATCACCCTGATGGCGGTGCTGGCCGGCTGGCTGTTCTGGGTGCTGCAGCACCTGCACCAGCTGCTCGGCAACTGGGGCTGGTCGATCGTCGGCCTGGTGGTGCTGATCAAGCTGGCGATGTATCCGCTGTCGGCCGCGCAGTACAAGTCGATGGCCAAGATGCGCCGCTTCCAGCCACGCATCGCCCAGCTCAAGGAGCGCTACGGCGAGGACAAGCAGAAGTTCCAGATGGCGCTGATGGAGCTGTACAAGAAGGAGAAGCTCAATCCGGTCGGCGGCTGTTTGCCGGTGCTGGTGCAGATGCCGGTGTTCCTGGCGCTGTACTGGATGCTGTCCGAGTCGGTCGAACTGCGCCACGCGCCGTGGATCGGCTGGATCCACGACCTCACCGCGCGCGATCCGTATTTCATCCTGCCGGCGATCAACATCTTCGTCATGTGGGGCACCCAGCACCTGGCGCCGAAGACGCCTGGCATGGATCCGACCCAGCAGAAAATGATGCAGTACATGCCGGTGGTGATGGGCGTGCTCTTCAGCTTCATGCCCGCGGGCCTGGTGCTGTACTGGATCACCAACGGCAGCCTGGGCCTGCTGCAGCAGTGGTGGAACACGCGCCAGTACGGACAGGAAATGGCGGCCGACAAGGGCTGATCGAAAGCCCGTCGCAAGGCGGGCTTTTGTCCTGCCCTGGAGCGGCTGCGGCGATGGTGCCGGGGCGATGACCATGCGCGTCCTGATCGCGGCCGGCCCCGCATGGGCGACACCGCTTAGGCTTGCGACACGAAACGCTGGAAGCCGCTGACACCATGCCCGACACCGGCCAGGACACCATCGCCGCGATCGCGACCGCTCCGGGCGCCGGTGGCATCGGCATCGTGCGCTTGTCCGGCGGGCTGTCGCGAGCGATCGCTCAGGCGCTGTGCGATCGTCCGTTGCAGCCGCGCCGCGCCACCTACGCGCGGTTCCGCGATGGCGACGGCGCGGTCATCGACGACGGCATCGCGCTGTATTTCCAGGGACCGGCGAGCTATACCGGCGAGGACGTGGTCGAACTCCAGGCCCATGGCAGCCCGGCGCTGCTGCGGCAACTGCTCGCGCGCTGTTGCGCGCTCGGGGCGCGGATGGCGCATGCCGGCGAATACAGCGAGCGCGCGTTCCGCAGCGGCAAGCTCGACCTCGCCCAGGCCGAAGCGGTCGCCGACCTGATCGCCGCCGGCAGCGAGGCCGCCGCGCGCGCGGCGCGGCGTGCGCTGGACGGCGCGTTCTCGCAGCGCGTCGACACGCTGGCCGCGCAGGTGTTGGCGCTGCGGGTGCAGGTGGAAGCGACCATCGACTTCGCCGACGAGCCGCTGGAAACCCTCGGCGTGGCCCAGCTGCGCGAGCGCCTGGAGGCGCTGCTTGAAGCATGGCGCGAGTTGATGCAGGCCGCGCAACGCGGGCAGAAGCTGCGCGACGGCCTGCATGCGGTGATCGTCGGCCCCCCCAATGCCGGCAAGAGTTCGCTGCTCAACGCACTGGCCGGCAGCGATCGCGCAATCGTCACCGCCGTCCCCGGCACCACCCGCGACCTGCTGCGCGAAGTCGTGCGCAGCGACGGTGTCGAGCTGATGCTGGTCGACACCGCCGGCCTGCGCGAAGGCGGCGACGCCATCGAGCGCGAGGGCATGCGCCGCGCCCGCGCCGAACTCGGACGCGCCGACCTGGTGATCGCGGTCGTGGATGCACGTGATCCGCAGGCAGGCACCCGCGCGCTGCGGGATGCCATCGCAGGCGCACCGCATTGCCTCTGGCTGCACAACAAGGCCGATCTCCTCGACCGCCGGCAGCCGGATGGCGATCCCTCCGCCGGCGGCGGCCGCGCCCCAGCAGGAGCGTCCCGGCCCGGCGAGGGTGCTGGCGGCCCCCTGCTCGTCTCGGCCCTGAGCGGCGAGGGCCTGGATGCCCTGCATGCGCATCTGCGGCGACTCGCCCAGGGCGATGCGGCCGCCGACAGCGGCCCGCAGGGCACGTTCACCGCGCGCGCGCGCCACGTCGACGCGCTGCGTCGCGCCGGCGACGAACTCCAGGCGACCCGCGCGGCCAGATCCGAAGGCCACACGTCTGAGCTCCAG
>NZ_JAANOY010000022.1 GCF_011320095.1 Cognatiluteimonas telluris | reverse complement strand
CGCTGCCGCCGCCGAATCCGGTGCCGCGGCCGACACGCCCTCCAGCGCCGCGCCGCCTGCCGCCGCACCACCGTCGGCGCCACCGGCATCGCAGCACGCCGAGTCCGCGCCGCCTGCGGTCCAGGCCAACAACCCGTCCAACGCCGGCCAGGGTGGCCAGGCGCAGGGCGGCGGCCAGGAACCGCGCGAAGGCGGCGACCGCCACAACAATCGCCGCGACCGCTTCCGCAACCGCCGCGACCGCGAGCGCAACCGCAACGACGGCCGCCCGCGCGACGACGGCATGCCGCAGGACGACAACAGCAACCAGCAGTTCAACGCCCAGCGCCCGGCCAACATCCCCGAAGGCTTCCCGCAGTACTCGCTGGGCGACCTCAAGCGGATGCCGGCGCAGAAACTGCTCGACATCGCCGAGCAGCTGAACATTTCCGAAGGCGTCGCCCGCGCCCGCAAGCAGGACGTGATCTTCGCCGTGCTGAAGGTGCTCACGCGCCATGGCGAAGGCGTCGCCGCCGACGGCGTGCTGGAAATCCTGCCCGACGGCTTCGGCTTCCTGCGCGCGGCCGAGGCGAGCTACCTCGCCGGGCCCGACGACACCTACATCTCGCCCTCGCAGATCCGCCGCTTCAACCTGCGCACCGGCGACCATCTTTCGGGCCGCATCCGCTGGCCGAAGGACGGCGAGCGGTACTTCGCGCTGGCCGTGGTCGACACCATCAACGGCGAACCGATCGAGGCGTCGAAGAACAAGGTCCTGTTCGAGAACCTCACCCCGCTGTTCCCGCGCCGCAAGTTCCGCCTGGAGCGCGGCGATGGTTCGACCGAGGACATCACCGGCCGCATCCTGGACCTGATGGCGCCGCAGGGCAAAGGCCAGCGCGCGTTGATCGTGTCGCCGCCGAAAGCCGGCAAGACGATGATGATGCAGCAGATGGCCACCGCCATCACCCACAACCATCCCGACGTGCACCTGATCGTGCTGCTGATCGACGAGCGGCCGGAAGAAGTCACCGACATGCAGCGCACGGTGCGCGGCGAGGTGATTTCCTCGACCTTCGACGAGCCCGCCGGCCGCCACGTGCAGGTCGCCGAAATGGTGATCGAGCGCGCCAAGCGCCTGGTCGAGCACAAGAAGGACGTCGTCATCCTGCTCGACTCGATCACCCGCCTGGCACGCGCCTACAACAACGTCGTGCCCTCGTCGGGCAAGATCCTGTCCGGCGGTGTCGACGCCAACGCGCTGCACCGGCCGAAGCGGTTCTTTGGCGCCGCGCGCAACGTCGAGGAAGGCGGCTCGCTCACCATCATCGCCACCGCGCTGGTCGAGACCGGCAGCAAGATGGACGAGGTGATCTACGAGGAGTTCAAGGGCACCGGCAACTCGGAAGTGCACCTGAACCGCCGCATCGCCGAGAAGCGCGTGTACCCGGCGATCGACATCAACCGCTCCGGCACCCGCCGCGAGGACCTGCTGATCGAGCCGGACCTGCTGCAGAAGATCTGGATCCTGCGCAAGCTGCTGCACGGCATGGACGAGATCGGCGCGATGGAGTTCCTGCTCGACAAGATGAAGTCGAGCAAGTCGAACGACGAGTTCTTCGCTTCGATGAAGCGCTGATCGTCAGATCAAAAAAAGCCCCGCGGATGCGGGGCTTTTTTCATGCGGCCCAACAAGCCCACTCAGGGCCGTCGCGCGTAATCCGGCGCAGGCTTCGCGCCGGGCTGCGCCTGGTCCAGTGTGTGCTGCAGGTAGTCGCGCTGCTCCGGATCCGTCGCCGCGGCAAGCAGTTCGTGCAGGATCGCCAGGTACGCCGCCTGCTGCGCATCGGCCGCCGGCACAGCGACATCGGGTTTGACGCCGACGTGTTCCCAGTTGGTGTGGGTGACCGGATTGATCGACTGCCCGGTCGGGATGAAGGCGACGAAATCATGCCCGATCGGGAAGTCGTCGCCCGGGTTGGCGCCGCCGCCGGTGGTTTCACCGACGAGTGTCGCGCGCTTCTGCGTCTGCATGTCGTAGGCGAACTCCTCGCCGCCGGAGAATGTGCGTCCCGAAACCAGCACGTACACCGGTTTGTCGTAATGCACGCCCACGTCCGGCGTCGTCCAGTACTCATCGGTCCTGGCAATTGCGCGGGTTCTGATGTCGTTGAGGTGGCGGCGGTCGCCGGCGGCGAAGAAGTGGCTCATCAGGTAGGCCACGGTCGCCGGGTCGCCACCGCCGTTGCGGCGCAGGTCCAGGATCAGCGCATCGGTGCCGGACAGCATCGTCATCGCCGACGTCAATGCCGCGCCGACCATGTCGGTGGGGCCGAACGCGCGCAGTTCGAGATAGCCGACGTTGCCATCCAGCCGCTCCACACGCTGGATGCCATAGGCCATGCTGGCGACTTCGTGTTGCATCCGGTCGTGCTCGGCCTGCGGAAGTGGCGCGGGCGACAGCGTGGTCGGTTGCGGCTGGTAGCCCGGCGCGTAGCCGACCCGGAAGTGACCGTCCTTGCCGAGCATGCGCAGGTCCTGCGACAGCGCCTGCGCAAGCGCCTCCACATCGCGATCGGCGGCGTAGCCACCGCGGGCGTCCTTGGCGATCAGCGCGGTCGCCACCGTATCGGCCACATCCGGAAAGACATAGAACCGGTGCAGCTGCCTGCCAAGTTCGGCGATCACGGCGGTCCGCGTGGCGGCATCGACCGCCGGCGCGGCAGGCGGCTCCTGCGCGCCAACGCACGGCACGCAAGCCAGCGACATCGAGGCCAGCAACAGGAATACACAGGGATTGCGGTGGCGCATGGTGGTTCCTTCGGTGAGTGGGTGGTGTTAGTACTAATCGGTTAGTAGTCAGGGTCAAAAAAACTCAGCGCGCGTCGCCTTCGATCGCCACCTGCGGCGTCGACCATTCGCCCGCGACCAGCTGCGCCGTCACGCGGACGTTCGCCATGCCCTTGGGGCCACGCAACCGCAGGCGCAGGTCGGCATCGCCATCGGCACGCGCGCCGTTGCCGATGTCGAGGCGCCCGTCAACGTCCTTCGATGCCATCACCACCGGGCTGCCGAGCCTGGCGACGACGGCCGGGTCGATCGCGACATGCTGGATCAGGACCTTGACCATGGTGTTGTCGACAATTTCCGGCGGCGGAGGGAGCGGCGGCGCCAGCGGTCCGATCGGTGGTGCCGGTGGTTTCGGTGGCTTCGGTGGCGCGGGTGGCGCGGCCAGCGACAGCGTCGTGCCGATCCAGGTGCGGGTTTCATCCGTCACCGGCCTGGGCTTGCCATCGACTTCCAGGCTTTCGGTGATCGCGCCATTGGCGCCCACGCGCACGGTGTAGTGACGCCAGCCGTCGGGCCCATAGGCGGAAATCTCGCGGCTGTCGCCCGGGCCCAGCGCGCCCGCGGTGGTCGAGCTCAGCTCGATTGCATGGCGGCCATGGTGGGCCAGGCTCAACTGCGCCACGACCAGGACCCCGGCCACGACCAGCAGGCCGGTGCCGATGGCCGCGCCCCAGCGGGCGCGCACGGGAGGTACCGCCAGCAGGCGGGTAATGCGTTTCATCAGTGAGCCTCCTTGGGCTGCGAGCACCAGGCGCGGAGTGGAAGGCCGCTGGCGCTCGAGTTGCGCGAGCGCCTCGGCCAGCGCGATGGCGTCTCCGCAGACCGCCACGGCCGTGTCGTCGCAGGCGTGCTCGCGCTCCTGCCGGATGCGCCGGCCGAGCCACCACGCCGCTGGATGGAAGAAGAGCAGCGCTTCGAGCACGCACTGCGCGCCGTTCCACAACCAGTCCATGCGCGCGATGTGCGCGAGTTCGTGCGCCAGCAACGCTTCGACCTGGTCGCGCGGCAGCTGCGCAAGCAATGACAGCGGCAACCAGACCACCGGCCGCAGCAGCCTGGCGGTGAACGGGCCGGCGACTTCCGCCGACAGCCGGACCACGACCGTGCGCGAGATGCCCATCGCTGCGCGCATCGCGTCGAGACGCGCCTGCCACGGAGGCGGCAAGGCGGTGGACGGATGCCGGTCGAGCGCGCGCAGCAGTCGCCAGCCGCCGAAGCGCCGCAGCAGCATCGCCCCCACCCCGACCAGCCACGCCATCACCAGCAACGCGGCAAGCGGATTACTCTGCTGGACGAAGTGTCCCGTCGCGGCGTCCAGTTGCGGTGGCGTCACCGCCGGCAACCAACCGCTGTTGAGCTGCGCGCCATCGGCGCCGACCATCCGCAGGAACGTCGACGCCGGCGCCAGCACCATCGCCAGCAGGAAGCCCATCGCCACCGCATGCCGCGTCGCGGCGGCGTGGCGCGACAGTGCCCACAGCGCCAGCCACGCGCCGCCCGCCAGCAACGCCACCTGCCACAGCGAATGCAGCAGTGCCGCGGCCAGCGCCGGCGCGACACGCAGCGACAGCAGCACCGGCGCGTCCATCAGCGCTTGCGCTTCGCCTTGGCCTGCGCGATGAGCCTGGAGATCTGCTCGAGCTCCTCGGCGCTGGCGACATCGACGTCCATCGCACGCTGGACCAGCGTCAACGCCGATCCGGAAAACGCCCTGCGCATCAGGTCCTTCAGCAACGACTGCTGCACCACCGGCTCGGCATGCACGGCGACGTAGGTGTGGCTGCGCTCGGATTCGTCGCGGCGCACCAGGCCCTTGTCGGCCATGATCGTCAGCATCTTCAGCACCGTGGTGTACGCGGTGTCCTTGTTGCGCGACAGCACCGCGTGCACTTCGCGCACGGTCATCGGCCCCTGGCCCTCCCACAGCACCTGCAGGATCGCCAGTTCGCCTTCGGTGGGACGGGGAGCCGCCATGGAAACCCTCGCTCGTGACTACGGCGGCATTAGTACTATGTCATTAGTAGCGAAGTCAACGGGGAGCCCGGCCGGCTCCCTCGCCGGCACCCATGCCGCCGCGGCTGGTGAAACCGCGCGCACGCCCTGGCGCAGCAGCCACACCGCATCCCAGAACGGATACTCCACCGCCCGCCGCACCAGCCCGGCGCGCACCGCGTGCAGGACCAGGTGGCGCGCCACGGCCACGCGCTCCTCCTCGGCGCGCAACGCCTGCTCATGGAATGCACGTGCCCAGATCCATCCCAGCTGCGGGTGCGCCTGGCGCAGGTAGCGTGCGCTGCGCCCCTTCAAGCGCCCGACCAGCGCCGACAGGCTGTCCTGCGGGTGCAGTTCGACCAGTCCGTGCCAGTGGTCGGGCATCAGCGTCCACGCCAGCAGCCGCGAACCTTCCCACGCCGGCCTCGCGGTCAACATCCGGCAGGCATCGACCGCGACGTCCCAGTCGGAAAAATGCAACTGCCGGCGATCGGTGCCGAAGGTGACCAGGTACGCCGGTCCCGTCGGCGACCGCCGTCCGCTTCGTTGCATCGCGATGGTGGGTTCCATGTGCCGACCATGCGCGCCTGGCCCGAGGCAACCCATCAGGCAAGCGCCCACCACGGGGTCGGAAAGCGGCCCGCGCGACCGGCTTCAAACTGACAGGCGCGCAAAGGCCGCGTGGCAGGCACCAGTGCCGTCGCGCGCCAGCGCTACCTGCGCGCCCACTCGAACGACGCCGGCCTGGTGTCCGCGTCGCCGTAGCGCAGCCAGCGCTCGGCATCGCCCTGGCTGTTGAACGCGCGCGCATCGAAGCCGGCGATGTTGGCGTACAGCTCGCAGTAGTCGACGTGGTCCAGGCCGTGGACCTTGGCGTGGGCGATGCGCACCTGCTCCAGGCCCTTGCCCGACATCGTCTCGACCAGGTCGTGCCACTGCGCTGGCGTCAGTTCGGTGCCAACCAGCTCGTCGATCACCAGCAGGCACCTCGGGTGGTCGCGCGCGACGTGCTCCACGATCTGCGTCCAGTAACCGATGGTGCCTTCGAGCGAGCGCGTGCCGGTCACGCGGACCTGCATGCCCTGGGAACCGAAGCGGGAAAACTCGGCATGAACCGGCGGGTTTGGAGTCGCCATGGCGCGCAGCTCGGAGATCGGCGCGCCGAACATACGCCCTGACAAGGCGCCCGTTCGTGACGGCCCGTCACGGGCCGGGCGGCCTTGCCCCCCCCTGCTAGAATCGACCCATCCCCACGACCTATGACGCCGCTCGCGGGCGGCGCGGAGCTCCGCCCCCATGACCTGGCTCAACGAACTGCTGCTCAACGACCCGGATCCCACCGAAACCCGCGAGTGGATCGAGTCGCTCAAGGCCGTCATCGACAACGGCGGCCCGCAGCGCGCGCACCAGCTGCTCGAAGGCATGGTCGAGCTCACCCGTCGCGCCGGCGCGCACCTGCCGTTCTCGCCGACCACCGAATACGTCAACACCATTCCCGCCGGGCAGGAGCCGCAGATGCCCGGCGACTCCAACATGGAGTGGCGCATCCGCTCGCTGATCCGCTGGAACGCGATGGCGATGGTCGTGCGCGCCAACCGCAAGCCGGGCGAACTCGGTGGCCACATCGCCTCGTTCGCTTCCGGTGCGACGCTCTACGACGTCGGCTTCAACCATTTCTGGCGCGCGCCGACCGAGGACTTCCCCGGCGACCTGCTCTACATCCAGGGCCATTCCTCGCCCGGCATCTACGCGCGCTCGTTCCTCGAAGGCCGCATCAGCGAATCGCAGCTCGACCACTTCCGCATGGAAGTCGACGGCCGCGGCGTCAGCTCGTATCCCCATCCGTGGCTGATGCCCGACTATTGGCAGACGCCCACGGTGTCGATGGGCCTCGGCCCGCTCGCCGCGATCTACCAGGCGCGCAACTGGAAGTACCTCGAAGGCCGCGGCCTGATGCCCAAGACCGGGCGCAAGGTGTGGTGTTTCCTCGGCGACGGCGAAACCGACGAGCCCGAATCGCTCGGCGCGATTTCGGTGGCCGGCCGCGAAGGCCTCGACAACCTCATCTTCGTCGTCAACTGCAACCTGCAGCGCCTTGACGGCCCGGTGCGCGGCAACGGCAAGATCATCCAGGAGCTGGAAGGCAACTTCCGCGGCGCCGGCTGGAACGTCATCAAGACCATCTGGGGCACGTACTGGGATCCGCTGCTCGCGCGCGACACCACCGGCAAGCTGCGCCAGCTGATGATGGAAACCGTCGACGGCGAATACCAGAACTGCAAGGCCTTCGGCGGCAAGTACACGCGCGAGAACTTCTTCGGCAAGTATCCCGAGACCGCCGCGCTCGTCGCGAATCTCTCCGACGACGACATCTGGCGCCTCAACCGCGGTGGTCACGATCCGCACAAGGTCTACGCCGCCTACGACGCCGCGGTGAAGACCACCGGCCAGCCGACCGTGATCCTCGCCAAGACGGTCAAGGGCTACGGCATGGGCGCGGCGGGCGAGGCGCTCAACCCCACCCACGGCACCAAGAAGATGGACGACGAGGACGTGCGCACGTTCCGCGACCGCTTCCAGATCCCGATCACCGACGCGCAGCTGGCCGACGGCAAGGTGCCGTTCTTCCATCCCGGCGAGAAGTCGCCGGAAGTCGAATACATGCACGAGCGCCGCAAGGCCCTCGGCGGTTACCTGCCGCAGCGCCGGCGCAAGTCATCGCAATCGCTCGAAGCGCCGAAGCTCGAGGTCTACGAGCGCCTGCTCAAGACCACCGGCGATCGCGAGATCAGCACCACGATGGCGTTCGTGCAGGCACTCAACATCACCCTGCGCGACAAGCAGGTCGGCCCGCGCTGCGTTCCGATCGTTGCGGATGAAGCGCGCACCTTCGGCATGGAAGGCATGTTCCGCCAGCTCGGCATCTACGCCCCGCACGGGCAGAAGTACAAGCCGGTCGACCGCGACCAGCTCATGTACTACCGCGAGGACGCCACCGGCCAGGTGCTGGAGGAAGGCATCACCGAGGCCGGCGCGTTCTCCTCGTGGATGGCGTGCGCGACGAGCTACAGCACCAACGATCTGCAGCTGATCCCGTTCTACATCTACTACTCGATGTTCGGCTTCCAGCGCATCGGCGACAGCGCCTGGCAGGCGGCGGACATGCGCTCGCGCGGCTTCCTGCTCGGCGCCACCGCCGGCCGCACCACGCTCAACGGCGAAGGCCTGCAGCACGAGGACGGCCAGAGCATGGTCCAGGCCGGCCTCATCCCCAACTGCCGCAGCTTTGATCCGACCTTCAGCTACGAAGTCGCCGTGCTGCTGCAGTACGGCATGCAACGCATGCTCACCGAGCAGCGCGACGAGTACTTCTACCTCACCCTGATGAACGAGAACTACGCCCACCCGGACATGCCCGAAGGCGCGGCCGACGGCATCATCAAGGGCATGTACCTGTTCCGCGATGGCGGAAAGGCGAAGAAGGGCGAGTTGCGGGTGCAGTTGCTCGGCAGTGGCACGATCCTGCGCGAAGCGATCGCCGCGGCCGACCTGCTCGACAAGGATTTCGGCATCAAGGCCGACATCTGGTCCTGCCCGAGCTTCAACGAACTCGCGCGCGACGGCGTCGATGCCGAACGCTTCAACCGCTTCCACCCCGAGTCCGAACAACGCAAGCCCTACGTCACCCAACTGCTCGAAGGCCGCCAGGGCCCGGCGATCGTCGCCACCGATTACATCCGTGCGTACCCCGAACAGATCCGCGGGTTCGTGCCGATGCGGTACACGGTGCTGGGGACGGATGGCTTCGGGCGCTCGGATACGCGCGAGAACCTGCGGCGGCACTTCGAAGTCGACCGCAACCATATTGCGCATGCGGCGGTGGCTGCGCTGGTGGCGGATGGGAAGATGAGTGGGAAGGATGTGGCGCGGGCGATGAAGCTTTATCGGATTGATGAGGGGAAGGCGACTCCGATTGGGGTTTGATCCTCGGCAATGAAACGAGTAGAACGTCGGCCTCGGGGATGCAGCTTGAATTCTGTCGAGCTTCGTAATTCTGCTTTTCTTCCGGTGGCGGCTCGAGCTAGGTCAATTCTTGACCAGGGCTTGCCGTTTCTGCGGCATTGCGAGTTCCCACCTCGGCGGATAAGTTGACGACATCCGACCGGACATGCGATAGGACTCATCTCATCGGTCTATGCCCCAGAATGCGCGGATGGCTAGTCACTCTCGAATTCCTGCTTGGCTCCTCAGCCTTCGCGAACAATTCGCGAAATACGTATACAGGAATGCCTCCAAGCGGTGGCGCTACCGATTTGTGAGCTTTGAGCGTCGGGAGGATGCCGAGGCGGCGGCCTATGAAAAGGGCGTGGTTGCGCTGGTGAACCCCGGCGCCCTCAAGTGGGCTTATCTGAAGTGCCCTTGCGGCTGCAAGGAACAACTTCAGCTGAACTTAATGGCAAGCCGCTCGCCCCGCTGGACCGTGAAGCTCAGTACAGGCGGCCTCATCTCGATTGCGCCATCAATCGACGCGAAGCACTGCGGAGCTCACTTTTTTCTTCGGGATTCTCGAATCATTTGGTGCGAAGACTAGCCCCAAGCCAAGCCTAAGAAGGGCTCCTCGTCGCCGCGACCCCATCGCGCTTGATCGTTGCAGCTGCACTCCTCATGAGGCTCGAAGCGATTTGTCCGCATCCGAGACTGATCAAATGCCACGAGAAGTTCGGACGATTGCCGGTCCGCTCCTTTGAATCCAGTCAATCGGTGGAGCAGCTCTGTAACTGCTAGTGCGGCAATTGCGGTTGTGAACGTGACGACGGCGGGCGCAGGCTGCTCCAGCTCCGGCGCGTAGCCTTCTCTCGCCTGACCGGCGCGCTCTGCAGCGGACAGTGTCTCGAGTCGCATTCCTTCGACCGAAATTCGACCTCGACAAAAGAGGCAAGCTTCCCCTGGGAGAAGAGTAGTAACCCTGCCGTGCACGCCGATAATTTGTCCGCCGAGCGAATCGATTAGCACGCCCATGTCAAAGACTGGAATTGAGTACGCTACACAAAGGCATCCCAAGATCGCTCGCGGTCGCTGCTTATCAGTGCAGCCGAAAACAATGTCGCATTCACGCAAGGCTAGAGCGCTTCTTTCAGTCGTAATGTGCTCAGGAATCGCGCGAACGACTGTTCCAAGTCCCATCTTCTCGATATTGCGTTTGGCGATATCAACCTTGTAAAGCCCCACGTCAGCTCGATGCGAGCCTTGTACTCGGTTGAGATTGGATGCCTCAAGAGTGTCGCCGTCGAAGAGCGAAATCATCCCCACACCCAGCCGCGCAAGCTGCTCTGCTACGGGAGAACCGGTGCCACCCAGGCCAACAATCCCGATGTGGAGACAACTCAACGCCGACTGAATATCTTTTCCAAAGGCACGAATCTGGCGGTCAAGGAAGTCACTCTGCACTTGCGATGTCGCCCTCCAACACCGAATGCGCGATCCGACCGCAATGGTCTTGTCGAGGGCTTGTCGATCCGGCATATACAAGCGCCCAACAATAGAGTTCTTCGTTAGAACCAGCGTCCCATGAATTTTTCCAGGAACACGAGCTTGCAGGAAGGGAATCAGTCGGCCTTCTTCCCGGTCATCCTGCGCCGAAAAATCGTCAGCCCCATCGGGGTGGGAATGGACAAATACAATAGAGAGGCCCTCGTTTCTGGCCAGCTTTGCGATGCGGGTGAGAGCTGAGGACTTAATTACGAGACCGTCGCGTCGCCGTTCGTCAAAATCGGCCGCGTCGATTGGCATCACCGCATGAACAATTAGCTTGGCGCTTTCATCTGACATTGACTGCCCGCAGAGCAGGAATGCAGCGCCTTCAAGCCCGGGCTGATCAAAGACGTGCTGCCGGAGCAACTCAAGTTGTGCCTCGGTCATGACGAGCGTTTTCATTTGGTTGAACCCAATCCCTGTAGCTCTCGTTGAATCAGAACGAAGAACGATCTGAGGCCATCCACTCCAGGTCTCCAACCGCCATTTAGATGTCTCGAGAAGCGTTGCCAGTTCTTCCCAACGTGGGACTCCATCACCTCAGAAGCAGGGGCGAAGTGGCCTGACTCTGCAATTCGAATTGGCGGGTTGCAGTACCACATATCAAGCGGAGTCATAGGGAACTGCGGGGGAATTCGAATCATCAACGTCACCGGCGACGGCGCGAAGCCGCCGCCAGTGACGTCGAAGTTGCGAACAATCAAGTAGCCGCCCGCGGACTCGGACAACAACTCCCAGTCATACCCTCGATCATCTAGAAACGCTTGATCGCGCGAGGGCAGCTTCATTTCAGTTAGTCCCGGGGTTGATGGTGCTTGGTGCGGTGTAAAAGTGAGCTCCTGACTTGACTTCATAAACGACGCTTTCCTTGATCGGAACGTCGTCAGAAGGACCAGGGACTTCGAGCCACAGGTCGCGGTCCGCTGCAACGGGAACGAGGCCCCTAAGGTCGTGGCCGGACATCTGATGGCTCGCGGCGTCGTACTTCTCCCCATCGATGAAAATTGGGATAACTGATTGATTATGCGGATGGTTTGCGGCGTTTACAGACATTTTGGCGACTCCTTACGAACGAGTGGTGAGCGAACGATAGCTATATGATAGCTAAAACGCAAGCAAGTTTTATTGCCATAACTAGCTAGATGGCGTATGGTTTGCTCAGGGAGATGCTATGAATCCGAAGCGAACAATGACGCTCAATCTCACCGACTCAGAAATGGCGGTGTTGGAGGAGCTGTCGACTCAAAAGGACATGTCGAAGACGCATGTCATGCGGCAGGCGCTGCGGCTATACCAGTTGGTGGACGGCCGAATTCGCGCAGGCGAGAAGTTGTTTTTGGAAGATGAAATTTCCAAAGAGAAGCGCGAGCTTGTTGTGCTATGACAGACGGCATCGTTGTTCCGCTCTTGGATTGCAAGAACGGCGCTTATATCGATGCGCTGCTGTTCGAGCGAATCGACATCGACTTTGCCCGCGAAGCTGACAGCGCCTGGGCGGCACATGTGCGTGCGGCGCAGGATTTCGCAAGAGATTCGGGCCTCGCTATCCCCACGGCCGAACCCGAGGGTTGGAACTGGGAAGCTAAGGTCGAACGCTCAGGAAACTTGATCTCGATGCCGACGTTGGCTATCACGTATCAAGGCGAAAAACAGGGAATGATGGCCCTTCTCACGGACGGTCGTCGCTGTCGGCTGCCGGGCCATGAGTCGAAGTCCTTGGTGTACGTGCGTTACCTCGCTACGGCTCCTTGGAATCTTCCGGAATTTGGCTCAAGGTTCCGTGGTGTGGGCACTGTTCTCATGCGCGCTGCTGTGCAGGTGAGTATCGACGTCGGCTTCAAGGGCAGGATCGGGCTCCATTCCCTTCCGAAGTCGGAACGTTTTTACGAATGCCTCGGCCTGAGTCCGATGAATCATGACCCCGACACACAAAACTTGAAGTACTACGAGTTGGACGAGGCAAATGTCGGCTCGTTTATCGCTGGAGGATAGAGCTATGAAGCTCGTAATTACACGGCAGTGGCTAGCTAACAAGCTTGCTCATTGTGATGATGCTTACGCTGGTGCTGGAGGCACGTCATTGGCCGACTTAGATAAGGAAGTAAGCCAGAGAGCGGTTACTCCAGCGGTACTCTCAGAGGTTCCGACTGATCTCGGTAAGGTTGTGAGATACGTCCGCGAGAGCAGGGGCTGGACTCGCAGTGATATAGCCAATCTTGCAAATATCGACGAGTTCGAAGTGACGAACATAGAAACTTCGCCCGACTATGATCCGCCGCCTCGAACTGTGGCGATGTTGGCAGACGTTTGTCATTTTTCTAGATCGAAGTTCATATCTCTCGCGCAGCACAAATCCGATCTAAATCCTTCGCACGGGACTGGAATGCGGTTTGCTGCAAACTCAAGGCGCGTTGACGTGGGCACCGTAAGCGAGTTCGACGTCGTTCGCGCACTAGTGGCGGCGCTTTCGGAAGATCGATAGGCGTGCGAAATATCCTGCTGGACCATCGAACGAGAAACGACATCGATGCCCAAGTGGGAAAGGTCCACCGCGACCTCGCATACAAGAGCGGAAAAGTCGAACTCGCCGAGGTCCGTGATTTACTTCGTCTGGATCTCAGGTATTACCAGCTCGACGACCCCAGCGTTCTTGACGGAGTCGTTCATCGGCTTCGTATCGGTGCTAAGCAAGTCTTTGAGCGCCCATCCCTCCTGATAGAGGCGGTGCGCAAGTTCGATCTAAAGGCCTTGTTCGTGCCGGATCAGAAGCGAATCTTCATTGATGGCAAGACGCCTGATCTAAAAAAGCGTTGGAGCGAATCTCACGAGGTGTCGCATAGCCTGATTCCCTGGCACGCGGATTATATGTTTGGCGACGATGGCGCAACGTTGTCGCCATCCTGTCACGAACGAATTGAGGCTGAGGCGAACTATGGCGCGGGACAGCTTCTATTCCCGCCTGTGGCTTTCCATGAAAGTCGCAGATCAGAGCAGCTCTCGCTTGTCTTGGTTCGGAAGCTCGCCAAGGAGTTTGGAAACACTATTACGAGCACGCTCTGGCGGTGTGTGGAAAGCAGCGAAAATTCTGACTTTGGGTTGATCAGCGGCCATCCGCGATATGGTCAAGCGACCGCACTGCCTGTTGAACACTTCATTAGGTCAGGGACGTTCGCTGATCAATTTGAAAACGTGGACGAAGCTCAGGTATGGGGCCTAATTCGGTCCTATTGCGGTTATCAGCGAGTAGGTCCTCTTGGTTCCAACGAAGTCGTGATCAAAGATCGTACTGGTACGTCGTACTTGTTCGCGATGGAAACCTTCTGCGTGAAGTACCACACATTGACTTTGGGGCGCCTGCTTAGAGTTGCTCCGATCATTACTAACGTCGGGAATCCCGTGGTCGCCGACACTTCGCTTTGAGCCCGCGTAGGGCGCAATAAGCGGAGCGCGTTGCGACGCATACTCCGCCGGATTAGGCGCATCCGGCGCATTACGCCTTTGGCTAATGCGCCCCACCAAGACTGGATGCATGGCGCAGGTTGACCAGGCATGATGTGTCCATGCGCTACTGGTGGGTAAATCAGAACCAGACGTACCGCCACGAGGTCCCGGGCGGCTATCTGTGGTCGCCAAAACGCAATCGGACCAGCGATCGCCACTCGAACGGGACTCGCAATCCGTTCTATGACTTCATGCGTGAAGTCGCTCCGGGTGATGTGGTGTTCTCCTTTTCAGACACTTACATCAAAGCGATCGGCATTGCCGCTTCCCATGCTTACGAGGCTCCCAAACCGCGCGAGTTCGGGCAAACGGGTGCTTATTGGGACAACATTGGGTGGCGCGTCGATGTTCGCTTCACGGAGCTACACGGTCCACTCAAGCCGGCGGAGCACATGGCGCAACTCGCGCCGCGACTTCCGGATCGATATGCACCGCTGCAGCAAAATGGCAGTGGTTTGCAAGGCGTTTACCTTACCCGGTTGCCGGACGACTTCGCGATTACGCTTGCCGACCTCATCGGTCGGGAGGCTCGTACGATCATCGAGATGCGACGCCTTAGAGATCTCGACAACGCACCGGTGGCCATCGGCCTCGTGGAGTGGGAAACCCACGAGATGGAACAAGTGATCGCTGATCAGACGATTCCGGAGACTACCCGTCAGGCAGTCGTCATGGCACGTCGAGGGCAGGGCTTGTTTAAACAGAACGTCCAGCGAATCGAATCCAATTGCCGCGTCACGCAAGTTGATCAGATCGAGCATTTGCGGGCGAGCCATTGCAAGCCGTGGCGGGATGCGAGCAACACCGAACGCCTGGATGGCGAGAATGGGTTGCTGCTCACGCCGGATGTCGATCATCTGTTTGATCGCGGTTTCATTAGCTTCGAAGACAACGGGACTGTTTTGGTTTCGCCCGTAGCCCATCGTGAGTCGCTTCACCGAATGGGGCTTGAGGATGCACTTCGGCGCAACGTAGGGGGCTTTTCCGAAGGCCAGAGGTCCTATTTGGCATTCCATCGGGAAAGCGTCTTTCTTGAATCGAGAATGACGCGCTGAACGTGCAAAGCCGGAACTGACTGCGTCAGTTCGGCGGGTTAAAACCCGCCCTACATCCGCTCTGAGCACCACGACGACTGACTCACCCAGCCATCGCGCATCCCATGGCTAGTTGGCACCCCAGCCTCCTGTAAACCGGCACCACGCCGCTGCTCCTGCTCATCCCGCTGCTGGTCCTGGGCATCCTGGCCTTGTGGCTGGTCCTTCTGCCGCTCTCGCTCCTGATGCGCTATCGCTCCGGGCGCGCGCGGGGACGTGCACGTGGTTGGGTGGTGCGCGGCAATGCGTGGCTGTTGCTGGTGTCGCTGCCGGTGTTTCTGGCGTCATCCTGGGTGGCGACACGTTGGGCGCCGATGGCACTGCGTGATGCGGGGATCGGCCTGTTGGTCGGCGTGCTCTTTGGCCTGGTCAGCCTGTGGCTCACGCGCTTCGAGCGCGACGGCGACGTCCTGTGGTTCACGCCCAACCGCTGGCCGGTGCTGATCCTGACGACGCTGGTGGCGGCGCGGATCATCGCAAGCCTCTGGATGACGTGGCGACGCGTCACGCAGGCGACGCCGGATGCCACCGCGCTGTGGCTGGATGCGGGCGCGTGGACGGCCGTCGCCGGCGTGTTCCTCGGCTATGGCCTGGCCTACACCTGGGGATTGCGCGCGCGGTTGAAGCGCTCGCGGCTGTAAGCCGCTCCTACGAAGCGCGGTGTTCGGTTTTGGGAATCTGTTCCGAACAATGGGGACGGAGGTAATTAACCCCTTACAGGTGCCACTGGTGGCCTGCCCCTCGGCCTGACGCCGACCGGCCGGTTGAGGGCCTGCTCGACCAACTTCCTGGCGACCGGCGTCGACGGTAAGGCGGGTTCAGGAACCTGCGTGCTACTTCGCCTCGAAGTAGGTTCCGCGGTCGAGGATCTTCTGCGCGATGTTGTCGAAGTGGCAGGGCAACGCGTCGGCGTACCGGAAATCCGGACCCGATTGCAGCTGGTAGTGCACGTGCGGGGTATCGGTGTCGCCCGAATGCCCAAGCTTGCCGATCACCTGTCCCTGCGCGACACGCTGGCCAGGTGTGACCCGGATCGAGCCCGGCTGGAGGTGGGCGATCATGCTGAACTCGCCATTGCCGTGGTCGATCACGATGTTGTTGCCGGGGTCGCCGCCGCGCGGGAACTCCGGCGCGTAGTACGCAGGATCGCTGGTATCGCCGACGGGCTGGTCGGGGCGATCATTGCGCACGCGCACCACGGTGCCGTCGGCTGGAGCGAGCAGGTCGTGCCCGTAACCGTAGTAGTCGGCGTTGTGCTTGCCGTCGCCCGGCTTCAGTGGCGACCAGCCCTCGTCGAGCACGGTGCTGTCCAGCGCGTATTGCCCGCTGCGGTCGCGGTGGCCGCCGTTCATCGCGCCGGCCTGCAGGACAATCCCCTTGCCGCGGAACGGAAAGATCAGCTGTGCTTTCTGCTGGTAGGTGCTGATGGCCACATCCTGATGCACGGTATGCGTGCGGCCTTGCGCGTCCTTCAGCTTCACGAGGATGTGCATCGCATCCACCGGCAGGGTCGCCGGCTCGACATACCGCAGGCGGATCGAGAGTGGCCAGTACAGTGGCGACGGCGATGGCGCGCCATCGGGCAACGTCGGCGACAACGCGGAGGTGTAGGTCAGCGGTTCGAATCCCTCACGGTTGTATGTCGAATGCCGCAACACCTGCCGTCCGTGCATCAGGTCGATCGCCATCGATTCCGGCGCAAGCTGGATCGGCTGCGTGCTCTGCACCGTGAGCGAGAAGATCCAGCTGGCGGTGGGCTCGTGCGAACGATCCTCGGCCTTGTAGACGTGGCTGGGGAACGGCTGCAGCGTCAGCTCAGCCATCGCGGCAGGAGCGGGATTGGCGGCCGCGCCACCGAGGCCGAGCAACAGCACGCAAGCCAGGATCGACACGCAACGGTGCTCCTCCGGAACGAGGCCCGACGGTA
Organism: Cognatiluteimonas telluris; assembly: GCF_011320095.1. Taxonomy (GTDB): domain Bacteria; phylum Pseudomonadota; class Gammaproteobacteria; order Xanthomonadales; family Xanthomonadaceae; genus Cognatiluteimonas; species Cognatiluteimonas telluris. Next base: position 15,804 of record NZ_JAANOY010000022.1, on the reverse strand, counting down.
AGCCGGTGCCTTGCTGCAGGGATGTGCCGGAAGTTTTTGCTCACCGGACTGGCCGATGCGATCGACTGCCTGGCCGTGATCGACAGGACCGTCTTGTTGACAAGACAAAATGTAATGTGCACAGTACACCGAGTCTTGTGGAGATGACATTGTGTCCCGATCCCTGCGTTACGCCGTCCTGATCCCGCTGGCGATCCTGGCCTTCGCCCTGGAGTTCGTGGTGCCCCATCCCGGCTGGGAGCTGCCGCTGCGATCGGGGGTGCTGATCGCGGCCTGCGTGGTCTGGTACCTCCTGTGGGCCACGATGCGGATGCCCGCCTCCGCCTCCCGGGGCGACGCGGCGGCGCCGGTCTCGCCCGCCGAGCAGCGGGCCTGGGTCGGCCTGCTGTTCACCGCCGCGATCCTCGTCTTCTACGCCTTGCGCGGCGGGGAGATGGTGGCCGCCGACGGCACCATGGCGCCGGCGGCTTCCGCCATCGGCAGGCACATCGGCACGCTCGTGCTCGTCTGGCTGGTGGTGATGCGGGTGCTGCGCCGGCGCTGGCATGACACGGTGGACGAGGACGAGCGCGACCGCGCGATCCATGCCCGCGCGTGCGGCTGGGCCCGCAGCGCGTTGTCGGTGTTCGTGTTCGGCGTGGCGCTGGCGTTCGCGTTCTCGCCGCTCGACCGCCTGGGCTGGGCGCGGCCGATGATGCTGTCCAACCTGATGATGGTGGGCCTGGTCGCAACGAGCCTGGTCGAATACACAGCGACGGGGCTGTCGTACTGGCGCGATCGACACCGCGCATGACCGGCACGCCGATCGACAACGTCATCCGCAAGCTGCGCTTCGAGCACGGCGAGATGACCCAGCAGGCGCTGGCGGACATGTGCGGCATCACCCGCCAGACCGTGATCGCGCTGGAAGCCGGCAGGTACGCACCATCGCTGGAACTGGCGTTCCGCATCGCCCGCGCGTTCGGCGTCGGCGTCGAGGACGTGTTCGCCTGGAGGCAGTAAGCCCCGTCTTCTCCTCGCAGCGAACGTCCGCTTGGCGACGCCGCCTCCCCGCACTCACGCCCTGCACCAGGGCGACCTGGAACAACACCCATGAGGGTCGTGCTCAAGCTGTTGAAATGGATCTTCCTCGGCATCGCTACGCTCGTCCTGGCCGTGACGGGCTACAGCGTGTACCAGTCGCGCACGTTCGACACCGCGACGCTGCCAGCCAATTACGGCCGGGTCGCCACCCGGATGTATCTCGGCGCCGGTCAACGGCAGCCGTTGCTGGTCGGACTGGGCGGCGCGGAAGGCGGCAACGCATGGGCCAGCGATCACTGGAAGCCCGAACGCGATGCACTGGTGGGCAAGGGCTATGCCTTCCTCGCGCTCGGCTACTTCGGCCTTCCCGGCACGCCGGAGCGGCTCGATCGAATTTCGCTGGACGCGGTGCACGCGGCGATCGCCGACGCCGCGCGCAACCCGCGAATCGATGGCCGCTGCATCGCGCTGATCGGCGGCTCGCGCGGTGCCGAGTTGGCGCTGGCGCTGGCCAGCCGCGACGACGACATCAAGGCGGTGGTGGCGATGTCGCCCGGCAGCGCGGTCTTCGTGGGCAACACGCCGGCCATGAACACCTCCGCCTTCACCTGGCACGGCAAGCCGCTGCCGTTCGTGCCGGTGCCCTGGCGCGCGGTGCCGGACCTGCTGCAGCATCGCCTGGAGCCGGCGTTCGAGAAGATGCTGGCCAATGCGCCCGCGGTGGAAGCGGCCGCCACGCCGGTGGAACGCATCAATGGGCCGGTGTACCTGATGTCGCCCACGCACGATGAGCTCTGGCCGTCGACGATGATGGCGCGCGCGATGATGCGGCGGCTGGACGCGCGACATTTCCCCTACGCACACATCCATGATGTCTTCGTCGGCGGCCATGCCGCGCCGCTGCAGCACCTGGATCGTGTCGAAGCCTTCCTCGCCGCGCAATTCCCGGCCAGCGACCCGGCGCGATGCGCGCGCGATCGCTCGGCATCAATGCGCCGCTGAGTTCGCGAAAACGGGAAACAAAGGGAAACAAAGGGGACGGAGGCAATTAATCCGGAATCGCCTTAATTACCTCCGTGCCCATTGCGTCGCCAATTACGTCGTCCCCATTACGTCAAAATCGTCTCTCAAACATTGCGCCTGTCGATCGCAGGCCGGACAAGCGAAGTGCGCTGCCTGACCGGTCCCGGCGATATCATTCGCCACCGCATGCGAACGCACGGGGGCATCGATGAACATGCAGGACCTGGTGACGTGGATCGGGGCGGCCTCCGGTAGCGCGTCGCTCGTTACGCTGGTGTACCTGTCGATCCAGGTCCGTCAGAACAATCTGCTGATGCGGGCCGGGGCGCGGCAGGCGCAGGTCGAAACCGACCAGGACCACATTCGTAAATTCATCGAATATCCGGACATCGCCGCCAGCTTCGCCAGCGCCGGACCGATCACCGAAGAGGCGAGGATCCGCCTCAACTTCTGGATCGTGGCGTCGTTGCGCGCGCGCGAGTACGAGTGGTTGCAATACACCAGCGGGGCGCTGGACGAGGCCACGTGGGCCTCCTACCGGCAGCTCATTCCCTTCGTGCTGGGGACCCCACGCGCGCGCCGCTACTGGGCCCTGTGCGCGGGGTTTTTCAATCCGGCATTCGTGCGCGTCGTCGAGGCAATGATCGATGGCCAGCCGCTGACCGGTTACTGGACGGCACTTGCGGCCGCGGACTGAGGCAGAGAAAAACCGAAAAACCGGGTCAGAGTGCACATCCGCGTCGCGCCTGCACACTGAAAGCCGGCGATCGATGGCATCGGCCGTCTCCGCGGCGACCTACGGCGCGTATCCTTTCTCTTTGCTGTAGTTGGCGACATCGGCGACGCCCGACGCTGCCTTGTGCAGCGCATCCTGCAACTCGTTGCGCTGGTCCGGATCGTTAGCCGTTGCCAGCAGCGCGCGCAGGCTCGTGGTGTAGGCAACCTTCTGCGCGTCGGCAGCGTGCGTGGCGATATCCGGCTTCACGCCGATGTGTTCCCAGTTGGTGTGCGTCACCGGGTTGATCGCACGTCCAGTCGGGATGAAGGCCACAAAGCCGTGGCCGAGGTCGAAGTCGTCGCCTGGATTGGCGCCGCCGCCGGTGGTCTCCCCCACGATCGTTCCGCGCTTCTGGGTCTGGAAGTCATACGCGCATTCTTCGCCGCCGGAGAACGTCCAACCCGAGGTCAGCACGTACACGGGCTTGGCGTAGTGCGTGGAGACCGCCGCCTGCGTCCAGTACTGCCTGGTGGTATCGGTGCTACGGGAATAAATGTCGTTCAGGTGGCGCGCGTCGCCTTCGACGAAGAAGTGACTGAGCAGGTAGGCGACGGTCGACGGGTCGCCGCCGCCATTGAAGCGCAGGTCAAGGATCAGGGCGTCGGTGCCGGAGACCAAGGTCATCGCGGCTGACAATGCGTGCGCCACCATCGGCGTCGGGCCGAACGCGCGCAGTTCGATCAAGCCGACGTTGCCCCGCAAGCGTTCGACTCGTCGCACGCCGTATCCGCGGCGGGCTACGTCCTCGCGCTGCTGTCGCAACTGCTCCGGGTCTGGCGCCGCGTCCGCCGAGCTCTCTGGCCGTGGGTGATAGCCCGGCGCGTACGTCACCCGGAAATGACCCTCCTTGCCGAGTGCCACCAGATCCAGCGACAACGCGCTGGCGAAGGCGTCGGCATCGCTGGCCGAGGCGTAGCCGCCGCTCGCATCCTTGGCCTTGAGCCTGGCCGACAGCTGGTCGGCGACCTCGGGGAACACATAGTTGGCGTGCAGCTGCCCGGCCAGCGTGGTGATCACGGCGCTGCGTTGTCCGGCGTCGAGCAGCCCTGGCTTCGCGCCGGCCGCGGCCAGGCCGAACGGTGCAAGCGCGAACACCAGCACAAGGACGAGCGAGTGACGGCGGGTCATCCGGGTTCCAGTCGAGGGCAGCGGCAATGCCGGAGAACTATCAGGCATGACGGCCGCCGGGTGGGCATGTGGTAACGGGTGCTTCGCGTTCGTGTGACCAGGCGCGCGCCGTGCCGCGCTACAGCATGCGACGCAGCGTGTTGTCGCGCCGGAAGAAGTGGTGCCACAACGCGCCCGCGATGTGCAGGCCGATCACGTAATAGAAGATCGTGCCGATCGTCTCGTGGATCTCGCCGAGCTGCTCGTGCAACGCATGGTCGCGCGTCATCGGCGATGGGATCTGCAGCGTGGTGAATGGAACCGTGAGCGGGCCGTTGGCGAACACCGTGGCCAGCCCCAGCAGCGGCTGCACCAGCAGGAAGGCATACAGCGCGAAGTGGGTCATGCGCGAGAGCACGGATTCCCAGCCCGCCAGTGGTGGCACGACGGCCGGCGGGGTGTTGCGCAGGCGATGCAGCAGTCGTGGCAGGACCAGGGCAAGCACGACGACGCCGAACAGCATGTGTCCCTGCATCGGCACGCGACTTGCCGGCGTGCCGCGCGGAAAGACGCCGCGGAAATTGATGAACGCATAGGCCAGGGCCACCGCGGCGAACACCAGCCAGTGGAACCAGCGCGCGGAACGGGTGTAGCGCAGGGTGGACGAGGACATGCTCGGCTCGGTGCGGCGGGGCTCCGGCAAGCATAGCCGCCGCGGCGGGGCGAAGAGAAAACAGCGGCCAGGGTGCGTCGTTAGCCCGGCGATCACGGCCGTCGGGTGTTGAAGCACACCCGGCCAATCGCGCTTTCCTCCGCCCCGGCCAGCCGGCGCCAAGCGGGGCGCGCGCCCCTGGCAAGCCGGTCACGGCGCCGGGATGGCGGCCTCGGCCACCACCACCCGGTTGCGCCCCGTCGCCTTGGCCCGGTACAGCGCCTGGTCGGCGCGGCGCAGCAGGTCGGCTTCGGTTTCGCCCGCGCCGAGTTCGGCGACACCGAAGCTGGCGGTGACGGGCTGCGTCAGCGCGGCGATGTGCTGCGCCGCCAGGGCCTCGCGGATGCGCTCGGCGCAGGCGCGTGCCTCGGCGGCATCGACCTCGGGCATCAGGAGCACGAATTCCTCGCCGCCGAAGCGCACCGCCAGGTCGACGTCGCGGCAGTGCCCTTGCAGGATCCGTGCGAAGGCATGCAGCAGCTGGTCGCCGACCTCGTGCCCGTGCGCGTCGTTGATGCGCTTGAAGTGGTCCAGGTCGGCGATGATCACTGACAGCTGCCCGCCATACCGGCGCACGCGGTGCAGTTCGCCGCGCAGGTCTTCGTCCAGGCGGCGCCGGTTGGCCAGGCCGGTGAGCGGGTCGGTCAGCGACAGCGCGCGCACGGCCGCTTCGCTCTCGCGCAACGCCTGTTCAGTGCGCTTGCGCTCGGTGATGTCCAGCACCACGCCGATCAGCCCGATCACCGCGCCATCGGAGGTGAGCGGGAAGAAGTTGCCCAGCCAATCGTGGTCGTGGTCCGGGTCGCCGGCGGTGCGGCCGTGGATCTCGACATCGAGCACCGGCTCGCCGCGCTCGTAGATCGGCCGGTAGAGCTGCTCGAGTTGCGGCGCCAGGTTCGGCACGATGTCCCACATCGACTTGCCGATGTGCGCGTCCGGCGCGAACCCGTTGATCTGCGCCATGCGCTCGTTGATGCGCACGAAGCGGTACTCGCGGTCGAAGGTGAACAGCCCCACCGGGGCGTAGCGGTAGATCTGTTCGATTTCCGCCAGGCGCAGGCGCGCCTGCTCGCTGGCTTCGCGCAGCGCCTGTTCGGCGCGCCGGCGCTCGGTGATGTCGAAGACGGTGGTCCGGCTCATCAGGTAACCGCCGGAGGCATCGCGCACCGCCGTGGAGCTCGCCGACACCGGAAGCAGGCTGCCGTCCTTGCGTCGCATCTCCAGCTCGACGTCGTTCAGCACGTACTTGGTCTTGAAGACCGGGAACAGCGCATCGAAGACCGCCTGGCTGGCCGGCGTGAGCAGCTCGCGCAGGTGCAGCCTGCCGACCACCTCGTCGCGCGCATACCCCAGCCACGCCAGCTCGGTGTCGTTGATGCGGACGAAGACGCCGTCGGCATCCAGCGAGTGGTAGCCACAGGGGGCGCGTTCGTAGAGGTCGCGCATTTCTTCGGCATTGCGCCGCACGTCGGCCTGCGCCAGCCGCGCCCGGGTGTCGGCGATGTCCACCAGGCGCGCGTTCCACCAGATCAGCGCGGCAAAGAACGCGATCATGGTGACGACCATCAGGTCGACACCCAGCGCGGCGCCATAGAGTCCGGCGTGCTCGCCCTGCAGCCGCAGCCAGCCCAGCACCAGCGGCGTCAGGACGGCGGCCGGCAGTAGTCGGCGCGACAACCGGCCGCCGGCACCGGCGCTGGCGAGCAGGGTGGCAAAGCCGCGCGACGGCTGCATGGCGAGGATGCCGGCGGCCAGCAGCAGCTGGGCGAGGAGCAGGTGCAGGGCGACACCGAGGAAGACGGGAACCGCATACAACGAGGCCTTGCCGTAGAGGAAGCCGAGCAGGCCCATCAGCAACAGCCCGCCGGTCGCCAGTGTCACCAGCCGCGCGACCCGCTGCGCGGTGCGCGAGCGGACCCCGATCAGCACCAGGGCGCAGCTCAACTGCAAGAAGCCCAGCACCGTGACGATCGCCATCCGCCCGGGGTAAGCGGTCTGCACTTCGTGGCGCACATCGCGGAAGACGATCTGGTCGATGCCCAGGTCGACGTGCAGCAGGTATTCGGCCAGCGTCAGCGCATTGAATGCGAGCACCAGCCAGGGCAACGCGCGACCGAGCCATCCCCATCGGCTGCCGTCGTAGCGCGGTTGCAGCAGCCACAGCGCCGCGGCGGACGCCACCAGCGCCACGGCGGCCGCGGGGGCCATGGCGCCCATGCCCGGGCGCAGCGTCTTGAACAGCCCGATGTCGGCCTGCCAGCCGATCAGTACCAGCACGCCCACCGTGGCCACCAGCAGCGCGCAGGCCCGGGCGACCTGCAGCAACCGCCGCACCAGTCCCGCGTCCACCGGCGCACCGACTGGTGCGGAGAGCGCGGGACCCGTGGCAGGGGAGACTGGACGCACGCAGGCCATCCGGTGAGCAGCTGAGGAGGCGCGCGCGCAGTCTAGTCCCGGCGGGCCGAGCGCGCGGTCGCATCAAGACTGGGGCGAAAACGGGGTCAGGTTCACTTACCAGTGCGGCAAGAGGGCAGGCGGCGGCCTCGGGATCGGCCTGTTGGTCGGCGTGGCCCTCGGCCTGGCCTGGGGATTGCGCGCGTGGTTGTGATCACAAAACGGGCGAATGGAAGTGTGATCGATCGACCTTCGGCACGGCGTTTGCTCTGCCCTGGCGGATGCGGGTGGTCGGCCGGGGGTGACCAGCCAGTGGTCGCCGATGGTCGACATCCGCGAAGAGCCCGACCGGTTCGTGCTCTACGCCGATATCCCCGGCGTCGATCCCAAGGACATCGAGGTACAGATGGACCGCGGGCTGCTGACGATCAAGGGCGAGCGGCCTGCCGGAATGGGCAGCGACAACGGGCGCTTCTCGCGCATCGAACGCCTGCACGGCGTCTTCCACCGTCGCTTCGCGTTGCCCGACAGCGCCGACCCGGAAGGGATCCAGGCGCACGGCCACAACGGCGTGCTGCAGGTGGAGATCCCCAAGCGGCCGGAATCCAAGCCGCGCCGGATCAAGGTGGGATCATCGCGCTGATTCGCTCGCGCTGCCTACACGCGCCGCCCCGCTGCCGGGCGGCGCATCTTTTTGGCGCGTGCGCTGTGTGCAAAACGGGGGCACGGAATAAATGAGCCGCTCCGGCGAAGAGCGTCTTTTTGGCACGCCGGTGGCTGAGCGGCGATTGCGCGCGTGTCAGGGCACGCGCTTGAGGGCGGCGAGGACGGCCGGGCGCATGGCGACGAGTTCCGGCCGCGTTTCCTCGGCGATCTCTGCGTAGATCGCGAGCAGGAAGGCGCGCAGGTCGTGGCGGCGGGTGAGCCCGGCCTGGGTGTTCATCGCTTCCTGCCAGCTGGCGGCATCGCCGGGGCCTGCCAGCGCTTCGAACCATCCGGACCAGTCGGCTTCGGTGTGCAGGCCGCGCAGCGCGCCGTACAACACGGGGCGCGCCAGGCGCTCGGGCTCGCCATAGATGTAGGCGTGGCCCGATGGGGCGACTTGGCTCGCGACGGCCGCGAACATGCGGTCGAGCTGGCCCTTGTCCAGCGCCGGATTGAGCGCGAGCTGCAACATCAGGTCGGCGCCGTGGGCGACGCCGTGGCGCCAACCGTCGCGCGCATCGAAGCCGCGGTAGTCGCGCACCGATGCCAGGTATGCGGTGCCGGCCGCGATCAACTGCTCGCGCTGGTCGGGCATCATCCATGGTGCGACGCGGTCGCTGCGGGCGATCCCGGACAACACCAGTGCGGCAAACGGCGCGGAGAATCCCGCGTCGTCATCGCGCGCGGCCGGACGGATCCGCGGCAACAGCCGGTCGAGCGCGGCTTGTCGCGTTTCCTGATCCAGTTGTCCCGCGCGCAGCCAGGTGGACCAGGCTTCGAAGGCGATGCCGTCGCGCACCGCCGGATTGCGTGCGCCCAGGCAATCGAGCAGGCCGAGCGCAAGGGCGGCGCGACGGTCGGACCCTTCGATGTGGAAGTCCGCGGCCTTGAGCGCATCCAGTCCGGCCTGGCTCCAGCCCACGGGTGGACAGGACGCGATCGCGGCGGGCGCTGCGCAGGCCAACAATCCAAGCAAGACCACGCGCGGCCATGCCAAGGTACTTGTTTGCATGGAGGAACTCCTTCGAGACAGGCGCGACGGATGAGCGACTTCACCACCGTTCTCCGCTACTTCGCCTCGAGGCAGCTTCCGCGGTCGAGGATCTCCGGGTCGATGCCGTCGAAGTGGCAGGCCAATGCGTCGGCGTCCTGGAAGCCCGGACCGGACTGCAGCTGATGGTGCACCTGCGGTGTGTCCGGAACAAACGCCGTTTTCGTCGCCCCGGCGCCCGCTTTGCCGCTCGCCCGTCGTCCCTTCTGCTTAACCCGCCGTGCGCGATCCTTCGTGGCCCCAAGCGCAGGAGCCCACCATGGCCAACATCCTCATGATCGTCACCAGCGCCGGGCGCATGCCCAACGGCTCGGGCACGGGCCTGTGGCTGGAGGAATTCGCGGTCCCGCATGACGTGCTGCGCGACGCCGGACACGCGCTGACCGTCGCCAGCCCCAAGGGCGGCGACACGCCGATCGATCCGCACAGTGCTGGCGAGGCCGAAAGGCACCCCGAGTGGGAAGAGGCCGGCAAGCGCCTGCAGCAGGCGCATCCGCTGGAAGGGCGGCATGCCGATGACTTCGACGCGGTGTTCATCCCCGGCGGCCATGGCACCATGTTCGACTTCCCGGACAATCCGGTGCTCGGCGCGGTGCTCGCCGACTTCCTTGCGCAGGGCAAGCCGATCGCGTCGGTCTGCCATGGCCCGGCGGCCTTCGTCGGCGTCAGCCGCGGCGATGGCAAACCGCTGGTCGAGGGCTACACGCTGACCGCGTTCTCGGACGAGGAAGAACAGCTCGCGGGCGTTGCCGACGTCGTCCCGTTCCTGCTGTCGACGCGGCTGCGCGAACTCGGCGCGCAGGTCGAGAACGGCCCGCCGATGGCCAGCCACGTGCGCCAGGATCGGCAGCTCATCACCGGCCAGAATCCCAAGTCGAGCCAGGCTGCGGCCGAGCTGCTGGTGAAGGCGCTGGAGCAAGGCACCGTCGCCCGACGGCCGTCGGCACCGTCGGCGAGCCTGGGCCAGCGGATACCGCGCTGAGCACCGCGCGCTTCGGCTTTCGGAAGCAAGGCTGCCAGACAGGCGAATCGCCTGCGCCGATGGCAGGCGGCCGTGCGTGCCGCAAGGGCGAAGCGCCTACGCCGCGCCTACGCCACGCCCGGAGTGGCGCGCTGGCGACCGGATGCCGCGGCCGGACGCGCGGCGAAGCGTTCGCGGTACTGGGTCGGGCTGACGCCGAGCTGGCGCTGGAAGGCACGACGCAATGTCTGCTCCTCGCCATGGCCGGTGGCGGCGGCGATCGTCTTCAGCGGCAGGCTGGTGTCTTCCAGTGCGCGGCATGCGGCTTCCAGGCGCATGGCGTCGACGGTTTTGGCCGGGGTGCGGCCGACGCGGGCGGCATAGCTGCGGGCGAAGTTGCGCGGCGACATGCCGGCCTGCGCGGCCAGGCGCTCGACGCCGAGGTCGTCGGCCAGGTGCGCCGCCATCCACGCGTGCAGGTCGGCGAAGTCGCCGCGGTCATGCAGCTGCGCGGCCAGCGGCACGCTGAACTGCGATTGCCCGCCCGAGCGCTTGATGAACATCACCAGTTGCCGCGCGGTCCGGATCGCGACCTGGTGGCCGAAGTCGGCTTCGATCAGGGCCAGCGTGAGGTCGATGCCGGCACTGACGCCCGCCGAGGTCCAGACGTTGCCGTCCTGGATGTAGATGCGGTCGGCGTCGATGCGGATGCCGGGGTACTGCGCGCCCAGCCGCGACACCCAGTCCCAGTGGGTGGCGACCCGGCGGCCGTCGAGCTGCCCAGCCGCGGCCAGCAGGAAGGCGCCGGTGCACACCGAGCACACCCGGCGCACCTGCGGCGCGCGTTGCGCGATCCACGCCACCAGCCGCGGCGGCGCTTCGAACACATCGCCCTTGCAGCCACCCGGCGCGATCAGGGTGTCGATGGCGATGGCGTCCAGCGACGCCAGCGCCACCGTCATGATCGGCAATCCGCAGCTGGTGGTGACGACGCCGCCATCGACCGAGGCGACGATGGTGTCGTACAGGGCGGGCTCGTCGCCGTCGGGCCGCGCATCCACGCGCCGCGCCGTGGCCAGCGCCTGCAGCGGGCCGCTGAGGTCGAGCAGGTTCATCTGTTCGTGGGCCAGCAGCACCACGCGCAGCGGAACCGGGGGCGGGAGGGCGGAGGTGTCCATCGCGGCGTGCCGGGGTGGGGCGGTCAGTGTCGGAAGCCGGGATACTCGAAGTCCAGTGCCACGCCGTAAGCGGTGCGGCGACCGTAGCGGGTGGCGATCGACGCCAGCACCGTATCGAACGTCTTCGCCGGCGGTGCGGCCGCCAGCGCCGGCAGCATCACGTCCGTCGCCTGTCCGTCGCCTGCCACGCGATCGGGCAGCAGCACCAGGCCATGGCGCGTGGCCAGCGGCCCGCGCGCAGCAGTTACGGCCTCGGCGTGGCTGCGCCCGGTGCGCGAATACGCATCGGCGGTGATCGCCAGCGCGATCTCGTCGACGCCCGCGGCCACCGGCACGCCGACGTGCTGCAGCGAATGGAACCAGTGGTTGGTGTAGTTGGTGGCGGCGAACGCGCCGAGGTTGACCCCGAACCGCGGCTGGAACGCATCGCTGTCGTGGCGCGGGCTCCAGTCGGCCACGCCGAGCGCGCGCGCGGTGGCTTCGGCGCGCGCGCGGCCGGCGATGGCTTCGACCAATGCCAGTGACGTCGGCATCGCGGCGCTGATGCCCGCGCTGGAGACGATGCGGCCATCGGCGACGTAGCGCGCGTCCTTGACCCAGTGCGTGCCGGGATAGCGCTGCGCGCGCAGGGATTCGGTCGCCCAGTGGGCGGTGGCGACGTGGCCGTTCGACAGGCCGGCCTCGGCGACGACCAGCGCGCCATCGCAGATGCTCACCAGGGTCGCGCCGCGGTGGTACTGCGCGGCGATCCAGCCCAGCAGCACCGGATCGGTGCGATCCACCACCGCCGGCACGATCACGTAGTCGGCCCCATCGGGAAAGCGCGCGTTGAATTCGCGCGTGCCCGCCTGCGGCTGCAGCTGCAGCGCCGGGCGCATGGTCAGCGGTCCGGGATGCGCGCCGACGGTGACGACATCGGCGACGTCGGCCGTCATCAGCACGCCGTAGGGGACGACGAAATCGACCAGTTCGGTGCCGCTGTTGTTGCCGACGATCGCGACCAGCGGGCGGCTGCGGCCGAAGCGGCTGTGCCAGGGCGCGATGTGCTCGAGCGTGGCATGGCCAGGGACCGCGGCGAGCGGGGGAATGGTGGCGGCATCGGACGCCAGCGCGGGCGTGGTGCAGGCGAAAGCGAGCGCGGCGACGAGCGGGGCGCAGGCAAGCAGGTGGGGGCGTCGACGCATGGCGGTGTCCTTCAGGATTCGGCAGGCAGACGATCCGGCGCACCGCGCCTGGCGTAAATGACAACAAGCAGTCAAACCCTGCCAACGGGCTGGCGGATGGATCGCGCCGCGCCGATGGCCGCCAGACGACGACCCGTTGGCAAGCCACCGCCGGCGCGCCAAGCTGCCGCGATGCCTTCGCCGGATTCCACCCCGCCCAGTCGCCTGCAGTTGCCGCCGGGGCCGTGGGCGACCGTGCTCGATGCCCTGTGCGCGCGCTTTCCCGCGATCGACCGCGAGCGTTGGCGCGACCGCTTCGCGCGCGGACGCGTGCTCGACGGCGACGGCAACGCGCTCGCAGTGGATGCCGTCCATCGCGTCGGGCTGGAAGTGCGCTATTTCCGCGAGGTGGCGGACGAGCCACCGATCGACGGCGACGTGCGGCTGGTGCACGTCGATGCGCACCTGGTCGTCGTCGACAAGCCGCACTTCCTGCCGGTAATGCCTGCAGGCCGCTTCGTGCGCGAGACGCTGCTCGCGCGGCTGGTCGCGCTGCTGGGCAATCCGCAGCTGGTGCCGTTGCATCGGATCGATCGCGATACCGCTGGGCTGGTGTTGTTTTCCGCCGATCCCGGCAGTCGCGCGCGCTACAGCGCGTTGTTCGCCCATCGACGGGTCGAGAAAAGCTACGAGGCGCTCGCGCCGGCATTGCGCGACCTGGAGTTTCCGCACGTCCGCAGTTCACGACTGGAACGCGGCGAGCCCTTCTTCCGCATGCGCGAAGTCCCCGGTCCGCCGGACAGCCACAGCCGGATCGACGTCCTTCAGCGCGGCGATGGCCCGTGGCGCTACGCCCTGGTGCCGATCACCGGTCGCAAGCACCAGTTGCGCGTGCACATGGCCGCGCTCGGCGCGCCGATCGCGAACGACCGCCTGTATCCGCGCGTCTCGCCCGTGGCGGACGATCCCGCGCGGCCACTGCGGCTGCTGGCGCGCAAGCTGGCCTTCGCGGATCCGCTGGACGGCCGCGCGCGGGAATTCACCAGCGGGCGGCCGCTGTAGCCGCCTGGTTGCGGCGCTGCGCCCGGAACGCAGGCGACCGACCGCGGCCGGACCCTGGATGGGCGGACGACAGCTGAATGCGGTGCCCCGGCCGGGCGGATATTTACCGGCGACTCATTCCCGGCGGCGCAGGGTGTCCGGACTTTCCGCAGTCGGAGTCTGAAATGAATCGCAAGATGCGCCAGACGATCCTGTTTTCGATGGTCGGCGGCCTGGCCCTGTCGGCCACGGCCTGGGCCCAGGACGTGAAGGCGCCCGCCGCGCCAGCCGCCGCCACGGCAGGCATGGACGCGATGTTCCAGCGCATGGACGGCAACCGCGATGGCCGCCTCTCCGCGCAGGAGCACGCCGCCGGCGCGCAGGCGATGTTCGCGCGCATGGATGCCAACCACGACGGCACCATCGGCACCGCCGAGATGCAGGCCGGGCACGAGGCGATGCGCCAGGCCATGGGGCACGGGGGCATGCACGACGGGATGCACGAAGGCATGCACGAAGGCATGCGTGGCGGGCACATGGCAAGGATGGATGCCAACCAGGACGGGGTGTTGACCGAGGCCGAAGCGGTGGCCCGGGCGCGCGCGAAATTCGCACGCATGGATGGCAACCATGACGGCAAGGTCACCGCCGCGGAAATGCAGGCGATGCACGCGACGGACGACGACGGCCCTGGCCGTGGCGACTGGGGTGGCCATCATGGGATGGGTGGCATGCACGCGATGATGGACGCCAACCACGACGGCAGCATCACCGCCGCCGAACATGCGGCCGCCGCGCAGGCGATGTTCGCGCGCATGGATGCCAACCACGACGGCTTCGTGTCCAGGGATGAGATCGGCGCGGGCCATCGCGCACCGCCGGCGAAGTAAGCGCGCGCCACCGGCGCCGTCGACAGGGCCCCGCTCCGGCGGGGCCTTTCTTTTGGCGGGCGGCGCAGGATGCACACATCACCGATAAACCGCGGCGGCGACATTCCGTCGCCAGGGGAAAACCATGAGCACACCAGGGGGAACGTCGCCGAGAACCTGGTCGACTTCACCCGCGCCGGGCGCTGGGACGGCGTGCTGCCGACGACCATGGGCCCGAACTCGATGGTGCCTTCCGCAATACCGGGCGTCGACGGCGGGCGCCCGCCTCGCACGGCCCGGGCGAGCTTTGCCCGCGCGGGCCCTGCCCGGGCGGCGCCGGGCTTAGCATGGCGGTGCGTCCCCGGTGAGACCGCCATGTCCGATGCAACGCACCACTACGCCGCCGCGCTGGCCTGGACCGGAAACCGCGGCCAGGGCACGTCGCACTACGACGATTACGGACGCGAGTTCCGCGTGCGGATCCAGGGCAAGCCGGAGCTGTCGGGTTCGGCGGATCCCGGCTTCCGCGGCGATCCCTCGCGGCACAACCCCGAAGACCTGCTGCTGGTGGCGATCAGCAGTTGCCACATGCTGTCCTACCTCGCGTTGTGCGCACGCCACCGGGTCAACGTGCTGGCCTACAGCGACGACGCCACGGCGACGATGGCGTTGTCGCCCGACGGCAGTGGACGCTTCACCGCGGCGCTGCTGCACCCGCGCGTCGTGGTCGCCGACGTGGCGCAGGTCGAGCGTGCGATCGCGCTGCACGAACGCGCGCATGCGCTGTGCTTCATCGCCAATTCCTGCAACTTCCCGATCGCGCACGAGGCGGTGGTGAGCGCCGCCGACGCGACGATGGCGGCGCCATGAAGGATCTTGCGCTGCTGCTGGACGATCGGCCGGGCGCGCTGGCGCGCATGGGCGCTGCGCTGGGGCAGGCCGGCGTCAGCGTCGAGGGCGGTGGCGCGTGGGTGGTCGGCGGCAAGGGCGTGGCGCATTTCCTGGTCGCCGACGCTGACGAAGCCGCGGCCGTGCGTGCGTTGGCGCGGGCGGACATCACCCTGTCGGCGGTGCGCGAGGTGCTGGTGCAGCGCCTGCGCCAGGACGTGCCCGGGCAACTGGGACTGCTGTGCCAGCGCATGGCCGATGCCGGCGTCAACATCGAAGTGCTGTACAGCGACCACGCCAACCAGCTGATTCTGGTGGTCGATGACATCGCCGCCGGTCGCGCGGCATCGCAGGCCTGGTCGGACGGGGAGACCTGGGCCTGAACCGCGTCGCAGCAGGCCTGATGCGATGGGCACGACTGACCTGGCGCGGCCGCGGCCGCCGGAAACCGCGCGCGTCGAAGTGACGCCCACTGCGCGATCGCGACCCTGCGCGCGCTCCCCGGCGTGACCGACGCGACGCCGGCCCGGGAATGCGGCAGCCAATGGCGCCGGCCGGGCTCCCGACGCTACGCAACGTCAGCAGGCGTTGTCCGGTTCGCGGAGCGCACCGGAGTCGTACCGGCTATCGGCTCAGCAGGATCCGGCCTGCACCCAGCCGTTGCTGACGCGACGCATCTTCTGGCCGGCGATGCAGCGTTCGCTGCCATTGCCGCGTTGCGCGGCCTCGCGTGCCTGGCGATGTTCGCGCTCGTCTTCCTGCAGCCGCCGCTGCACGTGCAGCGTCTGGTCGAGCGCGGCGCGCGCCGCCGATTCGCGGGCGATGGCGATCGCCAGGCCGGCATCGGCGGCGGACGTGGCGAGCGGTCCCGCCCCGGCGTGCGCGCCCGGCAGCGCAGGCGCAAGCGCCAC
>NZ_JAANOY010000021.1 GCF_011320095.1 Cognatiluteimonas telluris | reverse complement strand
CAGCAGGCGGCCCAGCAACTGGCCGCGCAGCAGGCGGCCGACCAGCAGGCCGCCGCCCAGCGCGCCGCCGCCGACCGTGCGGCCGCCCAGCGTGCCGCCGCCGCCGCGGCCCGCCCGGCCGCCACCACGCCGACGCAGAACACGCCGCCAGCCGCCACCACGCCTGCGGCGAGCGCGGCTTCGACCGAACTGCGGCCGATCAGCACGCCGGCGCCGCGCTTCCCACCGGAGGCCTATCGCAACGGCACCTCGGGCGAAGTCCAGGTCGAGTTCACGGTCGGCACCGATGGCTCGGTCAGCAATGCGCGCGTGGTGCGTGCCAGCCCGCCGCGGGTGTTCGACCGCGAAGCGCTGTCGGCCGTCAAGCGCTGGCGCTTCCAGCCGATCGCCGCACCGGTCACCACCCGCCGCACGATCGGATTCAACCCCGGGGGTTGATCGCACGTACTGGTCGCCGCTTGCTGACGACAACAAAAAGCCCGGCATCGGCCGGGCTTTTTGTTTGTGCCGGGCCAGCCGCTAGCCGGAGATCGCCAGTCGCTCCTGGTGGTAGCGGCGGGTTGCTGCGATCCACAGCACCGCTGCCAGGCCGAAGCCGGCAAGCATGTACACCGACCATTCCAGCGGCGTGATCGCCTCGCTGCGGATCACCTTGAGCAGCATCTGGTTCTGCGCCAGGAAGGGCACCGTCATCATCCACAGCTGGTCTTTCACCGGGCTGGCCAGCAGTGCCATCGTCGGTACGACCGGCAGCAGCATCAGCACCGGCATGTAGCCCTGGGCTTCCTTCATGGTCTTGGCGCCGGCCGAAATGAAGGTCAGCAGCGACGTACCGATGAAAACGATCGGCACCAGGATCAGCATCATCCGCGCGATCGCCGGGACGCTGATATCCATCATGTGGCCGATCCCAGGCGCGAACTGCGCGCCGAATTTCAATGCCACCAGGGTCAGCACCAGCACCGTGAGGTTCAGCAGCGCCGCGGCGACCATCTTGCCGCTGACCAGGGCGCCGCGCGATGCCGGCGTGGCCAGCAGCGGCTCCAGCGACTGGCGTTCGCGCTCGCCCGCGGTGGTGTCGATGATCAGGTGCGCGCCACCGAGGAAGGCGCTGAGCAGCAGCAGGTACGGCAGGATCGCCAACGCCATGCTGCGGCGCGCCTCGGGCGTCGCCAGGTCCTTGTGCGACACCGCCAGCGGCGTGGCGATGCCCGGGTTGATGCCGCGCGAGAGCAGGCGCAGCGCCCCCAGCTGGCCGCTGTAGTTGGCCAGCGCATTCTCGACCCGCCGGACCGGGATGTTGGCATCCTGGCGCGTGGAGTCGTGCACGATCTCGACCAGCGCCGGCTTGCCGTCGTGCCAGTGCGCGGCGAACTCCGGCTCGATCCGCAGGTAGACGTTCTCGTCCTGGTCGCGGATCGCCGCGTCGGGGTCGCCCGCCGCCGGCTTGCGCGCGATCCCCTGGCCGGCGAGCCACGCGACCAGGTTGGGTGCGTGTTCGCCGCCCACCATCACGATCGACAGCTCCTTCTCGATCTGTCCCTTCGCGCGATGCTCGGCCAGGGTCGCCATGCCGATGATCATGACCGGGAACAGCAGCGGCATCATCAGCGCCAGCATCAGCGTGCGCCGGTCGCGCGAGAGTTCGCGCAATTCCTTGAACAGCACCACCCACAACGCGGGTATCGGCTTGGCGCTCATGCGTGCAGGCCCTCCTCCGAGCCGATCAACTGGACGAAGGCGTCCTCGAGGTTGGTCTCGCCAGTGCGCGTGCGCAGTTCGTCGGCCGAGCCTTCGGCCACCACCCGGCCATGCGCGATCACCACGATGCGATCGCACAGGGCGGCGACCTCCTGCATGATGTGGCTGGAGAAAATGACGCAGCGTCCCTCGCCGCGCAGGCGGCGCAGGAAGTCGCGCAGGCCGCGCGTGGTCATCACGTCCAGGCCGTTGGTGGGTTCGTCGAGGATGACGTTTTTCGGGTCGTGCACCAGCGCGCGCGCGATCGCGGTCTTGGTGCGCTGGCCCTGCGAGAAGCCCTCGGTCTGGCGATCGAGGAAGTCCTCCATCTGCAGCGCGACGGCGAGCTGGCGGGTGCGCTCCTCGATCAGTTCCGGCGCCATCCCGTGCAGCTGGCCGAAGTAGCGGATGTTCTCGCGCGCGGTCAGGCGCTTGTACACGCCGCGCGCGTCTGGCAGCACGCCCAGCGCGCGGCGCGCGTATTCCGGATCGGCGGCGACGTCGTACCCATCGATCACCACCCGCCCGCTTTCCGGCTGCATCAACGTATAGAGCATGCGCAGGGTAGTGGTCTTGCCGGCGCCGTTGGGTCCGAGCAACCCGGTGATTTCGCCGTCGCGCGCCTGGAAGCCGACGTCGTCGACCGCCACCACCGGCGCCGCCTTGCGCCTGCCGGTACCGGGAAAGGTCTTGCGCAGGTGTTCTGCAGTGATCATGGGAGTTCCGTGATTGGTGGTTCGTGGTGGTCGCCCGGAGGGCACGCGATGCGCCGTCGCCTGCAACCAGGGCGCCGCCCCGTGCTGTCGACCGGTGCGCGTGGCCGCTGCCTGGCCCCGAGTGAGCAGGCCCCCGTCCGGGCGCTCATGGCTCCCAGCCGTTGAACGTCGTGAACGGCGGCGTGTACGGCACCGACTGCAGGCAGGCGGCGTCGAGCGATTTGGCGTTTGCCGTATCGATGAACTGCCCGAACAACTTCGGCATGCAGCCCACGCCGATCACGTTGTGGCCCTGGCCGCGCACGACGAGGTGGCGCGCATTGGGCAGGTGGCGGGCGACCTCGGCGCCATAGCGCGGCGGCGTGACCGGGTCGAACTCACCGCTCATCAGCAGCGCCGGCACGCGCGACACCAGCGGGGCATGGAAGTCCGCCGGCATCGTGCCCTTCGGCCACACCTGGCACTGGGCGCCGAGGTAATCGGCGAACTGGTTGCCGAGCAGGGTTCCCGCGTCGTCCGGATTGTCCTTCAGGCCGTACGCGTCCTCGCTGCAGATCACCGACAGCTGCATGCCGAGCATCATCTGCCCGGCCATCGCGCCACCGAGCATCTTCGACATCGCCATCAGCCCGTCATAACGGCCCTCGGACGCTTCCTTGAGCTGCAGCGGGAGCAGCGACGAGGCCAGCGGCGCGTAGGCGTACATGCGCATCAGGCCCGCCACGTCGTCCGGCTGCAGGCGCTCCTCGCGCATCTGGTTGGTGGCCGCGTCGCGGTAGCGCACCAGCGGCGGATCGCTGCGCAGGCGTGCCATCAGCGCATCCAGCCGCGAGCGCGGATCGCCGAGCGCCTTCGCGCAGGCCGGGACCTTGCCGCAGCGGCCGAACTGCAGGTCCAGCGCCTGCTCCAGGTTGCGGGCGAAATCGTTGCCCAGGATCAGGCTGTTCGGCGCCACCGAGTCGAGCACGATCGCGCGCGTGCTGGTCGGATGGCGCATCGCGTACTGCTGCGCGACCCGGGTGCCGTAGGAGATGCCGACCAGGTCGACCTGGGTCGCACCGATCGCCTTGCGCACGCGTTCCAGGTCGCCGACCGCATCGGTGGTGGTGTAGAAGCGCAGGTCGGCCCTCTTCGACAGCGCATCGCGACAGCGCACGGCGAAGCGCTGGGCCCGCGCGGCCTTGGCGGCGTCATCCAGGACGACCGCGTCGTCGGCCGAATCGTCGCCCGCATCCGGGTCTTCGCACATCAGTGGATTGGACTGGCCGGTGCCGCGCTGGTCGACCAGGATGACGTTGCGGTTCTTCAGCACCTCGCGGAAGGCCGGCGCGACCTGCGGGTAGCTTTCGGTGGCCGATTGCCCCGGTCCGCCGGTGAGCATGAACACCGGGTCCGGTGCCAGCGTGCCCGACTCGCTGGCGGGCACCCAGGCGATGTGCAGGCGCACCTGGCGTCCCTGCGGCTGGTCCGGATTTTCCGGCACCGGCAACGTGGTGCATTGCGCCTCGACGCTGGTTGCCCCGAACTGCGGCGCCAGCGTGCAGGGAGTGAACGCGAGGGTGCCGAGCATGCGCCGGGGCGCGGGAGCAGCCGTGCCCCGGTGCGCGGTCGCGGTGGCGTGGGCAACGTGGGGCTGGTCGCGCACGTGGCGATAGACCAGCGCCGCGGTGATGATCAGCAGCGCCGCCAGCCAACGGAATTTGCGGGAAGGTGTCATGTCTTGTCCGGGTGCCTGTGCCCAAGGTCGGGTCGATGATCGGGGTCTGCGCGCGTGCGCGCAGGTGCGGGAAGTGATGGGTCGATGTCGTCGCTCAATCCGGGCCCGGCTTGAAGATCGCTTCCAGTGGCGCGCCGAACAACCGCGCGATGCGGAAGGCCAGCGGAAGGCTGGGATCGTACTTGCCGGTCTCGATCGCATTGACGGTCTGGCGCGAGACCGCCAGCCGTTCGGCCAGTTCGCCCTGCGACCACGCCCGCGCCTCGCGCAGTTCGCGCACGCGACTGTCCATCGTCAGTCGTAACGCCGGCGCAACACCAGCTTGGCGATCCCGATGCCGAGCCCCAGCAACGGAAACACCCAGATCATCGCCGCGCTCGCGTCGATGTCGATGACGCGCGCACGCTGCAGCAAGCCGGCGGCGAGATAGCCCATCGACACGCAGACCGCCGAGACGCTGACCGCCTCAAGCTCGATGCGGCGCTGCAGTTCGTCGGAGTCCCGGATCCGACGCACCACCGCACGCATCGCCAGCGCGATCGCCGGCACCGGCAGCAACGCGACCAGGGCCCGCAGCAGCGGCGCGTCCACGCGCTTGAGCAGCCATACCGAGAGCAGCACCGCGATTACGTAGGCGGCCATCGCCGGCACCAGTTCGCGCAGGTAACGCCGGCGGGCGGTCGGGGTGACGCCATCGCAGGCGCCGTCCCGCAAGCCGCGCAGGGTCGCGAACAACAGCAGGCCGATGGCAACGCCGTACAGCAGGCCGCGGGCCAGGCCGGGCACCTGCCGATGGCCTTCGCTTGCCACCGCGGCACCCAGCAACAGCAGGCCGCCACCGAGCGGCGCCATGGGAAGCCAGCGCGCCGTGGTCACGGGCGCGCGCCCCGGAGGCGTGGTGACCGCGCCAGCATCGCCGTCGCCGCCAGGCCAGGCAGCAGCACCAGCGTCAGCAGGACGGGGGCGCGGACGACGGCGGCGGCGAGGATGGCGGCCGCCCACAACAGGGCGTGGCCAAACAGCGCGTGGCACAACGGTCGAGCTTCCATCTGCCGCCTCGGATGTCAAGTGAACTTGACACACGATAAGCGGCCGGGACAGCGTCTGTCAAGCTTGCTTTACATCGCCACGCTCACGCACGCCTGCACCCATCGCGAAGCGCGGAGCACGAATGGATTGACGAATGCACTGGTGATCATCGGAGCGGCTTGTCGAAACCGGCGATCGCAAGCCGCGGGCGCCAGCGCGCAACCGTGGCAACGCTGACGAAGAGCAGGTGATCCAATGCATCCGATCGCGGTGGCCGCCGGTCCATCGCGCAGCGACCGTCCGGTGATCACAACTCTATTGACAGGGCGCCGGGCTTGATTCCTACTCACGCCGCCCGGTCCAACAGTCCGGGCAAACTTTTGTTTGGACCAATGAAATAAGGAGCACTACGCATGAATGCAATGGAAGTCCTCACCAAGTGGAGAAATGCCGAGCAGGATGCCGGCGCGGTCCAACGTGTCGCGGGCGGTCCGGCCATCGACGAGAATCTGTTGCAGCAGATCCAGGGCGGGATCGGTTCGGGTTACTTCCCCACCATCAGCGCCGAGTGCAACGGCGGTACGCGTTGCGACAACTGGAGCTACTGGTGGTCGCAGATGCAATCGGCCTGACGCTCATCGGGGGAGAGGTGAGAACCTCTTCCCCTTTTCGGAAAACCGTTGGACGGCGAGTCCGGACCACCGACTCGAACCGACGCGTAACGGCCACTGGAGCGGGCGCGGCCTGGATGCGAACCAGCGCTTGAATCCTCCCCGACGACGCGCGACACGGCGATCAAACATGCAGCGGTGACCTGGCATGCGACGCCGCGATGCATGCGGACGGCCAGTCGTGCCCTGGCACCCACAACCCAAATGCGATCGCAATGGATCTAAGGAATCTTTCGGCGTTCTTCCGGGACCGCGCCGAAGAATGCAGGCAAGCGCTGGAAGGGCGCCTGGGCCCGGGCGTCGGTGCGCAACCGACGCGGGAAGCCTTTGCCAGGGACCTGGTGGGCGACCTCTACGGCACCTTGTTCGAACTGACGCACCGAGTGCTGGTGACCCAGTACAAGCTGGTGGAAGCGGACGTTTCGTTCGACGCCTTTTGCTCCCTGCTGGAGCAGGCGGCGGTGCGCGAATACATCCATGGGCGATATCCGGTGCTGCGCGGCGCCATGGATGCCGCGTGCGCGTCCTGGCTCGAGCAATCGTCCCTGCTGGCCGAGCGCTGGCGTTGCGACGAAGCGGAAATTCGCAGGCAGCTGCTTCCGGGAGACGCTCCACTGGTCGTCGCCAGGGTTCGCACTGGCGTCGGCGATACGCATCGCGGCGGGCGGAGCGTGGCGTTGCTCGAGTTCGCGGACGGCCGTCGCCTGGTCTACAAGCCAAGAAGCCTGGCGATCGACTCTCATTTCGGGCTCCTGCTGGACTGGCTCAATCCGCACTGCGGCCTTGGATTAACTTCCGCGCGCCACATCGATCGCGGAGCCTATGGTTGGGTCGAGTTCATCGGCCATGACAGCCTTGCCGGCCAGGCGGCAAGCGGCCGCTATTACCGGCGCCTGGGTGGCCTGATGGCCTTGTTGTATGTCCTTGAGGCCACCGACTTCCACTACGAGAACATCATCGCCTGCGCGGAGCAGCCGGTCCTGGTCGATCTGGAGAGCTTCTTCCGCCCGGTGACGCGCACCGCAGGCGGCGAAGCCAACGAGCGCTACGACGCATCGGTGCTGAAAGTCGGCATCCTCCCCACGCGTTTCCTTGCCGGCTGCGACGGCTTTCCCGAAGTCGGCGGCATTGTCGACGCCGCCGGCGAGCCCGGGCTGGAGCGCATGCTCCTGGTCCAGGACCATTCAGGGGGGCTTGGTTTCACCCGCGAACGCCTCGCGCTGTCGGGGGGACAAAACATCCCGCGGCTGGGCGACACGCCGATCCAAGTGGGTCCAGGCCACATCGCCAACCTGCAGGAGGGATTTGCGCTGGTGTATCGCGCGATCCTGCAGCGACGCGACGCATTCCGCGGACTGGTCAACGCCTGCGCCCAGGCAGAAATCCGGGTGATCTTCCGCCACACCGCGACGTACGTGCACCTGCTAAATGAATCCAGGCACCCCAGCCTGATGCTGTGCGCGGACGCCAGTGCGGCCCATTTTGCCCGTTTGCGCGCGGTCGTCGCGACCTACCCGACCGCAGCGCGCTTCGTCGATTTTGAGATCGCCGATCTCCAGCGCGGCGATGTTCCCCAGTTCAGCACGCGCGTCGACAGCCGCGATCTCTGGTACGCCGATGATGGATGCATCCATGGGTTCTTCGAGGAAAGTGGCCTGCAGGCGGTGCTGAGGAAAATCGACGGCCTGTGCACCGATGACCTCAACCAGCAATGCTGGATGATCGCCAATGCCATCCGCATGCACGACCCGCGCCCACGACCGGCGCGCGGACCCGGCCTTCGCGCTGCCACCGAGGGCGGGGCGGCGCCCCTTCGCGAACGCCTGGTCGAAGTTGCGACATCGATCGGAGAGAAGATTCGCGACCAGATGCATGTCGACGGCGCGAATGCGAGTTGGCTGGTGCACAAGTCGAAGGCGCTGGACAACAGCGCGTTCGAACTGGTGCCTGCCTTCCACGACCTGCACAGCGGCATGCCGGGCGAGATCCTGTTCTTCCAGCAGCTGGCACGCGTCACCGGAAACATCGAATACCGCGACCTGTCGAATCGCGCGCTGCACTACCTGATGCGACGACTGCGCGAGTCCGGCTCGGCAATCCGCTCCCTGGGCCTGTACGCCGGCTGGGGCAGCATCATTTTCATGCTTGCCAGGCTGGCACAGCAGGCGTGTGAATTCGGCTACCTCCACCAGGCGCGTGCGTTGCTAGAGGATCCGCAGTTCGACCAGTTGGTGCACGCCGATGGCAACTACGGCGTCATCGCCGGCAGCGCGGGTTTCATCATTGCATGCACGGAGCTGCACGCCGCGGGTGCTTCGCCACGCGCGCTGGCATTGGCGCGTGCCAGCGCTGAGCACCTGCTGGAACACCGGCACGAAGGCATCCCTGGCTATGGCTGGCGGATCACCAGTTCGCAGCCGCTCTCGGGCCTGGCACACGGGGCGTCGGGATTCGCTCTCGCATTCGGGCGCCTGTTCGAGGCCACCGGCGAGGAACATTATCGCCAGGCAAGCCTGCGCGCGCTGGAATACGAACATACGCTGTTCATGCCCGAAACCGGCAACTGGCGCGACTGCCGCGAATACGTCGTCAACGAGCACGGGGACAAACCGGTCGCCGCAGTGTCCTGGGCCCACGGCGCACCTGGCATCGGACTGGCGCGGCTGGGCCTGCTGCGCGCGGGCATCGACACGGCGCGGATACGCGAAGACCTCGACATCGCCGTGCAGACCACCGTGGCCCATGGCCTGGATGGTGGCCACTCGCTGCTGTCGGGCGCGTTCGGCAGCCTCGAACTGCTTCTGTGCCACGCCGAATGCGAGGGGGGCGACCAGCTGCTTCCGGTCATCGTCGACCGCGCGGAGCGCCTCCTCGCGCGCCTCGCGCAGGGCGACCTGCGGCTCAATGCCGTGGTTTCCCATCCGATGGGATTGATGCCCGGGCTCACCGGAATCGCTTACCAGTGCTTGCGCATGGCGCGGCCAGGCGAGGTTCCCTCGGTACTGTGCGGCGTCAGCCGGCTGTCGGGCAAGGTCGACAGCCTTCGGCGACATGCACTGCAAGCGTGAACAGCCCAGACCCGATGACGATTCCCGAATATCCGCGGCCCGAAGACCTGTTCCGTCCGCAGGCGCGTGACCAACACCAGCGCGACGCGGTCGAGGCGCGCGAGCGCCTGCTCGTATCCCCGCCATGGACCTGGTGGCTGTTGTGGCTGGTGGTTGCCGCGCTGGCCATTGCGTTGATCCTCTCGGTGGTCGGTTCGGTCGAGGTCAACGCGCGCGCCGTGGGCATCCTGCGTCCTGGCGACGGCGTGCGCCTGCTCGTCAGCCAGGTGGCTGGCACGGTGCAATCGGTGCAGGCCCCATCGGGACGGCAGGTGCGCGCCGGCGACACCGTCCTCCGGCTCGACATGCCCGCTGTCCACGGCCAACTGATGCAGTCCGAGCGCGAGGTGACGCTGTTGAAATCGGATTTCGGCGAGGTCGCGCGCCGCCAGCGTGCGCTGTACGAACAGCAGGTCGCCAGCATCAACGCGCGCATCGAGGGCATGCAGGGCCAGATCGCCAGCCAGCGCACGTCGCTTGCCGCCTACGAAAGAAAGTGGAGGGCACTGGAGTCCTTGGCCGACAGCGGCGTTGTCAGCAAATTCAATGTTGTCGATGCGCGCGAAGCCTATGCCGGAGCCGCGCGCGAACTGGCCGGCACCGAGCAGGGGATCGCGCAGGCGCGCCAGGAACTGGCCCTCGTCAACAGCCGCCAGGAGTCCGACCTGTGGCAGCAACGGCAGGCGCTCAAGACCGCGCTGTCGAACCGGCAAGCCTTGGAGTTCGACCTCAGGCAGGCGGTCGTGCGTGCGCCGGAGGCCGGCACGGTCGACGCCGTGCTGGTCCGCCCGGGCGATGTGGTGGCCGCCGGCAGCGTGCTCGGCAAGCTCATTCCCAAGGGCACGCCGTTGCGCGTGGTGTCATTCCTGCCGGAGAAGGATCGCGCATTCGTGAAGGTCGGCGATCCGGTGCGGCTGGAACTGCAGCAGCTTCCCTATGGCGAATTCGGTTCACTCGGGGCACGCGTCGCGAAGATCAGCAACGACCTGGCGGCGCCGTATGAAGTCCGCGACGCGCTGGGAGAGAACGGCAGCCTCGGGGAGCCCGCCTATCGGGTCGAACTGGAACTCACCGACGCTTCGGCCGCCACCAACTCTGGCGTGCGGCTGCGCAGCGGCATGCTGATGCAGGTCCGCTTCATGCTGCGCCACCAGCGCCCGATCACGATGCTGTTGAAGCCCTTGGCGCGATGGTTCAGGTGACCAGGCAGGCGGAGCGGCGTGCAGGCCGGGCCGCACGCAGGAAGGTCGGATTCATCGCGCAGATGGAGCTGGCCGAATGCGGCGCGGCCTGCCTGGCCATGGTGCTCGGCTGCCACGGCCACCACGTGCCGCTGGCCGAGTTGCGCAGATCCTGCGGCGTGTCGCGCGACGGCGCCAATGCGCTGGGCCTGGTTCATGCGGCACGCGCTTTGGGAATGCTCAGCGAAGGACGCCAGATCCGGGACGTCGCCGGACTGGCCACGTTGCCGTTGCCGGCGATCCTGCATTGGGATTTCAATCATTTCGTGGTGCTGGAGCGCCTGGGCGCGCGCAGCGCGGTGATCGTCGATCCCCGGTCCGGCCGCCACACGATCGGGCTGGACGACGTCGGCCGCCACTTCACCGGTGTCGCGCTGACTTTCGAGCGGTCGACCCAATTCCGCCCGCGTGCCGCCAGCCGGCCCAGCCTGGCCCGCTACCGATCGCTGTTGTCGCGATACGTCCCCAATCTGCTCCAGTTGGTGCTGGCTTCACTGGCCTTGCAGCTGCTGGGACTGGTGTTTCCCTTGGCGGTGGAAATCCTGCTCGACCGCGCGATCGCCCCGCATCAGGAACAGTGGCTCTGGGGCCTCGCTTTCGGAATGGGAATGGCGGTGCTGGCGCGGGTCGCGCTCGGCCTGGTGCGCAACTGGGTCCTGCAGGGTCTGCAGAACGCGATGGACCTGAGCCTGATGGGCCGCTTCCTCGATCACCTTCTGCACCTGCCGCTGGGGTTCTTCCTGCAACGCGAAGCTGGCGACCTGGTGCAGCGGGTGCAGGCCAATACCGTGCTGCGCGCATTGTTCGGCAGCCAGTCCGTTTCCGCGCTGCTGGATCTGTCGACCTTGCTCGGCTACGCGCTGCTGATGCTTGCATTCGAGTGGAAGCTGGGCCTGATCGTGATCGGGCTTGGGTTGTTGCGGGTGGGCCAACTGCTCGCGCTGCGACAGCGCAGTCGGCGCCTGATGGCGGGGGAACTTGCCAGTAGCGGCAATGAGGAAGGTGCCCTGGTCAACGCATTGAGCGGGCTGGAGTCCACCAAGGCGCTGGGCGCCGAACACCGCGTGCTGGATCGCTGGCATCGCGCGATGGTGCAGGCCACCAATCGCCGCGTGCAGCGTCGTTACCTTGAGGTCAACGCCGCCCAGCTGACCGGCGTGCTCAGCGGCTGCGTCATGGCGTCGGTGTTGTGGGTCGGCGGGCAGGCGGTGCTGGCCCGGGAAATGACGCTGGGGGTGTTCGCCGCCTTCATGACCCTGCAGGGACTGTTCACGGCTCCGCTGGAATCGCTGACCGCCGCGGCGATGGACCTGCAGCTGCTGGGCACGCACTTGCGGCGCCTGGACGATGTCCTGGAAACACCGGTGGAGGAATCCGGCGACGAAGACCCGGGCCGACTGGCCGGCGCGATCGAACTGGAGGAGGTCAGCTTCCGCTACGACGCCCAGTCGCCGTGGGTGCTGCACGGAATTTCGCTGGCGATCCAGCCGGGCGAGAAGATCGCGATCGTCGGCCGGTCCGGCGCCGGGAAGTCCACCCTGGCCCGGCTGTTGCTGGGCATGCACCTGCCCACCCACGGGAGTGTCCGTTTCGATGGTCGCGACCTGCGCCGCCTGCATCTGCCGGCGTTGCGCGGCCAGATCGGGGTCGTACTGCAGGACACCTTCCTGTTCGACGACACGGTACGCGCCAACCTCGCCCTCAACGCGCCCGGGCTGCCGCTGGAACGGCTGCGGCATGCGGCGCGGCTGGCGTGCGTGGACGACGTCATCGATGCCATGCCCGCGGGTTATGCCAGCCGTGTCGGCGAGAATGGCAACCTGCTGTCCGGCGGACAACGCCAGCGCCTGAGCCTGGCGCGCGCGCTGGCCCATCAGCCGGCGCTGCTGCTGCTGGACGAGGCCACCAGCGCCCTCGACCTGCCCACCGAGGCGCGGATCCACGCCAACCTCGCCGGCCTGGGGTGCACCCGGATCGTGATCGCCCACCGATTGCAGACGGTGAAGGACGCCGACCGCATCCTGGTCCTGGACGCCGGTCGACTGGTCCAGCAGGGGACCTATGCCACGCTCGCGGACCAGGAAGGACGGTTCCGCGACCTGGTGCATGGACTGGAAGACGAGGCGGCCCATGCCTGAGTCCCGGAACGCGGGGTCCTCATGGCAGGGATTGCCCGCCGACGTCGCGACATGGCGCCTGCTGACACTCGCCGGCTCGGCGGAAACGTCGCTGGTCGAACTGCAGGAACAATGGCGTGGCGAGACAGCCGCCGAGGCGATGCTGCCGCTGCTGGAATTCCACGGCCTGCCGGCCCATTGTGTTCGGATCGATCCGGGCCGCCTGCACAGCCTCGACGTGCCCGCGCTCGTACAGACGGGCGATGAGGCCTGGCTGGTCCTGCGCGCGCGCAGCGGTCGCCGCCAGTTCATCCTCGAAGGCCAGGGCGGGGTGTGGCAGGCCGGTAGCGACGCGCTTGCAGCATCCCTTTCCGGCATGGCGATCGAATTGCTGCCGCGGCTGCCCGACGACTGCACCCTGTGGGGGCGAGCCTGGCGGCTGGCACTGCAGCATCGCCGCCCGCTCGCCTGCGTGGCGCTGGCCGCCATTCCGCTGCAGTTGCTCGTCTTGGTGAGTCCGGAGCTGTCGGGCCTCGTCCTCGGGCGGGCGCTTCCGGATGGGGCGACCTCGCTGTTGCGGCTGGCGGCGGCAAGCGTGGTGATGGCCGCCGTGTTCACCGGCGCCATCACCTGGTTTCGCGACCGGGTGGTGTTGTTCGCGATGACCCGGCTGGAGGTCACCGTCAAGCGCGGTTTTCTCGACCACGTGCTGCGCTTGCGGTTCGCGCAGCTGCAACAGTTCACCACGGGCGAATTCCTGCAGGCATTTTCCGGCATCTCCGTTGCCCGGACGTTGTTTGCCGAACGCGCGCTCGGCACCCTGGTCGACGGCACCCTGGTCATCGGCTACCTGATCGCGATGGGAGTGAAACTCTGGGCACCCACCGTCCTGATGCTGCTGGCGTCGCTGCTGATGGCACTGCTGGCATTCGCGGCCGGTCGTGCGCAGGCGCGCCAGCAACGCGAAGAGGTCAAGGCGCAGGCGCGCCAGCGCGGTTACCTGACCGAGTTGATCGCCGGTGTACGCACCATCAAGGCGGCGGGGGCGGAGCGGGCCAGCCACGCCCGCTGGTTGCGGTATTTTGGCCGCGAGCTGGATTTCACCCTGCGCCGCCAGCGCATCGGCTTGTTGCCGCAGGTGGGGATGGACTTCACCCGCCAGGCCTTCTCGGTGACCATGCTTGTCTGGGGGGGATACAGCGTGCTCCATGGCGAGCTCGGACTGGGGCCGCTGTTCGGCTTCCTGCTCCTGGGCGATGCCTTCCTGCGCGCGATGTCGGGCATGGTGGACGCCGGGCTGGCGCTGCTGGTGCTCCAGCCGCAGTTGGCGCGGACGGCCGAGTTGTTTTCAATGCCGCCCTTGCCGCGCGCGGCACCAGGCCCGGCGCGAAGGCTGTCGCGGCCGATCGTCCTCACTGACGTCTGGTTCCGTTATGGCAATGACGGCCGGTACGTGCTGCGGGACTACCACCTGGAACTGGCGGCCGGCACCAAGCTGGTCCTCCAGGGCCCCTCTGGCTGCGGCAAGAGCACGGTGCTGCGCTTGCTGGCGGGCCTTTACGTTCCGGAGCGCGGCACCGTCGACATCGCCGGCCTCGCCCCCGACCGTGCCCGGCAACGGCTGCTGTACCTGCCGCAGTTCACCCAGATCTTCGCCGGCACGATCATGGAGAACCTGCGCATCCTCTCCGGTGGCGCCACCCGCAAGTGCCTGCTGGAAACGGCGGTGCTGACCGGCCTGGACGTGGTGGTCGACGCATTGGCCATGCACTACGACACCCCGCTGCCGCACGGCGGCGCCACGCTATCGGGTGGGCAACGCCAGTTGCTGGCGCTCACGGCCGCCTTGGCTTCGGACCGCGACCTGTTGCTGCTGGACGAGCCGTTGGCGAACATCGACGAGGTTGGAGCCGATCACATCAGCACGTTGCTGCAACGCCAGGACCGCACCATCATCTCGGCCAGCCATACCGTGCAACGGCGGAACAACGCGTTGCGCCAGACCTTGCCCGCCTACTAACTTCACGGAAGACCATGGCACAGACCGTCATCGAACTGGAAGGCGTGCACAAGGCCTTCGGCCAGCGACCCGTGCTCGAGGACCTGAGGCTGTCGGTCCCGGCGCGCAGTATTTTCGCCTTCCTCGGCAATAACGGACAGGGTAAGTCCACCACCATCCGGCTGATCGTCGGGCTGCTGGGCGCCGACCGCGGTCGGGTCTGCGTGCTGGGGAAGGACATCCGTCGCCAGCGCCGGGACATCCTGGCGCAGGTCGGCTGCATCGTCGATGCACCCAGCGCCTATCCCAACCTCAACGCCAACGAGTTCCTGGCGATCGGCTGCGCGCTCAAGCGCCTGCCCAGGTCGCAGATCGACCGGGTGCTGGCGATCGTCGGCCTCCACGCGGAGCGGAAGCTGCGCATCGAACATTATTCTCTTGGGATGAAACAGCGCTTGGCGCTGGCGCACGCGCTGCTAGGGCAACCACAACTGCTCATCCTCGATGAGCCTACCAACGGCCTGGATCCGGAAGGCATCCAGGAAGTGCGGCGGCTGCTGGCCAGCCTGCCCGAAGTGGTCGGCTGCAGCATATTCTTCGCCAGCCATCAGCTGGATGAAGTGCAAAAAACCGCGACCCACCTGGCCCTGCTGGAAAACGGCCGCGTGCGATTGCAGACCTCGATCCATGAACTGACGCGTTCGCTGGCCGGCGCGCTCTCGCTGACCGTCTGCGATGCGGACAAGGGCAGCGCCCTGCTGGCGCAGCAAGGCTACCGGGTGCAACGGCAAGGGCCGAACACGATGCTGGTCGATGGCATCGCACG
This sequence comes from Cognatiluteimonas telluris, assembly GCF_011320095.1. Taxonomy (GTDB): domain Bacteria; phylum Pseudomonadota; class Gammaproteobacteria; order Xanthomonadales; family Xanthomonadaceae; genus Cognatiluteimonas; species Cognatiluteimonas telluris. The sequence goes on along the minus strand of NZ_JAANOY010000021.1, from coordinate 17,663 downwards.
TGGCGAGGCCAGCCGGGTCAATGCCAGCCTGGTCCAGGCCGGACTGGACCTCTTCGAATCCGCCTACGCCGCGCCATCCCTCGAACAGTGGTTCCTGGGTACCGCGGCTACCGCAAGGAGCGCGCGATGATGCTGCCCTTGCTTCGGGTGGAAGCGATCAAGTTGCGCCGCTCGCTGGCATTGCTGGTCACGCTTGCCTGTCCGTTGATGGTCGTGTTGCTGGTGTTCGGCGTGACGCTGAAGCAGACAGGGCCATCGGCGTTCAAGCCTGCGACGTGGACGATGCTCTGGGGCGCCGTCACCGCAGTGTGGAGTTATTTCATGCTCCCGCTGTACATCGCCCTGATCACCTGCCTGGTCAACGGCGCCGAACACAGGAACCAAGCCTGGCGGCTGATGTTGACGTTGCCAATCCAGCGCGGGCAGCTGTACCTGGCCAAGTTCCTGACCGCGTGGCTGCTGGTTGGCGCGGCAAGCCTGCTGCTGGCGGCGCTGGTCGCCCTCGCGATCGCGATCCTCGGCATTGCCGGCTACCCCACGGTGGAGGCATTTGCCGGCGGCGCCGCCTTCGCGATGCTGAAGATCCCGCTCGCATGCCTGCCGGTGCTCGTTATCCAGCATGCCATCAGCTGGCGCTTCCCCAGCGTCGTGCCCCCGCTGGCCATGGGCATGATCGCAACCATGGGAATCGTGCAGATTGGCAGTTCGCAGTACTGGGTGTTCTACCCGTGGAGCTATACCCTGATGGCGGTGCGGGGCGGCATGGCCGAGCTGCAACAGCACGCCCTGCTGCTGGCGATGGGCCTGGGTGCGACGCTGTACCTGGTGTCGGCGTTGTGGCTGTGCCGCAGGGAGAGCGCCTAGCCCCAGGCGGCCGGGGAGGAAGGCGGATCAGCGCTTGGCGACGCCCGAACTGACGTACTTCTCGCGCCGGATCTGCGGTACCGCCAGGCCGTGGCCCTTGAGTGCCTCGAAGCAGGCGTCGACCATGTTCGGATTGCCGCACAGGTAGGCGATGTCGTCGTCGGGCCGTGGCGCGAATTCGGCGAGGAACTGCTGCACGTAGCCGTGGCGTACGTCCGGATGCAATGGCTGGGACGGCGAACTGGCCGGCAGCTCGCGTGACAGGCAGGCGATGAAGCGGAAGTGTTGTGGATGGCGGTCGGCGAAGGCCCGGAATTCGTCGCCGTACAGCAGCTCGGCCGGCGTGCGCGCACCCTGCAGTAATACCACCTTGAGCTCGCGCTCGGCGATCTGCCGTTCCAGCAGCGGCAGCATCGCGCGATAGGGAGTGACGCCGGTGCCGGTGGCGATCAGCAGGTAGCGTCGATTGGCATCCGTCGGCATCAGGCAGAAGCGTCCGTAGGGGCCGCTGGCATCGACCAGCCCGCCTTCCTCGAGGCCTTCGAACAACGCCGTCGCGGCGCCCCCGGCGACATAGCTCACCGCGATCTCCACCGCGTCGCCCGGGCCCATCGCGTGGTCGTGGATCGTCGCCAGCGAATAGCTGCGCTTGGCGGCGGTGCCGTCCGCGTACTGGAAGTGCACCTGCAGGAACTGCCCCGGGATGAAGTCCAGCGGCTCGCCATCGGCGCGCACGAACGACAGGTGGGCGACGCTTGGCGCCAGCATCCGGCGGCCGACCAGCTTGAGCGGGAATTGCGTGATGGCCACGAGCGGTCTGCGGAGCCTGTGACAAGCGCGGCAGGACGCCGACGCGGGCCGCCTATACTACCGGGATCGCCGCGACGGCTGCGGCCCAGGTGCATATGACCCAAGACAACGATAGCGGCGCCGACGCCTCGGCGGGTGCAACGACGGCGCGCGCGGCCCCAGCGGCTGCGACTCCAGCGCCCGCGATCCCGGCACTGTCCATCCATGACCTGCGCAAGACCTACGACACCGGCGTGCAGGCGCTCAAGGGCGTGTCGCTGGACGTGCGGCCGGGGGATTTCTTCGCCCTGCTCGGGCCCAACGGCGCGGGCAAGTCGACCCTGATCGGCATCGTCAGCTCGCTGGTCAACAAGAGCTCCGGCGACGTGCGCGTGTTCGGCGTCGACATCGGCGCCGACCGCGACGCGGCGATGCGCCTGATCGGGCTGGTGCCGCAGGAGATCAACTTCAACATGTTCGAGCAGCCGCTCGACATCCTGGTCAACTACGCCGGCTTCTACGGCGTGCCGCGCGCCGAGGCCCTGCCGCGCGCGGAAGAGGAGCTCAAGCGCGCGCAGCTGTGGGACAAGGCGCGCAGCATGTCGCGCACGCTGTCCGGCGGCATGAAGCGCCGGCTGATGATCGCCCGCGCGATGATGACCCGGCCGCGGCTGCTGATCCTGGACGAGCCCACCGCCGGCGTCGACATCGAGATCCGCCGCGGCATGTGGAAGACGCTCAAGGAGATCAACGCCAGCGGCACCACCATCATCCTCACCACGCATTACCTGGAAGAAGCCGAGAACCTGTGCCGCCACCTGGCGATCATCGACCGCGGGATCATCGTCGAGCAGGGCCCGATGCGCGCGCTGCTGGCCAAGCTCGATGTCGAAGGCTTCCTGCTCGACATCGACGGCTCGCTGCCGGCCGCGCTGCCGGTGATCGAAGGCACCGCGCTGGTGGCCATGGACGACCACACCCTGGACCTGGAAATGCCGCGCGCGATGGACCTCAACCGCGTCTTCGCCACCCTCGATGCCGCCGGAATCCGCGTGCGTTCGATGCGCACCAAGTCCAACCGGCTGGAGGAACTGTTCGTGCGCCTGACCGGCGACGATGCCGCTGCCAGGCGGGAGCAGGCGGCATGAGCGCACGGGACTTCGCCACCTCGAGCACGACGCGCCGCAACTGGGTTGCGCTGGGCACCATCGCGCGGCGCGAAGTCGCGCGCATCCTGCGCATCTGGGCGCAGACGCTGGTGCCCCCGGCGATCACGATGACGCTGTACTTCCTGATCTTCGGCGGCCTGATCGGCTCGCGCGTGGGCACCATGGATGGCATCGGCTACATGGATTTCATCGTGCCTGGCCTGGTGATGATGGCGGTGATCCAGAACAGCTACGCCAACATCTCCTCGAGTTTCTTCGGCGCCAAGTTCGGCCGCCACGTCGAGGAACTGCTGGTCAGCCCGATGCCCAACTGGGTGATCCTCGGCGGCTACGTCGCCGGCGCGGTGCTGCGCGGGCTGCTGGTCGGGATCATCGTGCTGCTGATCGCGATGCTGTTCACCGCCGTGCGCATCCCGCACCCGCTGGTCACGCTGAGCACGGTGTTGCTGGGCGCCACGATCTTCTCGCTGGCGGGGTTCATCAATGCCGTGTATGCGAAGAAGTTCGACGACGTCGCGATCGTGCCGACGTTCGTGCTGACGCCACTGACGTACCTGGGCGGCGTGTTCTATTCGGCCAAGCTGCTGCCCGGCTGGGCGCAGGCGATGACCCACGCCAACCCGATCTTCTACATGGTCAATGCCTTCCGCTACGGACTGCTCGGTGTCAGCGACGTTCCGCTGTGGGTCGCCTACGGGTTGATGGCCGCCTTCACCGCGGTGCTCGGCGCGCTGGCGTTGTGGCTGCTCAAGCGCGGTGTCGGCCTGCGCAGCTGAGCGTAGGCGGGTTTCAACCCGCCATCGCGCAACGACCGTTGCGCGCGCCGGGTTGGACGCTGATTCGCGCACGGAGAATTCCGTCCGCGGGTTTCAAGCTGCCAGGGCGGCCGCGGGAGGGCGCGGCGGGTTGAAACCCGCCCTACCGCAACCCGAAAAAAAGACGTGCATTGGCCGTGGTCCGCGCCGCCGTCACCGCGACGTCCTCGCCGCGATCGCGCGCGAGCTCGGCGACGATGTGCGCCAGGTACATCGGTTCGTTGCGGCGGTGCGAGGGCGCGGGTTTGACCGTGCGCGGCAGCAGGTAGGGCGCGTCGGTCTCGATCAGCAGCCGGTCGGCCGGAATGTGCCTGACCAGTTCGCGCAGGTGCTGGCCGCGGCGCTCGTCGCACAGCCAGCCGGTGATGCCGACATGCCAGTCCTGGTCGAGATAGGCGAACAGTTCCTCGCGGCTGCCGGTGAAGCAATGCACCACCACCGGCCCGATCTGGCCGTCGAATGCGCGTAGCACCGCCATGAAGTCGGCATGCGCGTCGCGCTGGTGCAGGAACAACGGCTTGCTGACCCCGTCCACGGCGAGGTCCGCCGCCAGTTGCAGTTGCCGCTCGAACGCGCGCCGTTGCGCCGGGCGCGGCGAGAAGTCGCGGAAGTAATCCAGCCCGCATTCGCCGGCCGCGACTACCTCGGGCTGCACCAGCAGCGCGCGCAGCTCGGCTTCGCATTCGTCGGTGTACTCGACGGCGTGGTGCGGATGCACGCCGGCGGTCGCGTACAGCAGCCCCGGATGCGCCCGTGCCAGTTGCAGCGCCTTGGCCGAGCCCTCGCGCGAGGCGCCGGTGACCACCATCTGTTCGACGCCTGCGTCGCGCGCGCGTTGCAGCACCGCCGCCAGGTCGTGGTCGAAGCTTTCGTGGCCGAGGTTGGCGCCGATGTCGATGAGTTGCATCCGGGCAGTTTACCAACCGCGACATTGCGCCCCACGTAGGAGCGGCTTCAGCCGCGAGCCTTCCTGTGGGGGAGCAATCGCAAAGCTCGCAGCTGAAGCCGCCCCTGCGAGAAGCCGCTCCTACCAAACGCTGGTCGCCGCTTATCCTTGTGCCGTGACCGACTTCCCCATCGACGAACTGCTGCCGCGGCTGCGCGCGTCGCTCGCGCGGCATCCCAGGCTCGTGCTCGAAGCGCCGCCCGGCGCCGGCAAGACCACCCAGGTGCCGCTGGCGCTGCTGGATGCGGACTGGCTGCAGGGCCGGCGCATCGTGATGCTGGAGCCGCGTCGGGTCGCCGCGCGCGCGGCGGCCGGCTTCATGGCGCGCCAGCTGGGCGAAGACGTGGGTGCGACGGTCGGCTACCGCATCCGCTTCGAAAACAGGGTGTCCGCGCGCACGCGGATCGAAGTAGTCACCGAAGGCATCCTCACCCGCATGCTGCAGGACGATCCGGAACTCGGTGGCAGCGGCCCGGGTGGCATCGGCGCGCTGCTGTTCGATGAATTCCACGAGCGCCACCTGCCTGGCGACCTCGGCCTGGCACTGGCGCTGGACGTGCAGGCGTCGCTGCGCGAGGACCTGCGGATCGTGTTGATGTCGGCCACGCTCGACGGCGCGCGGTTGGCCGACTGGCTGGATGCGCCGCGACTGGCGAGCGCCGGGCGCAGCTACCCGGTCGAGATCGCGCACGTCGCGGTGCGGCGCGACGAGTCGCTGGAAGCACAGGTCAGGCGCAGCGTCTTGCACGCCCTCGCCGCGCACCCCGGCGACGTGCTGGTGTTCCTGCCCGGGCAGCGCGAGATCGCGCGCAGCGCGACGGCGCTGGCCGCCGCGCTGGACGACGACGTCGCCACCCGCGGTGTGATCGATGTCCTCGCCCTGCACGGCGAACTTGCGCTCGAGCAGCAGGCGCGCGTCCTGCAACCCGATCCCGCCGGGCGCCGGCGGGTGGTGCTGGCGACCAACGTGGCCGAATCCAGCGTCACCCTGCCCGGTGTGCGCGTGGTGGTCGACGCCGGCCTGGCGCGCGAGCCGCGGCACGATCCCAACTCCGGCTTCTCGCGCCTGGAGACGGTCGCGATCGCGCAGAGCTCGGCCGACCAGCGCAGCGGCCGCGCCGGCCGCGTCGCCCCGGGCTGGGCGTATCGGCTGTGGCCGCAATCGCAGCGCCTGGAGCCGCAGCGGCGCCCGGAAATCGTCCAGGTCGAACTGGCTTCGCTGGCATTGGAGCTCGCCGCCTGGGGCAGCGATGCGCTGCGCTTCGTCGATCCGCCGCCGGCGGGCGCGCTGGCCGCCGCGCGCGACCTGCTGCAGCGCCTGGGCGCGCTCGACACGCAGCACGCGATCACGGCGCGCGGGCGTCGCATGCTGGAACTGGGCACGCATCCGCGGCTGGCGGCGATGCTGCTCGCGGCGACCACGCCGGGCGAGCGCGCGCTCGCCTGCGACCTGGCGGCGTTGCTGGAAGCGCGCGATCCACTGTCGGGCGTGCGCAGCGATGCGCTGGCCCATCGCTGGCAGGCACTGGCGGCGCTGCGTGCCGGTTGCGTCCCGCGCGATGCGCATCGCGGCGCACTGGCCGCGATCGACGCCGCCGCACGGCAATGGCGGCGCCGCCTGCACGGCGACGCCGCCGCGCCGCCGGACACGGGTGCGCACGCGCTGGGCGAGCGGCTCATGCATGCCTTCCCCGACCGCATCGCGCGCCAGCACCCCGTCGACCCGCGCCGCTACCAGCTCGCCAATGGCCGCAGCGCGCGCCTGTTCGACGACAGCGCGTTGTACGGCCAGCCGTGGATCGTGGTGGCCGAACTGCGCGACGAAGCGCGCGACGCGTTGGTGCTGCGCGGCGCGCCGCTCGACGAGGCGGCCGTGCGTCGTGCGTTCCCGCAACGCTTCGCCGACGAGGACGTGGTGCGCTGGGATCCGCAACGGCGCGCGCTGGCTGCGCGGCGCGAGCAGCGCTTCGATGCCATCGTGCTGGATTCGCGTCCGGCCGGGCGGGTCGATCCCGCGCAGGCCGCGCGCGCGCTGACCGACGCGGTGCGCGAACTGGGACTCGAGGTGCTGCCATGGACGCCGGCCCTGGAGCAGTGGCGCGCGCGCGTGCAGTGCCTGCGCTGCTGGCTGCCCGAATGCGCCAATGGCGATGCGGCGCTGCCCGCGCTGGACGATGCCGCGTTGCTGGCGACGCTGGACGCCTGGCTGCTGCCGGCATTCGCCGGCCGGACGCGGCTGGATGCGCTCGGCGCCGAGGACCTGGCCAATGCGTTGCAGTCGCGCCTGGACTGGTCGCAACGCCAGCGCATCGACGCGCTCGCGCCGCGGCAGATCGTGGTGCCGTCGGGCATGGCGCGCGCGATCGGCTATGCCATCGACAGCGATGGCCTGCCACAGCCGCCGGTGCTGGCGGTCAAGCTGCAGGAACTGTTCGGCCTGGCCGAAACCCCGCGCATCGCCGACGGCCGCATCGCGCTGACGCTGCACCTGCTGTCACCGGCAGGCCGCCCGTTGCAGGTCACCCAGGACCTGCGCAGTTTCTGGGAGCGCACGTGGCCGGAAGTGCGCCGGGAATTGAAGGGGCGTTACCCGCGCCATCCGTGGCCGGAGGATCCGTGGAATGCCACGCCGACCCATCGCGCCAAGCCGCGCGGAACCTGAATGCCGCGCGTGGCGCCGCGGCTGGAATGCGCCGGCGGCCCGCCGCCTCACGTGCCTTGAACGCCGCGCTGCACACACTGCCGGCCAGTCCACCGCGACGAGGCCGAGATGAACACGCGATTCGAACGTTTGCCCGAGCGGGCCAAGACCCTGGCCCTGCAGGTCGGCGACAGCCTGCGTGACAAGGTGCCCGACCGCGCGATGCACTGGATGGAAACCGGCACCGCGTTGGGCGCGGTGAAGAGCGGCACGCGGGTGGCGACGAAGTTCGCGCGCCGCAATCCGACCCTGCTGGTCGCGGCCGCCGCCGGCGCCGGCCTGCTGTGGTACGCCGCGCGCCGCCGCCGCGGCAAGCAGCAGGCGGGCAAGGCGCTGCGCAACGGCTCATCGCAGCAGGTCGATGCCCGGCGGATGGACAGCCTTGCCGACGACTCCCATACCGACGGCACCGGATCGTCCAGTGCGCAACGCATGCGCGCTGCGCGCACCGATGCCAACCAGGCGTCCCCGGCGGTGTCGGGCGGCTAGGCCTGCGTGCGCGGCACGCCATCGCCACGACGAAGCTGGTGGCGGCGAGTGGGACACGCGAAACGCGGCGATGCACACGCCTTTGGTGGTCGACGCCGGGCGCGTGCACCCTTCAGCGCAACGAGGCGATCCCGGGCCGCGCAATCGCGCCTAGCAGCTCGGCTCGGCGACTGCTTCCTGCGCGACCGGAAGCTCCAGCACGAAGCGCGCGCCGCCGCCTTCCCGATCCTCGTACCACAGCTGGCCGCCGACACCGGTCACGATCTGCCGCGCGAGCGACAGGCCCAGGCCGCTGGAGTTCTCGTCCGGCTCGCCGTCGCCCAGGCGCGTGAACGGCTTGAACAACTCACGCTGGCGCATCGGTGAAATGCCGGGGCCGCGGTCTTCCACCCGCAGCTGCAGGTAGCCCGGCGAGCCGATCCGCATCGTCAGCTCGATCGTGCTGCCGGGCGCGTACTTCATCGCATTGCTGATCAGGTTTTCGGCGACCTGGCGCAGCACGCGCTCGTCGATCGCGACACGGCCACCGAGGTTGTGGCCCGACACCTGGACCCGCATGCCGCGGCTTTCCAGCTGCAGTTCGTAGCGGTCGACCAGCCAGCCGACGACATCGCGCAGGCAGGCCGAGCCCACGGTCGGGGAGCCGGCGTTGTGGGTGGCCTGCAACTCCAGGTAACGGCGGATGTAGCCGATCGCATCGCCGGCGCTCTCATGGATCATCTCCAGGTAGCGCGGCACGCGTTCGGGCTTGCAGGCATTGTTGCGCAGCACGTCGCTGGCGAACAGCACGCTGCTCAACGGATTCTTCAGGTCGTGCGCGACCAGGTTGACCAGCTCCTGGCGCTCGTGGGCGACGCGCTCGAGCCGGTCGCGGGTGAGCTTCAGGCCGATATGCGCGTTGACGCGGGCCAGCAGCTCCTCGGGCATGAACGGCTTGGTGACGTAATCCACCGCGCCGGCATCGAAGGCGCGCAGCAGCAGCTCGCGATCCTGCGCGGCGGTGAGGAAGATCGCCGGCAGGCGCTGCCATTCGGGGCGTTGGCGCAGGTTGCCCAGCAGTTCGAAGCCGTCCATGCCAGGCATCATCATGTCCAGCAGCAACAGGTCCGGGACGCGGTGGCTGGCGATCTCCAGCGCCTGCTCGCCGTGGCCGGCAGTCAGCACTTCGTAGCCCTGGCGCGTGAGCAGCGCGCTGACCGCACGCAGGTTCGCGGGCTGGTCGTCGACGACGAGGATGCGGCCGGAAGTGGTGCCGGAGGAAGACATGGAGCGGACAGGTCTCGACGAATGCGCTGCAAGGCAGCGCGGCGGGCCAAGTTAGCAGACTCACCGGAGTGTGAATGCCCCGCCCGGGGGGCGGTGTGAACCGTTCAGCAAGGCCGCCGTGACGGCACACACGTTGGCTGCCGTGGGCGGGTGGCGTTGCGTGGTTCTGCGGGCCAGTCGACCCGACGCCGGGCTTCAGCGGTATTCCCACTCCCCGGGCCGCAGGGCACCGAGCCGATGCGCGCCTATCGCCACCCTGACCAGCCGCAGGGTCGGCAATCCGACGGCGGCGGTCATCCTTCGCACCTGGCGGTTGCGGCCCTCGCGCAGGCCGATGTCGAGCCACGCATCCGGGACGGTTTTGCGCAACCGCACGGGGGGTTCGCGGGGCCAGAGCGCGGGCGGCGCGATGATGCGCACGTCGGCCGGCCGGGTCGGGCCGTCGTTCAGCGTAACCCCGTCGCGCAGGGCCGCCACTGCCGCCGCGTCCGGCTCGCCCTCCACCTGCACCCAGTAGCGCTTGGCCTGCTTGTGCGCCGGATCGGTCAGCCGATGCGCCAGCGCGCCGTCGTCGGTGAGCAGCAGCAGGCCTTCGGAATCGAAATCCAGCCGCCCGGCCGCATACACCCCGGCCGGCAAGCCGAACCCCGCCAGCGTCGGTCGCGGCGTCGCGCTGCGATCGGTGAACTGGCACAGGACGCCAAAGGGCTTGTTGAACGCGATGAGCATGGGCGCTGGGGTCAAGGCCGGAGTTTGCAGCCGGGCGTCGGCAGCCGGTAGCGGACCACAAAAAAGCCCGGCCATGCCGGGCTTTTCCGTCGGTGGTCGACCGCCGCGATGCGATTACATCATCTCGATCAGCTTGTCGGCGAACTGGCTGCACTTCACCTCGGTCGCGCCGTCCATCAGGCGGGCGAAATCGTAGGTGACGTGCTTGCTCGCGATCGCCTTGTCCATCGCCGCGATGATGGCGTCGGCGGCCTCGGTCCAGCCCAGGTAACGCAGCATCATTTCGCCCGACAGGATCAGCGAGCCCGGGTTGACCTTGTCCTGGTTCGCGTACTTCGGCGCGGTGCCGTGGGTGGCCTCGAACACCGCGTGGCCGGTGACGTAGTTGATGTTGGCGCCCGGCGCGATGCCGATGCCGCCGACCTGCGCGGCCAGCGCATCGGACAGGTAATCGCCGTTGAGATTGAGCGTGGCGCTGACGTCGTACTCGCGCGGGCGCAGCAGGATCTGCTGCAGGAACGCATCGGCGATGGCGTCCTTGATGACCAGCCCGGCGCCCGGCTTGCCTTCGGGGATCACGTGCCACGGGCCGCCGTCGAGCTCGACCGCACCGAAGAAATCGCGCGCGACCTGGTAGCCGAAGTCGCGGAACGCGCCTTCGGTGAACTTCATGATGTTGCCCTTGTGCACCAGCGTGACCGACTTGCGCTTGTTCTCGATCGCGTAGCTGATCGCCGCATGCACCAGGCGTTCGGTGCCCAGATAGGACACCGGCTTGATGCCGACGCCGACCTGCACCGGCAGCTCGCGGTGCGGGGCGCCGATGGACTCGAGCTTGGCCAGCCACTCGGCATTTTTTTCCAGCGTGCCGAAGCGGATCTTGTCGGCGAGCTTGGGGAAGTTGAGCTGCAGGAAGTCGAGCATCTTCTGCGCGTCCGCGCTGCCGGGCTCGAACTCGATGCCAGCGTAGATGTCCTCGGTGTTCTCGCGGAAGATCACCATGTCGACGTCGCCGGGCTTCTTCACCGGCGAGGGCACGCCTTCGAACCAGCGCACCGGGCGCAGGCACACGAACAGGTCCAGCATCTGCCGCAGCGCGACGTTGAGCGAGCGGATGCCGCCGCCGACCGGCGTCGTCAACGGGCCCTTGATCGAGACCAGGTAATCGCGGCAGGCGGCGACGGTTTCATCGGGCAGCCAGCTGCCGGTGGCGTTGAACGCCTTCTCGCCAGCCAGCACTTCCATCCACTCGATCTTCTTCCTGCCGCCGTAGGCCTTGGCGACCGCGGCATCGAGCACGCGCACGCTGGCGCGCCAGATGTCGGGGCCGGTGCCGTCGCCTTCGATGTAGGGAACGATCGGGTGATCGGGCACGTTGAGCCCGGCGGGGGTCTTGCTGATGCGGGCACCGCCGGCGGGCGGGGTCGGGACGAAACTGGACGACATCGAGGGCTCCATCGACAGGCGCCGTGGCGGATGCACGGGCGAGTCGGCCATTGTCGCGGTTCGCGCGCCGGCGGGCAAAGCCGGGCCGTGCGCAACTGAATGCAGGCGTCTGCACGCCGCTTGCACCTGCCCCGAAAACGCCGGTGGTAGCCTCCCCGCTCACCGTTGCACGGCCATCGCGCCATGCCACCTCCAAGAGAGCACCTGTTCCACCGCGCGGTACCTCCAACGATGTCTTCGACCCCCGAATCCCTCCCCTGCGCGTTCTGGGGCGAGCTGGCGCCCTGCGACCATCTCCTCCAGGTCTACGACGACGAAACCCACTTCATGGAGACGCTCGAGCGCTTCATCGGCGACGGGCTGGCGTCGGGCGAGGGCGCGATCGTGATCGCCACCGCCTCGCACCTGACCTGGCTGGAAGCGCGATTGCGCGCGTTGGGCCACGACGTCGAAGCCGCGCGCGAACGTGGCCGCTACGTGGCGCTGGACGCGGCCGCGACGCTGGCGACGTTCATGGTCGAAGGCTGGCCGGACGAGCGCCGCTTCGTCGAGACGATCCTGCCGGTGGTGCGGCTCGCCGGAGCCCACGGCCGCGGGGTGCGCGCCTTCGGCGAGATGGTCGCGCTGCTGTGGGCACAGGGCCATACCGAGGCGACGCTGCAGCTGGAGCGGCTGTGGAACCGGTTGTGCGCCCGCGAAACGCTGGCGCTGTTGTGCGCCTATCCGCGCATCGGTGCCACCCGCGACTTCACCGAGGGCCTCGACGCGGTGTGCGCGCTGCATTCGAAGGTGGACATCGTCGAGCCGGGTGCGGGTGGCGGGAAGCATCGCGCCGCCGCAATGGATGGCGCATCGATTTTGCAGTAGCGACGACGGCGCTGCGCCATGCAACACCGCCAAGCCTCGATCGCGCTCAGCCGCCGCCGCAGCACTTCTTGAACTTGCGTCCGCTGCCGCAGGGACAGGGCGCGTTGCGCTCCGGCACCTGGGCCCGCCGCAGCGGTTCGCGCGGGGTCAGCGCATCGATGCGGTGGTGCTGCAGGTCGGCGAGCATGCCCGGCAGCGCGGCGATGATGTCCAGGCGCTGGCGGTAACCGACCGGCGTCGGCGCCGCGGTGGGATCCTCGGGCAGCAGCTCGCCGCTGGCCAGTTGGTCGAGCAGGTGGAAGGCTTCGTCCACCCATTCGTTATCGTCGAGCCAGCGCTCCCAGGCCGCCTCGCGCAGCTCGACCCCGCGGAAGAAGCCGAATGCCCAGTCGCGGCCGACATCGAGCGCATCGTCGTCCTCGGCATCCGGGTCCTCCGGCAGCCACAGCAGCGGCGCCAGCAGTTCGGGCAGGTCGTCGCCCTCGAAACAGGCGCGCTGGGTGGCCAGGTGCAGCTGGTCGTCGAGCATCGCCAGCACCTGCGTGCGTTCGGCGGCGTCGTCCCAGCGCGGCGGCGTGCCCCAGATCGGCGGCTGCCATTCCGCGGCCGGCACCGGCTCGGGCGAGAGCGCCACGGCCGACAGATAACCGTCGAGCGCTTCGAGATTGAAGCCCTTGAACGGCACCGCGCGCTGCTCGAGCAGCTGCGCCAGGCGTTCGATCTGCGCGTCGTCGGGAAGTCGGGGCATCGTCATGCTCGCGTAAAAGCGGGCATGGTACCGGCCGCGTGCTCGCGGCCGGTACGGGTCCGGCTGCTTACTTCACGTCGAACTCGCGGCTCTGCAGCACGCTGCCGTTGGCCGACACCTGCAGGGTGTAGTGCCCGGTCGGCCAGCCGTCGGGCTTGCTGATGCTGAACTCGGTGACCTGCGGGCCGGCGGCGACGGCCTTGTCCTGGGTGTCGACGATCTTGTCGCCCATCGTCCATTTCGCGCTCAGGTTGCCGCCCGGCCCATCGGTGGTGACCGAGGCGTGGATGGTGTCCTTGGTGCCAAAGCTCGTCATCGGCATGGCGATGTGGTTGTCGGCGCCGATGGCGTTGCCCAGGTCGAGCGTGGTCACCGTCAGCGCGGTAGCCGGTGCCGGTGCAGGCGGCGGGGTTTCCGGCAGCGGCGCCGGCGTGGTCGCCGCCGGCTCGCCGGTCGTCGGCCCGGCGGTGGTCTGGTCGTGCTTCTTGCAGCCGGCGATGGCGAGGACGCCGACCAGCGCCGTGGCGAGGACGGCAGGCAGGGGATTGCGATTCATGGCGTGGCTCCGTGGAGGGCGTTGATCAGTGGTCGAGCGCGGGCAACTTCAGCACCTGGCCCGGGCGGATCAGGTCGGGGTTGTCGATCTGGTCGCGGTTGGCGTCGAAGATCGCGTGCCAGTGGCTGGCCTTGCCGTAGTGCTGCTGGGCGATGTGGGACAAGGTGTCGCCGGCGCGCACGGTGTAGGTCTGGACGCCGCCACCGCCACCGCCGCCACCACCTCCGGGGACGCTGTCGGCGTGGTCCTGGACATGGGCGAATTCGGGGCTGCGCGCGCTGCCGCTGCCACCGCCACCCGGGACGGTGTCGGCATGGCCTTGCACGTTGGAGAAATCAGGGCCGCCACCGATGGCCTGGCTGGGCTTGAGCGACAGTTTGGAAGGATCTGCAGTAGTGGGTGACATGGGTGTCTCCTGCGCCGATCTGGCGCACGCCACGCTGCCACCGCGCCTGTTAAGCGCGCATCGTGTCCACGTGACGGCCGCGCGAGCCTATTGGCGCAGGTCGCGCCGCCATGCCGGCGGCGGTTGGCCGGGCGTTGCCCGCCACGGATTGATGTCGAGGCCGCCGCGGCGCGTATAGCGTGCCTCCACGCACAGCGCCCGCGGCCGGCAGCGCGCCATCAGGTCGACGAAGATGCGCTCGACGCACTGTTCGTGGAATTCGCAGTGGTCGCGGAACGACACCAGGTAGCGCAGGAGCCCGGCGCGATCGATGCGTGGGCCGCGGTAGTCGACGCGTACGCTGGCCCAGTCGGGCTGGCCGGTGACCGGGCAGTTGGACTTGAGCAATTGCGACTGCAGTGCTTCGACCACGTGATCGTTGCCATCGGCATGCAGGTGCTGCGCATTGGGCGGACCGTAATCGTCGATGGCGACGTCCAGCCCGTCGATGTCGGTGGCGCCGGGTTCGGCGAACGTCGGTAACCCGAAGGCGACGGTCACCGGGCCACCGGCGCGCTGCGACAGGTCGCGCGCGATGCGTTCGCGCACCGCCGCCGCGGTGTCGAAGCGGGTGCCGTTGAACGCGTTGAGGTAGAGCTTGATCGACTTGGATTCGACCAGGTGCGGCGTGGTCGCCGCGACTTCGAAGCGCGCGGTCGCCACGCACGGCTTGCCGCGCCGATCCAGCCAGCTCAGTTCATAGGCATGCCAGCGATCGGCGCCGATGAAGGGCAAGGCGTCGCCCGGCTCGAGCGCCAGCGCCGCGCGTCCGGACGCGCGCGGAATCGCGAACAGCAGGTCGGGGTCGTACTGGCTCGGATACTCGACCGGGCGGCCGAGCACGCCGGTGTCGTGGGAAGCGCTCATGCGCCCGATTTTACCCGTCGCCGGTGACCGGTCGCCGATTACGCGTCGCCGGCGCCGCGCTTGCGCCTGGCGCGCGGATGCGCGGCGTCGTAGACCTTGGCCAGGTGCTGGAAATCCAGGTGGGTGTAGATCTGGGTGGTGGCGATGTCGGCGTGGCCGAGCAGCTCCTGCACGCCGCGCAGGTCGCCGGAGGATTCGAGCACGTGGCTGGCGAAGGAATGCCGGAGCAGGTGCGGATGCACCCGCTTGGACAGGCCCTGGCGCAGCGCCAGCTGGCGCAGGCGCAGCTGCACCGCACGCGGCGTGATGGGGCCGTTGCGGCCGGGAAACACCGGCGCATCCATGCTGGCGGGCCGCTCTTCGCGCCAAGCGGCCAATGCGGCGCGCGCATGCGAACCCACCGGCACGCGGCGCTGCTTGCCGCCCTTGCCCAGCACCGTCACCAGGCCGTCGTCGAGCTGCAGGTCATGCCAGCGCAACGCGCACAGTTCCGACAGCCGCAGGCCGGAGGAATAGAACAGCTCGAGCAGCGCGCGGTCCCGCACGCCCAGCGGCACGTCGGTGGGGACTTCGACCAGGCGCGCGGCTTCGTCCACGTCCAGCACCTGTGGCAATTTGCGCGGCGCCTTCGGCGCGCGGATCGCCGCTGCCGGGCTGGCGGCGATGCGTCCATGCCGCAGCAGCCAGCGGTAGAAGCTGCGGCAGGCCGACAACCGCCGCTGCAGGCTCTTGGGCGACAGGCCACGACGGTGCTCGTCGGCGATGAAGGCGCGCAGCTGCTCGGTGTGCAGTGCGATCAGGGCGATGCCGTGCGTGTCCGCCCACGCCGACAGCGCCGCCAGGTCACGGCGATAGGCATCGAGCGTATGCGCCGACGTCCGGCGCTCGATCGCAAGGTGGGCGAGGAAGTCGTCGATGTCGGCCATGGCCGCCTACCGGCGCAGGCGATGACGCTCGAAGAACAGCACCATCGCGATGTAGCGGGTGCGCGCCTGCGGCAGCAGTGCGAACACGCAGGAAGCCAACGACGCGATCGTCACCGCCAGCAGCACCGAGAGCACGTCGATGTACAACCAGCCGGTGCTCATTGCCGCGCCGATCCATACCAGGCCGCGCCCGTGCGGCATCGGGTCGCTCGAGCAGCGACGGACGACGAATTCGAAATAGACCTGCAGCGCCACGGTGGCGAGCAGGGCCGCGGCCCATTGCGTCAGCGACACCGGGACATGCCGCGCACGCACGGCCAGCGCAAGCAGCGGTGCCATCCGCAGCGCCGACAACGCGCACAGCACCAGCAGCCGCGTCAGCATGCGCGCCTCACGGGTCGAAGCGCTGCAGCGCGCCAGCCAGCGACTCGGCCATCATCCGCAGGAACAGCGTGCCCATGCCGGGGAAAAACCGGTTCGGTTCATGGCTGCCGACCGCCAGCAGGCCGATGCCCGGCAGCGGCAGCAAGGCGCTGGACTGCACCTCGGCCACGCGCGCGCCGTACAGCAGCGCGTTCTTGTCCGGGTGCAGGCGGCCGCAGATCGGCTCGATGTCGGCAAGCGCGTCGCGGAACGGCGTCAGCCGCGCGTCGTCGGCGGCGATCACCTGCAGCCAGTCGGCTTCGTCCAGGCCCGCGACCGGTTCGAACAGCACCACCCGCACCAGGTCGCCTTGGAAATCCTCGGCCAGCGACGCCGCCATCGCGCGCACGGTCGAGGCCGCATCGTCCTGGCGCAGCAGCGCCAGCGTCAGCTGGTGGGTGCGCACCGCCAGGCGCTCGTTGTCCTGCGCGTTGCCCGACAGTTCGTGCAGGCGCCGGGTGAGTTCGCGGTTCTTGTCGCGCAGCACGTCGAGCTGGTAGCTGGCCAGCGATGCCGCCGGGCCGTCCTCGCGCGGCACCACCAGGCTCAGCGCCAGGTCCGGGAACTGCTGCAGGAAGGTCGAATGGCGGCGCAACCAGGCGGCGACTTCGTGCGCGCCCAGCTTCTCGGTGGTGTCGCTCATGCGGACTTCCCTCGCAGGCTCATGGCCAGTAATCGCCGTCGAACACGAACGTCGCCGGCCCGGTCATTGTGATCGGCAGGCCATCGCCCTGCCAGCCGATGCGCAACGCGCCGCCGGGCAGCGACACGGTGAGCTCGCGCGCCACGCGTCCGCGCTGGACCAGGATCGCCGCCGCCGCGCACGCGCCGCTGCCGCAGGCCAGCGTTTCGCCGGCGCCGCGCTCGTACACCCGCAGGCGCACGTGGTCGGGCGCAAGCACCTGCACGAAGCCCACATTCACCGAATCCGGGAACGCGGCGTGCGCCTGCAATTGCGCGCCCAGCGCCGCCACCGGCGCGGCGTCGATGTCGTCGACCTCGATCAGCACATGCGGATTGCCCATCGACACGGCGCCGAATTCGATCCGGGCCGCGCCGATTTCCAGCGCGTAAACAGGCGCCTGCGCGAAGCCGGGCATCGGCAGCGCCTCCGGCGCGAACCGCGGCACGCCCATCGCGATCCGGTACAAGCCGTCGTCCACGCGCTCGACGGCGTGGGTGCCGGTGGGACTGTCGAGCTGGAAGCGTTCGCCACGCGCGCTGCCTTCGCGCACCAGCCAGGCCGCGATGCAGCGCGCGCCATTGCCGCATTGCGCGGCCGCGCTGCCGTCGCTGTTCCAGATCCGGTAGCTGGCGACGGCCTGCCCGCTGCGTGGGGCTTCGATGGTGAGGATCTGGTCGCAACCCACGCCCGTATGGCGATCGGCGAGGGCGCGGCTCAGCGCGGGCGATGGCGGCGCGCGTCCGTCGCGCAGGTCGAGCACGACGAAGTCGTTGCCGGCCCCATGCATCTTGCTCAGGCGCATCGGCGTGCGCGGCAGCGGCATTCGCTCAGCCGTGGCCGCCGCTGTCGTCGGCCGGCGGCGGCGTGGCGGGTGCCGGCTCGGTGGCCGGCGGCGCTGGCGTTGGCGCAGGCACGGTGTCGGTCGGCGCGGC
>NZ_JAANOY010000020.1 GCF_011320095.1 Cognatiluteimonas telluris | reverse complement strand
CCGCGGGGCCGTGGGCGCGCCCGCTCGCTGCGAGCGGCACGCGACGGTGCCGTGCGTTGGCGCCGGCGCAATGCCGCGTGGGCGCGGCGGTAACGGCGATCGCGACACCCCGGCGGAGGCCCGCCGCTCACGACGCGGAAACGCCTGCGCCCGCAAGCTGGACGTCGCCAAGTCACGCACCAGGAGCCGTACATGCCCAGCCAGGATCCGCCGTCCCGGGAGCGTCTGGAGCCCGGTTCGCTGGACAAGGCGCTGGCCGATTCGTTCCCGGCCAGCGATCCGCCTTCGCAGACGTCGCCGGTGATGGCGACACCCTCGTCCGCGTTCATCTCCACCGATGAATCCGGCGAGCTGCGCATCTACCGCGTCATCGAACCCAAGCAGGCGGCCGAGCCGTTCGCCGCCACCGATACCGGCGCGCGCTGGACACCTGCCGGTACGGCCTGCGTCTATGCGTCGCTGTCGCCGGCCACGGCGATCCTCGAATTCCTGGTCCATCTGGAAGGGCGCACGCCCAAGGACCTGCTGCTGGCGGTGGGCGCGATCAGGGCCGAATCGGTGGTCTCGGAGATCAACGAGCCATCGACGTGGTGCAAGCTGCCCTATCGGCCGGAAGTGCAGCAGGTCGGCAAGGCATGGCTGGAATCCGGGCGCTCGCTGGCGATGCGCGTGCCCAGCGCGATCTGCCGCGATGAATGCAACGTGCTGATCAACCCCGGGCACGCAGGCTTCGCCGGACTGCAGCTGCTCGCACTGCGCCCGTTGACCATCGACGAGCGCCTGCGGACCTGAGCATCCTGCCGCGCACATGCGCGGTTGCCGCGGTGCGATACCGCCGCGGCCGGAGTTGGCCTCACGCGACGGCATGGCTAAGCTGCGCTCCTGCCCAGGGGAGTAAGTCGCATGTCCGTAGCCACCTTGCCATCGCTGACGCCGGTGTTCGCGACCGCCGCCATCGGCTGGTTGTACTACCGCCGCATCCGCCGCCAGTTCGGGCGCCAGCGCTGGCAACCCACGCGCACCTGGTTGCGGATCGCGCTGCTGGCGCTGCTCGTCGTCGCGATCGTCGTCGCCGGTGCGATGACGGCGCACGGGACGCTCGCGGTCGCGGCCGGGCTCGTGGTCGGCGCGCTGCTCGGTGCGGTCGGGCTTCGCCATACCCGGATCGAATTCGGGGGCGACCAGCACTGGTACACGCCCAATCCGTGGATCGGCGGCGCACTGTCGCTGCTGCTGGTGGCGCGCCTGGCCTGGCGCTGGCAACGCGGCGCGTTCACCGCGAGCGCGGCGGTCACCACGCAGCAGGGCGGTGCACTGACCCTTGCCTTTGCTTCCACGCTGGTTGCGTTCTACCTGGTCAATGCCGCGGGCCTGGCGTGGCGGATGCGCATAGCGGCCTGAACGCGGCCACGCACGCAACGCGGCGATCGGTGCACGAGAGCGGGCGTCGTGACACGCCGCGTCGTGCTGCTTCGATGCGAAGCGCTCACGCTGCGCTTACGAATTCCTACGGTCTGCCTCACGCGGCATTTCCCTCCCGTGGTCCAAGGTCGCCGGACTCCGAGCCGCGCGCCAGGAGTTTCCCTTGACCACTTCCGGAGAGACCACGATGCAAGCTCGCATGATCAACACATTGGCGATCGCCTTGGCCACCGCGCTGCTGTCGCCGCTGGCACTGGCGCAGTCCCAGTCCACCACCACCTCGGGCGCGCAGGACAGCAATACCCAGGTTGGCGCACCCACCTCCACCGTCCAGGGGACGGGCGCCCCGGCGATGACGCCGGTCGACAGCGAAGCATCGATCCTGACCTTCAACAACCTGGACACCAACCACGACGGCAACGTGACGCTCGCCGAGGCACGCGCCGATGCCAGCTTCAAGGCCCACTTCGCGGCGCTGGATGCCGACCACAACGGCTATGTCAGCAAGACCGAACTCGGGGCTTCAGGGACGGCGACGGCCGGCACCAGCAGCAGCGGCGCGATGGGCAGCAACGCCTCCGGCACCACCTACGGCAACGCCGACGACTCCAACTACGAGAGCGGCAGCAGCGACACCAGCGCCACGACCAACGCCGACAGCAGCAGCGACACGACCAACAGCAGCAGCGACACCACGCAGGATGACCAGGACCCGGACGACGACACCAAGACCCCGTAACCCAGCTTGCCTGCGTTGAGAACGGGCGCCTGCGGGCGCCCGTTTTCATGCGGGAAGCCGATCGTGCCGCGTCCCCGGGCGTGCCGCGGTTGGCGCTGGCGGCCGACACGGCCACAATAGCCATCCCCCGATCGGCGGAGAGCCGCATGGCCGAACTCAAGGAAGCACGCGTCCCGGACATCGGCGGTTACGACGACGTCCCGGTGATCGAGGTGCTGGTCGCGGTCGGCGACACCGTCGCCATCGACCAGGGCCTGGCGACCCTGGAGTCGGACAAGGCGACGATGGAAGTGCCGGCGCCGTTCGCAGGCGTCGTGCGCGAACTGAAGATCAAGGTCGGCGACAAGGTGTCGGAAGGCCACGTGGTGGCATTGATCGAAGCCGCCGGTGCCGAGGCCGCCGCCACGCCGCCGTCAGGCAGCGCGCCCGCCGCGCCGCCCGCGGACCTGCGAGCCGAGCCACTGCCGCCGGCCGAGCGCACCCGTGCTGCGGAAACCGGCACCAGGGTGGATCCGACGGGCGTGCCCGCGCGGCCGGACAACATTGCCCAGGCATCGATCGAGAAGAGCGCGGTGCTCGCTGGCGCCGCCGCCACGCTGCAGGCGCCCGAGCGCTTCGGTGCCGATGCCGTGCTGCCGGGGAAGGTGCCGTACGCGAGTCCCGCGGTGCGACTGTTCGCGCGCGAACTGGGCGTCGACCTCGAGCGCGTCACCGGTTCCGAACACGGCGGCCGCATCACCCGCCAGGACGTGCAGCAGTTCGTCAAGGGCGCGCTGGCTGGCGACGTGGCGCATGCGCCGGCCGGTGGCGGCAACGGCCTGTCGCTGCTGCCGTGGCCGAAGGTCGACTTCGGCAAGTTCGGTCCGACCGAAACGCGCGAACTCACCCGCATCCAGAAGATTTCCGGCGCCAACCTCGCGCGCAACTGGGCCATGATCCCGCACGTCACCCAGCATGACGATGCCGACATCACCGAACTCGAAGCGTTGCGGGTGGCATTGAACAGGGAAAACGAAAAGCGCAAGGACGCCGCCAGGCTGACCATGCTGGCGTTCCTGATCAAGGCCAGCGTTGCCGCCTTGCAGAAGTATCCGACCTTCAATTCCTCGCTCGACGCCAGCGGCGGGCAACTCACGCTCAAGCACTACTTCCACATCGGCTTCGCCGCCGACACGCCCAACGGGCTGGTGGTACCGGTCGTGCGCGACTGCGACCGCAAGGGCGTGATGCAGATCGCCGGCGAAATGGGCGAGCTCGCCGCCAAGGCGCGCGACGGCAAGCTTGGACCGGCCGACATGCAGGGCGGTTGTTTCTCGATCAGTTCGCTCGGCGGCATCGGCGGCACGTCGTTCACCCCGATCGTCAACGCGCCGGAAGTCGCCATCCTCGGCGTGTCGAAGGCGGCGATGAAGCCGGTGTGGGATGGCACGCAGTTCCAGCCGCGCCTGCTGCTGCCGCTGTCGCTGTCCTACGACCACCGCGTGATCGACGGCGCCGCCGCCGCGCGCTTTACCGCCTACCTGGCGCAGCTGCTCGGCGACATGCGGCGGGTGCTGTTGTAGCGCCGTGGTCGGCGCGATGCGCAACCTGCCCCCGGCGCGATCGGACATGGCGGTTGCCGGCCGCGTCCGGCGATGATCGAACGAGGCAATGCGACTGCCATCGGCCTCCCTGTGGCATTCGGCCATGACAACGGCGGATTGAAGCCCGCCCAACGGACATCGCAATGACGACGATCGAAGTCAAGGTTCCCGATATCGGCGGTTACGACGACGTCCCCGTGATCGAGGTGCTGGTCGCGGTGGGCGACACGATCCAGGTCGACCAGGGGCTGGTGACGCTGGAATCGGACAAGGCGACGATGGAAGTGCCGTCGAGCGTCGCCGGCGTCGTGAAGGAACTGAAGGTGAAAGTCGGCGACACGTTGTCGGAAGGCAGCGTGGTGGCGGTGGTCGAATCGAGCGCCGCCGAACCTGCGCCTGCTCCCGCTGCCGCGGGCCCTGCTCCTTCCCCCGCCCCGGCGGGGGAAGGTCTGGACGGACGCAAGCGGGATGGCGGAAGTCCGCAACCAAGCGGATCAAACGCGCCCCCATCCCGGCCTTCCCCCGCTGCGCAGGGGAAGGGGCCAGAGGCGCCGCAGGCCAGCGCCGCCACCGGCCGCAAGGCCGACATCGACTGCGCGCTGGTCGTGATCGGCGCCGGTCCCGGCGGCTACACCGCCGCCTTCCGCGCCGCCGACCTGGGCATGGATGTCGTGCTGGTCGAGCGTTACGCGCAACTCGGCGGCGTCTGCCTCAACGTCGGCTGCATTCCGTCCAAGGCGCTGCTGCACGCGGCGGCGGTGATCGACGAAGCCGCGCATGCCAGCGACTACGGCATCGATTTCGGGGCGCCGAAAATCACGCTCGACAAACTGCGCGCGTTCAAGGACAAGGTCGTCGGCCAGCTGACCAAGGGACTGGCGACGATGGCCAGGCAGCGCAAGGTGCGCGTGGTCACCGGCAGCGCGCGCTTCCTGTCGCCCAACGAACTGGAAATCGAAGGCGAGGGCGGCACGCAGCTGCTGCGCTTCGCGCAATGCATCATCGCCGCCGGTTCGCAGGCGATGAAGTTGCCGGGTTTCCCGTGGGACGACCCGCGGGTGATGGATTCGACCGACGCGCTCGACCTCGCAGAGATTCCGAAGCGGCTGCTCGTCGTCGGCGGCGGCATCATCGGGCTGGAAATGGCCACGGTGTATCGCGGCCTGGGCAGCGAGGTCACGGTGGTCGAGCTTGCCGGGCAATTGATGCCCGGCGCGGATCCGGACCTGGTGAAACCGCTCGCCGATCGGCTGAAGAAGCAGGGCCTCGGGGTGCACCTGCAGACCAGGGTCGTGGAGGCGAAGGCGGGCAAGGCCGGCATCACCTGCACCTTCGATGGCGCGAACGTGCCCAGGTCAAACGTGTTCGATCGCGTCCTCGTCGCGGTCGGTCGCACGCCCAACGGCGGCAAGCTCGACGCCGACAAGGCTGGCATCGCGGTCGGCGCACGTGGCTTCATCGAGGTCGACCGGCAGATGCGCAGCAACGTGCCGCACATCTTCGCCATCGGCGACCTCGTCGGGCAGCCGATGCTCGCGCACAAGGCGACCCACGAAGGCCGCCTGGCGGCCGAAGCCGCCGCCTGGTCGGGCGATGCGGACAAGGCGCCGCAGTGGGTCGCGCGCGTCATCCCGTCGGTCGCCTACACCGATCCGGAAATCGCCTGGGTCGGCGTGACCGAAACCGAGGCCAAGGCCAAGGGCCTGGCGGTCGGCGTGGGCAAGTTCCCGTGGGCGGCGAGCGGACGCGCGATCGGCATCGGCCGCACGGAAGGCTTCACCAAGCTCATCTTCGATGAAGCCACGCATCGCATCGTCGGTGCCGGCATCGTCGGCGTGCACGCGGGCGACCTGATCGCCGAGCTGGCGCTGGCGATCGAGATGGGCTGCGAGGCGACCGACATCGGCCACACCATCCACCCGCATCCGACCCTGAGCGAATCGGTGGGGATGGCGGCGGAGGTGTTCGAAGGCACGATCACCGACCTCTACCTGCCCAGGAAGCCGTCCGCCGGCTCCTGATGCAACCAGGCGCGGCGACCCTGCCGGGTGCCTGAAACCCGCCGTGGCAAGCACCCGAAAAGCGAAGCCCCGGCATGGCCGGGGCTTCTGTGGGCCTGCTGGACCGACGAGGAAGGGCAGGCCACGGCAGAACTGACCGGCCGCCCTCACGAAAAGTTGCATGAATCCGGGGCGCGGGGCGCGGCCGCGCAGGGCGGATTCGTGCGCCGGGGAGGTTGCCGCGCAAAAGGCCCCCCGCTATACTTTTGCGGCTTCGCAGGGCCGATTGGGGACGTTGGCGACAACGTGTCCCGGGCGCCCCGCCTGAATTCCACAGCTGACGAGTTTGCGCGTGCACGATCCCATCGCCGCAGGTCGCAGCGCAGCAGCGCGCGCGGTGGCTGTCGAGATCGCCGCCAGCGGGCTGGTGGCACTGGGTTTCCTCGCGCTGGACTGGCGCCATGCGCTGGCAGCCGCGATCGGCGGCGCCGCGATGGCCGCGGGCAATGCGCTGTCGATCGCGCTGGCGTTCGGCGGCGGCATCCAGCGGGCGCCGGTCGCCTTCGGCAGGCTGCTGCTGGGCGTGATGGGGAAATGGATGGTGGTGCTGGCGATCTTCGTCCTGGCCCTGGCCGGATGGCGGTTGCCGCCGCTGCCGCTGCTGGCTGGACTGGCCGTCAGCACGCTGGGTTACCTGTTGGCTTTGAACCGGATCGGCGCACGCGCCGCTCGACACAGACAAGGTTGAACGCGTGAGCGCCGAAACGACGACATCGGGTGGTTCCACCGAATACATCAACCACCACCTGCATTTCTGGCAGGTGAGCGTGGGCGATGGCGCGTTCATGAAGCTCAACGTCGACACGTTGATCTTCACCGCGGTGTTGTCGCTGCTGTTCGTGTTCTTCTTCATCCGCAGCGCGCGCAAGGCGACCGCCGGCGTGCCGGGCAAGTTCCAGACCGTCGTCGAGATGGTGGTGACCTTCGTCGACGGCCTCGTGCGCGAGACCTTCCACGGCCGCAGCAAGCTGATCGCGCCGCTGTCGATCACGATCTTCTGCCTCGTGTTCCTGATGAACTTCATGGACATGGTGCCGGTGGACTTCCTGCCGTGGGCATGGAAGGCCGGCCATGCCGCCGCGGGCGCGGATCCGGAGCACGCCTACCTGCGCGTGGTGCCGACCGCCGACCTCAACACGACGTTCGGCCTGTCGCTGGCGGTGTTCCTGCTGATCCAGGTGTTCGGCATCAAGCACAAGGGCGTCGGCGGCTTCACCAGGGAAATCTTCACCGCGCCGTTCCACGCCCACGGCACGGTCGCCAAGATCGCGCTGGCGCCGGCCAATTTCCTGCTGCGCATCATCGAGGAAGGCGTCCGGCCGCTGAGCCTGAGCCTGCGACTGTTCGGCAACATGTATGCCGGCGAGCTGATCTTCATCCTGATCGCGCTGATGACCCTGAACTCGTCGCTCGCCCACCTGAGCACCTGGGTGATGGGTCCGCTGCAGTGGGTGGTCGGCTTCATCTGGACCGCGTTCCACATCCTGATCATCGTGCTGCAGGCCTTCATCTTCATGATGCTCACGATCGTCTACCTGAGCATGTCGGCCGAAAGCCACTGATTTGATCTGCTGTCGCGTCAACGAGTCGCCATTCACCCATTACCCGCTTTAAATCTGGAGAGCACCATGGATCACGCCACCCTCGTCGCCGAAGTTCTGAAGTTCACCGTCATCGCGGCCGGCCTGCTCATCGGCCTCGGCGCCCTTGGCACCGCAATCGGCTTCGCCATCCTCGGCGGCAAGTTCCTCGAAGGTTCGGCGCGCCAGCCGGAGCTGACCCCGATGCTGCAGACCAAGATGTTCATCGTCGCCGGCCTGCTCGACGCCGTGCCGATGATCGGCGTCGCGATCGCGCTGCTGCTGCTGTTCGCCAACCCGCTGTTGGCTTCGATCGCTTAAGTCGCCACGCGGACAGGTCATCGCCGGCGGCAACGCCGGCGCCAGGAGCACAGCCCCATGCTACCCAACCTCACCCTGGTCATTCAGGGCCTCGCGTTCTTCGCGGTGGCCTGGGTGGTCATGAAATTCGGCTGGCCGCACATCATGGCGGCCATCGAGGAGCGCCAGCAGAAGATCGCTGAAGGCCTCGCCGCGGCCGATCGCAGCCAGAAGGACCTGGCGCAGGCGCAGGACCGCGCGAACGAAGCGCTGAAGGAAGCGCGCGCCAAGGCCAACGAGATCATCGAGCAGGCGCACCAGCGCGCCAACCAGATGATCGACCAGGCCAAGAACGACGCCATCGCCGAGGCCACCCGGCAGAAGGCGCTGGCGCAGGCGGAAATCGACGCTTCGGCCAACCGTGCGAAGGAAGACCTGCGCAAGCAGGTGTCCCTGCTGGCGGTCACCGGCGCCGAGAAGCTGCTGCGCCGCGAGATCGATGCCAATGCCCACAAGGCGCTGCTCGACGAACTGGCGGCGGAGATCTGATGAGCCAGGCGCTGACCCTCGCCCGTCCGTATGCGCGCGCCGCGTTTGCGATCGCGCGCGACGAGAAGGACTACGCCGGCTGGTCGCAGGCGCTGGCGTTCGCCGCGCGCGTCGCCGCCGATCCACGCGTGGCCGCGCTGCTCGGCGATCCGCGCCTGTCGCACGCCGATGCGGTCGTGTTGTTGTCGCCCGAGTCGGCAAGCGAATCCTTCTCGCGCTTCCTGACGCTGCTGGCCGACAACCGCCGGCTCGCGTTGCTGCCGGAAATCGCGGGACTGTACGAAGAGCTGCGTGCCGAAGCCGAGCGCGTGGTCAAGGCGACGGTGACGTCGGCGGCGGAACTTCCGGCCAGCGAGCTGGAGAAGATCAAGGCGGCATTGCGCCAGCGCTTCGGCCGCGAGGTCGATGTCGACACCGCGATCGACGCCAGCCTGATCGGCGGCGCGGTGATCGATGCCGGCGACGTCGTCATCGACGGCTCGCTGAAAGGCAAGCTTGAGCGGCTGCAGGCGGCACTGGCGGGTTGATTTGAAATTCGCGGCGCGGGCATCGGCCCGCACGCGTGAACCGATGGCGGGCCTGGGCCCGCCCTACAGGAAACAGACATGGCAACGACGACGCTCAACCCCTCCGAAATCAGCGAGCTGATCCGGAACCGCATCGAAAAGGTCGGCCTCGCCGCCGAAGCGCGCAACGAAGGCACGGTGACGTCGGTGTCCGACGGCATCGTGCGCATCTTCGGCCTGGCCGACGTGATGCAGGGCGAAATGATCGAATTGCCGAACCAGACCTACGCGCTGGCGCTGAACCTGGAGCGCGACTCGGTCGGCGCCGTGGTGCTGGGCGACTACGAGAACCTGCGCGAAGGCGATGTCGCCAAGACCACCGGCCGCATCCTCGAAGTGCCGACCGGTCCGGAGCTGCTCGGCCGCGTGGTCAACGCGCTCGGCGAGCCGATCGACGGCAAGGGTCCGGTCACGGCTGCGACCAGCGCGCCGGTCGAGACGATCGCGCCGGGCGTGATCTGGCGCCAGTCGGTGTCGCAGCCGGTGCAGACCGGTTACAAGTCGATCGACGCGATGATCCCGATCGGCCGCGGCCAGCGCGAGCTGATCATCGGCGACCGCCAGACCGGCAAGACCGCGGTGGCGATCGACGCGATCATCAACCAGAAACACTCGGGCGTTAAGTGCATCTACGTCGCGATCGGGCAGAAGAACTCGACCATCGCCAACATCGTGCGCAAGCTCGAGGAATTCGGCGCGATGGCCTACACCACCGTCGTCGCCGCCTCGGCGTCCGAATCGGCCGCGATGCAGTACATCGCGCCGTACGCCGGCTGCACCATGGGCGAGTATTACCGCGACCGCGGCGAAGACGCACTGATCATCTATGACGATCTGTCCAAGCAGGCCGTGGCCTATCGCCAGATCTCGCTGCTGCTGCGCCGCCCGCCGGGCCGCGAGGCGTATCCGGGCGACGTGTTCTACCTGCACAGCCGCCTGCTCGAGCGCGCCGCGCGCGTGTCGCCTGAGTACGTGGAGAAGTTCACCAACGGCGCCGTCAAGGGCAAGACCGGTTCGCTCACCGCGCTGCCGATCATCGAGACCCAGGCCGGCGACGTGTCCGCGTTCGTGCCGACCAACGTGATCTCGATCACCGACGGCCAGATCTTCCTCGAGACCGACCTGTTCAACGCCGGCATCCGCCCGGCCGTGAACGCCGGCATCTCGGTGTCGCGCGTGGGTGGCGCGGCGCAGACCAAGATCATGAAGAAGCTGTCCGGCGGCATCCGCATCGCGCTGGCGCAGTACCGCGAGCTGGCGGCATTCGCGCAGTTCGCCTCCGACCTCGACGACGCCACCCGCAAGCAGCTCGAGCGCGGGCAGCGCGTCACCGAGCTCATGAAGCAGAAGCAGTACGCCCCGATGTCGGTCGCCGAGCAGTCCCTGTCGATCTACGCGATCGACAAGGGCTACATGGACGACATCGCGATCAACAAGATTGGCGCCTTTGAAGCCGGCCTGCACGCGCACTTCGCCAACACCGCCTCGGCGACGATGGAGAAGATCAACGCGACCGGCGACTGGAACGACGAGCTCGAAGGCGCGTTCAAGAAGGGCATCGAGGACTTCAAGACGACGGGTAGCTGGTAAACCAATCGTCATTCCGCGCAGGCGGGGGCGGTTGGCGGACGGATGCCTGTCCATCCATGGACTTTGAAGGTTAGAGACGCTGGATCCCCGCCTTCGCGGGGATGACAAGCAGAGAGAACGAGATGGCTGGCGGACGCGAAATCAAAACCAAGATCAAGAGCGTGCAGAACACCCGCAAGGTGACGCGCGCGCTCGAGATGGTCTCGGCTTCCAAGATCCGCAAGGCGCAGGACCGGATGAAGTCCTCGCGCCCGTACGCGCGCGCCATGAAGCAGGTCATCGGGCACCTGGCGCAGGCCAACTCCGAGTACCAGCATCCCTACCTGGTCCAGCGCGCCGACATCAAGCGCGTTGGCTACATCATCGTCTCGTCCGACCGCGGCCTTGCCGGCGGCCTGAACAACAACCTGTTCCGCAAGCTGCTGGGCGAGATCCGCAAGTGGCAGGAGCAGGGCGTCGAGGTGGACGTCGTCACCATCGGCCAGAAGGCGAGCGTGTTCTTCCGCCGCATCAAGGTCGAGATGCTGGCCTCGGTCACCCACCTGGGCGACGTGCCCCATGTCGAGCAGCTGGTCGGCGTGATCAAGGTCATGCTCGACGCCTACACCGCGGGCTCGATGGACAAGGTGTTCCTGGTCTACAACGGCTTCGTCAACACCATGACGCAGCGCGCCTCGTTCGACCAGCTGCTGCCGCTGCCGGCGTCGGAGACGACGATCGCCTCGCACGACTGGGACTACATCTACGAGCCCGATGCGCAGGCGGTGCTGGAGCACGTGCTGACCCGCTACATCGAGTCGCTGGTGTACCAGGCGGTGCTGGAGAACGTCGCCTCCGAGCATGCCGCGCGCATGGTCGCGATGAAGTCGGCCTCCGACAACGCCACCAAGCTGATCGGAACCCTGCAGCTGATCTACAACAAGGCGCGGCAGGCGGCGATCACGCAAGAGATTTCCGAGATCGTCGGCGGCGCCGCGGCGGTCTGATCCAAACCACATAACGCGTAGGGCAAGAGCTCGCGGCTGAAGCCGCTCCTACGAAGAGCAGCATTGAGAGTCTGAGGACATACGAATGAACAGCCAGGTGATGAGCAGCAACCAGGGCAAGATCGTGCAGATCATCGGCGCGGTGGTCGACGTGGAGTTTCCGCGCGAGAGCGTGCCGAAGGTGTACGACGCGCTGAAGGTGCAGAACACCGCGATCACGCTGGAAGTGCAGCAGCAGCTCGGCGACGGCATCGTGCGCACCATCGCGCTGGGCTCGACCGACGGCCTCAAGCGCAACCTGATCGCCGACAACACCGGCCGCGCGATCTCTGTGCCGGTGGGCAAGGGCACGCTGGGCCGGATCATGGACGTGCTCGGTCGCCCGATCGACGAGGCAGGTCCCGTCGATGCCGCCGATCAATGGGAAATCCATCGCGGCGCGCCGAGCTACGAAGAGCAGGCGGCGGCGAACGAACTGCTGGAAACCGGCATCAAGGTCATCGACCTCATGTGCCCGTTCGCCAAGGGCGGCAAGGTCGGCCTGTTCGGCGGCGCCGGCGTCGGCAAGACCGTCAACATGATGGAACTCATCAACAACATCGCCAAGCAGCACGCCGGCCTGTCGGTGTTCGCGGGCGTCGGTGAGCGCACCCGCGAGGGCAACGACTTCTACCACGAGATGAAGGACTCCAACGTCCTGGACAAGGTCGCGATGGTGTACGGCCAGATGAACGAGCCGCCGGGCAACCGCCTGCGCGTCGCGCTTACCGGCCTGACCATGGCCGAGTACTTCCGCGACGACATCGATCCGGCGACGGGCAAGGGCCGCGACATCCTGTTCTTCGTCGACAACATCTACCGCTACACGCTGGCCGGTACCGAAGTGTCGGCGCTGCTGGGCCGCATGCCGTCGGCGGTGGGCTACCAGCCCACGCTCGCCGAGGAAATGGGCGTGCTGCAGGAACGCATCACCTCGACCAAGACCGGCTCGATCACCTCGATCCAGGCCGTGTACGTGCCCGCGGACGACCTGACCGACCCGTCGCCGGCGACGACCTTCGCGCACTTGGATGCGACCGTCGTGCTGAGCCGCAACATCGCCTCGCTCGGCATCTATCCGGCCGTCGATCCGCTGGATTCGACCTCGCGCCAGCTCGATCCGAACGTCATCGGCAACGAGCACTACGACACCGCGCGCAAGGTGCAGTCGACGCTGCAGAAGTACAAGGAACTCAAGGACATCATCGCGATCCTGGGCATGGACGAGCTGTCGGAAGAAGACAAGCAGTCGGTCTCGCGCGCGCGCAAGATCGAGCGCTTCTTCTCCCAGCCCTTCCACGTGGCCGAAGTCTTCACCGGCTCGCCGGGCAAGTACGTCACGCTCAAGGAAACGATCCGCGGCTTCAAGATGATCGTCGACGGCGAGTGCGACCACATGCCGGAACAGGCGTTCTACATGGTCGGCGGCATCGATGAGGCGATCGAGAAAGCCAAGAAGATCACCGGCTGAGGCGCTGAAGCGACCCTCACCCCTGCCCTCTCCCGCAAGCGGGAGAGGGGGAATCGGACGAGAAGCGATTTATGACTAGCACCATCCGCTGCGACATCGTCAGCGCCGAAGCCGAGATCTTCCACGGCGAGGCCGAGATGATCGTCGCCACCGGCGAACTCGGCGAGCTCGGCATCGCGCCGCGGCACGCGCCGCTGATCACGCGGCTCAAGCCCGGCAAGGTCGTGGTCACGCTGCCCGGCGGCGAGACCATGGACTTCGCGATCTCCGGCGGCATCCTCGAGGTGCAGCCGCAGGTGGTGACGGTGCTCGCCGATACCGCGATCCGCGCGCAGGACATCGACGAAGCATCGGTGCTCGCGGCGAAGGCCGAAGCCGAGCGCATCCTCGCCCACCGTGGCGAGGCGATGGAAGTGGCCGAAGCGCAGCAGCGCCTGGCCGAAGTCACCGCGCAGCTGCAGGCGCTGGAGCGGTTGCGTCGGAACATGAAGCACTAGGCGTCGACGGCCGCCAGTGATCCGGGACCCGAACGCCGGCGCAAGCCGGCGTTTTGCATTGGTGCAGACGTGCGCGCGCTCGGTAGGAGCGGCTTCAGCCGCGAGCGATTCCGTTCCCGATATCCCGACCTTCGACGAGAGTCTCGCCGAGCCAGGTCTCGCGGCTGAAGCCGCTCCTACCGCGATCCTGCCTGCGCAGCCACACGCGAGATCGAAAACACCGGGCTACTTCTTGTAGACCCAGTGCCGCGACAGCAGGAACCCGATCACGCCGAGGACGAACTCCACCCCGGGCTTGGCCAGCCATGCCCAGCGCAGGCCCAGGCCATGGTCGATCGCGCCCAGCGACCAGGTGCTGACCACGGTCGTGCCCAGCCACATCACGATGTAGCGGAACAGCTGCGAGCGCCCGACCGCGTGTTCGTCGCCGGCGAAGGTGAGTTTGCCGTTGAGCCAGAAGCCCAGCAGCGCACCGGCGATGCGCCCGGCGACGTTCGCCGGCGCCACGCCCATGCCTGTCCAGTGCGTCAACGCGACCAGCACGCCCCAATCGACCAGCCACTGCACGCCGCCGATGATCAGGTAATGGCGCGCGTGGCGCGTCAGGCTCATGGTGCCGTCCTGTGGGCGGGAAGGGTGGGGGACATGCGGCGAACGTTGGCGTAAACGGCCCGCATCGTAGCAGCGGGCCGCCGGTTGGCGTGCGATTACGCCCGGAGCGGGTCCCCACTGCGGCCTCGACCAGGCGCAGCAAACGCCCGTGCGGCCGCCGTACCGGCGTGGATGCATGCCCCGGCTGGGCGGCCCGGCCTTCGCGCGGCAGGTGATGGCGATTCATCGCGGCATCCCCTCGGCGCATCCTAGAATGCCGGCATTCCATCGGATGCCCGCCATGACCGCTCCGCTGCACGTCGTCATCCTCGCCGCAGGCGAGGGCAAGCGCATGAAGTCCTCGCGGCCCAAGGTGCTGCAGCCGATCGCGGGGCAGCCGATGCTGGGGCACGTGATTGCCGCCGCCCGCGTGTTGCAGCCGCAGGCCATCCATGTCGTCTACGGACACGGCGGCGACGCGGTGCGCGAGGCCTTCGCCGGGCAAGGGGACCTGCAGTGGGCGCTGCAGGCTCGCCAGGCGGGAACCGGGCATGCCGTGCAGCAGGCGATGGCGCAGGTTCCCGACGAAGCGCAAGTGCTGGTGCTCTACGGCGACGTCCCACTGGTCCTGCCGGCGACGTTGCAGCGGTTGCTCGAGGCGTCCGAATCGCTTGCCGTGCTGGGCGCGGAACTGGACGACCCCACCGGCTACGGCCGCATCGTCCGCGATGCCGAAGGCCGGGTGGCGGCGATCGTCGAACAGAAGGATGCCAGCGAGGAGCAGCGCAAGATCCGCCTGGTCAACACCGGCATGGTCGCCGCCGCCGCGATGCCGCTCAAGCGCTGGCTCGCCGCGCTGCGCAACGACAACGTGCAGGGCGAGTATTACCTGACTGACATCTTCGCGATGGCGGAGGCCGAGTTCGCGGCCGCTGAAATCGTCCTGGTGGGCGAGGCGGTGGAATGCGAGGGCGCCAACGATGCCTGGCAGCTGGCGCAGCTCGAGCGCGCGTTCCAGCATCGCGCTGTACGCGCGCTGTGCGTGGAGGGCGTGCGCTTCGCAGACCCGGCGCGCATCGATGTGCGCGGTACCATCACCGTCGGGCGGGACGTCGAGATCGATGTCGACGTCGTCCTCGAAGGCGAAGTGATCCTTGGCGACGGCGTTCGCATCGGTCCCTTCTGCCGCCTGAGGGACGTCAGCCTCGCCGCCGGCACCTTGGTGCGCGCGCACTGCGACCTGGAAGGCGCGCGCAGCGAGGGTGCGGCGACGATCGGGCCGTTCGCGCGCCTGCGACCGGGCACCGTGCTCGCCGATGGCGTGCATGTCGGCAATTTCGTCGAGGCCAAGAACGCGGTGCTTGGCGTCGGCAGCAAGGCCAACCACCTGACCTACCTCGGCGATGCGCGCATCGGCGCCAAGGTCAACATCGGCGCTGGCACCATCACCTGCAACTACGACGGCGTGAACAAATCGACCACCACCATCGGCGATGGCGCCTTCATCGGTTCCAACACGTCGCTGGTGGCGCCGGTCACGGTCGGGGCCGAAGCGACGATCGGCGCCGGGTCGGTGATCACCACCGACGCCGCCGGCGGTGAACTCACGATTGCGCGCGGGCGGCAGGCGACGATTCCCGGATGGAAGCGTCCGCAGAAGCCGCCGCGCTGAGGCCACTGCGCCCGGACCGCGCTGGATCGCCCGCGCTCGGACGCACAGGGCGCGCCGCTGAAGCCGGCAACACGGCGCGCTTGACCTGCATCAGGGTGCCGTCGCGCCAGCGCGCGCATGCTGATCGTCGAGCCGTCTTCGGGAGGATCCATGAGCGACGACGCCGCGACGCGCCGGCCTGCCCCTGGCAGCAAGTTCGTCAGTCCACAGGGCACGCGCGCGATCAAGGATGGGATCCGCCCCAATCCTGCCAGCGCGCTTCCCGATGCCGCCCGCAAGCCGCCGTGGCTGCGGGTCAAGCTGCCCGCCGGCGCCGGCTACGAGGACATCCGCCAGATCGTCGCCAGCCACAAGCTGCACACGGTGTGCTCGGAATCCAAGTGCCCCAACATCGCCGAATGCTGGGGCCGCGGCACCGCGACGCTGATGCTGATGGGTTCGGTGTGCACCCGCGCCTGCAAGTTCTGCGCGGTCAGCACGGGTAATCCCAACGGCTGGCTCGATCCACTGGAGCCGGCGCACGTGGCCGATGCGGTCGCGCTGATGAAGCTGCAGTACGTGGTGCTGACATCGGTCGATCGCGATGACCTCGCCGACGGCGGTGCGGCGCATTACGCCGCCTGCATCCGCGCGATCCACGCCCGTTCGCCGGCCACCGCGGTGGAAGCGCTGACGCCGGATTTCGCCGGGCACCAGGCCGATGTCGCCACGGTGCTCGACGCGGGACTGGCGACCTACGCACAGAACCTGGAAACCGTCGAACGCCTGACCCATCCGGTGCGCGATCCGCGCGCGGGCTACGCACAGACGCTCGGCGTGCTCGCGTTCGCCAAACGCCATGCGCCGGCCACATTGACCAAGACCAGCCTGATGCTCGGCCTGGGCGAGACCGACGCGGAACTCGAACGGGCCTTCGACGACATCCGCGCCGCCGGCGTCGATGTCGTCACCCTGGGCCAGTACATGCGCCCCACGCCCAACCACCTGCCGGTGGAGCGCTTCGTAGCGCCGGACGAATTCAACCGCTATCGCGACAGCGCGCTGGCGCGCGGTTTCCTCGAAGTGGTCGCCGGACCACTGGTGCGCTCGAGTTACCGCGCCGAACGCGTGCTTGAGCGCAACAACGCCGGATTGTGAAGCGCGCATCGCGCAGACAACGCCTTGCCACCCGTTGTGCCATGGTGGCGATCGGGCTTCGAACACCGCAGGAGGTGCTCCATGACCATCCCCGTGCCAACTCCGCCGCAGGCAGGGCCGCTCGCACCACGGACCGATCCTGCTGCGAGCCGGGCCGATCGTGAACGCCAGCGCCTGGAACGCGAAGACGGGATCGATGCGGCGCTCGACCAGAGCTTCCCCGCCAGCGATCCGCCGGGTTGGACTCTGGGCGTGACGCGATCGGCCGCAGCGCTCACCGACGCCGTCCCAGGCTCAGAACCCCCGGCCGTAGCAACCGCGCGTACGGACCGTCGCCTGCACTGATCGCCCCTGGCGCCGCGCGCGACCGCGCCGCACACCGGAGAAGCCGCATGGACCATTCGCTGTATCCGCAGGCCACGCCCGAGCTGGCGCGCCTGCGCGCCCAATTCGCGCCCGCACCGTTACAGGCGTTCCAGGCCTTCAGCGAAGCGGTCTTCGCCGACGGTGCACTGCCGGTCGTGACCAAGCAGCTGATCGCGGTCGCGGTGGCGCACGTCACCCAGTGTCCCTACTGCATCAAAGGCCATACGCGCGCGGCGCTCAAGCACGGCGCGACCGGGCCGCAGCTCATGGAGGCGATCTGGGTCGCGGCCGAGATGCGCGCCGGCGGCGCCTACGCACACTCCACCCTGGCGCTGGACGCGATGCAGCACATGCATCCGTCCACGCCCTGACCCGCGGAGGTCCACATGCCCACGCGTTACACCGGGGTTTCGGCCTCCATCCTCGATGCGATCGGCGACACCCCGCTGCTCGAGCTCGAAGGCATCTTCGCCAAGGTCGAGTTCCTCAATCCATCCGGCTCGATCAAGGCGCGCATCGCGCGTTACATGATCGAGCGCGCCGAAGAGTCCGGTCTGCTCCAACCAGGCGACACCATCGTCGAGGCCACCAGCGGCAACACCGGCAACGCGCTGTCGATGGTCGCGGCGGTCAAGGGCTACCGGATGCTGGTGGTCATGCCCGAGGGCCTGTCCAGCGAACGCGTGGCGATCTCGCGCGCGTTCGGCGCCAAGGTGTTGTTCTGCGGCAACTTCCACGTCAACGCCGCGCTCGAGCGCGCCCGCGAACTGGGCCGGCAACCGGGCTATTTCTGCCCGAGCCAGTTCGAGTCGGAGTGGAACATCGAGGAAAACCGCCGCGTGCTCGGGCGCGAGATCCTCGCGCAGCTGCCGGCCGGGCGCCTGCCCGATGCGCTGGTCCTGGGCGTCGGCACCGGCGGCACCCTGATCGGCGTCGGCCAGGCGTTCCGCGAGGCCAACCCGCGGGTGCGCCTGTTCGCGATGGAGCCGTCGGAGTCCAGCACCATCCTGTGCGGGGAGATCGGCATGCACGACATCGAAGGGATTTCCGATGGCTTCGTCCCCGGCATCTTCCAGCGCAATGCGGCGCTGGTCAGCGACATCCTCGCCGTCTCCAGCGCGGACGCGGTGGCGGCGATGCGCCACCTGGCGCGTGCACACGGGTTGTTGTGCGGCCCCAGTTCCGGCGCACACCTGGTCGCGGCGCGGCGCGTGCGCGACCAGTTCCCCGAACTGCGCACGGTGGTGACGGCGTTCTGCGATGAAGGCGAAAAGTACCTGCACGAATATTTCATGCAGGCGCAACCCGATGCGGTCGGCCCCGCGCATTTCGGCTAGTGGGTTGCCGCCGGCGGCCCCGGTCTCAGTCCGGCAACACCAGGCTCACGCACAGGCCGCCACCGTCGCGGTTGAGCAGGGCGATGCGGCCGCCATGGGCCTCGGCGATTTCGCGCGCCAACGCCAATCCCAGCCCGGTGCCGCCACGCTTGGTCGAATAGAACGGCAGCAGCGCGTTGGCCAGCACCGCTTCGTTCATGCCCTGGCCGCGGTCGAGCACGTCGATCCGCCAGCCGCTGGACAGCCGCCGCAGCACCAGCCGCACTTCATCGGCGGGGGAGCCGGATTCGTGCGCGTTCTTGATCAGGTTCAACAGGCCCTGCTCGAGCTGCGCGGCATCGAAGCGCGCGGCATGCTCATCAATGATGCCTTCGGCGACGAAGTCCACCTGGCTGCGCAACTGGGAGAGGAAGCGCGACCACGGCACCGCTTCCAGTCGCGGCGAAGGCAGCTTGGCGAAGCGCGCGTAGTCGCGGATGAAGCCTTCCAGGTGGCGTGCGCGTTCCTCGATCGTCGCCAGCGCGGTGGGCAGGCGCTCGAGTTGCCCGCGACGCAGCAGTTCGGCGCCCGAATGCGCGAGCGAAGCGATCGGCGCCAGCGAGTTGTTGAGCTCGTGGCTGATGACGCGGATCACCTTCTTCCAGGTCTGCACCTCCTGGCGGTGCAGTTCGGCGGTGAGCTGGCGCAGCAGCACCAGTTCGTGGCGCCGTCCGTTGAGGCGGAAGTGGCGGCGGGCGAGGTGGTAGATCTCTTCGTTGCCGTTATCCAGGCCATCGGCGCCTTCGTCGAGCGTGAACATGCCGTCGCCGCCGCGTTCGAACGCATCGCGCACGGCATCCGGCGTCTGCGCCAGCAGCGCGTCGAAGTCCTGGCCCTCGAGCTTGCGGCCCTCGCCGAGCAGCTTGCGCGCAGCGATGTTGGCATGCACGACGCGGCGTGCAGGATCCACCAGCAGCATCGCCACCGGGGTGTTCTGCACCATGGTGTCGAGCAGCAGTTCGCGTTGCACCAGCGACAGCCGCTGTTCGCGCAGCGCTTCGCCGAGCGCATTGTGGCTGGCGACCAGTTCGCCCAGTTCGCCGCGGCCCGCCCACGCCAGCCCGAAGCCGTAGTCGCCGTCGCGATAGCTCGCCACGGTGCCGGCGAGGGCGCGGAACAACGAATGCATCGGCGCGAACGCGCGCCGCACGTGGTACACCAGCAGCGGCGCGAGGATCGCGAACGCCAGCAGTCCCGCCTGCCAGGGCCCGACCCGCAGCCACGACAGCAGCAGCGCCAATGCGATGCCCGCCGCCAGATAGGCCAGCGCGATCGCGGCGAACAACAGGCTCAGCGGAATGCGTTGGCGCAGGCGCATGTCAGTCGCGGTGCGCGCCCGGGCGCTCCATGCCGAAACGTTCCAGCCGCCGGTACAGCGCCTGTCGCGACAGCCCCAGGTCCGCCGCCGCCTGCGACACCACGCCGCCGCTGCGCTGCAGTGCCGCTTCGATCGCCGCGCGGTTGGGCTCCTCGCCGGTGGCCGACGCCGCGTGCTCGGCGCCGGCGGGCAGGCCCAGGTCGGCCGCGCCGAGCATCGCGCTGCGCGCGAGCAGCGAAGCACGCTGGATGGTGTTGCGCAGTTCGCGCACGTTGCCCGGCCAGCGATACGCGAGCAGCGCCCGCATCGCGTCGTCGCCGAACTGCTTGCCGGGCGGCAGGAAGTGCCGCGCCAGCGGCAGGATGTCGTCGGCGCGCTCGGCCAGCGGCGGCAACGCGAGTTCGATCGCGTTGAGCCGGTAGAACAGGTCTTCGCGGAATTGGCCGCTGGCGATCAGCGCACGCAGGTCGGCGTTGGTGGCGCTGACGATGCGCACCTTGACCTGCCGCTCGCGGTTGCCGCCCAGGCGCTGGAAGGCGCCGGTCTCGAGCACGCGCAGCAGCTTCACCTGCCCGGCCGGCGGCAGCGTGCCGATCTCGTCGAGGAACAGGGTGCCGCCGTCGGCGGCTTCGAATTTGCCTTCGCGCGCGCGCTGCGCGCCGGTGTAGGCGCCGGCTTCGCTGCCGAACAGTTCGGCTTCGATCAGTTCGCCCGGCAGCGCGCCGCAGTTCAGCGCCACGAACGGCCCGCTTTTTACCGCCGAGTTCGCGTGCACGATCTCGGCGATCTTTTCCTTGCCGGCGCCGTTGGGCCCGGTCACCAGCACCGGCAGGTCGGAGCGCGCGACCTGGCAGGCCAGCGCCAGCACCCGCTCGCTGGCGGCGTCGGCGAACACGAAACCGCGCAGGTCGTAGTCGCGCTCGAGCGCGTTGCGCCGGCGTTGTTCGCCGGAGCGATGGCGTGCGAGTTCGCGCCGGGCTTCCGACAATTCCAGCAGGTTGTTGACGGTCGCCAGCAGCTTGCGGTCGTCCCAGGGCTTGGCCAGGTAATCCGCGGCGCCGGCGCGCACCAGGTCGACCGCCGATTCCAGCGACGTCCACGCGGTGAGCAGGATCACCGGCAGGTCCGGATGGCAGGCGCGGATCTGCGCGAACAGCGCCACGCCCTCGTCGCCCGAGGTGGTGTCGGCATGGAAGTTCATGTCCTGCACCACGAGGTCGAATCGCTCGCGCGCGAGCAGCGCCAGGCCATCCTCGGGCGACGCCACGGCGCGGGTCGTGATGTCGTGCAGACAGAACAGCGTCTCCAGCGCGGTCGCCACCGCGGGGTTGTCGTCGATGACCAGGACGTTCGGCATGGGCGTCAGGATGCCATGGGGGCCGGTAAACGGCGGGGCGCGATCATCGCAGGCGGCGTCAGGGTCGCGGCGGTGGCGGTGGCGGCGGCGGTGGTGGTGGTGGCGCCGGTGCGCGTGGCACGCGGGGCGGGGCGGACATGCGGTACTCGGCCGGCGACCACACCAGGGTGGTTTCGTGACCGCCGCGACGCACGCGCAAGGCCAGCGCACCGGTCTGGCCGCGCAGCGCGCGCGTGACGTCTTCCACCTGCCGCGCCGCCCGGCCGTCGACGGCGAGGATGCGGTCGCCGCGACGCAGGCCGTGGAAGGGCTCGGGCTCGGCGCGGGTGACGACCACGCCGCTGTCGTTCTGCGAGTGCAGCGCCAGCGACGCGCCGTGGTCGCTCCAGCTGAAGTCGTCGACGCGGGTGTGGATCTCCTTCGCACTGGCGGCGGAGCCGGCGACCGTCGTGGCGACGGCGAGCAGCAGGCTCGCGGTCACGAGGGGAAAACGTCGCCTCATGGTCATCTCCCGAGGTGTTGGCTAGACGCTGCGGGTGGCGACGGCCGGCGGCACCGCCGCGGCGCGGCGCGCGGGACCGAGCACCGACACCTGCCCCAGCAACCACAGGGCGATGGCGCCGACCGGCAGGTAGATCGCCGGCAACCGCGGCAGTTCGTACTTGCCCATCAGCAGCTGGTTGATGCCGTAGGCCAGCATCATCCCCAGCACGATGCCGAGCGTGGCGAGCAGGAAGTTCTCGGTCTGGAAATAACGCAGGATCTGCCCGCGGGTCGCACCCAGCGCGCGACGCACCCCGATCTGCTTGGTGCGCTGCTGCACCCAGAAGCTGGCCAGGCCGACGATGCCCAGCGCCGTCACCACCAGCAATGCGACGATCACCGCCGCGAGCAGCCACACCATCGCGCGATCCTGCTGGTAGTACTTCGCGCGCAGCGCCTCGAAGGTCATGGTGTTGTCGGCCAGCACGATGCGGTTGGGTCCGTTGCGCTTGAGCGTCTCGATCGCCGCCTTGAGTACTTCGTCGCGGCGCGCGGGATCGGTGACGCGCAGGACGTAATTGCCGCCGGTGGTATAGGGCACGCGCAGCGGCAGGATCTCGGAATACTCATGCCCGGCTTCGCCGCCCTGGTCGCTGGGTCGCACCAGGTGCTCGACGACGCCGACGATCCGGATCGGATCATCGCCCCAGGTGTAGATCGACTTGCCCACCGCCGACTGTCCCGGGAACAGCTTGTCGGCCATGCTCCTGGTGATGATCATCGCCGGCAGCGCGATCTTCGCGTTGGGCGCGTTGAAGTCGTTCCACTGGACCAGCTCGTCGGGGGTGAAATTGCGCCCCGCGACCAGTTTCAGCCCGAAGGTGTCGAGGAAGTGGTCGTCGCCCATGTAGGTCGTCGCGCTGAGCGTGGGCTGCTGCTGGTCGTTGGTCATCGTCACCGAGCTGTTCCAGGACGAATTCACGAACGGCACCTGGTTGGTGACGATCGCATCGCGCACGCCGGGCAACGCCCGCAGCGCGGCCACGTCGGTCTTGGTGAGCGCATCCTCGTTCTCGTCCTTGCCGATGCCGGTGAGCTGCACGCGCACCAGCTCGTTCTCGGCCAGGCCGCTGACGCGATGCAGGCGGTCGATGCGGCTGCTGATCAGGAACAGGGCGTTGCAGACGATCGCGCAGCTCAGGGCGATTTCCAGCACGATCAGCGCGCTGGCGGTCTTGTGCCGGCGCAGGGTGGTCAGGATCGGGCGCAGTTCCATGGTGGTTCCTCGCGGGAATGCAGGGGTCGAAGGCGCGCGGCGTGCGTGTCGCGTGCCTACTGGGACTTGAGCTGGATGGCCGGCGCCACCTGGCAGGCGCGCCAGGCCGGCAGCACGCCGGCCAGCAGGCTGGCGACGATCGCGATCACGAAGGTGGTGACCAGCATCGGCACGTCCAGGTGCGCGAGCGCGTTGTAGCTGCTGGGCTGCTGCCGCACCGCCCACAGGCCGAGCACCGCCAGGCCCAGGCCGAGCACGCCGCCGACCAGTCCGATCGTGCCGGCTTCCACCAGGCACTGGGCGAAGATCGCCCGCCGCGATGCGCCCAGCGCGCGCCGCACGCCAATCTCGCTGCTGCGGCGCAGGAACTTCGCCAGCAGCAGCCCGACCGTATTGAGCAGGCACACCAGCAGGAAGCCGAACGCCAGCCACAGCTGCAGCCGCACGTCGCCCGGCACGATCTTGTTGAAGTCCAGCCAGGTCATCACGTCGCGCAGGCGCACGTTGGTCGGGCGCAGGTAACGGCCGCTGGCGCGCTGCTGGTCCGAATAGTTCACCAGGTACTGGCGGTAGGCGGCGACCTGCGCCGGCGTGTCCAGCTGCACCCAGTACTGGATCCAGGTGCAGGGCGCGTTGACGCCGCTTGCGCCTTCGGGATCGTCGTTGTCGTCCTTGTGGTCGTCCCAGCAGTCCATGCTGCCGCTGCGGTCCATGTCCAGGTCGCGCGACACGGTGAACGGCACGAACACCTGCTCCAGCTCGCCGAAGCGGTCGTTGTACATGTCGTAGAACTTCGGCGTCGGCCGCCACGGCGCCAGCACGCCGACGATGCGGAAGTCGTGCTGGTTGAGGCGCAGCATCTTGCCCACGCTGTTGGCGCCGCCGAACAGCTTCTTGTTCAGGTCGCTGGCGATCACCACCACCCGTTCGTGCTTGCCGTCCTCGATGGCCGACCAGCCGTTGCCGTACTGGAACGGCGCGTCGAACATCTGGAAGAAGTCCGACGACGTATAGCGCGCATCGGCATAGAACGGATCCATCGTGGTCGACTGCGCGCCCTGGCGCTGCGGCTCGACGCCGACGCTGCCGCCGGTCATCATCGCCTGGTGCACGCCGCGGTGCTGGCGCAGCAGCGCCTCGGCGTCGAAGCGTGTGACCTGGTCGGCCGGCTCCTCGCCGGGCGTATAGCCTTCCTTCGCCGCCGGGTCGAGCTGGACCACGAACAGCTTGTCGCTCTTCTGCGGGATCGGATCGCCGGACAGCACGTGGAACACCGTCAGCGTGGTCATGCTGGCGCCGATGCCCAGCGCGATGGCGAGCACCATCAATGCGGTCAGCGCCTTGTTGCGGCGGAAGCTGCGCAGCGCGAGGTCGAAGTAGTAGGCGAACATCTGGGTGCTCCGTGGGGCGGGCGTGGGCCCGCCGTGGTCATGCGTGTGCGCGTCGGCGCAAAGCCTGCGTCATGCCGGGTCGATCGTGCGGCTAACTGGCCGCGTCGGCGGACGCGCCGGCGAACGCGCGCCGCAGGCTCGGCTCCACGCTCAGGTCGGTGGCCATGCCGTCGACGATGTGCACGTTGCGCTGCGCGCGCGCGGCAAGCTCGGGGTCGTGGGTGACCATCACGATCGTCGTGCCCTGCGCGTTGATCTCTTCCAGCAGCTCCAGTACCCCGCGGGCCATCTGCGAGTCCAGGTTGCCGGTCGGCTCGTCGGCCAGCAGCAGGCGCGGGCTGCCGGCCAGCGCGCGCGCGATCGCGGCGCGTTGCTGCTGTCCGCCGGAGAGCTCGGCCGGGTAATGCTTCATGCGCGAGCCCAGGCCGACGCGCGCCAGCGATTCCTCGATCCGCTGCCTGCGCTCGCTGCCGCTCATGCCGCGATAGCGCAGGGGCACGTCGACGTTGTCGAACAGGTTCAGGTCCGGGATCAGGTTGAAGCTCTGGAAGATGAAACCGATCTTGCGGTTGCGCAGCCTGCTGCGGGCGTCGTCGGACATGCCGCGCACGTCCTCGCCGTCGAGTTTGTACTCGCCGCCGGTGAAGGTCTCCAGCAGCCCGGCGATGTTGAGGAAGGTCGTCTTGCCCGAGCCCGAGGGTCCGGTGACGGCGACGAACTCGCCTTCGCGCACGTGCAGGTCGAGCGCGCGCAGCGCATGGGTCTCGACGAGTTCGGTGCGGTAGACCTTGGTGACCTGGCGCATGTCGAGCATGGGACTGTCCTCTGGCTCTGGCCCTTCCCGGCAGCGG
The DNA here is from genome assembly GCF_011320095.1 of Cognatiluteimonas telluris. Taxonomy (GTDB): domain Bacteria; phylum Pseudomonadota; class Gammaproteobacteria; order Xanthomonadales; family Xanthomonadaceae; genus Cognatiluteimonas; species Cognatiluteimonas telluris. The sequence continues at coordinate 12,912 of NZ_JAANOY010000020.1, read as the reverse complement.
GAAGGTCGGGTGGGATTAGTGGATGCGGAACACGTCGGGCGCGGGCGTGGCCGGCAGGAACGCAGGCGCTGGCGGCCGGCGCACCGGGGATGCATTGGCGCTGTCTTCTATGCCGCTGCTGGAGGCATCGAATGCGAACAGCGGGTGCAGCCGCCGCGGGACGGCGTCGGCCAGTTGCTCGCTGGACCAGTGCAGCTGGGAGGGGAAATACATGGTGGCGTTGTCGCGCGGGTTGGACATGTCGCTCTCCAGGACCGTTCCTCGAAGATCACACGCTTCGGGAACCATGCTTGCGGTCACTGTCCCGAGATCCGGACGCGTTCGGCGTCGCCGAACTGGTCGCTGCCCGAGACGATGATGCGGTCGCCGGGTTGCACGCCTTCCAGCAGCTCGACCGCGTTGAGGCTGCTGACCCCGGTACGGATGCGCCGACGCACGGCCTGGTTGCCATCCATGACGTAGGCCACGCGCCCGCCGTCCTGTTCGACGAACGGACCGCGCTCGACCTGCATCACGTTGCGGCGCGTGTCGAGCACGATGCGCGCGCTCAGGCGCTGGTTCTGGCGCAGGCCGGGCGGCTGCTTGTCGGCGAAGCGCAGGCGCGCGGTGACTTCGCCATTGACGACTTCCGGCGAGACCGCCGAGACCGCGCCGGGATAGGGCTCGCCGTTGCCGCTGGTGAGCTGCGCCGGCATGCCGATCGCGAGGTCGCGCGCGAAGCTCTCCGGCACCTTGATCTCGACCTCGAACTTCGACAGGTCGACCACGCTCAATACCGGCGCGTTGATCGCGACGTTGGCGCGCTGCGCGACCTGCACCTGGCCGACCTGGCCGTCGAAGGGGGCGCGCAGCGTCAGCGCGTCGACCTGGCGCTGCAGTTCACCGACGACCGCGCGCTGGCGGTCGGCGAGCAGGTGTTTGTTGCGCGTATCCAGTCCCGCGCCCTGGCCCTGCAGGATGTAGTCCTCGCGCGCATGCGAGACGCCGATCTGGGTCTTCTTGAGGTTGTCCTGCGCCCGGGCAACGTCGATCTGCGGCACCGCGCCGCCGGCGAAGCCGCGCTGGTTGCGTTCCAGGTCGCGCTGCGCGGCGACTTCGTCGATCTGCGCCTGGTCGAGCAGCTTGCGCGCGTTGGAGCGAGCCAGCTGCGCATCGAGCGCCGCGCGGCTGGCTTCGGCTTCCAGGCTGGCGAGGGTGGCCTGCTCCTGCGCCAGCTGGCTGCGCAGTTCCGGGCTGTCGATCTCGGCCAGCGCCTGGCCCTGCTTGACCACGTCGCCGGCGACCACGTGCAGCGTCACCGTGCCGCCGGCGATCGCGTACAGGGTCGGGCTGTTGGAAGCGATCACGCGGCCGTCGGCGGAGATGTCGCGCACCAGGTCGCCGCGGGTGACGGTGGCGATGCGCACGCGGCTGGCGTCGAACGAGCGGCTGCCGCCGGCCCAGCCCGACAGCAGCCAGGCGATCAGCAGCAGGCCGGCCACGCCCAGCGCGCCGCCGACCAGCCACGGGCGGCGTTGGCGCCACTGCCGGCCGCGCGCGGTGGAGGCGACGGGGATGTCCTGGGCGGAGGTATCGCGGATGCTCATGCGGCGGCGGGCGTCGTCGGTGCGTGTTGGCGGAGTGAAAAGCAGGATGCGTGCCAACGCCAAAGGGTTGAATCCATTGGGCGGACGGGCGTGTCCGGGTGTCCGCGGACACCGCACGCTGTCCGCCGGACACATCGCCCATTCACGCCGCGCCGCTACACTGCGCGCTGGCCTCCGGAGTGCAGTCCATGTGCGGCATCGTCGGCGCGATCGCGGATCGCGATGTGGTTCCCCTGCTGATCGACGGCCTCAAGCGGCTGGAATACCGCGGCTATGATTCGGCCGGCATCGCCATCCTGGGCGACACCTGCGTACGCCGGGTGCGCCGCACCGGGCGCGTGGCGGAAATGGAGTCCGCCGCCCTTGCGGAGTCCTTCGTGTCCCCGCTCGGCATCGGCCACACCCGCTGGGCCACCCACGGCGGCGTCACCGAGAACAACGCGCACCCGCACATCAGCCATGGCGAGCTGGCGCTGGTGCACAACGGCATCATCGAGAACCACGAGCAGCAGCGCGCGCGGTTGCAGGCGCTGGGCTATGAGTTCGAGTCGCAGACCGACACCGAGGTCGTGGCCCACCTCATCCACCATTACCGCGCGCAGGGCGCGAGCCTGCTGCAGGCGCTGCAGACCGCGGTGCGCGACCTCGACGGCGCCTACGCGATCGCGGTGATCGACCAGCGCGATCCCTCGCGCATGGTCGCCGCGCGCATGGGTTGCCCGCTGCTGGTGGGCCTGGGCGACGGCGAGAACTTCGTCGCTTCCGACGTCTCGGCGATCGTGTCCTCGACCCGGCGGGTGATCTTCCTGGAGGAGGGCGACACCGCCGAGCTCACGCGCGAAGGCGTCGCGGTGTTCGATACCGACGGCACGCCGGTGCAGCGCGAGGAACACCTGTCCGACGTCTCGCTGGCCTCGCTGGAGCTGGGTCCGTACCGGCACTTCATGCAGAAGGAAATCCACGAGCAGCCGCGCGCGATCGCCGACACCATCGAGGCCTTGATGGGCGTGGGCGGATTCGCGCCGGAGCTGTTCGGCGCCGATGCGGCGGAGGTCCTGCGCGACGTCGACAGCGTGCAGATCCTCGCCTGCGGCACCAGCTATTACGCCGGACTCACCGCGCGCTACTGGATCGAGGGCATGGTCGGTATTCCCTGCGCCGTCGAGGTGGCGAGCGAATACCGCTACCGCACCGCGGTCGCGAATCCGCGGCAGCTGATCGTGACGATCTCCCAGTCCGGCGAAACGCTGGACACGATGGAAGCGCTGAAATACGCCAAGTCGCTCGGGCATGCGCGCACGCTGTCGATCTGCAACGTGCCCGAAAGCGCGATCCCGCGCGCGAGCCGGCTCGTGTACCACACCCGCGCCGGCGCGGAGATCGGCGTGGCCTCGACCAAGGCGTTCACGACGCAGCTGGTCGCGCTGTTCACGCTCACCGCCACCCTGGCGAAGTTGCGCGGGAAGCTGGCCGCGCTGCAGGAGGCCGAGCTGCTCGAAGCCCTGCGCCACTTGCCCGGCAGCGTGCAGCACGCCCTGAACCTGGAGCCGCAGATCGCGGTGTGGGCCGAACGCTTCTCGCCCAGGCAGCACGCGCTGTTCCTGGGGCGCGGCGTGCATTACCCGATCGCCCTGGAAGGCGCGCTCAAGCTCAAGGAGATCTCCTACATCCACGCCGAGGCCTATCCGGCCGGCGAGCTGAAGCACGGTCCGCTGGCGCTGGTCGACAAGGACATGCCGGTGGTGGTGATCGCGCCCAACGACAGGCTGCTGGAGAAGGTGAAGTCGAACATGCAGGAAGTGCGCGCGCGTGGCGGCGAGCTGTTCGTGTTCACCGACGCCGACAGCCAGTTCGGTGAATCCGAGGGCGTGCACGTGATCCGCACTCCGCGCCATGTCGGCGTGCTGTCGCCGATCGTGCACACGATCCCGGTGCAGTTGCTCGCCTACCACACCGCGCTCGCACGCGGCACCGACGTCGACAAGCCGCGCAATCTCGCCAAGTCGGTCACGGTCGAATAGCGCCCGCGGCCGCGTCTGGCAGTCGGCGCGCGCGGCTGCCAACACGGCGCAAAACAACCGGACTACGCTCGGGTCGTCGGCAACGATCGGGGGCGTCGATGGACGGTGGAATCACCTGCGGCGCGCAGGCGCAACTGTGGCAAGCGTTGGTGCACGATGCGGGCGCGCGGCTGCATGCGCCGCTGGACGAATCGCGCGAAAGCTACCTGGTGTTCGTGTTGTTGCGCTTCCAACGCGACGACAGCCTGCTGGCGCGCACGCTGGCACTGGAATGGCTGGCCGCGCAGGCGAACATCGGCAGCGCGCGCGCTGATGCGCTGCGCGATGTCGGCGATCGTTGCCTGCTGATCGCGGGGCTCTATCCCGGGATGGCCGAACGGCGACGGGTGAGCGGGGACTACTTCATCGACCTGGGTCGCGGCGCGTATTTCGAAGTGGCGCAGGCCAGCCGCAATGCCTATGCCGCGCTGTTCGAGGAACTCGCGCGCAGCTACCGGGAGCTGGTGCGGACGCTACGTGCGTTGCGCCTGGTGGACGCGCCGCCACTGCACGGCAGGCTGCATTCGTAACCACCGCGCAAGCGCCCGTCGCAGGGGCGCTCCTTGTAGAACGCTCCCGGTAGGAGCGGCTTCAGCCGCGAGCTCCTGCCTGGGACGGCCCCGCCGGAAAAGCTCGCGGCTGAAGCCGCTCCTCGCGGAGGGCGCGCGCGCCTGCGAAGCGCCGTTCCTGGACGGAACGGCGTCGCCTGGGCTCAGTCGGCCGCGCGCCAGCGTAGGGTCAGCGCGAATTCGCGGCCGGGCTGGGTGTAATACGCGGCGGTCTCGTAGTTGCGGTCGAAGGCGTTGCGCAGTTCCGACTGCAGCACCCAGTGCGTGGCAAGCGCGCGCTCGGCGCGCAGGTCGAGCGTGGCGTAGCCCCCGACGCGCAGGGTGTTGGCGACATCGTCGTAGCGCGCGCCCTCGGCGATCCAGCTCGCGCCCAGGCGCCAGGCGCCGAATGCGCGATCGAGATCAACCCGGGCGCTCCGTCGCGCGCGACGCGGCAGCAGCCTGCCGTCGTTACCGGCGCTGCGGTTGCGCGGATCGAGCGCGCTCGCCTGTCCGGACAGCTCCCAGCCGGCGATCGTCGCGCCCGCGGTCAATTCGGCGCCACGGATGCGGGCGCTGTCGAGGTTGTTGGCGACGAACAGCATCGGGTCGTAGGTGATCAGGTCATCGATCGTGGTCTGGTAGCCATTGAGCTGCCAATGCCAGGCGGACAGGCGCTGCGCGAGGCCGAGTTCGACGCTGCGCGAGGTTTCCGGGCGCAGCGCGGTGTTTCCGTAATACGGGTAATACAGCTCGTTGAAGGTCGGCGCCTTGAACGCGGTCCCGGCATTGGCGGTGACGCGCAGCCCGTGCGCCATGTCCAGGCCCCAGGCGAGGCTGCCGGTGCCGTGGCCGCCGAACTGATCGTTGTCGTCATGGCGCAGCGAAGCCTGCAGGTCGTTGCGCCCGAAGCGGCCCTGGTACTGCACGAAGCCGGCGCGATTGCCGCGCGACCTGTCGAAGTTGGTGAACAGGCTGGCGGTGGCGCCGCGATCGCGCGACCAGTCGTAGCCGAGGGTCAGCAGTTGCGTCGCGGCGAGCGTGATGTCGCCCTGCAGCGAAGCGGTATCACGCGTGCTGTCGAAGCGGTCGACGTAGGCGTCGCCAAGGAAGTCGCGCGAGGCGTCGACGTTGCGGCCGACCACGAACTGCAGTGAAGCGCGTCCGCCCGCTGCGTAGCGCAGCTTGCCCTGCAGCACCTGCTGCACCGTGTCCGAAGCATCGGGCAGGCCGAAGTCCGGGTTGGCGTCGTAGTCGTTATGGCCTTCGTTGCGCAACGCATTGGCTTCCAGCGTCAATGCGTCGCTGGCATGGACGCCGCCGCGCAACGCCAGCGACGCACGCCGATAGCCGTCGCGGTCCGGGTCGGGTGTGTCGTCGCCACAGCCGGCGTACGTGGGCGCGCCGATGCCGCGGCACACGTTGATGCCGTCGCTGCGCTGCCAGCCGGCGTCCGCGCCGAACCAGCCGCGCGCAGATGCGGCGTCGAGCCCGGCACCGGCCTCGCGCAGGCCATGGCTGCCGACGCCGACGTGCAGGCGCGGATCGACGCCTGCGGTGGTGCGGCGGCGGGTGAAGATCTGGATCACGCCGCCGATCGCTTCGGAACCGTACAGGCTCGAGCGCGGGCCACGCACGATCTCGATGCGGTCGATGCTGTCCAGCGGAATGTCCTGCAACGCGGTCAGGCCGGAAGTCGATGAACCCACGCGCACGCCATCGACCAGGAACAGCGTCTGGTCCGATTCGGTGCCGCGCAGGAACAGCGTCGTCAACTTGCCCAGACCGCCCTGGTTGACCAGGTTGATGCCGGCGCGGCCGCGCAGCAGTTGCGGCAGCGAGTGCGCCTGGCTGCGGTCGATGTCATCACGGTCGATGACGTCCACCGCGGCCAGCGACTGGTCGACGGTGAGTGCGGTGCGGGTGGCGGTGACCGTGATCTGGTCGAGATCGGTGGCGGCAGCGCCGTCGTCGGCGAAGGCACACGCCGGCAGGGACAGTGCGATGGCGGCGGCAAGCAGCCGTAAACGGGTTTGATGCAATTGCATGAGTATTCTCCAGCGCGCACGCCCGCGCGCATCGACGTCGAGGGAGTCGCGTGTGGAGGGTTGTGCAAGCGAAGGGCCGCGCAACAGCGACGGCACGCCGCCGCAATGCCCGCCGCATCGCAACCAGTGACTTCGTGGCCGGTCTCCGGACTCGCGAGTGGGAGTGCATTCCCGGCCGTGACGCCTTCCCATGCGCAAGCACAGTGGCGGATGTCGCGGCTTGTCTCGCTTACCGTTGCGGGGGCAGTGCCGGACTGGCGGGCGTGGGCCCGTGTCACCGGCTTCCCGTTTCAACCCGTGGACGGCAGCGCCGCCGGCGGGTCACCTCGAAGCGCGCGCAGTCTATGCGACCGCGCGCGGCGTGGCAAAACAAATCCCGGCGCGCCAACGGCAAGCCGCGGCGGACTCACTCCTGCGAGGAGGGCTCCGCATCGTCGAACAGCGCCAGGCCGTCACCGCCATGGGCGTCGTCGTCGGCGTCCGGCGACATCATCGTCGTGGTCACCGGTCCCGCTGCAGGCCGGTTGCGCGGCGTGGGCAGCAGCGCGATCTTGCCTTCGGCCTGGCTGACGAGCTCGTTGCGGCGTGCATCGGGGACTTCCTGCCAATGGCAATCCAGCAGCGCGCCTTCCAGCGCGTACAGCAGGTTGAGGCTGGGTTTGAAGCCGGCGCGCTTGACCCGCATGAAGGCATCCACCGCGCCGACGCCGGCAAGATCCTCGCGCGAACGCAGGCCGACCTGGCGCAGCCACGCCGCCGACTTCGGGCCGATGTTGCGCAGCTTGGGCTGCGCGCTCTTGTCGGTGGAGCTCACGGTGACACGCCCGCTTCGAGCACGCCCGCTTCGAGCACGCCCGCCTCGAGCGCGCACGCGTCGAGGAAGCAGCGGGCCAGCGCTTCCATGCCGGCCTGGTCGTCGCCATCGAAGCGACCCGGCACCGGGCTGTCGATGTCGAATACACCGATCAACGCGTCGCCGTCGTACAGCGGCACCACCAGTTCCGAGCGCGAGGCCGAGTCGCAGGCGATATGGCCCGGGAACGCATTGACGTCTTCGACGCGCTGCGTGCGGCGGGTGCGCGCCGCGGCGCCGCACACGCCCTTGTCCAGTGGAATGCGCACGCAGGCGGGCAGGCCCTGGAAGGGACCGACGACCAGCTCGGTACCGTCGAAGAAATAGAAGCCCACCCAATTGAGCTGCGGCAGCGCGTGGTAGACCAGCGCCGACAGGTTGGCGGCGTTGGCGATCCGGTCGCGTTCGCCGTGCAGCAGGCCGCGCGCCTGCGCCAGCAGTTGCGCGTATTGCTCGGGCTTGGTGCCGGACAGGGAAGCGGTGGCGAACATCGCGCGAGTCTACCGCAGCGGCCGCAGGGTGCCGCCGGGATGCAGGGCGCCACGAGCGGTTGCTAGCATGTGGCGATGCAAGGGATGTACGTCACCGGCACCGATACCGGCATCGGCAAGACCCGCGTCAGCACCGCGCTGCTGCATGCCCTGCGCGCGCGCGGGCTGCGGGCGGCCGGGATGAAGCCGGTCGCCAGCGGCTGCGAGGCGACCGCCGCCGGCTGGCGCAACGAGGACGCGCTGGCGCTGCAGGCGGCGAGCGATCCGGTGCCTGCCTACGAGGACCTCAATCCCTACGCGCTGCCGCTGCCGCTGGCGCCGGAACTGGCCGCGCGCGACGCCGGGGTCCAGATCGACCTCGCCCGCATCCTCGCCGCCCATGCGCGGCTGCAGGTGCAGGCCGACACCCTGGTGGTCGAAGGCGTCGGTGGCTGGGATGCGCCACTGTCGGCAACGCTGCGCCAGGTGGACGTGGTGCGCGCGCTGGATCTTCCGGTCGTGCTGGTGGTCGGCCTGCGGCTGGGGTGCCTGAACCACGCGATCCTGAGCGCACGCGCCATCGCCGCCGATGGCTGCCGGTTGCTGGGCTGGATCGGCAATGCGATCGATCCTGGCATGGAGCGACGGGAGGACCAGCGGCCGATGCTGCAGGCGCGGATCCCGGCGCCCTGCCTGGGCTGGCTGCCGCACGCGCCGGAGGCCGACCCGGCGGCATTCTCGCGTTTGCTGACCATTCCCGACTGACCACGCCCCGGGGCGGGTGCGTCGCCAGCACTTCTGGCACGGGCGCCGCCGGGCACCCAGCCTATACTGCGCAGTTCAGAAAATACGCCCCATCCTGCTGAGCGCTCCCGCCGGAGCCTCGATCCGGAGCCCCGCCGATGACCCCTGTCCGCCACGCACTGGCCATGGCCGCCCTTTTCGCCCTCGTCCTCGCCGGCTGCGGCAAGGGCCAGCCGCAAGCCGGCGCCGGTGGGCCGGGCGGCCAGATGCCGCCACCGGAAGTGGGCGTGATCACCGCCAAGGCCACCGACGTGGCGCTGCAGCAGCAGCTGGTCGGACGGCTCGCGCCCTATCGCAGCGCCGACGTGCGCGCGCGCGTGCCGGGCGTACTGCAGCGGCGCGTGTACGAGGAAGGCAGCGACGTGCGCGAGGGCCAGGTGCTGTTCCTGATCGACCCGGCGCAGCTGCAGGCCGCGCTCGGGCAGAGCGAGGCCGCGCTGGCGCAGGCGCAGGCGACCTATGCCAACGCCAAGTCCTCCGCCGATCGCGCGCGCCAGCTGCTGCCGCAGAAATACATCTCGCAGTCGGACTACGACAACGCCATCGCCGCCGAACGCAGCGCCGGCGCGTCGGTGCAACAGGCCAAGGCCGGGGTGGAGACCGCGCGCATCAATCGCGGCTATGCCAACGTGCGCGCGCCGATCAGCGGCCGCGCCGGCAAGCAGCAGGTGACCGAGGGCGCGCTGGTCGGGCAGGGCGACGCGACACTGCTGACCACCGTCGACCAGATCGATCCACTGTACGTCAACTTCTCGATGAGCGTCGCCGAGCGCGAACGCATCAAGGCCGCCGGTGGCGACGCCGCCGAGCCGAAGGTGCAGGTGGTCCTGCCCGACGGCACGCCCTACGACCAGCCCGGCAGCCTGGATTTCTCCGGCGACGTGGTCGATCCCGCGACCGGCGCGGTGTCGCTGCGCGCGCGCATCCCCAATCCCGACAAGCGGCTGCTGCCGGGCACCTTCGTCACCGTGGTGGCGGCGCTGGGCGAACGCGGGCATGCCTTCCTGGTCCCGCAGGTCGCGGTGCAGCGCGATGCCGCCGGCGCCTACGTGCTGGTGGTCGGCAACGACGGCAAGGTCGCGCGCAAGGACATCAGCACCGACCGCGCCCAGGGCAGCAGCTGGGTCGTGAGCAAGGGGATCGTCGACGGCGACAAGATCATCGTCTCCGGCATCCAGCGCGCGCAGCCCGGGCAGCCGGCGAAAGCCGTCCCCGCCGCACCGGCGACGCCGGGCGCCGCAGCCCCGGCCAAGCCCGCCGCGAATCCCGGCGCCAACACCGCCAGCGCCGGGCAGGCCTGAGCCATGTCGCGCTACTTCATCGAGCACCCGGTCTTCGCCTGGGTGATCGCGATCCTGATCGTGATCGCCGGCCTGCTGTCGATCGGCACCCTGGGCGTGGAGTCCTATCCCAACATCGCGCCGACCCAGGTCGGGGTGCAGGCCAATTATCCGGGCGCCAGCGCCGAGACCACCGAGCGCGCGGTCACCCAGATCATCGAGCAGCAGCTGACCGGCATCGACAACCTCGATTACTTCAGCGGCTCGTCCAGCTCCAGCGGCGGCTCGTCGATCAACATCACCTTCAAGCCCGGTACCGATCCGGATACCGCGCAGATGCAGGTGCAGAACAAGGTCGCGCAGGCGACCCCGCGCCTGCCCAGCGAGGTGGTGCAGCAGGGCGTCACGGTGGCCAAGGCCAACCCGGGCTTCCTGATGGTGGTCGCGGTGAAGTCGAGCAACCCGGCCATTGGCCGCGACCAGCTGTCCGACCTGCTCGCCTCGCGCGTGGTCGACCAGATCGCGCGCGTGCCCGGCGTCGGCAGCACCCAGCTGTTCGGCGGCGAATACGCCATGCACATCTGGCTCAACCCCGACCAGCTGCACGCCTACGGGCTGTCGGCCAGCCAGGTGCTGGCGGCGGTGCGTGGGCAGAACGTGCAGTTCTCCGCCGGCGCCGTCGGCGGCGAGCCGTCGCCGTCGTCGCAGATGTTCACCGCCTCGGTCTCGGCCGAAGGCCGCTTCAGCACGCCCGAACAGTTCGAGCAGATCCTGCTGCGCACCGATCCCAGCGGCGCGACCGTTCGGCTGAAGGATGTCGCGCGGGTGGAACTGGCAGGCTCGGCGCAGGGCTTCGACCTGAAGTGGAACGGCACGCCCGCCGCCGGTTTCGCGGTGCAGCTCGGGCCGGGCGCCAACGCGCTGGCCGTCGCCGGTGCGGTCAAGCAGCGCATGGATGAGCTGCAACCGAGCTTCCCGGCCGGCGTGCAGTGGTTCACGCCTTACGACAGCTCGACCTTCGTGAAGATCTCCATCCACGAGGTGGTGAAGACGCTGGCCGAAGCGATGGTGCTGGTGTTCCTGGTGATGCTGCTGTTCCTGCAGAACCTGCGCGCGACGCTGATCCCGACGCTGGTGATCCCGGTGGCGCTGCTGGGCACGTTCCTGGGCATGAAGCTGATCGGCTTCACCATCAACCAGCTCAGCCTGTTCGGCATGGTGCTGGCGATCGGCATCGTGGTCGACGACGCGATCGTGGTGATCGAGAACGTCGAACGGATCATGACCGAGGAGAAGTTGTCGCCCTACCAGGCCACGATCAAGGCGATGCACCAGATCAGCGGCGCGGTGATCGCAATTACCATCGTGCTGGCGGCGGTGTTCGTGCCCAGCGCGTTGCAGGCCGGCAGCGCGGGCGCGATCTACAAGCAGTTCGCGCTCACGATCGCGATGGCGATGGTGTTCTCGGCCTTCCTCGCGCTGGGGTTCACGCCGGCGTTGTGCGCCAGCCTGCTCAAGCCGACCGCGCACCACGAGAGCCGCAACCCGGTCTTCCGCGGCTTCAACAAGGTCTACGGCTGGCTCAGCAACACCTACGTCGGCCACATCGGCAGCGCGGTGCGGCATGCGCCGCGCTGGATGATCGTGTTTGCCGGGCTTGCGGTGGCCTGCGTGTGGCTGTTCACGCGCATGCCCGGCAGCTTCCTGCCCGAGGAAGACCAGGGCTACGCGCTGGCGATCGTGCAGCTGCCGCCGGGGGCCACCCTGCGCCGCACCGACGCGGTGTTCGAGCAGGTGCGCGCGGCGATGGAGAAGCAGGAAGGCTTCGAGGGGATGATGCAGGTCGCCGGCTTCAGCTTCGTCGGCCAGGGCGAGAACGTCGGCATGGCCTTCATCAAGCTCAAGCCCTGGAGCGAGCGCAAGGTCAGCGCGACCGAGTTCATCCAGAAGGCGAACATGGCGCTGTTCCCGATCCGCGACGCGCAGATCTTCGTGTTGAACCTGCCGACGGTGAACGGGTTGGGCCAGTTCGGCGGCTTCGACATGTACCTGCAGGATCGCAGCGGCCAGGGCCGCGAGGCGCTGTCGCAGGCGCTGGGCACGCTGATGGGCGCGGCAAGCCAGAACAAGACGCTGGTCGGCGTGCGGCCGAACACGCTCGCCGATGCGCCGCAGCTCAAGCTCGACGTCGACCGCGTGCAGGCGCAGTCGATGGGCCTGTCGGTGGGCGACATCTACAGCGCGATCCAGCTGATGCTGGCGCCGGTGTACGTCAACGACTTCGTCCAGGGCGGGCGCGTCAAGCGCGTCACCATGCAGGCCGATGCGCCGTATCGCACCGGCGCCGATTCGCTGTCGCACTTCTACACGCCGGTGAACGGCGCCGCCGGCAACGGGTCGTCCGCAAGCGGCAGCGACGCCGTGCCGACGATGATCCCGTTGACCAACGTCGTCGATTCCAAGTGGACCGTCGCGCCGCCGACGCTGACCCGCTACAACGGCTTCGCCGCGGTGGAAGTCGTCGGCGCGCAGGCGCCGGGCCACAGCTCCGGCGAAGCGATGGAGGCGATGCAGACGATCGTCGACAAGCAGCTGCCCGCGGGCTTCGGTTACGACTGGGCCGGGCAATCGCACCAGGAGCTGCTGTCCGGCAGCCAGACGACGATGCTGATGATCCTGTCGATCGTGGTCGTCTTCCTGTGCCTGGCGGCGTTGTACGAAAGCTGGTCGGTGCCGGTGTCGGTGCTGCTGGTGGTGCCGGTCGGCGTGCTCGGTGCGGTGGCGCTGTCGATGATCCGCGGCTTGCCCAACGACATCTACTTCAAGATCGGCCTGATCACGGTGATTGGCCTGGCGGCGAAGAACGCGATCCTGATCGTCGAATTCGCCATCCAGGAGCGCAGCGCCGGCAAGCCGCTCGGCGTGGCGGTGGTGGAGGCGGCCAAGCTGCGCCTGCGGCCGATCCTGATGACGTCGCTGGCCTTCATCATGGGCGTGCTGCCGTTGGCGATTTCCAGCGGCGCCGGCGCCAACGCGCGCCACGCGATCGGCACCGGCGTGATCGGCGGCATGCTCGCGGCGACCTTCCTCGGCCTGCTGTTCATCCCGCTGTTCTACACCGTCGTGCGCCGGCTGCTGGGCGACAAGCTCGACAGCGTGCCGGTCGAGGTCAAGCGGACCTAGGGCGGACAACGCCGTGTGATGCACGGTCGGCGCGCGGACCTGGAGCCGCGCGCCGACATTAAAAACATTTCATGCGACGG
>NZ_JAANOY010000002.1 GCF_011320095.1 Cognatiluteimonas telluris | reverse complement strand
GTGGCCCACCGGCCGGACGCGGCCCACCGGGCCGATTGCCCGGTCGCGGTGCGCGCGGCTTGTCCGCGTACGGATTGAAGCTGCCCGGATTGGCGTGGTCGGAGGGGAAGCTCGGCGCGTTGCCAGGATGGCCGTACGGACGCGGCGCACGCTGGCCCTGGCCGCCGCCTGGACCGCGTGGGCCGCGCGACTCGTTGAAGCCGCCTTCGCGACGCGGACCGCGCTCGCCCGGGCCATTGGCGAAACCGCCCGGACCGCGCTCGCCGCGGCCCTGGTAGCCACCGGGGCCACCGGCCGGGCGCGGACCCGGACGCGGTCCACCGGGCGGGCGTCCGGCACCGGCCGGCTTGTTGCCATAGGGCTTGCGTGGGCCGCGTGCGCCGTCGGGATTGCGATGGCCGGACGGGCCGGTCTCGACGCCTTCGGGCACGTACCAGGTGCGGAACGCGGCCGGATTGCCGGCATCGTGCCCGGCGCCCGGCTGGCGGTCGCCGCGCGGCGCGCGCTGCCCCGGCTGGCGCGGACCTTTGGGCTTGAATGCCTTGTTGACCTGCTTGGCCGCCGCTTCGCCGCTGACGGTGAGCGCGCCGTTCTTGCGCGGGCCGCCGCGTCCGCGACCGCGGTCTTCACGGACGTTGTCGAAGCGGCGCAGTTCGCGCCCTTCGTCCGCGGTGCTGTGCCCGCCGACGTAGCCGTGCGAACGATGCTGGCCGCCGACATGCACGGTCGCCTTGGCCGCCTTGCGCTGGCCGATCACCGGCTGCAGCGTCAGTGCCGACGGCGTGCCGTCTTCGAGATTCAATTCCTTGCGCAATGCCTCGACCTTGTCGGCCGCGAGCTCCTGCGACTGCCCGCGCAGCAGCGGCTGCGGCAGCTCGACCTGGCCGTAGCGGATGCGCTTGAGGCGGCTGACCTGGCAGCCCTGCGATTCCCACAGCCGGCGCACTTCGCGATTGCGGCCTTCCTTGAGCAGCACGCGGAACCAGTCGTGCGAGTCGGTGCCGCCGATGCGTTCGACGTCGTCGAACTTCGCCGGGCCGTCCTCCAGCGCCACGCCGCGGCGCAGGCGGTCGACCAGGTTGTCGGGCACCTTGTCCTGGCCCTCGGGTGCACGCACGCGGCAGACGTATTCGCGTTCGACCTCGTGCGAGGGATGCATCATCGCGTTGGCCAGCTCGCCATCGGTGGTGAGCAGCAGCAGGCCGGTGGTGTTGATGTCCAGGCGGCCGATCGCGATCCAGCGCGCGCCCTTCAATGCGGGCAGTGCTTCGAAGATGGTCGGGCGGCCTTCGGGATCCTCGCGCGTGGTGACTTCGCCTTCGGGCTTGTTGTACATCAGCACGCGGCTGGGTTCGGTCAGCGCGCTGGCGACGAAGGTGCGCCCGTCGATCTCGATCCTGTCGCCGCCCTTGACGCTCATGCCCACGGTGGCAACTTCGCCATTGACCTTGACCAGGCCGTCGGCGATGCGCTGCTCCAGCGCGCGGCGCGAGCCCAGGCCCGCCTGCGCAAGCACCTTGTGCAGGCGCTCTTCCAGGCGGGGGACTTCGGGGGTGGCGTCGCTGTCGCGCTTGAGGGTCAGCGGGCGACGTGGTTTCTCAGTCATGCATTGCTCCGGTCGCTGTCGCCGTCTTCGGCGAGGGCGGTGTCATTGGATTCGTCTTGCCAGTGGGCTGGCGATTCGTCTTCGGTGGAAGGGATGTCGGTGTGGACGTCGTCGCCCGCGTCGCTGGTTGCGTCGTCGCCGACTTCGTCGTGGTTTGGCGACTCGGTGGAAGCGTGTTCGGGATCCGTGCTTTCGGATCCGGGGTCTTCGAAACCTCCGGCATCCACGTCATCCGATCCGGCGTCTGCGTCGGCACCGTCCGCCTCGCCGCCGGCACCCGCGCTGGCCAGGTCGCCCACCGCCATGCCGCTGGACGCATCGGCGCCATCGAACTGCAGTTGCGGCTCGAGCTCGCCGATGTCCTTGAGTTCGGACAGCGGCGGCAGGTCGTCCAGCCGCTTGAGGCCGAAGTAATCGAGGAAGGCTTTCGTCGTCGCCAGGAGCTCCGGCTTGCCGGGCACGTCGCGATGGCCGACGACGCGGATCCATTCGCGCTCTTCCAGCGCCTTGATGATGTTGCTGTTGACCGCCACGCCGCGCACCTGTTCGATCTCGCCGCGGGTGATCGGCTGGCGATAGGCGATCAGCGCCAGCGTCTCCAGCGTCGCGCGGGTGTAGCGCGTCTGCCGCTCGCTCCACAGGCGCGCCACCCACGGGTGCACGTCGGCCTGGACCTGGTAACGGAAGCCCGACGCGAGTTCGACCAGCTCGACGCCGCGATCCGCGCAGCCGGCCTGCAGCGTTTCCAGCGCCAGCTCGACGCTGCCGTCGGGGGCGGGATCGTCCAGCGAGAACAGCCCGCGCAGCTGCGCCAGCGTCAGCGGCTGGTTGGCCGCGAGCAGGGCGGCCTCGACGATTCGGGTAATGAGGGTTTGATCCATCGTTTTTTTCGGACTCTGTTTGGGCCACGTCACTGGCCCGTCTCCTTGGCCGTCATTCCCGCGCGGGCGGGAATCCCGGGACGTCGTGGATTGCGTTGTTGCAGGTGATGACGGCCGGTCGGACGGTGGCGGACGAACGCCCATGGATGGCCAGGCATTCGCCGGTGAAGCCCCGCCTTTGCGGATGGGCGTTCGACAGGTTCACCGCCGCGGATCGTTCGCCGCCTCCGGCTCTTCATCGAATTCGCTCGACAGCTCCAACGCCGCCGGATGGCCTTCGCCCACCGCCAGCGACTTGACGTAGATCGGCGCCAGCGGCACTTCCTGGACGATGTCCAGCAGGTGTTCCTTGGCCAGTTCCAGCATCGCCAGGAAGGTGACCACGACGCCCAGCCGGCCCTCGCGCACTTCGAACAACGACTCGAAGCGATGGAACGCGCCGTCCTCCAGCCGCGTCAGCAGCTCGCCCATGCGCTGGCGCACGCTCAGCGCGTCACGCTTGATCGCATGCTGCGTGTACAGCTCGGCGCGCTTGAGCACGTCGTGCAGCGCCAGCAGCATCTCGCGCAGGTCCACCGGTGGCGGCAGCTTGACCGACGCGCGATCCGGGACGAACGCGCTTGCCGGGGTGGTATCGCGATCCTGGCGGGGCAGAGCGTCGATATCCTCGGCGGCCTGCTTGAAGCGCTCGTACTCCTGCAACCGGCGCACCAGCTCCGCGCGCGGGTCGCCTTCCTCGCCCTCGTCCAGGGTCGCGCGCGGCAGCAGCATCCGCGACTTGATCTCGGCCAGGATCGCGGCCATCACGAGGTATTCGGCCGCCAGTTCGAAGCGCATCGTGTGCATCGCCTGGATGTAGTCGACGTACTGGCGCGTGATCTCGGCGACCGGGATGTCGAGGATGTCCAGGTTCTGGCGGCGGATCAGGTACAGCAGCAGGTCCAACGGGCCTTCGAACGCGTCGAGGATGATCTCCAGCGCATCCGGCGGGATGTACAGGTCCTGCGGGATCTGCAGCACCGGCTGGCCGAGCACCATCGCCAGCGGCATCTCGCATTGGCGAGGCGCCTGCTGGGGCGTGGCTTCGTTGCTCTGGTCCGGGATCGCGTCGGGCGCGGTTTCGACTGTCATGCGTCAGTGGTCGTGGAACGGGTTGGCCGAAGGCCAGGCGATGGCGCTGGGAGCGCACGCGGGTGGGCGTGGCCGTGGTCTCACATGCAATCCTGCGGCGATACCGCGATTCCGACTCGTCGCGTGGCGTCCTGATCCATGCACGACGTGCGCCGCATGCGGCGGCGGACAGCTTGAAAGGTATGCAGGGGCCTGTCGCCGGTGCTGGCAGCGGATACGTCCGACGGCGGACCGGCCGGAGCGTTGCGGTGGGAAGCATGGCCGCTGCGGCCGGCTTCGAGCAATGGAGCCAAGGGTACGGGCAGCGCGCATGGGTTGTCCAGCGGGGGCTGAACGGACCGGCCTTGCGGCGGGCGGCGCCTGCGTCGACGCTACAATCCCTGCCCCTGATTGAGGCAGTCGTCCATGTGGTATGCGATCGAAGGCTTCGACGGCGACGATGTCCTGGCCCAGCGCCGCGGGGCGCGCGCCGCTCACCTGGCGCGGCTGGTGGCGCTGCGCGATGCCGGGCGGCTGCTGCTGGCCGGCCCCTGTCCGACCATCGACGCCGAGGACCCGGGTCCGGCCGGCTTCAGCGGCAGCATCGTGATCGCCGAGTTCGCGTCGCTGGCCGAGGCCCGGGTCTGGGCCGATGCGGATCCCTACATCGAGGCGGGCGTGTACCGGCGCGTCGACGTGCGGCCGTTCGTGCGCGTGCTGCCGTGAGCGTGCCGCCGTGAGCGTGCCTGCCGCCAACGCCGAGCGCGTGCTGCGCATGCGTGGACTGCTCGAAGCGGCGTTCGCGCCGGCGTCGCTGGACGTGGTCGACGACAGCCATCGCCACATCGGCCATGCCGGTGCCCGCGATGGTCTCGGGCATTTCACCATCGACATCGTCAGCGAAGCCTTCGCCGGCCAGCCACCGCTGGCCCGCCATCGCGCGGTCTATGCGGCGCTCGGCGGGATGATGGCGACCGACATCCATGCGCTCGCGATCCGCGCGCACACGCCGGCCGAACGCAGCGCCGGATGAGCCCGGGTCACGCGCACCAGTAGACGTCGAGCGGCGCACCCGGCGTGGTGAACGCGATGCGCACGGGCATCTCGCGCGGATCGGTGCCGGCCAGGGCGCGCTCGAACACCTGTCGTTTGTCCACGCCATGCAGCAGCAGAATCCGTGTTGCCGCCGGCGCCAGCCCGGCGGGCGTCAGGCTGATCCGCCGCTGCCACGGCCCGGCCCCCGGACAACCCGTGGCATCGACGGCGACGTAGGGGGTGGGACTGGCGAGCGCCTGCTGCAGCCCGTGCATGCGCGGGAACAGCGAGGCGGTGTGGCCGTCGCCGCCCATGCCAAGCACCACCACGTCCGCCGGCTGGTGGGCGCGCAGGTTGGCATCGGCGACCGCCGCCTCGATTGGCCGGCCCGCCCGCGTTAGCGTTTCGAAGCGCGCGGCCGCCGCGTAGTTGCGCAGCAGGTGGGTCTGCACCAGGTGGGCGTTGCTCTCGCTGTCGCTGGGCAGCAGCCAGCGCTCGTCGACCAGGCCGATGTCGACGCGTTCCCAGTCCAGGGGTGCCTGCGACAGCGCCCGGAACACCGGTGCCGGCGTGGTGCCGCCGGACAAAAGCAGGCGGGCGCGAAGCGGCCGATCGCCCCCCTCGGCCAGCCTGCGGCGCAATGCGCCGGCAATGCCGACGGCTGCGGTCCAGGTCCACTCGTCGTCGTTGCGGCAGGCATGGAAACGGACGTTGCGGTCGCTCGGCCGGCTCATCGGTCGGCCCGCCCCTTGGCAAGGTCGCAGGCCAGCGCGGCCGCGCCGAGCAACCCGGGTTGCTCGTGCACGATGGCAAGCGTGGGTACGCCCGCCATGGCATCCGCGTAGCGGCCCTTGGCCTCGAAGCGCCTGCGGAAACCCGACGCCTGCAACCGCCCCAGCAGCCGCGGCACCAGCCCGCCGCTCAGATAGACCCCATTCCAGGCCCCCAGCGCCAGCGCCATGTCGCCGGCGACGCTGCCGAAGATTTCGCAGAACAGGTCGATGGCTTCACGGCAGCGCGAATCGCCGGCCTCCGCGCCCGCGGTGACGTCGGCCGGTTGCATGCGCTCATCGGGACTGTCGCCTTCGATCAGGGTCAGTGCGCGATGCAGGTTGACCAGGCCGCCGCCGCTGACGAGGCGCTCGTTGGACACATGGCCGTACTGCGCGATCAGTTGTTGCAGCACCGCCACTTCGCCCGCGTTGCCGGGGGCGAACCCGACATGGCCGCCTTCGGTGGCCAGCGCCATGTAGCGGCCTTCGCGCAGCAGCAGCGCACCCACGCCCAGGCCGGTGCCCGGCCCGAGCACGGCAAAGGTACGCGAGGTGGCGTCGGCATCGGCGGCGAAGCCGACCGCGGCCGGTGCGGTTCCCACCGCCTGTACGTCCGCGTCGCGAAGCAGCCGCACCGCCATGGCCTGGGCGACGAAATCGTTGACCAGCTGCAGCGTCTTCAGGCCCAGCACCTTCTCCAGGTGCGGTCGCGACACCTCCCAGGCGTGGTTGGTCATCTGCGCCCGGTCCTGCTCGATGCGCCCGGCGATGGCGAAAACGCCGTGCTCGGCGTGGACGGCCGATTCGCGCAGGTAGCGCGCCGCGGCGTCGGCCAGCGAAGGGAAATCCGCCACCGCGTAGGGACGGATGCTGTCGGCCAGCAGCGGCTGCGCCGCGCCGGTGTCGGCCAGCGCGAAACGCACATTGGTGCCGCCGACATCGGCGAGCAGTGCATGCCGGCTCAAGAATCGCCTCGCGATGGCGCCCAACGATGGAGCATCCTTTCCCCTTGCACGGGCGCCTGTCGGCTGCGTGCGCGACCGATCCACGGCCGAACCCGGTACGCGCATCAGACGGGTGCGCGCCGCCTGCGAAGATACCAAAGCCCGGGTGAGCGGCATCTTGCCGATGGCGAATGCGCGCCGCAGGCGGTTGGCGCCCGGCGTTGCTGCCTGCGCGGGCCGGGGCGCCGCTATACTCGCCCGGGGATGTGCTGCAGTTTCCGCCGACCCTGTATGAAAAACAACGAGTTGGCGCTAGTTTTGCAAGTTGTTCCTTACCCGCGATAACCCGTTCCGCGCCATCCTTCCGAGCGCGATCCTTTCGAACACGCAGCCCGCGCCCGCCGCGCGCTGCCGGGGCCGACCACCGCCGCATGCGCCTGTCCACGATCAAGCTGTCCGGTTTCAAATCCTTCGTCGATCCGACCACGCTGCACCTGCCGACCAACATGACCGGCGTGGTGGGGCCCAACGGCTGCGGCAAGTCGAACATCATCGACGCCATACGCTGGGTGATGGGCGAGAGCGCGGCCAGCCGCCTGCGCGGCGACTCGCTGACCGACGTGATCTTCTCCGGCAGCTCGGCGCGCAAGCCGGTGTCGCAGGCCACGGTAGAACTGGTCTTCGACAATTCCGACCACACGATCACCGGCGAGTACGCCGCGTTCAACGAGATTTCGGTCAAGCGCACGGTCAGCCGCGACGGCCAGAGCAACTACTACCTCAACGGAACCCGCTGCCGCCGGCGCGACATCACCGACCTGTTCCTGGGCACGGGCCTGGGCCCGCGCAGCTACTCGATCATCGAGCAGGGGATGATCAGCCAGATCATCGAGGCGCGGCCGGAAGACCTGCGCGTGTACCTGGAGGAGGCCGCCGGCATCTCCAAGTACAAGGAGCGCCGCAAGGAGACCGAAACCCGCATCCGCCACACCCGCGAGAACCTCGAGCGCCTGACCGACCTGCGCGAGGAAGTCGGCAAGCAGCTCGAGCACCTCAAGCGCCAGGCCCGCCAGGCCGAGCAGTACCAGGTGCTGCAGGGCGAACGCAGGGTCCGCGACGCCGAGTGGAAGGCACTGGAATTCCGCGGCCTCGACGCGCGGCTGCAATCGCTGCGCGAGAAGCTGTCCCACGAGGAAACCCGGCTGCAGCAGCTCATCGCCGAGCAGCGCGAAGCCGAGCGCGAACTCGAGACCGGCCGCGTGCGCCGCGAGGACGCCGCGCAGGCGCTGAACAAGGCGCAGGCCGAAGGCTATGAAGTCGGCGGCACGCTCGCCCGCATCGAACAACAGATCGCGCACCAGCGCGAGATGGGCCAGCGCCTGCAGCGCGCGCGCGACGAAGCGCAGAGCGCGCTGGCGGAAATCGCCCAGCACATCCAGGCCGACGAGGCGCGCCTGGGCACGCTGCGCGCCGCCATCGCCGACGCCGAGCCGCAACTGGCGACGCTGCAGGCCGACGACCAGGCGCGCCAGGACGCGCTGCGCGATGCCGAGGCGAAACTCGCCGACTGGCAGCAGCGCTGGGACGCGCACGTGCGCGCGCAATCCGAAGCGGCGCGTGCTGGCGATGTCGAACGCACCCGGGTCGATTACCTCGACCGCCAGGGGCTGGACGCCGAGCGCCGGCGCGAGAAGCTGGCCGAGGAGCGTGCCGGGCTGGATCTCACGGCGCTGGCGGATGCCTTCGCCCAGGTGCAAACGCAGCACGACGCGCAGAAGCAGTCGCTCGACGCGCTGAACGCCGAAGTCGAAACCCGCAAGCAGGCTCTCGCCGCATTGCAGGACCAGCAGCGTGTCGCGCAGGCCGAGCTGGCCGACGTCCGCAAGCAGGCGCAGGCCGGCCGCGGGCGGCTGTCATCGCTGGAGACGCTGCAGCACGCGGCGCTCGGGCAGGAGCAGGGCGCCGCCACGGCGTGGTTGCAGGCGCGCGGGCTGGATTCGGCGGCGCGCGTGGGCGAGAAGCTGGTGGTCGAGCCGGGCTGGGAAAACGCCGTCGAAGGCGCCCTCGGGCAACTGATCGAAGGCGTGCTGGTGGACGCGCCCGAAGCGCTGGTCGATGCGCTGGGCGAGCTCGGCGAAGGCCGCCTGACGCTGGTGTCGCCGGACGCCGACGACGCGGCCTATGCACCGACGTCACTGGCGGCGAAGGTGCAGGGTCCGGCGGCGATCCGTCGCATCCTGTCCAAGTTGCATGCGGCCGAGACCCTGGCCGATGCGCGCGCGATGCTGCCGCAGCTGGGCGACGGCGAATCGGTGATCACCCGCCACGGCGAGCGCCTCGGCGCCGGCTGGGTGCGCGTACTGCGTTCGGGCGCCGCCAAGCAGGGCGCACTGCTGCGCGCACGCGAGATCCAGTCGCTGCACGCGGAAATCGAAGGACTGCAGCAACGCGAACACGCGCTCAACGACGCGCTGACATCGCTGCGCGATCGCCTGCTTGCCGCCGAGCAGCAGCGCGAGGATGCGCAGCGCGCGTCTTACCACGGCCATCGCAGCGTGTCGGAACTCGCGGGCCAGCTGCAGAGCCAGCAGGGTCGGCTGGATTCGGCGCGCAACCGCATCGAGCGCATCGACGCTGAAGTCGAGCAGCTGGTCGCCACCCTCGACGCCAGCCGCGAGCAGGCGCGCGAGGCGCGCTCGAAGCTGGAAGACGCCGTCGCGCGCATGGGTGAGCTGGAATCCGCGCGCCGGGCGCTCGACGAAGAACGCCGCGCGCTCGGCGACGCCCGCGACGCCGCACGCGCCAGCGCGCGCGAATCGCGCGATGCCGCGCATGCACTGGCATTGACCCTGGAGTCGCAGCGCGCGCAGGTCGTGGCGCTGGCGCAGTCGCTCGAGCGCATGGGCGGCCAGCGCGGCCAGCTTGACACGCGACTGACCGAGCTCGCATCGCAGCTGTCCGAGGGCGACGCACCGGTGGGCGCGCTGGAGCAGCAGCGCCAGGCGGCCCTGGAGGAACGCGTGCGCACCGAGAAGGCACTGTCCGCCGCCCGCGCGACACTCGACGGCATCGACAACGAACTGCGCGGGTTCGAGCAGACCCGCCACCAGCGCGACGAGCAGTCGCTCGCCCAGCGCGAGAAGATTTCCCAGCGCAAGCTCGACCAGCAGGCGCTGGCGCTGCATGCCGAGCAGCTTTCCGCGGCCGTGACCGGCGCCGGCTTCGTGCTCGACGAAGTGGTGTCGACGCTGCCCGACGACGCCGAGCTGGCCGCCTGGGAAAAGACCGTCGCCGACCTCGACGCGAAGCTGCGCCGACTCGAACCGGTCAACCTGGCCGCGATCGCCGAACACGCCGAGGCCGCGCAGCGCAAGGAATACCTCGATGCGCAGGACGCCGACCTCACCGCCGCGCTGACCACGCTCGAGGATGCGATCCGCAAGATCGACCGCGAGACGCGCGGCCGCTTCAAGGACACCTTCGACCGAGTCAACTCGGGCGTGCAGGAGCTCTATCCGCGCCTGTTCGGCGGTGGCCACGCCTACCTGGAGCTGACTGGCGAGGACCTGCTGGATACCGGCGTCGCGATCATGGCGCGCCCGCCAGGCAAGCGGGTGTCCAACATCTCGCTGCTGTCCGGAGGCGAGAAGGCGATGACGGCGGTGGCGCTGGTGTTCGCGATCTTCCAGCTCAATCCGGCGCCGTTCTGCCTGCTCGACGAGGTCGACGCACCGCTGGACGAAGCCAACGTCGGTCGCTTCACCGCGATGGTGAGCGAGATGAGCGAGCACGTGCAGTTCCTGTTCGTCACCCACAACAAGTCGACGATGGAAGCGGCGCAGCAGTTGAGCGGCGTTACCATGCGCGAGCCCGGTGTCAGCCGCCTGGTTTCAGTGGACCTCGCCGAAGCGGCGCGCCTGGCGGGCGCGGCCTGACGAACCACTCCGAAGGAGACAACGATGTCGGATGTGTTGATGTTGCGTACCGGGATACTGATCGCGGGCGTGTTGCTGATCATCGCGATCTATGTCTTCGGCCGGCCGCGCAAGCCCGGGCAGGGCCGGCGCCTGGATGGCCGCCGTGAAGGCCGCGTCGAACCGCGCCTGGACGGCAGCGACGCGGCAGCCACGCCTGGTTTCGCCGACGGCGGCGCCTATGGCGACGACGATGCCGTGGTCCAGGGCGAGATCGAACTGGAGGATGCGGGCGCACCGGGCAGCGAGCTCGGTCGCCGCGCCAGCGAGGACTTCGAGAAGATCGTGACCCTCTACATCGCCGCGCGCGCCGGCGCCAAACTCAAGGGCCCGGACATCGTGGTCGCCGCCGAGAAGGCCGGCCTCGTCTATGGCCACATGAACGTCTTCCACCGCCTGGTCGAAGGCCACCCGGAGCGCGGACCGGTGTTCAGCGTGGCCAACATCATGAAGCCAGGCAGCTTCGACATGGCGTCGATCCAGTCGCTGGAGACGCCGGCGATCGCCTTCTTCCTGACGCTGCCGGCGCCGATTGCCGCACTGGATGCCTGGGACACCATGCTGCCGACCGCCGAGCGCATGGCCGAGCTGCTCGATGGCGTGCTGCTGGACGAATCGCGCAATGCCATCGGCCGCCAGCGGATCGCGCACCTGCGCGACGAACTGCGCGCCTACGACCGCCAGCACGAGGTCGCGCCCGTCACGCGCAGTCCGCGCTGGTAGTCGTCCAATCGTTGCTTTGACGAACCGGGGCGACACATGAAACGACTCGATGGACGCATCGCGCTGGTGACCGGCGCGTCTTCCGGCATCGGCGAGGCAACGGCCATCGCGCTGGCGCAGGCCGGTGCCCGGGTTGCGATCGCCGCACGCCGCGTCGATCGCCTGCAGGCGCTGGCCGAACGCCTGCGATCGCTGGGCGCCGAGCCGCTGGTGCTCGAGGCCGACCTGCTTGACGAGCACGTCGCGCAGCAGATCGTCCGCGACACCGAGAGCCATTTCGGGCAACTCGACATCCTGGTCAACAACGCCGGCGTGATGTACCTGGAGCCGGTCGCCGAAGCCGACCTCGGCCGCTGGCGGCGGATGCTCGAGCTCAACGTGCTGAGCCTGATCGCCTCGACGCAGGCCGCCCTGGCGGGCATGAAGTCGCGTCGCGATGGCCACATCGTCAACATCGCCTCCACCGCCGGCCGCATCGCCAATCCGAACGCGGCCGCGTATTCGGCCACCAAGTTCGGCGTGGTTGCGTTTTCCGAGGCGCTGCGGCGCGAGGTGTACGCCGACAACATCCGCGTCAGCGTGATCGAGCCTGGCGTGGTGCAGACCGAATTGCGCGACCACATCGGCCATGCCGCCACCCAGGCCAACCTCAACGCCTGGGCCGGCGCGATGCGCCAGCTGCAATCCGAAGACGTCGCCGATGCGATCGTGTTCTGCGTCACCCGGCCGCCGCACGTCAACGTCAACGAAATCCTGATGCGACCAACCGACCAGGAGCGCTGACCGGCGACGGAAGCCGACGGCCGGCGCCGGTAGAATCCACGCATGACCCAAGCGTCCGCTCCCGCCGCCCGCGCCGCCGAACTGCGTCGCCGCATCGACGACGCCAACCATCGTTATTACGTGCTCGACGACCCGGACCTGCCGGATGCCGAGTACGACCGCCTGCTGCGCGAACTGGAGGCGATCGAGACCGAACATCCGGAACTGCGCACGCCGGATTCGCCGACGACCCGGGTGGGCAGCGCGCCGTCCGGTCGCTTTGCCCAGGTCCAGCACGCCGCGCCGATGCTGTCGCTGGGCAACGCCTTCAGCGACGACGAGGTGCGGGAATTCGCCGCCCGCATCGAAAAGGAAACCGGCGACGGGGACCCGGCGTTTTCGCTCGAGCCCAAGCTTGATGGGCTGGCGATCAGCCTGCGCTACGAGGGCGGCGCGTTCGTGCGCGGCGCCACCCGCGGCGACGGCACCACCGGCGAGGATGTCACCGCCAACCTGC
This sequence comes from Cognatiluteimonas telluris, assembly GCF_011320095.1. Taxonomy (GTDB): domain Bacteria; phylum Pseudomonadota; class Gammaproteobacteria; order Xanthomonadales; family Xanthomonadaceae; genus Cognatiluteimonas; species Cognatiluteimonas telluris. Next base: position 316,642 of record NZ_JAANOY010000002.1, on the reverse strand, counting down.
GCACGGTGCGTTCGATCCCACTGCGCTTGCGTGGCGACGTGCCACCGGTGATCGAGGTGCGGGGCGAGGTCTACATGCCGCGCGCCGGCTTCGAGCGCTACAACGCCTGGGCACTGGAACATGGCGAGAAGACCATGGCCAATCCGCGCAACGGCGCGGCCGGCTCGCTGCGCCAGCTCGATCCGCGCATCACTGCGCAACGCCCGCTGGCGTTCTATGCCTATGCGCTGGGAGAGGTCGAACTTGGCGATGCGATGCCGAGTCTGCCTCCGACGCATTCGCAGACCCTGGCGTGGCTGCGCACACTCGGCTTCCCGGTCAGTCCGGAAGTCGATTGCGGGCGCGGCGCCGAGGCCCTGCTCGCCTATTACCGCCGCATCGGCGAGCTGCGCGATACGCTGCCTTACGACATCGACGGTGTCGTCTACAAACTCGACCGCTACGACCAGCAGCGCGCGATGGGCTTCGTGTCGCGCGCGCCGCGCTGGGCGCTGGCGCACAAATTCCCGGCGCAGGAAGAGATGACGGTCGTCGAGTCGATCGAAGTCAACGTCGGGCGCACTGGCGCGGTGACGCCGTGGGTGCTGATGCAGCCGGTGCAGGTCGGCGGCGTGACGGTGACGCGGGCGACGCTGCACAACGCCGACCAGGTCGCGCGGCTGGACGTGCGCAACGGCGACACGGTGATCGTGCGCCGCGCCGGCGACGTGATCCCGGAAGTCGTGCGCGTGGTCGAGGAGCGCCGACCACTCGACAAGCGCGGGCGGCCCTTGCATCCGCCGTACCAGTTGCCGACACAGTGCCCGGTCTGCGGCTCCGCCGTGGAACGCGAGGACGGCGAAGTCGTCGCGCGTTGCAGTGGTGGGCTGTTCTGCCCGGCGCAGCGCGTGCAGGCGCTGTTCCACTTTGCTTCGCGGCGCGCGATGGACATCGACGGCCTGGGCGAGCGCCTGATCGCCGCGCTGGTGGAATTCGACTGCGTACGCAGCGTCGCCGACCTGTACCGGTTGGGTGTCGACGACTTCGTGGCGATGAAGCAGCGCGCCGACGCGCTGGCCGAGGGCGAGGTGGATGTTTCCGAACCGGGCCAGGGCAAGGCGAAGCCGAGATCGGGGAAGATCGCGACCCGCTGGGCCGAAAACCTGGTGGCGGGCATCGATGCCAGCCGCAACAGTTCGCTCGAGCGCGTGCTGTATGCGTTGGGGATTCCCGATGTCGGCGAGAGCACGGCGAAAACGCTCGCGCGCCATTTCGGCGCGCTGGATCCGATCATGGCCGCCGACGAGGAGACTTTGCGGCAGGTGCCGGACATCGGCCCGGTGGTGGCGGCGCACATCGCGAATTTCTTCGCCGAGGCGCACAACCGCGAAGTGATCGCGGCCCTGCGCGCGGCCGGCGTGCATTGGACGGAGGGCGCGCCGCAACGTGCCGCCGATGGGCCGCTGGCGGGCCAGACCGTGGTGCTGACCGGCGGCCTGGCTTCGATGTCGCGCGACGAGGCCGGCGCCCGGCTCGAAGCCCTCGGTGCGAAGGTGTCTGGCAGCGTGTCGAAGAAGACCAGCTTCGTCGTCGCCGGCGAGGCGGCCGGGAGCAAGCTTGCCAAGGCGCAGGAGCTCGGCGTCGAGGTCTGGGACGAGGACAAGCTGCTGGACTACCTCGCGGCCGCCGCGCAGTGAACCTTCCGCCCTCGGTAGGAGCGGCTTCAGCCGCGAGCGTTTCCCCTGGTTGCCAGCACCCTCGGGAGACCGCGGCTGAAGCCGCTCCTGCGAAAGGCCTGCGGCGTGAATGACTGGCGTCCCACTGCGACGTTCCAGGCGCTGCAATTGCGCGCCAGGCTCAACGCGGGCATCCGCGACTTCTTCTCCAACCGCGGCGTGCTCGAGGTCGAGACCCCGGTGTTGTCGCGCGCGGGCAATACCGATCCCAACATCGCGTCGTTCGCGTTGGAATTTTCCGGGCGCACCGATGGCGCGCCGCGTACGCGCTGGTTGCGGACCTCGCCGGAATTCGCACTCAAGCGCATGCTCGCCGCGGGCATCGGCGACTGTTACGAGCTCGGCCGCGTCTTCCGCGATGGCGAAGCCGGCGGGCGCCACAATCCCGAGTTCACGATGCTCGAGTGGTACCGGCTCGGCTGGGATCACCAGCAGCTGATCGACGAAACCGGCGAACTGATCAACGCGGCGCTGGCGCTGGTCGATCGTCGCGCGCCACTCGTGCGGATCGCCTGGCGCGACCTCTATCGCCAGCGCCTCGCGCTGGATCCGATCACTGCCAGCGACGCCGAATTGCAGCAGGCGCTGGGCGCCGTGCGCATCGACCCGGAAGGCCTCACGCGCGACGATTGGCTGGACCTGCTGCTCACCCATCGGCTGCAGCCGCACTTTCCTGCCGACGGGCTGCTCGCGGTGTTCGACTATCCCGCCTCGCAGGCGGCGCTCGCGCGCGTGCGTCCCGGCGACCCGCCGCTGGCCGAGCGTTTCGAGCTCTACCTGGGGCCGCTCGAAGTGGCCAACGGCTACCACGAGTTGCTCGACGCCGACGAGCAACGCACGCGCTTCGAACGCGACCTGGCCGTGCGTGAAGGCCGGGGCGCGCCACGACCGCCGATCGATGAGCGGCTGCTCGGCGCCATGCAGTCCGGGCTTCCGGCCTGTGCCGGCGTCGCCCTGGGCGTCGACCGCCTGCTGATGGCCATGCTGGGCACATCGCGCATCGCCGATGTGCTGGCATTCGCCTTCGATCGCGCCTGAAGCGCGCGCCCGGCTGCGTCGATAAACTAGCCCGATGAGCGACGACTTCGACTACGCCCGCTACGACCGCATCCGCCCGCTGCGCTGGACCGGCGGCGCGCTCGACGTGCTGGACCAGCGCAAGCTGCCGTTCGCCACCGAATACCTGACCTGCCGCAGCAGCGATGAAGTCGCCGAAGCCATCCACTCGCTCGCCGTGCGTGGCGCGCCGGCGATCGGCATTGCCGCGGCGTGGGGCGTGGTGCTCGCCGGGCGCGCGCTCCCGGCGGGCGATGTGGACGAGGCCGCGGCGAAACTGGAGCCGGCGCTGAAGCGCCTCAACGCGGCGCGTCCGACGGCGGTCAACCTGGCGTGGGCGTTGGCGCGCATGCGTGGCGCACTGGCGCGGGCCGACGGCGACTGGCGCCGCATGCTGGAGGACGAGGCGCATGCGATCGATCGCGAGGACCTGGCCGCCAACCGCCGCATGGGCGCGCTGGGCGCCGCGCTCATCGCGCCCGGCAGCGGCGTGCTCACGCACTGCAATACCGGCTCGCTGGCGACGGCAGGTTTCGGCACAGCGCTGGGCGTGATCCGCGCCGGTGTCGCGCAGGGGCGCATTGCGAATGTGTTCGCCGGCGAGACCAGGCCCTGGCTGCAGGGCGCGCGGCTGACCGTGTGGGAGCTGCAGCAGGACGGCATCGATGCCACGCTGATCGCCGATTCGGCCGCCTCGCACCTGATGAAGACCGGGCAGGTGCAGTGGGTCATCGTCGGCGCGGATCGCATCTGCGCCAACGGCGATGTCGCCAACAAGATCGGCACCTACCAGCTGGCGATCGCCGCGCGCTTCCATGGCGTGAAATTCATGGTCGTCGCGCCGGCATCCACGGTCGACATGGCCACCGCCAGCGGCGAGCTGATCCACATCGAGGAACGCGAGGCCGGCGAGCTGCACGGCATCGCTGGCACCCGCACGGTGGCCGAAGGCATCCACGCCTGGAACCCGGTTTTCGACGTGACGCCGCACGATCTGATCGATGCGATCGTCACCGAAAAAGGCGTGATCGGGCATCCGGACGAGGTCTCCATGCGGGCCGCTTTCGGGGCCTGAGCGCGCGGCGTCCCCAAGGCCTCCAAAAAGGCTCGCAAGTCCTTGTTTCCAGTCGGGAAAAGGGCGGCTGAATTGCGGCGTTTCGTGCTACAATTCCGGCTTCGCTGAATCCACCGCCGAAGCAAGCCCACGGAGCCGATCCGCAGGCTGCCGGCGGGCCGTGTATTGGCTCCTACGGAACCCCGATGGCAGAGCTCGCCAGAGAAATCATCCCGGTCAACCTCGAAGACGAGATGCGCCGCAGTTACCTCGATTACGCGATGAGCGTGATCGTCGGACGCGCGCTTCCCGATGTGCGCGACGGCCTCAAGCCGGTGCATCGCCGCGTGCTGTACGCGATGAACGAGCTCGGCGCGCACAGCAACAAGCCGTACTACAAGTCCGCGCGCATCGTCGGTGACGTGATCGGTAAATACCACCCGCACGGCGACCAGTCGGTCTACGACACGCTGGTGCGCATGGCGCAGCCGTTCTCGCTGCGCTACCTGCTGGTGGACGGGCAGGGCAACTTCGGCTCGGTCGACGGCGACTCCGCGGCGGCGATGCGATACACCGAGGCGCGCATGTCGCGCCTGACGCACGAGTTGATGGCGGACATCGAGAAGGACACCGTCGACTTCCAGCCCAACTACGACGAGAAGGAACTGGAGCCGACGGTGATGCCGTCGCGCTTCCCCAACCTGCTGGTGAACGGCTCGGCCGGCATCGCGGTCGGCATGGCGACCAACATCCCGCCGCACAACCTGTCGGAAGTCATCGACGCGACCATCGCCCTGATCGACGATCCGGCGATCGACGTCGAGGGACTGATGCAGCACATCCCGGGCCCGGACTTCCCGACCGCGGGCATCATCAACGGCGTGGGCGGCATCCACCTGGCCTACCGCACCGGCCGCGGGCGCGTGCGCATGCGCGCGAAGGCCGACATCGAAGTCGCCGACAACGGCCGCGAGGCGATCGCGGTCACCGAGATCCCCTACCAGGTCAACAAGGCGCGGCTGATCGAGAAGATCGCCGAGCTGGTGAAGGAAAAGAAGCTCGAAGGCATCAGCGAGCTGCGCGACGAGTCCGACAAGGACGGCATGCGCATCTACATCGAGATCAAGCGCGGCGAGTCGGCCGAGGTCGTGCTCAACAACCTCTACGCGCAGACGCCGATGGAGTCGGTGTTCGGCATCAACATGGTCGCGCTGGTCGACGGTCGCCCGCAGCTGCTCAACCTCAAGCAGATGCTGGAAGCCTTCGTCCGCCACCGCCGCGAAGTCGTCACCCGTCGCACGATCTTCGAGCTGCGCAAGGCGCGCGCCCGCGCGCACATCCTCGAAGGCCTGACCGTCGCGCTGGCCAACATCGACGAGATGATCGAGCTGATCAAGACCTCGGCCAACCCCAACGAGGCGCGCGAGCGGATGCTGGAGCGCACCTGGGAAGCTGGGCTCGTTGGCGCATTGCTGGGCGCCGCCGGCGCCGAAGCTTCGCAGCCGGAAGACCTGCCCAAGGGCGTTGGCCTGATCGATGGCCGCTACCAGCTCACCGAAACCCAGGCGCAGCAGATCCTCGAGATGCGCCTGCACCGCCTGACCGGGCTGGAGCAGGAAAAACTCACCGACGAATACAAGCTGCTGCTGGAAACCATCGCCGGGCTGATCCGCATCCTCGAAAACCCGGATGTATTGCTGGATGTGATCCGCACCGAGCTGCGCAACCTCAAGGAAGAATTCGGCGACGCGCGCCGCAGCGAAATCCGGGCCAGCGAAGAGGATCTGGACATCCTCGACCTGATCGCGCCCGAGGACGTGGTGGTCACGCTTTCGCATGCGGGTTACGCCAAGCGCCAGCCGGCCAGCAGCTACCGGGCGCAAAAGCGCGGCGGCAAGGGGCGCAATGCGGCCGCGACCAAGGACGAGGATTTCATCGACCAGCTGTGGCTCGTGAACACCCACGACACGCTGCTGACCTTCACCAGCGCCGGGCGTGTGTTCTGGCTGCCGGTGCACCAGCTGCCCGATGCCGGACCGCATGCCCGCGGGCGTCCGATCGTGAACTGGATCCCGCTGGTCGCCGGGGAGCAGGTGCAGGCCGTGCTGCCGGTGCGCGATTATCGCGACGACTGCTTCGTGTTCTTCGCGACCCGCAACGGCACGGTGAAGAAGACACCGCTGACCGAATACGCCTATCGCCTGCAGCGCGGCAAGATCGCGATCAACCTGGACGAGGGCGATGCGCTGATCGGCGTTGCCCTGTCCGACGGCACCCGCGACATCATGCTGTTCGCCAGCAACGGCAAGGCCGTGCGTTTCGCCGGCAACACCGTGCGCCCGATGGGCCGCACCGCGACCGGCGTGCGCGGCATGCGCCTGGCCGAGGGCGAGGAGGTCCGCAGCCTGGTGGTCATCGAGGGCGACGGCGACATCCTGACGGCCAGCGAGCGTGGTTTCGGCAAGCGCACCCCGGTGGAGGACTACCCGCGCAAGGGTCGCGGCACGCAGGGCGTGATCGCGCTGCAGACCACCGCGCGCAATGGCCAGCTGGTCGGTGCGATCCAGTTGTCGGACCACCACGAGGTGCTGCTGATTTCCGACGGCGGCACGCTGGTACGCACCCGCGCGGCCGAAATCGCGCAGGTCGGTCGCAACACCCAGGGCGTGACCCTGATGCGGATGGCGGACGACGAGAAGCTGCAGGCGATCGAGCGCGTGGATGCGTCGCTGGACGAGGGGCTCGAAGCCGAGCCTGGGCTTGCGGCCGGGTTGGAAGCCACCGCGCCGTAAGCGACACCGGCGCGAAGGAGGAAGGGCGGCCTGCGGGCCGCCTTTTTTCATCCGACCCTGGAGTGCAAGGGCCAGTCCGAGTGCGGCGGGCTTCGGCCCGCAGCAGGCGCCGATGGATGGCCATGCCGACTGGAATGATGCAGGCGCTACCGGCACCGGGCGCCGTGCGATCGACGGGCTATCTGGCTTCGTCGATCATGCGCATCGTCTTTTCCTCCACCTCGCTGGCCACCCTGCCCAGCGCGGGATCGGTGGAGAGCGTGGAGAGCATTTCCGCGGGCTTGATGAGCCCGATCCTCGTCCTGCCCTTGTCGGTAAACACCGAGATGCGGCAGGGGAGCGCCATGTTCAGGCGCATGTCGACCGACAGCACCTTGGCCGCCTGCGCCGGGTTGCATACCTCGAAGATCCGGCACTGCTCATCGAATGCGACGCCCTTGCTGCGCAGCGTGGCTCCCAGGTCGTGGACATGCAGCACGCCGAAGCCATGGTGTCGTACCGCCAGGTCGAGCGCTGTCGATGCCTGGTCGAACGACTTGTCGGTATCGACGATGTAATACATGGCTCACCTCGGGCGATGTGTCCGGCGCAGCGCGTGGAAATGATCCACCGGCAGCCGCCACCCTCGACCGCGCGCGTGGCGGGCAGGGGGCGCGGGCCGGGTCAGCCGACCCAGCCGTCGAGCAGGTCCGCCATGTCGTCGGCATGTTCCTCCTCGTCGGCCAGCACGGCCTCGAGGATGCGCTTGGTGGTGGTGTCGCGGTCGCCGATGTAGAGGATCATCTCACGATAGCTGTCGATCGCGATGCGCTCGGCGATGAGGTTTTCCTTGACCATGTCGCGCAGGTCGCTGCCGGGCTTGTACTCGGCGTGCGAGCGCGAAGTCAGCGTCTCCGGATCGAGATCCGGCTCGCCGCCCAGCTGCACGATGCGTTCGGCGATGCGGTTGGCGTGGGAGAGCTCCTGTTGCGCATGCTCGAGGAACTCGGATTTGACCGAATCGGCGAGCATGCCCGCGGCCATGAAGTAGTGGCGGTAATAGCGCAGCACGCACACCCATTCGGTCGCCAGCGCTTCGTTGAGCAGGCGCACGACTTCCTTGCGGTCGGCCGTGTAGCTGTCGGTGATCGCGCCCTTGTCGATGTCGCGCCTGGCGCGTTCGCGCAGGGTCTTGACATCGGTCAGCGCCGTGCCGGGCGCGCGCGCGGACGGGATCGAAACGGCCGTCGGCAGCAGCGGCGGGGAGGCTTGCTTGCCGCCCTTGGATTCCTTTTTCTCAGACTTGCTCATCGGGACTCCTTCCAGTCAGGGCAATGAAACCGCACAACGCATTCCAGCGGAACGGACCGGGTCATTCGCGGATCCCGATCCCGGGAAACGCGACTGCGACGGGCCGATCCCGGAAGACCAAACTCATGGCAACTGCGACAACACATGCTCGGCCGATGACACCCGGAATTCGCCCGGCGCCTCGACGAAGATCTGCTTGACGACGCCGTCCTCGGCATACAGGGCGAAACGCTTCGAGCGCGTGCCCATGCCGTAGGCGCTCGCGTCCATCTCCAGGCCGAGCGCGCGGGTGAACTGGCCGTTGCCATCGGCGAGCATCATCAGGTCGTCGGGCACGTGCTGGCTCTGGCCCCAGGCCTGCATGACGAACGGATCGTTGACCGACATGCAGGCCACCTCGACGCCCTTGGCGCGGAACTGGTCGAAGTGCGCGACGAACCCCGGAAGGTGTTTTTCCGAGCAGGTCGGCGTGAACGCGCCGGGGACGGCGAACAGGACGACCTTGCGGTCCTCGAACAGCGCGCCGGTGTCGACGGTTTCCACGCCATTGCGGATGCGTTGCAGCGGGACTTCCGGCAGGCGGTCGCCGGCTTGGATGGTCATGGGGGCGGCCTCCGGTGGGATGAAGGCAGTGTATGCGTGGCGCCGTGAAGGCCTCGCGCTTGAAATCCCCGGCACGGATACCGATATGAGCCCCGGCGGCAATTGCCGTCGCGGCGGATTCCCGCCCGGAACAACAGGAAAACCAGCAGGAGCAAACACAGATGAGCATCATCCGTTATCGCCAGTGGCCCGCCGCGGGCCGCGTGCAGAACGAGTTCCGGCAGGCTTTCGAACGCCTGTTCGAGGGCAACCCGTTCGACCAGGACGGTTCGGACGACAGTTCCGTGGTCACCAGCCAATGGATGCCGCGGGTGGATGTCAAGGAAGAGCCCGGACGCTTCGTCCTCTATGCCGACCTGCCGGGCATCGACCCGGACGACATCGATGTGTCGATGGACAAGGGCATCCTCACCATCAAGGGCGAACGGCGCAGCGAAGCGACCGACCAGACCGATCGCTTCTCGCGCATCGAGCGCGACTACGGCAGCTTCTATCGTCGTTTTTCGCTGCCCGACAGCGCCGATGCCGAAGGCATCCAGGCGCACGGTCGCAACGGCGTGCTGGAGATCGTGATCCCCAAGCGCTCCGAAGCGGCGCCGCGCCGCATCCAGGTCGGGCGCAAGGAGCAGGCGGCCGGCGATCGGGCCGGTCGCGAGCCAGCGGGCGATCGCCCGCAGCGCCAGACGCTCGACGCACCGCAGACGCAGCAGTAACCGTCACGGCGGTGCGATAACCTTCCGGCCTGCGGCAGTGCGCCGCGGGCCGGCGGGTTTCGGGTCGCCGGCACGTCCCAGCGAGGCACGGATCGCGTATGCAGTTCAAGGATTACTACGACATCCTCGGCGTCGAGCCGAGCGCGGGCGAGGCGGAGATCAAGACCGCGTATCGCCGGCTGGCGCGCAAATACCATCCGGACGTCAGCAAGGAAGCCGGGGCGGAAGAGAAATTCAAGGCCGTCAACGAGGCCTACGAAGCATTGCGCGATCCGCAGAAGCGCGCCGCCTACGACCAGTTGCGCACCCGCGGCTATCGGCCGGGCGAGGAAATGCATCCGCCGCCGGGCGGCTTCGGGCAGGGTGCGCCGGAAGGCTTCGACTTCGATGAGATCTTCGCCGGCGGCGGTGCCGGCGGTGGCTTCAGCGATTTCTTCGAGGAACTGTTCGGGCGCCGGCGCGCCGAGCAGGGCTTCGGCCAGGGGCAGGGCGGACGTCGCGCACCACCCCGCGGCGACACCCGGGCCAAGCTCGCGGTGCCGCTGGAAGCGGTCTACAACGGCAGCAGCGTGCGCATCGGCGTCAACGGCAAGACGCTCGACGTGCGCATTCCCAAGGGCATCAAGCCCGGGCAGGCGATCCGCCTGGGCGGGCAGGGCAACCACGGCGACCTTCTGCTGGAAGTCGAGTACGCCGCGCACCCGCAGTTCGAGGTCGACGGCCGCAACATCATCCACGTCATGGCGGTCGCGCCGTGGGAAGCGGCGCTGGGCGCAACGGTCAGCGTGCCGACGCTCGGCGGCCCGGTGGAGCTCAAGATCCCGGCCGATTCGGAAGCCGGTCGCAAGCTGCGGCTGCGCGGGCGGGGCCTGCCGGGGACGGGTTCAGTGCCGGCCGGCGACCAGATCGTCGAGCTGGAAGTGCTCGCGCCAAAGGCGCACGACGAGGCCCAGCGCGACGCCTATCGCGGGTTGCGCGATGCCTTCGGGGACGATTGGCGACGGGGCTAGCGGGCGCGGGGTCGGCTCCGGCGAAGAATCGCGTCTGGCCAGGATGGACGCTTGTCGCGGAATGGATCGCGGGGGCAGGCGCGAAGCAGGCGCGCGGGGGGGGGGGGGAGGGATGCCAGCGGCGCCTTGCCTCTGCGGGCAGGCCTTCCGTCCAGGCGTCCGGGTCAGAAAGACGAACGGCCCGCAAAGCGGGCCGTCGGATTCATTCTTCCCACCTGTTGACCGATCAGCTCGCGCCGCCGACGTGACCGGTGATCACGGTGGCCAGCTCTTCCTCGCTGAAGGGCTTGGTGAGGTAAGCGCGGGCGCCCTGGCGCATGCCCCAGACGCGGTCGGTGTCCTGGTCCTTGGTGGTCACCAGGATCACCGGGATGTGCTTGGTGGTCGGCTCGCGGGTGATGGCGCGGGTGGCCTGGAACCCGTTGAGGTTGGGCATCACCACGTCCATCAGGATCAGGTCGGGGATCTCGCGCTTGGCGACCGCCACGCCTTCGGCGCCGTCTTCGGCGGTGAACGCTTCGTGCCCGAGTTTCTCGACGATGCGGCGGATTCCCATCAACTGCGAGGGAGAGTCGTCAACGATCAGGATGCGCGCCATAAGGGTTCCCCGGGGACTGGCTCGATTGTAGCGGGCCAATGGGCCAATGTTCCATGCGCCGCGCGCGAAAGCGCTACAGCCGTACCAGCGTGCGCCCCAGCGAGCCGCCGGCAAGCATGGTGGCGAACACGTCGGGAAGTTCGGCCATCGCGACCTCGCGGGTGCAGATACGGTCCAGGTGCGCCGGCTTCCAGTCGCTGGCCAGGTGCTGCCAGATCGCCTCGCGGATGTCGCGCGCCGTGCCGGCCGATGCCACGCCCAGCAGGGACACGCCGCGGATGATGAACGGCATGACGGTCGCGCTGAGCTCCGGCGAGGCGGCGAGCCCCGCGCTGGCGACATTGCCATACGGGGCCGTCTGCGCGAGCAGGCTGGCGAGCATCGGTCCGCCGACGTTGTCCAGCCCGCCGCCGAAGCGCGCCGATTCCAGGGGGCGCGCGGTGGCCAGAACGTCGCGGCCGTGGACCTGCGCGGCACCGATCGCGCGCAGGTAGTCCGCATGCGCCGGCTTGCCGCTGACCGCATGCACCTCGAAGCCGGCGCGGCTGAAGATGTCGACCGCCAGCGAGCCGACCCCGCCGGTCGCGCCGGTGACGCACAGCGGGCCCAGCGCCGGCGCCTGCCGGTTGTCGAGCATCCGGTATAGCGCCAGCGCGGCAGTGAACCCGGCGGTGCCGAGGATCATGCTTTCCCGCAACGACAGCCCCCGCGGCAGCGGGACCACCCACTGCGCCTGGAGGCGCGCGTACTGCGCATAGCCGCCATCGCGCGTTTCCGACAGCCCGCACCCGGTGACCAGCACCTCGTCGCCTTCGCGGATCGCCGGATCCGTCGAGGCAACCACGTGGCCGGCCACGTCGATCCCACCCACCAGCGGGAACCGCCGCAGGATCCTGCCTTCGCCGGTGCCGGCGAGCGCGTCCTTGTAATTGACCGACGAGTACGCAGTGCGGATGACGACTTCCCCCGGCGAGAGGTCGTCCAGCGACAGCGGCTCGATGCCACTGCGATGCGCCGTGCCGTCCTGGTGGATGCGGAAGGCGGGGAAGCTGGAAGGAATGGTCATTTCGTCGCCGCGGTCCCGGCGCACGCCGGGACTCCAGTTGGGTTCATGGAAGCTGCCATGGAGGCAGCCAGTGCTGAACGGAGGTCATCGAAGATCGGTGTGCGGCTGATTCGGATGCTTGCTCGCCGGACGCCCGGAAGACCGACGCATCCATTCCAGCATCGGGTCGATCCGTTCCCCATGCCAGAGCTCGTCGCGATGCTCCGCGCGCAGGAAACCTTCGTCGGCCATCCGCTCGATCATCGCCATCAGCGGCGCATAGAAGCCGTCGACGTCAAGGAACGCGCAGGGCTTGCTGCCCAGGCCGAGCTGCCGCCACGTCAGCATCTCGAACATTTCATCGAGCGTACCGAAACCGCCTGGCAACGCCACGAACGCGTCGCTGAGATCGAACATGCGCGCCTTGCGCTCATGCATGTTCGACACGACGTCCAGGCGCGTCAGCCCGCGATGCGCGACTTCCCAGCCGACCAGTTGCTCCGGAATCACGCCGATCACCTCGCCGCCGGCGGCGAGCGCGGCATCGGCGACCACGCCCATCAATCCAACGTCACCACCGCCATAGACGACCACCAGCCCTTCGCGCGCGAGCCGGGTGCCGAGCGCGGCGGCGCGTTCGGCGTAGATGGCTTTCACGCCGATGCTGGAACCGCAGTAGACGCAGACCGACTTCATGTGGCGACGCGTCCCAGCAGCCATTGCACGAGCGTCACGCCGGCGAAGCCGACGACGATCGCGGCGATCGCCGCCAACCCCACGTTCCAGCCATGGCGCAGGCCGAACGCCAGGACGAGGAACAGCGGCAGGCTTCCGAGCACGAACCAGAAGATGCCCATCGACAGGTCGGCGACCTGGCGCGCGTCGCGGGTGTCGGCGTACAGCCACGCCAGCACCAGCAGCGAGGTCAGCGGCAGCGAGGCCACCAGTGCGCCCAGCCAGCCGCTGCGGCGCGCGAGTGCGGACGCGACCAGGACGATGGCGACGGTGATCGCGAACTTCGACAGCAGTTGCGGATTCATGGCGAAGCCTCTGCCTCCAGCAGCACGATACCCGACATCCGGCGACCGGCCTCGCGCTTACGGGCCGGTTGCAACCGGGACAGCAGCTTCCACAGCCAGCCGCCGGGCATGGTGCGATGCAGTCGGAAGGATTCGTCCCAGGTCGAGCGGAACTCCGCTTCGCGCCAGCCGAAAGGAGCGAAGAAACCGGTGCCCTCGGCCGGAGCGAAGCGGAAGGGTGCGTTGCCCTGGCTCAGCCTGGGTTGCCAGCGCTTCTCGAGCAGCTTGAGCAGCATCGGCGACCCGAGATCCATGAGCCACCAGCGCGCATTGGCGATGTCGTGCAATGCCGCGGCGAGGTCCGCGACCTGTGCTGGTTCCAGGTAGACGAGCAGCCCCTCGGTGATCACCAGCACCGGTCCGTGCGCGGACGCGCGGGTGAACACGTCGCGGCGCGCGTCCGCGTCGCGCATGTCGGCCGCGATGAATTCGAGTTCGCAATGCGGGGTTTCGTCGCGCATGCGCTCGCTGAAGTACTCGACCATGTCGGGCAGGTCGACATGCAGCCATCGCAGCGCGCGTGGCAAGGGCAGCCGGTAGGGACGCGCGTCGAGACCGGCGGCGAGGTTGAGCACCGTGCGCGCGCCCTGCTGCACGCAGCGCATCACGATCTCGTCCATGACCGCGGTGCGCACCACCATCGGCCAGCTCATCGACTTGCCGCGCGGCATCGCATCGACGATCGCCTGTCCGCGTTCGCCCGCCAGCCGGCGCGCGAAGGGATCGCGGAAAAGCGCATCACTGCGCTCGGTTTCCATTGCCCGGTAGACCGCGACCCACAGCGCGGTGTCGGAGACGTTGCGGATCGGATTCGGATCAGCCATGAGGCGCGCTCGAGATGCTCTCCGACAAGTATCGACCACATCGCGGCATGATGCTTTTGACACTGGGCCGCAAGTTCACGGATCGGTTTGCGCCGCGGCGTCGAATGCAGCTTGGGTCAGCTTTTCCGTGCCCCTGAGTCCGGGGGCACAGCCGCAGAAGTGCCGTGGCGCCGCTCAGCTTGTGGCCCTAGCCCCCTGAGTCAGGGGGCGGTTCGCGCCGCAGGCGCGAAAGGGCGGGGTCTGGCCTGCAATGATGGGGCCCAAAGTTCGCCAAGCGAACTTTGGGATTCACAAGGGCAACCTCAGTTGCCCTTGTGAATCGCCCGCTTGTCCACCGCCATCGCCGCTTCGTGCACGGCTTCGGACAGCGTCGGATGCGCGAAGCAGATCCGCGCGAGGTCATCGGCGGCGCCGTTGAACTCCATCGCGATCACGCCTTCGTGCACCAGTTCGGAGACGTTGACGCCGCACAGGTGCATGCCGAGGATGCGGTCGGTTTCGGCGTGTGCGATCACCTTCACCAGGCCCGCGGGTTCGGCCATCGCCACCGCACGGCCGATCGCCGCGAACGGGAAGCTGCCGGTCTTGTACGGGATGCCTTCATCCTTGCACTGCTTCTCGGTCTTGCCGACCCACGCGATTTCCGGCTCGGTGTAGATCACCCACGGCACCGTGTCGAGGTTGACGTGGCCCGGCAGGCCGGCGATCAGCTCGGCGACGGCGATGCCTTCTTCCGATGCCTTGTGCGCCAGCATCGGGCCGCGCACGCAGTCGCCGATCGCCCACACGCCGTCGACGCCGGTGTGGTTGTGCGCGTCGACCTCGATCATGCCGCGCGGGTCGAGCTTGACGCCGGTGCCATCGGCCAGCAGGCCCTTGGTCGCGGCGCGCCGGCCGACCGACACCAGCAGCTTGTCGAAGATGAGGGCGTCTTCCTTGCCGTCGGCGCCGGTGTAGGTGACATGCACGCCGTCCTTCTTGGCCTCGGCCTTGCTGACCTTGGCGCCGAGGCGGATGTCGAGCCCCTGCTTCTTGAACTCCTTCGCGGCCGCCTTGGCGATGTCGGCATCGGCGGCGGCCAGGAATTCCGGCATCGCTTCGAGGATCACGACCTCACTGCCCAGGCGCTTCCACACGCTGCCGAGTTCGAGGCCGATCACGCCGGCACCGATCACGCCCAGGCGCTTGGGCACCTTGTCGAAATCCAGCGCACCGACGTTGTCGACGATGTCGTTGCCGAACTTCGCGAACGGCAGTTCGATCGAGTCCGAACCGGCGGCGAGGATGACGTTGGTCGCCTTGAGCTCGACCTCGCTGCCGTCGTGCTGCTTGACCTTGACCACGTTGCCCGGCTGCAGCTGGGCGAAGCCGTAGATCGGCGTCACCTTGCTGCCCTTGAACAGCATCGCGATGCCGCCGGTGAACTGCTTCACGATCGCGTCCTTGCGGCCGATCATGGTGCCGACGTCGATCTTCGGGTTGTCGGCGCTGATTCCGTGCACCGAGAACAGGTGCGTCAGATTGTGGAACTGGCGCGAGCTGTCCAGCAGCGCCTTGGACGGAATGCAGCCCACGCGCAGGCAGGTGCCGCCGAGCGCCGGCTTGCCATTCTTGCCCAGCGCCGCATCGACGCAGGCGGTCTTCAGGCCAAGCTGTGCGGCGCGGATCGCGGCGACGTAGCCGCCGGGGCCGGCGCCGATGACGACGACATCGAAGGATTGCTGTTCGCTCATGGTTCTTGTGTCCTTGCCGTTCCCTTCTCCCCTCGGGAGAAGGTGGCGCGAAGCGCCGGATGAGGAGGCGGAGGGATGAGTTCTGGGTTGCGACGGGCGGAAGTCGCTTCGCCACCCTCACCCCGACCCCCCTCGCGGTGGGAGAGGGGCTTGGATGCAATTACATCCCCAGCAGCATCCGGTGCGGGTTCTCGAGCTGGTTCTTGATGTCGACCAGGAACAGCACCGCGTCTTTGCCGTCGATGATGCGGTGGTCGTAGCTCAGCGCGATGTACATCATCGGCGCCGCGATGACCTGGCCGTTCTCCACGATCGCGCGCTCCTTGATCGTGTGCATGCCCAGGATCGCCGACTGCGGCGGGTTGACGATCGGCGTCGACATCAGCGAGCCGAAGGTGCCGCCGTTGGTGATGGTGAAGGTGCCGCCCTGCAGGTCCTCGAGTTTCAACCCGCCCTCGCGCGCGGCCTTCGCGTAGCCGGCGATGGCCTGCTCGATCTCGGCGAAGCCCATGCGCTCGGCATTGCGCAGCACCGGTGTCACCAGGCCGCGGTCGGTCGAGACCGCGATCGAGATATCGGCATAGCCGTGGTAGATCACGTCGCTGCCGTCGACCGAGGCATTGACCACCGGGTATTTCTGCAGCGCGTTCGCCGCGGCCTTGGCGAAGAAGCTCATGAAGCCGAGCTTGATGCCGTTGGCCTTCTCGAACTGCTCGCCGAGCTCCTTGCGCATCGCCATGACCTTGCCGAGGTTCACCTCGTTGAAGGACGTGAGCATCGCGATCGAATTCTTCGACTGCATCAGCCGCTCGGCGATGCGCGCGCGCATGCGCGTCATCGGCACGCGCTCTTCCGGACGTGCGCCGCCAGAGACGCCACCGGTCTTGCCGCTGGCGTAGTTGACGATGTCTTCCTTGGTCACCGCGCCCTTGCGGCCGGTGCCTTCGACCTGCGAGGCGTCGACGCCTTCCTTGTTGGCAGTGAAGCGCGCGCCTGGGGGCAGGTCGGCGGACTTCGCGGCAGGCGCTGCCGGCTTCGCGGCCTCGGCCTTGGCAGGCGCGCTCGGCGCCGCGGCCTTCGCGGGTTCGGCGGCCTTCGCCGGTGTTGCCGCCGCGCCTTCCTCGATGATCGCCAGCACCTGCTGGCTGGTCACCGTGGCGCCGGTCTCGAAGCGGATTTCCTTCAGCACGCCGTCGACGGGCGAGGGCACTTCCAGCACGACCTTGTCGGTCTCCAGGTCGACGAGGTTCTCGTCGCGCGCGACCGCGTCGCCCGCCTTCTTGTTCCAGGTGGCGATGGTGGCGTCGGAAACCGATTCGGGCAGAACCGGGACTTTGACTTCAATGGCCATGGCAGGCGTCCTGGAAAGAGCGTGGAAGGTGTGGGTGGGGCAAGGCTTATTCGACCGTCGCGTCGCCGCGCAACGGATTGACCAGCGCATCGGCGACCAGCTTCACCTGCTCGGCGACGTGCTCGGCGAGGTGTCCGGCGGCCGGCGAGGGCGAGCGCGCGCGCCCGGCGTAGTGCAGCGCCTGTTTCGGCTGCAGGCAGGCGACGAGGTGGTGGCGGATCTGGTACCACGCGCCCTGGTTCTGCGGCTCTTCCTGGCACCAGACGACCTCGGTCGCGGAGGCATGGCGCTTGAGTTCGGCCACCAGTTGCTGGCGCGGGAACGGATACAGCTGCTCCACGCGGACCAGCGCGACGTCGGTGATCTTCTGCTTCTGCGCTTCCTCGACCAGGTCGTAATAGACCTTGCCGGCGCACAGCACGACCCGCTTGGCCTTCTTCGCGGTCGCGGTGGAGTCGGGGATCAGCCACTGGAACTCGCCGTTGGCCAGCTCGTCCAGGCTCGACACCGCGAGCTTGTGCCGCAACAGCGACTTGGGCGTCATCACCACCAGCGGCTTGCGCGTGGCCATCAGCATCTGGCGGCGGATCATGTGGAAGTCCTGCGCCGGCGTCGTCGGCGCGCACACGATCATGTTGTCCAGCGCGCACAGCTGAAGGAAGCGCTCCAGGCGCGCGGAGCTGTGCTCGGGGCCCTGGCCTTCGTAGCCATGCGGCAAAAACAGCGCCAGCCCGCACAGGCGATCCCACTTGGCTTCGCCCGACGACAGGAACTGGTCGATGACGACCTGGGCGCCGTTGGCGAAGTCGCCAAACTGCGCCTCCCAGATGTCCAGCGTCATCGGATCGGCGGTCGAATAGCCGTACTCGAAACCCATCACCGCTTCCTCGCTGAGCAGCGAGTCGATGATGGTGACCGATTCGGGGTTATCCACCAGTTGCCGCAGCGGCAGGTAGTACTCGTCGGTCTTCTGGTCGTGCAGGATTGCGTGGCGGTGGAAGAAAGTGCCGCGGCCCGAGTCCTGGCCGACCAGGCGCAGCTTGTACTTCTGGTCGAGCAACGTGGCGTAGGCGAGGTTCTCGGCGAAGCCCCAGTCGGCCGGGACCTCACCGGCCGCCATCTTGCGGCGGTCGTCGTAGATCTTGGCCACGCGCGGATGCAGGACGATGTTCGCCGGCACGTTGGTGATCTGGTTGGACAGCACGTCCAGGCGCTTGCGGTCAAAGCGGGTGTCGACCGCGTCGGTGACCTTGCCCTGCAGGAATTTCGACCAGTCGATCGAGAATTGGTCGGGGGACACGTCCGCGACTTCCGCCGTCACCTTGCCGCTGTCGAGCTTGTCGCGGTAGACATCCATCATCGCCTTGACCGCGCCCGCATCCAGAACGCCTTCGGCGACGAGCTGCTCGCCATAGAGCTCGCGCACGGTCTTGTGGGCGCGGATCGTCTGGTACATGAGCGGCTGGGTCGCGGCCGGCTCGTCGGCTTCGTTGTGGCCGTGGCGGCGGTAGCAGACGAGGTCGATGACCACGTCCTTGCCGAAGCGCTGGCGGAAGTCGAACGCAAGCTCGGTGCAGAACACCACGGCTTCCGGATCGTCCCCGTTCACGTGCAGCACCGGCGCGCCGACCATCTTGGCCACGTCGGTGCAGTACAGCGTCGAGCGCGCATCGTCGGCGGCGCTGGTGGTGAAGCCGATCTGGTTGTTGATGACGACGTGCACGGTGCCGCCGACCGCGAAGCCGCGCGCCTGCGACATCTGCAGCAGTTCCATCACCACGCCCTGGCCGGCGAACGCCGCATCGCCGTGCAGCAGCACCGGCAGCACCCGGGTGCGCTGTCTGTCGCCACGGCGGTTCTGGCGCGAACGCACGCTGCCGACCACGACCGGATCGACGATTTCCAGGTGCGATGGATTGAACGCCAGCGCGACATGCACCGGCCCGCCGTCGGTCGCCAGGTCCGCGCTGAAACCCATGTGGTACTTGACGTCGCCGGTATGCGCGCGGTTGCCGCTGGCATGTTCGAACTTGCCTTCGAACTCGTCGAAGAGCTTGCGCGGCGGCTTGCCGAGCGTGTTGATCAGCACGTTGAGGCGGCCGCGATGGGCCATGCCGAGCACGACGTCCTTGACGCCATCCTTGCCGGCGCGGCGGATCATCACGTCGAGCATCGGGATCAGCGCGTCGCCGCCTTCCAGCGAAAAGCGCTTCTGGCCGACGTATTTCGTGTGCAGGTAGCGTTCCAGGCCCTCGGCAGCGGTCAGGCGTTCGAGGATCCGCAGCTTCGCGTCCTTCGACTGGCCGTAACGGCCGGCGGCGGCTTCCAGGCGCTCGTACACCCAACGCCGCTGCTCGGCGTCGGTGATGTGCATGAACTCGGCGCCGATCGAGCCGGTGTAGGTCGCCTTGAGCAGGGCGACCAGCTCACGCAGCGGCATGCGCTCGCGACCAGCGACGCCACCCGTGGAGAAACTGCCGTCCAGGTCGGGCTCGGACAACTTGTGGAAACCCAGGGTCAGGTCCGGCGCCTCCGGCTTGGCGGCCATGCCCAGCGGATCGAGGTTGGCGGCCAGGTGCCCGCGCGAGCGGTAGGCGGTGAGCAGCTTGCCGACGCCGCGTTCGCGATCGTCGCCACTGGCGGCTGCATTGCCCCCCTCGCCGCGCGCGGCGCGCTTTCCGGCCAGCGCAATCTCATGGACGACCGCCGAATGCGGCACGTCGCCCGCTTCGCGGCCCTTGAAGCCGTCGAAATACGCCTTCCATTTCGCCGATACGCTGTCGGGGTCGACCAGGTACTGCTCGTAGAGCTCCTCGATGTAACCGGCGTTGGCGCCGAGCTGGGAGGACTGGGCAAACTGCTTCAGGAGACTGTCCACTATGGCGTCGGGAAGCTCGAAAGGGAGGGTGGAGACGGCTCAAGCGACTGATTTTTACGGGCTTTGCGCAGGCCCGCGGCCCCCCGGCGAGAGGGCCGTGAATTATAGCCGCAGGGATTGCCGCACTGCACCAGCGGGAGTCGCCGGGTTACGGGGCGGTAGCGCATCCGCGGTGCCGGGCGTGGCCTAGATGCCCAGGCTGCGGAATTCCGTCACGGGGCGCGAGCGTTCCCACACACGCTCGAAACCGGCACGGAGTTGCCGGGCCCTGCCGGCGGCGTCGAGGTCGGCTTCGCCATCGAAGCGATGGCCCAGGCCACGGAAATAGAAGCCGCCGCCGTCATTGGCGAGGAAGGCCGACGGATAGGCGCGATCGACCGGGTCGATCACCTCGCGAAAGGCGAACACGCTGGGAAGGCGCTGCGCCAGGGCGATCAGCGGCGCGTGCGCCCGCTGCGGCGTGGCGGCGTCCTGCAGCAGCACCCGCGCTTCATTGCCACGCCCGGCGGTGGCGAAGCGCCGAAGCGCGTCCAGCACCTCGGGTGCATCGAACAGGCCCGGATCGAGCTCGCGACTGTAGATCCACAGCCCGCGGCGGGCCGCCAGGATGATCGCCACCGCGACCGCGACGGCATCGTCGCGATGCTCGACGGCGCTGAAGGCCAGCGTGTTCATGCGTCCTCCTCCGGCGTGGCCAGCTGGAAGTGTCCTGCGCCGAGCAGCTCGAAGACCGCGTCGCGCGCGCGCTGCGAAAGCGCGGCGTACGTCCTGCCATCGATCGTGTCGGCGGCGGCCAGCTTCCGCGCATCGCGTGCGGACAGGGTGAAATCCAGGCCGGCCACGTACAGCCGTGCGCCCTTGCCGGCGCGGCGCCAGGCGGTGCGGGTCCAGGGATGGCGCAGCAGGCGCGCGCCATGCGCCAGCGCCCATTCGAACTCGATTCGCGGCGGCAGCTCGGACGCGGCAGCTTCGCCAGCGCTGCGATACAGGGTGATGAAACGCCCGAACCAGTCGCCCAGGCGCTCGGGATCGTTCATCCGCAACACGTTCAGCGCTTCAATCACGCGTTGCATCGCCGCGGCATCGATTTCGTTGGCGTCGCTCGCCGGCGCCAGGTCCGGATCGTGATAGCGCTGGGTGTCGTCGGCATCGGCGATCAACGTGTCGACGAAGTCGCCGATCAGTTCGGACGCCGCCGGCGCGCGCATGCCGATCGAGAAGGTCAGGCAGGCATCTTCCGCCACGCCATGGTGCGGCACGCCCGGCGGCAGGTAGAGCATGTCGCCGGGTTCGAGGATCCAGTCGTGCGTGGGCGTGAATCGCTGCAGCAGCTTCAGTTCGCTGTCCAGACGGAAGTGCACCGGCGGTTCGCCCTTTCCCAGCGCGGCCGAGGCATCGATCTGCCAGCGTCGGCGCCCCTGTCCCTGCAGCAGGAAGACGTCGTACTGGTCCACGTGCGCGCCGACCGAACCGCCGGGCGCGGCGAAGGACACCATCACGTCGTCGATCCGCCAGCGCGGCAGGAAGTCGAAGGCCGGCAGCAGCGCGGCGACATCAGCGTCCCATTTGTCGACGTCCTGCACCAGCAGGGTCCAGTCGTGCTGCGGCAGGGTCGGGAACATCGCCTCCGGAAACGGCCCGTGGCGCAGCAGCCAGCGATCCTCGCCGCGATCGTGGGCGACGATGCGCGACAACGCGGCGTCTTCGCAGGCGAGGCCTGCGAGGTCTTCGGGCGAGATCGGCGAAACGAATCCGGCGAAGGCATTGCGGACCAGCAGCGGACGCTTCTGCCAGTAGTCGCGCAGGAACAGCGCCGGCGGCATGCCCAGCGGCGGCAAGGACGCCGCGTCGACCTCGAACGGCGGTGCGCGCCGGGCCACGGTCAGCTGTCCCGGGCGAGCGACTCAGCCAGGCCGGTATAGCTGGCGGGCGTCATCGCCAGCAGGCGCTGCCTGTCGGCCGCGGGCAGGTCCAGGGTGGCGATGAAGTCGCGCATCGACTGCTCGCTGATGCCCTGGCCGCGGGTGAGCGCCTTGAGCTGTTCGTAGGGGTTGGGCAGTCCATGGCGGCGCATCACCGTCTGCACGGCCTCGGCGAGCACTTCCCAGGCCGCATCGAGGTCGGCGGACAGGCGCTCGGGGTTGACGCTCAACTTGCCCAGGCCGCGCGACAGCGCCTCGAATCCAACCAGTGCGTGGCCAAAGGCGGTGCCCAGCGCGCGCAGCACGGTGGAGTCGGTCAAATCGCGCTGCCAGCGGCTGATGGGCAGCTTGGCGGCGAAGTGTTCGAACAGCGCATTGGCGATGCCGAAGTTGCCTTCGGCATTCTCGAAGTCGATCGGATTGACCTTGTGCGGCATGGTCGAGCTGCCGACTTCGCCGGCCTTGACCGCCTGCTTGAAGTAACCCAGCGAGATGTAACCCCAGATATCGCGGCACAGGTCCACGCAGATGGTATCGATGCGCTTGCTGGCGTCGCACAGCTCGGCGATCCCGTCGTGCGGCTCGATCTGGGTGGTGTAGGGCTGCCAGTCCAGGCCCAGCGAGGTCACGAAGCGCTGCGAGAATGCCGCCCAGTCGATGTCGGGATAGGCCGCCACGTGCGCGTTGTAGTTACCGACCGCGCCGTTGATCTTGCCGGGCATCGGCAACGCCGCCAGCACGTCGCGCTGGCGCGCGAGGCGCGCGACGACGTTGGCCAGTTCCTTACCGACCGTGGTCGGCGAGGCGGTCTGGCCGTGGGTGCGCGAGAGCATCGGCAGCGCCGCATGCGCATGCGCCATCGAACGCAGCCTGTCGATCAGGCCATCCAGCGTCGGCAGCAGCACGGCGCCGCGCGCTTCATTGAGCATCAGCGCGTAACTGAGGTTATTGATGTCCTCGCTCGTGCAGGCGAAATGCACGAATTCCAGCGCCGGCCCGAGCTCCGTATCGCCCGACAGGCGCTCCTTGATCAGGTATTCGACCGCCTTGACGTCGTGGTTGGTGGTGCGTTCGATCTCCTTCACCCGCGCGGCATCGGCGGTGGAGAAATCCTTCGCGAGCGCCCGCAGCCGGTCGCTGCCGGCCGCCGAAAATGGTGCGAGCTCGACGATGCCGGGTTCGTCGCCCAGCGCCAGCAGCCATTCCACCTCGACCCGGACCCGGGCCCGGATCAGGCCGAATTCGGAGAAGATCGGCCGCAGCGCGTCGACCTTGCCGGCGTAGCGGCCGTCTAGCGGGGACAGGGCAAGCAGCTGGGCGTCGGACATGGGGGCAGGGCGAGCGGGAAGATCGCCGATTCTAAACTGTCGGGGGACTATGCTCTTGCTCGTCATTCCCGCGCAGGCGGGATCCAGGGCCGTCCGGGCGGCGTTACGCGACGTCCATGGATTCCTGCCCATGGGGGAATGACGAAGACATGGACCGCGTCATTTCCGGGAACCCATCATGGCCACAGCTGCGCGCAAGACCTTCCGCACCGAGCACGACAGCATGGGCGAGTTGCAGGTGCCGGCGGATGCACTCTGGGGCGCACAGACCCAGCGCGCGGTCGACAACTTCCCGATTTCCGGGCGCCCGCTGCCGCGCGGCTTCATTCGTGCGCTGGGCCTGATCAAGGCCGCGGCGGCCGAGGTCAATGCAGGTTTCGGATTGCTGCCGCAGGCGCAGGCGGCCGCGATCGGCAAGGCGGCGCTGGCGGTCGCTGTCGGCGAACACGACGCGCAGTTTCCGATCGACGTGTTCCAGACCGGATCGGGCACCTCAAGCAACATGAACGCCAACGAGGTGATCGCGACACTGGCGTCCCGCGCGCGGAGCAAGGTGCACCCCAATGACGATGTCAACCTCGGGCAGAGCTCCAACGATGTGATTCCAACCGCCATCCGCGTCTCCGCGCAGCTGGCGGCGGTGGAGCAGTTGCTGCCGGCGCTGAAGCACCTGCGCACGACCATCGAGCGTCGCGCCCGCTCGCTGCAGCGGATCACCAAGACTGGCCGCACCCACCTGATGGATGCGATGCCGTTGACCTTCGCGCAGGAGTTCGGTGCGTGGGCCGCGCAGCTGCAGTCGGCGCAGGCGCGCATCGAGGACAGCCTCAAGCGCCTGCGGCGACTGCCGATCGGCGGCACCGCGATCGGCACCGGCATCAACGCCGACCCGCGCTTCGGGAAGGCGATGGCGAAGGCCTTGTCGTCGTTGTCGGGGACGAAGTTCGAATCGGCCGACAACAAGTTCGAGGGCCTGGCGACGCAGGATGATGCGGTCGAGTTGTCGGGCCAACTCAATGCGCTGGCCGTGGCGCTGATGAAGATCGGCAACGACCTTCGATGGATGAATTCGGGCCCGCTGGCCGGACTGGGCGAAATCGAGTTGCCCGCGTTGCAACCCGGCAGCTCGATCATGCCCGGCAAGGTGAACCCCGTGATTCCTGAAGCGCTGTGCATGGTCTGTGCGCAGGTGATGGGCCACCACACGGCGATTACCGTTGCCGGCGCCAGCGGCAACTTCCAGCTCAACGTGATGCTGCCGTTGATCGCCAGCAATCTGCTGGATTCGATCGGGCTGCTGTCCAATGCGATGCGCTTGCTGGCCGACAAGGCGATTGCCGGATTGAAGGTCCGCCAGGATCGGGTCGCCGCGGCGCTGGATCGCAATCCGATCCTGGTGACGGCACTCAATCCACTCATCGGTTACGAGAAAGCGGCGGCGATCGCCAAGCGCGCCTATGCCGAACGACGGCCGATCCTGGAAGTCGCGAGGGAGATGAGCGGGCTTCCGGACAACGACTTGCGCAGACTGCTGGACCCTGTGGCGTTGACGGGGGAGGCGTCTCCAGTGCCTGGATCCGGTGACTGACGATGAATCCGGCGCGGAGTAGCCCGGCGGTGGCGTCAGTGCGCGGGTGTCGCCGCCGGGTCTCTGGTGGCGGTGTCGTCTGCGGTGGTTTCATCGCCGGATCGATGGCGCAGGACATCCCGGATGGTGCCGCGGACGTTCTCACGCACCTGCTGGCGGACCTCGTCGCGGATCTTGCCGCGCTCGGCCGTCGTCACCGAGGCGCCGTCCTTCCTGCAGTCGTCGATGTCCTCCTGGGTCATGTTGGCAAACGGCTTGAATGCCGGCAGCGACGCGGCCAGCCGCTGCTGGGTCGCGAGCATGGCGGGTAACTGGGTGCAGATCTGCATGGCCTGGGCTTCGATGCGATCGCCTTCAGCGTCGAAGCGGTCGCCGGTCTCGTCCGCATCGCCATGCAGCAGCCCTGAAATCGTGCCGAGCACGGCCTTGCCCGCGAGATCCGCACCCTGGACGCCGATGGCCATTCCGGTTTCCGCCACGCCGATCACCTCGCGGCGATAGTCGAGCAGCAAGGCCCGCTGCTCCTGCGTCACCGGGACCGGCTTGTCGTTCACGATCAGGTCGCCCCGGGGCGTGAGTTTCGCCCTGCTGCCGTCGCTGGAACTGCCGATGCGGAAGTGGTGGCCGGCCCCGAGCCTGACATCCGAGCCACCGCCCAGATCCAGGTCGCTTGTCTCCAACTCATGCCGGGCCTTGGTCATCGCGGACTCGACCGCGCGACCGAGCATCGTCTCGGGATGGGTGCCGCCGGTTGTCGCCGCGGCCGGCGTCGCTGTCGGCGCCCGTGCGCGATCGCAGGCGCCCAGCACGGCAACGAAGGACAGTGCCAGGAGCAGGGTGGAGGTCTTGGTCATGGGGTCCTCGTGACACTTGGGTTGAGGTTGGAGTCGGGATTGGCGTGCGTACTGCCCGGAGCATGGCCCGGGCGGACCAGGGCCGCTCAGCCTTCGTCGCGCCAGCGCCGCAGGCGGATCGCGGCGAAGATCATCAATGCGCCTGCCGCGACGCCGATCCACAGCTGCGGGGTCAGCAACACCGAGTACATCGACTGCAGGTTCAGCGCCTGGGTGATCGCCTGCGGACCATCGGTGTCGATCTTCCCGAAATGGGCGACGTTGAACCAGCTGCCGGGCACCGTGCTGAACAGCATGCGGGCGACGATGTTCTTCCAGAACCAGGAGGACTCCAGGTTGAAGACATTCATGATGTCGAACCAGCTGACGATGATGCCGGCGAACGCGGGGATCATCAGCGCCCACAGGAACGGCTTGCTGCGCGCCCAGGCCGAGCACAGCAGCAGCCAGCCCACGGTCGGCAGCGACCACAGGGCGTAGACCGGGACCGCGGCGATGAATTGCGCGGCGAGCGACAGCGGACTGCCCGGGCTCCAGAGCAACTGGACCGGATTGCCGCCATGCACCAGCACGATCACGCTGGACAGCAGTAGGAAGCCGAACATCGTCAGCAGCGCCGCGATCGAGGCGATCGCCGGGGCCACGACCGCGGCGCTCACCACCTTGGACAGGACGGTGTCGCGGTCGGACAGCGGCAGCGACTTCCAGAACAACACGCTGCGGTCCTTGCGCTCGTCGTAGAGCGCGCCAAGGCAGTAGAAGAACACCACGAACATCATCGCGATGAAGGGCCACAGCGAACTGACCAAGAGGCTGGCATCCACCGCACCACCGATCTGGCGCATGTCCTCGGGGCTCATCTTCGAGGTCAGCATGCCCAGGTCCAGCCCGTTGATCGACATGTGGCTGTTGCCGACATTGACGTCGCCCAGGTTGTGCGCGCGGCGGAGCATCACCTCGCCGGTGATGGCGGCCATTGCCGTCAGCATCAGCGAAATCCCGCCGGCCCAGATCGGAGCCCAGAAAAACCCGCCCTTGTGCTCCCAGAACTCGCGCCTGAGCATCAGTGCGAACTTGTGGGTGGCGTGCGGCGGGGCGACCGACGCCTGCGATCGGTTCTCTGAGGTGGAGGCGATTGCGTTCATGCGTAGGTTCCTTTCATCGTGGCGACGAACAGGTCGGCCAGGCCCGGAGTGCGGGTTTCACCCAATGCGGCCAGCTGAGCTTGGGGTACGCCGTCGAACAGCATCACCGTCTTGCCGAACGGCAGGGCGCGT
This sequence comes from Cognatiluteimonas telluris, assembly GCF_011320095.1. Classification (GTDB taxonomy): domain Bacteria; phylum Pseudomonadota; class Gammaproteobacteria; order Xanthomonadales; family Xanthomonadaceae; genus Cognatiluteimonas; species Cognatiluteimonas telluris. The sequence continues at coordinate 289,932 of NZ_JAANOY010000002.1, read as the reverse complement.
TCGTCGACCGGTTGCAGCGCGCGGGCGGCATTGAGCTGCTCGGCGTTGACCAGCACTTCGACGTAGCGATCGCCGAGGTCCTCCATCGGCGCATCGAGCACGATCCGGCCGTCGCGGATGAACATCACGTCGGTGAGGATGTGTTCGATCTCCTCGACCTGGTGGGTGGTGACGATGATCGTCTTCTGCTCGTCGAAATAGTCTTCCAGCAGGCGCTGGTAGAACTGCTTGCGATAGAGGATGTCCAGGCCCAGGGTCGGCTCGTCGAGCACCAGCAGGCGGGCGTCGATCGCCATCACCAACGCCAGGTGCAATTGCACGATCATGCCCTTGGACATTTCGCGCACCCGCATCTGCGGCTTGAGCTGGGTGCCGTGCAGGAAGCGCTCGCAGCGACCGCGATCGAAGCGCGGATGGACGCCGGAGACGAACTCGATGGCCTCGCGCACCCGCATCCAGCGCGGCAGCACGGCCACGTCGGCGATGAAGCAGACATCGTTCATGAGCTCGTCGCGCTCTGTGCGCGGGTCGCGGCCAAGCACGCTCAGCTGGCCCTCGAACGGGATCAACCCCAGGATCGCCTTGAGCGCGGTGGTCTTGCCAGCGCCGTTGGGACCGATCAGGCCCAGGATGCGACCGGGCGCGACCTCGAAGCTGGTGCCGTCGAGGGCGAGCTTGTTCTTGTAAGCCTTGCGCAGGCCCCGGGCGCGGATCACCGGCGCCGTCGCTTGGTTGGCGGCATTCACTTCTCACCCCCGGTCTTGAGCAGGTCGGTTGCCGACAGCCCAAGGCGCTGGATGCGCTCCAGGACCAGCGGCCATTCCTCGCGCAGGAAGCGCTCCCGCTCGCTGGCGAGCAGCTTCCTTGATGCCTCTTCGGTGACGTACATCCCCAGTCCTCTGCGTTTTTCGACAAGTGCTTCGTCAGCGAGCTCCTGGTAGGCGCGCGAGACGGTGATCGGGTTGAGCTGGTATTCGGCGGCGACCTGGCGCACGGAGGGCAGGGCGTCGCCGGGCTTGAGGACGCCATCGAGCATCATCGCGATGACGCGCTCCTTGAGCTGGCGGTAGATGGGAGCGCCGTCGCTCCACGTGACTGCGGTCATCGGTCAGCTCCGGTTGCCGCGCAGTCCCTGCGCAAATGAGAAGTAGGGCAGCGCGAGCAGCGCGCGCGAGCGCCTCAGGTGATGGCGCTGGCCCGGACCGGGCGCAGGGTCGGCGACCAGGGGCGGCGTGCCGATCACGGCGTCATCGGCGGACAGCGCCTGGTGGCTCGCCTGCGACAGTGTCGTCGTCGGGCCACCCGCCAGCAGCAGCACGGCGAACACGGCGGAGGTGGTCGACAAGGCCAGCATGGAGTGTTGGAGCTTGCGGTTCATGGCGAGTGTCCTGCCCGGGGTAACTGGTGTTGTATGCAACTATAACACCACCACACGTAAGGTCAAGCGTCCCGACCCCAACTGATGGCAGGGGTGAGAAGGGCCCGCGGGGCAGCACGCAGACACCGCCTTGATCGGGGGGCATTCAAGGTTCCGGCGTTGCTCGACCCGGCGAGGATGGCGACAATGCGTGGTTTGGCGCCGGCAGGGCGCGACCACTGGAGTGTCACGATGAAGTTTTCCGCGCGCGGCCTGGCCGCGGTGTTGTGCCTTGCCGCTTTTTCGACAGTCCTGGCCCAGGAGAAGACCGTGCTCGACAGCGATCGCGACAAAGTCAGTTATGCGATCGGTCTCGACGTGGGCCACTCGATCAAGCCGGTCGGGCAGGACATGGACATCGCCACCTTCGAACAGGCGATCCGGGGCGCGTTCGCCGGTAACCCACCGCCGCTGACCGAAGCGCAGGCCAAGGCCACCGACGCCGCGTTGCGCGCGCGCGTCGCCGCACGCGACGGCAAGGCGGCTCCCGGCAGTGCTCCGGGGACGCCTCCACCCGTGGTCGACGAGGCGAAGGTCGGCCAGCTCGTCGGCGGATTGATGGTCGGACCCTCGCTGGTACCGATCAAGGGCGAGATCGAACTGCCGGTGCTGATCCAGGCCGTTCGCACTGTCCTGGCGGATGGCCAGCCGCTGCTTGCCGATGCCGATGCCAAGGCGGTGCTGGAGGCTTTCAGCCAGCGCATGCAGGGCAAGCTGCAGGCCAGGGCGGCCGCCGAGGGCCAGAAGAACCAGGCCGAAGGCGCTGCCTTCCTGGCGAAGAACAAGCTGGTCAAGGGTGTCTTCACCACGCCTTCGGGCCTGCAGTACATGGTCCTGAGGCAGGGATCGGGTCCGCGCCCGGCGGTCACCGACCATGTACGCGTCAACTACCGGGGCTCCCTGCTGGACGGCACCGTGTTCGACAGTTCCTACGACCGCGGCCAGCCGGTCGATTTCGGGCTCGACCAGGTGATTCCCGGCTGGACGGAGGGCGTTGCGCTGATGCCGGTGGGCTCGAAGTATCGTTTCTGGATCCCCGGGGCCCTCGCTTACGGCGCCAAGGGAACCCCGGGTGGCCCCATCGGTCCCAATGCCACCCTGGTGTTCGATGTCGAGTTGCTGGATATCCAGTAATCCCGTTCGCGGAACCACCATCCCCTTGCCCGCGCGCACTGCGCGGGCAGCCCCACCGAACCATGGAGTCTCCCCAGCAATGAAGCCTTTCCTGCGCATCCCCGCCATGGTCCTCACCGCCGCCGCACTGACGGTCCTGGCGGCCGGGTGCAAACCTGGCGACAAATCGGCCGACAAGGACACCGCCGTAACCGCTGCCGGCAAGACCACCGATGCCAAGGCGATCCCCGGCCTGCCCACCGAAAAGGACCAGGTCAGCTACATGATCGGCATGGCCATGGGCAAGCAGCTGGACATGGCCAAGGACGAGATCGACGTCGACGTGCTGACCAAGGCGATCCGTGCCTCGCTCGCCGGCCAGAAGCTGTTGCTCACCGACCAGCAGGCCGCGCAGATCGCGCAGGATTTCTCGCAGAAGATGCAGGCCAAGCAGATCGCCAAGATGGCGGCCGACGCCAAGACCAACCTGGCGGCCGGCGAGGCGTTCCTGGCCAAGAATGCCAAGGCGCCGGGGGTGCATACCACCGCGTCGGGCCTGCAGTACCAGGTGATCACCGAAGGCAAGGGTCCCAAGCCCACCGCGGCCGATACCGTCAGCGTCAACTACAAGGGCACGCTGCTCGATGGCAAGACCTTCGACAGCTCCTACGATCGCGGCGAGCCGGCCACCTTCCCGCTGCAGCAGGTCGTTCCGGGCTGGCAGGAAGGCATCGCGCTGATGCCGGTCGGCAGCAAGTACAAGTTCTGGATCCCGGCCAGCTTGGGCTACGGCGACAAGGGCACGCCGGGCGGCCCGATCCCGCCCAACGCCACGCTGGTGTTCGAAGTCGAGCTTCTTGACATCGCTAAACAGGGCGGCAAATAAACTCTCTGGCCTGTGACGCCGGCGGCAGTCGTCGCCGGCGTCTTCGTTTCCAGGCTATCAACGAGGAGAGTGCATGCGCGTCACCATTTTCGGGACCGGTTATGTCGGCCTGGTCACCGGTACCTGCCTGGCCGAAGTCGGCCATGACGTGGTCTGCGTGGATATCGATGCGGCCAAGGTCGCGGGACTCGATCGCGGCATCATCCCGATCTTCGAACCCGGGCTCGAACCCATGGTCAAGGAGAACCATGCCGCGGGCCGGCTGCAGTTCACCACCGACGCGAAGGCGGCGATCGGCCATGGCGAGATCGTCTTCATCGCGGTCGGCACGCCGCCGGACGAGGACGGCAGCGCCGACTTGCAGTACGTGCTGAAGGTCGCACGGACCATCGGTGAACACCTGGAGCGTCCGGCGGTGGTGGTCGACAAGTCGACCGTGCCGGTGGGCACCGCCGACAAGGTGCGCGCGACGATCGCCAAGGCACTGGCGGCGCGTGGCGCGGACATCGCCTTCGATGTCGTCTCCAATCCTGAGTTCCTCAAGGAAGGCGCCGCCGTCGAGGACTGCATGCGCCCGGACCGGATCGTGATCGGCGCCGACAACCCCGCGGTGATCGAAAAGCTCAAGCGCCTGTACGCGCCGTTCAACCGCAACCATGACCGCATCGTCACCATGGACGTGCGCGCCGCCGAACTGACCAAGTACGCCGCCAATGCGATGCTGGCGACCAAGATCAGTTTCATGAACGAGATCGCCAACATCGCCGAGCGCGTCGGGGCCGACATCGAGATGGTGCGACAGGGCATCGGCTCGGACCCGCGCATCGGCTGGCACTTCATCTATCCGGGCGCCGGTTACGGCGGTTCGTGCTTCCCGAAGGACGTGCAGGCGCTGGCGCGCACCGCGCAGCAGATGGGCTACGAATCGCGGCTGCTCAACGCGGTCGAAGCGGTCAACGACGCGCAGAAGGGGCACCTGTTCGAACTCATCCAGCGCCACTACGGCGACAAGGGCATCCGCGGCAGGACCTTCGCGGTCTGGGGCCTGGCGTTCAAGCCCAATACCGACGACATGCGCGAGGCCTCCAGCCGGCGATTGCTGCCGCAACTGTGGGAAGCCGGCGCGACCGTGCGCGCCTACGACCCTGAAGCACGCAAGGAGGCGGAGCGGATCTTCGGCCAGCGTGACGACCTGGTGCTGTGCGACAGCGCCAGCGACGCGCTCGACGGCGCGGACGCGCTGGTCGTGGTGACCGAATGGAAGCAGTTCCGCAGCCCGGACTTCGGCAGGCTGCGCGGACGCCTGCGCGACGCGGTGGTTTTCGACGGCCGCAACCTCTACGCACCGGCGGACGTGGAAGCGGCCGACATCGCGTATTACGGCATCGGTCGCGGTCGCTCGATCGCCATCGGCGCGGACGCCTGATGGATCGCGCAGCGCCCGTGATGTCGTTGGAGCAGCGACTGACGGAACTGGAAACCAGGCTTGCGTTCCAGGAACATGCCCTGGCCGAGATGAGCGACGCGCTGGCCGCGTCGCGCATCGAGGCCGCGCGCAATGCCGAGCTGCTGCGCCGGGCGCTGGACGACATGAAGCAATCGCGCGGCGAGTTCTTCGCCGATCCCGCCGCCGAGCCCCCGCCACCGCATTACTGACCAGAATGAACGACCGGAACCCGTCGCCGCCCGCATGACCGACTCCCTTCGCGACCAGTTGCTCGGTCTTGGCTTCAAGCCCGCACCGAAACCCGAACGCAAGCCGCAACCGCGTCCCGCGCCTTCCGCCCGCGCGCCGGACAACCGTTCGCCAGCGCGCCCGGCCGGGCGTCCGTCGTCCGGCGCCAGGCCCGCGCAGGGCAACCCGCGTGGCGCCGCGAAGTCGCCCGGCAAGGCGCCCAATCCCGCCAACCGGCATCCGCACGGCCAGCCGCGCAGTCGCGAGGACATCGACCTTGCCAAGGCGTACGCGATCCGCGCCCAGCGGGAGAAGGACGAACGCATCGAAGCGGAGCGACTGAAGCAGGAACAGGCCCGGCAGCGGCGCGAAGCCAAGGCCAGGCTCGGCGACTTCATCAAGGACAAGGCCCTCAACGATCCCACGGCCGAGATCGCCAGGCATTTCGATTACGGCGGCAAGATCAAGCGCATCCACGTCACCGAAGCCCAGCTCAAGGCGCTCAATGCCGGGGAGCTCGGCGTGGTGCAGGTCGACGGCCGTTACCTGCTGGTCGCTGCGGCCGTGCTCGCAGAAGCCGAGACGATCTTCCCCGCTGCAATCGCGCTGAAGGTCGACCCGGATGCGCCCGCGGCGGACGATCCCTATGCCGATCCGCGATACCAGGTGCCGGACGATCTGGTCTGGTAGGACTTCGCAGCGGCGCGCCATGCGCGCGGGCACTGATGGCAGCGATGTTGGCGCGCAACGTCGCCAGCGCTGGCAAGCGAAGAGCGGGTTCGGGGTGCGCTACTCCGGGTCGTAATCCAAGTTCGATGCCAGCCAGCGTTCGGCCTGGGCCAGGCTGGCGTCCTTGCGCTGCGCATAGTCGGCGGCCTGTTCCTTCGAGACCCGGCCGACGACGAAATACTGGCTCTGCGGATGGCTGAAGTAATAGCCGCACACCGCCGCCGCGGGCAGCATGGCGAAGCTTTCCGTCAGCTCCATCGATGCGTTGGTCTCGGCATCGAGCATCCGGAACAGCGTCGCCTTCTCGCTGTGTTCCGGACACGCCGGATAGCCCGGAGCGGGGCGGATGCCACGATAGGCCTCGCCGATCAACTGCCCGGCATCCAGCGCCTCATCGGCCGCGTAGCCCCAGAGCTCCTTGCGCACCCGCTGGTGGATCCGTTCGGCGAGCGTCTCGGCGAGGCGATCGGCCAGTGCCTTGAGCAGGATCGCGTTGTAATCGTCGTGATCGGCCTGGAAACGCGCGATGTGCGGCTCGATGCCCAGCCCGGCGGTGACGGCGAAGGCGCCGATCCAGTCCTGCTTCCCGGATTCCTTCGGTGCGATGAAATCGGCCAGGCAGAAATCCGGTCGTTCGGCGGGCTTGTCCACCTGCTGGCGCAGGAAGTGCAGCGTTGTCGTGGCACGCGCTTCACCGGCGGGGAAGGCGACCTCGACATCGTCGCCGCTGCTGTTCGCCGGCCAGATGCCGACGACCGCCTTGGCGGTCAGCCACTTTTCATCGACGATCCGCCGCAGCATCGCCCGCGCATCGCCGAACAGCTCGCGTGCCTGGGCGCCGACGATCGCGTCGTCGAGGATGGCTGGATAGCGCCCGGCCAGTTCCCAGGCATTGAAGAACGGGGTCCAGTCGATCAGCTCGACCAGGTCGCCCAGCGGGTAATCGTCGAAGACCGTGATCCCGGGTTGCCGGGGCACGGGCGGCGTGTAATCGGCCCAGCCGCCATCGAAACGCTGCCCGCGCGCATGCGCCAGCGACACCAGCCGCTTGGCGTCGCCGCGGTTGCGATGGCGGGTACGGATCTCGGCGAAGTCGGCATCGTTGGCGGCGACGAAGGCACCCTTCAGGTCCGCGCTGATCAGCGACTGCGCCACGCCCACCGCGCGCGAGGCGTCCTTCACCCAGACCGTCGGCGACTTGTAGTGCGGGTCGATCTTCAGCGCCGTGTGCGCACGCGAGGTGGTCGCGCCGCCGATCAGCAGCGGGATCGTGAATCCCTGGCGCTGCATTTCCCGGGCGACGTGGCCCATCTCCTCCAGCGACGGCGTGATCAGGCCCGACACGCCGATGAGATCGGCGTTCTCGGCGCGCGCGCGATCGAGGATGGTCTGTGCCGGCACCATCACGCCCAGGTCGACGACCTCGAAGTTGTTGCAGGCCAGAACCACCCCGACGATGTTCTTGCCGATGTCGTGGACGTCACCCTTGACCGTCGCCATGACGATCTTGCCGTTGGACTTGCCGGTGTCGCCGGTACGCAGTTTCTCGGCTTCGATGTAGGGCAGCAGGTAGGCCACGGCCTTCTTCATCACGCGCGCGGACTTCACCACCTGCGGCAGGAACATCTTGCCAGCGCCGAACAGGTCGCCGACGACGTTCATGCCGTCCATCAGCGGGCCTTCGATGACATCCAGCGGCCGCGGCGACAACTGCCGCGCCTCCTCGGTGTCGACCTCGATCCACTGGTCGATGCCGTGCACCAGCGAATGGCTCAGTCGCGCACGCACCGGGCGTTCGCGCCAGCCCAGGTCCTCGACCTTCTTCTCGCCCTTCTTTCCCTTGTAGCGGTCGGCGATCTCGAGCAGGCGCTCGGTCGCGTCGCGGCGGCGGTTGAGCACCACGTCCTCGACCCGCTGGCGCAGGTCCACGTCGAGGTCGTCGTACAGGGGCAGGGCGCCGGCATTGACGATCCCCATGTCCATGCCGGCCCGAATCGCGTGGTACAGGAACACGACGTGGATGGCCTGGCGCACCGGCTCGTTGCCGCGGAACGAGAACGAGACGTTGGAGACGCCACCGGAAATATGGCTGAACGGAAATCGCCGCCGCAGCTCGCGCGCCGCTTCGATGAAGTCGACCGCGTAGTTGTCGTGCTCCTCGATGCCGGTGGCGATGGCGAAGATGTTCGGGTCGAAGATGATGTCTTCCGGCGGGAACCCGATGTCGTCGGTCAACAGCCGGTACGCGCGCGAACAGATCTCGACCTTGCGCTGCGCGGTATCGGCCTGGCCGTCCTCGTCGAACGCCATCACCACCACCGCCGCGCCATACCGGCGCACCAGCCGCGCCTGCCGCAGGAATTCCGCTTCGCCTTCCTTCATCGAGATCGAATTGACGATGCCCTTGCCCTGCAGGCACTTCAGCCCGGCTTCGATCACCGTCCACTTCGAGCTGTCGACCATCACCGGCACGCGCGCGATGTCCGGTTCGGCGGCGATCAGGTGCAGGAACTCCACCATCGCCTTCTCCGAGTCGAGCATGCCCTCGTCCATGTTGACGTCGATCACCTGCGCCCCGCTTTCGACCTGCTGGCGCGCGACGGCAACGGCTTCGTCGTAGCGGTTCTCCAGGATCAACTTTTTGAACTGCGCCGAGCCGGTGACGTTGGAGCGCTCGCCGATGTTGATGAAGTTGCTTTGCGCGGTGATCTGCAGCGGCTCCAGGCCGCTGAGCCGGGTCTGGCGGGGAAGGGTGGCGTCGCGGTTCATGTGCTGCTCGTCAGGCGGCCGCGCCCAGCGCGGGTGCTTCCAGGGCGGGAATCCGTCGCGGCGGCAATCCACGCACGGCTCCCGCGATCGCGGCGATGTGCCCGGGGGTGGTGCCGCAACAGCCGCCGACGAGGTTCAACAGTCCTGCTTGGGCGAACTCACGCAGCATTCCGGCCATGTCTTCCGGTGTTTCGTCGTAGCCACCGAAGGCATTGGGCAGCCCCGCATTCGGGTGGGCGCTGACATGGACATCGGCCACCTGCGACAGGATGTCGACATGCGCACGCAGGTCTTTCGCGCCGAGCGCGCAGTTCAGGCCGATCGACAGCGGCTGCGCATGCCGCAACGAATACCAGAAGGCTTCGGCCGTCTGTCCCGACAGCGTGCGGCCGGAAGCATCGGTGATCGTGCCGGAAATCATCACCGGCAAGCGGCCCCCACGCGCTTCGAACTCGTCCTCGATCGCGAACAACGCCGCCTTGGCGTTCAGGGTGTCGAAGATGGTTTCCACCATCAACACGTCGCTGCCGCCATCGATCAATCCGCTGGCGGCTTCGCGATAGGCGGCCGCCAGCTCGTCGAAGCTGATCGCGCGGAAGCCGGGGCGATTGACGTCCGGACTCAGCGAGGCCGTGCGGCTGGTCGGGCCGAGCACGCCGATGGTGAACCGCGGCTTCGACGGATCGCGCGCCTCGGCGACGTCGCAGGCCTGGCGTGCCAGCCGGGCGGCTTCGACGTTCAACTCCCGCACCAGGTGTTGCAGGTGGTAGTCCGACAGCGAGATCGCCGTCGAATTGAAGGTGTTGGTCTCGATCAGATCCGCGCCGGCATCCAGGTAAGCGGCGTGGATGCCACGGATCAGCGTCGGTTGCGTCAAGGTCAGCAGGTCGTTGTTGCCGCGTTGGTCGTGGGCGTCGGTGGCGTGTGCCGCGCAGTCGCAGCCGGCCGCGTGCGTCGCGCCCTGCCGGGCGAAGAGCGTGTCGTAACCGTTGGCGAAACGCTCGCCGCGATAGTCCGCCTCCTGCAGCTCGTGGCGCTGGATCATGGTGCCCATCGCGCCGTCGATGACGAGGATGCGCTCGCCCAGGGCCGCCTGCAGTAGCGCGACGCGGGTTGGATGCAGCCACGGAAGCGTGTTCATGGCTTGCTCCCGATCAGCGAGATCACCTCGAAGTGCGGTGGCCGCCGCTCGCGCGTGACGGTTTCGCAGGTGGCGATCCTCAATCCGGATTTCTCGGCAAAGCGCCGCAGCTCCTTGTCGCTGAAGCCAAGGTTGACGTGGCCAAACGCCTCCACCACGGCGCGATGCTCGTGATGGGCCAGGCTGCTGAGCAGCAACCGGCCGCCCCGGCGTAGCACGCGTGCGGCTTCGGCCACGGCCTGTGCCGGCTTGCTGGCATAGGTGAGCGCATGCATCAGCACCACCAGGTCGAAACTGCCGTCGTCGAAGGGCAGGGCATGCATGTCGCCTTCGCGCACTTCGACATTGGCGAAGCGGCGCAGGCGTTCGGCGGCCGCGGCAACCACGCGCGCACTGGTGTCGATGCAGACATAGCGGCGCGAATGCGGCGCCAGCAGTTCTGCGAGCACGCCGTCGCCGGACGCAATGTCGAGCACGTCGCCCGGTTCGAGCAGCGGCAGCGCGGTGCGTGCCAGGGCTTCCCAGGTGCGCCCGGGTGAGTAATGCCGCTCCATGTCGCCGGCGACCGAGTCGGCCCAGTTCTGGTCGGCAGCGCGCATCGCCAGCACCCCGGGCACGCGCTCGGCATCCTGGCGCAGCAGCGGATCGTCGCTGCCGCTGCTGATCGAATGCCACAGGGCCCGCTGCGCGGGATCCAGCGCGCTTTCTTCGAAGCGGTAATAGGCCGACACGCCGGAGCGGCGATCGCGCACCAGGCCGGCTTCCTTCAGCTTGGCCAGGTGGGTGGACACGCGTGGCTGCGCCAGCTGGGTGATCGCGGACAGCTCGGCGACGGTGAGTTCCTCACCGGTCAACAGGCTCAGCAGGCGGACCCGGGTGGCATCGGCAAACACCCGCAGCCGATTGGACCAGCCTTCGAGATCCATGAATATCTTTCCATCGCGATTCAGCGATAGAAAGTACGCCGGGCAGGGGGCCTGCGTCAAGGAGGCCCGTGGGGGAAGGCCGGGGCAGCACCGCGCATCGGCTGCCCAGGTGTGGCCGAATCATCCACGGCGTCGGCGTGCGCCCGCTTCCGCCGGCGCGCGTTTCCGGCGGCAAGGGTACGGGAGAAGCCGCGCGCGCCGGAAGCGGCAAAGGGGAATCTTTCCCTCGCTCTGCACGAAAGCCTGCGGCAAGCGAGGCTTTGCGCACCAGAAGGCGACGGCCCCGCCCTGGCGACGCGCGGTCCAGGGTCTGCACAGCCGCTACAATGCCGGGCTCCGATTTCCTCTCGAGGTGCCGGCGTGGATTTTCGTTTCACCGAAGAACAGCTGCTGATCCAGGACGTGGCCCGGCGCATCGCGCAGGAAAAGATCGCGCCGACCGCGGAGCACTTCGACCGCAGCGGCGAATTCCCGCTGGAAAACATCCGGCTGCTCGGTGAAAACGGGCTCATGGGCATCGAGGTGCCGGCCGAATACGGCGGCGCCGGCATGGATCCGATCGCCTACGTGCTGGCGATGGTGGAAATCGCGGCCGCCGATGCGGCGCATTCGACCATCATGTCGGTCAACAATTCGCTCTTCTGCAACGGCATCCTCACCCACGGCACCGAAGCCCAGAAGCAGAAGTACGTGCGCGAGATCGCCGAGGGCAAGGAAATCGGCGCCTTCGCGCTGACCGAGCCGCAATCCGGCTCCGATGCGACCGCGATGCGTTGCCGCGCGGTGAAGCAGGCCGACGGCAGCTTCGTCATCAACGGCAAGAAGAGCTGGATCACCTCCGGGCCGGTCGCCAAATACATCGTCCTGTTCGCGATGACCGATCCGGACAAGGGCGCGCGCGGCATCACCGCGTTCCTCATCGACACCACGCGCCCGGGCTTCCATCGCGGCAAAACCGAACCCAAGCTCGGCATCCGCGCCTCGGCCACCTGCGAGATCGAATTCGAGGATTACGTCGCGCCTGCCGAAGACGTCCTCGGTGTCGAAGGGCAGGGCTTCAAGATCGCGATGGGCGTGCTCGACGCCGGCCGCATCGGCATCGCCTCGCAGGCCATCGGCATCGCGCGCGCCGCCTACGAGGCGACGCTGGCCTACGTCAAGGAGCGCAAGGCCTTCGGCCAGCCGATCGGCGCGTTCCAGATGACGCAGGCCAAGATCGCCGACATGAAGTGCAAGCTCGACGCATCGTTGCTGCTGACGCTGCGCGCGGCCTGGCTCAAGGGCCAGGGCGAGCGTTTCACCACCGAGGCCGCGGTCGCCAAGCTCACCGCGTCCGAAGCCGCGATGTGGATCGCCCACCAGGCCGTGCAGATCCACGCCGGCATGGGCTATTCCAAGGAAATGCCGATCGAGCGCTATTTCCGCGACGCCAAGATCACCGAGATCTACGAAGGCACCAGCGAGATCCAGCGCCTGGTGATCGCGCGACAAGAAACCGGGCTGCGCTGACGCAGCGGCCCGCACTCGCGGGCCTTGGACCGGAACCCCCACATCCGCAATGGACCGACCCTTTCCATGAGCGCAACCAAGAAAACGATCCGCGTCGCCACCCCCGGCGACGGCGACGGCGTGTCCCTCGTCCAGGTCTTCGCCGCGCTGCGCAAGCGCGTGCCGAAGGAGCAGCAGGCGCAGGCGGAAGCCTTCGCCAAGATCTTCTACCGGCGGATGAGCGCCGAGGAGTTCGCCCATCACTCGCCCGATGCGTGGGCGGCGCTGGCCGCGGATTTCCTGGATCTTGCGCGCGTGCGCAAGCCGGGCACGGCGAAAGTGCGTGTGTTCAACGCCAACCTGAAGCAGCACGGTCTCGAGTCGCCGCACACGATGGTGCAGATCGTCAACGACGACATGCCGTTCCTGGTCGATTCGGTGACCATGGCGCTGGCCGAACACGGCATCGGTGTCCACGTGCTCGGACATCCGGTGCTGAAGTTCACGCGCGACAGGGCCGGGCGCCTGCTCGAAGTCGGGGAAGGCACACCGGAGTCGCTGATCCACCTGGAGATCGACCGCCAGCCGGCCGAAGCCATGGCGGGGATCATCGACACCATCCAGCAGCGGCTGGACGACGTGCGCGCGATCGTCGCCGACTGGGATTGCATGCGCGCGCGGATGCTCGAAGTCGCCGACGAACTGGCGACGCGCAAGATGCCGGTGTCCGACGCCGGTCGCGCCGAGGCGCAGGAATTCCTGCGCTGGGCGGCCGACGACCACTTCACCTTCCTGGGCTATCGCGAATACGAAGTCACCGGGAAGGGCAGCGACGAGGTGCTGTGCCCGCTCGAATCCTCCGGGATGGGCCTGCTGCGCGGCAAGGACACCCGCAAGCCCCGCACGCTGAAGTCGCTGGCCGCGCATTACATGCCGCAGTCGGGATCGGTCGATGCGCTGATCCTGACCAAGACCAACGCGCGCGCCACCGTGCATCGCCCGGGGTACATGGATTACATCGGCGTGCTGAAGTTCGACGCCAAGGGCAAGCCTGTCGCCGAGCAGCGTTTCATCGGCCTGTACACGTCCAGCGCCTACAACCGCCGGCCCTGGGAAATCCCGCTGGTGCGCGGCCGCCACGAATACGTGATGGAGCAGTCGGGCCTCAACCCGTCCGGCCACAGCGGCAAGGCGCTGCGCCACATCCTCGAGACGCTGCCGCGCGACGAGCTGTTCCAGTCCAACGAGGCGGAACTGCTGCGCACCGCCAGCGGCATCCTCGGCCTGCAGGAGCGCGTGCGCAGCAAGCTGTTCCTGCGCCGCGACCGCTACGGCCGGTTCTTCTCGGCGCTGGCCTACATCCCCCGCGATCGCTTCAACACCGAAATCCGGACCCGCATCGAGGTGATGCTCAAGCGCGAGCTGCATGGCGAAAGCGTCGACACCACCGTGCAGGTGGGTGAGTCGCCGCTGGCGCAGCTGCACATGATCGTGCGCCCGCGCAGCGGCGAGGTCGTCGACATCGACACCACCGAGCTCGAAGCCGAACTGGCGGAGATCGTCCGCAACCGCCACGACGACCTGCGCGAGCAGCTGCTCGCCCGCCATGGCGAGGAGCAGGGCCTGAAGCTGGCCAACCTCTACGGCCGCGCCTTGCCCGCCGGCTACCTGGAGCAGGTCACCCCTGCCGCGGCCGCCGACGATGTCGAATCGCTCGCCGCGCTTTCCGGGGCGGACGACCTTCGCATCAGCCTGTACCGGCGCGAGGACGACAGCCTGCGGCTGAAGTTCTATCGGCTTGGCGACGACATCCCGCTGTCCGACATCCTGCCGATGATGGAGAACATGGGCTTGCGGGTGATGGCCGAGCATCCCTACCGGCTCGAGATCGGCGAGCGCATCGCCTACCTGCAGGATTTCGAGGTCGAATCCCTGCGCGGCAATCTCGACGTCACCCGCGTCGACGAGAATTTCGAGGAAGCCTTCGCCCAGTTGTGGCGCGGCCAGGCCGAGAACGACGGCTTCAATCGCCTGATCCTCGGCGCCGGCTTGTCATGGCGCCAGGTCGCGATGCTGCGCGCGTACTGCAAGTACCTGCAGCAGGTCGGCGTGCCGTTCTCGCAGGCCTATGTCGAGCAGACGCTGTCGCATTACCCGGTGCTGGCGCGATTGCTGGTGGAACTGTTCGAGGCGCGCTTCGATCCGGCCACGGGGAGCGAGGGCAAGGCCGTCATCCAGGACGGGATGCAGCGCCTGCAGCGGCAGTTCGAGGCGCTGACCGGTGGCGATGCCGCCATGCTCGCCGCGCTCAAGCCGGTGGTCGAGGCGCGCGCCGCCACCCGCGAGCGCCAGGTCGAAGCCACCCGCGCCGCATTGCTGGGCATGCTGGACCGCGTATCGAGCCTGGACGAAGACCGCATCCTGCGCAGCTTCATCGGCGTGATCGACGCGACCCTGCGCACCAGCTATTACCTCAACGTGCTCGGCATCGCGCGCGCCGATGGCGGGCCGCGCGACTACGTCAGCTACAAGCTCGATTCGGCACTGGTGCCGGACCTGCCCAAGCCGCGTCCCTATCGCGAGATCTGGGTCTATGGTCCGCGCGTGGAAGGCGTGCACCTGCGCTTCGGCCCGGTCGCGCGCGGCGGCCTGCGCTGGTCGGATCGGCGCGAGGATTTCCGCACGGAAGTGCTGGGCCTGGTCAAGGCGCAGATGGTCAAGAACACGGTCATCGTGCCGGTCGGTTCCAAGGGCGGCTTCTTCTGCAAGCAGCTGCCGAGCCCGGCGGTGGATCGCGATGCGTGGCTGGCCGAAGGCATCGCCTGCTACCAGCGCTTCATCAACGGCCTGCTCGACATCACCGATAACCTGGTCGGTCGTGAGGTCGTGCATCCGCAGCATGTCCTGCGCCGCGACGGCGACGATCCGTACCTCGTGGTCGCCGCCGACAAGGGCACGGCGACCTTCTCCGACATCGCCAACGCGATCGCGCGGGCGCACGGCTATTGGCTCGACGACGCCTTCGCATCCGGCGGCTCGGTGGGCTACGACCACAAGGCCATGGGCATCACGGCCAAGGGCGCGTGGGAGTCGGTCATGCGCCACTTCCGCGCGATGGGCCGCGACACCCAGAAGGAAGACTTCACCTGCGTCGGCATCGGCGACATGTCCGGCGACGTGTTCGGCAACGGCATGCTGTTGTCCAAACACATCCGGCTGGTGGCGGCGTTCGACCACCGCCATGTGTTCCTGGATCCCGACCCGGATGCGGCGGCTTCGTTCAAGGAGCGCAGCCGGATGTTCAAGCTGCCGCGCTCGTCGTGGGAGGACTACAACAAGGCGCTGATCAGCAAGGGCGGCGGGGTTTACCCGCGTTCGGCCAAGTCGATCGCGCTCACGCCGGAAGCCAGGGCGGTGCTTGGCATCGACGCCGGCATCGCGGCGATGAGCCCGGCCGAACTGATGAACGCCATCCTCAAGGCGCCGGTCGACCTGTTCTGGAACGGCGGCATCGGCACCTACGTCAAGTCCAGCACGGAGACGAATGCCAACGTCGGCGACCGAGCGAACAACGCCCTGCGCGTCGACGGCCGCGAGCTGCGCTGCAAGGTCGTGGGCGAGGGCGGCAACCTCGGCTTCACCCAGCTCGGGCGCATCGAGGCGGCGCAGCACGGCGTGCTGCTCAACACCGACTTCATCGACAACTCCGCCGGCGTGGACACCTCCGACCATGAGGTGAACATCAAGATCCTGCTCAACGGCGAGGTGCAGAAGAAGAAGCTCACCTACGAGGCGCGCAACACGCTGCTGGCGTCGATGACCAACGAAGTCGCCGCGCTGGTGCTCAACGACAACTACCGCCAGAACCAGGCGCTGAGCCTGATGCAGCGGATGAGCCTGAGCCGGCTGGGTTCCAAGCAGCATTTCATCCGCACGCTGGAGTCGCAGGGGTTGCTGGACCGGCAGATCGAATTCCTGCCGTCCGACGCCGAGATCGCCGAGCGCAAGGCGCGCGGGCAGGGGCTGACGCGGCCGGAGCTCGCGGTGCTGCTGTCGTATTCCAAGCTCGTCGCCTTCCAGCAGCTGCTGGTGTCCGACGTGCCGGAGGACCCGTACCTGTCGAAGGAGCTGATCCGCTACTTCCCCGAGCCGCTGCAGGTGAAGTACGCCAAGGCGATGGAGCACCATCGCCTCAAGCGCGAGATCATCGCCACCGCGGTCACCAACTCCACCATCAACCGGATGGGCGCGACGTTCCTGCTGCGCATGCAGGAAGACACCGGCCGTACGCCCGGTGAAGTCGCCAAGGCCTACACCATCACCCGCGAAACGCTGGATGCCCGGCAGTTGTGGGCGCAGATCGACGCGCTCGACGGCAAGGTCGCCGAATCGGTGCAGATCGACGCCCTGCAGGTGATCTGGAACCTGCAGCGCTCGTTCACGCGCTGGCTGCTGTCGCGCCCGGGTGCGATCCCCGACATCTCCACTGCCGTGGATCGTTACCACGACGGTTTCCGCGAGATCCGCGCCGGCGAGAGCATCCTGCCGCCCGCGCAGCGCCCGGCCTACGAGGAGAGCATCCGCGAGTGGAAGCAGAAGGGCGTGCCGTCCGAACTCGGTGGCCAGCTGGCGGCGCTGCCGTACCTGGAGTCCTGCCCGGACATCATCGAGGTCGCGCGCGAGCGCAGGCTCAAGCCGATCGACGTGGCGCGCGTTCATTTCCGCCTCGGCGAAGCGCTCAACGTGCCGTGGCTGCTGGCGCAGATCGACGCGTTGCCGGTCGAGGGCCGCTGGCATGCGGTCGCCCGCGGCGTGCTGCGCGACGAACTGGCCGCGCAGCAGCGCGCGCTGGTGCAGCAGGTGCTGGCGATGCCGGGCACCACGCCCGATGCGAAAGTCCAAGGCTGGCTGCAGCGCGACGATGCGTCGCTGCGGTTCACGTTGTCGATGCTGGCCGAGCTGGCTGCGCAGAAGACGCTCGACTATCCGACCGCATCGGTTGCGGTGCAGCGGCTGTCGCAGCTGGCGTCGCGCGGCTAGGTCCTGCACCCCGGGCGTCGCCTGCGGGGCGCCCCCTTCGCGCTCGCCGCTCCTGCTGGTCTGCCCGTGCAGGAGCGGCTGAGTGAAAGCGGACCAGGACGACGGGCATCGCGTGGTTGCGGTTATCCTCGGCCGGACGACCCGGAGCCTGCGATGAGTCCACTTCCGAGCCAGCCGCGTATCGCCCTGCTCGCCAGTCCCACCGACGATGCCCAAGCGGCACTGGCGATGCTGGCCGGACAACTGGGGCAGCACGCGCCCGCCGAGGCCGACGTGATCGTGGCGCTCGGGGGCGACGGATTCATGCTGCAGACGCTGCACCGCCACGGCGACACGCACAAGCCGGTCTATGGCATGAAGCTTGGCAGCGTCGGCTTCCTGATGAACTCCTGGCGTGCCGAGGAGCCTGCATCGAACTCCGGGCAGGCGCTGCTCGCGCGCATCGCGAGCGCAGAGCCGGCGGTCCTGCGGCCCTTGGAAATGCGGGTGAACACCGAGTCCGGCGCCAGCGTCGCATCGCTCGCCTACAACGAAGTGTCGCTGCTGCGGCAGACGCGCCAGGCCGCGCACGTGGCGATCGAACTCAACGGCAAGCCGCGGCTGGAAGAGCTCATCTGCGATGGCGTGATGGTGGCCACGCCGGCCGGGAGCACCGCCTACAACTATTCGGCCGGCGGCCCGATCCTGCCGCTGGGTTCCAGCGTGGTCGCGCTGACGCCGATCGCTGCCTTCCGACCACGCCGCTGGCGTGGCGCGCTGCTGAAGTCGTCCACGGAAGTCCGCTTCCGGGTACTCGATCCCTACAAGCGGCCGGTCAGCGCCACCGCCGATTCGCACGAAGTCCGCGACGTGGTGGATGTCACCATCCGTGAAGCCAAGGACCACACCGTCACGCTGCTGTTCGACCCCGAGCACAATCTCGAGGAGCGCATCCTCAGCGAGCAGTTCATCGTCTGATGGGTGGTCCTCACACGCTGCTAACAGCTGGATTGCTGTGGTTGCAGGTCATCACGGCAACAAGTGATCGCCAAGGGGGCGGCGTGGTTCGATCCAGCAACAGAGCCCCGGGCCCTCCCGACCCTGAAGCGCCGGAACCGACTGGCGCCGATGCGGCGCTGGGCAACCTGCTGGCGTCGATGCCGCTGGCGATGGTCGTCATCGACCCGGCGACCGTCGTCCAAATCTGGAATCCGGCGGCCGAGGCCTTGTTCGGCTGGTGCCGGGACGACGTCGTGGGCAGGCCGGTGCCGTACCTGCCCGAAGGCGGCCAGCCCGAGCGGGATGCCTGGCTGGCGACGGTGCTGCAGGGCCAGACCCGCATGCTCGAATGCCAGCGCCGGCACCGGGACGGCTTCCTGCTGGACGTTCGGCTGACCGCCGTGCCGGTGCGCGATTGCGATGGTGGAGTCGACCGGATCGTACTCACCTTCGAGGACGTCACCGAGCGCAATCGATCGCGGCATGTCCGTGCTGGCGTACGCGAAGTGCTTGAACTGCTTGCTGCGGACACGCCGCTGGAAACGCTGCTCGTTACCCTGATCCGGATCGTGGAAGGCCATTCGCGCAATGGCATGCTCGGCTCGATCCTGCTGATGGATCCGTCCGGCCGGCACCTGCGCCATGGGGCTGCGCCCAGCCTGCCGCAGCCCTACAACGACGCGATCGACGGCATCGAAATCGGCCCTGAAGTCGGCGCCTGCGGCAAGGCGGCCTTTACCGGTTTGCCTGCGCACTCGGAGGACATCGCCCATGACCCGCACTGGGGGCCGTTCCGCGAGCTCGCATTGCGGCATGGGCTGGCTGCGTGCTGGTCGACGCCGATCCTGTCGCGCGCCGGCGAGGTGCTTGGCACGTTTGCGATGTACTACCGCCAGCCTCGCACGCCCGACGCGGCGGACACCGCGCTGGTCGACGTGGTGACGCGCACTGCGATGCTGGCGATCGAACGCCGTCGCGCGGAGCTGGCGCTGCAGCACCGCACGACCCAGTTCCAGTCGCTGCTGGAGCAGTCGCCGGTCGGCACCTACCTGGTCGATTCCAGGCTCCATTTCCGCCAGATCAATCCCACCGCGCTGCGTTACCTGGGCAATGTCGGCAGCGCCGAGGCGCTGGTCGGACGCAGTTTCCGCGATCTCGTTCGCGCCTTGTGGCCCGGTCGGCTCGCCGAGGAAGTGATCGCCCGCTTCGAGCACACGCTGGCCACCGGCGAGCCGTTCACGGTGCCGCAGTTCATCGACAAGCGCCCCAGCATCGGCGGCACCGCGTACTACCACTGGCAGATCAACAGGATCGTGCTGCCTGACGGCAGCCACGGCGTGATGTGCCATTTCCACGACATTTCCGAAGCCGTACGCAGCCGGCAGGCGCTGGCGCTGCTCAACGAGCAGGCCGAGCGCAGGCGCCGGTTCTTCGACACCATCCTCAGCCACACGCCGGACCTGGTGTGCGTGTTCGATCGTGAGCACCGCTTTACCTACGCCAACCAGGCGTTGCTGGCGACCTGGGGGCGCACGACGGACGAGGCGATCGGCAAGACCTGCCTTGAGCTGGGCTACGAGCCCTGGCATGCCGCGAGGCATGACAGCGAGATCGACCAGGTGGTCGCGACCCGCCTTCCGATCCGTGGCGAGGCTCCTTTCCATGGCACCAACGGTTGCAGGATCTACGACTACATCTTCGTGCCGATCCTGGGCGACGACGGGGAAGTCGAGGCGATCGCAGGCACCACCCGCGATGTCACCGATCGCAAGCGGGCCGAGGATGCATTGCGCGAAAGCGAACGGCTGCTCGGCCAGGTCTTCGATGCCGCGCCCGCGTTCATGGCCGCCCTGCGCGGTCCCGACCTCGTCCTGGAAAAAGTCAACTCCGCCTACCAAGTCCTGGTCGGGGCCCATCGATCGATCATCGGTCGACCGTTGACCGAGGCGTTGCCCGAGCTTGCAGCCTCGCCATTCCCCGCGATCCTGCGCCGGGTCATGGAGACTGGCGAAGCATTTTCCGGAAGCGATGTATCGGTGCCGCTGGTGCGCAGCCCCGACGGCACGGCCGAGGATCGGATCGTCGACTTCCTCTACGAGCCGCTGCGCGACCCGGACGGCACGATCTCCGGCGTGCTGGTGCATGGGATCGACCAGACCGACCGCGTCCGTGCCGAGGATGTCCTGCGCAAGGGCGAGCAGCGTATCCGCTTCGTCATGGACTCGATGCCGCAGAAGATATTCACCGCTGATGCGGGCGGGCAGGTCGATTACTTCAATCCGGCCTGGGCGGAGTTCGCCGGACTTCGACCCGACACGCTGCTGGACTGGTCCGGGTTCGTGCACCCGGACGACCTGGCCGACAGCATGCGGGCCTGGGAAGGCGCGGTCGCGAGCGGCGAGCCCTTCCAGTGCGAACAGCGCTTCCGCCGTGCCGACGGTGAATACCGCTGGCATCTGAGCCGCGCCACCGCGATGAAGGACGAGGCAGGTGGCGTGCTGCTGTGGATCGGTTCCAACACCGACATCCACGAGCAGCGTGAATCTGCGAACGAGCTGCGACGCCTCGCCGACGAGCTTGCCTTCGCCGACCGCCGCAAGGATGAATTCATCGCATTGCTTGCGCACGAACTCCGCAACCCGTTGGCGCCCATTTCGAACGCGCTGCAGATCGTGCGGCTCTCGGATGGCAAGAGGAACAGCGTGCAGTTCGCCACCGCGGTGATGGAGCGCCAGCTGAGCCAGCTGGTACGACTGGTCGACGACCTGCTCGATGTCAGCCGCATCAGTCGCGGAAAGATCGAACTGCGTCGCGAGCCGGTGCTGCTGTCCGCGGCTGTCGGGCATGCGGTCGAAGCCGCGCGTCCGCTCGCACGCGCGATGGACCAGGCGCTGACCGTGACGCTGCCTGCGGAGCCGTTGTCGCTGAGCGCCGATCCGATCCGGTTGGCGCAGATCATCGGCAACCTGCTCACCAACGCCAGCAAGTTCACCCCTCGCGGAGGCTGCATCCGGCTGCATGTCGAGCGGGAGGGTGGCGAGGCGGTGATCCGCGTGAGCGATACCGGCATCGGCATCGCGGCCGACCAGCTGGCGCGTATCTTCGAGATGTTCACCCAGCTGGACACCTCGCTCCAGCGCGCGGTGGGCGGACTGGGCATCGGCCTGTCGCTGGTCAGGACGCTGGTCGAGATGCACGGCGGCACGGTCTGCGTGCATAGCGATGGCCCCGGCACCGGCAGCGAGTTCACCGTGCGGCTGCCATTGCTGGCGGCGCCAACGGCTACCGCGACGGAGGCCCGGCCGGCGCCCGCCGGCTGTTGAAGCCGGAACGCCCCGCCCCGAGCCATCCCTCCCCAGGGCGTCTCACACCTCGATACCGGTGTGGCCGATACTGCGCGACATGATGCCATCCGACGCTGTCATCCGAATCCCCGACCCGCTTATCGTCGCGATTTCGTCGCGCGCGCTGTTCGACCTGGAAGACAGCCATGCGCTGTTCGAGCGCGACGGCCTGGAGGCCTATGCGGCTTTCCAGCGCGCCCACGAGGACGAGCTGTTGCAGCCTGGGGTCGCGTTTCCGCTGGTGCGCAAGCTGCTGGCGCTCAACCGACAGGCACCGCCGGATGCGCCGCGGGTCGAAGTGATCCTGCTGTCGCGCAATTCCTCCGACACCGGGCTGCGCATCTTCAACTCGATCGAACACCACGGCCTGGCGATCGCGCGAGCCGCCTTCAGCAATGGCGCACCGCCGTATCCGTACATCCGCCCCTTCGGCGCCGACCTGTTCCTGTCGACGCACGGGGAGGATGTCCGCAATGCATTGGCCGCCGGCGTGGCGGCAGCCACCATCCTGCCGGCGGCTTACCACGCGGCATCGCCGCCGCATCGCAGCGACCAGCTCCGGATCGCGTTCGATGGCGATGCGGTGATCTTCAGCGATGAATCCGAACGGGTGTCCCGCACCGAGGGCCTGGCGGCGTTCGCCGAGAACGAACGCGTGCATGCAGGCGAACCGCTGTCGGGTGGTCCATTCCGCGGCTTTTTGGATGCGCTGCATCGACTGCAGGACGCCTTCCCGGCGGGCGAGGCATCGCCCATCCGCACTGCCTTGGTGACGGCGCGTTCTGCGCCCGCGCACAAACGCGTGATCCTGACGCTGCGTGAATGGGGCGTGCGCCTGGATGAGGCGCTGTTCCTGGGTGGCCGGGACAAGGGGCCATTCCTGGATGCCTTCGGTGCCGACATCTTCTTCGACGACTCCGAGCACAACATTGCCTCCGCCCGCGACCACGTCGCGGCCGGCCACGTCCCCCACGGGGTGGCCAACGAGCCGCCGCGCCAAGGATGAATGCGGCGATTTCACGGTACGTTTACGCGGACGTCTTATGGTCGTCCTTCTTTTCCACCTTACTGCGTAGCGGCTGATGCGTGGGATTGCGGCAGTCGTGCTCGCCGCGAGGCCATGGGGAGAAGTCGAATGGGTGCAGTACGCAGGGATCCCGGACACGATGCGTTGCGCGTCGGCAGTGACGAGCGCCGCCACCGCGAGCGGCTCGATGCCGCTCCGGGATGGATCGGCCAACGGGTTGGAACCACCGACGAGGTTGCCCGACTCAAGGACCTGCTGGCGTTCACTGCCCGGCAGATGGCTGAGCTGCGTCGTCGCAACGAGGAACTGATGACGATGAACAGCGACCTGCGTTGCCGGCTTGGTGAAATGACCCTGCGCTGGGTGGATGCGCGCAATCGGCTGAAACGCTGAGGGGCGGCCGGCAGCCGCGGCTCAAGCGACGCGGAATGCAGGCTGGCGGAGTTGCCGCCATGGCTCTCACCCACCCGACAGCCGCAGCGGCACCGAGGTGGCGTCGGCGCCCTCGGTGAAGGCGACCACTCGGCCGCCCATGCGCCGGAACACGAGGTCCACGTTGCGTCCCGCGACCACCAGGCCACGCAGTGCGACCTGTTCGATCCCGGGCGGCAGGCGGGGTGATGTCACCCGGATTTCGCCGTTCCAGCCATCGACGTCGACCCCCAGGCAGGCCTGCAGCATCATGAAGCCGGCGCCGGCCGCCCATGCCTGCGGAAGGCAGGCGACGGGGTAGGACACCGGCGTCGCGCCATGGGCGCGCGCGAACCCGCAGAATAGTTCCGGCAGTCGCATGTCGAAATGGGTCGCGGTTTCGAACATCGAGCGCAGCAGCCGCACGGCGCCATCGCGATCGCCGGTGCGCGCGATGCCTGCCGCGCACAGCGCGGTGTCGTGCGGCCACACCGAGCCATTGTGGTAGGACATCGGGTTGTAACGCGCCTGGCCTTCGGCCAGGGTGCGGATGCCCCAGCCGGTCGCGAACGCCGGCATCAGCAGCTGTGCCGACACCAGCGCCGCGCGTTGCGGCGTCGGCAACCCGACGTAGAGGAGGTGGCCGGGATTGCTGGCGCGCACCCGGCACAGTTCGCCATCGCCATCGATCGCGATTCCGTAGAAGTTGCGTTCGGGCATCCAGAAATGCTGCTCCACTGCCGCTTGCAGGCGATCGGCGCGCATCGTCCAATGCTCGGCCAGCGGCAATTCGCCGCGACGGCGCGCGAGGGAGGCCATCGCGCGCAGCGCGGCGTAGACATAGCCCTGCACTTCGACCAATGCGATCGGACCAGGCGGGATGCGGCCGTCGGCATGGAACACCGAATCCTCGCTGTCCTTCCATCCCTGGTTGGCAAGTCCGCTGGTCTCGCCGCGGGCATAGTCGAGGAAGCCATGCGGGTTGGCGTCGCAGACGCGTTCGATCCAGGCCATCGCCGCCCGCAGCGCCGGCCACAGGGAATGGATGAAGGTCAGGTCGCCCGTGCGCCGCGCATAGGCGCCGGCCAGCATCACGAACAGCGGCGTGGTGTCGACGCCACCGTAGTACAGCCCGAACGGCAGTTCGCGCAGCGTGGCCATTTCCCCTTTGCGGGTCTCGTGCATGATCTTGCCCGGCGCCGAATCCAGGAACGCCGAACTGTCGTGCGCCTGGTGCGCGGCCAGGAACGAAAGCACGCCGCGCGCCAGCCGCGGATTGATCCACAGCATCTGCAGCGACGTCACCACCGCATCGCGGCCGAACGGCGTCGAGAACCAGGGAATGCCGGCATACGGATAGGGCCCGGTCGGCAGGTCGCTGGTCAGCAGGGCCAGGTCCGCGCGCGAGCGATCCATCCAAGCGGTGAACAGCGGTCCTTCGCTGCGCACGCTCGCGCCGCGGCGCTGCCGCGCGCGCATGCGATGGCGCGCACGTGCGGCGGCATTGCGATAGCGCTCGCGTCCCGGCGTGTCTTCGCGCTCGAGGCCGACTTCCAGGTAGAGCTCGTCGCGCCCCCCGACCGGAAGCTGCAGCACGAATTCCATGCCATCCGTCGCGACGGCCTCGGGTTGCCGCGAACAGGTGACCGCCGACGTCCGCAGGCGGCCATCCAGGCCCTGGTAGCGGAACACGATGCCCTCCGGTCCGGCCTCCACCGGCTGCAACTCGCCGCGCGCCAGGCGCACCGAGCCGCGCACCTCGAACATGTCGCGGAAGTCCGCAGCGACCTGCAGCCGCAAGGGCAGGGCCACCGCATCCTGGCCGTAATTGCGGCAACTCACGCGCTCGTACAGGCGGTTGTCGCAGAGGAAGCGCGTGCGTGCGATGTGGATCAGGCCCGAACCCGCATCCGCCGCGCCCAGCACCGGAAGCGGGCGGTTGGTCAGGTGGGCGATGAAGAACACGTTGTCGCGCGTGACCGCCGCGCTCAGCGGCTCGGGTTGCAGGCCGGCGATGGCCAGCCGCCAGGTCGACAACAGGCGGGTGTCGTCATGGAAGAAACCATCGCTGCCGCCATGGATGTCGCCGTAGGCATTGGCGACGATGAAACTGTCGCCGTCCTTGAGGACGTGGGTGGTGAAGGAGGCAGCCGTCGCTGCCGGTTGCATCTCGACCACGGCGGCTCAGGCCAGGCGCAGTGATTCGTGGTCGCGTGCCGGCAGCGCACGGCGATACAGCGCTTCGTAGTTCAGCGCCATCGTGCGCGCGGTGAAGCGCCGGTCGAAGGTGGCCCGGATGGCCGCCCGGTCGTAGCTGGCGATGTCCGCCACCGCGGCGACGGCTTCGTCCACCGACTCGACGATGCGCCCGGTCACGCCGTCGGTGACGACCTCGGGCACGGAGCCGCGATTCCATGCGATCACCGGCGTGCCGCAGGCCATGGCCTCGATCATCACCAGGCCGAAGGGCTCGGGCCAGTCGATCGGGAACAGCAACGCCGCCGCGTCGCCGAGGAAGGCCGACTTCTCGGTGTCGCCGATCTCGCCGATGAATTCGATCGCCGGATCATCGAGCAGCGGTTCGATCTCGTCGCGGAAGTAGGCCGCGTCGGCCTGGTCGACCTTGGCCGCGATCTTCAGCGTCAGGCCCGCCGCCTTGGCGATCGCGATCGCGCGGTCCGGGCGTTTTTCCGGCGAGATGCGGCCCAGGAACGCCAGGTAACCGCCGCGGGCGCGCGGCGAGAATGCGTAGCCCGCCGAGGGGAGGCCGTGATGCACCGTGCCGGCCCAGTTGCCGAAACGCAGCGGTCGCCGCTGGTGGTCGGAGATCGATACCAGCGGGAAGCCAGGCCAGCAGCGGTAGGCTTCGGGCAGGTCCTTCAGGTCCAGGCGGCCATGCAGGGTGGTCAGCGTGCGCGCGGCCATGTCGGCGAACAGCGGGAACTGCAGCAGGTCGACGTGGAAGTGGATGACGTCGAACTCGGCGCTGCGCCGGTGCACTTCGTGCAGCATCGACAGGTGCGCCGCGAGGTCGGACTTCAACGGCTCCGGGTCCAGCCGGATCGCCTGGTCGCGCATCGGCGCCAGGGTCGCGCTGGTTTCCGAATCGCCCGACGCGAACAGGGTGACGTCATGGCCCAGGTCGACGAGGGCGTCGGCGAGGAATGCGACGATCCGCTCGGTGCCACCGTAGAGCTTGGGCGGGACGGCTTCGTACAACGGCGCAACCTGCGCGATCCGCATGGGAGTGATACCCGGCTGGAAAGCGCAAAGCCTAGGCAGCGGGGGATGAATGAGGCGTCGTTGCCGGCCGCCTTCCGCAATGGCGGCCTCAGAACTCCAGGTCCAGCGCCGCGCACAGGTAATCGACGAACGGGGCGAGGGCGCGCAGGTCCTTCTGGAGTTCCTGGCGCAGCCTGGGCCCGGTGAACACGGCATCGTCCAGCGCACGCACGGCGACGAAGTTGCGGTGCTTGAGATCCTCGATGAACTCGAAATCGGCCGGAAATCCCCGGGGTGGCCGCACCAGCTTCTGCTCGCTCTCCAGGTCGTAGCGACGCCGGAACGCGGGCGCATGCGCCGCGGCCTTCCAGCTGCCGGGATTGTCGAAGATGAATTGGCGCAGCGCGCGCTGGGTGACCGGCTCGGGATGCCAGAGCCCGGCGCCGACGAAGCATTCCCCCGGCTCAAGGTGAATGTAGAACGACGGCGCCTCCACCTGCCGCCCGCGGGCATGGAACAGCCGCGCACCTTGCCAGCGCTTGTACGGCGTCTTGTCGTTGGCGAAGCGGGTATCGCGATGCAGGCGGAACAGCGAACCGCCGACCGGCTTGGGATCGGCACGGTAGTGCTCGCTCACCTCCCGCAGCGCCGGTTGCAGGTCGGTGACCAGTTGCAGGAACGGGCCGCGGACGTGGGTGTCGTAGTCGTGCTTGTGCGCCTGGAACCAGGCACGCGTGTTGTTGCGCGCCAGCGCGCGCAGGAAGCGGAAACTCTTGTCGCTGAAATAGGCGGTCATTGCAGGCTGGATTCGAGCTCGCGGCTCCAGGCGTCGATCTGGTCGAGCAGCGCCAGCCGCGCGCCATCGCCGGCGTGGGACTGGCGCAACTGGGCGAGCTCGGCGCGGAATCCGCGCAGGCTCGATTCGCCGGACCTGCCGCCGGCCGCTGGCTCGGCGAACAGCCGCTGGCGGCGGACATCGTCCCAGCGCGCGCGTTCTTCATGCGTCAAGGTCGCCGGCCAGTTGCGCGCGCGATAGCGGAACAGCAACTCCGGCAGGCGCACGTCGTTGAAGCCGAAGTCGCGCCCGGCCAGCATCTGCGGTGGCGTCGCGCGCACCTCCTGGCAGCGACGCTTGTCGCCATCGCCGACGAAGCCGTCGTACAGCGAGGCATCGACGTCGGATCTGTCGCGTGCCCGCTCGACGCCGTAGACACGACGTACTTTCTCCGCCAGTGCCGGACCGGCCTCGCGCAGGCGCGCCGCGCGCTGTTCCACCAGCGGGCGATCGATCTGCAGGCGGGCGAAGTCTTCCTCGCGCAGGTGCGGCCACGCCACGAGGGCCGGACAGCGGTTGAGGTGCACTTCCTTGAGCGGGATGCGCGCCTCGCCTTCGGGCAGGTCCGCCGCGGGCGTGTAAAGGCGGTCAGCGATCTCCTCCGGAGCGAGCGTCAGCAGCGGCTGCGGATCGGCATCCAGGTCGACCACGATCACCCGGCTGTCGATCGACGGGTGCCGTGCCAGCGGCAGCACTGCGGCCGCGCACAGGCGTGCGGCCGGGTAGCGTTGCGACACGTGCAGCACTGGCGCCATGGCCACGGTGTCCAGCAGTTGCGCGGCATGGCGCTTGTCGCGCAGGCGCAGCGCGTATTCCCACAACTTCGGCTGCGCCTGCCGCAGTCTGCGCGCCAGCCCGATCAGCGCACGCACGTCGGACAGGGCTTCGTGCGCATCGCCGCTGCGGACGTCGTTGGCCGTCGCCAGGTGCTCCAGGCGGAACGACGTCGCGCCGTCCTCGCGCCTGGGCCACTGCAGGCCATCGGGCCGTAGCGCGTGCGCCAGCCGCAGCACGTCGAGCAGGTCCCAGCGGCAGTTACCGCTACGCCACTCGCGCTCGTACGGATCGTGGAAGTTTCGGAACAGGCCATGGCGCACGAATTCGTCGTCGAAGCGCAACGAGTTGTAGCCGAGCGTGCAGGTCTGCGGCCGCGCCATTTCCTCGAAGATCCGCGCGAACGCCTCGGCCTCGCAGACGCCGTCGCGCAGCGCCTGCTGCGGCGTGATCCCGGTGATGAGGGTGGCGGCCGGCGAGGGCAGCAGGTCATCGGCGGGCTGCACGAAGAAGCTGATCGGCTCCTCGACCTGGTTCAGCGCCTCGTCGGTGCGGATCGCCGCGAACTGCGCGATCCGCGACGTGCGCGGATCGGCGCCGAAGGTTTCCAGGTCGTAGAACAGGAAGCTGGCGGGCATGGGTAAGCCGGTAGCGTTGAAGGGTTCCCGCGCCAGCGGGACGCGCTTTTGGCGTTCGCAGGAGCGGTTTCAGCCGCGGGCGGTTTGCGGGCGTCCCGCCAGGCGGTTCGCGGCTCTTTTCATTTTTTCGGTCGGGCGGAGCCCCGGCGTAGCGCGCCAGCGGCGGGGTCTGCCGCCGCGAGTGACGCACAGGATGGTAACGATCGATCGTCTCCGCTGCTGAGATCGCGGATCACGCCTGCGCCGCAAGCAGCGGCAGCCGTCGCGCGACCTCGGCGTCCAGCCACGCCCAGTCGATCCCCTCCAGCGAGGTGCGCCCGCGCGTGGCCTCGACCAGCAGCTCGCGCTGGACCTGTCCGCGTTCGAATGCCGTCGCGTAAGGCATGCAGCTGAACGTCACCATCGCGTAACGCGGCACGAAGCGCTCCGGATGCCGCTCCGCCAGCGCGCGCTCCAGCGCACGCTGCAGCAGGAAGTCGGCGTCGTCGACGCGTTCGCGCATCTCCAGGTAGTTCTCCAGCGCCATCTGCTGGATCGCGCGGGCATTGGGCAGGCGTTCGGACGCGAACGCCGCGAAGGCATCGCCGCGGTCGCGATGGCCCTGCAGATGCTCCGCCAGCGCGACGCAGTCCTCGAATGCGCAGTTCATGCCCTGGCCGTGGAACGGCACCATCGCATGCGCGGCATCGCCGAGCAGCACCGCCTTGTCGCCCAGCGACCAGCGCTCCAGGCTGAGCGTGGACAGGGTGCCGGTCGGATGGGTTTCGAAGTCTTCCACCAGGTCCGGGATCAGCGGCAATGCATCGGCGAAGTCGCGTGCGAACAATGCACGTGCATCCTCGCCGGTCAGAACGGTTTCGAAACTGGGATCGCCGGGCTTGCCGTCGTCGCGGCTGGGCAGGAACAGCGTCACCGTGAACGTGCGCTCGTCGTTGGGCAGCGCAATGCACATGTAGCGACCACGCGGCCAGATGTGCAGGGCGTTGGGCTCCATGCGGAAGCCACCGTCGGCGGCAGGGGGGATTTCCAGTTCCTTGTAGCCATGGCCGAGCGGGTCGATGCGTTCGCCCAGTGGCGTCGCGCGATTCATCTCGCGGCGCAGGGTCGAGCCCGCGCCATCGGCACCGATCAGCGCCTGGAACCGGTGTGCGTGCGCGCCGTCGCCGAGGAAGGTGGCGACGCTGGCGTCGAAGTCGACCGTTTCCAGCCGCCGGTCGAAATGCAGCTTCGCGCCGGCGGTTTCGGCCGCATCGAGCAGGGTGATGTTGAGTTCGCCGCGGCTGACCGACCAGATCACCTCGGAGTCGTCGCGCCCATAGCGCTGCAACTGCTGGCTGCCGTCGGCGAAATGCACCATGCGCCCGCGCATCATCACCGCCTGGTCCAGCACCGCGTCGGCGATGCCGGCGATGCGCAGCGCGTTCAACCCGCGCTCGGCCAACGCGAGGTTGATCGACCGCCCGCCGGCATAGCCTTCGACCCGCGGGTCGCCGCGGCGCTCGAAGACGTCGATGTCCCAGCCGCGACGTGCGAGCAGGGTCGCGAGGAGCGCACCGGCGAGGCCCGCGCCGACGATGGTGAGGTGTCTGGAAGCGGTCTGGGTCATGTCAGCGCCATTGGTATGAGCGGAAGCGCGGCTGTTCGGCGCAGGCTGTCGGCAGAAAAATGGCGATGGAGATCAGGCGCTGCGCCATCGCTCGACCGTACGCACGAAGCGCAGCACATCGGCATGCGTGTTGTAGAGCGGCGCCGGCGAAATGCGGATCACATCGGGCTCGCGCCAGTCGCCCAGCACGCCGTGTTGCGAGAGGTACTCGAACAGCGCGCGCCCCTGCGTGCGCCCGCCCGCCACCCGCAGCGACAACTGCGCGCCTCGGCGCGGCGGTTCCTTGGGCGTCACCACCTGCAGGGTGTCGGCAAGGCGGGTGTCGATGAGCGTGGCGAGATAACCCGTCAACCGCACCGACTTCTCGCGCAGTGCGCCCATGCCGGCGCGCTCGAACAGCTCGAGCGATGCGCGCAGCGGCGCCAGCCCCAGGATCGGCGGGTTGCTCAACTGCCAGCCGTCGGCGCCGTGGCTGGGTGCGAACGCCGGCCCCATCTGGAAGCGCGTCTTCTGGTCGTGTCCCCACCAGCCGGCGAAGCGCGGCCGTGCGCTGTCGCCATGGCGTGCATGCACGAAGCAGCCGCCGACCGCGCCAGGGCCGGCGTTCATGTACTTGTAATGGCACCACACGGCGAAGTCGGCATCGACGTCGTGCAGGCGCAGTGGCAGGTTGCCGACCGCGTGTGCGAGGTCGAAGCCGATGATCGCACCGGCGCCATGCGCGAGGCGGGCGATCGCTTCCAGGTCGAAGGCCTGCCCGGTGCGGTACTGCACGCCCGGCCACAGCACCAGCGCCAGGCGCGCGCCGTGGAGCGCGATCGCGCGCTCGATCGCCGCCATCGAGATGGTGCCGTCGGCCTCGTCCGGCTCGACTTCGATCAGGTCGCTGGCCGGATCGAAGCCATGGAAGCGCAGCTGCGATTCCAGCGCATGACGGTCGGACGGAAACGCGCCGGCTTCCATCAGGATCGCCGGTCGCCCGGCGGTCGGCCGGTAGAAGCTGACCAGCATCAGGTGCAGGTTGGTGGTGAGCGAGTTCATCGCCACCACTTCCGAGGGCTCGGCGCCGACGACGCCGGCCAGGCCGTTGCGCACCAGCTCGTGGTACGGCATCCACGGCGCGGGCTCGCGGAAGTGGCCTTCGACGGCGTCGCGCGCCCACTTGTCGAGGACTTCCTCGACCATCGCGCGCGCACCGCGCGGTTGCAGGCCCAGCGAGTTGCCGCAGAAGTAGGCCTGCTCGCCGCCTTCGTGGAGCGGAATATGGAACTGCGAGCGCAGGTCGCGCAGGGGATCGGCCTGGTCCTGCGCGCGCGCGTAGTCGTCGCTGTAGACCTCGTGCTGGTGGCTCATGCGAAGCGGGACTCCGAAAGGCCCATCCACTCCAGCGCGGTGCCGTGGTACAGGCGATCCTGCTCCGGGCCCGACAAGCCGAGTGCCTCGATCCCGGCGCCGGGCGCCTGCTCGCCGAGCGGGAAGGGATAGTCGGTGCCGAGCATCACCCGCGACACGCCGCAGGTGTCGAGCAGGTAGCGCAGCGCGCGGTCGTCGGCGACCCAGGAATCGAAGTACATGCGCGCCAGGTAATCGCGCGGGTTGCGGAAGTTATCGGTCGCGACGAGGTCCGGCCGCATGTTGAAGCCATGCTCGATGCGGCCGATGGTGTACGGGAAGCTGCCGCCACCGTGCGCCAGGCAGATCTTCAACTTCGGCAACCGCTCGAGCACGCCGCCGAAGACCAGGCAGCAGGCCGCGCGCGACTGCTCGGCCGGCATGCCCACCAGCCACGGCAGCCAGTACTTGGGCATCGAATCGGTGCCCATCATGTCCCACGGATGCACCAGGATCGCGGCGCCCAGGTCGCTGGCGGCTTCGAAGAATTCGAACAGCTCCCGCGCGTCGAGGTTCCAGTCGTTGACGTGCGAGCCGATCTGCACGCCCTGCAGGCCGAGCTGGTCCATGCAGCGCTCGAGCTCCTGCACCGCCAGGCGCGGCGACTGCAGCGGCACGGTGCCGACGCCCGCGTAGTGGCGCGGATGGTCCCGGCAGGTGCGCGCCATGTGGTCGTTGAGCGCCTGGTGGAGTTCCAGCGCGTGGTGCGCCTTGGCCCAGTAGCTGAACATCACCGGCACCGTGCTGATCACCTGCACCTGCACGCCGAAACGCGCGTAGTCGGCGATGCGCTCCACCGGATCCCAGGTCTTGGGCAGGATCTCGCGGAAGAACTTGCCGTCCTTGTAGATGCGATGGCGCCCGTCCTCGCCGTGGTGGATCACCGGGAAGCGGTTGTCGCCGTACTTGGCCGCGAGGTCGGGCCAGTCGCGCGGCAGGTAATGGGCGTGGGTATCGATCTTGAGCATGCGGTCCTGCGACGCTGGGCCGGCGATCGCGCGTCGGCCGTCGCGGCCGCGGGATCGGCGGTGTGGCGCGGCCCCGCAGTGCGCGGCCACGACGGGGAAAGATGCCTACGATACCGGACCTTGCCTGCGGCTGGCCCGTCCCGGCCCGCGGAGCGCCTGCCGGCCGCATCGGCTGGCGGCTTGCGCAAGCCTCTTCGCGCGCCGTCACGGCCCAAATCGTTAGCCTTTCGTCCCCGACATGACGAGGAGATGCGGTTTGGAAGCCGTCCTCTACGCGGCTCCCGGCGGGAGCTTCATCCTGATGCCGGACAGCATCCTGCCCGGCGGAAGGCTCACGCAGGCACACGGACCGTTCGTCCCCTGCGGCCGCATCGCGCTGGGGGACATCGACACCATGCCGCTGGGGCGCCGCGTCCGCGCTGATTTCGATCGCTATGGGCACGCGCTGCTGGCCGCGCACGAGGCCGACCGCCTGTTCGGCGCGGACGCGTTGTGGGGCTTCAGCGACCGCCGCAACGCACCACGCCAGCACCATCCGGCCCAGCCCGCGCTCGCGTGGCGACGGCTCGGCGGCAACGCGCTGGGCACGGGGGCCTGAGCCGCTGCTACGAGGCGCTCACCGCGGCAGGTTGGACGCGTTCGCGCGCTTGGCGGCGCGCGGCGGGACGCAGCAGGTGGGCGAGGGTGTCGATGCTGTCGGCGATGCGGTCGCAGGCATCGGCGGCCGCGATCGCGGCGGCGTCGCCCGCGTCGACTGCTGCCGACATCGCCGTGCTCAGGCGGCGTTCGCAGGGGCGCAGCAGCGGCGCATCGACCTCCCGATCTTCGCGCAGGGCGGTAACCAGCAACACCAGGATGCGGTCCGCTTCGGCGGCAAACGCGGCGAGCTGCTCGCGCTGCGGCAACGGCGCGCCATCGCGCAGCAGCGCCTCGAGCATCACCGTCGCGCGGATCAGGCGGCTGGCGTTGGCAAGCACCGATTCGGCCCATTTCAACGCCGCGGCCGACGTGCGACGGCGGGGCTCGGCGCGCAGCCGATCCAGCGAAGCCTGCGCGTTGGTCCGTGCGCGGCGCGCCGCCGCGCGGCTGTCGACGAGCTCGCCGATGCGCGCACCGAGCACCGCCGCCAGGTGCCTGCGGTAGGCGTCCACGAGTGCTGCCAGCAACGGCTTGACACGCCGGCCTTCCCAGGTCGGCCACAGCGCATAGGCCACGAGCGCCAGGCTGCTGCCGAGCACCGTGCCGAGCAGGCGTGCATGCACCGCATCGGCCGGCGCCATGCCCTTGAACGACAACAGCAGCACGACCATGCCGGTCAGCAGCGCAATGCCGAGGCCGTAATTGACCTGGGCCAGCAGCCGGAAGCCCATGCACAAGGCCGCCATCAGCAGCAGCCGCGGCGCAACGCCCTGCATGGCGTAATGCGCCAGCAGCGTGGTCAGCAGCAGGCCGGCAAAGGTGCCGGCCATGCGCAGCAGGCCAAAGCGCAGGGTGCCGCCGAAATCGGGCTTGATCACCACTGCCGCGGTCATCGGGATCCACGCCCCGTGGGGGACCTGCAACGCGCGTTCGCAGCCGGCGGCCAGCGCGACGCAGATCGCGCAACGCAGCGCATGCCGGAAGGCGACCGACGACAAGGTCAGGTTGGCCCGCAGCGTCGGCCATGGTGCACCGGTACGCAGCGCCGCGGGCAACCTGGCTTCGCTTTTCTGTGCCTGCAGCTCGCCGCGGCTGCTGGCGGTGGCGGCATTGCGGGCAAGCGAGCGCAACTGGCCGGCGAGGCTGTCGGCGCGCACGTGGGCGATCCGCCACAGGCGCGCGTCGCGGCGATCGGCGGGCCGGGCGTCGTCGGCTGCCATGGCCTTGACGCTGGCCTGGAGCGCATCCAGGCGGGCGGGTGCACTGGATGGCGGACGCGCATCGTGGACGGCGTCGGCAAGCGCATCCAGGCAATCGGCAGCGTGCCCGAACACCGGCTCCAGCCGTTGCCGGGCCGCGGTGTCGGTGAGCCGCGCATGCAGGTCGCTGAGCGAGAGCAGGTCGATGCGCGCCCGCTCGCAGACTTCGGCCAGC
Organism: Cognatiluteimonas telluris; assembly: GCF_011320095.1. Lineage (GTDB taxonomy): Bacteria > Pseudomonadota > Gammaproteobacteria > Xanthomonadales > Xanthomonadaceae > Cognatiluteimonas > Cognatiluteimonas telluris. The sequence continues at coordinate 255,480 of NZ_JAANOY010000002.1, read as the reverse complement.
ACCCGGAACGACTGCATCGCCGGCCCCCGCGCGCGATGCTCGCCATGCAGCAGCACCAGCGCGTCCAGCGCCGCCTGCGACACCGGAGGCGCCTGCGCGGCATCCGGCCGCAGGCGTGCGGTGCGTGCGAGCTGGCGCAGCACATCGGCCAGGGCAAACCGCTCGGGCCGATAGCGCTGCAACGGCCAGGCAGCGACCGCCAGCGCCATCTGCAGCAGGCCACCGGCGAAGATCAACGCCGCGACGGCGGGTGCATGCGGCGGCGACAGGCCCATGCCAGCGGTCACCAGCATCACGATCGTGCTGGTCAGGCCCACGCGCGCCGCGATCGGCCCGAGCGCGACCACGATCCCGCCGCAGAAGGCCACCACCAGCACCGCGGCGACGAACGCGACATCGTGCGCGCCGATCAGGATGCCGAGCAGCGCCGCCAGGCCAGCCGCCGCCGCGGCCATGAGCATGCGCTGCATGCGTGCCCGGTAGGGCCCGGGCTGGTCGGTGAACATCGTGTTGAGCGCGCCGGTCGCGATCGCGAGCCCGGCGCTGGCCTGGCCGAGCGCCAGGCCCACGGCCAGCGGCGCCACGACCGCGATCGTGTTGCGCAGCGCCACCCGGATCGGGACATCGCGCGGCTTGAGTGCGAGCAGCGAGCGCAGCATGCCGCGCGCCGCTCAGGTATCCGGCATCACGTACTTCGACGGTGCCGGGTTCAGCAGCCCGCAGTGCGGGCAGGTACGCCGCTCGCGCGAGGAATAGAAGTGATCGAACACCGGCGGGAAATCGGTCTCGATGTCGTGCAGGTGGAAGAATTCCTCGTACAGCTTGTGGTTGCACTGCACGCAGAACCACATTAGGCCGTCCTGCTCGTTCGCCCGGCGGCGGCGCTCGATGACCAGCCCGACGGAATCGGGGAAGCGCTGCGGCGAGTGGGGCGTGCGCGGGGGCAGCAGGAAGATCTCCCCGGCCCGCAGCGGGATGTCGCGCACGGCGCCGTCTTCCTGGATCCGCAACACCATCTCGCCCTCGAGCTGGTAGAACCACTCGGGGCCTTCCTCGAAGTGGTAGTCGGTGCGCGCGTTTGGCCCACCGACCACCATGACGATGAAGTCGCCGTCGTAGATGCATTTGTTGCCCACCGGCGGCTTGAGCAGGTGCCGATGCTCGTCGATCCATGCCTGAAGGTTGAGCGGTGCGGGCAGCATGTCAGTGGTCCTTGCCGGCGGTGGCCGACTCCCGGCGCAGCTCTTCGAGGGTCGGCGGCGGCGTGCGCACCGGCATGTTCATTTCCTTCGCGGCCACGGCGACGTGATCGCGCGATTCCTGCAGCGTGTGGCCGACCATGGCCTTGCGCTGTGCGTCGGTGACGGCATCCTCCGCGACCGGATACAGATAAAGGCCGCGGGTGGCGTCGCCCTTGTACTGGGTGCCGTACCACTGCGCTTGTCCCTGCCGCATCAACAGCCGGTCCCAGCTGGCGCCCGCCAGCCAGCGATAATGCGCATCGCCCGGGGCCTGGGCGACCGCGATCGTCGCCAGTGCATTGGCCAGCCGGAAGTCGTCCAGGGTTTGGCCGTGCTGCAGGACCATCGCCGCGTGGTAATGGTCGGCCGCGGAGCGGATTTCACCGCGGTCGAGCAGCGTCCCGACCTGGGCCCGGCGCGCGGCATCCCTGGCCGCGAGTGCCTGCCAGTCGATGGCTGCGGCGTCGCGATCGGCCTGGTCCTGCCGGAACAAGGAGTCCAGCGTCGGATTGTCCGCCGGGTTGGTGATGGCGTTGGTGCCTGGGCTGGTGCCAGCGTTGGGGCTGGTGCCGACGCCAGTGCTGACACGCGCGTTGGTATTGGCGCTCGCGTCGGCGATGACGCCAATGCCGACGAGCGCGGGCAGCAATGCAAGCGCCAGCGCCTTCATCGATCGCTTCCCAGCACCGCGGTGCACTTGAGCTCGATCGCGATCGGCGTCGGCAATGCGGTGATGCCGACGGTGGTGCGGCAGGGCGCGGTTTCGGGGTCGGGGAAGTACTCGGCCCAGACGGCGTTGTAGATGCGGAAGTCGCGCAGCATGTCGGTCAGGTACACGGTCACGTCCACGAGGTCTTCCCAGCGCGCGCCGCTGGCTTCGAGCACCGCGCGCACGTTGGCGAATACGGCGCGGGTCTGCGCCTCGATGTCGTAGCGGCGCACGCGACCGTCGGCATAGAGCTCGTTGCCCGGGATCGCATTGCTATGGCGATCGCGTGGACCGATGCCCGACAGGAACAACAGGTTCCCTACGCGGCGCGCATGCGGATAGACGCCGACCGGCCTGGGCGCGGCTTCCGCATGGACGGCGCCGCTCATGCGGCCGTCCCGCGTCGCTGCACCTGCGCCAGCGCATTGGCATAGGACACGGGCAGCGTTTCCAGCGACTCGACGTCCATGCCGAGCTCGCGCACCTGACCGTCGTGCAGGCTGTACACCCATCCGTGCACCGACAGCGACTGGCCGCGCGACCAGGCGTCCTGGACCACGGTGCTCAGGCAGACGTTCTCGGCCTGCTCGATGGCGTTGAGTTCGCACAGGCGCTCGCTGCGTTGCGCGGCCGGCACCGACTCCAGCAGCGCGGCGTGCTTCTGGGCGACGTCGCCCACATGCCGGATCCAGTTGTCGGCCAGCCCGACGCGGGTGCCCTGCAATGCCGCCAGCACGCCGCCGCAGCCGTAATGGCCGACCACCAGGATGTGCTCGACCTTGAGCACGTCGACCGCGAACTGGATGACCGACATGCAGTTGAGGTCGGTATGCACCATCACGTTGGCGATGTTGCGATGGACGAACACCTCGCCCGGCGCCAGGCCCATGATCTGGTTGGCCGGAACGCGCGAATCCGAACAGCCGATCCACAGGAACTTCGGGGCCTGCTGCTGCGACAGCTGCTCGAAAAACGTCGGATCCTCGCGCCGCACGGCATCGGCCCAGTCGCGGTTGTTGCGCAGCAGTTCGGTCAGTTCCGTCATTCGTGGTCCCCGGGTGCGTGTTCGTCGTGGGTCGTCACCGGCGCTGGAGCGCGATGCCGACATTCTTGGGTTCGGTGAAAAAGCGCATCGCTTCCATCCCGCCTTCGCTGCCCAGGCCGGATTGGCCGCGCCCGCCAAAGGGCGTGCGCAGGTCGCGCATCATCCAGGTGTTGATCCAGACGATACCGGCGTGGATGTCGGCGGCCAGTCGATGCGCGCGGTCCAGGTTGCCGGTCCAGATCGATGCCGACAGGCCGTAATCGACCGCGTTGGCCAGTGCCAGCGCGTCGTCCTCGCTGTCGAACGGCTGCAGGGTGGCGACGGGTCCGAAGATTTCCTCGCGGTTGCTGGCGCAATCCGGGCCCAACCCATCGATGACCGTCGGCGCGACAAACCAGCCCGGCCGCCGCAGGGCTTCGCCGCCGCACCAGATCCGGCCGCCTTCGTCGCGCGCCCGTGCGATCGCCGCGATGACCTTGTCGAAGTGCGCCTGGGAGACCAGCGGGCCCAGCTCGGTCGCGGGGTCGGCGGGCTCGCCGATGCGCAGCGCATTGGCACGCTCGACCAGCGCGTCGCGGAAGGCGTCGTAGATCGGCCGTTCGACTAGGATGCGCGATCCGCACAGGCAGATCTGCCCGGAATTCTGGAATGCCGAGCGCACGATCGTCGGCAGGTGTTCGCGCCAGCGGCTGTCGGCGAACACGAGCGTTGGATTCTTGCCGCCCAGTTCGAGCGAGACCTTTTTCAGTTGCGGTGCGGCGAGCGTGGCGATGCGCCGGCCGACCTGGGTGCTGCCGGTGAAGGAAACCGCCTTGACGTCGCTGTCGGCGACTAGCACTTCGCCGACCTCGGGACCGACGCCATGCACGATGTTGAGCACGCCCGGCGGCATGCCGATCGCGGCGGCGATCTCGCCGAGCATCGAGGCCGTCCGCGGCGTGACCTCCGAGGGCTTGGCGACGACCGTATTGCCTGCGGCCAGTGCCGGCGCGATCTTCCAGGTGAACAGGTAGAGCGGCAGGTTCCACGGCGAAATCGTGCCGACCACGCCCAGCGGCTGGCGCAGCGTGTAGTTCAGGCCGGCCTGGCCATGGTGCGATTCGCTGGCGAACTGGGTGGCCGCGTGGGCGAAGAAACGCAGGTTGCTGATCGCGCGTGGGATCTCGATATCGCGCGCCAGCGTGATCGGTTTGCCGCCGTCCAGCGATTCGGCCTGCGCGAAGGCGTCCAGTCGGGCCTCGATGGCGTCCGCCAGTCGCTCGAGCCAGCGGGCGCGCTCGAAGCTGGGCAGTGCGGACCAGCCCGGGAATGCGCGGCCGGCGGCCTCGACCGCCAACCGGGCATCGCCGGCCGTGCCCCGGGCGACCTGGGCGTAGGCGCGTCCGGTGGCGGGGTCATGGACATTGAGCCATTGGCCATCGCCCGCGTCGCGGGCCTGGCCGTCGATCCAGTGCGTAAGGCGCATCCGACAAGCTTAACGCGCGCGGCATCCGCCGGGCACGTCGGCGGATTCAGAGCGACTGCATGCGCCCGCCATCGACGGCGAGATTCACGCCATTCACGTACGCCGCCGCGGGGGAGCAGAGGAATGCGATCACGCCGCCGATTTCCGCCGGCTGCGCAAAGCGGCCTGCCGGGACGTTGTCGCGCATCGACTGCAGTATCTGCTGCTCCGGCTTCCCGGTGGCCTGGATCCGTCCCTGCACGATCTGCGCGATCCGCGCGGTGTCGGTGTAGCCCGGCAGCACGTTGTTGACGGTGATGCCCATCGGCGCCAGTTCGCGCGAAAGCGTCTTGGCCCAGCTGGCCACCGCGCCGCGGATCGTGTTGGACACGCCGAGCCCGGGGATGGGTTCCTTCACTGAGGTGGAGATGACGTTGACGATGCGGCCCCAGCTGGCGGCGCGCATGCCCGGCAGCACCGCCTGCACAAGCGTCTGGTTGGCGACCAGGTGCTTGTTGAAGGCGTCCAGGAAGGCCGCGGTGTCCGCCGTGTGCGCCGGGCCGCCCGGCGGGCCGGCGGTGTTGTTGACGAGGATATGGACAGGACTCCCCGCGGCCAACGCCGCGACCTGCTGCTGGAAGGTCGCCGTCTGCGACATGTCGGCGGAGATCCAGCCGTGCTGCTGGGCACCACGCCGCGGCAGCGCCGCAACGACGTCCCGCAGCACGTCCGCGCGGCGCGCCAGCACGGTCACGTCGGCGCCGAGCAGCGCAAGTTCGTGCGCCGTGGCGCGGCCGATGCCTTCGGAGGCGCCACAGACGAGCGCGTGCCTGCCGCTGAGATCAAGGTCCATCAATCCTCCGGATCGCGGTCGGACGACGTCCAGCGGCGCCGATCCAGCGACTGGAACATCTGGGGCCGCAAGGCATCGTCACTGCCTCCACGCGGAGGACTCACTTCTTCCAGGGAGAATCCGCGCGCATTGGCGTCTGCCTCGTCGAGCCCGTCCCAGGCGACGAATTCGGCATCCATCAGCGACGCGCGCGCGGTGTCCTCGCTGTCATAGCTGAGCGTGTTGCCGTCACTGTCGAACACCTCGGCAGTGCCGGCTTCGCGAACCCGCAGTCGCGCCCACACCAGGTTGTGGCCGACCGTGGCCAACCACCATTGCCCGGAATTCGCTGAGTCGTTCATCCGCTGATCTCCGAGCGCTTACGCACCGCAACGCAAACCGGCCCCGGTACGTGGAGACGGCCATCCGTGGCGCCATGGAGCATGCGAAGGCTCATGCGCCGGCGACCAGCGACAGCAGCCACAGCAATCCGGCAAGCGACAGGCCCAGGAAGATCACCAGCAGCGAGATCCGTGCCGGCGTTGCCAGCCCGCTGAGCGCCGGGTCGCGGACGCTCCGGTATCCGCCGCGCAACAGCCACCACAGCGCCGACGGCTTGAGGAAGTTGCCGGTGCCCAGTTCTGCGCCGATTCCTGGCTGGCGGTCGCGCACATGCACCAGCGTCAATGGCCAGAAGATCACGAACGCGGTCGCGCCGGCGATTGCGATGGCGACGAACAACAAGGCGAAGAACAGGATGGTATCGGCGCTCATCGATCAGAACTCCGCCTGGCCGGGCGCGCGCGGGTAGGGCAGCGCATCACGGATGTTCGACAACCCGCAGACGTAGACCACGAGGCGCTCGAAGCCCAGGCCGAAGCCGGCATGCGGCACCGAACCGTAACGGCGGAAATCGCGATACCAGCCGTAGTGTTCCGCATCCAGCCCGAACTGCGCCATGCGCTGGTCCAGCACGTCCAGCCGCTCCTCGCGCTGGCTGCCGCCGATGATCTCGCCGATGCCCGGCGCCAGCACGTCCATCGCGGCGACGGTTTTGCCATCATCGTTCAGGCGCATGTAGAACGCCTTGATGTGCTCGGGGTAGTTGGTCACCACAACCGGGCGGCCGACATGCTGCTCGGTCAGCCAGCGCTCGTGCTCGGTCTGCAGGTCCAGGCCCCATTCGACGGGGAATTCGAACTTCTGCCCGGACTTCTGCAGCAGCGCGATCGCGTCGGTGTAGTCGATGCGCTCGAAGGGCGCGTTGACGAAGGCCTCCAGGCGCGTGATCGCATCCTTCTGCACGCGCTCGGCGATGAAGGCCAGGTCGTCCATGCGCTCGTGCAGGACCGCGCGGAAGAGGTATTTGAGGAAGTCCTCGGCAAGCTCGGCGTTGGCGGCGAGGTCGGCGAACGCAACCTCCGGCTCGATCATCCAGAACTCGGCGAGGTGGCGCGTGGTGTTGCTGTTCTCGGCGCGGAACGTCGGCCCGAAGGTGTACACCTTGCTCAGCGCCAGGCAGTAGGCCTCGACATTGAGCTGGCCGGAGACGGTGAGGAAGGTTTCCTTGCCGAAGAAGTCGCGCGAGAAGTCCACCGCGCCGTCCTTGCCGCGCGGCAGGTTGGCCAGGTCCAGGGTCGAGACGCGGAACATCTGTCCGGCGCCTTCGGCGTCGGAGGTGGTGATGATCGGCGTGCTGATCCAGCAGAAGCCGTTGTGGTGGAAGAACCGATGCACCGCCTGCGCCAGGCAGTTGCGGATGCGGGTCACCGCGCCGAACAGGTTGGTGCGCGGGCGCAGGTGCGCGACCTCGCGCAGGAATTCCAGCGAATGCGCCTTGGGCTGGATCGGATAGGTTTCCGGATCCTCGACCCAGCCCACGACCTCGATCCGGTCGGCCTGGATCTCGAAACTCTGGCCCTGGCCCTGCGACGGCGCCAGGGTGCCGCTGGCGATCACCGAGCAGCCGGCAGTGAGACGCTTCACTTCGCTTTCGTAATTGGGCAGCGTGGCCGGGACCACGACCTGGATCGGGGCGAAGCACGAGCCGTCGCTGACATTGACGAACGACAGCCCCGCCTTGGAGTCGCGGCGGGTGCGGACCCAGCCGCGGACGGTGATTTCGCCGCCGATCGGCAGTTTGCCCGCGAGCGCGTGGTCGACGCTGACCGTTGTCATGCTGATCCTGTGGCCTGTGTGTGCCGGCGGCGACCGCCGGCGGACGTGTCGGATGAAGCGCTCAGTTTAGCGCGACGTGCCCCCGGGCTTCGTTGCGTTGCCCGGGGCGGGCGGCGCGACAGGCCCGGAGGCCGGACAGGCGACATCCAGAATACGGCTCCGGTAGCCGCCTATAATCGCCGGATGATCACGCTCGCCCCCGCCGCACTCGAACGCATCCGTGGCTTCCTCGCCGAAACACCGGCGGCGATTGGTTTGCGCTTCGGCGTCCGTCGCACCGGGTGCTCCGGGTGGGGTTATGCCGTCGATCTGGCCCGCGACGAACGGGAAGGCGACACCGTGTTCGAACAGGACGGCGTGCGCATCCGGGTCGACGCCGACAGCCTGGCGCTGGTCGATGGCACGCAGATCGACTTCATCAAGGATGGTCTGAACGAGCAGTTCGTGTTCCGCAATCCCAATGTCGCCGCCGAATGCGGCTGCGGGGAAAGCTTCACCACGGACGCCGAACGCGCGGCCTGATCCGTCATTCCCGCGAAGGCGGGGATCCAGCGACTTCCGTTCACTCCGTCAGGCGGATGGTTGATCGTCCGCGGCACGCCTGTTCGATGGCCACCGTGGCGTAGGGCGGGTTTCAACCCGCCGTCTGCGTCTTCCGGCGCGCCGTCGGCTGCCTTCCGGTTCGACGCAACGCCTATGGCGCGAACTGTGACCATCGAGCGATGACGGCGGGTTGAAACCCGCCCTACACTCGGGCGTCCACCACGGGGAGAGGCGTCGATGATCCGTTCGTTCCTGATGGCCCTTGGCGCGGCGGCGGTGTTGACCGCCGCACCGGTCCGCGCGCAGTCGTCCGATCCGGCGGCCACCCTGCACAAGCTGTTCGCCGACGAATGGGAACGCGGTCTGGTCGAGTCGCCCGAAAACGCCAGCAACAATGGCGACAACCGCTTCAACGACCGCTGGACCGACATGAGCCTGGCCGCCATCGCCAAGCGCGAAGGCGAGGACCGCGCTGCGCTGGCGAAGCTCAAGGCGATCGATCGCAAGGCGTTGTCGGCCGCCGACCAGCTCAATTACGACACCTTCCAGTGGCAACTCGAGCGCGCCGTCGAGCGCCAGCAGTTCCACGAATACCTCCAGCCGGTCAGCCACCAGGGCGGTGTGCAGACGGCCGACGGACTGGCCGAGGTGCTGCCATTCGCCAGCACCAAGGACTATCGGGACTGGCTCAAGCGCATGCAGGCGATTCCGACGCTGGTGGATCAGTCGATCGCGCTGATGCGCGAAGGCGTCAAGGCCGGCAACGTGCCGCCAAAGGTGCTGATGCAGCGCGTGCCGGCGCAGATCGCCGCGCAGATCGTCGACGACCCCACGAAGAGCCCGTTCTACCGGCCGTTCCTGCATTTCAGTGACGCGATCCCGCAGGCCGATCGCGCCGCGCTGCAGGCGGGTGCCCAGCGGACCATCCGCGAGCAGCTGATCCCGGCGTACCAGAAGCTGGCGGCGTATTTCAACGGCGAGTACCTGCCGAAGGCGCGCGATTCGATCGCCGCGTCGGATCTCCCCAACGGCAAGGCTTATTACGACTTCCTCGCGCGCTACTACACGACCACCGACCTCAGTGCCGCGCAGATCCACGCGATCGGCCTGAAGGAAGTCGCGCGCATCCGCGCCGAGATGGAGAAGGTCAAGGACGAGACCGGCTTCAAGGGCACGATGCCGGAGTTCTTCACCTATCTGCGCAGCGATCCGAAGTTCTTCGAGAAGACGCCTGAGGCGCTGCTCACGCACTACCGCGCATTGGCCAAGCGCATCGATCCGGAACTGGTGAAGGTCTTCAAGACCATCCCGCGCCTGCCGTACGGCGTGCGCCCGATCCCGGACAACATCGCCCCCGACACCACCACCGCCTACTACCAGCCGGGCGCGAGCGACGGCAGCCGGCCGGGCTATTACTACGTCAACCTGTACAAGCCGGAAGTGCGGCCGACCTGGGAAATGATGCCGCTGACGCTGCATGAGTCGGTGCCGGGCCACCACTTCCAGTTCGCTCGCGGGCTGGAACTGCCGGATGCGCCGATGTTCCGCCGCACGGCGTACTTCGTCGCCTATGGCGAAGGCTGGGGCCTGTACGCCGAGCAGCTGGGCTACCCGATGGGCCTGTACGACGATCCCTACGACCATTTCGGCCAGCTGACCTACGAGATGTGGCGGGCGGTGCGGCTGGTCGTGGACACCGGCATGCATTCGATGGGCTGGAGCCGGGAGAAGGCGATCGCCTACTTCAAGGACAACGCGCCCAAGACCGACCAGGACATCGTCAACGAGGTCGACCGCTACATTGGCACGCCGGCGCAGGCGCTGGCCTACAAGATCGGGCAGATGAAGATTTCGCAGCTGCGCGACAAGGCCAAGGCCGAGCTTGGGCCGAAGTTCGACCTGCGCGAGTACGACGACGCCGTGCTGGAGACCGGCTCGGTGCCGCTGGATGCGCTGGAGCGGCACATCGACGCCTGGATCGCCGCCAGGAAGGCGGGGAAGGCGTAAGACCCTAGTCCCGTGAGCCCGGGTGAGCGACCGTAGCCCGGGTAAGGCCGAAGGCCGCACCCGGGGACCATGGTCATCCTGCCCCCTACGGCCTCGGGGTTCCCGCCCGCGCGACGCGCGCCCCGGGTGCGCTTCGCTTACGCGGGCTACGGATAGCTGATTCCTGGCGCAATTGCGCCTAACCCATTGACCTGCCAAAATTACCGGCTTCCTGCGGCCCTGCTGCAGGAACCTTGCTCCACCGCGGCTGGCATCCAGGCGACGGGGGGCTGTCCGGCCTGATCGCATCCATGCGAGCTGGCCCCATCCAGAAGGAACAAAGACCCATGCGTCATTACGAAATCGTGTTCCTGGTCCACCCGGACCAGAGTGAGCAGGTGCCGGCCATGATCGAGCGCTACAAGGGCTTGATCGAGAACGGCGGCGGCAAGATCCACCGCCTGGAAGACTGGGGCCGCCGCCAGACGGCGTACCCGATCGACAACCTGGTCAAGGCCCACTACGTGCTGTTCAACATCGAGGCCGACCAGGTCGTGCTGAACGAGTTGGTCGACAGCTTCCGCTTCAACGACGCCGTGCTTCGCCACCTGGTGATGCGCCGCGACGACGCGGTGACCGAGCAGTCGCTGATCATGAAGAACAAGGACGAGAAGGGCGACAAGCCCGAGCGTGGCGAGCGCCGCCGCCGTGACGAGAACGAAGGTGCGATCGGCACCGCCGAGTCCGCCAACGACACCGCCGAAGCCGCCTGAGCCTCTCGCCTAATCTAGGAGCATTCCAATGTCCAAGTTCTTCCGCCGCCGCAAGTTCTGCAAGTTCACCGCCGAGGGCGTGAAAGAGATCGACTACAAGGATCTCAACACCCTGCGCCAGAACCTGACCGAGACCGGCAAGATCGTCCCCAGCCGCATCACCGGCACCAAGTCCCGCTACCAGCGCCAACTGGCCGACGCCGTCAAGCGCGCGCGGTTCCTGGCCCTGCTGCCGTACACCGACAACCACAACGCCTGAGCACGCGTCCTCGCGCAGCGAGGACACTGCATCCCCTCGACCGCGCGCGGGAGAGGGCAGGTGTGAGGGCAAGCCACCCGTCCATTCGGACAGCACCCGTTGCGGCGCCGATGCGCGCCGCTAACGAATACGGAGCAACACCATGGAACTGATCCTGCTGCAGAAAGTCACCAACCTCGGCAACCTTGGCGACAAGGTCAACGTCAAGCCGGGTTATGGCCGCAACTTCCTCGTCCCCAAGGGCAAGGCCGTGCCGGCGACCCCGGCCAACCTGGCCGAGTTCGAGGCCAAGCGCGCCGACTACGAAGCCAAGGCACAGGCGAGCCTGGGCGAGGCCGAATCGCGTCGCGCCAAGCTCGCGGACGCGACCGTCACGATCTACGCCAATGCATCGACCGAAGGCAAGCTGTACGGCTCGGTCGGCCCGCGCGACATCGCCGAGGCGCTGACCAAGCTCGGCACGCCGGTCGAGAAGTCGGAAGTGGTGATGGGCGAAGGCGCGATCCGCCACATCGGCGAAACCGAAGTCATCGTGCACCTGCACGCGGACGTCGAGATCCCGGTCAAGGTGGTCGTGCAGGCCGAAGCGGCCTGATCGCACGCTGCAATCGCTGCAACGAACGGGCGCCGGAAGGCGCCCGTTTTTGTTTTGGCCCACAGCAGGCATGGAATAGCAAGCGCCATCGCTGTCGCACTTCCTGCGATGCCCACCGGTTATCCACAGTCTTATCTGCAACACCCCAACGGCGTGGACGACTAGCATGCCCCTTCGATTGCAGCACACCGATCGCATCGACGATCCGGCACGGGGAGAGACAGCAGGGATGAGCGCGCGCCAGGGGCTTCGTGCCGATCAGGCTTTCCAGAGCCGCGCCGACCACCGCATCGAGCAGTTGCGCGTACCACCGCAGTCGGTCGAGGCCGAGCAGGCGGTGCTCGGCGGGCTGATGCTCGCACCCGACGCCTACGATCGCATCGCCGACCTGCTGGTCGATTCGGACTTCTATCGCCGCGACCACCAGCTGATCTTCCGCGCCATCCGCGAACTGGCCGAAAAGAACCGGCCCTACGACGCCGTCACCCTCGGCGAATGGTTCGAGTCGCAGAACCTCGGCGAGCAGGTCGCCGGTGGCGCCTACCTGGTCGAACTGGCCAGCACCACGCCCTCGGCCGCCAACATCACCGCCTATGCCGACATCGTCCGCGACAAGGCGGTACTGCGGCAGCTGATCGAAGTCGGTACAGGCATCGTCAACGACGGCTTCCAGCCCGATGGCCGCGAGAGCGGCGAGATCCTCGCCAGCGCCGAGCAGCAGGTGTTCGCGATCGCCGAAGCCGGCGCGCGCGGGCGCAGCGACTTCGTGCCGGTCACCAAGGCGCTGATCGAGGCCTTCGACGTCCTGCAGACGCGCCACGCCAGCGGCGGCTCGATCACCGGGCTTCCGACCGGCTACACCGAGTTCGACGAGATGACGGCCGGCCTGCAGCCGACCGACCTGATCATCCTCGCGGCGCGCCCGGCGATGGGCAAGACGACCCTGGCGCTGAACATGGCCGAGTACTCGGCGATCAAGACCAAGAAAGCGGTCGCCGTGTTCTCGATGGAAATGTCCTCGTCGCAGCTGGCGCTGCGCCTGATCTCCTCCAATGGCCGCGTCAATGCCACCCGCCTGCGCACCGGCCAGCTCGAGGACGAGGACTGGAGCCGCGTCACCAGCGCGATCCGGATGCTGCGCGAGTCCAAGATCTTCATCGACGATACCCCGGCGCTGTCGCCCGAAGTGCTGCGCGCCAAGGCGCGCCGCCTCAAGCGCGAGCACGACCTGGGCCTGATCGTCATTGACTACCTGCAGCTGATGGCGGTGCCGGGCAACAGCGAGAACCGCGCGACCGAGATCTCCGAGATCTCACGCTCGCTCAAGGCGCTGGCCAAGGAACTCAACGTGCCGGTGATCGCGCTGTCGCAGCTGAACCGCTCGCTGGAAACCCGGACCGACAAGCGCCCTGTGATGGCCGACCTGCGCGAGTCCGGCGCCATCGAGCAGGACGCCGACGTGATCGTCTTCATCTACCGCGACGATTACTACAACAAGGACAATTCGCCCGACAAGGGCTTGGCCGAAATCATCATCGGCAAGCAGCGTAACGGCCCCACAGGATCGATCAAGCTGAAGTTCTTCGGCGAATACACCCGCTTCGACAACCTCGCCCACGACTCGGTGGGCAGCTTCGAATAAGCAGGAGCAGGCGACAGCGCGATTGGGAAAGCAAGCATTTCGGCGAGCGACGCACACCGTCCTCATCGCGCCATCGCTGGCGCCCTGGCTTCATCCATGGGCAAGCCGGTCGCGACCGCAGTGGCGCCGTGCTGGCGCGATGGCGTACGCAAGCGCTCGAGTTGCGCGAGGCTGTCGCCGACGGGCGTCGTGACCGCCGATTGGGTCCCGATCCGGATCGACTGCCGGAACGGGGAATCCAACCCTCCCTGGACGACGAACGCACGCATGCCGGTGTCGTCGAGCAGAACGTGATCGACGCGCTCGAACCCCGCCTCCCGCGCGGACACCGATACAGCGGCGGCGAGGCGATCGCTGGACAGGTCGGGAACGCGGCCAAGCCTGGATTCGAGCTGGTGCACCGCCCTTATGCTTTGCCGCAGCAGCGCATGATCGGGACTTCCCGGTTGCGGAAGCGCTGCCGCGAGCCGGCTTGCAACCGGGGGCGATGGTTCCGGGAGATCGCCGATTGGCACCGCCCTGAACTCGAACCGCGAAGCCAGCAATGGGTCGCGCGGCTCGGCGTTCCGACAATCCGGGACCACCCGGCAGACGGCAGGCGGCGCGAGGGTTTCGACGACACCCGACGGCAGGCGCCGGTCGATTTTTGGCCACAGGCGGTACAGCAGCATCCCTTCGTCGGAACGGTGGACGACATTCATGGCGGTCCCGCCGGGCTCGGCCTGCTTGGCCAGGAAGGGCGTATCGCTCAAGGCGTTGATGTAATCGATCATCAGGTTGCCCGAGCGGATCGACAGCCCATCGTGTGTGTCGCCGCCGCCGACATCGGTGTGGGCGCCGGCCGTCATTACTCCCAGGAAGCGGCCGTCGCTGCTGACGCCCTGGTCAATTTCGCTGGTCGATTTGAACAGCCCGCGGTGTTCGTCTTCCGCCGTCACCTGGAATCCCGAAAGAACCGAAGGCGGCAGGCGCCGATCGTGGAGTCGTGGGACGCCGGTGCCGACGGGATCGAAGAGGGCGACGGCCTGGGCTATTTCACCAGGTGGGACCAGAGGTGGCTTTTTCGGCGCCGTCATCAACCGGCGGCTTTGGTCGAGATCGTTGCCGTCGTTTCCTGTCCAATCCTCGATACCGCGCTCATCGACCATCCGCGCAAAGCCGGCCGCCTGTTCCGCGCCACGACTAAAGCCGATGTCCAGGACTCGGATTCGAGCCTCGGGATCTTCAGCCAACCACATTGCCGCCTGACGCATGAGCTTCGCGTACACGGCTGCCACGCGCTGGTCATATGTGTATCCAAGGGCTCCATCAAGGGCACGCGAAACCGGCGAATGCTCCGTGCCGGGGCCGGCGATGTATGCAATGGCGATCGCATCGTCGCCGGAACGCTTCAGATCATTGACCTGTTCGCTGATCAAGCCGATGTTGGTCTTGTGAAGTTTGTCTCGGCTAGCATCGTCGCCTGTGCCGTCGAATGCTGCGATGAATAGCCGTTCGTGGGCATTTCGATGGTCAATGAGCAGCGGTACGCGCAACTGTTCCAGTCGAAGTCGCGCTTCACGGTATGTCGCCAGATCGTGGGCATCGGCGGCGTAGTAGGCAACTTCACCGTTGCTTTGCTTTCCGTCGCTCCCAGCCAGCCAATCCTTGGCCATGTTGGGTTCCTTGGGCGCTAGTAGGTGTGGGTCCAGGCGAGATTGAGCTCGTTCACGAAAGCGCTCCTTCGCGTTGGCAAATCCTTGAGTGCGATCGTCGATTGCATATAGACGCTGATCGTCCGGTCATTCACTTCCAGAAAAATGCCAGGACCCCCGGGGGTTGCCGCAGTGCGTTTAGGAATCTCATCGAGCGGAACATGGTGTAACACCAACTCGTCCTTGAAGATCGCGCCGATGTCGATATGCGCTTCGTGAGGCACGCCGTCCAGTGACTTCCATTCGACGAATGCCGGCGGCGGGAAATTTCGAATGCCGACATGGCTCGCGAACCCCCAGTGCTTTCGGTAGTCTGCCGATAACGGTGGAGGCGACACGACGTCGGGCGGCTCGTTGACTTCAATGGTGCCGGCATATGACACACGGCATCCGATGGTGTTGTAACAAAGTGCATCGAAATCGTGGTCATTGAAGCGTAGAGGGAATTCATTGGCATTCACGCGATCGCCTCCAGATACAGGCTGGTTGGCTCTGGGCATGGCGTGCGCACATCCGCCGATGGACAAGGAGATCGACGCGATCAGCAGTACCCGTAGGAGCGTCGCGCGGGCAGCGGCGGGATGCGGGACCAGGCGTCGGCCTGCATGCAGGCCTCGGCGCCGAACGTGATCGCCTGAACGACGCGAGCGAAAGACCCGTGGCCTTGCGCCCGGCAAATCCATTGCCATTGAAGTCCCCTCCCTGGAAACACTGGCGAGACTAGGGTCATTGCCGCACGGATGCAATTGGACGAGCGTGGGTGGCCGTCAGGATTCGCCGTGCCGGGAGGCCGTGGACAGCGCGCCGGAAGTCGGCGACGCCCGTAAACTAGCCACATGGCCCGACCGACTTCCGCCACCGTCCATACCGATGCGCTGCGCCACAACCTGTCGCAGGTGCGGCGCCGGGCCCCCAACAGCCGGGTGATGGCGGTGGTGAAGGCCGACGGTTATGGCCACGGCCTGGAGCGCGTGGCGCGTGCGCTGTCCGGCGCCGATGCGTTCGGGGTGGCCGCGTTGAGCGACGCGGAGCGGCTGCGCGCGGCGGGATTGTCGCAGCCGGTGGTGCTGCTGTCCGGGTTCAACGACGCCGAGGACATCGGCCAGTTGCGACGGCTCAACGTCGAAACCGTCGTCCACCACGCCTCGCAGCTGCAGATGCTCGAGCAGGCGGCGCCGGGAACGCCGATCCGCTGCTGGCTCAAGCTCGATACCGGCATGCATCGTCTGGGCTTCGCGCCCGAAGACGTGCGCGAGGCCCATGCGCGCCTGCAGGCGGCGCCTGCGGTGGATGCCGACATCGTCCTGATGAACCACTTCGCCAGCTCCGACGAATTCATCGGCAGCGCGTCCCACGGCCGGCAGACGCGCGAGCAATTGCGCGTCTTCGCCGAAGCCACCGCGGGCCTGCCCGGCGCGCGGTCGCTGGCCAATTCGGCGGCGGTGCTGGGCTGGCCGGATGCGCATTTCGACTGGGTGCGCCCCGGCGGCGCGCTGTACGGGATCTCCGTCGTCGAGGGCACCACCGGCGCGGACTTCGACCTGCGCCCGGCGATGACGCTGGCGACGCGGCTGATCGCGGTCAACCGGATCCGCCGTGGCGAGCGCATCGGCTATTCAGCCACCTGGGAGTGCCCGGAGGACATGCCGGTGGGGGTCGCGGCGATCGGCTACGGCGACGGTTATCCGCGCCGGGTGCCCGCCGGCACGCCGGTGCTGGTCAATGGCGCGCGTGCCGCGATCGTCGGCCGGGTGTCGATGGACCTGATGACGATCGACCTGCGGACGCAGCCCGACGCGCGACCGGGCGATCCGGTGGTGCTGTGGGGCGATCCGCTGCCGGTCGAAACCATCGCCGCCGCCGCGGGCACGATCGGCTACGAGCCGGTGTGCTCGATCACGCGCCGCGTGCGCTTCGTGGAGGACTGAGCCCCGTCGTTGCCGACCTCCCGCGGCCGGGGCGCATACTGCCCGCAGGTCGCCCGCAGGAACCGACAGGGCCATCGCGGACATGCAGACGCGCGCGCCATCTCCTTACGCGCCATTGCGGGGCGAGTTCGCCGCCGCGGCCTGGTCCGCGCTGGCATTCTTCGCCATCAGCCTGGGCACCGCCTTGCTGGTGTGGCAGCCCCGCAGCGGAGCTGGCCTTCGTCTCGGCGGGGCACTGCTGCTCGGGGTGATGGTGCGGCGCCAGGTGGGCGCCGCCGCTGCGGGCCTGTACCTGGTGCTTGGCTACCTGGCGATGATGCTGGCCTCGACGCTGGCAGGCAGGCCACTGTTCGCGGCGATGGCGATCGCTGCCCCGCGCCTGCTGGAACTGGCGCTGGCCTATGCATTGCTGCGCCGGCTGCGGGTCGGACCGGACACGTTGCAGGCGTTCTCGCGGATCGCCTGGCTGGTGCTGGTGACGGTGCTGGTCGCGCCGGCGGCAGGCGCCGGCATCGGGGCCTGGGTCAGCCATCTGGCGCTCGGGGTGCGCTACATCGATGCCCTGGTCGCCTGGTGGGTCGGCAACGCATTCGGGATGATCGTCCTGCTGCCGCTGGTGCTGGCCGCTTCGCCCGAGCGCATCAAGGCGCTGTTCCAGCGCGAGCAGCGCGGCAGGCTGGCGATGATCACCCTGCTGACGCTGGCCGTGAGCGTCGTCGCCGTGTTGACCAGCACGCAGCCTTTCGTGCTGCTGATGCTGCCGCTGCTGTACGCCGCCTTCCGGGTCGGCATCCTCGGGACCGCGATCGAGTGCCTGCTGGCGAACCTCACCGTCGTCCTGATGCATCGCTACCTGGAGGCGCACGAGGCAGGGCGGTTCACCGCTGTGGCCGGGATCGGCTTTTTCGAGTTCGCCTTCTACAGCAGCCTGGCGGTCATCCCGCCGATGCTGGTGAGCGTGCTGCAGGAAAAACGGGCGGCCGCGCGTACGGCGCTGCTACGGGCCCGCGAGCGCCTTCAGCAACTGGTCGACAACGTGCCTGCATTGATCGGGCAGCTCGACATCGACCGCCGCTATACCTTGGTCAACAGCCAGTTCCAGGCGTGGTTTGGACGCCCCGCATCCGATTTCATCGGCCAAACCACCGCGCAGATGCTGGGTGCAGCCGATGCCGAGCGCCTGTCGGGCCCGGTGCAACGCGCGCTCGCGGGGGAAACCGTGCGTTTCGAACTCACGATCGCCGGCCGCGACGCATCGGTGGAATACGTGCCGCAGTTCCGCGATGGCGCGGTCTGCGGTTACTTCGTGCTGGCCCACGACATCAGCGAGCGCAAGGCCGCCGAGCGCGCGCTCTTCGAGGAAAAGGAACGCATCCAGGTCACCCTCGACTCGATTGGCGACGCGGTCCTGGTCTGCGATCGCGACCTGCGCGTCACCCTGCTCAACCCGGTGGCCGAGGCGATGACCGGCTGGACCGAGGCCGAAGCCACCGGCAGGCCGATCGACGAAGTCCTGCGACTGATCGACCTGGCCCGCGGCGACGCGCCGCTGTCGCCGCTGCGGATCGCGATCCGCGACGATCGCACCGTGGCGCTGCAGAGCGACATCGCGCTGCGCCGGCGCGACGGCGCCGAGACGCCGATCGAGGATTCGGCGGCGCCGATCCACGACAGTTCCGGCCAGGTGGTTGGCGGCGTGATGGTGTTCCGCGACATCAGCGAGCTGCGCATGATGGCGGTGAAGATGTCGCACCTGGCGCAGCACGACTACCTGACCGACCTGCCCAACCGGGTGCTGCTGCACGATCGCCTGTCGCATGCGCTGGCGGCGATCGCCGGTGGCTTCGGCGGCAACGCCGGTGCGGTGCTGTTCATCGACCTGGACCACTTCAAGACCATCAACGACTCGCTTGGCCACCAGGTCGGCGACCTGGTGCTGCAGGAGGTCTCGCGCCGGCTGGTGGCCTGCGTGCGCGACGACGACACGGTCAGCCGCCAGGGCGGCGACGAGTTCGTGGTGCTGCTCGACCGCCTGGGCGACCCGCGCGACGCCGCGCGCGTGGCCGACAAGATGTTGCGCGCGATGCGCGAGCCGGTGGTCGCGGACGGGCAGCGGCTGCACGTGTCGCTGAGCATCGGCATCGCCTTGTTCCCGCAGGATGCCAGCGATGCACGCTCGCTGCTGATGCAGGCCGACACCGCGCTGTACCACGCCAAGCGTTCCGGGCGCGACCAGTACAGCTATTTCTCCAACGCCATGAGCGACCAGGCCGGAAGCCGGCTCGAACTCGAAAGCCAACTGCGGCACGCACTCGAGCACGACGAGTTGTTCCTCGCCTACCAGCCCAAGGTGCGTTACCCGGAGGGGCGCATCACCGGCATGGAAGCGCTGGTGCGCTGGCGCCGTCCCGACGGCAGCATGGCGATGCCGGCCGAGTTCATCCCGGTGGCGGAAGAGAGCGGCTTGATCACCGCGCTCGACGAATGGGTGATGCGCGCGGCCTGCCGGCAGAACCGCGATTGGCAGCTGATGGGGCTGCCGCCAATGCCGGTGTCGGTGAACGTGTCGCTCGCGCGCTTCGATGCCGAACGCCTGCTGGCCCACGTCCGCGGAACGCTCGATGCCACCGCACTGGCGCCGGAATACCTGCAGATCGAATTCACCGAAAGCCAGATGTTCGCCGACGAGGTCCGCGCGCAGCTGTTGATCCAGGGACTGGACGCACTGGGCGTCCAGATCGCGCTGGACGACTTCGGCACCGGCTACTCGAGCCTGCGCTACCTGCTGCAGTACCGCTTCCAGATGCTGAAGATCGATCAATCCTTCGTCAGCCGGCTGCCCGGTGACGCCCGCCAGGACGCGGTGGTGCAGGCCATCATCGCGATGGCGCGCGCGCTGGATGCGCAGGTGGTCGCCGAAGGGGTCGAAACCACGGCCCAGGCCCGTGCGCTGCAGGCGCACGGCTGCCACGAGATCCAGGGCTATTACTACAGCTTCCCGCTCGAGGCCGAGGCGTTCGCGACCCTGCTGGTGGAGGGCGTGGTCGCCCCGCGCGTGGACCCGGGTCCCGCCGGCGCCCGGGTCACGCAGACCGGAGGCTGAACGGTCGACGCCACCGTCACTGCCCGGAGACAGGCGGGGCACTACCTTGCGTCGCGTATTCAGGTCTTCGGGCCGCCCACGCAACATAGAGGAAGTCCCCATGCGCAAGCTCGCCACCACCGCCCTCGTTGCCTCCCTGGCCGGCGCCATCGCGCTGTCCAGTTGCGCCACCTACACCGGCCAGACCAGCGACCCCAATGATCCCAACCACACCCGCACAGGCGCGCTGATTGGTGCCGGCATCGGCGCCGTCGCCGGGCTGCTCAGCGGTCACGACGCGGTCGAGCGCCGCCAGCGCGCACTGGTCGGGGCCGGTATCGGCGGCCTGGCCGGTGGCGGCATCGGCGCCTACCAGGATCGCCAGGAAGCCGCGCTGCGGCGCGACCTGCAGGGCACCGGCGTGGGCGTGGTGCGCAACGGCGACAACATCACCCTCAACATGCCGGGCAACATCACCTTCGCTTTCGATTCGAGCAACCTGCAGCCGCAGTTCTATCCGGTGCTCGACAACGTCGCCGGCACGCTCAACCAGTACAACCAGACGGTGATCGAAGTCGCCGGCCACACCGACAACGTCGGCACCGATGCCTACAACCAGCAACTGTCGATGGAACGCGCGAACGCCGTCGCCGCCTACCTGGGCAGCAAGGGCATCCTCCAGCAGCGGATGATGGTGGTCGGTGCGGGCGAGACGCGCCCGATCGCCAGCAACGACACCGAAGCCGGGCGCGCGCAGAACCGCCGGGTCGAAATCACCATCGTTCCGGTCCAGGGCTGACCGATCCGCGGGTGGCGAGGGGCGCGATCGTCGCGTGCCCTCGCCAGTTGCCGGCAGCGAGCAATCGCGCCTTCCTGCATGCGGCAGGGACCAGTGGCCGCGCGGTCGCTGGCGCCCAGCACTGTTCGACCGCCGCTTAACCGTTCATCCTGTAGGAAGGACGCCAACGGCGCGGATGCCCGGCGCCCGACCGACAGGAGCGACCGTTGAACGCGCCAGACCAGCCTTCCGATGCACTCGTGTTTTTTGGCGCCACCGGCGACCTGGCCTACAAGAAGATCTTCCCCGCGCTGCAGGCGTTGTTCCGCGACTACAAGATGGAACTGCCGATCATCGGTGTCGCGCGCGGCTCAGGCGGGATCGATTCGCTGCGCGAGCGCATGCGCGACAGCCTGGAGCATGCCGGTGGCGTGGACCAGCCGGTGTTCGAGAAGCTGTGCGCCAACCTGCAGTACATCAACGGCGACTACAACGACCCGGCCACCTTCGACCGCCTGCGCGATGCGCTCAAGGGCAAGCGATGCCCGCTGCATTACCTCGCGATTCCGCCGTCGCTGTTCGGCGAGGTGGTCCAGCAACTGGCGCGCTCGGGCTGCGCGGATGGCGCGCGGGTGGTGGTGGAGAAACCTTTCGGCCGCGACCTGGCCTCGGCGCAGGCGCTCAACGCAACGCTGCACGAGGTCTTCCCCGAAAGCGCGGTGTTCCGCATCGACCACTTCCTGGGCAAGGAACCGGTGCGCAACCTGCTGTACTACCGCTTCGCCAATGCGTTCCTGGAACCGGTGTGGAACCGCAACTACATCGACAACGTCCAGATCACGATGGCCGAGGATTTCGGCATCCAGGGGCGGGGCAGCTTCTACGACAGCGTCGGCGCGATCCGCGACGTGGTGCAAAACCACCTGCTGCAGGTCGTGGCGCTGCTGGCGATGGACGCGCCGATCGACGACGACGCCCAGGCGGTCCACGCCGAGAAGCTGCGCCTGTTCCGCGCGATGCGGCCGCTGCGCCCCGAGGATGTCGTGCGCGGGCAGTTCGAAGGCTATCGCGAGCAGGCCGGCGTCAAACCCGGGTCCAACGTCGAGACCTACGTCGCGTTGAAGCTCTTCATCGACACCTGGCGCTGGGCCGATGTTCCGTTCTACGTGCGCGCGGGCAAATGCCTGCCGCTGACCACCACCGAGGTTATGGTCAACCTGCGTTGCCCGCCGATGGCGATCTTCGACGAGGCAAAGCCGGCGCGGGCCAATTACTTCCGCTTCCGGCTCGGCCCGCAGATGGTCATCGCGACCGGCGCGCAGGTGAAACAGCCCGGCGAGGCGATGCGCGGCGAAGGCGTCGAGCTGGTCGCGCGCCACCTGTCGTTGCGCGGCGCGCCGCCGTACGAACGCCTGCTGGGCGACGCGCTGCGTGGCGACTCGTCGTTGTTCACCCGCGATGCCGCGGTCGAGGCGGCCTGGCGCGTGGTCGATCCGGTGCTGGACCTGCCGGGCGACGTGCCCGTGTATCCCAAGGGCAGCTGGGGTCCGCCCGCGGCGCGCGGCATCCTCGCCGGCGACGATGACTGGCACGACCCGGTCGCAGAAGTCGCGCCGCCGTGCTGACGGACGCAGGCGCAGGCGTGGTGTGCCTGCTCGATGTCGACAACACGCTGCTCGACAACGACGCGTTTTCCGCCGCCCTCGACGGGCGGCTCACGCAGGCGCTCGGCGACCGCGGGCGCGCGCGCTACCGGGCGTTGTACGAAGCCGTCCGCGCCGAGCGTGGTTACGCCGACTACCTTGAACCGCTGCAGCGGATGCGTCGCGATTTCGAGCACGATCCGGACCTGCTGCGGATGTCGACATTCCTGCTCGATTTCCCGTTCGACCAGCTTGTCTACCCGGGCGCGCTCCAGGCGATGAAGTCGCTGGCGGGGCAGGGTTGCACGAGCGTGATCCTGTCCGACGGCGACATCGTCTTCCAGCCGCACAAGATCCAGCGTTCCGGACTGTGGGACGCAGTGCAGGGAAGGGTTTTGGTGACCGTGCACAAGGAACGCATGCTCGATGCGGTAAAAGAGGCTTGGCCCGCGCGGCACTACATCCTGGTCGACGACAAGCCGCGGCTGCTGGCAGCGGTGAAAGCGGCCTGGGGCGGTGCGGTGACGACGGTGTTCGTGCGCCAGGGGCACTACGCGCGGGGGGCGGAAGGCACACTGGTGCAGCCGGCGCCGGACAGGGTCATCGACCGCATCGCCGAGCTTGCGCGACTCGACCTTGGCGAGACCGGAACGCCGGCGCCGCTCGCCACCCGCGTTTAGCAGCGCACGCACGCATCCATGAACCATGCATCCATGAACAAGGAGACGTCATGAACCCGCGCCTGAAACAGCTGCGCGACCTCGGCCAGAGCCTGTGGCTGGACAACATCACCCGCGACCTGCTCGACAGCGGCACGTTGGCGCGTTACATCGGCGACTACGGCCTCACCGGGCTGACGTCCAACCCGACGATCTTCGACGAGGCGCTCGGCCACGGCAGCGCCTACGACGCCGGCATCCGCGACAAGCACGCCGCGGGCCTGGATGCCGAAGCACTGTTCCTGGAGCTGGCGCTGGAAGACCTGCGTCGCGCCGCGGATCTCTTCCAGCCTGCGCACCAGGCCAGCGGCGGCGTCGACGGTTGGGTGTCCATGGAGTTGTCGCCCCTGCTGGCCAGCGATACCGCAAAGAGCATCGAGGCGGCCGCGCGCATCCACCGACAGGGCGCGCGCGACAATCTCTTCATCAAGATCCCGGGCACGCCCGAAGGCGTTCCGGCGATCGAGGAATCGATTTTCAACGGGGTGCCGATCAACGTGACGCTGCTGTTCTCGGCCGAGCAGTACACTGCGGTCGCCGAGGCCTACATGCGCGGCATCGAGCGCCGGCTCCAGGCCGGGCGCGACCCGGTGGTGACGTCGGTCGCTTCGTTGTTCGTCAGCCGCTGGGACAAGGCCGTCGCCGGCAAGGTGCCGGACGAACTCAACGACCGGCTCGGCATCGCGGTCGGCCAGCGCGCCTATCGCGCCTATCGGCAGTTGCTGGCGTCCGAACGCTGGCAACGCCTGGCCGCCGCCGGGGCGCGCGTGCAGCGCCTGCTCTGGGCCAGCACCAGCACCAAGAATCCCGCCGCGCCCGACACGCTCTACGTCAGCGCGCTGGCCGCGCCGGACACGATCGATACCGTTCCGGAAAAAACCCTGGCCGCCTTCGCCGACCATGGCGAAGCTGCCGGGGCGATGGCCATGGATGGCGGCGACTGCGACGCGGTGCTCGAGCAGTTCGCCAAGGCAGGCATCGACGTCGACGCGCTGGCCGCGCGCCTGCAGGTGGAGGGCGCGCAGTCCTTCGTCAAGTCCTGGAAGCAGTTGATGCAGCGCATCGAAGGCAAGATGGCCGCCGCAGGCGGCGAGTCATCCAGGGAGCGGCCGGCGTGATGGATGCGAAGGCACCGGCGACGAATGGCCCGGCGACGGGCGGCCCATTGACGCAGCGCCCGCAATGGCAGGCGCTGCTGCAGCATGCGCAGGCGACGCGGGATCGGACGTTGCGCGACTGGTTCGCCGATGATCCCAAGCGTGGCACCCGCCTGGTCGCCGAGGGCGCGGGACTCTACCTGGATTACTCGCGCCAGCGCGTGGGCGACGACACGCTGGCGCTGTTGTTCGACCTGGCCCATGCCTGCGCGCTGCCGGCGCGGATCCAGGCGATGTTCACCGGCCAGCACGTCAATGTCACCGAGGATCGCGCGGCGCTGCACGTGGCGTTGCGGATGCCGGCCGGGACGCGGCTGGAGGTCGACGGCACCGACGTGGTGTCCGAAGTGCAGGCCGTGCTGTCGCGCATGTCCGGGTTCGCCGATCGCGTGCGCGACGGCCGCTGGACCGGCGCCACCGGCCAGCGCATCCGCAACGTGATCAACATCGGCATCGGTGGTTCCGACCTCGGGCCGGTGATGGCCTACGAGGCATTGCGCCATTACAGCCAGCGCGACCTGACGCTGCGTTTCGTCTCCAATGTCGATCCCACCGATTTCATCGAAGCCACGCGCGACCTGGATCCGGCGCAGACGCTGTTCATCGTCTGCTCCAAGACGTTCACCACCCAGGAAACGCTGACCAACGCGCGTGCCGCGCGCGACTGGTGCACGGCCGCGCTGGGCGAAGGCGCGATCGCTAGGCATTTCGTCGCGGTCTCGACCAACGCCGAGGGCGTGCGCGATTTCGGCATCGACACCGACAACATGTTCGGGTTCTGGGACTGGGTGGGCGGGCGCTATTCGATGGACTCCGCGATCGGGCTGTCGACGATGGTCGCGATCGGGCCGGCGCACTTCGGCGACATGCTCGCCGGGTTCCACGCGATGGACGTGCATTTCCGCGGCACGCCGCTCGAGCGCAACCTGCCGGTGTTGATGGGCCTGCTCGGCGTCTGGAACAACGACTTCCTCGGCGCGGCCACCGTGGCGGTGTTGCCGTACGCGCAGTACCTCAAGCGCTTCCCCGCCTACCTGCAGCAGCTGACGATGGAGAGCAATGGCAAGCACGTCACGCGCGACGGCAGCCGCTGCGATTACCAGACGGGGCCGATCTACTGGGGCGAGCCCGGCACCAACGGCCAGCATTCGTTCTACCAGTTGATCCACCAGGGGACGCGGATCGTGCCCTGCGATTTCATCGGCTTCTGCCAGCCGCTCAATCCGCTGGACCGGCAGCATGACCTGCTGATGGCGAACCTCTTCGCCCAGGGCGAGGCACTGGCCTTCGGAAAGTCACTGCAGCAGGTGCAGGATGAAGGCACGCCCGAGCGTCTCGCGCCGCATCGCGTGTTCGACGGCAACCGCCCCAGCAGCACGATCCTCGTCGACCGCCTGACGCCGCATGCCCTGGGCGCACTGGTCGCCTTGTACGAACACAGCGTGTACGTGCAGGGCGCGATCTGGGACATCGACAGTTTCGACCAGTGGGGCGTGGAACTGGGCAAGCAACTGGCCAGACGCACCGAAGCCGAAATCGCGTCCGCCCAAGCGCCGTCGCTGCAGCACGACAGTTCCACCAATGCCCTGATCACGCGCTACCGCGCGCACCGCCGGCGGAAGTGACGCCTGCGACGCGCCAGCCATACAACCAATCGCCGGGAGGCTCCATGTCCGCACAACTCGACCAGCGCTGCATCGACACGATGCGCTTTCTCGCGGTGGACGCGGTGCAGAAGGCCAACAGCGGCCATCCGGGCCTGCCGCTGGGCGCGATGCCGATGGCGTACGTGCTGTGGGATCGCTTCCTGCGGCACAGTCCAAGCAACCCCGGCTGGACCAACCGCGACCGTTTCGTGCTGTCGGCCGGACACGGCTCGATGCTGCTCTACGCGCTGCTGTACATGACCGGCTACGACCTGTCGCTGGACGACATCAAGCAGTTCCGCCAATGGGGCAGCCGGACGCCGGGACATCCGGAGCGTGGCCATACGCCCGGCGTCGAGGTCACCACCGGGCCGCTGGGGCAGGGCGTCGGCAATGCCGTCGGCATGGCCATCGCCGAGGCGCAACTGGCGGCGCGTTACAACACGCCGAACCACACCGTCATCGACCATCGCACGTGGGTGCTGGCCAGCGATGGCGACCTGATGGAAGGCGTGGCGTCCGAGGCGGCGTCGCTGGCCGGCCATCTCAAGCTCGGCAAGTTGAACGTGCTGTACGACGACAATTACGTGACGCTGGCGGCGGGCACGGACATCACCTTCACCGAGGATCGCGCCGCGCGTTTCGCCGCCTATGGCTGGCACATCGTGCATGTCGACGACGGCAACGACCTGGAGGCGATCGACGCCGCGCTGCAGGCCGCACAGGACGAGACCACGCGTCCTTCGCTCATCCTGGTGCGCACGCATATCGGGTACGGCTCGCCGGAACAGGACAGTTTCGAAGCCCACGGCTCACCGCTGGGCGTGGACAACGTGCGCAGGACCAAGCAGCACTACGGCTGGCCAGTGGAACCGGACTTCATCGTGCCGGACGATGCGCTGGCGCACATGCGCAAGGCCGTGGACCGCGGCATCGCGCTCGAGCAGCAGTGGAACGACCGCTTCTCGGGATATGCGCAGGCCAACCGATCGCTGGCGGCCGAACTCGAGCGGAGCCTGCATGGCGCGCTCCCCGAAGGCTGGGACGGCGATATCCCGGTGTTCCCGGCCGATGCCAAGGGCATGGCGACGCGCGAGGCGTCCGGCAAGGTGATGAATGCGATCGCGCCCAACCTGCCGACGCTCACAGGCGGCTCGGCCGACCTCGACACATCGACCAAGACCGCGCTCAAGGGCTTCGGCGATTTCAATCCCCCGTTGCAGGCAGGACAGGATCCACAGGGATCGGATGCGGGGGGCTGGAGCCACGCCGGGCGCAACATCCATTTCGGCGTCCGCGAGCATGCGATGGGCGCGATCGCCAATGGCATGGCGGCGCACGCCGGCTGCATCCCCTATACCGCGACGTTCCTGATCTTCTCCGACTACATGCGCCCGCCGATGCGGCTGGCGGCGTTGTCGAAACTGCACGTCATCAACGTGTTCACCCACGACAGCATCGCGGTCGGGGAGGACGGGCCCACGCACGAACCGATCGAGCAGCTGGCCGGGTTGCGTGCGATACCCAACCTGGTCGTGATCCGCCCGGGCGACGCCAACGAAACGGCGGTCGCCTGGCGCGTGGCACTGGAGACGCGCGGGACGCCGGTGACGCTGGTGTTGTCGCGGCAGGCGATGCCGACGCTGGATCGCGGCACGTTCGCCGCCGCCGACGGCCTGCGTCACGGTGCCTACGTCCTCGACGACGGCGACGCGGATCCGGCGGTGATCCTGATCGCGTCCGGGTCAGAGGTGCACCTGGTGGTGGATGCGGCCGCGCGCCTGCGCGAAACCGGCTTGGCGGTGCGCTGCGTATCGATGCCCAGCTGGGAGTTGTTCGACGCCCAGCCGCAGGACTACCGCGACAGCGTGCTGCCGCCCACGATCCGTGCGCGCCTGGCGGTGGAAGCCGGTGCCACCCAGGGCTGGTGGCGCTACGTCGGCGACAGTGGCGATGTGCTCGGCATCGATCATTTCGGCGCATCGGCCCCAGGCGGGACCAACCTGCGCGAATTCGGATTCACCGTCGACGAGGTCTGCCGCCGCGCACAGGCGGTGCTGTCCTCGGCCACGGCATCGGCGCGGCGATGAGCACGCGGTCGGGCGATTCGCAATTCAAGGTCGGCGACCACGTCCGCTGGAATTCGGAAGCCGGCCATGTCAGCGGCCACATCATCAAGGTCCATACGCGCGACTTCGACTACAAGGGCCACACCCATCGCGCGAGCAAGGACGACCCGCAGTACGAGATCAAGAGCGACAAGAGCGACCATATCGCCGCCCACAAGGGATCGGCGCTGCGGCTTGTTGATTGAGGCCGGAGCTTGCCGCTGCAGCCGCTCCTACAGGAGCTTGCTCTTCGTGGGAACGCCTCCAGGCCCGCGCGCTCCGACGCCAGATCAACCCGCCTGCAGCCACAATCCAGCCAGCGCCGCCAGCAGCGCCAACGGCATCACCAGCGCGCCGCGACGCAGGAACTGCCATGCCGTGACGTCCTCGCCTTCGCGACGGATGGCCGTGAGCCAGAGGATGGTTGCCAGTGAGCCGGTGACCGACAGGTTCGGCCCGAGATCGATCGCGATGGCGATCGCGCCGCGCACCACGGGGTCGACCTGCGTTGCGTTGACCGCCGTGCCCGCGACCAGCCCCATCGGCAGGTTGTTGACCAGGTTGCACGCGAGCGCCAAGCCGATGCCGGCACCCCAGGCCGCCGCGGCCGTGGAGGCGTCGGCCGCGGACTGCAACAGCCGGGCAAGCCCGCTGACGGCGCCTGTCTGCTGCAATCCCTGCACGAGGACGAACAATCCAGCGACCAGGGGCAGCACCCCCCAGGACACATGGCGCAGCGTGGCCCAGGGCGCCTCGCGCTTGGCGAACAGCACGACCGCCGCGACGACGGAGGTGGCGAGCAGCGTGGGCGGGCCGAGCGCCACGCCATGGAAGGACGCGAGGAGCAACGCGATGGCGACCAGCGCGATGCCGTAGCCGGTGAGCGCGCCGCTACGGGACAGCGTGGGGATCTCGATCCCGGAATCGATCGGGCGGCACAGGTGGCCGTGCTCCAGTCGACGGTGCATCGCGAACGTCGCCACCACCGCCAGCAGCGAGGGCAACGTGAATTGGCCCAGCCACTGCAGCAGCGGCGGCATGTGCGTGCCGAAAATGACCAGGTTGGCGGGGTTGGAAATCGGCAGCACGAAGCTGGCGGCGTTGGCGATGAAGGCGCAGGCGAACAGGTAGGGCAGGGCATCGGCCTTCGCCCTGCGCGCCACGGCGTACACGGCCGGCGTGAGCACCACGGCGGTGGCGTCGTTGGACATGAACACCGTCACCAGCGTGCCGATCGCGTAGGTCAGCAGGAACAACCGCCGCGGCGAGCCCGCGGCAAGCTCCACCGCGTGCGCGGCGAGGAAATCGAACAGGCCTTCGCGTCGCGCAAGTTCCGACAGCAGCATCATCCCGGCCAGGAACAGATACACGTCCAGGCCCCTGCCAACCGCGATGCCCGCATTGCGCCATGACACCAGCCCCGCCAGCACCAACGCCGCGGCCCCTGCCACCGCCCAGACCGCCTCATGCATCCGCCAGGGGCGCAGGATCACGCCCGTCACCGCGGACGCGGCGACAGTCCACGTCGCGAGATGGGCAGCGTGGAAGGCAGTCATCCGGGTGTGGGTGCGCGAGGCATCGCGCAAGCATGTCATGCCGGCGAAAGAGAGTCGCTGCCCTGCGTGGCCGCGACTGTCTTTCGCAGGCGCGGCTTCAGCCACGAGCTCCCGGCCCGGTCGCGGCAACAAGGACCGAAAGCTCGCGGCTGGATGCGCTCCTACGAAGGGGCGGTCATCGAAGATGAACCGGTCGTTCGATGACTACCGGTCATTCCTTGCGGATGGGATGCCCGCCGAACTCGTTGCGCATCGCCGCCAGCAGCTTGTCGGCGAACGAATCGTTGTCGCGCGAGCGCAGCCGCGCCATCAGCGACAGCGCGATCACCGGCGCGGGCACGTCCAGATCGATGGCTTCCTGCAGCGTCCAGCGGCCTTCGCCCGAATCGGCCACCCAGGGCGCGATGCCGTCCATGGTCGGATTCTTTCCCAGGGCATCGGCCGTCAGGTCCAGCAGCCACGAGCGCACGACGCTGCCGGTGCGCCAGATCTCCGCGACCTGGTGCAGGTCGAGCTGGAAGTTCTGCTTGTGCTGCAGGATCGAGAATCCTTCGGCATAGGCCTGCATCAGCCCGTATTCGATGCCGTTGTGGACCATCTTGGTGAAATGTCCCGAACCGACCGGGCCGACCCGGCCCCAGCCGGCGTCCGGCGCCGGCGCCAGGGTTTCGAAGATCGGCCGCAGTCGTGCGACGACGGCTTCGTCGCCACCAACCATCAGGCTGTAGCCTTCCTCCAGCCCCCAGACGCCGCCGCTGGTGCCGGCGTCGACGTAGGCGATGCCCTTGGGCGCAAGCTGCGCCGCGCGACGCAGCGTGTCCTTGTAGTTGGAATTGCCGCCGTCGATCAGCGTGTCGCCGGACGCCAGCAGCCCGGACAGGCTCTCGACCGTGCTGTCGGTGATCGCGCCGGCCGGGACCATCATCCACACCGCACGCGGTGCCGGCAGCGCGGCGACCAGCGCCTGCAGCGAGTCGGCAGAGCCGCCGCCATCGTCTTCGAGCGCCTTGCGCGGTTCGGGTTTGGGATCGAAACCCACGACCGTATGCCCGCCCCGCAGCAGCCTGCGCGCCATGTTGGCGCCCATCCGGCCCAAGCCCACCATGCCAAGTTCCATGCTGCCTCCGTCGTGATGCTCCAGTGCGCATGATGCACCCCTGGCCATGACGTGGCAGTGACCCGCCGCCTCGCTGGAAGCGCCGCAAAAAAGCCCCGGACGGATCCGGGGCAAGGAGGGAAGGGAGCCTGGCTTCAATACGTCAGCAGGTAGAACTTGAACGCGCAGGGCTTGGCCTTGATCACCGAAGCCCCGTTGTTGAGTGCGTCGAGGTTGTTCTTCACCGTCTCCTGGTCGGTGCGCAGCTGCCTTGACGCGGTGGTGTTGCAGGTCGTGCCGCAGACGCCGTTGGACAGCAGCGTGTTGGCGGTGGTGATCATCTGGCGATCGTGCCGCCGAACGGCTTGTAGAAGTTGTTCGGATTGACGCAACCGGCTTCGACATCCATGCGCATGGCCGCCAGTTGCGCCGACAGCATGTACGCCATGTTGGTCGCGGTGGCTCCCAGCAGCCAGTTGCGGAACGTCGTGTAGTTGGTGTCCTGCGCGTTGGCCAGGTTGAGGTAGAAGTTTCCACCGTTGGCGGTGCGCAGGTTGAGCGCGTCGAGGATCCCGAACTCGTAGTTCATCCCGGTGGCGCCATCGGCGAGCTTGAGTTTTCCGTTCGGGTTGCTCCAGAGCCCGAGTGTCCGGCCGCCGCTGCCGCAAGTGCAGTAATTACCGAAGTCGACTTCGGTGGTCTGGTTGGCGTCGAGAACCAGCCCGGTCACCGGATTCTCCGGCGCGTTGAGGGTGGACACGCCATTGATGATGGATGCCGACTGGTGCCACGTGCCGCCTGCCGTGCCCTCGGTGACGGCGTACGGATTGCCGGCAACGTCCAACCCATGCCAGGCGCCAGGCGCCAGGCTGAAATCAATGAATGGCCGCTGCAAACCCACGGGTCCCCTGCGATCGCCTTCAGGCGTCCCTCGCGTCCGCCGTCCGCTTGTTCCAGACCTCGCGTGTCTGCGGCTTCACGAACAGGATCGACACGCTGGGATGCCGCTGCTTGATCGCGCATTCGATCCGGTTGATGCACGCCTCGATCTGCGTGGTGTCCAGTGCATCGTGGAATTCGGCGCTGAGTGCGGCGACGACTTCATCCGGGCCCATGTGGACGGTCAATACGCCGTTGGCCGAGCGTATCGCGGGATCCTCGCCGGCGATCTGCAGGATGTCGTCGCGCACACGCGGGTTGGCCGACTCGCCGATGAGCAGGCCCTTGGTCTCGCGCGCCAGCAGCAGCGATGAGACCGCAAGCACGACGCCGATGGCGATCGACGCCACGCCATCGAGCCGGGGCATCGCGAACCACTGCGCCGCGCCGATGCCGACCAGCGCGATCATCAGCCCGATCAGCGCAGCGCTGTCTTCGAACAGCACGGTGAACGTGGTGGGGTCCTTGCTGCGGCGGAAAGCCTGGAAGTAGCCCAGCTCGCCCTTGTTGCTGCGGAACTCGCGCAGCGCGATCACCCACGACACGCCCTCGAACACCAGCGACGCCCCCAGCACGATGTAGTTGACCAGCGGTCGCTCCATCGGATGCGGGTGCCGCACATGCAGCACGCCCTCGTAGATCGACACGCCGGCGCCGAGCGCGAACACCAGCAAGGCCACGATGAAAGCCCAGAAATACAGCTCGCGCCCATAACCGAACGGGTGGGTGCGGTCGGCCGGCTTGCCGGCCCGCGACATCCCGTGGAGCAGCAGCAGTTCGTTGGCGGTGTCCACCAGCGAGTGCACGCCTTCGCTGAGCATCGCCGAGCTGCCGGTGATCGCCGCGGCGGCGAGCTTGGTGGCGGCGATGGCGAGGTTGCCGCCAAGCGCGGCGTAGACGACCAGCCTGGCCTTGGACTTGCCGCCCTGGCGGGTCACGGCCGCCGGCTCACGCGCGTATCGACGCTGAGCCGCTGCCGTGGAAGCACACGTGCCTGGAGGTTGCATTGTGCCGTGGTCGAT
Organism: Cognatiluteimonas telluris; assembly: GCF_011320095.1. GTDB lineage: Bacteria > Pseudomonadota > Gammaproteobacteria > Xanthomonadales > Xanthomonadaceae > Cognatiluteimonas > Cognatiluteimonas telluris. Next base: position 222,865 of record NZ_JAANOY010000002.1, on the reverse strand, counting down.
CCGCGGCCGTCCGACGGCACCCGCATATCGAAGTCGCGCAGGTGGGCATCGGCGGCGGCGCCCGGGACGTCGAGCGCATCGATGCCGTCCGCGACCAGCAATACACGTCTGCAGGCGCGACGCGTCATGGTGGCGTGTCGGTGGGTCGTGGCGCGGCATCGATGCCTGCGATGGCTGCCCGGATCGAGGCGGTGCCATCGGGCCGGACCAGGCGCGTGTGCTCGACGCCATCACGCAGGAACACCAGCGTCGGCCATAGTTTCACGTGGTAGGAGCGGCCCAATGGCTGCCCGCGTCCATCTTCGATCCGCAGATGGCGCACGTTGGGATGTTCGGCCAGCACGGTATCGATCGCGATGCGCGCGCCGGCGCAGAAGCCGCACCACGAGGCGCCGAATTCGAGGACGGCCGGGCCTTCGAATGCATCGACCTGCGCTCGCGTCGGGACATCGATGGCAGTTTGACCAGTGACGGGCATCGGGCTCTCCTGGCTGCTGCCGGAACATAACGGCTCCGGAGTGACGACGGGATGCGCAGCTGGGGCGGCAGGTGGAATCGCTCGCCATATCGGTCTTGCCGACGACGGAAGGCGGGCGCCGTCACGACTTGGATGCGACCCATCGCGCAACCTCGCGATCGGCACGCCACCGGAGCCCGCTGGCGTGACTTTTGACAGTGGTTTGGAGGTCGACCACCCGGGACCATTGACAGGTTTCGGGTGCCGCGGCGCCCGGGCCGACATGTGACGAAAGCATTGGCTGGACAAGCGGCGGATGCGGAGTTAAAAGAGATGAAGGGGGGGCAGGACGCCCGGGTTGCGGATGCCGTCTCGACGACATCGCAAGGCGATCGGTCGCAGACAGCAAGCCTCGACCGGCCCAGCAATGCCCGGGTTTCCGCAGGACGCTCGCGATCGAAGATCGCAGCGGAGGGAAACGAATGGATACGGACATCACGTTGCCCACGTCGGTGTTTTCGCCCCGCCGCCCGCAGTCGCGTGGCCAGCGGGTCGCCGGTCTCGCGCCACCGCTCGCCGGCGCCCTCGCGCTCGCAACCCTCCTCACCGCAGCCCCGGCGCATGCCGTCTCCATCGACGACCTGGGCCAGCTGTCGCTGGAGGAGCTCGGCAACATCCGCATCACATCGGTATCGAAGAAGCCCGAGCGGCTCGCCGATGCGGCCGCCTCCGTTTTCGTGATCACTGCCGATGACATCCGGCGCTCCGGCGCGCGCAGCCTGCCTGAAGTCCTGCGCCTGGCGCCGAACCTGCAGGTCGCGCAATCCAGCGGCTACGGCTACGCGATCTCCGCCCGCGGCATGAACGGCAACAACAACAGCGCGCCCAACAAGCTGCTGGTGCTCATCGATGGGCGCTCGGTCTATACGCCGTTGTTCGCGGGGGTGTTCTGGGATGCCCAGGACGTCGTGCTCGAGGACGTCGAACGCATCGAGGTGATCAGCGGTCCGGGCGGCACGCTCTGGGGCGTCAACGCCGTCAATGGCGTGATCAACATCATCACCCGGTCCGCGGCCGATACCCAGGGCTCGCTGCTGGCCGCATCGGCGGGCAGCCGACAGGCCGACGCCACGCTGCGGCACGGTGGCGCGTTGGGTGCAGGCGGCCATTACCGGGTCTACGGCAGGTATCTGGACCGAAGCAGCACTTCGAATGAAGCCGGCGACGGGATCGACGACGCCGGCACCCGCTCGCAGGCAGGCTTCCGCGCGGACTGGAGCCACGATGGCGATCAGCTGCGCCTGTCGGGGAACATCTACGACGCGCACGAAGAGCAACCCGCGCCTGGCCTGCTCAGCACCACGATCTCGGCGCCGCCGCTCGGCGATCTCGCGCTGTCCGGCGCCAACCTCACCAGCCGCTGGGATCGCCAGCTGGACCAGGGCGCCAGCCTGTCGCTGCAGGCGTACTACGACCGTACGCGTCGCGTCGCGCCGCCGTGGTTCAACGAGTCGCTGGATATCCTCGACCTGCAGTTCCAGCACGCGCTGCAGCCGCTGGGCGCGCATTCGCTGGTCTGGGGAGTGAACCTGCGCTACTCGCACGACCGGATCGACAACAGTCCCTATGTCGCGTTCCTGCCGCCCGACCTCCACCAGAAGTGGAACAGCCTGTTCGCGCAGGATGAAATGGCGCTGGGCAGCCGCGTGCGCGTCACCCTGGGCGCCCGGCTCGAGCACAACGACTACACGGGGTCGGAATTCCTGCCCAACGCGCGGATCGCCTGGACGCTGGCCGACAACCATCTGCTGTGGGCGGCGGCGTCGCGGACGGTGCGGGCACCGTCGCGCCTGGATGAAGACCTCTACGTTCCCGGTGCGCCGCCTTACCTGCTCGACGCCAGTTTCCACACGAGGTCGGAAGTCGCCAAGGTCTATGAACTGGGCTACCGGGGCCAGCCCACGCGGCGGTTGTCCGTGTCGACGACGGTGTTCCATACCGACTACGACGACCTGCATACGCAGGAAATCGATCCCAGCTTCACTTTCCTGACGTTCGGCAATGGCATGCGGGGACGCGCCAACGGGTTCGAAGCCTGGGGCGTGTTCCAGGCCACGGAGCGTTGGCGCCTGAGCGCCGGCTATACCGCGCTGCACGAGCGGTTGTGGTTGAAGCCTGGCAGCAACGACGTCGCCGCACCGCTGGCGGCAGGCGTGGATCCGTCGAATACCTGGCAGCTACGCTCGTCCTGGAACCTCGCGGCGACCAACCTCGACCTTGCCTTGCGGCACGTCGCTGCACTGCGGCGCGACGACGTGCCCGCCTACACGACGCTGGATGCGCGCGTGGGCTGGCAGTTGCAGCCGCAGGTCGAACTCTCCCTGGCCGCCACCAATCTCCTCGGCCGGCATGCGGAATATGGTGGCATGGCCACGCGTGTCGACATCGGTCCGGCCGTCAACGCCTCACTCGCATGGACTTTCTGACAACCACTGTCAATCGCGACGCAACGAGGGCCGGCTGGATGCTGGCCCTCGTCCTGCTGGTCGGGTTGCTCACGCTGCCGGCCGGGACGACGGCCGCGCACGCCGGATCCGCGCAGGGTTCCGAAGCGATCAAGGCGGCGTATCTCTACAAGTTCACCAACTACGTGCAATGGCCGGACGGTGCGTTCGCTGCCGCCGACAGTCCGATCGTCATCGGCGTGGCCGGCGATGACGACTTGGTGGGCGTGCTTGAGCGCATGACCGCGGGGAAGATGGTCAACGGCCGCAGCTTCCAGGTGCGCCAGGTCAACCCCGGCCTTCCGCTGTCCGGGGTGCACGTGCTGTACCTGGGCAACTTGGGCCGCAACGACCTGCGATCGGCCCTCGGGCAGGCGCAGGGCAAGCCGGTGCTGCTGGTGTCGGGGTCGCGGCGCGCCTGTGGCCCGGACTGCATGATCAACTTCGTGGTCGTCGATTCGCGCCTGCGGTTCCAGGTGGCATTGCAGCCGGCGGCCCGCAGCGGCCTGCATTTCAGCGCCCTGATGCTCACCGCGGCCTATTCCGTCGCGCGGGAGGGCCCATGAACCTGCGTCTGGGTTCGATCCGGGACAAGCTCCAGGCGATCGTGGTGTCCACCACGGTGGTGGCGCTGACGTTTGCGCTGGCCGGCAACATCGTCGGCAATGTCTGGTCGTTCCATCGCCAGCAGGTCGCCGACCTGCAGACGCAGGCGCAGCTGCTCGGCGGGATGACCGCGCCGGCGCTGATGTTCGACGATCCATCGCTTGCGCGCGGAAACCTCGAACTGTTCCGCGCCCGCCCGAACGTGCACGCGGCGGCGATCTACAACGCGCAGGGCAAGCTGTTCGCAACCTATGTCGCGCAGGGCCAGCCGGGCGCGTTCCCGATGTTGCCTGGCCGCGACCAGGCGCATGTACAGGGCACCGATATCGTCGTGTTCAAGCGGATCGTCCGCAACGGGGCTGCGATCGGCACGGTGTACCTGCGGCAGGGCAACGGCCTGATGACCACGGTGCTGGCCGACCTTGGCGTGGCCGTGCTGGTCGGGCTGTTCGCGCTGCTGATTGCCTTCCTGATGGTCCGTCGGATGGGCCGCTTCGTCACCAGCCCGATCGCGGCCGTGGCCGGCGCCGCGCGCAGGGTGATGGAGGAGGGCGACTATTCACGGCGGGTCGCAAAGACCAGCGAGGACGAAGTCGGGGAACTGGTCGAATCGTTCAACAACATGCTCGAGCAGATCCAGCGTCGCACGCACGAACTCGAGGCGTCCTACCAGGAGGTCAGCCGCGAGGCGCGGGAGCGCGAAGTCGCGCAGCAGGAAATCATGCGGCTCAACGAGAGCCTCGAGCACCGCGTGCAGTCGCGCACCGCGGAGCTGGAAGAATCCAATCGAGCGCTGAGCATCGCCAAGGCCGCGGCCGACGATGCCAACCGGGCCAAGTCGGCCTTCCTGGCGACGATGAGCCATGAGATCCGCACGCCCATGAACGGCGTGATCGGGATGATGGACGTCCTGCACCAGACGAGCCTGAGCGGCCAGCAGGTCGAGATGGTCGACCTGATCCGCGAGTCCGCGTTCTCGCTGCTCACCATCATCGACGACATCCTGGATTTCTCCAAGATCGAAGCCGGACGCCTGGACCTGGAGTCCGCGCCGATGCCGATCGCGGACGTCATCGAACACACCTGCAGCATGTTCGACCACCTGGCGCTGAAGAAGGACGTGGAGCTGACCGCATTCGTGGACCCGGCGCTGCCGAAGGTCGTGATCGGCGATGCGCTGCGCCTGCGACAGGTGCTGGCCAACCTGCTCAGCAATGCGATCAAGTTTTCCAGTGGCCGCGCGCTCCCGGGACGGGTGTCGCTGCGCGCGAACCTGCTCGAAGGCGGCGACGACCATGCCGTGCTCGGGATCTCGGTGGCCGACAACGGCATCGGCATCGACGAGGAAACACGCGGGCGCTTGTTCCACGCCTTCAGCCAGGCCGATAGTTCGACGACCCGCCGGTTCGGCGGCACCGGGCTCGGGCTGGCCATCTCGCGCCACCTCGTCGACCTGATGGGCGGCGAGATCCGGTTGCGGAGTACGCCCGACCAAGGCGCCACCTTCATGATCCGCCTGCCGCTGACGCTCACTGGCCACCGCGAGCCCGTCGCAGGCCCCGAAGCGGAGATCGCCGGCTTGCGCTGCCTGGTTGTCGGTGGCACCGCGGGCCTGGGACCAGATATCGCCACCTACCTGACGGCGGCCGGCGCGCAGGTCGAGCGGGTGGAAGACCCGAAAGCGTTGCCGCAGGTTGCCGCCGCCCTGGACTCCGGCCCCTGGGTCTGGATCCTGGATTCGGCGGCATCGACAACGTCCGTGGCTGAGCTCCGCGCGCTGGCGCATGGATTGCGGCGACTCGAAATACGGTTCCTCGACATCGGCCGTGGCCGCACGCGCGAACCCCAGCACATGGATGCCGACCTGGTGTCGATCGATGGCAACGTCATGACGCGTCGTCGCCTGCTGCGCGCGGTCGCCACCGCGGCGGGCAGGGTGCAGGAGGAAGTAAGGACGCCGGCGTCGCGCAGTCGCCTGGGTCACATCGATCCACCCAGCCACGATGAGGCCAGGCGCACCGGGCGCCTGATCCTGGTGGCCGAGGACAACGAGACCAACCGCGACGTGGTCCGACGGCAGCTGGCGCTGCTCGGGTATGCCGCCGACATCGAGGACAACGGCGTATCGGCGCTGGAGCGCTGGCAGGACGATGATTACGCCCTGCTGCTTACCGACCTGCACATGCCGCGCATGGATGGCTACGAACTGACGGCGGCGATCCGCGCCAGCGAGCGCCATGGGCGCCGCATGCCGATCATCGCCTTCACCGCCAACGCGCTGAAAGGCGAAGCCGAGCGCTGCCAGGCGGCGGGCATGGACGGTTACCTGACCAAGCCCCTGCAACTGGCCGAACTCAAGCGCGCGCTCGATCGTTGGCTGCTGACACGTACCAGCGGCCGGGCCGTCGACATCCAGGTCCTCGCCGGCCTCGTCGGCAACGATGCCGGCGTGCTGCGTGGCTTCCTGCTGGATTTCCAGCACGGCGCCGAGCGGATCGCGACTGCCCTGCGCGCGGCCTGCGTGCAGGGCGACGCGCACGAAGCCAGCGCGCAAGCCCACCAGCTCAAGTCCTCGGCCCGCACCATCGGTGCGCTGGCGCTGGGCGAGTTGTGTTCGCAGATCGAAGCCGCGGGTCGCGCGGAGAATTTCGACACCTTGGCGCTGCTGTTGCCGGCATTCGACCAGGAGTTCTCCGTCGTCAATGCATTCCTCGACGCCGCATGCGCGTCGGACGCATCGATCGCCGAGCATGTTGCTGGATAGGTCGTCCATCCGGGTGCTGGTACTGGACGACGAGCCCTTCATGCTCAAGCTGCTGGCGCACCTGCTGATCGAGCTGGGTTTTGCTCCGCCCCTCATCAGCGACAACGGCGACGACGCGCTGCGGCTGGCCGCGACGCCTGGCGCCGAGCCCGACCTGATCCTGCTGGATCTCAACATGCCGGGGATGGATGGCGTGGAGTTCGTGCGCAAGCTCGTCGAGCAGGGGTTCGGTGGCGAACTGATCCTGGTCAGCGGCGAGGACGAACGCATGCTGCACATGGCCGAGAAGCTGATCCGTGCGCACCGGGTGCCGCTGCTGGGCCATTTGAGGAAACCGTTCTCGCTGGCCGGCCTGTCGACCCTGCTGGAAAGATCCAGTCGCGGCGCGACGGTCGCCACGCCCGCGCGCAAGCGTTATCCGCCCGAACGCCTGCGCGAGGCGATCGAACGCGGCGAACTGGTCAACTACTACCAGCCCAAGGTGCAGGTCGACACCGGTGCGGTGTCCGGCGTGGAGACGCTCGTGCGCTGGCAACACCCTGTGGATGGCCTGGTGTTTCCCGATCAGTTCATCGGCCTGGCCGAAGAGCACGGCTTGATCGATGCGCTGACCCGCGCTGTCCTGCGCGCCGCCTTCGAGCAGTCGGCGGCATGGCGCGCGCAGGGGATCAACCTGCGCCTGGCCATCAACGTATCGATGGACAACCTGGCCTCGGTCGAATTCGTGGACTTCATCACCGACGCATCGGAAGCGACCGGCGTGGCGCCGTCGGACGTCGTGCTGGAAATCACCGAGAGCCGGCTGTTGCTCGACCAGCGCGCGCCACTGGAGGTCCTGGCGCGATTGCGGATGAAGCGCTATGGCTTGTCGATCGACGACTTTGGCACCGGCCATTCGTCGCTGAAGCTGCTGCGCGACATTCCGTTCGACGAGCTCAAGATCGACCGCAGTTTCGTCCACGACGCCTGGCACGATCCGACGGCGCGCGCGATCTACGACGCCAGCCTCGCGCTCGGCCAGCAGCTGAATATGGTCGTGGTCGCCGAAGGCGTCGAGGACCGCGACGACTGGGAACTGGTCAGGCGCAGCCGCTGCGACAAGGCGCAGGGCTACTTCATCGCGCGTCCCATGCCCGCCGCCGAGCTACCGGCCTGGATGGCCTCCTGGCGCGCGCGACTGCAGCGCTGGTCGAAAACCTCCTAGCGCAACGGCGCACAAACACAAAAAAAGCCGGACCTCGCGGGCCGGCTTCTTCTGTTGCATTGGTGGAGGTGGGCTCCCTCGCATGGTGCGCTGCAACGTCGTATTGGCGGGGCTTCTTTCTCTGCTCGCTAGTGCACCTACCGTCAGAGTTACCGTCGCTAGAGCGCATCTTGGTGGGGTCAGGCTGCGAGTCGATCGTTTTTGGGGTCAGGACTACGAGCGGAACCTTCTGCTAAACCTCGGTGAGCAGACTTACGACCTGTTCGCGTTGAGTTTCAAGAAGCGGATCGGCCAATTCTCGATCGTGAACGCCGAGGATGATCACACTATTGGCGCGATCGCAGCGAGGGCGTCGACTACGCCTCAGAAAAATATTACAGGCCATCGTGATAAGACCCGACTGTCATCGCTTTGGCATAGCGGCAATCTGCCCATCCGGAGCCTAGGCCACCACACCCGGCAGGGAGTCAGGTCGCATGGAGTCGAAGCAACGGCGCCCCGGCCCTCTTAGGAGCAAGTGATGGTTAGGACGATCATTTCGGTGGCCTCGGCATACGGAGGAAATGCATCAGGCACTATCGACGGCCTGGAATTTCGCTCGCAACTTTCACTGTACCCACTGGCCATGCTACGGCCGTTAGGGTGAGCGTTGGATGTGGGGCCGGGATCATCATGGGGTATCACGGCTAACACGCGAGCGAGATTCCATGAGCGATCACGCGCGAGGTCTATCACTATGAGCCTGGAAGCTCGTATTGCCATTAGCCAAATGGACTTCAACGATGCCCTTTGGTGCGCAGCCACAGCACAGGCGCATACGCAATCGACTATGGCTGATTGCGTAATTTTCCGTGCGTTGCTTACTTCCGCGATCGTGGCATACGCAAGGCCGTTCGTCAGTAACAGAGGTACAGAGCCGGTGAAGTGTTTGGAGTTCGCCGACTTGCCTGCATTGCGGCTCACGGATGCTGATAGGCAGCTACACGAGTATGTCGTCAAAACTCTGCGTCATAAGGTCATTGCGCACAGCGACAATGATGTGCGCCGCGCTACTAGGGTAGACGGGAAAGGATTCGGTGGCGAGCCGTGGCACACGTATCGGCAGGTCAACGTCTGGCGGCTTGTGACCCAAGTGGACTTGGGGTGTTTGGCAAATCTATGTGGAAAATTATTGATGGCATGTGCCGGGCTTACGTTCGAACCGTCTTGCGCGGAGTCGGCCGCCGAATTGCTGGCGCCTCGATCGATAGCCGTGCTGCCAGGTCTACCGGGGGACGTTCGAGACCTCTAGGCTTGGGTCCAATGACTATAAGTTCGAGGGTATCTACCCCCAGAAGAGCTCGAAAGATAAGAGGAAAGGCCGCTGTTGCTTACCCTCTTGATTGGTCACCTCCCCACTGAGTCGAGTTCTGCCTGCAGTTGTGAATGGGCGTACGCGCGCTCCCTAGAATCGATGTACCGCGGGATAGTTCAATTCGTTTGCATTTGGACCGCCATAGCCGTGACCTACGACATTGCCGCGCTCACCAGAATGCATCGAGCTTGCCTCGATGGCATGGCGAAGCACTTTAAGAAATTCTTTCTAGAGATTAGCTACGACACAAAGCTGCCAACTCAAGTGCGCCTGCAAGTCATCCGATCGCCTAGCGACCTCTCCAGCATTCTTGCAGGACCTGGCTTCTACTGCATTGCCACAACCTTGCCAATCTCCTACAACAGATGCACCCTGAGGCTAGGAGCACAGCAAGCACCGGTTGTGTACCGAGGTCACTCCCACACCGTGCGAGAGCGAATCGAAAGCCATCTCTTTTGCGATGCCTACAAAAAAAGGGACTCGGGCAGGCGGTTCACTGTGTGTATGAAACTAGATGGGAAGAACATCAATATCGACTCCATTGATTTCTCAAAGTACGAATGGTTGGTGGCGACACACAGCATGCCTAAGAGCAAGGTGCTGATACGCGAGGCAGCTGAGCTTGGATTCGACGCAGTCTTCGAGAGGCCAATTGGAAGCAATAGAGAGTGACAGTGGGCAATTTAGCTCAGTCAAGGGGCGGGTAGAGCACATATTAGTGCTGGTCCCAAGCCTGGTGAGGGTGACCGGGCACTGTTTGCCTACAACCTTCGGTCGGCAAGCTAGCGCCAGGGCAATCGCTGCCATGTGCATTTGGTCGCGCTCTAGTTGTGGAGCTTCATCGACAAAAATCTAGCCTTTGAGCGAGTGGCATGCGCGCCATCTGCAATTTGTTGGCAACTGTCGAAAAAGATTCGCCTCGATGTGGTCTTGAGATTAGTCACCTATCAACGTTGCTGTGAAGCATCGCTTGAACAACAAATTATCCTGCGGCCTGACCATATTTGGCATGTAGCGCCAGCGGCAAGGCGGATGGTTGGACAATCACGAGCCAGCTGACATCCTTTTTAGCTAACAGGAGTGGATTGCGACATGCCAACGACGGTGGCGTTACACGAAACAAAGACGATAACTGCGCTTCCAGATTATCCAGCTTTGGAAAAGCTCGCAGCTGCGCTTTGGCGAGACGACAATGCTTTCCACGGCGCCGCGGTGATGGTTGGGGCCGGATTTAGCAGAGGTGCGGCTACGACCGGTGATAGCAATAGCAGGCTTCCACTGTGGAGTGACCTGTCAGGCGCTTTGGCAAAGGATTTAGGCGCAGATAGCAGGGCTGATCCACTGCGTCTTGCTGAGGAGTACTGCGCATATTTTGGCAGGCCGGCCCTCTACGACCTCATCAAGAAGGAAATGAACGACGTTGCTTGGTCGCCAGGTACGCTGCACAAAACCCTTCTTGAGTTGCCTTGGTCTGATGTGCTGACCACAAACTGGGACACCTTGCTGGAACGTGCTTCAAATGACGTGAACAAGCCCGTCTACAACATCGTTACCAGGCAAGAGGACCTTTCCAGCGCGTGTTCGCCGCGCATCGTCAAGCTTCACGGCACCGTTAACCTGACCGAGGAGTTGGTATTCACCCAAGAGGACTATAGAAAGTATCGGCAAAAACAGGCTGCATTCGTCAACTTTGCTCGCCAAGTGTTCATTGAAAATGAATTATGCCTGGTAGGGTTTTCCGGAGATGATCCAAACTTTCTGCAGTGGGCAGGTTGGGTGCGCGATCAATTGGACGCGAGTGCTCGGCGCATCTATCTCGTTGGCGCGCTCAAGCTGACAGCAGCGAAGCGAAAATACTTAGATTCCATCAACGTTGTACCTATCGACCTAGGTGAGCTAGTAGATGAGTTTGACGAAGATACAAAGCATACCCGGGCATTGGAGTTCTTCCTAAGTGCCTTAAAGAGCTTAAAGCCAAGGCGATCGTGGGAGTGGTGTCCCAGTGACCTTCATAGATCGATCTTGACTACTAAGGAACTAGATTCGCGCTCAGCGGATCCTGGCCACGCGGCAGCGAGGCTTGAAGACAAGTTGCCTGCACTTGAAGCAGATCGTATGTCCTACCCAGGCTGGCTGGTCTGCCCTGTTGAATTGCGTTGGAAGCTGCAAAATCAAATCAGTGATCCTTTCCCGGCCGCGGCATATCTCTCCGCAATGTCGCGGGATAGCCGAGCGAAAATGCTTTATGAAATCGCTTGGCGGCAGAAGGTGACTTATCAGGCCACCCCAATGTGGCTTGCTGAGGAGCTTTTAACGTTGTGTGATCCTTCCAAAGCTTGCATCCTCTCAATCAAACAGCAGCTTGAGCTTGCGTTGCTATTGTTGAAGAACGAGCGTTGGTCTGACGATCCCAGGTCGATACTTATCGCAGACACTGCCAAGGAGATATTGAAAGCAAATGTCAAGCATTGGCCGAACAGCTCCAACGAAGTCGCATACCACATGGCCATCCTTGCTCGAGACAGTCTCGATTACGCAGGTTTGGGTTCTTTGGCCGAAAAAATTGCGGAACCAGATCCCGTCTGGAAGTTACGGAAGGGGGCGCTTCTGGCGGAACTTGGAAGATTCCAAGAAGGGCAAGACCTGATAACTGCGGCTTATCGGCAGCTGTTGGGTCAGCACCGGAATGATCGAAATTCCATTTTTGTTCTTTCTCGTCTTGCTTGGGCGCATTGGTTGGTACGGGGCGTTGACGCGCTGACGCCGGGGAATGGCCTCGAACCGTTCCCATCAATCTACAACGATCAAAAATGCAACCCGTTCGACCAAATCGACCACCTCCGTAGACGAATCTCAGAGGCGTTAGATAAACAGCAAAAGCGTAATGAAATTGAGCCGCTGTTTGAGCCTGGGCATTACAAGGACAACTCGAACGCAGTGACGTTTAGTAACGAGTTGCATCCACTATTGTTGCTCGATGGCATATCTAACGACGTCGGAATCCCATTGCGTTGGCACCATTTGAGCCTGCTTGTCGAACCAGCCTGCCAGCTGGTGGAAATAGATGACCTCGATAACACTTCTCGAATTGCACTCGCCGTTCGCGCGGCAAACAGCGACGATTCAAGTGTTCTTCGAAGGATGTTTGCTAGGACAAAGATGGCGTCTCTCACTGAATTCGAATCTGACAGCTTGCTAAATCAGTGCCTCAGTGCAGTTAATTATTGGGCTACGGAATGCACGAAGGGAAAGGGAGAGGCAAGAGGTTTTGCAATTGAAAGGCTGCGAGTATGTCTTGAAGTACTAGCGCGCGCCTCAGTTCGTGCAACGCCAGAAAAATCTAAGGAGCTGTTCAGATCGGCGGTAAACCTCGGCAAAAATCCCGCTCTGCATCACTTCTGGCTGTTCGATGCGCTAGGTCATCTGCTTAAGTACGCACTTGAAGGTGTTCCGCAAGACCAACAGCAGGAGCTACTTACGGATTCTTTGTCGTTTCCTCTTCAGTCTGAATTGGGGCTGGACGACCATGACAGATGGCCTAATCCGGTTATCAGATTTCCAGGCGAAAGAATGACAAGTACAAAGTTGAGCCGCCGAATTGGCGAAATTATCGATCAAACCACCACTCGCTCCTCAAAACGAGGCGCTGCGTTAATGCGACTTTTACCCTTGCATGAAAGCGAATTTCTATCCGGTGACGAACAACGTGATATTGCGGTCAACCTGTGGGGTCATCAGCCAGACTATAGAGAGGTGCCAGCAACTGGGCTGTTTGCCAATGCGCTGCTAGCTCTGCCATCGCAGGATGTAGCAGCTGTAAAGGAAACTGTTAGTAGATATTTGTTCGACATTCCTGATCAAACCCTATTTTCTCGCGATCGGCTAGCAGAAATAGCAAATGCGGCGCAGATGCAGAAGTCAGTAACGCGCCCCGATGGCAGCCAAGCAATAAATTATTTCGACCGACTTGTTGCATGGCGAGCCAAGGAAGATAGAGACCCGTTTGGCTTTGTTGAGCGGGAGCAAAGAGAAAGAAGTCAATTGATTGAACAAGTGCTCGCATGGTCCGTTGTTCCAGCACTACCTATTTCTTGCTTTACGGAAGAGAATTTTCAAAAACTGCAGTCCTTTTGCAATCATGCCAATTCAGGGGAATGCGTAGAGGCATTCGTTTACTTTGCGGTTGCACATGAACACTTTTCCAAGAGAGTCGAGGCGATAGTTAGGCGAGGGCTACTTAGGCATAACGCAAATCAAGTCGCTTCATCATCCCATGCGCTGTTGAAGTGGAGCGAGCTGGCGGCATCGCCAACAACTGCTCGATTGATTTCGAGAATGATTTACCTGCTTGGATCAGCCACGGCGGCTGGTCTGCCAGCGTTGCTTTGGACAGCCAATGAAATGTTAAAAAAAGGGTTTCTGTCTTCGGATGATGTCAGCTCGCTCATCGAGACCGTACCCATAATTTTCGACAGCTCAGATTATGGAAACGTCGCTCCAGGCAGCAAAAAAGCAATCAGTGTCTCTCTCTTGCGCTCAGCATGTGCCAAGCTTGCTGGAGGGCTTCTTAGGGCAAGCAGCGACAGCAACGACAGCAGGGACAGGGATGCGCTTACCCGAATCTTAGAAGAGGCGCGCAAAGACCCACTTCCGGAAGTAAGATTTGCCACGAGGCTCTCTGGAGCTAAAACCCGCTAGCCGGAATTGCCCCTGGAATTCTCTTGCGGGGGGAGTCGGAGACCTACAGCAGCTCCGCGCAAGAAAATCGGCTCGGCTTCGGCGTATTCCTGACCTGCCCCGCGACATGCCTGCGTTGATTTGCGCCAGGTGGCCGAGCCGTGTGGTTCATTGGAGACCGGCTCCGCCGGCGAAGACCTGCCACGGGCGGTTCAGGTGCGTCACGCTGTGGCTCAAACACTAGCCGATTTCGGCCGTGCACCCAGTGCGGTGGCGTTAGCGTCTCCCGTGCGATTTGGTTGACGTCCGACGGAGGCAGCCCACAGCCGCCGCTAGCCCGTAAATGCCGCGCGTAAGCGATCTTGGATGGCAAGCGCGTCCTGGCGGCCTGTGGAAGCCAGCGCGGCGGCAATGTCTAGCAGCGCGGCGTGCTCATCGATCCGTTTGCGGAGGGCGTCCATATCGTTCTGCAGCATGGTGACGATCAAATCGATGAGTGCGTCCCCGCAGGCATGGCGATGGAATCCTATGGACCTATTGGGCGCGTTGAGCGCGGCATCGATCCACAACAGGCCGTCAAACCGAAGCGGGGCACCAAAGGGTGAGGCCAGGAAAAGGCAGAAAGAAGCGAGGTTGTCTTCCCGCCCAAGGTGAGTTTTCGCCCAGTCGCCATAGGTCGCCTGCATTTGAAGGGCTGCCCCCGGCGGCAGCTTGTCGAGTGCCCATTCACTGCCGAACCCGAGGATGGACCGTCGCATTTGCTCGCCGTAGAACCACAACCTAGGCGAATTCCAGTCTGTGTCGAGGGAATATTTGGCCAGCGCATGCCAAACCAATTCGAACCGCTGCGGATCCGCCCCTTTTGACAATCCCAGGAACAGCGCCCTAACAAAATGCTGGATGGCGTAATGGGCAGCGGGTCCGAGCTCGAGCACCTGTAGCCAGACGCGCTTGGCGCCGATCTCCGGTTCGGTAAGCGCGAGACCAGCCAGTTTTTCCAGAACGTGGTAAGCGAACTGTCCCGGCAAGTGAAGCTCGTCATCGTCTGCACTGACGCGATCGCGCGCCCGCGCAACCTCTAGTGCCCAGAACCGGGACACCAAGACCAGCTCCACGTCTGAGTTCCACGAGCCTGGGCCTTGCAACAACCACTGAAACAAGTCATCAAGGACCTGCGTGTCCAGGTTCGCTCCGGCGAGTTGATCCGGATGCCGTCGCGACGAGTCGACCAGGAAGGCTCGCATCTGACGGCGGAACATGAGCCGCTTGCATCCGGCGTCGACTCGCGCGAGGTCTAGGGCCTCCGGGGTGCAAGGCATGCGGAGGGACACTTTGTGTAACCGCTTCCACCAGTTCGCCCAAATGCGCCAAACGGCATCGACGTCTCCGTAACGCGGCGCCAGCATGGTGAGGCCGGACCAAAGCACCCCGACGTACAACAAGCGCCACCAGCGATTACCGAGGATGTCCCGGTAGTGGTAGGCAGCGGCCACGGCGCCCTTGGCCGCCAAGCTATCGCCGCTCGTCAGTAGCCGGACCACGCGCTGGTCCGCCTCGGTGGATGCCTCTAGGGTCCACTTCCGCGTTAGAGCCACCGCAACGAAATCCATTCCAGAGTGCGTAGTGGGGAATCGTGCCTTGCTTAATTCCTCAGCGGTCTTTGGCAGCGACGTGAGTGCGGATTCGAAAATCGACTCTACGTTGGCCTTGGCCTTGGCATTACATGAAAGCCAGTCCGGCGCCAGTACCGTGAGAACCGCCGCGATGGCGCACTCGCAACGCTGTTGCACCCAGTCTTCTTCTTGAGGCGGCAAGGCCATGATTTCCCAAAGCGCCGTGGCCGTTTCATCATCGATCAGCTGATTCGCCTCCAGCAGCTTTTGACACTGCGACGGCGCCGTGAGTTGCCTCTGTGCCGGCGCATGGGTTTGCTGCCACGCTTGTACCTCTTGAGCCAATTCAACGGGAAGAACGAAGACCACTGTCTCAACGTCGGTGGTCCGGTAGTTCTCTCGGTTGAGCCGAGCCGCGGTGAAGCGTTGTTCGATCGACCCCTTCGGGTTTTCGGGGTTTGACCAGCGCGTTGTCCAGCCTCGGACCTCATCTGCAACGATCGAATTGGACAGGACCAACCCGATGGCAACGTCCACCAGTTCGCGACGACGGTGAGGAGCCAGAACCCAACTCTTGGCAAGCTCAAACATCTCGTCGCCTGCCAAAGCAAAATTGGCCCCCAAATTAGATTCGATGTGCTCGACCCTAAGCGCGTCCCAGGCGTAAAGCTTGGGGTTCGCTAACAACGGCAACAAAGGCCCTTCGAACAGTGCCGGCTGGTGCTTACCCACATTGATTAGCAGGCCAACGATGGCCATCGAGTTCGAGCTGGACAGCAACCGGCGAACGGTAGGTGATACGTCCACAGCGGCGTCAATCCTCAACACGAGCCACCGCTCGAGGCTGTCGAGGGCACATTGCAGGTTTCCCGTTTGCAGAGAGGTGACCTGCGACCAAACGAGTACGTCCGGATCGCCGACGAAGGTTCGATCGGTATCTGCCACAGCAAGTACGATGCCTGGCGCACGTGAGCTTTCGACGCCTTCAGCCCAGCGGTCGGTGCAGAATTCGACCAAGTGCAGCAACGTCTCGATGGCGTGATCGGGATCAATCTTGAGAAATGGCCAGAACGGACTTTTCCAAAAGATCGAGGGGTACACATCAATCGGATAATCCAGACCGAGACGTTCCCGGGATGGATAAGGGCCGACATTAGACTCTCGCTCGGGCTTGTCCTCGACGATCAGCGCAAGCAATACTTCCGCCGCGACGGCGGGGGCACCACGCATCAGCGGCTCCAATATGCCGTTCTTGAAGCAGGCTTTTCGAAAGTCCTGATCCACCTCGTAGCTTGCGCCGATTGGCCAAGGCGGTAGTTTTTTTCGCTCCAGGCCGCCCACCATCCCCATCGTTCGGACCGCTTCGTAGCGTGCGCGGAGATCGGGATCGGCCGCCAAGCGTTGTTCATGTTGGGCTCGGCGCTCGGAGACGATTGCCTGAATCCGTGAGGCGGTCTCAGTGGTGATCGCCTTTCGTCCGCTCAGCTCAAGGGCCAACGCTGTGACCTCGGTGGGTCGATCCGTTAGTCCGGCGAGCATCGCGGCATAAAAGTCAGGCTCCAAGTCGGTCAGGATGTCTCCGGAGCCTTTGTGCACCTGTATCGTGCGAACCACCGCCAAAGCCAGGTCGGTGAGTTCGTGTCGGAAGGGGGTCGGCCGGTTCTCGCCCAGTGTGGCGGGGGTTTGCGTTAGCCACGTGCGCGTGAGTCGGGCGAGTGGGGGGGAGAGCAATCCCTCCAGTCTGCTCTGTTGCGCCAGAACAAAGCGCAGCACGGGCAGCCAGCGCCCAATCACGATCGCGCGGCGGTACGTTTCGGCGTACAGCTCGAACCAGCCGCTCGATGGCTGGATGGGCTGCGCGGGCACCGTGGCAATGTGGAGAAACCGGGTGAGCAGCTGGCCGAGCCGCCGGCCGCGCTCTTCGAGGAACCAATCCGCTCGCTCGGTCAGAAAATGATGGGCCTGGGGATCCAGACAGATCGCGTCGAACAATATGCCTTGAACCAGTCCTGCGTGTGAACTGTCGACTTGGAACGCCTCGTCCCAGGCGGTGACACCGTTCGCGGGGCGTCTAAGCAGGTGCTGTCCGAGCAGGCGTAGCGCATTGGTCCACAATGGGTTCGACGCGAGTGCCGTCCAGGCTTGCGGCTCATTCGACAGCTCCTTGAGCCGCTGAAAGCGCGCCCAATCGGCCGCCAGGTCGTGTTCGAATCGCAGGTGATTGGTGTCGGGATCCAGACGCAATGGCAGGGATGCTCGGCTTGCTTGAAACGCCTGCTGTTGTCCCGGGTCCAGAGTGGAAATTGGGAAGCTGCGTTCCGAGCCCGCTTCGCGCTCGCTCAGCCGCATGAGCAGCGCCTGCGTCGGGACATCTTCTTGAGTCCAGTACCGCCACAGCGCGTCCACGACAGCGATATGGGAAGCGAAGGTTACCGCAGGCGTCACCACTCCCGCGCCCAAGACCCAAGCCAGCGCCTTCAGGGTCGTCAATGCCTCGATCGTCGATTCGTGGCTTGTCAGCCACCTTAGAGCGGGCGATGCCTCTACGGCCTCTTTCACTTCCTGCGTAGACAACGGACCCAGTTCAACTAGGCGACTTGCATAGCCGGAAAATGTCGTGATCAGCTGAGGCAGTCCCCGCGGCTGCACGGTAATCACTAGTCGCCAGTGCGGTGGGTGGTCGGCCGCGGCTCCCGCCGCCAAGCCAGACAGCGACGTCATCAAAGCGGATAGGGCAGCTGCATCGAGGCGCTCAGCGCCGTCGAGCACGAGCGCGTTTTCGCGGGCGCTGGTCCCGCGCAACAGTTCACGTAGGCCGTGCCGAAGATTGGCGGCTCCTCGCCGAGCGGCAGACAGAACAATCGCCGTCACGTCCGGATTCAGCCAAAGCTGTGCGGCCGTGGGCAGTTCCCGGTCCAGCAACCGTTTGGCCAGCGCCGATTTCCCGCTACCCGACTCGCCGGTGATGATGGTAACCACGTCCGCGCGCAAGGCTTCGAGCAACTTAGCGGATTCCGCGGGTCGCTCCAGACAATGGCCGTTCGGCAACGCCGTGTCGATGCTGTCGCGCTGGTCGGCCGAATACGCCTGCAGAATCGTCCAGTCGGATCGGTAATCTGGATGTTCCCGCAGCGCGAACGAAGCACGCAGTTGTTCCCAGGCGGCGAGCAACGTGACGGTACCGTGCTCAAGCCGGGCCTTTTTTGCGATGTGCAGCAGGCGTTCCCACAGCTGCTCGGCCTCTGTGAGATCGCCAGTCACCAAAAGCTGGCGACATCGGCCGATTGCCTCGCTCTCGCGTAGGGCATCTGCGGAGTGCATCTCGATCGGCAAAACCTCGAGGCGTCGAATTAGCTCGACCGTCTCAGCCTCGGACGCCAGTTCCGTGGCGGCCTTCTTTCGCACGCTATCGAACAGTAGAGATTGATTCGGATTGCCGCGAATGCGGCCCAGACCCAGCGCCACGTCGGCGCTTGCGCAAGCATTCTTCACTTCGTACCAAGTCGCATCGAACTTGGCATTCCGAGCCGCGGTGACCAGCGCCAGGTGATCATGGGAGGTTGAAAGCGGCAAATCGGGGTGGTTCCACTGTGCCCATGCGGCTTGCACGAAGCTGGAGGGAAGCGCGGTCCCTGACACTTGCACATTGCCCTTGCAGGACATCGCCAGTTTTTGAACGGCCCCATCGTTCTGAACGCTGGTGACTAGCAAATCATCGATCTTCCAGCCCAGGGCGTTCACCTGCGCCTGGATGGCTGTACCTCGGCCGCCAATGGCAGGTACGGGCTCACCCAAGAGCATCTTGACGAGAAGCCACGCGCTAACGCGGTCCTCGAAGTCGAAGCCCGCCCCACTCGTGGCGCGGAGCGGGGGTGAGGCGGAATCCGTGTCAGGCTCTTTCGACATCGACGGGGCCATGCGAGGACATTTGAGTGCGGGGTCTCATTCTAGAGTGGCCATCGCCTCCATTGGAGTTGATCGGGTCGGACCGATTTGCCCACCCACGCGTCGGTCTCGGCAAATGCGGCGATGGCGGATGGCGGAACATTGGAAGGAATCGCCACGCACTCGGGCCCTGAGGCCATGCGAAAGCGACGACGGTCCAGGCGCGTGACGATGAGGCTGGCCGTCAGTGCGTGCTGCGCGATCGCCCACTGGGTGTCGTCCGAGCACTGGTGCCAAGGAATATCGAGGGCAAACAGGTAACCGATGGTGGGTGCAGGGTCGACATCGGCGCCTAGGCCGGCAGCCACTGTCCGTAGCCATTCGCCGCCCGCCGACGAAAAGGCCGGCACGCGACCGGCAGGAGCATCATCGTCATGGGCTTGCAGCGCGATGCTCAAGGCGGAGAAGGTATACACGTGGTCCGCTCGCACGTGCGGTTGGGCATGCGCGATCGCGTTCTCGAGCGCAGCGGGGTCGGCGAACGGCCCAAACCGCTCACGCGCCAATCGCACCAGCGACGCTGCATCCCACGCAACGAAGCCACTCTGGGAGATGTCCTGCAGCGATCGAAGCCGGGTGCCGTGGAATACGCGAATGCCGGCGAATTGAGCCAGCAGCGTTCGATGGATGTCCTCAACGAGGTGGCTAGCGTGGCCCGTGACCCGTGTAGTTTCGGCATCGAGCCATTCGATCCAGCCGGGTTCGACCTGGTCAGAGAACTGCGCGAGCACTACTGCGGGAACCTGGGCTTCAACGATTTGGTATAGCGATGGCGACCACTCCTGCCACGCATCACGGTCGAAAAAAGGCTTGGCCATCGCGCGTCTCAGCCGAGGCGATACTTAGGCGCCCATACCCGATGGCCCGTGAGGTTCCCGGAGCGCGGATCATCGAACAGGTTGACGTCAATCACCTTGGACGGGTCGGTCACACCGCACACTCTAATCGAAGCACGACGCGGGCTCGATGTGCGATCGGCGGGAGTACGGCGTTCGACAAAGAGTTCCACGTACGAAGTCTTTCCTAGAGCGTATGCGGTTGGGCAAATCCCCAAAGGCGAGAAGAGCCTCAAGTTCAAGCTCCCGGCGATCAATGCGCGCGATTGACGGTAGGTTTGACGGTAGCTTGATCCAAGAACTTAAAATAGGCCGCAAGGGTAGCCATTTTTCACGCGTCTTCGAGAGTTCGCCTGTCCACTGAATCAGGCACCCTCGGCTCTGGAGCGGCCCGGGTTTTAGGACACCTGATAACGGGGACAATCGTCCCGGAGGTATTCGATGCTCAAGCGTCAGTAATTCACGGCGGACTTCAAACGTGAGGCAGTGCGGCAGATGCGTAGCGGCGATAAGTCAATCGCTCAGCTCTCGCGCGAACTCGGAGTGCCGCGCAATCGGCTGTACAAGTGGAATCAGACCATGCAGTCACATGGCGAGAAGGGAGCGTTTCCGGGGTCTGGCCGACGCTCACTCGAGCAAGCCGAACTGATGCGGTTGCGCCGAGCACTGGCGCGGTCCGCCAGGTAGGGGCGTCCGTCGCGGTCGGCACACCCGGAACGCAATCGGTGCTCTTCCACGCATCGTCGCTCGTGCAGCTAAATGCTCGGATTTAGCCATTTTGGAAAAATGGATCTGACCCGATAGTTGGATTAACCATCATGTCTTCTTTTGCTTATTCGTTCGATGAAAACTGAGACATGTAAGTAAAATCCGACAAATACAGTGCAGACGCCAGCGATGATTACTAGGATACCGATCGGCCGAATTATGTAGCCCACCAAATATCCAGCAAAACAGACGATAACGCCTGCTATTCCGATGAGAAGTCCGCGGAACATATTAAACTCCTACCAGCAAACCATGCGCGTTTCGCAAGTTGACTTACCAATGAAGCCGCCTTGGCCGACGCCAATAAGCCCGCGGCCAATACTCACTGCACCTGAACCTTGGTCAACCTCCACACCCCCACCTGCGGTAATCCATTCTCCACCCTCCAAAACATACTGGGTTGTGCGCGACAAGCCGCGCGATAAACCGCCAGTTCCTGCTGAGCAGGCAACGCCGCCTCCGGCGTAGGCTCCGATATTGTCGCCAATGTTAGACGTGCAAACCTTCCGATAGCCACAAGCCCGACCGTTGGTGTCAATGCCGACGCCGAACTCGCCGTTTATTGACATGATTCCGGTTCCTGTAACTCCGAGACCTACTTGAACATTTACCGGAATATACGTCTGTTGCGGAACTCCACCATCGCCCGCATAGATCGCTGTATATGCCACGCCCTGCTCTAATCCGAGCGGATCGACATTTCCGATCGGATCCCCCCCGACATAGGAATAGCTATTAATTCCCCCCGCCAACCCAATCGGATCGCTCTCCAGATAGCGTCCATCCGCCGGGTCATAGTCGCGGTGGTAGTTGTACTGCAGCCCGCTCTCAGCGTCGTAATACTGCCCCGGAAACCGCAGGTTCAGCGTCTGGTGAACCCCATTGCCGTCGGGGTCTTCATCCACCGTCGCCCTTCCAAACGGATCGTAGCTCGCCTCCCAGACCACGGTGCCGGTCTTGTCCGTGACGCGTAGCGGCGTTCCAAGCGCATCGGTATGCACATACTTGTAATCGCGGTCGGTCAGGTCCCTGTGGACTAGCACGTAGCGAATCGCGTCCATGTTGATGGCTGAGGTGTGCAAGGACGATTCGATGCCCGGTTCGGTCAACCCTGCGCCGATGTGATGCCGGCCCAAAGACAACCAACTGCCCGCCGGCATCCCGGCAGTGGTGCAGAACCGGCCATCGAGACTGAAGGTGTAGCACTGCTGCGTCGAGGTCCAGGCGGCCATGACCGAAACGTCGTAGTCGCCGCTGACCGGCGGCTCCCACGGCCATGACAGGAAGTACCAATGAGTCCCGACCGCACATTGCAGGTAGCTGCCATTGACGGCGAGGCTGGCCTTCTTGCTGGCGCAATTGGGATCGCTCGCCGGGTTGTCGATGATCTGGTCCGCAAGGAAGGGGGCGTCCGTCGCGGTCGGCACACCCAGCAAGGCGATCGGCGCGCCGTCCAGGTAGACATACTCCTGGGTCACGCTGCCTTCGGCCGTCAGCTCGGCGAGCAACTCCCCGGACAACCCATAGATGAAACGCGTGTCGCCATAGGGGGTGCCTTTGACGGTGCGTTGTCCGAGGGCGTTGTACCGGTATCCGCCCAGTACCATGGCCGGATTCTGCAAGTCGGTGATACCGAGCAACCGGTTGTTTGCGGTGCTCGTCAAGTCCCAACCATGCCCATCCGGCGCCTTGCGTTCGGTTTCATTGCCGTTGGCGTCGCGTAGGTAGGTCCATTGACCGTCGGCCAGCAGTCGGTTGGATTGTGGCTCGTAGCTGGACAGGGTGGTCTGTCCGTCAGCAGTCAGGCTGGTGCGATTGCCCGCGGGGTCATAGCCGTAGCTGCGCTCACCAAACGCACCGGAGGCGGCAGCCAGCCGGTCCATGGCATCGTAGGTGAAGCTCTGCGCATCGCCGTATACATTGCGCTGAAGTAGATTGCTGTTGCCGTCGTAACGGCTGTAATCGATCGTGGTGGCGCCGCTGATGGTGAAACGCAGGGGCCGATATTGCTTGTCGTACTGCCGGACTTCCGTCAGGCCGTTGCCGTCGCTCCAACCGCTGGCTGGGCCAAATGGAAGATGCTGGATGTGGCGTGCCAGCACATACGTGTTGGCACCATCGGTCACCGATACGTCCGTCGTCTGCCCCGCTGCGTCATGCAGGAAGTGGACGACGCGCAGCGAGGGATAGGTCACATCCGTGACCGCACCCGACGCATCACGTTGATAGGACACCGTCCCCGCATTGGTCGTTTGCCTTGTAATGCGGCCCAGCGGATCGTACTCGTAGCGAACGAAGTCGCCGATCCCGTTGCTGACACTGCAAAGCTTGCCCGCACCGTTGGCGCAACTGTCGTACGCGTACGTTTCATCATCGGCCGTACCGGCCCGGTCCACAGTCTTGACACGGTTCAACGCATCGAACGTGGAAGTCGTGGTCTGCGACAGTGCGTCGGTGGCGCGGGTGGGATTGCCGGCAGCGTCGTAATCGAAGGTCGCGATGCCGGTATCGGGACTGCTCAGCCCCAGCCGGTTTCCGAGGTCGTCGTAGGTCTGCAGTGTCGTGGCCTGGTTGGCATCGGTCACGCTGGTCAGGCGGTCCTGGACGTCGTAGCCAAATTGCGTCGGCAGTTGGCCTGGTTGCACCACCTGGATCAGGCGCTTGAAATCGTCGTACTGGTATGTGGTGTCCTTGCCGCGCCCGTCGATTGCGTGCGTCAACGTGCCTTCCGGATGGAAGTACGTGAATGACGTGTTGTCCGGATTGATGAGTTGGCGTACGCGGCCATACTCGTCGAACATGCGCTGCACCCAGCGATACTCGCTGCCGCCGATGAACGTGTTGCTATCGCGCAGGCGGTTACCGGCATGATCGTAGCTGTAGGTGATCTGCGCGACCCCTGGGGATGCCACGCTCGCGAGATCGCCGGCAGCGGTATAGGCAAAAATCGTCGCCAGGTCTGGATGCGCTCCGTCGCTGAAGGTGATGGATTGGACGAACCGGCGGTCGGTATACGTCCAGGTTGCCGAGCGGACCATGCCGGTCGCGGTCTCCGTCACCGACTTCAGCAAATCGTTCCCGGCGTAATAGCTGTAGGCCACGTGCACGCCGTTCGGCCGGTCTTCCGAAGCGACGTTGCCCGTTGGCGTATAGGTGATGTTGCTTCTTTCAACGACACCATTGGCTGCAGTGACGCGCAACAAACGCTTGGTCGTCGAGTCATAGTCGAAATAGGTGATGTCGGCGACATCTGTGCGCGGTCCGTCGATTTGCGAGACCTGGCCGTACGGGCCGTTGTATTGAACAGCGACGCTACGCGAGACAGGCGTTCCATCCGGTTGGAACCCCGAAACTTCCGTTGCGGCAAGGTGGCCGGCCGCATCGTACGTCAGCCGGGTCGCTTTTACCTTGCCCGGTGCGACCGAAGACTCTGTGATCACCGTGGGCTTGCCGATGAAGCGGGCATCGTACGTGTATTCGGTGCGCCTGGCGTCCGGCTTTCCAGCCGCTTCGATCTTGACCGCGTACTGGCCTTTCGCGTCGTAGCCCCCGAACTGAGTTACGCGACCAAACGCGGTGGCGCTGGTCACATTCATCAGGTCGTCGCGAACGACTTCAGAATCAGCCACTCCGCAGCTCGAAAAGCCCGGCCCAACCACTCCGTCGACGAAACCGCGCCCGTTGATAAGCTGCGTCTTGTAGAGACTTTGATTGCCCACACCGTCCGTAACCAGACGGGTACCGTCAGCATCGTTGTAAGCGATGTCAAAACGCCTCTGGTTGGTGCCGTTATCAACGTTGCCGAAGTAATTGACTGTCGCTCGGCCGGCGGAGTCAAACTCCCATGTGACATAACGCTGGGCCTGGGACGCTGTCGGAGTCGTTCCGATGCTTTCGCCGGTGATCAGGAACGGGCTGGCCGATGACTCGTAGTGGTAAGTCTTGTAAACGCCGTCGGGCTGCCTGACCTGGGTGAGGTTGGAATATCCGTCGTACGTATACGTCCAGACGCGATTGGCCTGGTCGGTCGCCGTCGCCAGCTGGTTGTAGGTGTTGTACGTGAAGATCAGGAACTCGCCAGTATTGGCCGCAACCTTGGTGAGCAGCCCTTTGGTGTACGTTGCTGTGAGCATCCTTCCGTCAGCGTCGCTGATGGTTGTCCAGTGGCCCTGGGCGTCATAGTTTTCGGTGACGTTGTCCTCGTCCACGTACTGCCAGCCACTTCCAACTGCACGCAGGACACCGTGCCAGTACGGGCGGGTGACGTAGCCGCCATTGACGAGAAAATAAGGGATGACCCGGCCATCTGGGCGACGGATCCGGACGGGCGCGCCCGCGATTGCGGGAGGCGTCACTGAGCGATCGAAGGTTGTCGTCCAGTAATTCAGCATCAACGTCGAACGCGAACCCAGTGCGTTGTACGAGCGCACGAACTCGAGCGGGGACAAGCCGGTGCGGACATAGTCGGCTTCCTGCTGGAAACTGTTGCCAATGCCCACGGCAATCGGGTCGCCAACCATCGAGGAGCAGGTCTCGTTTCCGTTTCCTTCCGCGTTGTCGCCGTGGTCGTTTGGCGTCAGCCGGGTGGCCGCATTGAACGTAAACGGGCTGGCCAGCTTGGCTCCGGTCAAAGTGGCGTTGACGGTGTACGTTCCAGTCTTGCTCCCCAGCGTTACGTTGAGCTGCTGGCTGGTGCCGTGATCCGGATAGGCGGGACTGATTGCCGAGCCGCCTGCCCTGGCCGGGCCAGCGATCGTGAATGACACATTGGTTGGCTGGCCATGGCTGCTTTGAGCAGCATCGACCAGGGCGCCGTCGTAATGCCGAAGACTGTAGACAGGCGGGAACTGGAGCGGCTGGGAGATCAATCCAGTCTGGTCGTCGCCGGAGTCCTTGTGGATTTCTCCCTCCTTCAGGGAAGCGAAGGCTGTCCACTTCACTGCCCCGTCCTCGAGGAGTTCAATTTTCCAGTTGCCGGCTTTGCGATACGGCGGGTGGCCTTGGTAGACACCGCCGTCGTAGCACGTCTTCCATATCGAGGTGCCGTCAACAAAGACGTTGTAGTAGGCGCCTGGGCAGGATGCAAAAGAGTCGGGTTCTAGCGTCCACTTGTAGTCGGAAACGACGCCATCCGGGGCGGTGAACCGGAAGTCATACTCTTGAACAACATGGTCGAAGACGACGCCGCCCCCGATCAAGCTGTCGAACGCTGATGCATTAAATTGCTGGGCAAGCGACGGTTCGACACAGGAATTGTCGTCGAACTGCTGATGCATGCGACAGTCAAAGACGTGTAGTTCGTCTCCGCCAATCAATGCTGCAGCCAGCGTTCGACTTGGAGCTGGCTTGGTCATTGGGCGGGTGCTGGGCGATGGCGAACCCGCAGCCCATGAAGTGACTGGCGTCGATGCCAGCAGACACCATGCCAGCGCCTTCAAAATGCAATCCATTGTCACTTGCCCCTGTTTGAGATTTACAAACGCCAATTCGTGCGCATCGGCAGCGGTACTGGTGCACGCTGCCGACGCTCTGTTGGTTGAAGCGAAAGCCCGCGCGCGGGCGGCAGCCGCGACTTGTTGTTTCACGGCCTGCAGTACTACCCAGTTCCCCAATACCTCGCGTGTTTAATGCCCGGCTATTGGCGATAAGGCAAACGCGTGGGGAGTTAGCCCGGCTCACCTGAGCGAAAGCCATTCCGTTTTTCACGAAGGATTTTCGACAAGGTTAGTGATTCTTGGCAATGTTGTGTTAGAAATGCTAACCGGCGAAATGTCCTCCCATAGACGCAGGCGCTTAATGTCCTTATGCCAGCCAGACTCCGGCGCGCGCGATGCGACGCGAAGTTGTCCCAAGTCGACATCGCAGAACGATTGGGGATTAGTCGCAGTGCGGTCGCGCAGTGGGAGCAGTCAGCAGGAACATCACCCAGCACCGCCAACCTCGCCCAGGTTGCGACGATGACCGGAGTTCGATTCGAGTGGTTGGCGACTGGTCGTGGCCATATACGTCCGACTGGAGACGAATTTGAAGTGGCCGTGACGCTGGCCGACTTCGCCCAGGATCATGTCGAGACCCGCGTGCTGGAGTTGCTGCGCAGACTTCCGGCAAAAAGGAGGGCAGTGGCGTGCCGGCTGCTCGAGGCGTTGATAGATTGACGCGAGCCAAGACGACCGTAACGAAAGACTAGCGGCGTGAGCCATTGTCTATTCGAGAATCCTCGCTGGGGATTTGTCGTACGCCATTGCAAGGATGCGTTGGCCCCACCCATTGGACTCGCTCAAGTACAAGATCAGCCAGCTCGACGAGGCTCCGCCGCCATGGCGGAGGGTGCGCGGCGACGAGCTTTCGGTTGCGGCACGGTATCCAGCAACTGACTCGGTGTCGGAGTGGGGCGACGAGATCCTGGCGCTGGACCAACTGCTGGTCGAAGGGTTCGTGCAAAAGCCCCTGCAAAAGGTTGCTACCGATGCCGGGCGGATAATCGACAAGCTGTGGCAATCCCTGCGCCTGTTGCGGGCCTTCTTCGAGGCTCAAGGAAGCAGGCTACACAACCTGCGCAGCGTTCTGAAGGGCCATGGGCCCCCGTCTGAGCGCGCGGTGGCCTCCAAGCAAGCGCGCACCGTGCACGGCACACTCCGCGCGCATTTCACGGCTTTGGCAGGGGAATGGGACGCAGCCTTTGTAAGGATCCTCAGGGCCTTGGGGATGGCGATCCATCCTGACTAAATTGCGCCGCCGCTTGCTCGGGCTGGATGTCCGCAATTGGCCGATAGCGGACATTCAGTGATTCTGCGTTATCCGAAAACTCTTGCAAGGCTGCCTGAGCGCAGCAGTCGGAGCATCCGCCGCGCTTGAATTTCTTACGGCAAAGCAGTGCTGCATATGTTCCAAGGTTCTGGCGCATTTGCTGGGCGCTCAAACGCTGGATCATTCTTAAGCGCGCGATCGATGTCGGATTATCAATTTCTCCCTCATCGTCCGCTGCTCACCCTCTGCTTGGTCGGCTAGGGCGCGAGCTTGGATAAATATCACTTCCAAAGAAACGCCCAGTGCATTGGCGACCCGTTGCAACGACTTTACGGATGGGTTCCGCCGACCCCGCTCGATTCCGCTTACGTATGTGCGGTCCAATTCGGCCCGCCCGGCGAGCTCCTCCTGCGAAACGAGCGCCTTCTCGCGTAGCAAGCGAATGGCGGGTCCTACATAGCTCGAGATGTCCACTCGGCAACGTTGGCCGGGTGTAGACTTTCAGACCACGGACTATAAGTCACTTCGTACGGAGGGGGCATGCCGGGGATCAAGAGCTTTATCGCGGCATTAATCGCGATCCTTATCGCAATGTGGCGTTTCGACTCCTGGTCCGGCCGCATCGTTGTATGTGCCGGCCTTCTAGGGGCGGTCGCTATTCCAGCGACGCTTCGAGACGTGCGAGGGGCACAAAAGGCAGGAAACGCTGTAGACGGCAGTACGAAGCTTGCAGTGATCCTCACCGCTCTGGTCTGGGGATGGCTGCCTTTTACTTTGGGTTGGAGGGTGGAAGGACGCTTCGATTCGCCTGACACGTTACCGGCTATTGCAGTGTGGGTAGGCTCTTGGATAGCAGCGCGTGGGATAGCCCACGCCTCGCTAGATCAATCGGCTGAAGACCCACACTGGGGGCCGGTTCTGGGGTACCTCTTCGCTGTGGCCGGCGCATCTGTCTTCGGTATTTTTTATTCCAAGCCCGAATCGAATCCAATTTCCCTGCTGCTGCTTTCTCATGGCTCGCCCGACGGAGGGGCGCTTTGGGGCATGAGACTGGTCGGCATGGTTGTCGGCGCGCTGCTGTGTGCCGCTGGAATAATGGGAGCCCTTGTTTGCTCTGGCGCTGTTGCCAGTGTCGCTATCCTAGGCATCGCGCGCGGGCTCGATTATCCAGCACCGAGATTTCGACTGACGGCTTTAGTGGTCGGCTGGGCTCTCATTCCGGCTCTGAAGATGCTCATGTTGGTTGTCGGCGGCTAATGGGAGCGCAATTGGAAACGTTCGATCTGCAACGTCTAAAGGCCGAGGGGGAAGGCCATTGGCATCAGCACCTCCCGGCGCTATACGCCTCCCTGCTGGTGACCGGTCAGCTGGAGGGGGCGCTTACGGACGCTGCAATACGAACCCGACGGCAGATGGACATGCTCAAACGCACAGGCCTAACTGATGCTGAGGCTTGGCCTGAAGTGCGAGGGGAATGGCTAATTCTTGCGCCGCCGCGCTAAGCGGGTGTGATCCAGCCTCGCGCGCGCGTGCGGGGTTGCAGAAAGAACGTGGTCCTACAAACGGAGTAATTTCGGCTCCGGCAGACTCCAGCTGGCGTCAGAACTGGCAGTTGGTCTCTGAGCGACAACGAGTCCGCAAGGCGCGTCGCTGCTTTCTGTTAGCCACATCCCGGTGAAAGATGTTGAGCACGCTTTACTGGCAGTGCCAGACGGAGAGTTTGAGGGTCGTTTTACAACAACATCCATGGTGACGCTCTTTTTTAGCTAATTGTTGGGGCCATATGGTAAGCCAGGAGACCGGAAGCGAGCTCGCAAGCAATGGTGCTTGGTAAATCTAAAAAGATGTACTCATACGGACTAGCAGCGACACTGGAATGACTCGGACTAATACGTATTCGGACTAGTGCTCAGGGCAAGCGACCGTAGGTCGCACAGTTAATACGCATACGGACTAAGTTGATACTCATACGGACTGGTTTTTTTTCCAAAGGTTGAGAGGGGTGCTCCCAGGAGGCTCGTCATGCTTCCCATTGCAGTCGTCGACGGGCCAAAAAGTTAGAGCGTAGAGGGTGCAGCGATTTTTCCCGCCCTGCCGAGTGACAACGGCAAATCCGCTCTCCACCAATACCTTTTTAGCCCTGTCTAACGTTCCGGGGCTGTTCCAGCCGCGTTTCTGGAGAGGAATCCATGCCGCGGACAAATCGCCATTGTTTTTCCCCTTGAATTGCCGAGCAAGTTCCATGAGCAACTTCGTTGCTTGGGGAGTTAGCACACCGAATTCGGGTGAATTGAGCACACGGTGAGACATAGCGACGAAAGAGTTTTGGCTCGCTCTTCCTTTTATCTTTTTCCTCTTCGACTCACGTACGACTTTGCAACGGTCATGAGCCATGGCCCTCACCTTCTCGGATCAGGGCGGCTTGGAAGCGCAGCACGGCCCTGAGCGCGCCATCCAGGTTAACGGCAAGATCTTCGGCGCCCTCCTGCGTGGGAGTGGTACTGAGCTCGCAGAGTTGCCTGTGCAAGGCCTCGGCAACGTCAGGGAAGGCTCGAGCTAGTTCGTGAGCAGTAAGGCCGTTGTCGGTAGGAGGCACTGCGTCTGTGTCAGCCACGGCTGCTCTCCGGTGCTGTGGTCTCTATTAGCCGGCGAATGTCTTCCACGCGCCATGCGGTGATCCGCAGGCCTAAAGCTTTGGTTGGGCGCGGATACCGTCCGGAACTAACGCCAGCCCACCACGTGGACTTGGACACCGGGATGATGGCGGGGATGGGCGGCCGAGCTCCGCGGTCACCAATGATTTGAGCGAGACGGAGATATCCGGTTTCGGGGAGCTGTATTGCCATGTCGACTTCCTGGGCCACTATTGGCCTTTGCTGAACATGACAAGGCATTCTCAGGATAATTTCGCGCTTGAATAGTTGGTACATCCTCCGATTTTTCAGCTGGGTCTCAAAAGTCGGTCAATAAGGCCCTGCTCTTAGGAGGCGGATGCCTTCATCGAT
Organism: Cognatiluteimonas telluris; assembly: GCF_011320095.1. Lineage (GTDB taxonomy): Bacteria > Pseudomonadota > Gammaproteobacteria > Xanthomonadales > Xanthomonadaceae > Cognatiluteimonas > Cognatiluteimonas telluris. Next base: position 192,385 of record NZ_JAANOY010000002.1, on the reverse strand, counting down.
ATCCAGGCCAAGGTCAAACTTTTCTATTCCCGCGAGCACAAACGTCTCATTCAAGACGCGCGCATAAGCAGCGCCTCCTCTCGGATGGTTGGTCTGGCCATCCCGCTCCCTGGTAGACGTCGGCTGCTTCCCGAGGACCTCAACAAATACGAGGGCGACGTCATATGCCAGGAGCTGCCTGGGAATATCCCCTGTCTTATTCGGCATCGTTCTGGCTAGCTTGTGGGCCTCTGCGGCAGCTTCCCGCGCTATCCGAAGCTGCTCACTGAACCGGCCTCGGGGAAATTTGTAAGCCCGACAAAAGAACGGAATTGCTTCCAAGGGCATTTCCTTAACGGCGTTGAGAGCCTTTCCAATGGACTTCTCTAAATCAGCGAGCGCCTTCCGGGTGTGGCTAATAGACCCTGCATGCCGGGTTCCGTTTTCATCAAGGTGTGGCTTATGCGACAGATAGGTTTCGATGGCATCTTGAATACGATCCAGCGCCTCTGACGTCGCCTCATCGCTCGGACTGATTTGCTCGAGCACCTCAAGAAGGAGCGCAGGCGAGGCAATCTTCCGTTTCATCCGCGCTTCTCTTGGCTGGCCTTTGTACCGGCCTGCCCGACAACGACGATCCGGGGCTGCGCCGCAAACTCGCTGGCGAACCCCTCCGACTGCATCAAACTGCAAGCGTCAGACTTCAACGAGTCGAGGTAGTCCGCCCACCCCTGCATCATTTCGCGACGTTCGGCTAAGTGGGCAGTACGGTTGTAAGCCCGTCCGTTGGGGTCACGCACCGCATGCGCAAGCTGGTGTTCGATGAAGTCCGGACGGTAATGCAGCGTTTCGTCCAAGATAGTGCGCGCCATCGCCCGAAAGCCATGTCCGCTCATTTCATTCTTGGCGAATCCCATGCGCCGCAAGGCAGCGAGCACCGCGTTATTGCTCATAGGCCGCCGGGGGCTACGCGCGCTGGGGAAGACGTAGCGGCCGTCGCCAGTGAGCGGCTCAATCTCGCGCAATACTGCGACGGCTTGGGTCGATAGAGGTACAAGATGCGGCTCGCCCATTTTCATCTTAGAACCAGGGATGTTCCATTGCGCTGCATCGAGATCGATCTCGCCCCACTCAGCTTGGCGAAGCTCGCCCGGCCGCACGAAAAGTAAGGGAGCAAGCCGCAAAGCGCACCTGGTCACTAGCGCCCCCGCGTAGGTATCGATCGCGCGTAGAAGCCCGCCGATAGCATTGGGCTCGGTCATGGCGGCATGGTGAGAGGGCTTCACCGGGGGCAGGGCCCCGCGCAGGTCGGCGGCGGGGTTTCGGTCGGCCCGCCCAGTCGCGATTGCATAGCGGAACACCTGGCCGCAGTTCTGCAGCGTGCGGTGCGCTGACTCGACTGCGCCCCGGTCGACCATGCGATTAATCGTCGTCAGCAACTCCCGCGCTGAGACCTCAGCGATGGGTCGCTTGCCGATCCATGGGAATATGTCGTTCTGGAGGCGGAGCAAGATCTTGTCGGAGTGACTCTTGACCCACGTCTTTTCCTGCTTGGCGAACCATTCGCGCGCGACGACTTCGAAGCTGTTGGCCGCGCGGTCTTCGCTGGCCGTGCGCGTTGCCTTACGGTGCTCCCCCGGATCAATGTCGCTGGCGAGCAGTTTGCGTGCTTCGTCGCGCCTAGCCCGCGCGTCAGCTAGGCCGGTGTCCGGGTAGGTGCCGAAGCTAAGGGTGTTCCGCTGCTTGGTCACGGGGCGACGGTAGTCAAACCGCCACCAGCGCGAGCCGTTCGGGTTCAGCAGTAGGTATAGGCCGTCGCCATCCGTGAGCTTGATTGGCTTGGCGACAGGCTTTGCCTTTCGGATCGTCGTATCGGACAGGGGCATGGACGGGCTCCTAACGGTAACACCCGGGGCAGGGTGCCCCTGTACCGTCAAAGCTACCGACCCTTACCGTCGGATTGCAATGGCCATCGTTGGTCGTACTACGCCGCTAAAAGACACAAAAAAGGCCGAAACCCATGATTTATTTCAGGATTCCGGCCTTCGTTGGACTTGCTTGGATCGTGTATTGGTGGAGGTGGGCGGAATCGAACCGCCGTCCGAAGGCACTCCATGCCCGGCACTACATGCTTAGCTCGCCGTTAGGTCTCGTCCCGCGGCAACACGACGTGCGAGGCACACCGTGGGACATACCCGCTTTGTGTTGAGCCAGGGTTGACGGGTCGCCGCCATGGCCGATCCTGTGATAATGACCCTACATCCACGAGCACAGGCACAAGTGGGTTCGGGGCTTACGCCTTAAGCGGCGAGAGCGTAGACGTCGTCGTTGGCGTCTGGAGTTTTGCAGCTGGATTAACGAGGAAAGCTACCCCCTCGGCATGCGCCAGACGATTTCGCAACCCCCGTCGAAGCCAGGTGCACCCCCGGGAATGTCGATGTCGCCGACCGGGGAAGTATAGGGGCGCAGGGGGGACGCGCAAGGCCGATCCGCGAGCGGCCCAGCATCCATTCATCAGGCTGGCCAGCGGCTATGCTTTGCCGATGTCCCCTCCGACGCCGAACGACAATGCCGTGCCGCGCAGCGCAAGCAGCGGTTATGTGCTGTCCGCGCTGGTGCTGGTGGCGTCGCTGCTGGTCGTGTTCGTGTACTGGCGCGGCGCCCGTGAGCGGGAAATGGCCGTCGTTCATGACGACTTCATCGCCCAGGCGGAGGAAACCACGGCCCTGCTTAAGCAACGCCTGGGGCTGTACGAACTGGTGACGCGCGGGGGAATGTCGCTGTTCGCGACTGTCTCCCGTCCTACCCGGGTGCAATGGCAGGACTATGTCGACGGACTGGACCTGGGGGTTCGCTTTCCAGCGCTGGTCGGACTCGGGTATGCGGCCTACGCCTCCTCGGGCCAGATGTCGGACCTGCAACGGTCCATGCGCGAAGCCGGGGAAGGGCTGTTCGAGATCCGCCCCCATGGCATCAGGGAGCACTACGGCCCGATCCTGCTGCTGGAGCCGCGAACGCCGGAAAACGTCGATGCGATGGGATTCGACATGTATTCCGACCCGGTGCGCCATGAAGCGATGGAGCAGTCAATGGACAGCGGACAGGCGCGCCTGTCCGGGCTGGTCCACCTGGTGCAGGATGGGGGGCAGCCGATTCCGGCCATCCTGCTGTTCCAGCCCGTGTACCGTTCCGGCAGTCGCCCATTGAGCCTGGCGGCCAGGCACGAGGCATTGCAGGGTTGGGTTTACGTTCCATTCCGGGTTGCACCTTTCGTCCAGGCCGCCCTGCGGACCATGCCGCGACATCCGGCATTCCGCCTGTTCGATGTCACCGACGGCAAGGACACGCTGGTGTTCGACACCGGCGCGGATCCGTCGGGGGCGGCGTTCCAGGCGTCGACGACGCTGGATCGCTTCGGACGCCAGTGGCGACTGGATTTCGCTTCCGAACCCGAACGCACCATCGAGGGCCGGATCGTCGGCCTGAGACCCACCCTTGCGGTCGGACTGGTGGCTTCGCTGCTGTTGTTCCTGAGCACGCTGGTGCTCGTGCGTACCCAATCGCGCGCCGAAGCGCTCGCCGCGCGGATGAGCGAATCCTACCGGCGCAGCGAAATGCGCTTTCGCAGTGCGATGCAGTATTCAGCGATCGGCAAGGGCCTGCTCGACGCACAGGGGCGCATCGTCGAGGCCAATCCGGCGCTGGCCTTGATCCTGGGGAATACGCGCGATGCGCTGGTCGGCACTGCGTTCGACGCGCACTTCGTCGATGGCATGGACCAGAAGGTGCCGGGGCGTGAACGCGATTCACAGGAAGGCGTCGTCAGGATGACCCGTGCCCTGTTCCGTGGCGACGGGGTGCGCCAGGTCCACCTCACGTTCTCCGCGGTGCCAGGTGAAATCGGCCAGGACATCGTCCGCCTGGTGCAGGTGGAGGACGTGACGGAGCGCGTGCGCGCCGAGGCACAGATCCTGGCACTCAATCGCACCCTCGAGGCGCGCGTGGCGATGCGCACGCGCGAGCTGACCCAGGCCAACCGGGAACTGGAAGTGTTTGCCTACAGCGTCTCGCACGACCTTCGGGCGCCATTGCGTTCGATCGATGGCTTCAGTCGGTTGCTGGCCGAGCGGTACGCCGACAGCATCGACCAGACGGGTCGCGATTACCTGGCCCGGGTGCGCAATGCCGCGGCCCGGATGGGCGAGCTGATCGATTCGTTGCTGAAGATGTCGCGGGTCGGGCGCGGCGGCATGAATCCGTCCCCGCTCGAGCTCGATCGGGTGGCCTGGGAAGTCCTTGGCGAGCTCCGGGCAGCCGAACCCGAGCGGCGGCTGGACGCTGTCGTGCAATCGCCGCTGCCCGCGTTCGGCGACCACGGGCTGGTGCGCAGCCTGATGCAGAACCTGCTTGGCAACGCATGGAAGTTCACCCGCGATTGCGAGGAAGCGCGCATCGAAGTCGGCCGCAATGCGTCCGGGGAGTTCTACGTCCAAGACAATGGCGTCGGCTTCGCGCAGGAATATGCCGACAAGCTGTTCCGGCCCTTCCAGCGCCTGCACAGCCAGGATCAGTTCGGTGGCCACGGCATCGGCCTGGCTTCCGTGAAGCGCATCGTCGAGCGTCATGGCGGCAGCGTGCGTGCGGAAGGGGTGCCCGGGGACGGCGCGACCATCTACTTCACCTTGCCCGAACCGCCTCCGGAATGAAGGGGTCGCGAGCCGGGCTCCGGCATTGGCGATGCTCCCGGTCAGGAGGCTGCTTCATCCCCCGCTTCGTCCGGAGCAGCCATTCGCGGGATTCGGTTGCCCCGTCGACGGACAGGGATCCTAGGCGTTCTTGTTGTGTCTTCTCATCAGGCGCTGCTTGTCGCGGGCCCAGTCGCGCTCCTTGCTGGCCTCGCGCTTGTCGTGGGTCTGCTTGCCCTTGGCCAGCGCCAGTTCCGCCTTGACCTTGTTCGCCTTCCAGTACAGCGCTGTGGGTACCAGCGTGTAGCCTTCGCGTTGCACGCGGCCGATCAGTTCGTCGATCTCGCGCTTGTGCAGCAGAAGCTTGCGGGTGCGGTGCGCATCGGCGATGACGTGCGTGGATGCGGAGATCAGCGGCGTCATCTGCGCCCCGACGAGGAATAGCTCCCCGGAGAGGATGACCGCATACGCTTCGGTGATGTTCGCGCGCCCCGCGCGGATCGACTTCAGCTCCCAGCCCTGCAATGCCAGTCCGGCCTCGAAGCGCTGCTCCAGGTGGTAATCGTGGCGAGCGCGCTTGTTCAGCGCGATGGTGGCGCTGGCGTTTGCCTTATCCTTGCCTGATGCCTTCTTGTTCATCGTGGGCATTGTCCCTGAAAACCACTGCGAACAGGCCAGCAAGCGAGCCATCGATGCCGAAAATCCAACGCAGCGCCCTGGTGGGACACTCCGCCGCGCGGATGTTCGCGCTGGTGAACGACATCCCCGCCTATCCGCGCCGCTTCGACTGGTGCGAGCAGGCGCGGGTCCTCGAATCCAGCGCGACGCGCATGGTGGCCAGGCTCGACTTGGGGCTGGGGGCGCTGCGGACGTGGTTCACCACCGAAAACACGCTGTCGCCGCCGCACCACATCGACATGCAGCTTCGCGACGGACCATTTCGCAAGCTTTCCGGGCGCTGGGAATTCCACGCGCTGGATGAATCGGCCTGCAAGGTCACCCTGACGCTCGACTTCGAGCCGCGCAGCCGCCTGCTGCTTCCGGCGCTGACGCTGGGCTTCCAATCGCTGGCCGACCGCATGGTGCGCGACTTCGTCCGGGTCGCCGACGGCGGTGGCGGGGGCGCCGGCTGATGCGGGTGGAAGTCGTGCGCGCCTGGCCGCGACGCCTGGAATCGTTGGCGCTGGAACTGCCCGCAACGGCCACTGTGGCCGATGCGGTCGCCGCCTGTGGCTGGTCGATGGATGGCATCGCCGCGATCGCCATTTTCGGACGGCCGGTCGCGGGCGCAGCCCGCTTGCACGAGGGCGACCGCATCGAGCTGCTGCGGCCGTTGCTGGCCGATCCCAAGGACGCGCGCCGCCGCCGCGCGTCGCGCCTGCGGTAAAGCAGAAGCCCCGCGGGAGCGGGGCTTCGGGTCACGCGTCGCGCGCAGGCGGGGCTTAGTGCCGCTTCTTACCCTTCTCCTTGGGCAGGTTGCCGAACTTGCGCATGCGCTTGACGAGCGCCTCGTCCTGTTCCGGGAAATAGTCGCCCTCCCATTTCGCCAGCGCATCGCCTTCGAACCATAGCGTCAGGTCCTTCACCGCGGTGCGCCCGAGGCGGTTGGAACGTTCGCTGGCGACGTAGTCCCAGCGATCATGATGGAACGGATCCGCCACCGACGGGGTGCCGAGCAGCGCCTGGACCTGTTGCCTGCTCATGCCGACCTGGAGCTGGTCCGCAGCGGCCTTGTCGATGAGGTTGCCCTGGTAGATCGGTTGCTTGTAGAGGATGCCGCAACCGGACGTGGCGGCGGCCAGGACAACGAGGAGCAGGAGCTTGCGCATTCGGAGTGGTGCCTTCGAGCCGGGCGGGGGAAACCGGGCCGATGATACACTGAAGGTTCGTCCACCCGACGCCGCGCGGGTCCAGCGCCGGCATGCACCGGAGCCCCGATGGAATCCCAAGACCTCCGCAAGGCCGGGTTGAAGGTCACCCACCCGCGAATGCGGATCCTCGAACTGCTCGAGCGGATCAAGCCGCGACACATGACCGCCGAGGACATCTATCGGCAACTGCTCGAACAGGGCAATGAGATCGGCCTGGCGACCGTCTACCGGGTGTTGACCCAGTTCGAAGCCGCGGGCCTTGTCCTGAAGCACAATTTCGAGGGTGGCCACGCCGTCTATGAACTCGACCGTGGCGAGCACCACGACCACATGGTCGATACCGAAACCGGCAAGGTCATCGAATTCCAGAGTGACGAGATCGAGCGCCTGCAGGCGCGGATCGCCGCCGAGCACGGCTATCAGATCGAGGACCACGCCCTGGTGTTGTACGTGCGCCGCAAACGCTGAACGGACCGGACAGGCGCGGCTTCTGGCGCACGGGCTATCCGCGCCCCGGGCGACACCACGGCATCGGCAGCCTCGCGCCGGGCACCCCGTTCGAAGCGGTGGTCACGTCACGTCCTGCAGCAGCTTGCGCGCCGCGGCGCGGGCTTGCTTGCTGACTTCGACGCCGCCGAGCATGCGCGCGAGTTCTTCCTCGCGTTGTTTCGCATCCAGCACCTGCACCGCGCTCTGGGTCATGCCCGAACGCTCGGCCTTGCTCACGCGGTAGTGGGCATGGCCCTGGGCCGCGACCTGCGGCAGGTGGGTGACGCACAACGCCTGGCGCGCCGCGCCCAGCGCACGCAGCTTGCGACCGACGATGTCGGCGACCGCGCCGCCGATGCCGGAATCGACCTCGTCGAACACCATCGTCGGCACCGCATCCAGCCCCAGCGCCGCGACTTCGATCGCCAGCGAAATGCGCGACAGTTCACCGCCGGAAGCGACTTTCCGCAGCGGCCTCGGCGGCTGCCCGGCATTGGCCGCCACCAGGAATTCCACCCGCTCGCCGCCGGCCGGATCCGGTCGCCCCGCGTCGATGGGCTCCAGGGCCACCTCGAAGCGCCCCCCACCCATGCCCAGCTCGGCGATCAGGCCGGTGGTCGCCCGCGACAGCGCGCCGCCGGCACTGCGCCGGCGTGCGCCCAGCGCATCGGCTGCCGTGCGCCAGAGCAGGGCGGCGGCGGTGATTTCGCCGTCCAGCGCGCGCACGCGGTCGCCGGCGCCGCGCAGGGCTTCGAGTTCGGCCATCAGCGCATCGCGCTGCGCAGCCAGGGTTTCCGGCAGCGTGCGGTGCTTGCGCGCCAAGTCGTGCAGCCGCGCCAGGCGGCGGTCGAGGTCGTCGAAGGCGGCCGGGTCCAGGTCGAGGTCCGCGCGCACCTGCTCGAGCAGGGCGAGCGCCTCGTCCAGCTGGATCGCGGCCGAGTCGAGCATGGCATCGACATCGCCCAGCCGCGGCTCGTGGTCGCGTTGTCGCGACAGGTCGGCCCGCAGTTGCTGCAACTGCCGCGACAACGCCGGGCCCTCGTCGCCGCCCAGGCGCGCAAGCGCGCTTTCGCAACTGGCGATCAGCGCCGCGGCGTGGGCGTGCCGGCGGTGGGCGGCGACCAGTTCGGCGATGGATTCAGGCTCCAGCGACTCGCGCTGGAGTTCGCCCAGCTGGTGTTCGAGCCAGGCGATGCGTTCGGAGACGTCGCCCTGGCGCGACAGCAGTTCGCGTTCGCGCAGCAGCGTCGACCACCCCAGCGCCGCAGCACGGACGGCCGACACCTCCGCCTCGTGGCCGCCGAAGGCATCCAGCAAGGCCAGCTGGCTCGCCCTGGACAGCAATGCCTGGTGCTCGTGCTGGCCGTGGATCTCCACCAGCCGCTCGGCCAGTTCTCCCAGCTGCGCGACGGTGGCCGGCCGCCCGTTGATCCAGGCGCGCGAGCCGCCATCGGCGCGCAGCGTGCGCCGCAGCAGGCAGTCGGCGCCATCGTCGAATTCGGCATCGCGCAACCACGCCCGCGCGCCCGGTGCATCGGCCAGGTCGAACATCGCCACCAGTTCGGCGCGCTCGGCGCCATGACGCACCATCGCGCTGTCCGCGCGCAGGCCGGAGAGGAAACCCAGCGCATCGACCAGCAGCGACTTGCCCGCGCCGGTTTCACCGGAAATGACGGTCAGGCCCGGACCGAACTGCAGTTCGGCGGCAGCGACGACGGCGAAATCCTTGATCGCGAGGTGGGTGAGCATCGCGCAATTGTGCGGGCAGGCCGGGCAGCGGCCAAGCGGCGGATGCCTGGCCTTCTGTCGGCCGAATCCGATGGCGCCGGCCACTCCGCTCTCCGGACGTTCCACGCGGCTCGGACTGCCACGATGTGCAAATGCCAGCTTGCGCGAACCGGGAACCGGGCTTATATCGAAGCCATGCCACGCAAGCGCGACGACAACCGGCTCGACCCCCGTGCACGCCACCTGCTGCGCTCGTTGATCGGGCGCTACATCCGCGACGGCGAGCCGGTCGGATCGCAGACGCTCGCCCGTCACGCCGGCCTGGACGTGAGCCCGGCCACCATTCGCAACATCCTGGCGGACCTGGAAGACGCGGGCCTGCTCGCCTCCCCGCATACCTCCGCGGGGCGCGTGCCGACGCCACAGGGTTACCGGGTGTTCGTCGATTCGCTGCTGCAGTTGCGGCCGCTGCCCGACAGCGAGCTGGCGCGCTTGCGGCATGAACTCCCGGTGGGCTCGGGTACCCGGGCGCTGCTGGGCAATGCATCGGAGCTGCTGTCGGCGATGAGCCATTTCGTCGGCGTGGTCAGCGTGCCGCGGCGCGAGCAGTTCGCCTTCCGCCACATCGACTTCGTCCCGCTCGACGCCCAGCGCGTGCTCGCGATCCTGGTCTTCGCCGACAACGACGTGCAGAACCGGATCATCCAGACCCGCCGTCCGTACGACGGCGGCGAACTCGAGCGCGTCGCCAACTACCTCAACCACCACTTCGCCGGCCGGCCGCTGGCCGACATCCGCACCACCCTGCTGCGTGAGCTGCGCGCGGCGCGCAGCGAGATGGAGACACGGCTGGCCAGCACGGTCGAGCTGGCCGAGCAGGCGCTCGCCGGCGATGGCCAGAGCGCGCACAGCGATGGCGTGCTGCTCGCCGGCCAGACCCGGCTGATGAGCGTGCAGGACCTGTCGGACCTGGACCGGCTGCGCGAGCTGTTCGAAACCTTCGCCCGCAAGCGCGAGATCCTGCAGCTGCTCGAGCGCACCCTGCGCGCGCCGGGCGTGCGCATCTTCATCGGTGAGGAAACCGGCCTGGCGCCGCTGGAAGGCATGTCGCTGGTGACCGCTCCCTACCGCAGCGGGGGCACCGCCGATGGCCAGGTCCTGGGCGTGCTGGGCGTGATCGGCCCCACGCGGATGGCCTACGAACGGGTGATCCCGGTGGTGCAGGCGGCGGCCGAGGTGCTGGGCGCGGCCATCGACGCGCCGTGAAGGTCGGAATGCCGAATCGCGGATGAATCCGCCGTCCCCGCCTTGAAAGGGCATCGGCAGGCCGCATTACCGGGGTTCAGGGGCGGCACGGGCGCCGCCGAAATGGATTCCGACGCATGACCACCGAACCAATGGACGCCGAAGTGGCGCAATCCGGCGCCGATGAGGCGCCGATCGACGAGCTCGAGGCCCTCAAGGCCGAAGTCGAGCAGCTGCGGGCGCAGTCGCTGCGTGAACACGCGGACCTGGAAAACCAGCGCAAGCGCCTGGCGCGCGATGTCGAGATGGCGCGCAAGTTCGCCAACGAACGGCTCCTGAGCGAGCTGCTGCCGCTGTTCGACAGCATCGAGGCCGGGTTGCTGGTCGCCCCGCAGGCCGACCCGCTGCGCGAGGGCATGGAACTCACGCTGCGCCAGTTGCACCGGATCGCCGAGAACAACGGCCTGCACGAAGTCGCTCCGGCGCCGGGCGACACCTTCGACCCCGACCGCCACCAGGCCATGAGCATGGTCGACGCCGAGGGCGTGCCGCCGGGCGCGGTCGCGCAGTTGTTCCAGAAGGGTTACGTGCTCAACGACCGGCTGCTGCGCCCCGCGCTGGTCGTGGTCGCCAGGCACGACTGACGGCAGGCGCCTTCCGTGAGGGAGGCGCGAAGACCGCTCAAGCCAGGGCGCGGTTCCCAACCCCTTGAAGGGCGGAACCCGGACCCCAGATAGCAGCCATCGGGCCAGCGGCGCATCCGCGGCCCCAATTTCAAGCATCAGCAAGGGAGCAGGCACATGGGCAAGATCATCGGCATCGACCTCGGCACGACCAATTCGTGCGTGGCGATCATGGAAGGCGGCAAGGCGCGAGTCATCGAGAATTCCGAGGGCGATCGCACCACGCCTTCGATCGTCGCCTGGACGAAGGACGGCGAAGTCCTGGTCGGCGCCTCGGCCAAGCGCCAGGCGGTCACCAATCCGAAGAACACGTTCTACGCGGTCAAGCGCCTGATCGGCCGCAAGTTCACCGACGCCGAAGTCCAGAAGGACCTTGGCCTGGTTCCGTATGCGATCACGCAGCACGAGAACGGCGACGCCTGGGTCGCGACCAGCGACGGCCGCAAGCTCGCGCCGCAGGAAGTCTCGGCCAAGGTGCTGGAGAAGATGAAGAAGACCGCCGAGGCCTATCTCGGCGAGACCGTGACCGAAGCGGTGATCACGGTGCCGGCGTACTTCAACGATTCCCAGCGCCAGGCGACCAAGGACGCCGGCCGCATTGCCGGCCTGGACGTCAAGCGCATCATCAACGAGCCCACCGCCGCGGCGCTGGCCTACGGCATGGACAAGAAGGGCGGCGACCGCAAGATCGCGGTGTACGACCTGGGCGGCGGGACGTTCGACGTGTCGATCATCGAGATCGCCTCGGTCGACGGCGAGATGCAGGTCGAGGTGCTCGCCACCAACGGCGATACCTTCCTCGGCGGCGAGGACTTCGACAAGCGCGTCATCGACTTCCTGGTCGACGAGTTCCAGAAGGAGCAGGGCATCGACCTGCGCAAGGACCATCTCGCGCTGCAGCGCCTGAAGGATGCGGCCGAGCGCGCGAAGATCGAGCTGTCGTCCTCGCAGCAGACCGAGGTCAACCTGCCGTACGTGACGGCCGATGCCTCGGGTCCGAAGCACCTGAACATCAAGCTCACCCGCTCCAAGCTGGAGTCGCTGGTCGAGGACCTGATCAAGAAGACGATCGAGCCCTGCCGCGTGGCGATGAAGGATGCGGGCGTGAGCCCGTCCGACATCGGCGAAGTGATCCTCGTCGGTGGCCAGACGCGCATGCCGAAGGTGCAGCAGGCGGTCGCGGATTTCTTCGGCAAGGAGCCGCGCAAGGACGTCAACCCCGATGAAGCCGTGGCCGTCGGCGCCGCGATCCAGGGCGGCGTGCTGCAGGGTGACGTCAAGGACGTGCTGCTGCTCGACGTGACCCCGCTGTCGCTGGGCATCGAGACCCTGGGCGGCGTCTTCACCAAGATCATCGAGAAGAACACCACGGTGCCGACCAAGGCCTCGCAGACCTTCTCCACCGCCGAGGACAACCAGACCGCCGTCACCGTGCACGTGCTGCAGGGCGAGCGCGAGCAGGCGCGCTACAACAAGTCGCTGGCGAAGTTCGACCTGACCGGGATCGAGCCGGCGATGCGCGGCATGCCGCAGGTCGAGGTGTCGTTCGACATCGACGCCAACGGCATCGTCCACGTCACCGCCAAGGACAAGAAGACCGGCAAGGAGCAGAAGGTCGAGATCAAGGCCGGCTCGGGCCTGTCGGACGACGAGATCCAGCGCATGGTGCAGGACGCCGAAGCGCACCGCGAGGAGGACAAGAAATTCCACGAGCTGGTGCAGGCGCGCAACCAGGCCGATGCGCTGATCCACGCCACCCGCAGCGCGATCAAGGACAACGGCGACAAGATCGGCGGCGACATCATCGGCCGCGCGGAAGGCGCGATCGCGGAACTCGAAACCGCGATGAAGGGCGACGACAAGGGCCAGATCGAAGCCAAGTCGAAGGCGCTGGAAGAGGCCGGCCAGGCGCTGTTCGCGGCGGCATCGGCGGGCCAGCAGGCCGGCGGCGAATCGGCCGGTGCGCAGCCCGGTGGCGCGCCACGCAATGACGACGTCGTGGACGCGGAGTTCACTGAAGTGCACGATAACGACAGCAAGCAGGCCTGATCGACGGACAGGCAAGCCAGCGGGCGTCCGGTCACGGGCGCCCGTTTGTCGTAGGGGACCGGTGGAATGGGAAAGACGCGGCTCGAGGCATTCAGCGACGGCGTCATCGCGATCATCATCACGATCATGGTGCTGGAGCTGCGTGCGCCGGTCGGCACCACCCTGGCGTCGCTGCAGCCGCTGCTGCCGGTGTTCCTGAGCTACGTGCTCAGCTTCGTCTACGTCGGCATCTACTGGAACAACCACCACCACTTCCTGCATGCCGCGCAGCACGTCGATGGCCGGGTACTGTGGGCGAACCTGTTCCTGCTGTTCTGCCTGTCGCTGTTTCCCTTCGCGACGGCGTGGATGGGCGAGAATCACTTCGCGCCGGTGCCGGTGGCGGTGTACGGCGCGGTCCAGTTGCTGGCGGCGCTGGCGTGGCATCCGTTCCAGGCCGCGATCATCCGCGCCAACGGCGGCAGCGAATCCGAACTTGCAAAAGCCGTCCAGGGCCACGATTTCAAGGGCCTGGCATCGCCGGTGGTGTACGCCATGGCAATTGGACTGGCCTTCATCCATCCCGCCATCTCGGGCCTGCTCTACGTCGCGGTGGCGGCGATGTGGCTGGTCCCGGATCGCCGCATCGAAGCGCGCCTCACGCAGGCGCGCAGCAAACCAGCACGGATCAACCGACAGGCATGAGCAAGCGCGATTACTACGAAACCCTTGGTGTCTCCCGCGATGTGTCCGACGAGGACCTGAAGAAGGCCTATCGCCGCTGCGCGATGAAGCACCACCCGGATCGCAATCCCGGCGACACGGTCGCGCTGGAAGCGTTCAAGGAGTGCAAGGAAGCCTATGAAGTCCTGTCCGACCCGTCCAAGCGGCGCCGGTACGACGCGCAGGGACACGCCGCGTTCGAGCACGGCATGGGCGGTGGTGGCGGCCCGGGCGCCGGCTACGCCGACATGGGCGACATCTTCGGCGACATCTTCGGCAATATCTTCGGCGGTGGCGCGGCGCCCGGACGTGGCGCGCGACGCGGGGCCGACATCGGTTACGTGATGGAACTCGACCTCGAGGACGCCGTCGGTGGTACCGAGAAGCAGATCGAGATCCCGACCCTGGTGCCATGCGCGCCCTGTGCATCCACCGGATCGGAAGACGGCAGGATCGATACCTGCGCGACCTGCCATGGCCGAGGCCAGGTGCGCATGCAGCGTGGCATCTTCGCCATGACCCAGCCTTGCCCGCACTGCGGCGGCCGCGGCCAGACGATCGCGCACCCGTGCAAGGTCTGCCATGGGGCAGGGCGGGTGGAGGAGGAAAAGAAGCTGTCGGTGAAGATTCCGGCCGGTGTCGACAATGGCGATCGCATCCGGCTTGCCGGAGAAGGCGAAGCCGGACCCGCCGGCACGCCGCCGGGCGACCTTTACGTCGAGGTGCGCGTGCGGCCGCACGCGATCTTCCAGCGCGACGGCGACGACCTGCATTGCGACGTGCCCATCCGCATTGCGCAGGCGGCGCTGGGCGACAGCGTGCGCGTGCCGACGCTCGCTGGCGAAACCGAAATCCGCATCCCCGCCGAGACCCAGACCGGCAAGGTGTTCCGCCTGCGCGACAAGGGCGTCAAGTCGGTGCGCAGCCGCAAACCCGGCGACCTGTACTGCAAGGTGGTGGTGGAAACCCCGGTCAACCTGACCCCGGAACAGCGCACGCTGCTGGAGCAGTTCGAGGCGACGTTCACGGGCGAAAACGCACGCCGGCATTCGCCCAGGTCATCGACCTTCCTCGACGGCGTCAAGGGATTCTGGGGGCGCATGGTGTCCTGACGCCGGTGGAGCGAAGGCCTACGCGTGCCTCGCCCGCTTCGCTGCATCAGAAGGTCATTGCAGCACCAGTTCGATCGTCGCCACCAGCGGATCGGCGCCCGGGGTGGGGCGCCCGCCAGGGACCAGCGTCACCAGCAGGCTGTCGCTCGAGCGGCGGCCCGCATTGGCGAGGCGTCGCAGCTGCGGCGTGACATCGAAACTGTAGAAATTCTCGCCCAGTGCTTCGTCCATCGTGCCACCGCCGTGGTCGTGGAATTCGGCATCGAAGAAATTGATGTCGCCGACATAGGTGTCTTGGCCCAGCGCGCCGGAGCCATCGCCGGGCCGCAGGTAGACGTAGTACAGCACTCCGGTTGCCCCCACGCGTGCAGGTCCTTGAGCACCAGGTAGGCGTGGCGCTGCGGATGCGCCGGATCCAGGCCGAGGACGGCGGCGCGCGGCGCGCCGGCCAGGCGCGCCAGTTGCACGCTGACCGGGCCTGCGCCGAGGGTCGCACCGGCGGCCGCCCGCGCGAGCGTCTGCCTGCGGTCCGCAGCCGTGGTCGACAGGCCCGACGCCAGCGCCGGAGCCGAAGTGGCCGTGAGGTAACTGGATGACGTCGGCGGTATGTAGCTGTCGTACGCGTAACCCAGGCTGGAGGCGCTGAACGCGCTGTTGAGCTTGCGCGTGGCACCCGACCCATTGGTGTCGGCGAACACGAACGCCTTGGTCGCCCACGTGGCAGTCGTTGGATTCTGGCCGCCGTTGCGGTTCCAGCTGGTCCACATGCGGTCGATGTTGCTGTGGTGCACCCAGAACAGCGGGTCGCGCGCCGCGTAGGGGACCGAACCCATGCCTTTGCTGGTCCCGACCAGGACATGGATGCGGCCATGGATGCCAGAGTCGATGGCCCGGCAGAACCCCTGCACGCTGCCGATGGTGCTGTAGTTGGCTTTCGCCATCGCCGCGCTGATATCCATCGGATCGCCCGGCTGGTACTTCTGGATCGGCAGCCCGTTGTTGGCAAGCGACGTGCGCTCCGGCCGGTAGAGGCTGTGGAACACCGGATCCGTCGGCATGAGGAACTGCGGCGGCAGGACCCCGCGCTTGGCCGGATCGCTCGACGTGTAGTCCCAATAGGGCAGCGTGAAATCCGCACGGCCGCTGACCTGCCGGACAATGCGCTCGAAGTACCACACGAACAGGCGATGCCATGGCAGGAAGTTGTTCGCGTTCTGTCCGGAGTGCGACTGGCATGTATCCCAGGTCTGACCGGCGAGCGTGCGCGCGGCCGACGGGGCGCTGCCGAAGATGCGGGTGATCTCGGCCGACTTGGATGTCGTACCGTCGACGAAGTGCTCGTACCACTGCCACAACCAGCCCATCGGATTGTTGTCGCCGAGCGCTTGCATGCGCGTGACCGCATCGGCATAGATCGCCAGCATCTCGCGCCCTGCCGCGCTGGCTGCGTCGTAGCGCACGAGCGGCGTACTGGCGCTCGCGACCATGGGCAGGCCGCAGGCGAGCGGCGCTGCGACAAGTGCCTTGATGAGGTTGCGTCGATCGATCGACGCTGGACCGTTCCGGTTGTCGGGATGGAGTTTCATTGATGAGCGCCTCGTGGATCAACGATGTGAAGGCGACTGGCCGGGCGCACGCCCCGATGCCGGGACCGAGTCTGCCGACACGCCGGGTCATCGAATTGATGCAGGTCAAGCAACTGGCATTCCAGCGCGTGCGAACCAGCGCCGCGCCACCGACGGTTGCAACGGCGATCCACAGGCGCGCCGATGACGGCATCGCAACGGCTGCTGCGTGTCCTGCTCGCATCGTGGGCATGCGGCCATGCTGGACGCCATCCCGTGACGCCCGCGCACGAAAAAAGAGGGCCGCACTCTGGCGGCCCTCATGGATGCGGCGGAACGAGGCTTGCAGTGCTACTGGCGCACCAACTCGATCGTCGCCACCAGCGGCTTGGCGCTGGCGTTGGCCTTGCCCCCCGGGACGAAGCTCAGTTGCAGGGCGCCAGCCGCGCTTGGATCCCCGCTGCGCGCGATCGCCTGCAGCACCCTGGTCACGTCGAAGCTGAAGAAGTTCTCCCCCAGCGCGGTATCCATCTTCATGTTGCCATGGTCGTGGAACTCGGCGTCGAAGAAATTGATCGCGCCGACGTAGACGGCCGGGCTGAGCCCCATCTTGCCGCTGGGCGGCGTCAGGTACAGGTGGTACAGCACTTCCGGCTGCGACCAGGTGTGCAGGTCCTTGACCACCAGGTAAGTATGCCGCCCGTCGCTGGGATCCAGGCCGAGTACACGGGTGGACCGGGTGCCCGCAACCGGCAGCAGGCGCGCCTTGACGGTTGTCGTGCCGAGGTGGGCCGCGCCGCCCGACTTGGCCACCAGGGTCGACCGCGCGCTGCTGCCAGCAGCGGCTGCGGCCATCATGGTCATCGTGGACGTGGACGTGGTCTCAGGTGCCGCGGGCTTGGGGATCTTGACGTCGTAGTCGTAGCCCATGCCCAGAATGCTGAAGCCCGTGGACAGCTTGCGCGACGCGCGCGCGCCATTGACGTCGGCGAAGACGAAGCTGCGCTGGGTCCAGGTTTCGGTGGTCGATGGGTTCCTGCCGCCGTTCTTGTTCCAGCTCGCCCACATGCGATCGATATTGGCGTGGTGGACGAAGAACAACGGGTCCTGGCCGGCGTACGGGACCGCGCCCATGTCCTTGCTGGTGCCGGTCAGGACGTGGATGCGTCCGTGGATGCCACTGTCGACCGCGCGGCAGAAGCCCTGCACGCTGCCGACCGTGCTGTAGCTGGTCTTGAGCATCGGGTCGGTGATGTCCATCGGGTCGCCAGGCTGGCTGGTCTGGATCGGCTGGCCGCTGTTGGCCAGCGAACCGCGCGTGTCGACGTACAAGCTGGAATACAACGGATCGTCAGGCATGCGGAACTGGATCGGCAAGACGCCGCGCTGCGCGGGATCGGACGAGGTGTAGTTCCAGTACGGCAGGGTGAATTCCGGATGGCCGCAGATCTCGCGCACGATCCGCTCGAAGTAGTAGATGTAGAGGCGGTGCCAGGGCAGGAAGTTGTTGGAGTTCTGCCCCGAGTGGGATTGGCACGTATTCCAGGTTTCATCCGCCAGCGAGCGGCCGGTGGGATTCGTGGTGCCGAAGACACGATCCATCTCGGCTGTCTTGCTCGTGGTGCCGTTGACGAAATGGGTATACCACTGCCACATCCAGCTCATCGGATTGTCCGGCCCCATGGTCTTCATCCGGGCAACGGCGTCGGCATACAGGGCCATCATCTGCGCGCCCTCCGGACTGGCGATGTCGTATCGGATGCGCAGCGTGGCCCCCATCGCCCGACGTGGAATGCTCATCGCCAGCGGCAATGCGGCGAGGCCCTTGACGAAACTGCGGCGGCTGATGGAACTCATGTTGCGTTCTCCCTGTTGACGCCGGCAGCACTGCCGGCGGCGACGGCGACCGTGTGGCTGGCCAGCGTCGTATTGCATTGATCAGGCGAAGCGGCGTAGGCAACGGCGCTGGATCGCGGCACCCTGTCGGCCGGATCGCGAGGGCATCGCCCTGCGGTTCGGGCCACGTGGTGATTTCGTTACGCAGCTATGAAAACGCGTGTGGGGTGAGAGCAAGGTCAATCTTCGCCCGGAAGCGCGCGGCTTCCGCGTCCGGTGGCCGTCGGGCCATTCAGGAGGCTGACTCCGCGTTGGCGGGGAAAATGCGAGGGCATCTGCACGCGCAATGGCCAGGACCGTGCACCGCTTGTGGGCGCGGCACCCGACCGCTAGCCTGACAAGATGAACGACGACAGAACCAATGCACTCCCATGCCGGATCCTGATCCACGGCGCCAACGGACGCATGGGGCAGGCGCTGCTTCGATTGGCGGCCGCGCGCACGGATATGGATGTGGTCGCTGCGGTTTCCCGGACGGTGGGGCAGCGGGTCTTCGAGGGCGTGCCGCGTTACGGGGGCGATGAACTCGGCACCGTACCCGCCTTCGATGTCGCGATCGATTTCAGCCTTCCCCAGGCCTTCGATGGGGTGCTGGCCGTTTGCCTCGAGCGCAATGCATCACTGGTTTCGGGGACAACGGGCCTCGACGACGCGCAACGCGGCGCGCTGGAAGTGGCGGCCCGGCGGATCCCGATCCTGTGGGCATCCAACTTCAGCCTGGGTGTCGCCGTGCTGCGCGACCTGGTTGCCCGAGCCGCGCATGCGCTACCGGACTGGGACTGCGACATCGTCGAGTCCCACCATGCCGGTAAGCGCGACGCGCCCTCAGGCACCGCATTGACCCTCGGGGACGCCGTCCAGGCTCAGGGAGGCCGCCCGCGGTATGCCTCGCTTCGCGCCGGCGACATCGTCGGCGAGCACCTGGTGCAGTTCACCGGGCACGGGGAACGCCTTGAACTGGTCCACCGCGCCAGCACCCGCGACGTGTTCGCCAGCGGCGCATTGCATGCGGCCGTGCGGCTCGCGGGACGCGCGCCGGGCCGCTATTCGCTTGCCGACGTGATCGGTTGACCCCTGTCGCCGGGGTGGGCCGATCCGGTGCCGGCGTCGCCGCGCTGGCGTCGGCGTCCATGCGCCGGTAGAATTCCCGCTCGCCCTGATTCCCCGATCTGGCACCTTCCGCCAGCACGGACCGGTCCACACCGCGTCCGTGCCTTGCTGCAGCCTGCGCAATGCGCGGCACAGCCGAAGGATCACCGCAGCCCGAGGCGATGCCCGTGACCCAACCCGCCATCCTTGCGCTCGAAGACGGCACCCTCTTCGAGGGCGAATCCGTGGGCGCACCAGGACTGGCGGTCGGTGAAGTCGTGTTCAACACGGCGATGACCGGCTACCAGGAAATCCTCACCGATCCTTCCTATGCCCGTCAGATCGTCACCCTGACGTACCCGCACATCGGCAACACCGGCTGCACCGCGGCGGACGACGAATCCACCCGTGCCTGGGCCGCTGGGCTGATCGTCCGCGACGTGCCGCGGCGGCCATCGAGCTGGCGCAACGAGGTCGCACTGCCGCAATGGCTCGCGCAGCGCGGCGTGGTGGCGATCTCCGGCATCGACACCCGCAAGCTCACGCGACTGCTGCGCGATCGCGGCGCCCAGAACGGCGCGTTGATGGCCGGCGATTCCATCGATGTCGATGCCGCGATCGAGGCGGCGCGCAAGTTCCCGGGGCTCAAAGGCATGGACCTGGCGAAGGATGTCTGTGCCAGGGAGTCCTATCCATGGCAAGCGGGCACGCTGGACCTGGACCGCAATGTTTTCAATCGCACCGACGGTCGTTATCGCGTGGTGGCCTACGATTTCGGCACCAAGCTCAACATCCTGCGCATGCTGGCCGACCGCGGCTGCGACATCACCGTCGTCCCGGCGCGAACGCCTGCGTCGGAGGTGCTCGCGCTCAAGCCCGATGGCGTGCTGTTGTCCAACGGCCCCGGCGACCCGGCACCGTGCGACTACGCCATCGCCGCGACCCGCGAGTTCATCGCGCGGAAGATCCCGCTGTACGGCATCTGCCTGGGCCACCAGTTGCTTGGCCTTGCATTGGGCGCGAGCACGCTGAAGATGAAGTTCGGCCACCATGGCGCCAACCATCCGGTCATCGACCTGGACACGGGCCGGGTCCTGATCACCAGCCAGAACCATGGCTTCGCCGTCGACGAGGCCACGCTGCCCGCGAACGCCCGCGTCACCCATCGCTCGCTGTTCGACGGCAGCAACCAGGGGATCGCGTTGACCGACGCGCCGGCGTTTTCCTTCCAGGGGCATCCCGAAGCGTCGCCGGGCCCGCGCGACGTCGCGTACCTGTTCGATCGTTTCGTGTCACTGATGCACACCCGTTGATTTGCGTTCGACTCCAAAAGGGGGATTTGTGAAGTTCTTGAAATGGATGTTGTTGGGGTTGGTCGCCGTCTCCTCGCTCGCCGCGGCCAAGGAAATCCCCATCGGTGACTTCTTCCGCGAAGCCGCCTTCGAAGGCGTGACGCTGTCCCCGGACGGCAAGCACATCGCGGTGGTCGTCCCGCAGTCGGACCGCAGCGTCCTGGCGGTTTTGCGGATCGCCGACATGAAGCTGATCGGCAAGTGGGACTACGGCGTGAATCGCCACTTCAACGGCGTCGCCTGGGCCAACGACCACCGATTGCTGTTCCACGTCAGCATCAAGCTCGGCAGCCTCGACCAGCGGGTGCAGAAGGGCGACATGTACGCGTCCAACATCGACGGGACCGGACGCATCGACATTCCCAACGGCGCCTACTACAACATCGTCAGCCTGACCCGCGAAGACCCCGACACCATCCTGGTCGAGCGATCGATCGACAACGCCTTCCTTTTCAAGCTCAACGTCAATAACGGACGGACCGTGACCGTGGCGACGGCGCCGATCGATTACGGCGACTTCGTGCTGGACCACAACCACAACGTGCGCTACGCCGTCGGGCAGATGCGCGATGGCTCCTCGGTGGTCTACCGGCGCGACGGCGACAGCTGGACGCTGGTGCACGAGGTCGCCAAGGGCCAGGCGGGCGTCTATAGCCCGGTGGCGATGGCCTCCGACGACAAGCACGTGATCATGCTGCGCGACGAGAATGGCGGCCCCGCGAAGGTCGTGAGCGTCGATCCGGAGAGCGGCGCGGAAACCGCGCTGTCTTCGGATCCGGTGGTCGATCCGTTCGACTACCTGTTTTCCAGCGATGGCAAGACGCTGCTTGCGGTGCAGTACCAGGATGGCTTGCCGCGCTGGGACTTCGTCGACAAGACCAATCCAGAATCGAAGGTCTATGCGGGATTGATCAATGCGTTTCCGAACAAGTCGCTTGCCTTCAACGGCATCTCGGACGACGGACGCTTCGTCTCGTTCAGCACCTACAGCGACCGTGCGCCGCCGGAGTCGTACCTCTACGACACCCAGGCCGGCAAGGCGACCTACCTGCTGTCGTCGCGCGAGTGGATCGATCCGGCGGCGATGTCCGCCATGCAGCCGGTGAACATCAAGACCCGCGACGGGGCCACCATCCACGGCTACCTGACGATCCCGAAAGGAAGCAGCGGCAAGAACCTTCCGCTGATCGTGCACCCGCATGGCGGTCCGCATGGCGTTCGCGACGTCTGGGCCTACGAGCCCCAGGTTCAGCTCTTCGCCAATCGCGGCTACGCGGTCCTGCAGATCAACTACCGCGGCTCCGGTGGCTATGGAGATGCCTACCAGCGTGCCGGATACCGGAAGTGGGGCACCCTCATGCAGGACGACCTGACCGACTCGGTCCGCTACCTGGTCGCCAACGGAATCGTCGACAAGGACCGTGTCTGCATCTACGGCGGATCGTATGGCGGCTATGCCGCGCTGATGAGCGTCGAGCGCGAGCCCGACCTGTACAAATGCACCGTTGGCTACGCGGGCGTTTACGACTTCGAGATCCAGCGCACCTCCAGCGACACCGCGGAGTCCGACTTCGGCAAGAACTACCTCGATGAGGTCCTTCCCGCGACGCTCACCGAACGCCACCAGCAGTCTCCCGCGTTCAACGTCGAGAAGATCAAGGTGCCGGTCATGCTGGCCCACGGCGGCAAGGATGTGCGGGTGCCGATCCAGAACCTCCATGAGCTGGTCGACCGCATGGAAAAGGTTGGCAAGAAGCCGGAGATCGTCATGATCGAGCCGAAGGAACCGCACGGCTTCCAGCTGCCGGAGCACAACATCAGCCTGTACGAGACGATGCTCGGATTCTTCGACAAGTACATCGGTCCCGGCGCGAAGCACTGACCGCCAGCCCAGCAGGAAACACGGACCCAGCCCGACCATGCCCAAGCGCACCGACATCAAGACCGTCCTGATCATCGGCGCAGGGCCGATCGTGATCGGCCAGGCCTGCGAGTTCGATTATTCGGGCGCGCAGGCCTGCAAGGCGCTGCGCGACGAGGGCTATCGCGTGGTGCTCGTCAACAGCAACCCCGCGACGATCATGACCGACCCGGAAATGGCCGACGCGGTCTACATCGAGCCGATCAACTGGAAGACGGTCGAGAAGATCATCGCCAAGGAAAAGCCCGATGCCTTGTTGCCGACGATGGGCGGGCAGACGGCGCTGAACTGCGCGCTGGATCTCGCCGACCACGGCGTGCTGGAACAGTACGGCGTCGAGCTGATCGGTGCCTCGCGCGATGCCATCCGCATGGCCGAGGACCGCGAGCTGTTCCGGGTGGCGATGGGCGAGATCGGGCTGGAGTGCCCGAAGGCGGAAGTCGCGCGCTCGCTGGAGCAGGCGCTCGACATCCAGTCGCGCGTCGGCTATCCGACGATCATCCGCCCCAGCTTCACCCTGGGCGGCACCGGCGGCGGCATCGCCTACAACCGCGAGGAACTGGTCGAGATCGTCAACCGCGGCCTGGAACTGTCGCCGACCAGCGAGGTGCTGGTCGAGGAATCGGTGCTGGGCTGGAAGGAGTTCGAGATGGAGGTGGTTCGCGATACCGCGGACAACTGCATCATCGTCTGCTCGATCGAAAACCTCGATCCGATGGGCGTGCACACCGGCGACTCGATCACCGTCGCACCGGCGCAGACGCTCACCGACAAGGAATACCAGCGCCTGCGCGATGCATCGATCGCGGTGCTGCGCAAGATCGGCGTCGATACCGGCGGCAGCAACGTGCAGTTCGGCATCAACGCCCAGACCGGGCGGGTGGTGGTGATCGAGATGAACCCGCGCGTGTCGCGTTCCTCGGCGCTGGCGTCGAAGGCGACCGGGTTCCCCATCGCCAAGGTCGCCGCCAAGCTCGCGGTCGGCTACACGCTGGACGAGCTCAAGAACGAAATCACCGGCGGCCTGACGCCGGCCTCGTTCGAGCCGAGCATCGATTACGTCGTCACCAAGATCCCGCGCTTCGCCTTCGAGAAGTTCCCGGCGGCCGATGCGCGCCTGACCACGCAGATGAAGTCGGTGGGCGAGGTGATGGCCATCGGGCGCACGTTCCAGGAATCGCTGCAGAAGGCGCTGCGCGGGCTGGAAACCGGCAAGGTCGGGCTCGATCCGACCGGCCTGGACCTGAGCGATGAAACCGGACTGGCCGAGCTGCGCCGCGAGGTCAAGGAAGCCGGTCCCGAGCGCGTGTTCTTCCTCGGCGATGCCTTCCGGGCCGGGATGAGCGTGGAGGACGTGCATGCGCTGTCGTTCGTCGACCCCTGGTTCCTCGACCAGATCGAGGAACTGATCGCGATCGAGCGCGAAGTCGCCACCGGCGGCCTCGACACACTGGACGCGCGCCGCCTGCGCGCGCTCAAGCGCAAGGGCTTCTCCGACGCGCGCCTGGCGCAGTTGACCGGCACCAGCGAGTCGGCGGTGCGCGCGCTGCGCAAGGCCTTCGGCGTGCGTCCGGTGTACAAGCGGGTGGACTCGTGTGCGGCGGAATTCGCCACCACCACCGCCTACATGTATTCGACCTACGAGGACGAATGCGAGGCGAACCCGACCACGCGCGACAAGATCATGGTGCTGGGCGGCGGGCCGAACCGGATCGGGCAGGGCATCGAATTCGACTACTGCTGCGTGCATGCCGCGCTCGCGCTGCGCGAGGACGGCTATGAAACGATCATGGTCAACTGCAATCCGGAAACCGTGTCCACCGACTACGACACCTCCGATCGCCTGTACTTCGAGCCGCTGACGCTCGAGGACGTGCTCGAGATCGTCGAGGTCGAGCAGCCCAAGGGCGTCATCGTCCAGTACGGCGGGCAGACGCCACTGAAACTCGCGAAGGCACTGGAAGCCAACGGCGTGCCGATCATCGGCACCTCGCCCGAGTCCATCGATTTGGCCGAGGACCGCGAACGCTTCCAGCAACTGGTCGAGAAGCTCGGCCTGTTGCAGCCGCCGAACCGCACCGCGCGCAACCCCGACGAGGCGATCGCACTGGCGCGCGAGATCGGCTATCCGCTGGTGGTGCGTCCGAGCTACGTGCTCGGCGGGCGCGCGATGGAAGTGGTGCATTCGGACGCCGACCTGTCGCGCTACATCCGCGACGCGGTCAAGGTGTCCAACGACTCGCCGGTCCTGCTGGACCGCTTCCTCGACAACGCGGTCGAAGTCGACATCGACGTCATCGCCGACAAGAACGGCAATGTCCTGATCGGCGGCGTCATGGAGCACATCGAGGAAGCCGGCGTGCATTCGGGCGATTCGTCGTGTTCGCTGCCGCCGTATTCGCTGTCGCCGAAAACGCAGGCGGCGCTGCGCGAGCAGGTCGTGGCACTGGCCAAGGCGCTGGACGTCATCGGCCTGATGAACACCCAGTTCGCGGTGCAGACCGACGCCAACGGCGACGACCGCATCTTCCTGCTCGAGGTCAATCCCCGCGCCTCGCGCACCGTCCCCTTCGTCTCGAAGGCCACCGGGCGCCCGCTGGCGAAGATCGCCGCGCGCTGCATGGCAGGCAAGACGCTGGCCGAGCAGGGCGCCGACAGGGAAATCATCCCGGATTATTTTTCGGTCAAGGAAGCCATCTTCCCGTTCGCCAAGTTCCAGGGGGTCGACCCCATCCTCGGACCGGAAATGCGTTCGACTGGCGAGGTGATGGGCGTGGGCCGCAGCTTCGGGGCGGCGTTCGCGCGCGCCGAGGAGGCGGCGAGCATCAAGCCGCCGGCGCCGGGGAAGGCCTTCATCTCCGTCCGCGACCCGGACAAGACGCGGGTCATCCCCGTGGCCCACGACCTCGTCAGCCGTGGCTACACGCTGGTCGCCACCCGCGGCACCGCCAACTTCCTGCGCGGGCAGGGTCTGGCCTGCGAGCAGATCAACAAGGTGATCGAAGGCCGCCCGCACATCGTCGACCTGATCAAGAACGGCGACATCACCTACATCGTCAACACCACCGAGGGCCGGCAGGCGATCGCCGACTCGTTTTCGATCCGCCGCGAAGCACTGCAGCAACGGGTGACTTATTCGACGACGATTGCCGGAGCCAAGGCGCTGCTGCATTCGCTGGATTACCGTGACAGCGGCCCCGTGTGGTCGCTGCAGGAACTGCACGAGGAACTGGAGCCATGAGAGCCCCATTGACGGTCAAGGGCGCCCAGCGCCTGCGCGCCGAACTGGAAGAACTGAAGTCGGTGAAGCGTCCGGCCGTGATCGCCGCGATCGCCGAAGCGCGCGCGCACGGCGACCTCAAGGAAAACGCCGAATACCACGCCGCGCGCGACCAGCAAAGCTTCATCGAAGGCCGCATCAAGCAGCTCGAATCCGAGTTGTCCAACGCCCAGCTGATCGACGTCGCCACCCTCAACGCCGGTTCGAAGGTCGTATTCGGCGCCACGGTGGACTTGGCCGATACCGAGACCGACGAGCAGAAGACCTACCAGATCGTCGGCGACCTGGAGGCGGACATCAAGCAGGGCATGATCGCGATCTCGTCGCCAGTGGCGCGCGCGCTGATCGGCAAGTTCGAGGGCGATGCGGTGACGATCGATGCGCCGGCGGGGCAACGCGAGTACGAGATCGTCGGCGTCCGCTACCTCGGCTGATCGCGCCGGATGCCGACGCTGACGCTGCTGTTGCCGGCCAGCGAACGGCTTCCCGGTTCCCTGCCGCCGACGCTCGGCAAGGCGCTGGGGCGGGCGGACTGGCATGCGCATGGCGAAACCGGCGAACGGGCACAACTGCAGCGCAGCTTCGATATCATCCCGCGAGGCTGGCCAGTGGCGGCGATGACGCGCGCACTGGACGTCGGCGACGTCGCCGGCGCGACCTGGCTGCGCGCCGATCCGGCCTGGGTCCGACCTGACATCAATGGCGCGCGCCTGATGGCCTGCGGCGGGCGCCTGCAGCCCACGCAGGCGGATGTCGATGCGCTCCTGCCTGCCTTGCGCCCGGTGTTCGGTGATGCCGGCTTCGCGCTCGACGCGCCGGATCCGTCGCGCTGGTACCTGCGGATGCCAACTGGTTCCACGTTGCCCGACTTCGCGGATCCCGAGGATGCCCTGGGAGCGGACCTGTTCGACTTCATGCCGCGCGAGAGCGATGCCGTTGCCAGGCGCTGGCGCGCGCTGGACAGCGACATCCAGGTGACGTTGCACAACCATCCATGGAATGCGCGGCGCATTGCGGCCGGAAAGCCGCCAATCAATGCATTGTGGTTCTGGGGCGCCGGCGCCTCGCCCGATGCCGTGCGTTGCGCCGGGCGGATGGTGCTGTCGGACGACGCCATGCTCGTGGCTCTCGCGCGCGCCGCCGGAGTCGGGCATGCGCCCAGGGCGGGCTTTGCCGATCCAGTACTCGACACCCTGCTCGACCTTCGCGACGCGCGGGATCTCGACTGCATCGCAGGCGACTGGCTGCTACCGGCATTGCGGTGCAACCGACGGGGCATCGTGTCACGGCTTGTGCTGGATTTCGCCGATGGCAGTGTCTGCCTGGTCGAGCGGTCGCAGCGCTGGCGCATTTGGCGAAAGCCGCTGGCCGGTCTTTCGCGGCAGCCTGCACGTGGAGACGCGGCATGACGGTGTCCAGGCGCATCCGGCGTCGCGACTCCGTGGTCCCCGGCGCATGGCCCGAGCACGTGCCTGCGCTGTTGCGCCGCGTGCATGCGATGCGCGGCGCATTGGACATCGAACAGGCGCAACCCAGGCTGGCGCAGTTGCTGCCGCCGGACTTGCTGTCGGGCATCGATGCGGCGATCGCCCTGCTGGTCGATGCGATCGATCGCGACCAGCACATCGTCGTCGTTGGCGACTTCGATTGCGATGGCGCCACCGCCTGCGCCGTTGGCGTGCGGGGCCTGCGCATGCTCGGCGCGCGGCGGGTCTCGCACGCTGTGCCCAACCGCATGGTCCACGGCTACGGGCTGACGGTGGGGCTGGTCGACGACCTTGCAGCGCTGCAGCCAGACCTGCTGGTCACGGTCGACCACGGCATCGCTTGCCATGCCGGCATCGCGGCGGCAAAAGCGCGCGGATGGCGGGTTCTGGTCACCGACCACCACCTGGCGGGGGATGCCCTGCCGCCGGCGGATGCGATCGTCGATCCCAACCAGCCCGGCGACGCCTTCCCCAGCAAGATGCTGGCGGGCGTCGGGGTGATCTTCTACGTGCTGCTGGCCCTGCGCGCGCGCCTGCGCCAACTCGGGCGCTTCGATGGCACGCCCGCGCCAGACCTGTCCACGCTGCTCGACCTGGTCGCGATCGGCACCGTCGCCGACCTGGTGCCGCTGGACACCAACAACCGCGCACTGGTCGCGGCCGGATTGCGCCGGCTGCGCGCCGGCCAGGGGTGCGCGGGCCTGAACGCGCTGGCGGAAGTGGCCGGTCGCGACGTGCGCCGGCTGTGCGCCAGCGACATCGGCTTCGGCCTGGCGCCGCGCATCAACGCCGCCGGCCGGCTCGAGGACATGGCGGTCGGCATCGCCTGCCTGCTCAGCGACGACGCCGGCCATGCGCGCGAACTGGCGGCCACGCTCCACCGCATCAATGGCGAGCGGCGCGCGGTGCAGCAGCAGATGACCGACGACGCGGAGATCGCCGTGGGCGACATCGCCCCCGCGGGGGGCGAGGTGCCGCCGGTGCTGTGCCTCTACGACGCGCGCTGGCATCCCGGGGTCGTTGGCTTGGTGGCGTCGAAGCTCAAGGAGCGGCATCACCGCCCGGCCGTCGCGTTCGCGCCCGCCGAGCCCGGCAGCACGCGGCTGCGAGGCTCCGCGCGCTCGATCCCCGGCCTGCACATCCGCGATGTGCTCGCGGCGGTCGACACCGCGCACCCGGGTCTGATCGAGCGGTTCGGTGGCCACGCCATGGCGGCGGGGCTGAGCCTGGCGGTGGAGGCGCTGCCGCGCTTCCAGGCGGCGCTGGGCGACGCCGTGCAGCGCCTGCTCGACCCGGTGCTGCTGCGCGACGAGATCGCCAGCGACGGCCCGCTCGAAGCGCACGAATTCACCCGCGCCAGCGCCGACGCCCTGCGCGACGGCGGCCCCTGGGGGCAGGGTTATCCGGAGCCGCTGTTCGACGGCGAATTCGAGTTGGCCGGCTGGCGCATCGTCGGGGAGCGCCACCTCAAGCTCGAATTGCTGCAGCAGGGCCGGCGCCTCAACGCGATCGAATTCGGCGGCTGGTCCGGCGTGGCACCGCCCGATCGCCTGCGGCTCGCGTTCCGGCTCGAGGCGGACGAGTATCGCGGCGGCGATGCGGTGCAACTGGTGGTCGTCCACCGCGAGCGCGCGTAGCACCGTCCTGGGAGTCGGCGCCACGCTACATTCCATCGCGCCAGCGTGACTTGCCGTGCAGCCGCGTGGTCGGGCTACAGGCACGGTCGCGGCCTGCCGGCAGGCGGCGCGCGATGCCGGCCTGCTAGAATCTGCAGCCTTTCGCGCCAACTTCGTCGCCCATGATCGAACTCAATCCCGTCCGCCAGCGCATCGCCGACCTTCGCAGCCGATTGCATGCGTTACGGGGGTTTCTTTGACTACGACGCCAAGGTCGAGCGGCTGGAGGAAGTCAGCCGCGAACTCGAGAATCCCGACATCTGGAATGATTCGGAGCGCGCGCAGGCCCTGGGCCGCGAGCGTTCGCTGCTCGACAAGACCGTCAACGGCATCCGCGAACTGAGCGAAGGCCTGGCCGGGGCGAACGAACTGCTCGACCTGGTCGAGCTCGAGGACGACCAGGACACCGCGAACGCGATCGTCGAGGACGTCGAGCGCTACGCCCGTGGCGTGGATGCGCTGGAATTCCAGCGCATGTTCTCCGGCAAGATGGATTCGCATTCGGCCTTCGTCGACATCCAGGCCGGCGCCGGCGGCACCGAAGCACAGGACTGGGCCGAGATGCTGCTGCGCATGTACCTGCGCTGGGCCGAATCGCGCGGCTGGAAAACCGAGCTGATGGAAGTCAGCGGCGGCGATGTCGCCGGCATCAAGTCCGCGACCTTCCGCGTCGACGGCGACTACGCCTACGGCTGGCTCAAGACCGAAATCGGCGTGCACCGGCTGGTGCGCAAGTCGCCGTTCGATTCCGACAACCGCCGCCATACCAGTTTCACCTCGGTGTTCGTGTCGCCCGAAGTCGAGGACGACATCGACATCGACATCAACCCGGCGGACCTGCGCACCGACGTCTACCGCTCCTCCGGCGCCGGCGGCCAGCACGTCAACAAGACCGAATCCGCGGTGCGCATCACCCACATCCCGACCAATACCGTCGTGGCCTGCCAGACCGGCCGCAGCCAGCACCAGAACCGCGACACCGCGATGAAGATGCTCGCCGCCAAGCTGTACGAACTGGAAGTGCAGAAGCGCAACGCCGAAAAGGACGCGCTGGAAGCCACCAAGTCCGACATTGGCTGGGGCAGCCAGATCCGCAACTACGTGCTGGACCAGTCGCGGATCAAGGACCTGCGCACCGGCGTGGAGCGCAGCGACACGCAGAAGGTGCTCGACGGGGACCTGGACGAATTCGTCGAGGCGAGCCTGAAGTCGGGGCTCGAGGCCGGATCCAAGCGCAGCGACGCGACCTGACAACCGATATCGTCATTCCCGCCTGCGGGATGATTCAAGACCGACGCTCGTCCTCGGATGCCGGGACAGTCGTCGGACGACCAGCTTCCTGCGCGGCAACGACGAGCAGACCATGACCGACCAAGCGCCAGAACCAGCCCTCGACGAAAACCACCTGGTCGCCGAGCGCCGCGGCAAGCTCGCCGCGCTGCGTGCGCAGGGCGTGGCATTCCCGAACGATTTCCGCCGCGCCGATTACGCGCAGGACCTGCAGGACGCCTACGCCGATGCCGATCGCTGGACCGGCGAAGCGCTGGAAGGCGAGGGCAGGCGCGTCGCATTGGCCGGGCGTCTGCTCGCCAAACGGGTGATGGGCAAGGCGGCGTTCGCGCAGGTCCAGGACGTGTCCGGTCGCATCCAGCTGTTCCTGCAGGCGACGACGCTGGGCCAGGCTTATGACGCATTCAAGGGGTGGGACGTCGGCGACATCGTCGCGGCGACCGGCACGCTCATGCGCACCAAGACCGGCGAACTCTCGGTCAAGGCCGACACCCTGCGCCTGCTGACCAAGTCGCTGCGACCGCTGCCGGACAAGTGGCATGGGCTGAGCGATGTCGAGCAACGCTATCGGCAGCGCTACGTCGACCTGATCGTCAATCCCGAGGCGCGCGAGGTGTTCGTGCTTCGCTCGCGGATCATCGCCGCACTGCGTCGCTGGCTCGACGCGCGGCGCTTCCTCGAAGTCGAGACGCCGATGATGCATTACCTTGCCGGCGGCGCAACGGCCAAGCCCTTCACCACCCATCACAACGCGCTCGACCTGGACCTGTACCTGCGCGTGGCGCCGGAGCTTTACCTCAAGCGGCTGGTGGTCGGCGGCTTCGAGCGCGTGTACGAAATCAACCGAAATTTCCGCAATGAAGGCGTCAGCACCCGGCACAATCCCGAGTTCACCATGCTCGAACTGTACGAGGCTTACGCCACGTATGACGAAGTGATGGATCTGACGGAACGGATGATCCGCGAGGTCGCCAGCGAAGTGCTGGGACGCACCGCCGTGCAATGGGAAGGTGATGCCATCGACCTGGGCCCGGCGTTCCGGCGCTGGAGGATGGACGACGCCGTCCGCCAACTGAACCCCGGCATCTCCGCCGCCGACTGCCGCGACCGTGAGGCGCTCGCGCGCCATTGCCAGCGCCTGCAGATCCACGTCAAGCCGTCTTACGGCTGGGGCAAGCTGCTGCTGGAGATCTTCGAGAAGACGGTCGAGGGCGGGCTGGTCCAGCCGACCTTCATCACCCATTACCCGGTGGAGGTTTCGCCGCTGGCCCGCGAGTCGGACACCGAGCCCGGCATCACCGACCGCTTCGAACTATTCGTCGGCCGCCGTGAACTGGCCAATGGCTTTTCCGAGCTCAACGATCCGGAGGACCAGGCGGCGCGATTCCGCGCCCAGGTCGAAGCCAAGGCCGGCGGCGACGAGGAAGCCATGCACTACGACGAGGACTACATCCGCGCACTGGAGGTGGGGCTGCCGCCGACCGGGGGCCTCGGCGTGGGGATCGACCGGCTGGTGATGCTGCTGACCGACTCCGCCTCGATCCGCGACGTGCTCCTGTTCCCCTACATGCGGCCGGTCGCCACCCCGTGACGGCGGGTTGCGGCAAGGTTCGCCGCAATAGGGCATCATCTGACCGCCGCGGGGAGTGACTGACGTTGACCAAGGGCAGCGCAGTCGCTATTTCGTGGCACCTTTCTTGCTCCGGCTGGTGTGGGTTGCCACCGTCACCGTGAGGATTCCGCCATGGCCTTGCAAGCAGTCCGCGCGCCGGTGCAATGGGACCATTCGGTGAACATCGTCATCGTCGACGACCAGACGTCCGCGCGCACCATGCTGCGGCACATCCTGGAGGACATCAGCCCGGAACTGCAGGTGCTGGATTTCAGCGACCCGCAGGCGGCGCTGGACTGGTGCGAAGCCAACCGCCCGGACCTGCTGCTGCTGGATTACCGGATGCCCGGCATGGACGGGCTCGAGTTCGCGCGCCGCTTCCGGCGCCCGCTGATGCATCGCGACGTGCCGATCGTGCTGGTCACCGTCGTCGGCGACGAGCCGATCCGCCAGGCGGCGCTCGACGCCGGCGTCATCGACTTCCTGGTCAAACCGGTGCGCCCACGCGAGCTGCGCGCGCGCTGCCGAAACCTGCTGCAGTTGCGCCAGCAGTCCGAATCGGTGAAGCAGCGGGCGATGTCGCTGGAGCAGCGGCTGCTGTCGAGCATGCACGAGGTCGAGGAGCGCGAGCGCGAGACGCTCTCGCGGCTGGCGCGGGCGATCGAATACCGCGACGCCGGCACCAGCGCCTACCTGGAGCGGATGTCACATGTCGCCGGCCTGATCGCCGAGGAACTCGGCATGTTCGAGGACGAGGTTCGGCTGATCGAACTGGCAGCGCCCTTGCACGACATGGGCAAGATCGCCATCCCCGATGCCGTGCTGCTCAAGCCCGGTCCGCTGGACGATGGCGAGGTCGGCACCATGCGCCGGCATCCGCAGATCGGCCACCACCTGCTCAGCGGCAGCCAGAACCGCTTCATCCAGGTCGGCGCGGTCATCGCCCTGCGCCACCACGAACGCTACGATGGCAGCGGCTATCCCGATGGCCTGGTCGGGGAGGAGATCCCGATCGAGGCGCGCATCGTCGCCGTGGCCGATGTACTCGATGCGCTGCTGTCGCCGCGCCCCTACAAACCGGCATGGACGCTGGATGATGCCCTGGACTACCTGCGCCAACAAAGCGGAATCCTTTTCGATCCACGCTGTGTCGAGGCACTGCTGCGTAGCCGTGACCGGCTCGCGGAAATCTGCGCCCGGTATTCGTCGGTCTCCAAGCGCCCTGGCGTGGAGTAGGCGATGAACGCGCTGCTTGCGCGGGCCAGGAAGCGCCTGTCCAACCGCCCGGACAGCGAACATGCGCAGGTCCTGGTGCGCATGGCGATCACGGCGCTGTTTGCGACCTACCTCGGGTGGCAGTACCTGCACGGTGCCGACACCGGAAGCCTGCTGGCGGCATGGTTGATCCTGATCGGCGAGTTCGCCGTCGCCACCGGCCTGCTGCTGGCCATCCTCGAGCAGCCCGGGGTCTCGCACGTACGGCGCTGGATCGGGATGCTCAGCGACTATGCCGCCATCGGCGCGATCATGTGCCTGGAAGGCGCGGTCGCCTCGCCGCTGTTCGCGGTGTTCCTGTGGGTGACGATCGGCAACGGCATGCGCTACGGCAACCGCTACCTGCGGTTCGCGACCGCGATGGCCGTGCTCTCCTTCGGCACGGTGATCGCGCTGTCGCCGTACTGGCGCGCCAACCCCTATCTCGGCTGGGGCCTGCTGGTCGGGCTGGCCGCCGTGCCGTTGTATTTCGACTCACTGCTCAAGGCACTCAACCGGGCCATCGACGACGCACGGCGCGCCAACCAGGCCAAGAGCCAGTTCCTGGCCAACATGAGCCATGAGTTCCGCACCCCGCTCAACGGATTGGCGGGCATGTCCGAACTGCTGGCGACCACCCGCCTGGATCCCGAGCAGCGCGAGTGCCTGAACACCATCCAGGCCTCGACCCGAACGCTGCTGGCATTGGTCGAGGACGTACTGGACATCTCGGCGATCGAAGCCGGCAAGCTCAAGCTCAATCCCTCGGAGTTCGCCCCGCGCGAACTGGTGCAGAGCGTTGCGCTGATCCTGCAGCCACAGGCACGCGCCAAGCAGTTGCATTACGAGGATGCCGTCGACGACGACGTCCCGCGCTTGCTGCGGGGCGATGTCGCCCACGTGCAGCAGGTGCTGATCAACCTCGCAGGCAATGCGGTGAAGTTCACCGACGAGGGATCGGTTCGGCTCGAAGTCGCCCTCGCTGGTGGTGATGCGGCCAATCCCCGCGTGCGCTTCACCGTCACTGACACCGGCATCGGCATCCCCATGGCCGCGAGCAAGCGCTTGTTCGAGGCGTTCGAGCAGGCCGATGCGGGGCTTGCGCGGCGCCATGCCGGCACGGGCCTGGGGACGACGATCGCCAAGGGCCTGACCGAGGCCATGGGCGGCACCATCGGGTTCGAAAGCGCGGAGCGCCAGGGCACCCGTTTCTGGGTGGAATTGCCCTTCGCCAGCGTGCCCGAGGCCACTCCCAGGGCGCATCACGCACCTGCCGTCGACCAGGCGTCCGCGGCGCAGGCGCACGAAGACCCGTCGGCGGAAAACGTCATCGCCTTCGCCAATCCGTTCCTGCGCCATCGCGCGCGCGTCCGCAGCCTGTCGGTGCTGATCGCCGACGACAACGGCGCGAACCGGATGGTCGTGCAGCGCCTGTTGCAGAAGGCCGGGCATCGCCCCGTCTGCGTGGATGGCGGGGAAAAGGTCCTGGACCTGGTTTCTTCCGCCGATTACGACGCGGTCATCGTCGACCTGCACATGCCCGGGCTCAGTGGCCTGGACCTGCTGAAGCAACTGCGCGTGATGGAGGCCGGCGGAGGTCGGCGGACCCCGGTCATCGTCCTGAGCGCCGATGTCACCCCCGACGCGATCCAGGCCTGCGAGCGGGCAGGAGCCCGTGCCTTTCTCGCCAAGCCGGTTTCCACCGCTCGGCTGCTCGATACGCTGGCGGACATCGCCACCAATGGTTTGATCAGCCGCTCGTTCGCCGACGTTCGTGGCGCTGCAGCGGCCGGGGGTGAGGTGTTCGACCCCACCGTGCTCGATGAACTGGGCGCGCTGGCGCTGGGCAGCAACTTCGAACTCGAATTCGTTTCGCAGTGCCTGCGCGATGCCGACGCCTGCATCGAAGCCCTGGCCGATGCCGGAAAGAGCGCCGATTGGGACCACGTCCGCGAGCAGGCCCACGCCCTCAAGGGCGTGGCTGGCAACTTGGGCCTGGTCAAGCTCGCTGCGGTCGCCGGGGAACTGATGCGCCTGGCCGAGAACCAGGTCGCCGATGAGTGGCCGACCCGGCTGCGCGGCCTGGCCGAGCGACTGGAGGAAGGCAGGAAGATACTGGAGGCGCGGCAGCGTTCGCGCACCACCGCTTCCGACGGCGGCGAACGCTCCCCCTGACGCCCATCAAGCGGCCTCGGTGCCCGCTCGCCGGACCTGCGCCCGCACCAGTCGCTCCATCGTGCGCAGCGATTTCTCGCCCAGCTGCAATGCGGTATCCACCCAGATTTCGGTGATCCGCATCATTTCCTCCAGCGTCACCGACTGGGACTCCATCCGCACGCGGTGCATGGCGGCGCGCGCGTGCGAAATCCGGCCGTTGGCGCGGATCACATCCTCGACCGCTTGCACGCCCTGGCCACGTGGCACGAGAACGTCGACCAGTCCCATCGCATGCAGTTGCGCGGCATCGAAAACGTTGCCTTCCAGCATCAACTTCTCGGCCGCATGCGGGGCAATGCGCTGGCACAGGAACGAATACGCTCCCATCCCCGGGAACAGGTCGAACAGCACTTCGGGAAGGCCCATCAGCGCGCCTTCTTCGGCGACGATGGTATGGCAGCTCAATGCCGCCTCGAAGCCGCCCCCAAGGGCGTCACCCTGGACCAGCGCAATGGTGTGCGCGCCGACGCCCAGGCCGGCGTGGAAGGCGTGCACGCCGCGCACGCAGCGGCGGGCGTAATCGAGCAGCCGCTCGCGGTCGCCAAGCTTGATCAGGCGGCAGAACAGGTCCAGGTCCCCGCCGAGATTGAAGGCGGCATTGTCGGACGCCAGCACGACGTGCGGCAGCCGGGTGCCGCCGTGCACGGCCTGGAGACGGCCGGCAAGGTCGCGCTGGTAGGCGATGATGTCGTCGACCAGCTGGGTCGAGAAACAGGCGCGGCCGACGGCAAGGTCCGCGTGCATGTTGCACCAGTACACCCCGCGTCCGGCGTCTTCCACGACGCGCAAGGTCTTCCCGGGATCGGTGCGAAGAAAAGGTTGGGCCACAGACATGGGAACTCTCCGAGGGATGAGCCGCCCGATCGGTCGCGTGGCGAGGCGGCTAGGGCAACCAGTAGCTGCGTCCGACCCGGAATCTATGCGCCCAAAGCATCGCCGCCGCAAGGGATTTCTGTCGGCGGGGGTGGCGTGAAGGCAGCGCCGGCAGGCGCCGCGGAGACCGGCGGAGTCAGCCCGCGGCGGGCGCGTCGCGCAGTTCGCGGCGGAGGATCTTGCCGACGTTGGTCTTCGGAAGTTCGCTGCGGAACTCCACGTAGTGCGGCCGCTTGTAGCCGGTCAGGTATTCGCGCGCATAGGCCTTTACCTGCTCGGTGGTGAGCGCCGGATCGCTGCGGACGATGACGACCTTGACCGCCTCGCCGGACTTCTCGTCCGGCACGCCGACCGCCGCGACTTCGCGAACGCCCGGCATTCCCGACAACACATCCTCGATCTCGTTCGGGTACACGTTGAATCCCGAGACCAGGATCATGTCCTTCTTGCGGTCCACGATGTAGAAGAACCCACGCTCGTCCATCCGCGCCATGTCGCCCGTATGCAGCCAGCCTTCGGCATCGATGACCTGGGCGGTCTCTTCCGGGCGCTGCCAGTAGCCGCGCATCACCTGCGGGCCCTTGATGCACAGTTCGCCGACTTCGCCGACGGGCAGGTGGTTGCCGACCTCGTCCTTGACGCAGGCGTCGGTGGAGGGCACCGGCAGCCCGATTGCGCCGTTGTACTCGGCGATGTCCATCGGATTGATGCATGCAGCCGGCGAGGTCTCGGTCAGGCCGTAGGCTTCGACCAGCGTGCAGCCGGTGACCTGCTTCCAACGCTCGGCGACGGAGCGCTGCACCGCCATGCCGCCGCCCAGGGTCATCCGCAGCCGGGAGAAATCCAGGCGGTCGAATCCGGGCGTATTGAGCAGGCCGTTGAACAGCGTGTTGACGCCGGTGATCGCGGTGAACGGAATCTTCGACAGCTCCTTGACGAAGCCGGGCATGTCGCGCGGGTTGGTGATCAGGTGGTTGAAGCCCCCGAGCTTCATGAAGACCAGCCCGTTCGCCGTCAACGCGAAGATGTGGTACAGCGGCAGCGCGGTGACGATCACTTCCTCGCCAGCGCGCACGTTGTTGACGATCCATGCCGCGGACTGCTGCATGTTCGCCACCAGGTTGCGGTGGGTGAGCATCGCTCCCTTGGCCACGCCGGTGGTGCCGCCGGTGTACTGCAGGAAGGCGATGTCGTCTGAGCGGATCTCCACCCGCGGCACCGGATGCCTGCTTCCGGCCTCGAGCGCATCGCGGAAGCGCGTCGCGCCTGACAGGTGGTAGGACGGCACCATCCGCTTGACGTACTTCAGGACGAAATTCACGATGCCGCGCTTCGGGAAGTCAAGCATGTCGCCCAGGCCGCTGGTCACGACATGTCGCACAGAGGTATCGGCGATGACTTCGGCGACCGTGTGGGCGAAATTGTCGAGCACGACGATCGCGCTTGCGCCCGAGTCCACCAGTTGATGTCGCAGTTCGCGCGCTGTGTAGAGCGGGTTGACGTTCACCACCGTCATCCCGGCGCGCAGGATGCCGAACGTCGCGACCGGATACTGCAGGCAGTTGGGCATCATGATCGCAACGCGGTCGCCGCTCTTGAGCTGCAACTCCTCGAGCAGGAATGCCGCGAAACGCGCGCTCAGTGCATCTACTTCCGAGTACAGGAGCGTCTTGCCCATGTTGGCGAAGGCCGGGCGGTCGCGATAGCGGTCGATCGCCCGCTCCAGAACCGAGACGACGGAGGGAAATTCATCGACATCGATTTCCGCCGGCACGCCGGGCGGGTAGTGCGCGAGCCACGGACGCGAATCCATCGAATTCCCCTGTCATGCTGCAGCGCGGCAATGCACAAAGCACGACCGTACACCCGTCAAACGATTTGATCACACGCTCGCCGCGGGTGACAAGCCGAGCCAAAGGCGATGCACAATCATGCAGACGCAGGCCACGGGAGCCCCGGCATGGGCTTTGCAGATTCCTTCCGCTTCGCCTCGTTGGCGTTCTTCTTCGCCTTGTCGCTGGGCGCATGCACGCGGACGACGCCGGAGCAGCACCTGCGCGATGCACTGGGCCGATTCCAGGCAGGCATCGAATCGCGGGATGCGGGGGCGGTGAAAAAGACCCTCGCTGACGACTTCATCGGCCCCGGCGGGCTGGACCGGACCAGCGCCGTCCGGCTGGCGCAAATGACCTTCATGCAACACCCGGACATCGGCGCGACGCTTGGCCCGCTGCAGATCAGGTGGTTCCCGTCGGCAGCCAATCCCGATCATGCCGCCGTGGAATTCAGTGCCGTGCTGACCGGCGGCTCCGGCGCGATGTTGCCCGACCAGGCACAGGTCTACCAGGTCAAGACCGGGTGGCGGCGCGAAGGCGACACCTGGCGGCTCACCAGCGCCACGTGGACCCCATGACGATCCCGTCGCGCCGGCCCCCGATGCGGCTTCGCCTTGTCCGGGCTACGAATCATCGCAGCGTCACGTCCGTCAACCCCATCAGGCTCGACCGAACGCGCCCGCCGCAGCCCGGGTAAGCGCAGCGCACCCGGGGTGGCGAACCCGGATGCGGCAACACCTTGTCCGGGCCACGAATCCCAGGCGCCGCCCCCTCAGGCCGCCTTGCGTGCCGCCAGCTGGCGCAGCACGTAGTGCAGGATGCCGCCGTTGCGGAAGTACTCGACTTCCTTGGGCGTCAGCAGCAGCACGCGCACCTGGAAGGTGATCGCGGTGCCGTCGGTGCGGGTCGCCACGACCGTCGCCGTCTTCGACGCACCATCGGCCAGGCCGGTGATGCTGATCGTCTCGCTGCCATCCAGGCCCAGCGTGCGTGCGTTCTGGCCTTCCATGAACTGCAGCGGCAGGACGCCCATGCCGACCAGGTTGGAGCGGTGGATGCGCTCGAAGCTCTCGGCCACGACCGCCTTGATGCCCAGCAGGATCGTGCCCTTGGCCGCCCAGTCGCGCGACGAGCCGGTGCCGTATTCCTTGCCGGCGAACACCACCAGCGGCACGCGGTCCGCCTTGTACTTCATTGCCGCGTCGTAGATCGCGAGTTTCTCGGGTTGGGCGCCCTGCTTGGCGAAGTACAAGGTGTTGCCGCCTTCCTCGCCACCGAGCATCAGGTTCTTGATGCGGATGTTGGCGAAGGTACCGCGCACCATCACGTCGTCATTGCCGCGGCGCGAACCGTAACTGTTGAAATCCGCCGGCTGCACGCCGCGCGACTGCAGGAAGCGGCCTGCCGGCGAATCCTTCTTGATGTTGCCGGCGGGGGAGATGTGGTCGGTGGTGATCGAATCGCCGAACAGGCCGAGCACGCGCGCGCCATGCAGGTCGTCGATGCTTCCGACGTGCATGGTCATGCCTTCGAAGTAGGGCGGATTCTTTATGTAGGTCGACGCCTCGTCCCAGGCGTAGCTCTCGCCGTCCGGGGACGCGATCTGGTTCCAGCGGCTGTCGCCCTTGAACACGTCCGCGTAGTTCTGCGCGAAGAGCTCCGGCCCGACCGTCGCGGCGATCATGTCGCCGATCTCCTGGTTGGTCGGCCAGATATCGCGCAGGAAGACGTCCTTGCCCTCGGGTGTCTGCCCCAGCGGCTGCGTGGTCAGGTCGATGTCGACCGTGCCCGCCAGCGCGTAGGCCACCACCAGCGGCGGCGAAGCGAGGTAGTTCATCTTCACCTCGGGATGCACGCGGCCTTCGAAGTTTCGGTTGCCCGACAACACCGAAGCGACGACGAGGTCGTTCTGCGCGATGCCCTGCGAGACTTCCTCCGGCAGCGGACCCGAATTGCCGATGCACGTCGTGCAGCCGTAGCCGACGACGTAGAAGCCGATCTGCTCGAGGTCGGCGAGCACGCCGGCCTTGCGTAGGTAATCGGTGACCACCAGCGAGCCGGGACCGATCGACGGCTTCACCCACGGCTTGGGCTTGAGCCCCAGGCGCGCGGCCTTGCGCGCGAGCAGGCCCGCACCGAGCATCACCGCCGGGTTGGACGTGTTGGTGCACGAGGTGATCGCGGCGATGACGACCGAGCCATCGGTCAGTTCGCAATCCTGGTCGCGGATGCGGATCTTCGATTTCGGGCTGGCCGCCAGGTGCTCGGCCTGCGGCTGGTCGCCGCCTTCGTCGTCGAAGCGCTTGAGCTCGGACTTCTTCGCCTTGCGGTCCGCGGTCAGCAGGCCATCGAGGTTGACGCGGAAGTTGTCCTGCATCTTTTCCAGCAGCACGCGGTCCTGCGGGCGCTTGGGACCGGCGAGCGAGGGACGCACGTCGGCGAGGTCCAGCTCGAGCGTCGCGCTGTAGCTGGCGTGCGGGGAGTCGGGCGTGTGCCACAGCCCTTGCGCCTTGGCGTAGGCCTCGACGAGCGCGATCTGTTCCTCGCTGCGGCCGGACAGGCGCAGGTACTTCACCGCCTCGGCGTCGATCGGGAAGATGCCGCAGGTCGCGCCGTATTCCGGCGCCATGTTGGCGATCGTGGCGCGGTCGGCCAGCGGCAGGTGCTGCAGGCCGTCACCGAAGAATTCGACGAACTTCCCCACCACCCCGAGCGCGCGCAGCATCTGCGTCACGGTCAGCACCAGGTCGGTGCCGGTCGCGCCTTCGGGCAGCCTGCCGGTCAGGCGGAAGCCCACGACCTGCGGGATCAGCATCGACGAGGGCTGGCCAAGCATCGCGGCTTCGGCCTCGATGCCGCCCACGCCCCAGCCGAGCACGCCGATGCCGTTGATCATCGTGGTGTGCGAGTCGGTGCCGAACACCGTGTCCGGGAACGCCAGCAGCTCGCCGTCGACGACGCGCTCCATCACCACCCGCGCGAGGTTCTCCAGGTTCACCTGGTGGACGATGCCGGTGTTGGGCGGCACCACCTTGAAGTTCTGCAGTGCCTTCTGGCCCCAGCGCAGGAAGCTGTAGCGCTCCTTGTTGCGTGCGAATTCGATTTCGCCGTTGAGTTCCAGCGCATCGGCGCGGCCGAACACATCGACCTGCACCGAGTGGTCGATCACCAGCTCCGACGGAATCAGCGGATTGATCTGCGACGGGTTGCCGCCCAGCTTGGTCACCGCGTCGCGCATCGCCGCCAGGTCGACCACGCAGGGCACGCCGGTGAAGTCCTGCAGCAGCACGCGCGCCGGCATGAAGGCGATTTCCGTTTCGGATTCCGCCTTCGGATCCCATTTCGCCACCGCCTCGATGTGCGCCGGGAGCACCGTCACGCCGTCCTCGTGGCGCAGCAGGTTCTCCAACAGGATCTTCATCGAGTAGGGAAGGTGCGCCAGGTTGAAGCGCTCCCCCAGCCTGGGCAGGCTCGGGTAGGCGTACGACTTGCCATTGACGGACAGATGGGCGCGGGTGGCGAAGGAGTCGGCCATGGAAGGGCTCCGGGCAGTCAAAGGGGGAGGCGGGGGAAAACACCGCGTTCAGCCGCCTAATTATGCCGCAAAGCGGGGGCCCCTGGCCGTGTACCGTCCGCGGCTGGTGACTTGGCAGCGGCGATCCCCGATGAGAGGCGCGCGCTGGCGCCAGCACGGTACGGCGAAAGCTGCATGGCAGCGCTCTGCCGCCGACCGCGGGCGGCGCTGCCTGTGGTTGCGGGAAAACGCACGCATGCTTCCATCCTGCCGACGACATGGAGGAAGCCGGGTCGCCAACGCCGGCGACACTCTTGCCCCCCGGCCAACGCCCGCAGCCGGCCATGTCCTTATGATTGCGGGCACGCCGCGTTGGACGGCCGATGTCCGACCCCTGCGGTCCATCCGCAAGCAGAAGGGGAAACTTGGGGAAGCCGCTGCGTTCGAGGTGGCCGGCCAGCACTGACTGGCCGAACGCGCATGAAGCTCAGGGCGCCAGCCAACGATCGATCGCCGCAACCAGCTCCCGCCGCCGCAGCAGGAAATCCCACATGCTGCCGCCCAATTGGCGCCACAGTACAGCCGATCGCAATGCGGCCAGCAGGACGGCGCGGATCTCGGCGACGACGGCCGCCTGGCCCAGATAGTGCGGATTCCCCTTGACCAGCACCCGTGGCCGCAACTGGCTGACGGTTTGCGCGTAGAGGGTGCCCAGGGAAGCGAGCACGTCAGGGTGCGTCGCGCCCAGGCGCCCGGCAGTCGGCGCCAGTTCGAGGATGCCGTCATGGACGCGACCGGCCACGGCGTCGCGACTGAAGCGCTGCTCCAGCTGCAGCACCGACAGCACCAGCCGGGGCAGCAGCTCATCGCGCGCTTCATTGCGGAAGTAGCGTTGCAGCAGTACCAGTCCAGGACGCAGCGCGGCTTCTCCGCCGTAAACCGCGGCCGGCGTGTCGGCATCGATCCGGAACACGCTTTCCAGCGCAGTCTGCAGGATCGCGCCGTCGCCCTGTCCTGTCTCGGCGATGCCACGCACCTGCTGCAACGCCTGGGCCAGGCCAGCGAGCGCAAGAACGCGGGGGTCGCGACGGCCAGGCTGTCGTCGGTCGATTGCCGGGATCATGCGGCCTGTCCGCGCATCGCCGACTCCATGGGCGCATCCGTGGCCTGGATCACGGCTCCGCCCAGGCAGGTATCGCCCAGGTAGAGCACCAGTGACTGTCCGGGCGTCACCGCGCGCTGCGGGCGTGCGAAGCGCACGTCGACGCCGCCATCGTCCCGGACTTCCACCTCGCAGGACTCCGGTGGCTGCCGGTAGCGTGTCTGCGCCAGGCAGCTGAACCGGGTCGCCGGCGGCTCTCCAGCGATCCAGTGCGCCGGTTCGGACTGCAGGGCGCGCGACTGCAGCCAGCTGCTGTTGCTGCCCTGATCGACATAGAGGATGTTGCGCGCGACATCCTTGCCGACCACGAACCACGGCGCCGCGGGCCGTCCCCGCACGCCGCCCAGCTGCAGCCCTTCGCGCTGGCCGAGGGTGAAATAGAACACGCCCGGGTGCTGGCCGAGCACGCGCCCCTGCGGATCGCGGATCTCGCCCGCTCTCGCCGGCAGGTAGCGCGACAGGAAACTGCGGAAGTCGCGCTCGCCGATGAAGCAGATGCCGGTGGAATCGCGCTTGGCCGCGGTCGGCAGGCCGGCATCGGCGGCGATGCGCCGCACCTGATCCTTGTGCAATTCGCCCAGCGGGAAGCGCGTTGCCGCCAGTTGCTCCTGGCCCAGCTGGTGCAGGAAGTAGCTCTGGTCCTTGGATGCATCGAGCGCGCGCAGCAATTGCCAGCGCCCCTCGTGGCGGACGATGCGCGCGTAGTGGCCTGTCGCGATCCGGCCTGCGCCTAGCTCACGGGCGGCATCGAGGAAATGCTTGAACTTGATCTCCCGATTGCAGAGCACGTCCGGGTTGGGCGTGCGCCCGGAGGCGTACTCGTCGAGGAATGTCGCGAACACGCCTTCCAGGTATTCGCGGGAGAAGTCCCTGAAATGGATCGGGATGCCGATCCTGCCGCAGACGGCGACGGCATCGCGACGATCCTCCCCGGAACGGCAGTCGCCGGTGCCGTCGTCGGCCCAGTTGTGCATGAAAAGGCCGGAAATGTTTTCGCCCGATTCGTGCAGCAACAACGCGGCGACCGACGAGTCGACGCCACCGGACATTCCGACGATCGTTTCCGGGGCGGTCATGGCACCTGTTGCAGCAACGACAGCGGCTGGCGGCGCCCGGCCAGGTAATCGGCAACGGCCTGCCAAACCAGCGGGCTGCGGTGACGGTCGGAAGCGTCGGTCAACTCCGCCGGCGTCATCCAGGTCGCGCAGACGATGCCTTCGTCCAGCTTGCGCGTCGGATCCAGCCGCACCGGGTCGGCGGCGAAGGCGAAGCGCAGGTAGTGGCGCCCCCCGCTGCCATCGGGCTGTGTCGGGGCCTTCCACTGGTAGGCGCCGATGAACGCCGTCAGGCGCACGTCCCAGCCGGTCTCCTCGCGGGTTTCACGCAAGGCGGCATCCGCCAGGCTCTCGTCCGGTTCCAGGTGGCCGGCCGGCTGGTTGATGACGATGCGTCCATTGACGCGCTCCTCCACGCACAGCAGCCGGCCGTCGCGGACGACGACGGTGGCCACGGTGACGTCTGGCTGCCAGAACCGGCCTTCGCGATAGCTCATGCGGGCATTGTCCGCCGCCGGGCGTCGTCGCGTCCATGCCGCGCCGCAGCGGGGGGCCGCCCGGCATTCGTATAATCCGGCCATGCCCAACAAACCCGGAAACGAACGCGACCACGGCGTGCTGGTCGAAACCTCGAAGCCGGAAGTGGCACGGCCGCCGCTGTATTCCGTGCTGCTGCTGAACGACGATTACACGCCGATGGAATTCGTCGTCGAGGTGCTCGTGCGCTTTTTTGCGATGAACATCGAAAAAGCCACCCAGATCATGCTCCACGTGCACACCCGGGGCCGGGGTGTGTGCGGCGTCTACACGCGCGAGGTGGCAGAGTCGAAGGTGGCGCAGGTGAACGAATACTCACGGCTGAACC
This sequence comes from Cognatiluteimonas telluris, assembly GCF_011320095.1. Classification (GTDB taxonomy): domain Bacteria; phylum Pseudomonadota; class Gammaproteobacteria; order Xanthomonadales; family Xanthomonadaceae; genus Cognatiluteimonas; species Cognatiluteimonas telluris. The sequence continues at coordinate 147,899 of NZ_JAANOY010000002.1, read as the reverse complement.
AGCACCCGCTGTTGTGCACCATGGAGAAGGCGTAAACATCGGCTCCAGGAGCGGCCGGCGGGGGCTTGTACCCGGCAGGCAACCGCCCCACATCCTCGGCAGTGGATCTACCGGAGGGCGAAGGCCCCATGTTCAGCAAAGACCTCGAATACAGCATCGGCCAGTGCTACAAGCGCGCCCGCGAAGCGCGCCATGAGTACATGACGGTCGAGCACCTGCTGCTGGCGCTGCTCGACAACCCGTCGGCCGAACTGGTCCTCAAGGCCAGCGGCACCGATTTCCCGCGCCTGCGAACCGAATTGGAACAGGCGATCGACAAGTCGGTCGTCAAGCTCGACGCCGAGGACGGCCGCGACACCCAGCCGACGCTCGGTTTCCAGCGCGTGCTGCAGCGCGCCGTCTACCACGTGCAGTCCTCGGGCAAGAAGGAGGTGACGGGCGCCAACGTGCTGGTCGCGATCTTCGGCGAAAAGGACTCCCATGCCGTCTACTACCTGAACCAGCAGGACGTGACGCGACTGGATGTCGTCAATTATCTGTCCCATGGCATCGCCAAGCAGGGCGGCGGCGAGGAGTCCCATGGCCACGAGGAAGGCACCCGCGCCGAGGGCGCCGAAGGCGAGGGCAAGGGCGACGCGCTCGCTGACTATGCCAACAACCTCAACGAGCAGGCGCTCGCGGGCAAGATCGATCCGCTGGTCGGCCGTGGAGAAGAGGTCGAGCGCACCATCCAGGTGCTGTGCCGCCGCCGCAAGAACAACCCGCTTTACGTCGGCGAAGCCGGCGTGGGCAAGACCGCGCTGGCGGAAGGGCTGGCCAAGCGCATCGTCGATGGCGACGTGCCGGACGTGCTCGCCGACGCGGTGATCTACGCACTGGACCTGGGCGCGCTGGTCGCGGGCACCAAGTACCGCGGCGACTTCGAGAAGCGGCTCAAGGCCGTGCTCGCGGCGATGAAGAAGATCCCCGGCGCGGTGCTGTTCATCGACGAGATCCACACCATCATCGGCGCCGGATCGGCCAGCGGCGGCACCATGGATGCGTCCAACCTGATCAAGCCGGCGTTGGCGTCGGGCGACCTGCGCTGCATCGGGTCGACCACGTTCCAGGAATACCGGGGCATCTTCGAGAAGGACCGCGCCCTGGCCCGGCGCTTCCAGAAGATCGACATCGTCGAGCCTACCGTTGGCGAAACCGTCGAGATCCTGCACGGCCTGCGCCCCAAGTACGAGGCGCACCACGGCGTCAGCTACGCCGACGAGGCGTTGCAGGCGGCGGTGGACCTGTCGGTCAAGCACATCGGTGACCGCTTGCTGCCGGACAAGGCGATCGACGTCATCGACGAAGCCGGCGCTCGCCAGCGCCTGCTGCCGCTGGAACAGCGCAAGTCGCTTATCGACGTCGAGGAAGTCGAGACGATCGTGGCGAAAATGGCGCGGATCCCCGCCAAGCAGGTGAGTGCGTCCGACAAGGACGTGCTGCAGCACCTGGAGCGCAACCTGAAGATGGTGATCTTCGGCCAGGATCCGGCGATCGGCACGCTGACGTCGGCGATCAAGCTGGCGCGCTCGGGCCTGGCGAACCCGGAAAAGCCGATCGGCAATTTCCTGTTCGCCGGCCCGACCGGCGTCGGCAAGACCGAGGTCACCAAACAACTGGCGTTGCAGCTGGGCATCGAACTGGTGCGCTTCGACATGTCCGAGTACATGGAGCCGCATTCGGTGTCGCGCCTGATCGGTGCGCCCCCGGGCTACGTCGGCTTCGACCAGGGCGGCCTGCTGACCGAGAAGATCGTCAAGACGCCGCACTGCGTGCTGCTGCTCGACGAGGTCGAGAAGGCGCATCCGGACATCTTCAACATCCTGCTGCAGGTCATGGATCGCGGCGTGCTGACCGATACCAACGGCCGCGAGGCGAACTTCAAGAACGTGATCCTGGTGATGACCACCAATGCAGGCGCCGCGCAGGCGGCACGCCGCACGATCGGCTTCACCAAGCAGGACCACAGCACCGATGCGATGGAGATCCTGCGCAAGAGCTTCACGCCGGAATTCCGCAACCGGCTCGATGCGGTGGTGCAGTTCCAGCCACTGGGGCTGGAGCACATCCTGCGCGTCGTCGACAAGTTCCTGATCGAGCTGGAGGCCCAGCTGCACGAGAAGAGCGTCAGCCTGTCGGCAACCCCGGCCGCGCGGGAATGGCTGGCCCAGCACGGATTCGACCCGCTCATGGGGGCGCGGCCGATGGCGCGCGTGATCCAGGAACGGATCAAGCGGCCGCTCGCCGACGAGTTGCTGTTCGGAAAGCTCGTGCGGGGCGGTCGGGTCAGCATCGATGTGGCCGAGGGCGAATTGACGGTCGATTCGCAGCCTGAGCCCGAGAAGCTGTTGCCCGTCACGGTCTGAGGGCGCGGCAAGCGACTGCTGCGGACAACGCGCAGGGTCCCGGGTCCACGAAAAAGGCGGCCAATGGCCGCCTTTTCATGTCGTCCGGTTTATGCCGCGACGCGTTATTTCATGCGATAGGTGATCCGGCCCTTGCTCAGGTCGTAAGGCGTCATCTCGACCTTGACCTTGTCGCCGGTGAGGATGCGGATGTAGTTCTTGCGCATCCGGCCCGAGATGTGGGCGATGATTTCGTGGCCGTTCTCCAGCTTCACCCGGAACATGGTGTTCGGGAGGGTTTCGGAGACCGTGCCTTCGAATTCGATGACGTCGTCTTTCGCCATGTGGTTCCTGGTATGCGGTGCGGCAGGCAGCACGCCCGCGGGGTCTGGCGGAAAGTCGCCGGGAAAGTCGGGCATTCTGGCATGCCGGGCAGGGCGGACGCAAAAACACGCCCTTCAGGCGGCGAGCTCACGGGCCGGGAATTCCCCGAAACGCCCGCTCCAGCCGGTTGTCGAGTCGGCGTCGCCGACGAGCACGCCGATCCGGGCCAGGAACGCCTCGCGTGCCAATGGCCGCGCACCCATGCGCAGGAGATGCGGATTCTCGACCTGGGCGTCAATCAACGGCCAACCCCACTGGTCCAAGCGCCGGGCCAGCGCGGCCAGGGCAACCCTGGATCCACCGGAGCGGGCGCTGAACATGCTTTCCCCGAAAAACATCCTGCCGATCGCAACGCCATAGATGCCGCCGACGAGATCATCACGGTCGAAGACTTCCACCGAGTGCGCGTGCCCGAGCCGATGCAGCCGGCCGTACGCCGCGCGCATGTCGTCGCTGATCCACGTCCCACGCTGTCCGGCCCGCGGAGCCTGCGCGCATGCCGCGACCACAGTGTCGAACGCCGTATCGGCGCGCGCGATCCAGGTGGACTGGCGCAGGCTGCGACGGAACCGGCGCGACAGGTGCACCGCGTCGGTCGCGAACACCAGGCGCGGGTCAGGCGACCACCAAAGGATCGGCTGTCCTTCGGAGAACCACGGGAAGATGCCCGCCCGGTAGGCATGCAACAGGCGTTCTGGCGACAGGTCGCCACCGGCCGCGAGCAGGCCATCGGGTTCACGCAGGGCCTGCGCCACCGGTGGGAACGGGGCTTGGGGATCATGGCCCAGCCAGGGCAGCGCGAACGACATGCGCCCATTGTAGGAGCGGGTCTGGAAGCGATGCGCCAAGGCCGCGGACCAGACTGCAAGTCACGTCCAGCCCGGCATCACATCGCGCGGAACGGCGTATGGGTCTCCAGCAGCGCCTTGTAGCGCAGCACCGATTCGGCTTCCTGCGCACACCACGGCGCGAGCGCCTGGGCGAACGCCTGATCGGCAATCCAGTGCCGGCTGTGCACCAATGCGGGCAGGAATCCGCGCGCCAGCTTGTGCTCACCCTGCGCGCCCGGCTCGAACCGCTGCAGGCCTTCGCGCAGGCAGTAGTCGATGCCCTGGTAGTAGCAGGTCTCGAAATGCAGTCCCGCGACCGTTTCGACCGCACCCCAGTAGCGTCCGTAGAGCGTATCGCCGCCACGCAGGCACAACGCGCCGGCGACCGGCATGCCGCCGCGATCGGCAAGGAACAGCACCACCTGGCGCGGCATCGTCCGTGCCAGGTGCTGGAAAAACGCCCGCGTCAACGTCGGCGTGTTGCCATAGTCGGCGAAGGTCTGCAGGTAGAAGCCATGCATCGCGGCAAGGTCGGCGTCGCTGGCCTCGTCCCCATGGAGGACCCGGAAAGAAACACCGGCACGCGCGACCTTCGCCCGTTCCTGCCGGATGTTCTTCCGATGCTTGTGGTCCATCGCAGCGAGGAAGGCGTCGAAGTCGGCCCAGCCGGCGGTATTGCGCCAGTGGTATTGCACATCGACGCGCGACAGCCAGCAATCGCCCAACGCCGCCGAGTCGGATGCCTGGAGGAAATTCACGTGTGCCGACGACAGCCCGCCCTGCCGGGCCATGGCTTCGATCGCATCGACCAGCCGCGAGCGCGCGTCTTCATCGCGCGCCAGCAGCCGCGGACCCGAGACAGGCGTGTAGGGCACCGCGCACAGCCACTTCGGGAAATAGTCCTGGCCGTGGCGCGCATAGGCGTGCGCCCAGGCATGGTCGAAGACGAACTCGCCGTGGGAGTTGGTCTTCAGGTAACCCGGCGCCGCGGCGACCAGGCAGCCGTCGTCCCACAGCGCCAGGTGGCACGCCGTCCAGCCGTTGCGTGGCTGCAGCGCGCCGGTGGATTCCAGGCCGGACAGGAAGGCGTGCGCGACGAACGGGTTGCGCCCGTCATGCAGCACGTCCCAATCCGCCGCAGCGACCTCCGACAGGCTTCCGACGATGCGCGCCACGCTCATCGGGCAGCCGCGTCAGGCGTCCTTGTCGAGGAACTTCTCCGCGTCCAGCGCGGCCATGCAGCCGAAGCCAGCGGAGGTGATCGCCTGGCGGTAATGCTGGTCGGCGACGTCGCCGGCGGCGAAGACGCCCTTGACCGAAGTCTCGGTCGCGCCGCCGGCCAGGCCCGAGCGGATCTCCAGGTAGCCGTTGTTCATCGCCAGCTGGCCTTCGAACAGCGACGTGTTGGGGGTATGCCCGATGGCGACGAACAGGCCATGGATGGACAGGTCGCGGGTGGCGTTGTCCAGCGTCGAGCGCACGCGCAGCCCGGTGACGCCCGCCTCGTTGCCCAGCACTTCGTCGACCACGTGGTGCCAGACCGGTTCGATCTTCCCGGACTGGATCTTCGCCTGCAGCTTGTCCTGCATGATCTTTTCCGCCCGCAGGGTGTCGCGGCGATGCACCAGGTAGACCTTCCGCGCGATGTTGGCCAGGTACAGCGCTTCCTCCACCGCGGTGTTGCCGCCGCCGACGACCGCGACATCCTGGTCCTTGAAGAAGAATCCGTCGCAGGTCGCGCAGGCCGAGACGCCACGGCCCTTGAATTTCTCCTCCGATTCCAGGCCCAGGTACTTCGCGGTCGCGCCCGTGGCGATGATCAGCGCATCGGCGGTGTACTCGCCGTTGTCGCCCTTGAGCCGGAACGGGCGCTGCGACAGGTCGGCGCTGTGCACGTGGTCGAAAATGACCTCGGTGTCGAAGCGCTCGGCGTGCGCCTGCATCCGCGTCATCAGATCCGGCCCCATCAGCCCGTGCGCATCGCCGGGCCAGTTGTCGACCTCGGTGGTCGTCATCAGTTGCCCGCCCATCTGCAGCCCGGTGACCAGCACCGGCTTCAGGTTGGCGCGGGCGGCATAGACGGCGGCGGTCCAGCCGGCAGGGCCGGAACCGAGGATGAGCAGGCGGGAATGCTTGGAGGGGGTCATATATAATCGCGGGTTATGCGGGGCGTCGATCAACGACGCGTTCGCGGACGATGGAAACGGGCCTCACGCGCGCCGTGACCGGATGCGACATAGCTTGGAGGCGTCGTCGCGGCAACACAAGGCGCTGACTGGGGACGTCGGTTTCCATCCGCGGGTTCCATCCTGTTTTTCCAACCACATTCCTGTCCGGCGGTGCCGCGCATGCGGCAGCCCGCGGACGCAACGGAGATCGGCAATGCGTATCGGCGTCCCCAAGGAAACCAAGACCCTAGAAGGGCGCGTTGCGCTCGTTCCCGCCGCCGCCGGCGACCTGGTCAAGCGCGGCCACGAGGTCTGGATCGAAAAGGACGCCGGCGTCAAGTCAGGTTTCAGCGATGAGCAGTACAGCCGGCTGGGCGTCAACATCGCGACCGACGCCGCGGCGCTGTATGCGAAGGGCGAATTGATCGTCAAGGTCAAGGAGCCGATCGCCGGCGACCTCGCGCTGCTGCGCAAGGACCACCTGCTGTTCTGCTACCTGCACCTGGCTGCGGAACCGGAACTGACCAAGCGCCTGCTCGACATCGGCCTGACCGGCGTCGCCTTCGAGACCGTCGAGCTGCCCAACGGCGACCTGCCGCTGCTGGCGCCGATGTCGGTGATCGCAGGCAAGATCGGCGTGCAGGTCGGCACGCACCTGTTGCACCAGCCGATGGGCGGCAAGGGCAAGCTGCTCGGCGGCCTGCCGTCGACCGAGCGCGGCAAGGTCGTGGTGTTCGGCGCCGGCAAGGCCGGTGGCGCGTCCGCCGCGCTGGCCGCCGCCTCGGGCGCCAACGTCACGGTGTTCGAGATGCGCAGCGACCGCATGGACGAGATGATGCAGCTGGGCAACAACGTCACCGCGCTGTATCCCTACCACGACGTCGTGGCGCGCGAAGTCGCCTCCGCCGACCTCGTCATCGGCGCGGTGCTGGTCACCGGCGCCAAGGCACCGCACGTGCTGACCCGCGACATGCTCAAGGCGATGGAGCCGGGCAGCGTGGTCGTCGACATCGCGATCGACCAGGGCGGCTGCTTCGAGACCTCGCGGCCGACGACCTGGAAGGATCCGACCTACGTGGAGGAAGGCGTCACCCATTTCTGCGTGACCAACATGCCCGGCGCCGTGCCGCAGACCTCCTCGCAGGCGATCTGCGCGGCAATCCTGCCGTGGGTGAACAAGCTGGCGTCCGGCGACTGGCGCGGCAACGAGGCACTGGTGCGCGGCATCAACGTCGAGGGCGGCAGGATCGTCCACCCGGCGCTGCGGGACATGGCGCTCTGAGCCTCCGTGACCCCTCCCGTTCGAGGCTGGCGAGCACCCCGGATGGCTTGTACTATCAAGCCATTAGGGGATTGTCTTAAGGCCTGACCGCACGGTGGCACGTACCCTCCAGGAACCGCTTCGCAACAAGCGCGCCAGCGCCGCCAAAAAGGCGCCGGCCGTGGCGAACCCACGTCGCCAGCGCCTGTGGCGCGACATCGCGTTGATCCTGATCGCGCCGCTGTTGTTCTACCTGCTGGCGAGCGTGGCGACGTTTTCGCCGGTGGACCCCGGCTGGTCGCATTCGGGCAGCGTGACCGCGCCGCTGCACAACGTCGGCGGCCGCGTCGGCGCCTGGCTGGCCGACGTGCTGCTGTATCTCACCGGCTATGTCGCCTACCTGCTGCCGTTCGTCCTCGGCGGCGTGGCCTGGATCGCGCTGTTCGGCATGGATTCCGACGGTGACGGTGAAGCCGACCTGGGGCCGGCGCTGCGGCTGATCGGGATCGTCGGCTTCCTGGTTTCGGCGACTGGCCTGCTGCAATTGCGGGTTGGCGGCGCGCCCGACTTTTCCGCCGGCAGCGGCGGCATCCTGGGGCAACTGGTTGGTCGCTCCTTGTATCGCGGCTTCGGCCCGGTCGGCGGCAACCTGTTCCTGCTGGCGCTGCTGCTGGTGTCGGTGACGCTGGCGACGGGCCTCTCATGGCTGGCGGTGATGGATCGCATCGGCCAGGCGGTGTTGGCACTGGGCCCGTTGTTCCGCCGCAGCAGCCAGCAGGCGGGGCAGTGGCAGCAGGCGCGCGCGATGCGCGAGGAGCGCGAGGAAGTCCGCAAGTTCGACAGCGAACTGCGCGCCAAGCGGGCCCCGGTCAGGATCGAGCCGCCGGCGCCGACGCAGGTGGAGAAGAGCGATCGCGCCAAGCGCGAGCAGCAGATCCCGCTGTTCCATGTCGGCGACGGCAGCGGCATCCCGCCGCTCGCATTGCTGGACGATCCCAAGCCGCAGCAGAAGGGTTACAGCGAGGAAACGCTGGAAACCGTCTCGCGCCAGATCGAATTCAAGCTCAAGGATTTCCGCATCGATGCGCAGGTCGTCGGCGCTTATCCGGGTCCCGTGATCACGCGCTTCGAGATCGAACCGGCACCCGGGGTCAAGGTCAGCCAGATCTCTTCGCTGGACAAGGACATCGCGCGCGGCCTGTCGGTGAAGTCGGTACGCGTCGTCGACGTCATTCCGGGCAAGTCGGTGGTCGGCCTGGAGATCCCCAACTCGCACCGCGAGATGATCTTCCTCAGCGAACTGCTGCGTTCGAAGGAATACGACAAGTCCGGCAGCCCGCTCACGCTTGCGCTGGGCAAGGACATCGCCGGCCGTCCGACGGTCGCGGACCTTGCGCGCATGCCGCATCTGCTGGTCGCCGGTACCACCGGCTCGGGCAAATCAGTCGCGGTCAATGCGATGGTGCTGTCGCTGCTGTACAAGGCCTCGGCCAAAGACGTGCGGATGCTGATGATCGACCCGAAGATGCTGGAGCTCAGCGTCTACCAGGGCATCCCGCACCTGCTGGCTCCGGTCGTCACCGACATGAAGGAGGCCGCCAACGGCCTGCGCTGGTGCGTGGCGGAAATGGAGCGGCGCTACAAGCTGATGTCGGCGGTCGGCGTGCGCAACCTCGGCGGCTTCAACAAGAAGGTCAAGGACGCGCAGGACGCGGGGCAGCCGTTGATGGATCCGCTGTTCAAGCCCAATGCGGAACTGGGCGAAGCGCCGCGGCCACTGGAAACGCTGCCGTTCATCGTCATCTTCATCGACGAATTCGCCGACATGATGATGATCGTCGGCAAGAAGGTCGAAGAACTCATCGCGCGCCTGGCGCAGAAATCGCGCGCCGCGGGAATGCACCTGATCCTCGCCACCCAGCGCCCGTCGGTGGACGTCATCACCGGCCTGATCAAGGCGAACATCCCGACGCGGATCGCGTTCCAGGTCTCGAGCAAGATCGACTCGCGCACCATCCTCGACCAGTCCGGCGCCGAGACCCTGCTCGGCCACGGCGACATGCTTTACCTCCCGCCGGGCACCGCGATGCCCGAGCGCATCCACGGCGCCTTCGTCAGCGACGAGGAAGTGCACCGCGTCGTCGAACACCTCAAGCAGAGCGGCGGCGGCCCGGACTACATCGAAGGCGTGCTGGAGGAAGTGCAGTCGCTCGGCGATGGCATCGTCGTCGGTGCCACCGGCCTGCCGGAAAGCGGCGGCGGGGCAGGGGACGAGTCCGATCCCCTCTACGACGAGGCCGTGCGCATCGTCACCGAAACCCGGCGCGGCTCGATCTCCGGAGTGCAACGCCGGCTGAAGATCGGCTACAACCGCGCCGCGCGCCTGATCGAGGCGATGGAAGCGGCGGGCATCGTCAGCCCGCAGGAACACAACGGCGATCGCACCGTGCTCGCGCCGCCACCGCCGCGCCCCTGATCCGGCGCACGTCGAAACCGCATTCAGGTCGACGGGGGCAGACTGCCTGCCATTCGCATTCCGGAGACAGCCATGCGCACCTTCTTCCGCGTTGCAGGCCTCGCCATCGCCTTCTGCGCCACCACTAGCGCCTTCGCCGGCGCGCGCGACGACCTGACGGCATTCACGAAAGGCCTGAAGGGCCTCGACGGCCACTTCAGCCAGCAGGTCTTCGACGCCAACGGCAAGCTGAAGGAAACCTCCAGCGGCCGCGTCGCGCTGTCCACGCCACGCCTGTTCCGCTGGGAATACACCAAGCCTTACGAGCAGCTGATCGTCGCCGACGGCAGCCGGGTGTGGGTCTATGACCCCGACCTGCAGCAGGTCACGCGCAGGGCGCAGGGTCCGGCGGAGCAGAACAGCCCGCTGGCGGCGCTGGTCGATCCCGCGCGGCTGGACAAGGATTACCGGATCACGGACGCCGGCAGCGAAGGCGGCCTGGACTGGCTGCAACTCGCCCCAAAGCAGGCCAGCGACACCGGCTTCAAATCCGCGCGCCTCGGGTTCAACGCGCAGGGCCTGGCAACGATGCAGGTGATCGATGCGCTGGGGCAGAAGACCCAGATCGATTTCAGCCAGTGGAAGCGCAATCCCACCTTTGCCGCGGGCACCTTCCGATACGTCCCGGCCAAGGGTGTAGACGTGGTGGGAGAGGGTTGAGCGTTCGCAGGAGCCGCAATCCGCCCGTGCCCTGGGCCGAAGTTCCATGGGTGGCGTCCAGTGCACCCGGGGCAAAACTGACGCCGAGGAGCAATCCATCGCGGCGTCACGGGCCGTCCACAGCCGTGGACGCAAGGTCGAGCCGGACCTTCCCTCCATGAGTGACCAATGCTGCGCGTCCTGTTCACCACCGCCTTGATCCTGGGCACGGCCGCCGTTCTGCAGTTGCCGGTCGTCGCCCAGGCCGGGCTGCCACACCTCTCGACCGGGCAGGCCGCCATCGCGCCGCAATCGCACGCAGAGGGCAGGCAGGCGGTTGACGACGCCACCGCAGCCTCCTTGATCGGCGCGATCACTTCGCAGCTCGGCTCCCGCACGATCACCGTGCGGCTGGGACCGCTGGATGTCGAACCCGCCGGTTTGTCCCAGCGCGACATCAGCGGCCGCGGCCAGTTGCGTATCGACGACGACAGGGCCTGGATTCCGTTCCGCTTCCGCGCGTTGTATGACATGCGAAAGGCGACGACAGGGGCGACCCAGCTGGTGCTGGGCGATGACCGCCCTGCGTTGCTGCTGGCGAGGGATTCGCCACTGGCCGGCCGGTTCCACACGGCACTGTCGCAACGCCTGCAGGGCGAGTTCTCCCAGCAGCATGTCGGCATCACGCTCGACGCCGTGCATTCGGCGCCTGTCGGTGGGCACTACCTCGCAGTGCATGCGCGGGGCAGGGCGGTATTCGGCAGCGACGGCCAGGCCGGCACCGAAGTACACGCGCTCTACGACACCCACAGCGGGCAGTGGCTGCAGCTGGAATACCGGCTGGGCGACGAGGCGAATGGCGACGCCATCGACGAGGCGGTCGCCCTGCGTTGACGGGTCGCAGGGCCGCCCCGCGCGCCTGCTGTGCGGCCTCGCGCCACTTGCTAAGGTGGCGCCCCATCGCGCACCGCCCGCTGGATCGCCTACCGTGGCCCGTCGCAATATTTCTACCCCCACCGATGCACCGGACCTGCTGAGCGTCGACGCATCAGCGCTGCGCCCGCTGGCCGAACGGATGCGGCCGCGAACGCTCGACGATATGGTCGGGCAGCGCCGGCTGCTCGCACCGGGATCGGCATTGCGACGCGCCATCGAAGCCGGCCACGTGCATTCGATGATCCTGTGGGGCCCGCCTGGCTGCGGCAAGACCACGCTGGCCTTGCTACTGGCACATTACTGCGATGCGGATTTCCGGGCGATTTCGGCCGTGCTGTCGGGCCTTCCCGAAGTACGCCAGGTCCTGGCCGAAGCCGCGCAGCGATTCGCCGAAGGCCGGCGCACGGTCCTGTTCGTGGACGAGGTCCATCGCTTCAACAAGACCCAGCAGGATGCTTTCCTGCCGCACATCGAGCGCGGCACGATCCTGTTCGTCGGCGCGACCACCGAGAATCCGTCGTTCGAATTGAATTCGGCGCTGCTGTCGCGGTGCCGCGTGCATGTCATGGACGCCGTCTCGGTCGACGATATCGTGCAGGCGTTGCAACGTGCGCTGGAGGACGAGGAGCGCGGCCTGGGTGGCCGCGGGCTGCGTATCTCCGACGCCGCATTGCGCGACATCGGCGGCGCCGCCGATGGCGACGTCCGGCGTGGATTGACGCTGCTGGAAATCGCCGCGGAGCTGGCTGAAGGCGAGGGTGGCGACATCAGCGAGGCGACGCTCGCACAGGTCCTGGCCGACCGCACGCGCCGCTTCGACAGGGGCGGCGAGCAGTTCTACGACCAGATCTCGGCCCTGCACAAGTCGATGCGCAGCTCCAATCCCGATGCGGCGCTGTACTGGCTCACCCGGATGCTCGATGGCGGCGCCGATCCCAATTACCTGGCGCGGCGGCTGACGCGGATGGCGATCGAAGACGTTGGCCTGGCTGACCCGCGCGCCTTGCAGATGGCCATCGACGTCTGGGAAACCTATGACCGGCTCGGCAGTCCGGAAGGCGACCTCGCGCTCGCGCAACTGGTGATCTACCTGGCCAGCACCGCCAAGTCCAATGCCGCCTACATGGCATTCAACGCCGCCAAGCGCGACGTGCGCGAGTACGGCACCCAGGAGGTTCCGCTGCACATCCGCAATGCACCCACGAAATTGATGAAGGACCTGGGCTACGGCAAGGGATATCAGTACGACCACGACGCCGAAGGCGGCATCGCGCTCGGACAAAGGGGGTTCCCCGATGCCATGGGTGAGCGCATCTACTACCAGCCTGTACCGCGCGGCCTCGAACTCAAGCTCAAGGAAAAGCTCGACGACCTGCGCGCGGCGCGGGCGCGGGCGCTTGGCGAGCCTGATGCCGATGCTTGAACCGTTGCGCCAGACCTGCGCCGCCGGGCTGCGTTATCCCACTGGAAACCGGGACCAGCCCCATTGCAGTTTTGCTGCACATCCTGGCCAGGAGCGTGCGCGGCCAGGATCGACGATGTGCCCATGGACTGGCCTGTCTGCAGCGCCGATGCAATGATCGCGTCATGAACTGGGGCGGATTCCTGGCGGTTGGCATGGGCGCGGCGCTCGGCGCCTGGGCGCGTTGGGGCCTGGGTCTGTGCTTGAACGCGATGCTGCCGCAGCTACCCCTTGGCACCTTGGCCGCCAACGTCATCGGCGGCTACCTGATCGGACTGTCGCTGGCGTGGTTCGCCATCACCGATGGCCTGCCGCCGGAAATCCGCCTGCTCGTCATCACTGGCTTCCTGGGTGGACTGACCACGTTCTCGACGTTCTCGGCCGAGGCCGTCGGGCTGCTGGCGCGCCAGCAATACGGCTGGGCGGCGACCCACATCGGACTGCACCTGGCCGGGTCGCTGGCGGCGACCGCGCTCGGATTCGCCAGCTTGCGCCTGCTCAGGGGCTGACCATGCACGACTGCGTGTACCTGCAATTCTTCGTCATCGAGTCGCAACGCCACGATGGCCAGCCGCTGTACCAATGGCTGCTGCGCGAAGCGTCGGCGCTCGGGTTGCCCGGCGGCTCCGCGTTTCGCGCAATTGCCGGATTCGGCCGCCACCATGTGCTCCACGAAGCGCACTTCTATGAACTCGCCGGTGAGTTGCCGATGGAAGTCGCCTTCGTCGCCAGCCGCGGGGAAACCGATCGCCTAATCGCCCACGTCGCCCAGGCCGGGCTGTCGCTCCGCCATTACCGGATGGCGGTCGAGGCGGGCACCACGGGCGGAGGCTGAGCGTCCCGTCCGGACCGCCGGCTAGGATTTCGCCTACGCAGCGACGGGAGCGAGGGCCTGCGCGTTCTGGACTATCGTGCGCCTTCACAAGGAAGGAGTGGCTCATGCGAAGGATCGCAATGGCCGCCTGCATCCTCGTTGCCGCCTGCGGCACGGGTGCATTGCAGGCGCAGGCGCTGTACATCTGTGCGACGTCGACCGGGAACAGCTATCAACAAATTCCCTGCAGTGCCCCGGCGCGCCTCGTCGGGACGCTTCTCACATCGCCAGAGCCGCAGCCAACCGCCGAGATGCTGGCCCGACGCATGAAGCAGGCCGAACAGGATCGCGCGGAGTCGGCGTTCCTTGCCCATCAGGCCGGAACCGATGGGACGGGCCTGCGACCAGTTCGTGGTGCCCATCGATCGAGCGCCGCACGTTCACGCTGGTACGCGGCCAGGGCTGGATCTCGGGTCGCCGATGCCTGCGGGACGGCCAGGAACGACCGCAAGCGTGTGCTGCAGGAGGTGGGCCTGGGGCGCACGCTGGAACTGATGCGCCGCCTGGACGCGGCGGTCTGGGCGGCATGCGCCCACTGATGGAGTCAGGAAGCAGTGCGCCTAGCTTCTGCCGGTTCGGGTGCCTAACCCGGCCCTGTCGTACTTCGCATAATGCATATTATGTAAACGAAGGGCGTACCAGGAGGAATCCCCACACCACAGCCTTGCCGCGTTCCGCGGCTGGCTGCCGCCTCCACGGGGACTCACCCCGCCTAAGCCCACCAGGAAGCCGGCGAGCCGATCAAATCGGCGCCAACCCCATCGACTCATCGCTCAGCGCGTTGCTGCCCGGGCAAATCACCCATCAGTCCATGCGTGAACCGGTAACTCGCGGTCTGGTAATAGCGCACGGCCTGATCGACCAGGTCGGGTTCAATCGGGATCGGCGGCTGCGGCTGGTCGTTGGTGAACGCCGGCCGCACTTCCTCGACGCTGCGCTTGGGACCCAGCTGGACGAGCCGATCGCCCTTGAGATACCCAAGTTGCTGGTAGTTGCCGATGAAGGCGCGTTCGCGTCCTGGCTCGAGTGCGAACAGGTCCTGGCCGTAGAAGCGGCTCGTATAGCTGATCCCGAGCAGGCCGAGAATCGTCGGCGGAATATCGATCTGGCTGAGCCTGCGTTCCACCCGGCCGGCAGGAATGTGCGCAGGCGAATAGATCCACAACGGGATCCGGTAGCGGAACGTGGGCAGCGCGGCGATGCCGCCGCTGGAAGCGCAGTGATCGGCGGTGATCACGAACACGGTGTCCTTGAACCAGGACTTGCCGCTGGCGCGGCGTATGAAATCGCCGATCGCCCAGTCGGTGTATGCCACCGCGCTGTTTCGCTGCCCCTGCGGCATGTCCACCCTGCCCTTGGGAAACGTATACGGGCGGTGGTTGGAAGTCGTCATGATATGGGCGAAGAACGGCTTTCCGCTGCGGTGCACGCGATCGAATTCGCCCATGGCCATCGTGTAGAGGTCTTCGTCCGCCACGCCCCAGACGTTCTCCGCGTGGATCGTGCCGTCGGCGATCGCTTCGCGATCCTTCACCAGATATCCATTATGGGCGAAGAAATAATTCATGTTGTCGAAGGCGCCATAGCCTCCGTACAGGAATTCTGAAACGTAACCTTCGCGGTTGAAGACGCTGGCCAGGCTGAAAAGATTTTCGTTGTGCGGCCGCTTGACGATCGATTCGCCCGGTGTCGGCGGCACCGACAATGACAGCGCTTCCAGGCCGCGGACCGTGCGCGTACCGGTGGCGTACAGATCGCCGAAGACCAGGCTTTGCGCGCTGAGCTTGTCCAGCTCCGGCGTCAATCCAAGCTTGCTGCCGTAAGTTCCCGAATAACCCGCCGACAGGCTCTCGACGCTGATCAGCACGACGTTCAGCCGCCGCCTTGGCCGATGCGCCGTGATCGTGCGCGTGATGTCGGAGGGATCGTCGTTGACGAAACGTGCATCGGGCGTCTTCAAAAGCGGCCGCAACCCGACGAAAGCCTCATGAATCGGCTCGCTGCGATAGAACCGGTCGTAATCGAGTCCGGCGCTGCGGTACGCGGCGAAGAACTGGTACATGCCATTGCCCGAAAGCTCATTGACGTAAGCGTTGTCGGAGCGATCCTTCATGTCGCCAGTGACCAGCCATGTACCGAGCACAGACACTGCGAGCCAGCACACCGTGACCAGCGTGCGCCGCAGGAAGTGCGTATCGGCAACGCCTGCGCGCGGCAGCAACCAGCGCCGCCCGAGCCAGCACAGCACGGTGGTGGCCACGAACAACACCGACAGGATTGCCGGCACCGGATAGGACTCGCGGATGTTGCCGATGACTTCCGTCGTATAGACGAGATAGTCGACCGCGATGAAGTTGAAGCGCGTCTGGAACTCTTCCCAGAACGTCCACTCGGATACGGCGACGAACAAGGCGATCGCAACCAGCAACCAACCCAGGGCCAGCAGCGACCACCGCCCTAGCCTTGCGCTGAACCAGCGATGCGGCAATAGCCACAACAGCAACACCAGCGGCCAGGCGAAATAGACGAACGTCAACAGGTCGTAACCCAGGCCGATGCCGAATACCCGCGCCCAGTTGCCCGCGCCGGCGGGAACGCCGCTGCCGGCCGCGACCAGCAGCACCACCCGCGTTGCGGTGTTGACCAGCAGCCAGACACCCAGCAGCCAGGCCAATGGACGATAGCGATCCGGGATCTGACGCAGTGGCATCGGGGATTCCTCTGGAAGTTGCACGGCACCGAGGCGCGCCCGGACCTGCCGACGCTGCATCTGACTGGATAAAGACGCGAACCCTACGCGGCGCGGCGAGGCTCGCCAAGGGCCGCGTCGCGCCGGACATACATCAAACGGTCATGATCCCTTGACGGCTGTGGACGGTGCCCGCTAGACTTTCCCGCTTTCCAGCGCGTGGGGCCATAGCTCAGCTGGGAGAGCGCTACAATGGCATTGTAGAGGTCGCCGGTTCGATCCCGGCTGGCTCCACCAATCGACTACCGTCGAACGCTGCATGCAACACGTCCCCATCGTCTAGAGGCCCAGGACATTACCCTTTCACGGTAGCGACGGGGGTTCGAATCCCCCTGGGGACGCCAATCGCGTCAATGACTTAGGCTCGCTTCGGCGGGCCTTTTTCATTTCTTCCGGAGCGCTTCCGTAATTGATTCTTCATGACAATTAATCCTCGCTTTTCAGCGTTGCAACAGCACTTGCAGTAGCGGCACATATGAGGCCAAATGCGCGCACCGAGCCCCTCCGGACCGAACCGTCTCCGTAGGGTGTGCTTGCTAGGCAACCGCCTAGCTAGGCCGGGGGAGCGGATAGAGGGGCGACTTGTTCGCCCCTTTTTCTTTGCTCAGCGAAAAGTCCAGAGATCGCCGATTCGTCCGGCCCGCTGCAGCATTCGCAGCCACCGCACATCTTGTGCATCGTCGCTGCGCTTCGCGCGCTGTATTGCGCCGGCGCACATGTCGGCAAGCTGCACGAGCGAGTCTCCGCAGGAGTCCTTGAACTTCAGATCCTTGATCTGCCCCGAACGCAACTGGCGACGGAGATAGGCTCCTAATTCGCGGCGAAATTCGCGACTTCCGCTGCCATCAATTTTTACGATTGCGTTCCTGAGAGCGCCGTTATCGTTTTGCAGCAGCTTCTGAACGAAGAAGTTATAGAACTTCTTTGGCTCACCTCGAAGATGATCGCTGTAAAGGTCGCACTTCGCTACAACAAGCGCCCTCACAACAAAACCCATCGGGCAGACCGTCTCAAAGAAATCGTCTCGCACCTTATCGCGGCATTTCGAGAATTTAAACTCCGGCTTGACCCCTAGACGGTCCCTGGCCTTGGCGATTGCTTTACCGGCCCTCTCTGCTTCGGAGAAGTCGTCAAAGATCACCATCGCAATTACGAAGTGAGAGGAAGATTTGCGGACGACCTTAAAGCCCGGGTCTCCACTTTCATCTATCAGTACGAGCACTGGATGGCCAAGGGTTAAGTGATTGATGCCTATTTCAGGATCTATTTGGAAGGCAAAAACTCCGGTTAGCAAGGCTTGACAGCGGTAACGACGAAAATGGCTTGCCATTTGCTAAGCCAGCTAAGCGATAAGCGCTTGCATAGCCAAGCATCTGCAGCCTACCCCCACATCTAGTAGGGGTGTTGCAGATAAGACTGTGGATAGTTATTTGCCGTCGCAGGTTTTGCGACGGAACTAGCTAGGGAGCGTCTTCCCGTTGCCGCTCTAGCACTTCCTCGCGCAGCACTACCACGTCACGGGGCGCAGCGATGCCCAGGCGAACCCCGTGCGGGTCGGCCAGCATTACCTGGATCAGGATGTCGTCGCCAATGGCGATAACCTCGCCTTCCTTGCGCGTGATGATCAGCATTTCACTTTCCTTGTGATTGGCGTTGCCTGCTACAGACGCGCGGCGGCCCGAAGTCTATTCATCAGCTCGATGTAAGCCTTCTGTGCTATTTCACCGCGGCCCGTTTGATCGAAAGAGGTGTCTTCCGTCCAGGTGAAGCCCATATCCTCCGCAGCGCGGAAGGCCGTCCTTAGCGCTTCCTTGTCAGGATGGGATGCCAGCAACGCGGTAATCGCGACTTCAAGACCGATGATCTGGCCAAAGACTGAGCTTGATTCGATGTCATGCCGATCCATTGCGCGCCCCCTTCAATCGGACGCTTAGCTTATCCAGCGGGGCATCGATAGCCTAGCGGTTCCGATTGATCCAGCGCCTTTGCTCCCGGCCTGAAGCTTGGGCGATCTGTCCAGGGGTTTTGCTGTCCATCAATCCCTGCACGACAACCGTTTGATTGACGACAGTCGATCTTCC
This sequence comes from Cognatiluteimonas telluris, assembly GCF_011320095.1. Taxonomy (GTDB): domain Bacteria; phylum Pseudomonadota; class Gammaproteobacteria; order Xanthomonadales; family Xanthomonadaceae; genus Cognatiluteimonas; species Cognatiluteimonas telluris. The sequence continues at coordinate 129,616 of NZ_JAANOY010000002.1, read as the reverse complement.
TTGGCCTCCATCCGTTGCTCGCTCCATCCGCACACCCAACTTGCCGTCCGGCCCCTTGTGCAGCGGGAGGATCGCTTCAGGGCCGGCCTCGCCATAGACGCCAAGACGGCCGCCGCTGGTGAACATCGTGGCGCGGTCCACAACGCCACCATTGGCGAATGCGGTCACGCCGTCAGGGAATGCAGCACCCTTCGCAATGCCGCCCCAGCCGCCGCCACTACCGCTGACCAGGCCGGCAATCGCCGACAGCCAGCCTCCGCCTGACGTGCCGGATCCGTTGGTGCCCTGCTGCCCGAACAGTTGATCGATCCACTTGTCCGCAATGGCGCGGGTGATCTGCTGCGCCAGCTCGTTGAAGAAGTCCTTGAGTGCATCCTTCGCGGACTTCGCGCCGGTGACGAAATCCGTCAACGCATCGGATGCACCCCGGCGGAAGTCGTCCATCAAGTCGATGGCCTTCTGCCGAGATTCGGCCTCGGTCTGGTTCGCCCGCGCCTGCGCGAGTGCCGCTTGGGCATCGGCGCTGCGCAGGTCCGTCCCTGCGGCGATCAGTGCGTTCATCACCGCGCGCTCGGCATTGGTCTTGCCGATCATGCGGATTTCAGCCTCTTGCGCGGCTAGCACCTGGCCCACTGGGTCGAGCTGCTTCTTGATTTCTTCGGTGGTGTGCGCGTAAGCCGCTGCCTCCTTCGCCTTCGCCTGCACAAGTCCTGCGGCTGCCGTAGGAGACTGCTTGGCCAGCGCCTCCAGTTCCGCAAGCCGCTTCTGGTGCTCTCGTTCGGCCTGTGCCAGCGGGCCATCCAGCGCCGCCACCATGTCCAGGAAGGACTGCGTGGCTCGATCCTCCGTAGCAACCTGCCTCGCGAGGTCGTCCGCCGCGCCCTTGGTCAGGTCGATCGGCGCCGCACGCCCTGCGGTTGCAGTTCGCGTGCGGGTTCCTGTCTTACCGCCCCCACCCGACGCCGCCGCCGCGGCACGGGCGGCGGCAACCTGTTCTTCGATTTCGGACTGCTTTATCCCAGCCTTGCGCCCAACGTCTCGAATGTGCGCGATCTCGGTTTCCAGTTGCTTGGCTTTCGACAGATGGCTTTCGCGGATCTTGCCGAACTCGTCTTCAGCGGCCTGACGAGCGCGATAGGCCGGCGTGTCGACGTAATCCTCGCCGGTGATGATGTTGAACTTCGGCTTCGCCTGCTGCGCGTTCGCCGGCGTGGCTGCGAGGATGGCGGCTGCCGTGCCCTGCCCGCCAGGAATCGCAGCGAGGATCTGAGCGGCGATCTTGGCGGCTCCTGCCTGGCGCCGGAAGCCGTCCACCACCTTGTCGAAAGCCTGGCCCGCGGCATGTGACACGTCGCGCCATGCGGCCGATAGCACGCTAATGTTTGCGACCACTTCAGGCGTTCGCGTGTTGATCGCGCTGGAATACAACTTGAAGGCAAGTGCGACAGCATCGGCTTCCCGCCCCTGCTCCTTCAGCGCTTCGATTTGCCTGAGGGTTTCGCCAGTCAGGAAGTGGGTGACGTTGGTGCCGTCACCAATCGCGTCATTGAGCTTGACGATCGCATCGAGTGGCTTGTCAGCGAGAGAGGCAAACTCTGCGATGGTCTGCTGAATCGATCGCCCCGTTGCATCGTGAAGATTGATCGCAGCCTTGGCGACCTCTTCGAACTGTGCCGTGGTGAATTTGCCGGTTGCGGCTACCGCCGCCAATGCACTACTCGCGCCATGCGCCGTGGCGTTGGTGCTGGCGTCCAGGTCCCGCACCATCGTAGAGAGGCGACCCGAGGTTAGTTCGGCCGCGTTGCCGGTGAGTATCAGCGCCTTGCTGAGGTCGGCCGCTTCGTCGGCGGCTTCCTTCCATGCGAGCAACAGGCCGAACGTCGCCGCGGCGGCGAGCGTGTAGGGGTTCACCAGACCCAGCACCGCGCCACCCAACGCGCGCGCCGCCGGCACAATGCCGCCGAACATGTCCTTCAGTTGGCCGCCCTGCTGCAGGAAGACAGTCAGCGGGCGCTGGCCGCCCTGCAATGCGACCGCGATGTCGGTGATCTGCGCGGGCACACCGCGCAAAGCTGCGGCTGTCTGCTTTGCACTCTGGCCGTAGGCGTTCATCGCCTTCCCGCCGGTGATGAGTTTCGCTGTCGCCGCGTCGTGCGCTGCCAGCAGGCGCTTCTGCGTCTCGCCGGCGGTCTGCGTCTCGATGCGCCAGCGGATGATCTCTTCCCGGGACTTGCCCAGGGTGGCGATCTGCTTCTCCAGCGATGCGACCTGGCGCTTGGAGTTCTGCTCCATGGAGTCGGCGGCCCTCTTCGCCGACTTCGCCATGTCCTCCGTCGATCGCTTGGCCTTGGAGACCCCCGCGTCGAAGTTCGACGTGTCCACCACGAGGTCAAGGCGGGCAGTGCCGATGCTCTCGGTCATGCAGTACCTCCTAAGTCAGGAAACGCGAGGTGAGCCAATGGGAGGCATCCGGGCCCGAAGGCCCGGCGCCTACCGAGGCGCGGCGTGTTGCTTTCAATCCCATCAACGATGGTTCACGCCACTCGGCTGCCGGTGTTGTTGCGGGCACCGCCGGCTGGCCCGTTTAGGCCCGCGTAACCGGGCCAGCTGCTTACGCCGTGATGCCGGTGATGACTGCGAAGGCCTTGGCGTACATCGCCGCGACGTCGACCCGGGTATGGCAGACGAATCCGACCTGGCCCGTCTCGGCATAGAGCTCGTTCAGCAGCTGGACGCTGACCCCTTCGCGGATGAAGTAGGTGAAGAGCCCGAAGTTGCCGACGTAGGCCTCGCTGCAGTCGCTGGACGCCCCGACCGTGAGATTGATGGGGATCTGGGAGCTGGTGATGAACTTCCAGTCCGAGAGCGCTTCAGGACGCCGCAGGGGCTGGCCAGTGGTGTCCGCGAAGAGCGCGATCGTTTCATCCTCACGAGTCGAAACAATGGCCGCAGTGGGCGCCGGCGCATCTGCGTCCTTGATCAGCCTGGTGGCGTTGATGAACTTGTTGTAGTTCGTCATCGCCGCGCCATCCGGAAGGGCCATGTCGACCGCATTGACGCCAGTGATGTTCAGCAGACCGCGGATCTCCGGAGCGGTGCCGCTGCCTCGCAGGCCGGCGCGATCCAACTCCTTGCCGAAGGCCTGCGCGATTGCCGTACGGAGCGCCGTGTCCAACCCCGGCGAGTCCTGCAGCAGCTCCCGGGAAACCTTGAACCGGAAGGCCAGGCTGCGCGGGGTGATGGTGATCGAGCGGAACGCCGGATCACTTTCCGCGACGCTGCCGTTTTCGGATCGCCAGGCCGCGGTCGGGATGGTGTCCGTGGCCGCGATCTTGAAGGACGAGGCCTGCTGGTTGATGACCGCGACGTTGGCACCTGCCTGCAGCAGCGCCGATGCCGGCACTAGGGCATTGAGGATCCCGGGAAGCAGGATGCTCGGCACCGTGTAGCCGCCGGCGCTGTTCGTGCCCTCGCTGAGGCTGGCCCTGACCGCTTCGTTGGTCCGCATGCCGGCGACCCCGCGGAAGAAGTCCCCCAGGCTCATGTCGCCGCCCGTGGAGTTGCTGTGGGCGCCCAGCTTGGCGGCGATCCGGCCTGCGTCGCGGAGGTCGGCGTTGGCCAGCATCGTGCCGATCTTTTGGCCGCTGTGGTCACGCAGCTCGCTCTCGGCCGCGCCGCTGCCGCTGCCTAAGCGCGCGTTCGCGGAGTCTTCGAGGTCGAGTCCGATCGAGATGAGGTTGATCTCGGCGTGCACGTATTCCAGGGCCGTCACCAAGTTGTCGGTCAGGTTCTCGTGCTTTTCCCGGCCGTGGCTGCTGAGGGCGTTGGATGCTCGCCGCAGCTCTGCACGACGCTCCAATGCCTCGGATCGCTCGAGGCAGTTGGCCGGAACGTCGCGCTGTTCCTTGAGGACGATGCCCAGCTTGCCGAGTTCGGCCTTCGCGGTGAGTGCTTTAGTCCGGTTGCCGATGACGGTCCGGAGATCGTGGATGGTGTTGTCCATTGGTGGGTCCTTGGTTGCGACCCGGGCAACAAAAAGCGCGCCCGGATCAAGTGGTCTTGATCTCAGAGCGCGCTTCGGCGTGGCCTTGGCCGCAACTTCGGACCGGTGTCGGGTTCGCCCGTGAGGCGATCCGTCCTGGACGCCGCCAGACTAGCGCGCGCGCACTCCGCGTCAATAGGTTTCGTCACACTTGGATGCGACTTCATCGCGAGCCGGATCCGCCAGGCGCCAGTTCGGCAGGCAGCGCTGCAGTAGATCGGCGGTCGACCGCCTTCGCCACGGTCAAAGCTGCGATTGCAATGGAGGCAGTTCAATCAAACGGTCCCAGCGAAAAGACGTTTTTTGGCCGAAAACTGCATTCGGTTCGAATTTCTCCCCCAGTAAAAAAACCCATGCATGAGGGAACAGGTGGTCTAGGAACCGGCCCCCGATAGACATTGACCCTCCCCCTCCCTGCGTTAGCCCGCATGGCGCCTCAGGCCTCCAGTGGTGGTAGGCGGCCGTTGTCTGGCATCAGGTCGGCAAGGTGCTGTGGAAATGTCCTCAGCATCAGTGCCGCGTGCTTGGGATAGCTCTCCCGGATTTCCAGGTATTCGGCACGGATCATCTCTCGCTGCAACTGCCGACGCTTTTCCCCTTCCTCAGCGGTCTCATGTTCAGGCTCTTGCTTGATCCACTCATCGAAAGATGGCGCCGCAGGCGGCTGAGTTCTTTTTTCTGAGTTAGAAGAGCTGAGTTCAAAAGCTGAGTTCGGGTAGCGTGGGCGCGACGGGTCCCGTAGCGTGGGCGCTACTGGTCGGGTAGCGTCGGCGCTACTAGTCGTGTGCGTGGGCGCTACTGGTGCACCTGCCTCACTAGTAGCGTGGGTGCTACTGGTACTAGTAGCGTCGGCGCTACTAGCTAGGGCCATCTGGTAACGGTTGGCCAGCCCTCGTTTGCGTGATACCTGGACGTATCCGCGGGCCTCCAGGTTGTCGACCGAGCGAATCACCGTGGACCGATGGATGCCTGCCTTTGCAGCGATGCGATCGACACCCGGCCAGGACGTGCCTGTCTTGCCGGCGTGCGTTCCGATCATGGCCAGCACCTGGCAATCGCCCTTGCTGAGCTCCGGGTCGCAGAGGGCCTGCACGAGCAGCAGGTGGCGCTGCAACAGGCTCCCGCGGTCATCGGCCATTGCCCCCGTTCCCTTCGCTCAGCATTGCTGCGCGCATCGTGCGAACGTGGATAGCGGCGCCTTCGAGGTTGGCCAGGATCCGATCGCAGCGGTCCAGGTGCGGCGACCGCTGGAGCTCGGCTAGCTGCGTCGCCAAGCCTTCCCCGAGCTCACCACACATGCGCCGGAGCACCTCAGCGTCGGGCTTGAACTGAGCGGCGTAGAGCCTGGCAGGGTCCGCGCTCACTTCGCACCGCCCGGCTTCAGCCGATCGGAAACGATCCGCTGCAGGTCCTCCTCGGGGATTAGCGTGCGACCGGCGATCTTAATGGCGCGGATCTCGCCGGACTTGATCAGGCCGTAGATCGAACTCCGGCCCACCCCGATGCGCCGGCAGGCGTCGGGGATGTTGTGCGCCAGTGGCGCCTGGTCACTCTGCTGCATGTTTGCTCCTTCGTCCGTAGGTATCGATACGGGTTCAGAAGCAGATTGCAGTACCGCTAGATGCTATTGGTCATGGAGCTAGCTCGATGACATCCAGCTAGCCTAATGACATCTCTTTGCGCCATTTTGAGATGGCGTTTTTTATTGATCCTTCGCTAGTGATGATCGAATACTTCTTTGCCATCCTTCGCGCAAACTCGGCATCTCTCAAAAAAACAGACTTCTCATTTGCCATGCTGAGCCATTCCTCTTTGATACGGAGCATGGCAGCAACCTTTGGATTGTTCTGCACAGCCTGCTTGGCTGCAAAAGCGGCCTGGGCCCGCCTCGCCTGCTTCAAAGCATCATCCGTAGACGGCACACCTACCGCGCCCGCGTACATCCCGCATCGGAGCGCCGTTTCTTTGCTTGGATCTGGAAGTTTCAAAAGGTTGAATGCTTCGGCCAAAGCCATCGCGGCATAGAACTTTCTCGACGAAATTGAAAATGGAGTTGTTTCTAAGTCGCCATCCCTTAGAACGAATGACACCGGTTCCGGAACGTCAAACCACCCAGCTATAAAACGTACTATTGAGCTGCGCTCAATGCGATCAAGGTCAGCGATAGTCGCGCAAACATAGCCGCCGCCTTCAGGAATCAGAATGTAATTGTCGCCTATGGCCTCGGCAACGATCATGTCTGCTACGCCAAGCACCATCTGTGGTGATGGATCGCCAGTAAATTGCAAGCGACATGCTTCAACGATAGGCTTCAACTCGTCGCCCCAGTCGCTGTTTGGCACGTCAAATCGCATCAAATCAGCGTTAGCCGGCAACTTGTTGAAGAAAAATACAGGCGTTAGCGATGCATACCCTGCTGCCTTGGCCTCCTGCGCAGTCGCGTGAGGCACTCTCGGCGCGGGCTTCCCCGCGCCTTTCTTCGCTCCCGCGCTTCTTTGGGGCCGCTTAATCACTTCGCTTCGCCGGTGCAGCGATGATTGCGTCAGCAAGGCGCTGAGCTAGCGCATCAGAGAGCCGCTTACCTCCGAACCTCTTGGCGAAGACCGCTTTGGCGGCTGCGATTACGGCGTCGCGTTCCGTAAGCGGCCCGTGCATCGGCCCGGGGAATCGAACGACTTTTGCAGTCATGCGACTACTCCAGCAGCCTCTCTCAGCGCATAGGCTGTCTGCATCGCAAAGTTGCAAAGCCATGCAACAGACGGATCCATTCCATCATCCATGGCTTCTTGCAGCAGCTGCCTAACGGCGTCGTCCAGGCAGTCGGCATCACCAATCGCAAAACTCGCATTGACTCCCTCTTGAACACTCAAGAGCTTCATGTCTACAACTGGGATCAAACGAAAATCAACCCGCTTGGTTACACTTTGCGTCGCCATGATCGTTCTCCTATTGAACGGTTGTGGAAGACGGGCCGGCTGCCTCAATCAGCCGGCCCGTCGCTTTTTCCCGTCGATGCGGGAAACCTTCTCGCCGACCATCACGCCCAAGCGCGGCATTTTCGCCACCGCCTTCGCGACTTCGTTCGGCAAATACTGTGCGTAGTGCTTACGTGTCACGCGGCTGTCACTGTGACCGAGCGCCTTGGCGACCATCTCCAGGTCCTTCGTCGCGAGCAGCAGCAGCTTCCCGTACGTCGCCCGGGTGGTCTTGAAGCTGACGTCGTCCAGTCTCGCCGCCTCTACCGCGGCGCGCACGGGCTTGTTCGCATCGGACTGCCCCCATGGCTCGCCGTCGGCCTTGGTGAAGATGGGCGCGGTTGGCGCCTTGCCGGCGGTGACGCGATCGAAGAACGCCACGCCTTCGGCCGTGAGCGGCTGCAGGAGCGTCTTCCCGGTCTTCGACTGGTAGATGCGAACCGTGGAATGGTCCGGGCTGTAGTCGCGCACCTGGAGGCGCCGGATCTCGCTGTAGCGCCCGCCCGTCATCAGGGCCGCCGTCAGCAGGTCGCGAAGGTCCACGGGCGCCGCGTTCAGCAGGCGCGTGATCTCGCCCCGCTCGAGCATCCGCGGCGGCGGGTCGTCGCCGAGTTCGAACGGTTCGACCTTCTGCCAGAAGGTCGGCAGCTCCGCCGGCAGCGTCTCGTTGCGCCAGGCGAAGTTGAGCCCGGCTTTGACGATCGACAGCACCCGGTTGGCGGTCGCCTTGCGCGCCCTCGCCTGTTCCGGATCCGCGGGATCGAATGGCATGACCTTGCCGCGGTTGGTCGGGGCGCGGCTGGCGATCGCGCGATGCCACTTCCGCAGGGTGTCGGCGGATAGCGCCGTGATCAGTTTCGGACCGAGCGCGCCGGCATGCAGCCGATAGGACTGCCGGGAAATGGTCTCGGAGCCCTTCCCCGCCAGGTGGGAGTCGAAATAGTCGGCCATGACCGCGTCCAGGGTCTGGCCGTCGCCGTAGTGCTTCGGACGCGCCGTGCGCGCCTCCAGCTGCGTCGTGGTCGCCAGGCGCACGGCCTGCGCGTAGGAGAGCACCACGGCGCCGTCAGCGGCCGCCTGGTCGTCTGGCGTGCCCAGGCGCTGCGCGCGGTAGCCGTCGCCCTCGCGCTGCCGCACAAGCCATGCCGAGCCGCGCGCGCCCCGGTAGTAGCCCAGGAAGGTGCCCGGGACGATCTGGCGCCAATAGGGTTCCTTCCGCGGCGCCAGTCGCGTGCGCGCTTCGCGGGTCTCCAGGCGATGGTCTCGGGGTTGCCGTGCCACGGTAGCGACCGACCTTTTTCCGGAGTTTTCCGGAATAGACCGGCGCAATCACCGGCGAACGCTACCGTACGCCTGCGGCCATGGAAGTCAAGCAGGACGCCACTCTTGCAAGAACGGTGGCGGTCATCCGGAACCGCTGGCGGACGCTGAACCGTGCGCTTTCACGGTAGCGACGGGGGTTCGAATCCCCCTGGGGACGCCATCATGGATCCGGCAAAAGACTCGCTTCGGCGGGTCTTTTGTTTTTCCGGGGTCGGATGGATCGCAGGGATCAGGCAGCGACGTCGCTGGTTTCGTGCAGGGTCGCGACACCATGCCCGCGCTCGGCCAGGTATTGCAGCCATTTTCCGAGGAAGGTGTTCATCCGCATGCGATGGTCCAGCACCGCCGCGGGCGGGGGATACATGCCGATGACGTCCTGCCAGCGTCGCCCGACGTAGCAGTGGGTGGCTTCGACCTGGCGCGCGTCGCTGTACAGGCGCAGGAACGCCGATGGATCCGGCTCCCCGGTCTGCGGATCGGCGAATGCGTACGTCATCCGCAACTCGGTCGTGTACGGATGCTGCACGATCACGTCCACGCGCACGTCCAGGCCGTCGTCCACGCTGGACAGGTAGGAACCCTGGCCCAGGTCGGCGGGCTCGAACAGGCGTGTCAGCCGCGTGTAGTTTTCGGCATACAGCCCCATCAGCCACCCGAATCGACTGAGGCTGGGAACGCGGGCAAAACGTGTCAGGACCTGCGACATGGGTCGATCCTACACGGCAAAAACGTCGCTGCGCAGCATTGACGGAATTTCCGGGCGGGCCTACTGTGGCGGTTGGCGGCAAGTGTTCGTGGACGGTGATTTCCCGGTGTTTTTCCCGTCGTCCGGGCCGCCCGCGCTGACTGGTTCAGCGTCCGGCGCCAGCGTCCCGTCGCACCCCAACGCCAGTTCAGAACATCTCGCGATTGATGTCCAGATGCTCCAGGACGCGGCTTGAGATTTCCTCGATCGAGGCATGCGTCGTGCTGAGCATCGGTATGCCCTCGCTGCGCAGCAGCGCTTCGGCCACGGCGACCTCCCGCTTGCAGGTTTCCATCTGGGCATAGCGCGAGTTCGGGCGGCGCTCCTGCCGGATCTGGTGCAGGCGCGCCGGTTCGATCGTCAATCCGAACAACTTGCCGCGGAACGGCCGCAGCTTCGGCGGCAGGCGCTCCAGTTCCAGGTCCTCCTCGGTCAGCGGGTAATTGGCCGCGCGCACGCCGTGATGCAGGGCCAGGTAGACGCAGGTCGGCGTCTTTCCGGCCCGCGACACGCCGATCAGGATCAGGTCCGCATCGCTGTAGTCGGTGCTCACGCCGTCGTCGTGCGCCAAGGCGTAGTTCATCGCATTGATGCGCCGGTGGTAGGTTTCGAAATCCACCATGCCGTGGGCCTGCCCGACGCGGGAATCGCGGTGCATGCCCAGCTCGCGCTCCAGCGGGTCGATGAAGGGTGCGAACACGTCCAGCATCAGCGCGCCACTGGCGGCCAGGATGGCGTTGAGCTCCGGATCGATGCTGGAATTCACCACGATCGGGCGGGTGCCATGCTCCAGCCCTGCCCGGCGGATTTCCTCGGCCGCGCCGCGCGCCTTGTCCGCGTCGTCCACGAACGGGATGCGATCGGTCACGAAGCGCATCCCCGGGAACTGCGTCAGCAAGCTGTGGCCAATGGTCTCGGCGGTGATTCCGGTGCCGTCGGAGACGTAAAACACCGGGCGTATCGCGGTCATCGGGCATGCTCCAGGGGGTGGCCTTCGCGCGAAGGCGCCGCGACAGGCGGGGTTGCTAAAATAATCGCTTCGACGGCGCCCTGCCCGGCCCGTCCCGAATCTCCCGGAGTATCCGCCTTGAGCGACAACATCCTGTGGCTGCACGACCTGCGATTGAGCGACCTGGCACAGGTCGGCGGCAAGAATTCGTCGCTGGGCGAAATGATCGGCCAACTCGCCGGCCTGGGTGTCTCGGTGCCCGGTGGCTTTGCCACCACGGCCGACGCCTTCCGCGCCTTCATCGCCCATAACAACCTGGAGCAGCGGATTTTCGACCGCCTCGCCGGGCTCGATGTCGAGGATGTCGATGCGTTGACGCGCGCCGGCGGGGAGATCCGCGGCTGGGTGATCGACGCGCCGCTGCAACCGGAGCTGGACCGGGACATCCGCGCCGGCTACCGCAAGCTCTCCGATGGCAATGGCGGCGGCGACGTTGCGGTCGCCGTGCGCTCGTCGGCCACGGCCGAAGACCTTCCGGACGCCAGCTTCGCCGGCCAGCAGGAAACCTTCCTCAACGTGACCGGTGCCGACGACGTGGTGACCAAGGTCAAGGAAGTCTTCGCCAGCCTCTACAACGATCGTGCGATCGCCTACCGCGTGCACCATGGCTTCAAGCACGAGGACGTCTTCCTGTCGGCCGGCGTGCAGCTGATGGTGCGGTCGGATGTCGGCTCGTCGGGGGTGCTGTTCACCTTGGACACCGAATCCGGGTTTCGCGACGTGGTGTTCATCACCGCAAGCTACGGCCTGGGCGAGAACGTGGTGCAGGGTGCGGTCAATCCGGACGAGTTCTACGTGTACAAGCCGACCCTGCGTGCGGGCAAGGCGGCGATCCTGCGGCGCTCGCTCGGATCCAAGCAGATCCGCATGGTCTATTCCGACCGGCCGGGTGAGCGCGTGCGCAACGAGGACACGCCCGCCGAGCTGCGCAACCGCTTCTCGGTGTCCGATGCCGATGTGCAGGAACTGGCGAAGCAGGCGCTCGTGATCGAGGAGCACTACGGCCGCCCGATGGACATCGAGTGGGCCAAGGACGGCGTCAGCGGCAAGCTCTTCATCGTGCAGGCGCGGCCGGAGACGGTGAAGTCGCGCGGCCACGCCACCCAGATCGAACGCTACACGCTGCAGCAGCGCGGTGAAGTCATTGCCGAAGGTCGCGCGATCGGCCAGAAGATCGGCAGTGGCATCGCGCGCGTGGTGCGCAAGCTGTCCGACATGAACCAGGTGCAGCCCGGCGACGTGCTGGTCGCGGACATGACCGACCCGGATTGGGAGCCGGTGATGAAGCGCGCCTCGGCGATCGTCACCAATCGCGGCGGACGTACCTGCCATGCCGCGATCATCGCGCGCGAGCTGGGCGTGCCGGCCGTGGTCGGCACCGGCGATGGGTTGGACCGCATTGCCGACGGCAGCACGGTCACGGTGAGTTGCGCCGAGGGCGATACCGGCTTCATCTACTCTGGCGCCCTGCCCTTCGAGCGCACGACGACGGACCTGGACAACATGCCGCCGGCGCCGCTGAAGATCATGATGAACGTCGCCAACCCCGACCGCGCGTTCGACTTCGGCATGCTACCCAACGCCGGAATCGGCCTGGCACGGCTGGAAATGATCATCGCCAGCCACATCGGCGTGCATCCGAAGGCGCTGCTGGAATACGCGCAGCAGGATGCCGCCACCAAGGCGAAAATCGATGCGCGCATCGCCGGTTATGCCAGCCCGGTGGAGTTCTACGTGGACCGCCTGGCGGAGGGGATCGCGACGATCACCGCGTCGGTCGCGCCCAACCCGGTGATCGTGCGGCTCTCGGATTTCAAGTCCAACGAATACGCCAACCTGATCGGCGGCAGCCGTTATGAGCCGCATGAAGAGAATCCGATGATCGGCTTCCGCGGCGCAAGCCGCTATGTCGATCCGTCGTTCAAGGATGCCTTCGCGCTGGAATGCCGTGCGGTGAAGAAGGTGCGCGAGCAGATGGGCCTGACCAACCTGTGGGTGATGATTCCGTTCGTCCGCACGCTGGGCGAAGGCCGCAAGGTGCTCGACGTGCTGGCCGAGAATGGCCTGGAAAAAGGCGTCGACGGCCTGAAGGTGATCATGATGTGCGAGGTGCCGTCCAATGCGCTGCTGGCCGATGAATTCCTCGACCTGTTCGACGGTTTCTCGATCGGATCCAACGACCTCACGCAGCTGACGCTCGGGCTGGACCGCGATTCGAGCATCGTCGCCAACCTCTTCGACGAGCGCGATCCGGCGGTGAAGAAGCTGCTGTCGATGGCGATCGGCGCCGCGCGCGCCAAGGGCAAGTACATCGGCATCTGCGGGCAAGGACCGTCGGACCACCCGGACCTGGCGGAATGGCTGATGCAGCAGGGGATAGAATCGGTGTCGCTCAACCCCGACACGGTCGTCGACACCTGGCTGAGCCTGGCCAAATCCAAGGCCGGTTGACCCGGGACTGCTTGCGCAGGAGCGGCTTCAGCCGCGACCTTCTTCAGATCGGCCCCACGCGTGCTTTGCAGGCGCGCGAAACATCGACGTTATTGCGCCGCGAACGCGCCGATATGCCGCCGGTAATGCCGCAACTCCTCGATCGAGTCTCGCACATCGCTCAGCGCGGTGTGCGCGGCTTCCTTGCGCATGCCGGCGAGGACCTGCGGCGCCCAGCGCCTGGCCAGCTCCTTGAGCGTGCTGACATCCAGGTTGCGGTAATGGAAATGCTGCTCCAGCCGCGGCATCAACCGGTGCAGGAAGCGCCGGTCCTGGCAGATCGAGTTGCCGCACATCGGTGAACTGTTGGGGGCGGTCCATTCGGCCACGAACGCCAGCGTGCGCGCTTCGGCGTCCGCCATGCCGACGCCCTCCTCCAGCACCCGCCGCCACAGGCCGGATTTACCATGCTGGTTGCGGTTCCACTCGTCCATGGATTCGAGCGTGCCGAGCGAGTGCGCGATCGCCAGCTCAGGCCCTTCGGCAAGGATATTCAGCTGCGAATCGGTGACGATCGTGGCGATCTCGATGATCGAGTCATGGTCGGTATCCAGGCCGGTCATTTCCAGGTCGATCCAGATCAACCGGCCTTCGCTGCTGTGCTGCGTCATGTCGTTCTTCCCGGGAATGCCCGGCATGATATCGCGCCAGCCGCGCAGCGGCTTTACACGGCCTTGCCGCGTTTGCGGCGGAAGTATCGCGTCAGGCGGTCGCCGGCCTCGTCGGCGAGCACGCCGCCGGCGACTTCGATGCGATGGTTGTGGCGCGGATCGGCCAGCAGGTCGAACACGCTGCCGGCGGCACCGGTCTTGGGATCGCTCGCGCCGTACACGACGCGGCCGATGCGCGCATGCACCATGGCCATCGCGCACATCGCGCACGGCTCCAGGGTCACGTAGAGCGTGCAGCCGACGAGACGGTGGTTGCCGATGGCGGTGCCGGCGCGCCGCATGGCCACGATTTCCGCGTGGGCGGACGGGTCGCAGTCGCTGATGTTGCGGTTCCAGCCCTCGGCGACCAGCGCGCCGCGGGCGTCGATCACCACCGCCGCGACCGGAACCTCATCGTCTTCGCGCTCGGCGCGTCCGGCCAGGTCGAGCGCATGTCGCATCCAGCGTTCGTCATCCTCGTGCGATGGCACGACCTCGTTCATTCCCACTCGATCGTCGCGGGAGGCTTGCCGCTGATGTCGTAGACCACGCGCGAGACGCCGCGCAGCTCATTGATGATGCGGTTGGACACCTTGCCGAGGAATTCGTACGGCAGGTGCGCCCAGTGCGCGGTCATGAAGTCGATGGTTTCCACGGCGCGCAGCGCGATCACCCATTCGTAGGCGCGCGCGTCGCCGACAACGCCGACCGACTTGACCGGGAGGAAGACGGCGAAGGCCTGGCTGGTCTTGTCGTACAGGTCAGCCCGGCGCAGCTCCTCGATGAAGATGTCGTCGGCGCGCGCCAGCAACTCGGCGTACTCGCGCTTGACCTCACCCAGGATGCGCACGCCCAGCCCCGGCCCGGGGAACGGATGGCGGTACACCATCTGCGGCGGGAGGCCGAGCTCGACGCCGATCCGGCGGACTTCATCCTTGAACAGCTCGCGCAGCGGTTCGACCAGGCCCAGCTTCATGTCGGCCGGCAGGCCGCCCACGTTGTGGTGGCTCTTGATGACATGGGCCTTGCCGGTCTTGCTGCCTGCCGATTCGATCACGTCGGGATAGATCGTCCCCTGCGCCAGCCACTTCGCGTTGGCGAGCCTGCCCGATTCCTCGTCGAAGATTTCGACGAAAAGGTTGCCGATGATCTTTCGCTTGGCTTCCGGATCGCTGACGCCCTCGAGCGCCTTGAAATAGCGATCCGCTGCGTTGACGCGGATGACTTTCACCCCGAGGTGCTCGGCGAACGTCGCCATCACCTGGTCGCCTTCGTTCCAGCGCAGCAGGCCGGTATCGACGAACACGCAGGTGAGCTGGTCGCCGATCGCCTTGTGCAGCAGCGCGGCGACCACCGACGAGTCCACGCCACCGGACAGGCCGAGGATCACTTCGTCGCTGCCGACCTTCTGCCGCACGCGCGCGATCTGGTCTTCGATGATGTGTTCGGGCGTCCACAGCGTGCGGCACCCGCAGATGTCGACCACGAAGCGGCGCAGCAAGGCCTGCCCGGACTTGGTGTGCGTCACCTCCGGATGGAATTGCACGCCATACCAGCGCTTGTCGTCGTCGGCCATCGCGGCGACCGGGATGCGGTCGGTGCGCGCGGTCACGATGAAGCCGGGCGGCGCTTCGGCGACGTGGTCGCCGTGGCTCATCCAGACATCCAGTCGCGGCGGCGAGCCGGGGTGGTCCTTCAGTCCATCGAGCAGGCGGTCCTGCGCGACCAGTTCGACTTCGGCGTGGCCGAATTCGCGCGCATCGGCGGCTTCGGTCGCGCCACCGAGCTGCGCGGCGAGCGTCTGCATGCCGTAGCAGATGCCAAGGATCGGCAGCCCGGCATCGAAGACCTGCTGCGGCGCACGCGGCGCGCCCGCCTCGGTGGTCGACTCGGGGCCGCCGGACAGGATGATGCCCTTGGCACGGTAGGCGGCGATCTGCGACGGATCGTGGTCCCACGCCCAGATCTCGCAGTACACGCCGAGTTCGCGGATGCGGCGGGCGATCAGCTGCGTGTACTGCGCGCCGAAATCCAGGATGAGGATCTTGTCGGAATGGATGCCGTCGGAATGAAGGTCGGTCATGTGTTTGTGCCGTCATCCCGCGAAGGCGGGAATCCTTGGACGTTGCGATGGGTGGTGCCAGGCGCGGACGCCCGGACCACGCGAGGATTCTTGCGGCTTCAAATCAAGTTGCGACGACAGCAGCATCGGCATCGACGTCCCTGGATTCGCCGGACGGGCAGCAAACTCACCCGGCGCGGTAGTTCGGCGGTTCCTTGGTGATCTGTACGTCGTGCACGTGGCTCTCGCGCTGGCCCGCCCCGGTCACCTGCACGAACGACGGCCTGGTGCGCATGTCCTCGATGGTCGCGCAACCGACATAGCCCATCGTCGCGCGCAGGCCGCCGGCAAGCTGATGGACGACGCCGCTCAAGGGGCCGCGATACGGGACCCGTCCCTCGATGCCTTCCGGCACGAGCTTGTCGGCGTCCGACGCGTCCTGGAAGTAGCGGTCTTTCGACCCTTTCTCCATCGCACCGAGCGAACCCATGCCGCGATAGCTCTTGTAGCTGCGGCCCTGGAACAGTTCGGTTTCGCCCGGCGACTCCTCGGTACCGGCGAACAGGCCGCCGACCATCACCGTCGATGCGCCCGCGACGATCGCCTTGCCGATATCGCCGGAGTAGCGGATGCCGCCATCAGCGATCAGCGGAATGCGGTCCTGCAGCGCCTCGGCCACCATCGATACCGCCGTGATCTGCGGGACGCCGACGCCTGCGACGATGCGCGTGGTGCAGATCGAACCCGGACCGACGCCGACCTTGACCGCATCGGCGCCGGCGTCCATCAATGCGAGTGCGGCGTCGCCGGTGACGATGTTGCCGCCGACGACCTGCAGCTTGGGAAAGCGCTGCTTGGCCCAGCGCACGCGATCGATCACGCCCTGCGAATGGCCGTGCGCGGTGTCGACGATGACGACGTCGACGCCTGCCGCCACCAGCGCCTCGATGCGCTGCTCGGTATCTCCGCCGACGCCAACCGCGGCGCCGACCAGCAGGCGCTCGCTGCTGTCGTAGGCCGCGTTTGGGTTGTCGGATTTCTTCTGGATGTCCTTGACCGTGATCAGTCCGCGCAGCGCGAATTCGTCGTTGACGACCAGCACCTTCTCGATGCGGTGCCTGTGCAGCAGCTGGATGACTTCATCGTCTGAGGCGCCCTCCTTCACCGTGACCAGCCGTTCCTTCTTGGTCATGATGTGGCGCACCGGATCGTCGAGCTTCTTCTCGAAGCGCATGTCGCGGCCGGTAACGATGCCGACGAGATGTCCGTCGCCATCGACCACCGGCACGCCGGAGATATTTCGCGCGCGGGTGAGCTTGAGCACCTCGCCGATGGTCGTTTCCGGGCCGACGGTGAACGGCTCCCTGATCACTCCGGCTTCGAACGACTTGACCCGCGCCACTTCCGCCGCCTGGCGGTCGACCGACATGTTCTTGTGGATGATGCCGATGCCGCCCAGCTGCGCCATCGCAATGGCCAGGCGCGCTTCGGTCACGGTGTCCATCGCCGCGGCCAGGAGCGGCAGGTTCAGGCGCAGGTCGCGGGTCAGGCGGGTGGCGAGCACGACGTCCTTGGGCAGGACGGTCGAATGCGCGGGGACGAGGGAAACGTCGTCGTAAGTGAGCGCTTCAGCCTGGATGCGCAGCATGGGCGGGTCCGGGGGGAATGAAGCGCGTCATTGTACCGCGTCGGCCGGGTTCGGCGCGCGCGGCCTGTAGGAGCGGGCTCCAGCCGCGAGCCCTGGTTGCCGGCCAGCGTGACGAGCTCGCGGCACACCGCTCCTACGCAGGCGAATCGGTGGCTTCGGCTGCTTCCAGGGTGTTCTGCATCAGCGTCGCGACCGTCATCGGCCCCACCCCACCGGGCACGGGGGTGATCCAGCTGGCGCGCTGCGCGGCGGCCGCGAAGCCGACGTCGCCAACCAGGCGTCCGTCGTCGAGCCGGTTGATGCCGACATCGATGACGACCGCGCCCGGCTTGACCCACTCGCCGGGGATCAGCGCCGGCCTGCCCACCGCGACGACAAGGATGTCGGCGTTGCGCACGCTGGCTTCCAGCACCTGAGGCGGGGTGAACTTGTGGCAGCTGGTGACGGTGCAGCCGGCGATCAGCAATTCCAACGCCATCGGCCGGCCGACGTGGTTGCTGACGCCGACGATGGTGGCGCTGGCGCCGCGCACCGGCCGGTCGGTCCAGGCCAGCAGCGTGGTGATGCCGCGCGGCGTGCAGGGGCGCAGGCCGAACTGGCGCAGCGCCAGGTGGCCGACGTTCTCCGGATGGAAGCCGTCGACATCCTTGCGCGGATCGATGCGGTGGATCAGCGCGGTGGCGTCGCGGCGATCGGGCAGCGGCAGTTGCACCAGGATCCCGTGCACCTCGGGATCGGCGTTGAGGCGATCGATCAGCGCCAGCAGTTCGGCATCGCCGGTGTCCTCGGGCAGGTCGTAATCCAGCGCGCGGATACCGACCTTTTCGGCGGCGCGGCGCTTGTTGCGCACGTAGACGCTCGACGCCGGATCGCGGCCGACCAGCACCACCGCCAGCCCGGGACGCGGCTTGCCGGCGGCGACGCGGGCGTCGACGCGGGCCTTGAGGCCGCACAGGAGTTCTTCGGCGATGCGCTTGCCGTCGAGGATCCGTGCAACGGGGGAATTTGGCTCCGGAGCCGTCATGGGTGCGGACCGATCTGCGCTAGAGTCGGCGCGCATTATCGCCGATCGCATCGCGGACGACTTCGCCATGACCCAAGCCACCGATCCGCGGACGACCTCCATCGAGGCTGCGGTCCTGCGTCGCCTGTTGCAGCACCTGATGGACGAGCGGCCGGACGTGCAGAACATCGACCTGATGATCCTCGCCGGCTTCTGCCGCAATTGCCTGTCCGACTGGTATCGCGAGGCCGCCGAGACGCAGGGAATTGCGATGAGCCGGGACGAAGCGCGCGAAGCCATCTACGGCAGGCCCTTCGCGCAGTGGAAGGCCGCCCACCAGCGCGAGGCCACGCCCGAGCAGCTGGCCGCCTTCGCCGCGGCACGGCAGCCACCGAACCAATAGCTGGCGTCAGCCGCCGGCGCAGAAGCGCTGGTAGTCGATGTAGCCGGTAAATTCGCGCCCCGGCGCGCAGACGGCGCAGTCCGGATCCGGCACCAGGCGGGTCTCGCGGAAGCCCATCGCCAGCGCGTCGAAGTGCAGCAGGCGGCCGGCCAGCGGCTGGCCGATGCCGAGCAGCAGCTTGATCGCCTCGGTCGCCTGCAGCAGGCCGATCACACCAGGCAGCACGCCCAGCACGCCGGCCTCGGAGCAGTTGGGCGCCGCCTCCGGCGGTGGCGGCTCCGGGAACAGGCAGCGATAGCACGGCGCGAGGCCGCGCTGCCGACCCGCGTCGAAGACGGCAAGCTGCCCTTCGAATCGATGCACCGCGCCATGGACCAGCGGCTTGCCCAGGTGCACGCAGGCATCGTTGAGCAGATAGCGGGCCGGAAAATTGTCGGCGCCATCGACGACCACGTCGACGCCTTCGAGCATGCGCTCGACGTTGTCGCCAGTGATGCGCTCGTGCACCGCCTCGATCCGGGTGCGCGGATTGAGCGCCGACAGCGCGATCGCGGCCGACGCGACCTTCGACATGCCGATGCGCTCGTCGGCATGCAGGATCTGGCGCTGCAGGTTGCTGCGATCGACCACGTCGTCGTCGACCAGCCGCAGGCTGCCCACGCCCGCGGCGGCGAGGTAGACACCGGCCGGCGACCCGAGCCCACCGGCGCCGACCACCAGCACCCGGGCGGCCTGCAACCGCTGCTGCCCGGCAAGTCCCACCTCGGGCAGCCGCAGGTGGCGCGAGTAGCGTTCGGCGAAGTCCTCGTCCATGTCCGGGCGCGCCATCGGCAGGCCGGCAGCGGCCCAGGCCGATGTGCCTCCGGCGACGGAGGCGACATTGCGGTAGCCCGACTGCACCAGCGTCCGCGCTGCGGCCAGTGAACGCGTGCCGCCCTGGCAGATCAGCAGCACCTCTGAGTCAGGCGACGGCAAGTGCTGCTCCGGCGCAGCCTCCAGGCGCACGCGTTCGACACCGCTGGCGCCCGCCGCCATGCCGAGCGCGCGTTCGTGGGCTTCGCGCACGTCGACGAGCAATGCACCGGCGAGCCATCTCGCGTGCGCCTGGGCGGGAGTCAGTTCGCGGATGTCCATGGCGGGATTATCCCCCGCCCTCGCCTGCCCCGGCCGCATCCGTGTACGTACAGCGTGCCGCGGACACCGGGCATATCAGGGGAGCCGGCTCAATACGGCAGCACTTCGACGATGTCGCCGATCGCGAACGTCCGCTCGCCTTCCGGCAGCACGATCAGCACGTCCGAATCGGCGGCGGCCGCCAGCCGGTGCGAGCCATCGGCAGGATTGGGTCGCACGGCGAAAACGCCATCGGCACCGGGAAGGCCGCGGCCGCGCAGGAATTCCCGTCGCGTGTTGTGCTTGTCGAAGCCCGCCGCCAGACGCGCATGCCAGCATGGACGCCGCTCCACGCTCCCCTGCAGGCCGTCGAGCAACGGCCGGCCCAGCGCCAGCCATGTCGCCAGCACCGACACCGGGTTGCCGGGCAAGGCCAGCAACCGGGCGCGCCCGAGGCGGCCGAACAGCAGCGGCATGCCCGGCTTCATCCGCACTTTCCAGAAGTGCACGGCGCCTTCGGCCTGCACCAGCGCCGGCAGGTAATCCTTTTCGCCCGCGGAGACGCCGCCGCAGGTGATGACCAGATCGAAGCTCGAGGCCGCGTCCAGCAACATCGAGCGCAACCGCGCGGGCTTATCGGGAAGCGTCGGCCATGCCGTGGGCTCCAGGCCATCGGCGCGCAGCAGGCCCATCAGCAGTTCGCGGTTGGAGTTGTAGACCTGGCCAGGCGCCAACGCGATGCCGGGTTCGACCAGTTCATCGCCGGTGGTGAACACCGCGACCGTGGGCCGCTGCGCGACATCCAGCTGCGCGTATCCGAGCGATGCCGCCAATGCGACGCGCGAGGGCGACAGGCGCATGCCCGGCCCAAGCACGCGATCGCCGAGGCGCACGTCCTCGCCGGCGTGGCGCACGTGTGCTCCTGGCCGCGGCGCATCGTTGATGAAGACGCGCGCCTCGACAACCCGGGTGGACTCCTTCATCACCACCGTGTCGGCGCCGTCCGGGATCGCTGCGCCGGTGGTGACCCGGACGCATTGGCCAGGCGCGATCCGGCAGTCCTGCGCCCCCCCGGCGAAGTGGTCGCCGATCCAGTGCAATCCGGAGATCGTGGCCAGCGGCAGGTCGTCGCTGCGGAAGGCGAAGCCGTCCATCGCGCTGTTGGTGAACGGCGGCAACGGCACCTGCGCGACGACGCCCTGGGCGAGGATGCGGCCGTGCGCCCGCGCCAATGCCAGGCGCTCGGGCGGCATCGCCTCGGCGCGGGCGATGCGATCGACGATCGTGCACGCCTGGTCGAACGTCACGCCGACTGGGAAACCGGCCGCGGACGTCGATGCGCTCATGCCGACAGCGTCATGCCCGCCGCGACGAGGTCGGCCGGCGTGTTGAGGTTGCCGAAACGCACGCCATCGAACCGCACCGGCGCCATGCGCAGATGCCGTTGCAGGCCCTGCACCGCGTAGGCGCCGTCGGCGAGTGCCGCCGGCAGCGCATCGCGAAGAAGATCGACCCGCCACAACGCGACCAACGGCTGGATGCCCTGCTGGTCTTCGGCGAAGGCGCCTCGCGGGCCGCTCGCCTGCAGCGTCCGCAGCAGGCATTCATTGACGCCGAGCAGGTCGACCGGGAGGGTCATCAACCACGGCGTGCGCGCCGCCGTGGCAAGCGCTGCCAGGCCTCCGATCGGGCCGAGTCCGGCCGGGGCATCGGCGACGACGCGCAAACCGTGGGGGGCGTAGCGCGCGGGGTCGCGATTGGCGCTGACGAGGATCGCGGCCACCTCGGCGGTGAACCGTCGCGACAGGCGCAGGACCTGTGCCACGCCGTCGCGCTCGAGCCACGCCTTGTCTGCGCCGCCGAGGCGTGTGGCGCGACCGCCGGCGAGGATGCCGAGGGTGACGGCGTTGTCGGGTGGTGGCGACGTCATTTCGATCGTGGCTCTTGGCTGTCGTTCGTGCGGAAGCGACACTCCCGCGAGCGCGCCGATGGAAGACGGCGCTGGATTCCGCATCCAGGGCATGACGCGTTGGCAAAGCCGCGCTGAAGCGCGGGCCAGTGCGTCACTTGCCGCGCTTGACGTGGCGGATCAGGCGACGCTTCTTGGCCACCTGTTTATCCGTCAGCACGTTCTTCTTGTCCTTGTAGGGATTCTCGCCTTCCTTGAACACGAAGCGCACCGGCGTACCGACGAGCTTGAAGCGCTTGCGGAAGAAATTCTCGAGATAACGGCGATAGGTCTCGGACAGGGTGCGCAGGCGCGTCCCGTGCACGATGAACGTCGGCGGGTTCTCGCCGCCGGGATGCGCGAAGCGCAGCTTGGCGACGTGGCCGCGCACCACCGGCGGTGGATTGGTCTCGTAGGCGATCTCCAGCGCCTTGGTGGTTTCGGCGGTGGAGAATTTATGGGTTGCCGACGCATGCGCGCGGTGGATCGCCTTGAACAGCTCGCGCAGCCCGGACCCGTGCAATGCGGAGATGTGGACCGACTCGGCCCAGTCGACGAAGCCGAGCTTGCGCGCGACCAGCGTATCGGTCTGCTTGCGCTGGTAGTCGCTCTGCCCGTCCCACTTGTTGACGGCCACCACCAGCGCGCGCCCGGCGTCGAGCACGGCGCCCAGCACGGTCGCATCCTGGTCGGTGACGCCTTCGCCGGCATCGAGCATGATCACGGCGACCTGGCAGTGTTCGATCGCCTGCAGCGTCTTGACCACCGAGAATTTCTCGACGGCTTCCTCGACCCGGCCGCGGCGGCGCAGGCCGGCCGTGTCGACGAGGCGGTACTTGCGGCCATCGCGATCCAGGTCGACCGCGATCGAGTCCCGTGTCGTGCCCGGCACGTCGGAGGCGATCATCCGCTCCTCGCCGAGGATGCGATTGACCAGCGTCGACTTGCCGACATTGGGGCGGCCGACGAAGGCGATGCGCACGCGCTCGGGATCGTTGTCGAGGATCTCGGCGTCGCCGTCCTTGGGTAGCGTTGCGAGTACGCGCGACAGCAGCAGGTCGAGCCCCTGCCGGTGCGCCGAGGAGACCGGCAGCACGTCCTTGATGCCATAGCGCGCGAACTCGCCCAGCGCGGACGGCACGTCGATGCCGTCGGTCTTGTTGACCACCAGGAAGGTCGGCGTGGACACCTTGCGCAGCCACGCCAGGATGTCGTCGTCCAGCGTCGACGCGCCTTCGCGGCCGTCGACGACAAACAGGATCAGGTCGGCTTCTTCCGCCGCCGCGCGCGACTGCCGCGCGGTCGCGCCGGCGAGCCCTTCCTCGCTGCCGGCGATGCCGCCGGTGTCGACGAGGACGAACGGATGCGCGGGATCGAGCCGGCACACACCGTAATTGCGATCGCGGGTGACACCCGGCTCGTCGTGCACGAGGGCATCACGCGAGCGCGTCAACGCATTGAACAGCGTCGATTTACCGACGTTGGGGCGTCCGACCAGGGCGACGAGGGGAAGCATGAGGGGAGCCGGGAGTCCGGGAATGGGAAGCGGAAGCCGTCATCGGCAGGAAGCCACCGCGCAGCGCGATCTGGCTGCGCGCTGCCGACGGCTTGCCGCGGGTGTCCCCTTCCGTCCTCAGGGCGACAGGCGATAGGCGCTGATGGAGCCGTCGGTATCTTCAGCGACCAGGATGCCGTCGGACGAGACCACCGGTGCGGCACGCAGCGGATCACGACCAGCGCGCATGCGCGCCGCGAAGGCACCGTCGGAGAGATTCATCCAGTGCAGGTAACCGTCGTAATCACCGACCACGGCGTAATCGCCCTGGATCGCAACACCGGTGACGTTGCGGCGGGCGAGCGCTGCCTGCTGCCAAAGCCCGTTGCCGGTGGACCTGTCCATCGCCCAGACGGTACCCGACGGGCCCGAAACAACGACCTGCGCTGCGGAAACGCCGGCCTTGCCGGGGCCGCCAGTGTCATGCGACCAGAGCGGGCGGCCGCTCGGAGCATCGATCGCCATCGTCTGGCCGCCATAACTTGTCGCGAACAATGTCGTCTGCTCGAGCACCGGGGTGCCGTCGACGTCGGCCATCCGCTCCAGTTCGGTCCGTCCCCTGGCTTCGGCGACAGGCAGCTCCCACACCAGGTGGCCATCTGCCATCGCCAGTGCACTGAGGGTGCCGTCATCGTTACCGACGAACACATACCCCGGCCCCAGTACCGGCGCGGAGTTTCCACGCACCGTCAGCGCGGGCAGGTCATGGTTCCAGAACCAGCGACGCTCGCCACTGGTTTCATCGAACGCCGTGATCCGGCCATCGTTGGAATGGACCAGCACCAGCCCCTGCCCGATGGCTGGCGCCGCGATGATTTCGTTGCCGACCTTGGCTCGCCATTTTTCCGCACCCGTGGAGGCATCGAGCGCGACCACGTCGCCCTCCAGGCTGCCGGCAACGACAAGACCATCGCCAACGCCGGGCCCGCCAGAAAGGGGAAGCTTGGATTCGTATTGCCAGACTGGCGCCCCCGACTGGAGGTCGAAGGCATGGATGCCGCCGCGCACCGCGGCCGCATACACCCGGCCATCGGCGATCGCGGGCGCCTGCAGGGCCCCGATCCGCCCTTCGCCCTTGCCCGCATCGACATGCCACAGGCGTGAAACATTGGCTGTCGGCGAGAATTCGACCAGTTCGGCGGGCTTGCTCGACTTGCTCTTCTTCGATCCAAAAAAATTCTTGAGGCTGCTGCAGCCGCCCAGCACAAGCGCACAGGACGCCAGCACAACGAAAGCGGCCCTGCGATGCGCGGGCGTGAACAGAGCGGGCTTCATCAAGACTTCGCCTTGGGCTTGGGGGGAGTGCCGCCGACTTCGGAAAGCTTCAGTTCCACGAGCCGACGCTCCGGCGCGTCGGCCTTGAGGTTGGCCAACGCCTGTGCGTACGCTTCGCCGGCCTTGTCGCGTTGCCCGAGCGCGTAATGGGCATCGCCACGGACCTGGAGGATGGCGGCATCGGTGCTGTTGGCCGGCAACATCTTGAGCGCCTGGTCAGCCTTGCCGGCGTCGACAAGCAGTCGCGCCAGGCGCCGGGCCTGGATTGCACCCAGGGCCGGATCCGCCGCCGGATTGGATTGCAGCGTCGCGATGGCATCGTCGCGTTTGCCGGCAGCCAGTTGTGCCTTCGCCAGCCCCATCGCGGCGAGCGCGGCATAAGCGCCGCGATCGAGCGTCGACAGCCGCGATTGCGCAGGCTTCAATTTCCCGGCCTGGATAGCGTCGACGGTGGCCTGATAAACCTCGCCGGCATGGATGCGTGCACCTTGCTGTTGCTGCTGCCACCACTGCCAGCCGGCGATGAGCGCGAGCCCAAGGACGACGCCGCCGATCAGGCCGAGCGCGTTTTCCTGCAGCCAGGTACGGACTTTTTCGCTTTGTTCGTGCTCATCGAGCAGGTCGTCGATTGCCATGCGGGGGTCGTGCTACCGGTAGCCGGCGCGAATGGCCGGAGGGTGGACTGCCTTGCGGCCAGCAGGCCGATCCGGGATCAGTCTGCGGCAGGCGCGAGGGAACCGGCAGAGGATACCGTAAAGCGCGCGACATTCGAACGCGAGAAGGGAGCCAGGTCGATGGCGCGTCCATCCTGCCGGACCTTGACGGCATTTGCATCGCCGAGTACGACACCCGATACCTCACCCGCCGCGTATCGACGGACCGCGCCTGCGTGCAGGAGCGCCTGTTCGAGCATGTGGCCGTCTGGCGCGGTGATCTGGACCCAGCTGTCGCCCGTCACTTGAAGCGACAGCGCTGGAGCCGCCTGGGCCTGGCTTGGGAGGGGCGCCAGCGACGCCACCAGGGGGCTCGGGTCGTCCGATGCCGCTGCGTCCAGCGGAACCGAAGGTTCACTGCCAAGGCTGGCCGGGACGTCCAGGGGAGCGGCGTCGTGGGCGACCATGCCCAGGTGCGGGCGCGTGGCGAGCCAGATCGGCACGGCGATGGCGGCGGTCAGGACGATATAGACAAGGCGACGGGCGACCTGCTCGAACAATCGCTGCATCGGTGGGGTGTAGGTCCGCGGTACGAGCTTCGGGGGCTCGATCGGAGCGACGCCAGAGGCCGCCACCATGGGCGCCGTCGTCAGGCCCAGCAACCGGGAATAGCTGCGCAACTGGCCACGGACGAATACGGGCGCGCCCAGTCGGTTCCAGTCTTCCGCCTCCAGCGAGCGAACCACGCGCACGGGCATCTTCAGCCGCTCGGCGACGTCGGCCTCCGTCAATCCCGCGGCTTCGCGCGCCTTGCGCAGCCGCGCGCCGCACCCCCGACTTCCGTCAGGAATGCCGTCCGGCCGCGGCTCGTCCGCCGCGCTGGAATTGGCCTGGATCATCTAGTGACTCGCATCCCCGGTCGGGACGGCCCGCTGCTGCTGCGGAAATTCCGTCGCGATACGCTGAACATAACGGGCAGCCGCGGCGGTGTCGCCAAGTTTCTGTTCGATCTGTGACGCAAGTTGTAACACTTTGACGCTGGGCGGCGCCACGGCAAGCCTGCGTTCGGAAAAAGCACGCGCCTCCATGTATTGCCCCGCCCGGTAGCGGCTTTCGGCCATGGCCTCCAGCCCGACCGGGTTCTGCGGATCCAGTTGCAGCGCCTGGGCGAGATAAGCCGCCGCTAGCGCGTCCTGGCCGAGTTTCAATTCGCAGGAACCGGCATTGGCCACTGCCGCCGCCGGCGTCGAATAACCGGGATCGGCGACAGCGCGCTTGAACAGCGGGATCGATTCCGCCGCCCGCCCATTGCTGCACAACCACGCACCGTAGTTGTTCAGGGCAACTCCACGGGTCGGCGCGAACGCAAGCGCCTTCGCATAAAGCTCGCCGGCTTCAGCGGTACGGCCGGAATGATCCCGGATCATCGCCAGCAGCGTGTAGGCGTCGGAGGACTTCGGGTCGGCCTTGAGGGCGGCGCGCGCATGCACCTCGGCCTCGTCCAGCCGGCCGGCCTGCATCGCCTGCTGGGCAACGGCGACCTGGTCGATGGCCATGATCCGCTGCGCGTCCCTGGGGTCGTCGCGCACCGCGTAATCCGGCGCTGTGCTGTGGAAGTCGCTCTTGAACCGGGGTTTGACGAACGTCAGCCGGGAACAGCCAACGATGGCGACCATCGCAAGCAGGCCAACCACAACGAGCGTCCTACGCAGCGGCATCGCTTTCCCCTTGGGCCTGGAGCTTGCGGCGATGGTCCGCCTGGCGGCGCGTGCGATCCATCACCTGCCCCTTGAGCTGGCCGCAGGCGGCGTCGATGTCGTCTCCGCGCGTGCGTCGCACGGGCGCGATCATGCCGGCCTCGTTCAGCAGTTTCTGGAAAGCGCGGATGGCGGTTTCGTCCGGCCGCTCGAAGCGCGTCCCGGGGAACGGATTGAACGGGATCAGGTTGACCTTGGCCGCATCCTTCATCTGTACGGCCTTGTCGAACTCGCGCATCAGGCGCACCAGTTGGCGGGCATGCGCCGGCTGGTCGTTGACGCTTTTCATCAACGTGTATTCGAAGGTCACCGAGCTGCCGCGCTTGCGCAAGGCATAACGCACGCAGGCTTCCATCAGGACGGCAATCGGGTACTTGCGATTGAGCGGGACGAGTTCGCTGCGCAGCTCGTCGTTCGGCGCATGCAGGGAGACCGCCAGCGACACGTCGCTCTGCTCGCCGAGCTTGTCGATCATCGGCACCACGCCCGCGGTGGACAGGGTGACGCGCTTGTTGGCCAGTCCGTAGCCAAGGTCGTCGCGCATGATGCTCATCGCGCGCACGACGTTGTCGAAATTCATCAAGGGCTCGCCCATGCCCATCATCACCACGTTGGTCAGGCGTCGCTGCTGGTGGGGGACGTTGCCCAGGTGGCGCGCCGCCACCCAGACCTGGCCGATGATCTCGGCGGTCGACAGGTTGCGGTTGAAGCCCTGGGTCGCGGTCGAGCAGAACTGGCAGTTGAGCGCGCAGCCGACCTGCGATGAGACGCACAGCGTGCCGCGCCCCTTGTCGGGGATGTAGACGGCCTCGATGGCGTTCTTCGGGTCCATGCCGAGCAGCCACTTGTGGGTGCCGTCGGTGGATGCCTTGTTCAGCAGCACCATCGGCGCGTGAACGACGGCGTGCGCCTCGAGCTTGGCGCGCAGCGCCTTGCCCAGGTCGGTCATCGCCTCGAAGTCGGTGACGTGGCGGTGGTGGATCCACTTCATCACCTGGTGGGCGCGGTAGCGCTTCTCACCGAGCGACTGCTCGAAGAAATCCTCCAGCCGGACGCGGTCGAGGTCGAAGAGGTTGGTCTTCGACCCCGTCGCGCTTGCATCCGGCAGCACTGGCGCACGCGCAGCGGTCGCCGTCGCCTCATCGGCGAAGGCGATCTCGATGCTCCTGTCGCGTGCGTCGGTCATCGCGGGTCAGCGTGCGAAGACGTCGGTGGCCGGGAAGAAATACGCGATCTCGATCGCGGCGTTCTCCAGCGAGTCCGAACCGTGCACGGCGTTGGCGTCGATGCTGTCGGCGAAATCCGCGCGGATGGAGCCGGCGGCCGCATCCTTGGGATTGGTCGCGCCCATCAGGTCACGGTTCTTCAGCACCGCGCCCTCGCCTTCCAGCACCTGGATCATCACCGGGCCGGAGCTCATGAAGTTGACCAGCGCATTGAAGAAGGGACGCTCGCGGTGGACGGCGTAGAAGCCTTCGGCCTCCTGCCGCGACAGTTGCTTCATGCGTGCGGCGACGACTTTCAGGCCGGCTTTTTCAAAACGCGAATAGATCTCGCCGATGACGTTCTTGGCGACGGCGTCGGGCTTGACGATCGAAAGGGTGCGCTCCAGCGCCATGGGATTTTTCTCCGGCAGGCGGGCCGCAGGCGTCGCGTGGACGTCGATGGCGGCCCGAGGATAACAGAAAAACCCGCGTACAAACGCGGGTTTAGCCGATATGGCTGCGGTAATTCTAACGGATCGCAGCGCGCGCTTGCACGCGACCAGCCATCGTCGATTGACGGGGTTCAGTCGTGGGCGTACGCTCAAACAAGCGTTTGATTCAGTCCCTTGGATGCCCATGGCCGTCGCAGCCCACTTTTCCACCAAGGACCGCATCCTCGGCGCCGCCGAAGAGCTGTTCGCACAATTCGGTTTCGCCGGCACCTCGCTGCGGCAGGTCACCAGCCGCGCCGACGTCAACATCGCCGCGGTCAATTACCACTTCGGCAGCAAGGAAAACCTCGTCAACGAGGTCTTCCGCCGGCGCATGGACGAGATGAGCGCGCAGCGGCTGTCGCGGCTGCGCGCGGCGCCCTGCGAGCTGGAAGCGGTCCTGGCCGCCTTTGTCGCGCCAGCACTGGCACTGGCGCAGGACCGCCACGGCGGCGGCGCCTTCATCCGCGTCATCGCCCGCGCCTACGCCGAGAAGAATGACAGCCTGCGCCGCTTCCTGTCCGACCAGTACGGGCATGTGCTGCGCGAATTCGCCAAGGCGATCGCCGGCTGCGTGCCGGCGCTGAGCAAGGAAGAGCTGTACTGGCGGCTGGACTTCCTGTCCGGCGCGCTGACCTATGCGATGGCGGACTTCGGGATGATCAAGCGCCCCTCGGGCGTGTCCGAAGCCGCCCATCGCGAACGCGCCGCGCGCGAACTGATCCGCTTCGCCGCTGCCGGCCTTCGCGCCGATTCGAAGTAATTTCAAGGGGTTGGAACTCATGTTTGAGAAACTGCTGGTGCGGCGAGCCGCCGTTCTCGGGGCGGGTGTCATGGGCGCGCAGATCGCGGCGCAGCTGACCAATGCCGGCATCGACACCGTCCTGTTCGACCTGCCGGTGGCCGACGCCGGCACGGTCGAGGCCCGGAATGGCGTTGCCGCCAAGGCCATCGCCCACCTGGGCAAGCTCTCGCCTGCCCCGCTCGCCAGCCGTGCGCTGGCCGAGGCCATCACGCCGGCCAACTACGACGACGGCCTGGAGCTCCTGCGCGACTGCGACCTGGTGATCGAGGCCATCGCCGAACGCATGGACTGGAAACAGGACCTCTACCGGAAGATCGCCCCCTACGTCAGCGACCACGCGATCCTCGCCAGCAACACCTCGGGCCTGGGCATCAACGCGCTGGCCGACGTGCTGCCCGGGCAGCTGCGCCACCGCTTCTGCGGCGTGCACTTCTTCAACCCGCCGCGCTACATGCACCTGGCCGAACTGATCCCGGCGCGCACCACCGACCCGGCGGTGCTCGATGCATTGGAAACCTTCCTCACTACCGCGCTCGGCAAGGGCGTCGTGCGCGCCAAGGACACGCCCAACTTCATCGGCAACCGCATCGGGGTGTTCTCGATCCTGGCGACGATGCACCACACGGCCGAAATGGAACTTGGCTTCGACGTGGTCGATGGCCTGACCGGACCCGCGATCGGGCGGCCGAAGTCGGCCACCTATCGCACCGCCGATGTCGTTGGCCTGGACACCATGGCGCATGTCATCAGGACCATGGCCGATACCCTGCCCGACGATCCCTGGCACCGCCACTTCGTGGCGCCCAAGTGGCTGCAGGCGCTCGTAGCCAAGGGCGCGCTCGGGCAGAAGACCGGCGCCGGCATCTACACCAAGCGCAGCAAGGACATCCTCGTGCTGGATCTCCAGGCGCAGGACTACCGGCCCAGCGCCGCCGAGATCGCGCCCGAGGTGGCGGCGATCCTCAAGGAACGCGACCCAGCGAAGAAGTTCGCCGCGCTGCGCGCCAGCGAACACCCGCAAGCGCGCTTTCTGTGGGCGGTCTTCCGCGACCTGTTCCATTACAGCGCCTACCACCTGGGCGACATCGCCGAGACCGCGCGCGATGTGGATCTTGCGATCCGCTGGGGCTACGGCTGGTCGATGGGTCCGTTCGAAACCTGGCAGGCCGCCGGCTGGAAGCCGGTCGCCGACTGGATCGCCGAGGACATCGTCGCCGGCAAGGCGATGAGCAACGCGCCGCTGCCGGACTGGGTCTTCGATGGGCGCGACGGCGTGCATGGGGTCGAGGGCAGCTACAGCCCGGCGAAGAACGCCAAGCTGCCCCGCTCGGCGCTACCGGTGTACAAGCGCCAGCGGTTCCCGGACCCGATGCTCGGCGAGCGCTTCGATGCCGGCGAGACGGCTTTCGAAAACGACGGCGTCCGCGCCTGGCATGACGGCGATGGCGTTCTGGTGGCCTCGTTCAAGACCAAGCTGCACACGGTCAACGACCAGGTGATGGAAGGCCTGCAGCAGGCGATCGCAATCGCCGAGAGCGACTTCCGCGGCATGGTGATCTGGCAACCGAAGGAACCGTTCTCCGCCGGCGCGGACCTCGCGGGCGCGCTTGGCCTGCTCCAGACCGGCAACGTCGCGGCGTTCGAAGCGATGGTCGCCAATTTCCAGGCCACCAGCCAGCGCATCAAGTACGCGCTGGTGCCGGTCGTGGCGGCGGTACGCGGGCTTGCGCTCGGCGGCGGCTGCGAGTTCCAGATGCATTCGGCGCGCGCGGTTGCGCAACTGGAAAGCTACATCGGGCTGGTCGAGGCCGGCGTCGGCCTGCTTCCGGCCGGTGGCGGCCTGAAGGAATTCGCGGTGCGCGCATCGCAGGCCGCAGGCCCAGGCGGCGATGTCTTTGCGCACATCAAGCCGGCGTTCGAAGCGGTGGCGATGGCGAAAGCGTCGACCTCGGCGCTCGAAGCCAAGGAGTTTGGCCTGCTTCTGCCGGGCGATCTGGTCACCTTCAACACGCATGAACTACTGCACGTGGCCAAGCAGCAGGCGCTCGCGATGGCCGACAGCGGCTACCGCCCGCCGTTGCCGGCGCGACGCATCACCGTCGCCGGCGACGTCGGCATCGCGACCTTCCGCATGCTGCTGGTGAACATGCTCGAAGGACGATTCATCTCGCCCCATGACTTCGAAATCGCCACCCGCATTGCCACGGTGCTGTGCGGCGGCGAGATCGACCGCGGCGCGATCGTCGACGAGGACTGGCTGCTGGAACTCGAGCGCGAGCACTTCGTCGCGCTGGCGCAGATGCCGAAAACCCAGGAACGCATCGCGCACATGCTGAAGACCGGAAAGCCGCTGAGAAACTGACCCGCCGTCGCCATTTCCGCGGCAGCGGGAACCCAGCGCCCTTCGCTTCCCGATCGCCAGCCGATCGTCGAACGGCCAAGGATCCCCTCGCTGGAATGGCAATCGAACCCACCGGGTTCCCGCTTCACGGGAACGACGAGCACATGCACATGACCAGACAGATCCAGGACGCCTACATCGTCGCCGCCACCCGCACCCCGGTCGGCAAGGCGCCGCGCGGCGTGTTCCGCAACACCCGCCCCGACGAGATGCTCGCGCACGTGCTGCGCAGCGTGGTCGCGCAGGCGCCGGGCATCGACGTCAGCCGCATCGACGACGCCATCATCGGTTGCGCCATGCCCGAGGGCGAGCAGGGAATGAACGTCGCCCGCATCGGGCTGCTGTTGTCCGGCCTTCCCGATACGATCGCGGCGCAGACGATCAACCGCTTCTGCTCCTCCGGTCTGCAGGCGGTGGCGCTGGCGGCGGACCAGATCCGCCTGGGCCATGCCGACCTGATGCTCGCCGGTGGCACCGAATCAATGTCGATGGTGCCGATGATGGGCAACAAGGTCGCGCTGTCGCCGGCGGTCTTCCGCGACGACCATGTCGCGATCGCCTACGGCATGGGGATCACAGCGGAAAAGGTCGCCGAGGAATGGAAGGTTTCGCGCGAGGACCAGGATGCGTTCGCGCTGGCTTCGCACCAGAAAGCGATTGCGGCGATCAAGGCCGGTGCGTTCAACGACGAAATCAGCCCGGTGGACGTCATCGCCCGCCTGCCCGACCTGGCCGGCAATGCAATCCGACTGAAGAAGACACGGGTCGACACCGATGAAGGCCCGCGCCCGGATACTTCGCTCGAGGGACTGGCCAGGCTCAAGCCGGTGTTCCGCAATGGCCAGTTCGGCGGCACCGTCACGGCGGGCAACAGTTCGCAGATGAGCGACGGCGCCGGCGCCGTGCTGCTGGCGTCGGAACAGGCGATCAAGGATTACGGGCTGACGCCGCTGGCGCGGTTCGTGAGTTTCTCGGTGGCGGGCGTTCGGCCTGAAGTGATGGGCATCGGGCCGATCGCCGCGATTCCAAAGGCCCTTCGCCAAGCGGGGTTGAGCAAGGACCAGCTCGACTGGATCGAACTCAACGAGGCATTCGCCGCCCAGGCGCTGGCCGTGATCCGCGACAGCGAACTGGATCCGGACAAGGTCAATCCGCTCGGCGGCGCGATCGCCCTGGGACATCCCCTGGGGGCGACTGGCGCGGTCCGCACGGCGACCATCGTCCATGGCATGCGTCGCCGCCAGCAGAAATACGGCCTGGTGACGATGTGCATCGGCACCGGCATGGGCGCGGCCGGGGTGTTTGAAGCCGTCTAGGCTTCAGGAACGTAGATCCAGCGGCTCGGGGAATCCCGTCCTGCTAGAGGTCGGTCACGCCCAGTTCGTCCAGGGCGTTCTGCATCACCCGGCGGGCGGCATCGCTGAGCACTTCATGGTCGAGCGCATAGCGGATGGTTGCTTCGATCAGGCCGATGTGGGCCCCGCAATCGAAGCGGGTGCCTCGGAAGCGATAGGCGAACACCGGATCTTCGCGGAGCAATTGCGAAATCGCATCGGTCAGCTGGATTTCGCCGCCGGCGCCAGGTGGCGTCGTCTCCAGCAGGTCGAAGATCCGGGGCGAGAGGATGTAGCGTCCGACGACGGCGCGGGTGCTCGGCGCGACCTCGGGAGCCGGTTTTTCGACGATCGCCGTGATCCGTCCTTCGCGGCCGCTGAAATCCTCGGTGGCGACGATGCCGTAGCTGCCGGTCTGGCTGCGCTGCACGTCCTGGATGGCGATCACGCTGGCCTGTTGGGCCTGCGCGAGGTCGGCCATCTGCGACAGCGCGCCCGGCCCGCCACGGGTCCAGATCAGGTCGTCCGGCAGCAATACGGCGAAGGGCTCGTCGCCGATGACGGGCCGGGCGCACAGGACGGCGTGACCGAGCCCCAGGGCTTCGGCCTGGGTGACGAAAATGGCACGCACGCCCGGCGGCAGCACGTTGCGCACCAGCTCAAGCTGCTCGGTCTTGCCTGCGCGCTCGAGCTTCTGCTCAAGCTCGTAGGCCTTGTCGAAGTAGTCCGCAACCGCGTGCTTGTAGCGATTGGTGACGAATACCAACGTGTCGCAGCCTGCCTCGATCGCCTCGTCGACGGCGTACTGGATCAGCGGCTTGTCGATGATCGGCAGCATCTCCTTGGGGACCGTCTTGGTCGCCGGAAGGAAACGGGTCCCGAGTCCCGCCACTGGAAATACTGCCTTGCGAATGCGGCGATTGCCGCGCCGAGCGTCGGTGACCGAGCCTGACGTCATCAAGTCTTCCTGGCGTTGCGTGCGGGGAAAGCGACCACCGTCGCCGACGATGTCGCGGGTGCGGCATTGAGCGGCGCGAATTCCGGGACCGCATCGCACAGGATCAATGCCAGCTCGTCGAGATCGTAGCGTCCCACCGCGTCACGCAGGCGTGAGGTCGCCTCCCCGATCTTCTCCGCGACGATGCTGCGCGCCTCCGCCTGCAGGATTTTCGGGTGGGCCGTTGGCCGATATCGCTCATCGGCATGGAACAGCGTTTCGTGCATCTTCTCGCCCGCCCGCAGGCCGGTGTAGACGATGGCGACGTCCCGCTCGGGATGCTTGCCGGCAAGCCGGATCATCTGTTCCGCCAACAGCCGGATCGACACCGGCTCACCCATGTCCAGCGTGTAGACCGCATGGGTGGAACCGATCGCCGCCGCCTGCAGGATCAGCTGGCAGGCCTCGGGGATGGTCATGAAATAGCGGGTGACATCGGGATGGGTAACGGTGACCACCCCGCTGCGGATCTGTTCCCGGAACAGCGGCACGACGCTGCCGGCCGAATCGAGCACGTTGCCGAAGCGCACCGTCACCGAGCGCGTCGTGCGCGGACTCGCCATCGCCTGGCACACCATTTCCGCCAGGCGCTTGGTCGCGCCAAGCACGTTGACCGGATCGACCGCCTTGTCGGTGGAGATCAGCACGAAGGTGCCGACGCCAGCCTCCTGGCTGGCGCGAGCGACGGTTTCGGTCGCCAGTACGTTGTTGCGGATCGCCTCGCGCAACTGGCTTTCCAGCAGCGGCACCTGCTTGTAGGCGGCGGCATGGAAGACGGCTTCGGGCGTCGATTGCGCCAGGGCATAGCGGATCACCGCCGGATCGCCGCAGTCGCCGAGGATCGGCACGCAGGCGATCTGCGGGAAGTCACGGCGAAGTTCGGCCTCCATCCGCGTCAGCGCAAGCTCGTCGATCTCCAGCAGCGCGATCTGGCGTGCGCCATGGCGTGCGCACTGACGGCACAGCTCGGAACCGATCGAACCGCCGGCGCCGGTGACAAGCACGCTGCGGCCACCAAGCCAGCCGCGGATCGCCTTCCAGTCCGGTGTCACCGGTTGGCGCCCCAGCAGGTCCTCGATCGCGACTTCCTTCAACTCACCCGGCAGCGACCGTCCTTCGAGCAGGTCTTCCAGGTGCGGCACCGTGCGGAATGGCAGGCTGGTGCGCTCGCAGGCAGCGACGATCCGGCGCATGGCGGGCGCGCCGAGCGAGGGCATGGCGATCACCAGCAATTGCGCTGCGGTTTCCGGGGCAATGCGTTCGACTTCATCGATCCTGCCCAGGATCGGCAATCCCTGGAGGTGGCTGCCGCGGAGCTTCGCGGCATCGTCCAGGAAACCGACCGGCTGGTAGGCACCAGCGCGGCGCAGGTCGCGCACGAGGGCTTCACCGGCCTGGCCGGCCCCGAGGATCAACACCCGCAGTACCGCCTTGTCCGACCCCGACTGGCGGTAGTCCTTCCAGGCCCGGTACAGCAGCCGCGGCATGCCCAACAGGGCCGTCAGCACGATCGGATACAACACCAATACCGTGCGCGGGATCTGGTTGAGGCGGTTGTAGAGGAACAATCCGACGACGATCGCCAGCAGGCCGAAGATGCTGGCCTTGAGGATGTTGAACAGGTCCGGGACGCTGGCAAAGCGCCAGATGCCGCGGTAGAGGCCGACCCGCCAGAACACCAGTGCCTGCGCCAGCAGCACCAGGGCGATTTCCGCCCCCCAAAGGGTGACGCTCGGCGGCAACGGCAGGATCGCGTAGCGCAGCTGGTGCAGCCCCGTCCACGCCAGCCAGACCATGAAAAGATCGTGGAATACCACGGCCGCACGCGGAATACCGACGCTGACGCGCTCCTTCAGGCCCATCATTCCCTCGCGTCCTCGCCCGCCCTGCGGACCGTGCGTCTCAGATAAGCCCAGACGCCTGCCCCCAGCAGGCCCGCCACGGGCAGCCCGACCATGATAAACGCTGGCGGGGCCCCTCTTCCGGCCAGCATCGCCAGGCAGGCGAGCAGCGTCCATGCGGCATAG
Source organism: Cognatiluteimonas telluris (assembly GCF_011320095.1). Classification (GTDB taxonomy): domain Bacteria; phylum Pseudomonadota; class Gammaproteobacteria; order Xanthomonadales; family Xanthomonadaceae; genus Cognatiluteimonas; species Cognatiluteimonas telluris. Next base: position 93,705 of record NZ_JAANOY010000002.1, on the reverse strand, counting down.
GACCAAGTTACCCGCCCATGGCGGCCGCAGCGACGCACCCAGTACTGGTAAGCGTGCCCGGCGTGGGGCATCCACCAGCGTTCCCCACCGAGCACGCGCAGGGCCAGGGTCAGCGTGGCATCGATCAGGAAGGCCGATAACGGCAGCAACAGCAGCGGGCCGCGTGGACCGGCGTCGACCAGCAGCCATGCGGCCAGTGCGGCAAGCCCGTATCCCAACGCACCGCTACCCACGTCACCAAGGAAGATCCGGGCCCTGGGCAGGTTGAACGGCAGGAAACCGAGGCACGCCGCCGCCAGTGCCAGTGCGAACCAGGCCCCGACCCCCACGCCGGCCCACAAGCCATACGCCGTCGCGACCAGCAGCGCCTGGGACGCCGCCAGGGCGTCGATGCCGTCCATGAAGTTCCAGACATTGACCAGCACCAGGGCGGCCACGAAACCCGCACCGGCGACGGCAATCCCGGCACCTTCCAGTTGCAGGCCCCAGGCCAGCAGGAGCGCCGCCACCGCCTGGACCAGCAGCCGCGGCCAGGGTGGCAGGGGGTGGTGGTCGTCGACCCATCCGATCCCGGCCACCAGCGCGGTGCCCGCCGCGGTCGCCAGCATCAGCGTGGCGTGGCCAGGAAAACACCAGGCCAGGCCGCACAGCGCCACCAGCATCGACGCCACGATCGAAATCCCGCCGCCACGCGGCGTCGGCGTGTCGTGGCTGCGGCGTTCGCCAGGTTGGTCGACCAGTTGCCGGTGCAGCGCATAGCGGCGCGCCAGCCAGGTGCCGACGATGCCGATCGACAGGTGCAGCGCGACCCAGCCCACCCAGCCGCCCGCGACCGCTTCAACCACGGTCACACCACGGCATAGTTGAGCAGCGGCTTGATCGTCCCCCACTCCTTGCAACTGGGGCATTGCCAGTGGTGGCTGCGCGCGCCGAAGCCGCAGCGACTGCAGCGGTAGCTGGGATTGCGCACCAGCAGCTGGTCGGTGATGTGGCGCAGGTCGCGCAGGGTGGCGACGGCATCGGCGCCTTCGGCCAACGTCAGGTCGATCAGCGCCGCTTCACCGCGGACGGACGGACGATCCTTGAGCTGCTGGGCGAGATAGCCACGTGCCGCCGCCACGCCCTCCTCGTTCTCCACCAGGCGCGTGAGTGCCAGCACCGGCGAGATACCGCGGTAGTGTTCGCTCATTTCCCCCAGGAAGGCGCGGGCACCCGGACTGTCACCGACACGCTCGTAGCAAGGCAGCAGTTGGGGGAGGATTTCAGGCAGGTAATCCGGATCGTGGCGGGCCGCGCGCTCGAAGGCCCGGATCGCCGCCGGGTCGTTGCCGGCTTCGACGTCGATGCGTCCCTCCAGCATGCCCGCGCGTACGGACGTCGAATCAGCCGCATAGGCCCGCGCGATCGATGCGCGCGCCGCGGACATGTCGCCGGCCGCGCGCTGGCGTTCGGCCAGCTCGCACTCGAACTGCGCGGTCAGCTTGCCCATCGGCTCGCCGGTGGCGGCTTCGAATCGGGTGGCGTTCTCGATCGCCTTCGGCCAGTCGCGCTCGGCCTGGTAAATGCCGATCAGGTGCTTGAGCGCCTGCGGTGCGCGCTGGTCGATCCGCGCCAGGTCGGAGAACACGGTTTCGGCGCGGTCCAGCAGGCCCGAGCGCATGTAGTCCTCGCCCAGCGCCAGCAGTGCCTGCACTTTCTGCGGATCGCTCAGGTCGCGCCGCTCGACCAACGCCTGGTGGAGGCGGATCGCGCGATCGACTTCGCCGCGGCGGCGGAACAGGTGTCCGAGTGCGACCTGGGTTTCAAAGGTTTCCTTGTCGAGTTCGGCGATGTGCAGGAACAGCTCGATCGCCTTGTCCGGCTGCTCGTTGAGCAGGTAGTTCAGGCCGCGGAAGTACGTCGTCGACAGCTTGCTGACCTGGCTGTCGCTATGGCGCTCGCCGCCACGGCGGCCGATCACCCAGCCGCTGAGCGCCGCCACCGGAAGCAGCAGGAAAAACCAGAACCATTGGTCGAGGATGGCCATCATGCGGCGGCTCCATCGCCTCGCGCGGGCGGTCGCTGGCTGGCGTGCCGCAGTCGCTGGCGCAGCGGCAGCACCACGCTGGCGGAAATCGCGAGGCCGCCGAGCACCACCCCCAGCAGCAGCGCCGCGAGCAGGCACACGCCCAGGGTGGAATGCAGGACGGCCATGCCGAGGTCGAGCGACACCGGCTGCGCGTTGAGCGCGCCGACGATCACTCCACAGCCCAGGAACACCAGGGCGACCAGCACTCGGATCAGGCGCATGCGATGGACTCCAGGATCGGCGGCTAGCTTAGCCGACGGCCTACGCATTGTTCAGCGGGTCGGGGGTACGCGCGTAACTTGCAGCTCGGGGCGTCTGCGATGCGCGTTGGGTGGCTGCCCTGATACGGAAGAGCTCGCGCCTGAAGGCGCTCCTACCGAAACGCGATGGCGGCGGCTTTGCGCTCAGTCCTCGCTGGCGACCGGGATCGCGTCGCTGACGCGCTCGCGCAGGTCCTTGCCGGGTTTGAAATGCGGCACATGCTTGCCGGGCAACGGCACCGCATCGCCGGTCTTGGGGTTGCGTCCGGTGCGTGGCGGACGGAAATGCAGGGAAAAACTGCCGAAGCCGCGGATCTCGATCCGCTCGCCATGCGCGAGCGCGCCGCCCATCATTTCGAGCAGCGACTTCACCGCAAGATCGACGTCCTCAGACTTCAGGTGGCCCTGGCGCTGGGTGAGGATCTCGATCAGTTCGGACTTGGTCATTCGGACTTTGCCGGGGACATCATTCGATGGTCATGGAAAACGGCCCGGGATCAACCGGGCCGTTTTCGCCAACCGCTTACTCGGACTTGCTGTTGAGCTGCTCGCGCAGCAACGCGCCGAGCTTGGTCGTGCCGCTGGACGCGTCGGCCGCCGACCGGTTGTACTCGGACAGCGCTTCCTGCGTCTCGGCTTCGTCCTTGGCCTTGATCGACAGCTGCATCAGGCGGCTCTTGCGATCGGTGCCGACGATCTTGGCTTCGATCTCGTCGCCAACCTTCAGGCGCTGGCTGGCGTCCTCGACGCGCTCGTGGGCGATGTCTCGCGCAGCGATATAGCCTTCCACGCCGCCTTCGAGTTCAACCGTCGCACCCTTGGCGTCGACTTCCTTCACCGTGCCCTTGACGATCGAGCCGCGGGTGTTGGTCGCGACGAACTGGCCCATCGGGTCCTGTTCCATCTGCTTGACGCCCAGGCTGATGCGCTCGCGCTCCGGGTCCACCGCCAGCACGACGGCTTCCAGCGTGTCGCCCTTCTTGTAGTTGCGCGCGATGTCTTCGCCGGTCGAATTCCAGCTGATATCCGACAGGTGGATCAGGCCATCGATGCCGCCGTCCAGGCCGATGAAGATGCCGAAGTCGGTGATCGACTTGATCTGGCCTTCGACCTTGTCGCCCTTCTTGTGGATCGCGGCGAAGGTCTCCCACGGATTGCTGGTGACCTGCTTGATGCCCAGCGAAATGCGGCGACGCTCTTCATCGACGTCCAGCACCATGACCTGCAGCTCGTCACCGACCTGCACGACCTTGGACGGGTTGACGTTCTTGTTGGTCCAGTCCATCTCGGACACGTGCACCAGGCCTTCGACGCCCGGCTCGATCTCGACGAACGCGCCGTAATCGGTGACGTTGGAGACCTTGCCGAACACGCGGGTGTTCGCCGGGTAACGGCGCGCGATGTTGTCCCACGGATCCTCGCCCAGCTGCTTGAGGCCGAGGCTGACGCGGTTGCGCTCCTTGTCGTACTTGAGCACGCGGACGTCGAGCTCCTGGCCGACTTCCACGACTTCCGACGGATGGCGCACGCGCTTCCAGGCCATGTCGGTGATGTGCAGCAGGCCGTCGATGCCGCCGAGGTCGACGAACGCGCCGTAGTCGGTGAGGTTCTTGACCACGCCCTTCAGCACCGCGCCCTCGACGAGCTTCTCGAGCAGCTGCTCGCGCTCTTCCGAATGTTCGCTCTCGACCACCGCGCGACGCGAAACCACCACGTTGTTGCGCTTGCGGTCGAGCTTGATGAGCTTGAACTCGAGTTCCTTGCCTTCCAGGTACACGGGATCGCGCACCGGACGCACGTCGACCAGCGAACCCGGCAGGAATGCGCGGACGTCCTTGATGTCGACGGTGAAGCCGCCCTTGACCTTGCCGCTGATGCGGCCGGTGATGGTTTCGTTCTTCTCGAGGGCTTCCTCGAGCTCGTCCCACACCATCGAGCGCTTGGCCTTCTCGCGCGACAGCACGGTCTCGCCGAAGCCGTTCTCGAGGCTGTCCAGCGCGACCTTGACGACATCACCCACTCCAACGTCGATTTCGCCGGCGTCATTGCGGAACTGTTCGATCGGCACGATGCCTTCGGACTTCAGGCCGGCGTTGATCACCACCACGTCGGTACGGACCTCGACGACGGTGCCGGTGACGATGGAACCCGGCTTGAGCTTGGCGATGTGCGACTGGCTCTGCTCGAACAGTTCGGCGAAGGATTCGGTCATTGCAGCATTCATGTATGGAATATCTCTGTGGATACACAGGCCGGACACGCCGGATTGGCGATGCTTCCGACCCACCCTGGGTCTGGCGTGGCTTCGACGAAGCCTGCGCCATGTGTGGTTGATCACCGGCTGCGGGATTGCAGACGGCTGGGTCTGTTGCGGCGGATTACGCCCCCCGCGCCGGAAGCAGCTCCAGCACGCGTTCGACGACCGCATCGATGCCAAGGCCGGTGGTGTCGATGCAGACGGCGTCTTGGGCCGGGCGCAACGGAGCCACCGCGCGATTGGCATCGCGGGCGTCGCGGGCCAGAATCTCCCGCAGCAGACCGTCCAATGTAACGGAAACCCCTTTTTCCTTCAACTGCTTATAGCGTCTTTGGGCCCGTTCATCGGCGCTGGCGGTCAGGAAGACCTTGTGGCTGGCGTCGGGGAAAATGACCGTCCCCATGTCGCGGCCGTCGGCGACCAGGCCCGGCGGCTGGCGGAAGGCCCGCTGGCGGTCGCGCAGGGCCGAGCGGACCTCCGGAATGGCCGCGATGGCGGAGGCGGCCGCACCGGCGGTTTCGGTGCGCAGTTCGTCCGTGGCGTCGACCCCGTTGACCAGGATGCGTGGCTCCTCCGGGCCATCGCCGACGAAGCCGACCTGGGTATCGAAGGCGCAACGGACCAGCGCCGACGCGTCCGACAGGTCGATGTCCGACCAGCCCGCGGCCAGGCCCACGGCCCGGTACAGGGCCCCGGAATCGAGGTAATGCCAACCCAGGCGGGCGGCGACCAGGCGGCTGATCGTGCCCTTGCCCGAGCCCGAGGGACCGTCGATGGTGAGGACCGGCGCGCCGGCCATGGAGGTGTCGTCGGACATCGGATCTCCTGCGTTGACCGGCAAGTGTAGCCCGCGGCCCGCGCCAGGCTCCGCAAGCAGTTGAATGCAGGGGGAAATGCAGGCAGAATGTCCGGCTTCGTTGTCCCACCATCCATTCTTTCGCCATCCGAGGTTGTCATGAAGGTCCTGTCCTCCCTGAAGTCCGCGAAGAACCGCCACCGCGACTGCAAGGTGGTCCGCCGCCGCGGCAAGATCTTCGTGATCTGCAAGTCGAACCCGCGTTTCAAGGCGCGCCAGCGCTGAAACAAGCGTGTACCTGCGGCGCCCGGCGCCGCAGGCATGCGAACGGCGAAAACCGAAGCGGCGCCTCGCGGCGTCCATCGGCAAGGGTTCCGGAAAGGCCGCAGCGATGCGGCCTTTCCTGTTTCCACGCCGGGTGGCGCTCGACGGCCTACGGCCCGGCGCTGCGATCTGCTAAAACGCTGTCCTACCCATCGCCCCGAGGAGTCGCGCCATGAATGTCCGCTTCCGCGTCGTGCCGCTGGTCGCCCTGCTCGCCTTCGCCGGCACCGCCGCGGCCGAGACCCTGCTGGTCGAGCGCGTGCAGCAGGAACCCACGATGGCCATGCCTTCGCGCGGCATGTCGATGGACCAGGTCCAGGCCCGCTTCGGCGCCCCGGCCAGCAAACTCGAACCGCGTGGTGGACAGAAGCACCAATGGCCGACGATCTACCGCTGGAGCTACCCGGCCTTCACCGTGTACTTCGAAAAGAGCAAGGTCGTGGACGCGGTCGCCAACAAGACCGGCGACGATGAAATCGGGCCCAAGCCCGCTGTCCGCTGACCGGCCCGAATCGACGATGCCCGAGGCACCACGCTTCCCCGCCGAGTGGGAGCCCCAGTCAGCGATCCTGATCGCCTGGCCCCATGCCGGGACCGACTGGGCGCCACGACTGGCGGCTGTCGAGGAGACCTACATCGCGCTGGTCGCGGCGATCGCCCGCTTCGAACCGGTGGTGGTCTGCGTGGCCGACGACGACGTGCAGGCGTACGCCCGCGCGCGCCTGGCCTCGGCGCGGATCGACATGGCGCAGGTTCGCTTCGTCGAGGTCGCTTACGACGACACCTGGCTGCGCGACTCCGGCCCGATCACGCTTGCGGGGGCGGACGGATTCCGGCTGCTGGATTTCCGCTTCACCGGCTGGGGTGGCAAATTCGACGCCAGCCAGGACGACCGCCTGATCGAGCACCTCGATGAAGCTGGAACATTTCTCAACAGTACTCGCCAACCAATTGAGTTTGCTCTAGAAGGCGGCGCGATTGAGACGGACGGCGCCGGCACGTTGCTGACCACCTGGCGCTGCCTGCATGAGCGCCACCCGCAGCTGGACCGGGTCACCCTCGCCGACCGGTTGGCCGATGCGCTGCAGCAGCAGCGCGTGGTCTGGCTCGATCACGGATATCTGGAAGGGGACGACACCGACGCCCATGTCGATACCCTCGCCCGCTTCGCGCCCGGCGACGCGATCGTGTTCCAGGACTGCGACGACGCCTCGGATCCGCATTACCGCGAACTGCAGGCAATGGCCGCCGAACTGGCCGCCATGCGCACCACGGACGGCCGGTCCTACCGCCTGTTCGCACTGCCATGGCCGCAACCAATCATCGACGAAAATCGAAGGCTGGCAGCAAGTTATGCCAACTTCCTCATCGTCAATGGAGCCGTGCTGATGCCGGTTTACGGCGACGCGGCCGATGGACGCGCACAGGCGGTCCTGGCCGAAGCCTTCCCCGGCCGTGAGATCGTGCCCGTCCCCTGCCGGCCGCTGATCTGGCAGAACGGCAGCCTGCACTGCATCACCATGCAACTGCCGGCAGGCGTCATTCCGGCGGGGTAGCAGACTGCCCGCCAGCGTGGGCGATCCTGCCGCATTCCAGGAACTCACGACGGGAGGTTCGCCTGTCGGGACTTGCAGCGCGCCGCGCGCGGCTTCGGCCACAGGCCTTCCGGCGCACGGGTGCGGCGCCGGGACGCGTCCGGCCCACCGGCCAGGACGCGACCTTGTTGACACCCGCCATACAATCATCCGATGACCAAGATCCTTCCCGTCGCGCTGATCCAGGAGCGCAACCACGGCGATGCCGAGGCCAATCTCGCCGTCATCGAACAACGCGTCGCCGAAGCCGCGAAGCACGGCGCAAAGCTGGTGCTGCTTCAGGAACTGCACAACGGCGCCTACTTCTGCCAGCACCAGAATGTGTGCGAATTCGAACTGGCCGAAGCGATCCCCGGACCCAGTACCGAGCGCTTGGGCCGACTGGCGAAGCAGCATGGCGTGGTGCTGGTCGGATCGCTGTTCGAGCGCCGTGGCGCCGGGCTCTACCACAACACCGCGGTTGTCCTGGACCGCGACGGCTCGTTGGCGGGCAAGTACCGCAAGATGCACATCCCGGACGATCCGGGCTTCAACGAGAAGTTCTACTTCACTCCGGGCGACCTGGGTTTCCACCCGATCGATACCTCGGTGGGCCGCCTGGGCGTGCTGGTGTGCTGGGACCAGTGGTATCCGGAAGGCGCGCGCCTGATGGCGCTGGCCGGGGCCGAGCTGCTGCTCTATCCGACCGCGATCGGCTGGGATCCCGACGACGACCAGGCCGAGAAGGATCGTCAACGCAACGCCTGGCTGCTCAGCCACCGAGGGCACGCCGTCGCCAACGGCCTGGCCGTCCTGAGCTGCAACCGCGTTGGCCACGAACCCTCACCGGTGCAGGCCTCGGGCATCGACTTCTGGGGGTCCAGCCACGTGCTCGGCCCGCAGGGCGAAATCCTGGCCGAGGCCAGCATCGACGCTCCCGAACTGCTGATGGCCGAGGTCGACCTGCAGCGCAGCGAGCATGTGCGGCGGATCTGGCCTTTCCTGCGCGATCGCCGGATCGATGCCTATGGCGACCTGTTGAAGCGCTACCGCGACTGAGCCGCCTCACGTACCCGGGTAAGCGCAGCGCACCCGGGGCCACCAGCGACGACTGCTAACCTGCCGCACACCAGTTCAGGCCTCTGCGACGCACTGCCCTGGCGGCGTGTCCCGGCGTCTGCATGTTCCTCCCGGGTGCGCTGCGCTTACCCGGGCTACACAGACCAGATTTTCCATTCCTATTGGCGACGATGACCGACATCCCGACACCGCTGGACCCCGCCCTGGCTTCGACCAGGCAACCGACGGCGATCGTCGAGCGTGATGGCGTGCACTACACCCTGCTCGGCACCGCGCATGTTTCCAGGGCGAGCGTCGATGCCGTCCGCGCCGCGATCGCCAGCGGCACCTTCGACGAGATCGCGGTCGAGCTCGATCCGCAGCGCCTGCAGGGGCTGACGGATCCGGATTCGCTGGCCAACCTCGATCTGATCAAGGTGCTGCGCGAAGGCAAGACCGCGGTGTTCGCCGCCAACCTGGCGCTGGCGGGTTACCAGCGGCGGTTGGCGGAAAAGCTCGGCATCGAGCCCGGTGCGGAACTGAAAGTCGCGGCCGCCGAAGCCAGGTCGCTCGGACTGCCACTGCACTTGATCGACCGCGATGTCGGCCTGACCTTCCGCCGCGCGATGCGGCGCCTGGGCTGGTGGGGCCGGGCGAAGATCGCATCGGGCCTCGTGGCCGGCATGGTCGTGAACGACGAGGTCGACGAGGACCAGATCGAAAAGCTCAAGGAAGGCGACATGCTCGAGTCGGCCTTCAGCGAGTTCGCGGCGCAGACCCCGGCGCTGTACGACACCATCATCGCCGAGCGCGACCGCTACATGGCCGCGCGCCTGCGGGAATCGGCCACCACCGCGGGAGCCCGTGTGCTGGCTGTGGTTGGCGCAGGCCACCTGCAGGGCCTGGCCCGCCACCTGCGGGAGGACACCGACCCGCCCGCGCAAGTGCGCGAACAGCTCGAATTCGTGCCGAAGAAGTCATCCGTCCCCTGGTTCACGCTGGCGATCACGGCGCTGGTCCTGGGGAGCTTCGCCTACGGCTTCTGGCGTGGCGGCTTCGACGTCGGCGCCGACCTTGTCGCGCAATGGGTGGCGTACACCTCCGGCCTGGCCGCGCTGGGTTGCCTGCTGGCCGGCGGGCATCTGCTGAGCATCGTCACCGCCGCGATCGCCGCCCCGCTCAAGCCGTTCCATCCAGGGGTGCCATCCGGCACGTTCAGCGCGATGGTCGAAGCGTGGATCCGCAAACCCACCTATGCCGACTTCCTTGCCCTGCGCACGGACGTCCAGTCGGCCCGCGGCTGGTATCGCAACCGCGTCGCGCGGGTGCTGGTCAACTTCACGCTGACCAACCTGGGCACCGCGATCGGCGTCTGGATTGCCGGCGCCCGCATCCTGGGCAAGCTCTTCGGCTGATTTCCCAGCCGGTGGCGCGGCTTTCGGCCCCGGGCCGTTTCCGATCACTCGGCAGCGCCCGGCGCGCCACCAGGCGAAGGGCGCCTACTCCACGCTGATGGCAGCCACGGAAGCGACGGGCCCTTGCGCGTCCCCACGCCGGCGTCGGGCACGTTCGATGATGCGGGTCGTGCCATGGCTGAGGTCGTCGAGGATCGCGTAGATCGTCGGCAGGAACAGCAGGCTGACGACGGTCGAGAACGCCAGGCCGCCGGCGATCGCTCGCGCCATCGGGTAATACGCCGGCATGTTGTTGCCGGTATCGCTGGTCGACAACGCAATTGGAACCATGGCCAGGATCGCGGTACCCATTGTCATCATGATCGGGCGCAGGCGCTCGCGGCTGCCTTCCACGAGCGCGTCGGTGCGTGACATGCCGCGCCGGCGCAGGTTGTTGATGTGCTCGATCATGACAATGCCGTTGTTCACCACCACGCCCATCAGCACCAGGATGCCGATGAAGGCCATGACGCTGAACTCGGTCCCCGTCAGCCAGAACAGCCAGAAAACCCCGAAGACGGAGAACACCACGCCGCTCATGATCGCCACCGGGAACAACAGCGACTCGAACACCGCCGCCATCACGATGTAGATCATCAGCAGGGCGATGCCGAGGTTGAAGAACATCTGCCTCATGGCATCGTCGTCGTCGCCGAACGCGCTACCCTCGAACGTGTAGCTGTAACCGGCAGGGAAAGCGACCGCCTTGAGGGTTTCTTCCAGCGCCTTGCGCGCGTCCGGCATCGTGACCTTGTCCGGGAGGTCGGCCACGATCTTCAGCGCGGTCTGCCGGTTGACGCGCCTGATCTCGCTGGCGGCGGGGATGACGTTGACGTCGACCATGCTCAACAGGGGCACACTCCGGCCGTCCGGCGCCCGCACGGTGAACGAGGAGATGTCCTTGACACCGAAATCCTGCGCGCCGGCAAACCGGACCCACACGGGCACTTCGTTCTCCCCGCGACGGAACTCACGCAGCGGCGCGCCGCGCAGGGCGAGCCCGACGAATCTCGAGACCTCCTCGGCACTGAAGCCGAAGGCCGCCGCGCGTTCGCGGTCCACGCGCACCTGGAGTTCGCTGTTGCGGTCGCCGGCATCGATGCGGACGTCCCGCAATTCCTTGCGTTGCGCGAGGATGGGAACGATGTCGTTGGCAAGGTCGGTCAGCGTCTGGGTGGAATCGCCGACCAGCTGGAATTCGACATTCTGGCCCGGGCCGCCGTCATCACCGCCATGGCCGACCGTGATCGTCGCACGCGCTGACTTGGGCAGGTCCTTGCTGATCTGGTCGACGATCGGCTTGGTGACCTCGGGATCCTTGTTGTCGAAGGTCACCACCGTGTCGGCATCGCCCTGCTCGCTGTAATACGAGTACAGCTGCTTGATGTGGTACTTGGCGCGATTGGCGTCCAGGAAGTTTTCGACCCTGAGTATCTCGTCTGAAATCTGTTCCTTCGTGTAGCTGCCCTTCCATTGGTAGTTGACGTCGACCTGCTCGCCGCCACCACCGCCGAACATGTTGATCTTGGTCATCTTCGCCGGCACCAAGCTGACCGCGATGATCATCAGGATGCCCAGCACCGACTTGCCGCGATGCTCGAGCGTCCAGCGCAGGAAGGTGGCATAGCGTCGCTGCAATCGCGGGATGAGGCCGGAGGCCGCTCCTGGCCCGAGTGTCGGCGGCGTTTTCAGCTTGGCTGAAATCATCGGGATCAGGCTGACGGCCACGAGCCACGACGCCAGGAGCGAGACCGAGATCGTGATCGCGATCTGCGAGAGGAAAATCGCGGTTACGTTACGCTCGCCGAACAGGTTGGGCACGAACACGATGCAGTGGCACAACGTGCCGGCGGTCAACGCGATCGCCACATGGCGGGTGCCGAGGATCGACGCCAGGCGGGGGTTGCCGGGATTCTTCTCGCGTTCCTGGTAGATGCTCTCCACGACAACGACGGCATTGTCGACCAGCATGCCGACGGCCAGCAACAGCCCCATCATCGACAGGATGTTGAGCGTCACACCGGCAAAGTACATAAACCCCAGCGTCAGCACGAAACAGATCGGGATTGCCAGCGTCACCATCATCGTCGAGGGCCAGTGGCGCAGGAAGAAGAACAGTACCGCGATCGACAACACCAGTCCGATCGCACCGGCTTCAGCCAGGCTGCGCAGTGAACTGGTGACGTCGGTTCCCTGGTTGTCGATGACCTTGATCTGGATCCCGCTCAGCGCCGGGGACTTGCTGATCGCCTCGACCTCGCGCAACGCGCTGGAAGAGACTTCCACCAGGTTGGCGTCGCGCTCCTTGAAAATGTCCAGGCCGACCGCGGGACGACCATCGAGGCGGCGGCCATAGTCCATGCGGGCAGGCTTGAGCCGGACCTGGGCGATATCCCCGAGCCGCACGCCATTGCTGCCGATCACCAGGTCGGTGAATTGCGACAGGCTGGTGATTTCCCCCACCGGCTGCACGCGCAGGCGACGGCCGCCATCGTCGACTTCACCTGCCGAAACGGAGAAATTCAACGCCTGCAGCGAACGGGTCAGGTCGTTGAGGCTGATGTTGTGCGCGACCAGGCTGTCGGGGGAGATCGCAATCTCCACTTCGTTGGGCGGCGCGCCCGAAACCTCGACCTTGGCAACGCCCGGCAGCCGTTCGAGCCGGCGCTTGAATTCACGATCGATCAGGTCGTAAGCACCGGTGAGGTTGCGCGTCTGGCTGGCCAGGCGCACGCGCAGCACCGGCATGTCGCTGGTGTTGAACTTCTGGACGAAGTAGCGCTGCATCTCCTCCGGCAACTGGTCGCGGATCGCGTCGATGTGCTCGCGCGCTTCCGAGGCGGCCACGGCCACGTCCCGACTCCAGTCGCTGAACACCACCTGCAAGCCGGCCCCGTCCGAGCGCGCCGAGCCTTCGATCTGCTTGATGCCGGACATGGTCGACATCGCCTCTTCCACAGGCCGCAGCAGCGTGCGTTCAACCTCTTCCGGGGTCGAACCGGTGTAGGGAAGGCTGATGAAGATGAATGGTGGCGACACCGACGGCAGCGCCTCCAGTGGCAAGCGCACCGCCGCGATCAATCCGATCACGAGCAGCGAAACGAACAACATCACCGTTGTCACCGGCCGACGGATGCTCAGTTCGGCGATGCTCATGCGCGACCTCCGTCCATGGCTGCCGCGGCGCTCATGCCTGGCCGCCTTCGGTCAACTCACCCTGCTCCCCGGCAATGCCGGCGGCGACTTCGGACCTGTCGCGCCGCATGCGCCGGCCGCGCTCGCGGTAATACGCATCGGCGCGTCCATCCAGCAGGTCGTACACCACCGGGATCACCACCAGCGTAAGCAGCGTCGATACCAGCAGGCCCCCGATTACCGTGATCGCCATCGGCGAGCGCACCTCGGCGCCTTCGCCGGTCGCGATCGCCAGCGGCAGGAAGCCGAACAGCGTGCACAACGTCGTCATCGCGATCGGCCGCAGCCGCGACCGCGCGCCTTCCACCAGCGCTTCGCGCTTGGGCATGCCCTCCTCGCGCAACTGGTTGACCTTGTCGATGAGGATGATCGCGTTCTTCACGACAAGGCCCACCAGCAGGATCAGGCCGATGAACACCACCACCGACACGGTCGAGTTGGTGAGCAGCAAGGCGAGCACCGCGCCCACCAGCGCCAGCGGTATGGTGAACAGGATGACGAAGGGATGCAGCAGCGATTCGAACTGCGATGCCATCACCAGGTAGACCAGGAAGATCGCCAGGCCAAAGGCGAACAGCAGCGAGCGGACAGAATCAGAGAGTTCCTCGCCCTGCCCACCCATGTGCATGCCGATGTCCGGACCCAGCGGGTGCGAGGCGACCATGTCGCGGACTTCAGCGACCGCGCCGCCGAGGTCGATGTCACGCAGGTTTGCGGACACGACCGCGACCCGCACCTGGTCGGCCCGATGGATCTCGCTCGGCCCGGTGGTCGAAACGACATCCGCGACTGATTCCAGAGTCACCGGCCGGCTGTTGCCGGGGTTTACGATCAGGTTGCGGATGCTGTCGACCGAAGCGCGATCAGACTCCTGCGCACGCACCAGCACGTCGATCTTCCTGTCGCGGAAGCTGTACTGGGTGGCGACGTCGCCGCGCACCTTGCTCACCACGACGTCGGCGATCTGGCGTGTGGTCATGCCCAACGCCGCCGCCCGCTCCTGGTCGAAGCGGATCTGTATCTCAGGAAAGCCCTGCTCGACCGTCGACTTGACATCGGCGTAGTGCGCGTTGCCGCGCAGCAGCGCCGCCATCTGTCGTCCGGCATGTTCGATCGCACCGAGGTCCTGGCCGGTGATTTCGATCTCGAGCGGGGTGGAAAAGCTGAAGAGCTCGGGGCGGCTGAAATCGACCAGCGCACCTGGATGCTGTTGCATCGATGCGCGCAGGCGCTCGGTCTCCTGCTTCTCGACTTGCTTGCTGCCGCCATTGGCCATCACCACCGTCAGCTTTCCGATGTTCTCGCCGCTTTCGGTCGGATTGGCGTCCAGCCGCGTGCCGGTGCCGCTGACGCCGTAAAGCACGCGGATGCCGTCATCCTTGGCATGCGCGCCCTGCAGTTCGCGGATCACCGCATCGGTGTCGCGCAGTGGCGTCCCCGGGGGTAGCTTCACGGTCATCTCGAAGCGGTCCTGCGCCAACTGCGGGATCAGGTCCGAGCCCAGCAGCGGGACCACCGCCAGGGTCAACGCGAATGCGATCGCTGCCGCGCCGAGCACCAGCCATCGGCGCTCGAGTGCCGCGGGCAGCAGCTTGAGATAGCCCTTCTCGGCACGACCGTACGGTGCCATCGCCAGGTCGCTCGCCTTGCGCATGACCGGCCCGACGATGGCGACGAGACCGCGCCACAGGCGCACAACCAACCAGGCGATCCCGAAGAAACCGCCACGGGCGCCGGCGCCCAGCCCGTGCTCGACGGCAGCCAGCGGCTTATGCAACGGCGAGGTCGGCTTCCATCGCGGGTGCGGGGCTTCCTCCGGAAACGCCAGCGGCGGGCGCCCCTTCAGTGAGCTGAGCATCGGGATCAACGTCATCGCGACAACCAGCGAAATCCCGATCGCCAGCGCGACCGTCAATGCCTGGTCGCGGAACAGCTGGCCGGCAATGCCCTGCACGAACACCAACGGCAGGAACACCGCGATCGTCGTCAGGGTCGAGGCCACGACCGCCATGCTGACTTCGCTGGTGCCGGCGACGGCCGCATCGAGGATCCCGAGGCCGCGATCGCGCGCCTTCGCGATGGACTCCAGCACCACGATCGAGTCGTCGACGACCAGGCCGGTCGCCAACGCAAGGCCGCCCAGCGACATCACGTTCAAGCTCAGGCCGAAGCGCCCCATGAAGAAGAACGTGGCGATGATCGACACCGGCAGCGAGAGCCCCACGACGAGCGTGCTCCAGCCGTCGCGCAGGAACAGGAAGATGATCAGGATCGCAAGCAGGCCGCCGATAACTGCATCCATCTTCACGTCATGGATGGCATTGCGGATGAACGTCGACTGGTCGTCGATGGTCGTCAGTTCCACATCGGGCGGGATCTGGTCCTTGATCCGCTCCAGTCGTTTCTGGATCGCGTCGGCGGTCGCCACCGTGTTGGCATCGCCTTCCTTGTAGATCGCGAGCTCGACGGCTTCCCGCCCGCCAAGGCGGATGATCGCTTCGCGGTCCTTGTGGCCCTGGCGGACATCGGCGATGTCCTTCAGGCGTACCGGCACGCCGCCGGCAATGGCGCCCTGTCCCGACGACGATGCGCTTTGCACCGAAGCGGCGGCGGCCATCGCGCTGGCATCACCGGTGGCGGCGGCAACGCGCGCCATCTGTTCGGCCGCCGACGCCGCAGCGCCGCCACCGGCGGATTGCGTGGTGACCAGCATGTTGGCGATTTCGTCGACGCTGGCGAACTGGTTCACCGTGCGCACGAGGTAGCGCTGGGTGCCCTCCTCCAGCCGGCCGCCGGACACGTTGATGTTCTCCGCCTTCAGCCGGGCGATGACCGTTTCGATCGGCAGGTTCAGCTGCGCAAGCTTCTGCTGGTCGATGTCGACCTGGATCTCGTCCTCCAGGCCACCGCCCACCTTGACCGCCGCGACACCGTCGACGGGTTCGAGCTTCTTCTTCAGGTCATCGTCGGCGTACCGGCGCAATTGCGCCAACGCGCGCAACGACTCGGCATCGCTGGCGCCCGGCGCCTGCTTGGCCGTCAATGCCAGGCGCAGGATCGGCTGGGTCGAGGGGTTGAAGCGCAGCAGCACCGGCGCCTTGGCTTCCAGCGGCAACTGCACCACTTCCATCTTGTCGCGCACCTCCAGGCTGGCCTGGTCCATGTCGGTGCCCCAGGCGAACTCGAGCACGACATCGCTCTGCCCGGTGCGCGATACCGACTTCAACTTGCGCAGTCCCTTGACGACGCCGACGGCTTCCTCGATCGGCTGGCTGATCAGCGTCTCGACTTCGGTCGGCGCCGCGCCGGTGTACTCGGTGCGCACCGTGAGCGTGGGATAGCTCAGGTCCGGCAACAGGTTGACCTTGAGGCTGCCCAGCGCAATAACGCCGAACAGGACCAGGGTGATCGTCATCATCGCGATCGTCACGCGGCGGCGCGTGGCGAATTCAACGACGCTGAAGCGCGACGCGTTCGGGGACTGGCTCACCTGGCGCCCCCGGTTACTGCTTGCCGGCCCGGGTGGCTTTCGCTTTCGCCTTCGCCACCTGCGGCCTGGCTTCGCCGCCGAGGATCTGCACGACGCTTCCGTCGCGCAATGCGGTCTTGCCGGCGACGACGACCTGGTCGCCTGGTTGCAGGCCCTGGCGGACCTCGGCCCACGAGCCATCGAGATAGCCGACCTTGATCGGCACGCGCACGGCCTTGCCGGCGCGGATCGCGAATACCGCCGGATCGCTCTCGTCGTCCAGCAGCGCGATGCGCGGCACGACGAGTGCGTTCGCACGCTGGTCGTAATCGATCTTCATGCGACCGAACATGCCCGGCTGCAGCAGGCCGCCGCCGGCGAACGCGCAGATCACGCGGAACGTGCCACTGCCGGAATCGACCACCGGCGCGACGCGATCGACGGTGCCGTCGAAGGTCTTGCCCGGCAAGGCATCCACCTGCAACTGCACCGGAAGGCCGGCCTTGAGCGTTTCCACCTCGCGCTCCGGGACGTTGAGCGTGGCTTCGAGCTTCGACGTATCGACGATACGGAAGATCGGCGTATTGATCTGGACGAAGTTGCCCGGCTTGATCGAGCGTTGCGCAATCACGCCGGAAATCGGCGCCACGACGTTCGCATACGACAACTCGAGATTGGCGAGGCGATTGGTGGCGCGCGCGTTTTCCAGGTCGTACTTGATCTGGTCGATGTCGTTGGCGCTGATGAGCTTCTGCGCGGCCAGTTGCCTCGAGCGGGCGTAATTGGCTTCGAGCTTGCGCATCTGCGTGGCGGACTGCGCGGCCTGCAGGGCGGCGCGTGCCGAGTCCAGACGCACCAGTACCTGGCCCGCGCGCACCACCTGGCCTTCCTCGGCCATCACCGCCAGGGCGACGCCAGAGGTCTTCGCGACCACCTGCGACTCTCCGCTCGCCTCCAGCGGCGCGGTGCCGCTGTAGCTGGCGGCGATCGGGCGACGGGTGACCTTGGCCACTTCGACCGGCACGGCAGCCGGGCCCTTGGCTGCTTCCTTGGCATCTGCGCTCCCCTCCCCCCCGCGCTTGCAGCCGCCGGCAAGCAGCGCCACGGCGGCCAGGGCGACCAGCAGGAACAGGGCAAACCCGCGTCGCCTACCCCGGCTGCGGGGGGGATGGCTCGAGGAAGCAAGGGGGAAAGAGGGCATTGCGGCGACCTGTTGTCTGGTGTTGTACATAGGTATATCACCCACGCATCCTTGGCAAATCGGCCATAGGTCATGGTGGGACCGGTGGGATGTGGTTCGGAGGGCGATGGTCCATGCCCGATATGGATGGACCATCACGCGCGCGTTCGGTTCGATGGCGATGCCAACCCGCGATCCTGGCAGGCGATTGGGCAAAAACCGCCGCCTCGCTATACTGATGCGCTTTCACATCGCGCGGTTGCGATCTCGGAATCCATCCGTGGCCTCTTCGTCTTCCGACCGGGAAAACGCCCCATGATCCGACCGTTGTTGCTTGCCTCGTGCCTGACCCTGGCCACCACCGCATTGGCGCAGACGCCGGCGCCATCTTCCGAAACCGCCACCGCCGCGACCGCCACCCAGGCACCCGCCGCCGCTTCCACGCCCGTCGGCGATGCGGCCCGCGGCAAGCAACTCACCTACACGTGCCAGGGTTGCCACGGTGTCACCGGCTACAAGAACGCCTATCCGAACTACCACGTGCCGATGATCGGCGGGCAGTCGCAGCAATACCTGGTCAACGCGCTGACCGAGTACCAGCAAGGCACGCGCAAGCACCCGACCATGCAGGCGCAGGCGTCGAGTTTCTCGGCGCAGGACATCGCCGACATCGCCGCCTTCATCTCCAGCCTGAAGTGAGCAGACACCCCATGACGAAGACGCCACTCGCCATCGCCCTGCTCGCCGCCAGCCTGGCGCTCGCCGCCTGCACGCCGGCGGACGAAACCCCGGCCGGGCATTCCTCGACCGACCGCACTGAAGGCCATTCCTCGTCCTCGGCCGGATTGCCGCCGGGCAATGTCGAAGCCGGTGAGAAGATCGCGACCACCAAGAACTTCGAAACCGGCCAGGCCTGCGTCGATTGCCATGGCCCCTCGGGCAATGCGCCGATCGACCCGACCTATCCGAAGCTCGGTGGGCAGTACCACGATTACATCGCCCACTCGCTGCAGATGTACCGCGACGGCGACCGCCAGAATCCACTGATGGCCTCGCAGGCCAGGAAGCTCACGGACCAGCAGATCGCCAACGTCGCCGCGTACTTCCACTCGCAACCGACGAAGCTGCGCGACCTTCACGGGCTGGATTGATTCGTCGGGGATCGGGATATGAAAAGGGGCCGGTGGCCCCTTTTCGTTCCTGGACGATTTTTATCTGATCATTGCCCCCCCCGCTTGAATAGCCGTAGGATCGGGAAGCCGAGACGGCATGGACTCAGGGAGAGAGATCAATGAAATCGATTTTCGTATCGATGATGGCTGTGCTGCTGGGGTTTGCGTTCGCCGTGGCACCGCCACCAGCAAAGGCAGTGACGCCTGTCGATTGCTCCAATACCTCCTGCAAAGTCACCACTTGCGATTCAAAAGTATGCACGGTCTACCTTTGCGAAAACCGCGTGTGCTCAATCGTCGGCTCTTATCCAAACCCAGACCCGCATCCGACCAAGCATGCAAGCATCGTTACCAACCAAGGCCCACTTCCACCCAGTGGCGAATGCGACGTTTCGGGTAATGAACCATGCGCAATCAAGTTTTGTGCGAATGGCACATGTACCATTTCGCTTTATGACAAGAAATCCAGGTCTTTCGTTCCAATCGGTGAAGTAGAAGACGCGGGCAAGGCGATCGACAAGATGATCAACAACGCCAATTCGACTTTGAATCCCCATAATCGATAATTCCGAACGCGAACAGGAAAAGGGCCTACGGCCCTTTTCTTGCATCTGCGCCAACGATTAGCGGGGTTCGCGCAGGCTGTCCTGGTCTTCCTGCAGGTCGGGCTTGAACGGAATGTCCGGCGGCGGGCGCGCGGCCGCTTCCTGGTCGTTGAGGTTGGGGTCGCTGACCCCGCAGGCACCGCCGAACTGCAGCAGCGAGACCACGCACTGGATCTTCTTGTTCGTGCCGGGGATCGGAATGGCGATTTCGCGGATCCCCTTGCGGACCCACTCCTCCAGCAACGTGCCGGAGGGAACCCAGTACTGGTCGAATCGCGTCGGCGTGTAGTCGTTGGGCGGGCGCTTGAGCCAGGAACCGGCACGGTCGAGCTGGTCGCGCGTCCAGTGATCGCTGCCTGGCGGGAAGCCATCGCCTGCGGAGTCGGTCCCGGCACCCAGGCGCGGCGAACCGTCGCTGTTGAACAATCCCGGGCCCGCGCCCGGGGTCCCGCCCGGACGATTGCGGGCGGCGGCGCCCCAGTCGTCGCCGCGCTTCGGGCTGGGCCAGGCCCCCGGCGTGGCCGTCACCGGACCGCTGCCCGGAACGGTCGCTGGTCGAGTGCCAGGCGGTGCCACCGCGGTCGCCCCCTCAGGCGTCTTGCCAGGCGCCCGCGAGGGAGCCGGCGTTCCCTGCGTCGGTGTTTGGGCGATGGCCGGGGACGTGCTGGTGCTCGCCGGCGCATTGGCGATTTCCGTTGGCGCGGCCTGGGCGGTGTCGGCTTCCCGTAGCGGCACGTCGGCCACGGCCTGCCGGATGCGGGGTACGACCGCCGGCACCGTGACCGGTCTGGATTGCTCGAGCCTGGGCAAGGGTTCGACGATCTCGATCTGCGCCGGCGCGGTTTCAAGCCGCGGCACGGCAATCCCCTGTTGGGGAATCGTGGCGTCCAGCGGGCGAACGGGTGGCGGTGCCTGGACGAGTTCGATCGCCTGCAATGGAGCCTGCAGGGTGGGCGGCACGACGGGCCGGGGCGTGATCTCCACCTGCGGGGGCGTCGGCGGCGGCAGCACGAACGTGGCCTCCGGCGTCGTCCGCTGGGTAACCTGCAAGGGTTGTTCCGCGGTCGGTGCCGGCGGCTGCGGCGGAGCCGGCGTGGCCGCGGGCGCGGGAATGGCGGCCGGCGTCGCCGATGCAGCCGCAGTGGGCCGCTTCGACGGGTTCGTTGACGCCGGCCTTGCCGAGGCCGCGCGTCGCGCGACCGTTTCGGCTGCGGTTGGCGGCGGCGAGGATGCCTGGGATGTCGGCGCGCCACCGCCGCCATCCTGCGGGGTGCCTTCACCGATGAACTGGACTTCCACGACGTCCTCGCCCGCGGTAGCCGGGATGAGCGACACGTGCACATAGGCCAGCCACAACAGCACCAGCAGCAACAGCACGTGGATTCCGAAGGTGAGGGCCAGCGCCAGCAGTCGAACGCGGCGCTCCTCCAGCTCGGGGGCCTGCCATTGCTGTCGCCACAGCGTGGCAAAGGCGCGCCAGCGATCGAGTTCGTCGGCGTGGCGCGGTGGCAACGCCGGCTCGCGCTGCAGGAAGATCGCCACGACGGCGTCGGCGCTGGCGCCAGTGATGCGTCCGGCGCGCTCGGCCATTGCCTGGAACCAGCGGGCCCAGCCTTCCGGGAATTCGCCGGGGGGAAGCTCCGGCCGCAAGGAGCGGCGTCCGCGCCTGCGCAGCGCTTCGATCAGGTCCGTGGCGGAAAACATTCCGTGCGGCCCCCACTCGGCCGCGCGGTCAGGCCGCGTCGCGCGGCATGTATGGCGCCTGGCCGCTGTCGTGGTCGGTGGCGTCGCGGACGGCCGTGACTCCGGGGACCTTGCCCAGCAGGGTTTTCTCGATCCCCTGCTTGAGGGTCACGTCCGCCATGCCGCAGCCGTGGCATCCGCCACCGAAGCGCAGCACCACGACGCCATCGCCGGTCACTTCCTGGACTTCGACATGGCCACGGTGCTGCGCCAGTTGCGGGTTGACCTCATGCTCGACGGTCCAGCGCACGCGCTCGACCAACGATGCCGATTCGGCAGGGGGATGGCCCTTGATGCCAGGCGCACGGATCTGCAACTGGCCCCCGGTCGCCTGCTGGGCGAAGTCGATCTCGGCGCCATCCAGGAAGGGAACGCTGGCCGCGTCGACCCACAACGTGAATCCCGCGCAATCGATCGCCCACTCGTCACCGCGCAGGTCCGCCGGTTCGGCGAATTCGAGCCGTACATCCGCGCGAGGCGTTCCCGGCTCGACCGCGGCCAGCCGCACACCCATGCCGGGCAGGTCCTCGCGCTCGATCAACCTGCGGAAGTGCGCCTGGGCCGACTCGGAGATCTGGATCATCCGGCTATTCTAACGGCCATGCCGTCGCACGCGTCCGCACCCATGCGCAGGATGCGGATCGTGATGCGGCGGGCATTCATCCGCAGACCGGAGCATCGACCATGAACGACCTGATCCCGCTGGCGCAGGCGCATTGCCTGCCACGCAAAGGCCGCGAGCACCAGCTCAGCCAGGCCCGCATCCGTGAACTGCTCCCCGAGGTCGCAGGCTGGGATCTGGTGGAGGACGGGCATGCCCTCGCGCGCACATTCCATTTTCCCGACTACCACCGGACGATCGCCTTCGTGAACGCACTGGCGTGGATGGCCAATCGCGAGGACCACCACCCCGACCTGGGGGTGCATTACGACCGCTGCGCCGTGCGCTATTCCACCCATGATGTCGGTGGCCTGAGCGAGAACGATTTCATCTGCGCGGCCAGGACCAACGCACTGGTCGAGTGACCGTCCGAGCCGGGCGCGGCAGCCCTCCATCGGCTCGTGACATCGCCCCGCCCGGCATTGCGTGCGCGCACCCGAGGCAATCGCAGCCTGCCCGGACTGGCAGTGGGAACCACGGCCGCGGCGACGGTGGACGCGGTGTCCGCCCCCGACCGATCGAGTCGACCTGGCTACCGGGCGGCGCGCACGTCCCGATCAACGGCTGGCAGCCCCGTCCGGGTCGCAACCAAACCCGTCCCGGCCGGGCTATGCTCGAGGTCGCCATGAGCGCGATCACCAATGACGGCGGGCCCGAGCAGTCGCTCCGCATCAGCCAGTTGTATGCGGCCCTGGGCCAGATCAACCAGGCCGTCGTGCGCGTGGACAATCGCGAGCGGCTGTTCCGCGATGTCTGCAAGGCGCTGGTGGTCTCCGGCGGCTTCAAGATGGCCTGGATCGGCTGGCGCGATGGCAACCAGCCCATCGTGAGCGTCGCAGGCCAGTTTGGCGATACGGACGAGTACCTGGCGGACATCTCGGTTCGCCATGACGATACGCCGGAGGGACGCGGTCCCGTGGGCGTCGCGATCCGCGATGGCGTGCCATCGGTCATCAACGACTTCACCGCCGCTGCCCACCTGCACCCCTGGCATGCGGCCGCGCTGCGTTGCGGTTTCAATTCCATCGGCGCCTTCCCGATCCGCATGGCCGGCGAAGTCTGCGGCGCACTCGCCAGCTATTCCTCCGAACGCGGCTTCTTCGGTCCGGCTGAAATCGAGCTGCTGTCGAAGGCCGCCGACGACATCTCGTTCGCGCTGGACTACCGGCGCATGGACCAGGTGCTGGAGGAACGCGAAACGACGTTGCGCGCGTTCTACAACGGCTCGCCGATGATGATGGGCGTGGCGGAGCTCACGCCTGACGGCGAGATCATCGCCGTTTCAGTCAACGAAGCCACCGCACGTCGCTACCATCGCAGTGCCGAAGAAGTCTCATTGCTTACCGCGCGCCAGGCGGGAATGGGCGAAGAAGAACATGCGATCTGGCTGGCGAAATATCGCGAGGCCGAGGCGACGGGCCAACCGGTGCGCTTCGACCTCGCTGGCGACTGGCTCGGACGGCGCACCTGCCTCTCGGTCGTGGTCTCGCTGATCGGGCGAACGCCGCAAGGCAATCCACGGCTGTGTTTCATCAGCCACGACGTCACCGAACGCGTCGACGCCGAGGAAACCATCCGTCGCCAGAACGAGCTCTACCGGCTGGTCCAGCGTGCGACCAACGACGCGATCTGGGATTGGGACCTGGTCACGGGGGCACTGAGCTGGAACGACGCGATCCACACCCTGTTCGGCTATCGCCCGGGCGACGTCCGCAGTGCGGTCGACTGGTGGCAGGACAACATCCATCCCGACGACGTCGCGGAGGTACTGGCGGGCATTGAGCGCCTGCGCGCCGAGGGCCGCACCTTCTGGTCGCATGAATACCGGTTCCGCCGGCACGACGGCAGCTATGCCTACGTGCTCAACCGCGGGCACGTCGTGCACGACGAGTTTGGCCGGGCCGTGCGCATGATCGGTGCGATGGTCGACCTGAGCGGGCGCAAGCGCGCCGAACAGGTCCAGGTGGCGTTGCGGCAGATTTCCGATGCCGCGCAACTGGCGCCCACGCTCCCGGAGCTGTTCAGCCGCATCCACGAGATCGTCGGCCAGCTGCTGCCGGCGAGGAACCTGTTCGTCGCTCTCTACGACGCGCGCCGCGACGAGCTGAGTTTTCCCTACTACGTCGATGAATTCGACGCGGCACCGGCGCCGCGCGCGCTGGATAGCGGCACCCTTGCCGGCCGCGTTATCCGGCTCGGGCAGGCGTTGCTGTTCACCCCGGACACGCCGCAGGTCGGCGATTACGAAAAGGCGACCATCGTCGGGACCGATTCACTCGACTGGCTGGGCGTGCCGCTGAAATCGCAGGCAGGCACGATCGGCGCGCTGGTGGTGCAGAGCTACTCGGGCGACGTGCGCTACACCGAGGAACACAAGACGCTGCTCGAATTCGTCTCGGGCCAGGTCGCGACGGCGATCGTGCGACGACAATCGGAAGACGCGTTGCGGGTTTCCGAGGCTCGGTTCCGGCTGCTGTTCGAGCAGAACCTCGCGGGCGTGTTCCGTTCGCTCCCGGACGGCCGCATCCTCGAATGCAACGATGCGTTCGCACGCATGCTGGGCTACGAGTCGCGCGCGGAAATCCTCCCGGTCAACAGCAATGCGTTCTATTTCGATCCCGGGGATCGGGCGCAATACCTGGACAGCCTGCGCGCCACCGGATCGCGGAGCAATTACCTCACCCGGTTGCGACGCCGCGACGGCGCTGAAGTCTGGTGCATGGAAAACGTCAGCCTGGTACGCGACGAACTCGACGCACCTGAAATCATCCAGGGAACGCTTGTCGATTTCAGCGAGCGCCGGCGCTTCGAGGAGGCGCTGCACCTGAGCGAATCCCGGCTGGAGGAAGCGCAACGGCTGGCGCACCTGGGAAGCTGGAATTGGGACCTGGCGACCCAGGTCCTGAGCTGGTCCGACGAGTTGTGCCGGATCTATGGGGTGGACCCGGAACACCATGTTCCCGGATTCGAGGATTTCCTTGCCCGCGTTCACGACGACGACCGCGAGCGCGTGCGCGGGATCGTGTCGCAGGCGCTCCAGGATCGGAAATCGCCGAGTTTCGAATTGCGGATCGTGCGGCCCGATGGCGAGGTACGCACGATCTTCGACCAGAGCGAGGTCCTGCTGGATGCCACCGGCAGGCCCATCGGCATGACCGGCGCCTGCCTGGACATCACCGCACGCAAGCTCGAGGAGCAGCTGGAACACGATCGCAGCGTGGTGCTCGAACAGGTGGCGCAGAACCAGCCGCTGCCGGAGGTCCTCGCCAACATCTGCCGCATGCTGGAAACGCAGATCGCGCACAGCCGCTGTTCGGTCCTGCTGCTCAAGGACGGGCACCTGCAGACCGGCGCCGCTCCGGGGCTGCCGGCCGGCTACATGCAACGCATCGAGGGGCTGAAGACCGGGCCCAACGCAGGCGCCTGCGGCACGACTTGCCATACCGGCCTACCGACCATCACCGAGGACATCGCCCGCGACCCCTCTTGGGACGCCTATCGCGACCTTGCCGCGGAATACGACCTGCGCGCGTGCTGGTCGCTGCCGATTCCCTCCAACGACGACGGCGTCCTGGGCGCCTTCGCGCTCTATCCCGACCAAGCGGGGCCTCCGACGCCGCGTGCACTGGACCTGCTCGGCATGGCCGCGAAACTGGCGGCGGTGGCGATCGAACATCACGACCTCACCGACAAACTCTCGCACCAGGCCCAGCACGACGGTCTTACCGGGCTTCCAAACCGACTGTTGTTCCAGGACCGGCTTGCCCAGGCGCTGGCGCAGGCGCAGCGCAACGGGCGCCAGGTCGCCGTGCTGTACATGGACCTGGACCGGTTCAAGCACATCAACGACACGCTCGGCCATTCCTCCGGTGACGCGCTGCTGCGCCAGGTCGGCAACCGGCTCGCGGAATGCATCCGCCAGAGCGACACCCTCGCCCGCCTGGGCGGCGACGAGTTCACCGTCGTGCTGACCGACCTGGCCGACGCCAAGGACGCGATGATCGTGGCGCGCAAACTGCTGGAAACGATGCGTGATCCTTTCCTGGTCGAGGGGCGCGAATTGTTCACCAGCATTTCCCTGGGGATCAGCATCTTCCCCACCGATGGCGCCGATGCCGAGACACTGATGGTCAACGCCGACATCGCCATGTACCGCGCCAAGGATGTCGGCCGCGACAATTTCCAATGGTTCGCGGCGGAGATGAATGCCCGCGCCAAGGACCGCATGGACCTGGAGAGCCAGTTGCGCCACGCGCTGGCCCTGGGACAGCTGAGCCTCAACTACCAGCCGCAATGCGGTGCACAGGGGCATATCCGCGGTTTCGAGGCGTTGATGCGCTGGCACCACCCGGTGCTGGGGCAGGTGCCGCCGGGCCGCTTCATTCCACTGGCCGAAGACAGCGGCCTGATCGTGCAGATGGGCGAATGGGCGCTACGCGAAGCCTGCGCCCAGACGCGGCTGTGGCGCGATGCCGGTCACGGCGACATCCGAATCGCGGTCAACGTCTCGGCAGCGCAGTTCAAGCGCGCCGACTGGGTCGACACCGTGCGCCGTGCCCTGCGCGACACCGGCCTGGCGCCGGACGCCCTCGAACTGGAGATCACCGAAAGCCTGCTGCTGCAGGGCGTATCCGAGACTTCGGCCAACCTGATCGAGCTTCGCAACCTCGGCGTCGGCGTGGCCATCGACGATTTCGGTACCGGCTATTCCTCGTTGAGCTACCTGCACAAGCTGCCGGTGACCACGCTCAAGATCGACCAGTCGTTCGTGCGCGACATCGGCGCCAAATCCATTCCCGGCCAGGAAGACGCACCGATCATCCGCACGATCATCGCGCTGGCGCGGAACTTCGGCATGAGCGTCGTCGCCGAAGGGGTGGAAACCCCGGCACAGCGCGAACTGCTGCTACGGCTGGGTTGCGACGGGTTGCAGGGCTACCTGCTGCACGAGCCGTTGACGGTGCGCGATGCGACCGAACTGCTGGAGGGCCGCACCCGGGCGGCCCAGGAGCAACGCGAACCCGCCTGACGGCCATTCCGGGGCGCACCCGGGTCGCCGCAACAGGCAGGCGCCCGGACGGCCCTTGGGTCGCTTGCGCGATCGCGTCGGGCTCAGGCAAGCCGATCGAGGACGTCCACCAGTTCCGGCGACAGCGGCGCATTGAGCAGGTAAGGCGATGCACCACCGTCGAGCGCGAACTCCAGCGTCGAGGCGTGCAGGAACATCCGCCTGAGCCCCATCTGGTCGCGCAGGCGCTTGTTGGCGGTCTCGTCCCCGTACTTGTCGTCGCCGGCCACCGGATGGCCGATGTGGCGGGCGTGTACCCGGATCTGGTGGGTGCGGCCGGTTTCGATCCGCACTTCGCAATAGGACTGGCCGCCACGCCGCTCCAGCACCTTGAAATGGCTGAGCGAGCGTTTGCCTGAAGGATTCACCTGCACATGGCGCTCCCCGCCCTGGCGCAGGCCAACGTGCAGCGACGCATCGACCGACATCACCCCGTCGGGCATGCGGCCGGCCAGCAGCGCCAGGTAGCGCTTGCGGATGCCGCCGGCGCGTCCGCCGTCCTCGCGCATGAGCGCCTGCAGTTCGGTCAGGGCCGAGCGCTTGCGGGCGATCAGGAGCAGGCCGGACGTGTCGCGGTCGAGCCGGTGCACCAGCTCCAGCGACTCGCGCGGGCGCAGCGCGCGCAGGGTCTCGATCGCGCCGAAGGCGATCCCGCTGCCGCCGTGGCTGGCGACCCCGGCCGGCTTGTTGATGGCCAGCAGCCGCGCGTCCTCGAACACGATGCTCGCTTCCAGCGCCTCCATCAGCCCCCGCGCCGGGGTGCCGCGGTCAGCCGCCTCCTCCAGCCGGACCGGCGGGATCCGCACCTGGTCGCCGGCTTCGAGCTTGCGTTCGGCCTTGACCCGGCCGCCATTGAGGCGCACCTGGCCGGAGCGCAGCAGCTTGTAGACCAGGCTGCGGGGGGCCCCCTTGAGGTAGCCGAGCAGGAAATTGTCGATGCGCTGGCCGTCGCGATCTTCGGCGATCGTCACCGTCCGGGCACCCATGTGGGAGGCGGGCGGTGAGGACGGGGCCTGCGGTGGACGGTCGGGGTCTGAATGGGTCATCCGGGAGCCTGATCTGCTACACTCGCCGGGCGAGGTAAGGGTTTGATTTCGCAGGGAGTCCTTCGACGGGCTCAGGATGAGCGGGCCGTAACGACCTGTTCGCTGATGTGTCGAGAGCCGGGCCGAAAGCCCACCTCCCCCGCGATTTCCGACAGCGCGCGACCACCGTCCACGGGGCGGCCATGTTAGCGGCTGGCGGACAGATCCGGGCATCGCCCGATGCGTCAGACATCGGCGCTGAACACGACCCGCGCGACGCACCGGCAAGGAGCATGGCTCCAGCAGGCGCGACGCCGGCCCGGCAACACTTGAAAAGAGACAAGCGCTCCCGCGGCCCGCCGTGGTGTCGAAGCGCTGGAACACTTGAAGCCGCGCCGCGCGTATTCGCGCAGCGCAGGCTCGCGGTATCCAGAGGCGAACGCCCCCGGCGTCGTCGCGCGCAGAAGCGCGTGAGGACGCAACAATGAAACGCATGCTGATCAATGCGACGCAGGCCGAAGAACTGCGCGTCGCGATCGTCGATGGCCAGACCCTGTACGACATCGACATCGAGCAACCCTCGAAAGAACAGAAAAAGTCCAACATCTACAAGGGCCGCATCACCCGGCTCGAGCCTTCGCTGGAAGCGGCCTTCGTCGAATACGGCGGCGAGCGCCATGGCTTCCTGCCGCTGAAGGAAATCTCCCGCGACTATTTCCAGGCCGGCGTCGACCCCAACAAGGCGACGATCCGCGAACTCCTGCGCGAAGGCCAGGAAGTCGTCGTCCAGGTCGACAAGGACGAGCGCGGCAACAAGGGCGCGGCGCTGACGACGTTCATCTCGCTGGCCGGTCGCTACATGGTGCTGATGCCCAACTCGCCCACCGCCGGCGGCGTCTCGCGCCGGATCGAGGGCGACGACCGCGCGGCGCTGAAGGAGGCGATGGACAAGCTCGCCATCCCCGACGACATGGGCGTGATCATCCGCACCGCCGGCGTCGGCCGCGACGCCGAAGAGCTGCAGTGGGACCTGGATTACCTGCTGAGCGTCTGGAAGGCGATCGCCGAGGCCGCGCTGACCAAGCCGGCGCCGTTCCTGATCTACCAGGAATCGCGGCTGATCATCCGCGCGCTGCGTGACTACATGCGCGCGGACGTCGGCGAGATCCTGGTCGACACGCCGGAGATGTACGAGGAGGCCCTGGAGTTCGTGCAGCAGGTGATGCCGCACAACCTGCGCAAGCTCAAGCACTACACCGACGATACCCCGCTGTTCAACCGCTTCCAGATCGAGTCCCAGATCGAGAACGCGTACGAGCGCAACGTGCGCCTGCCGTCCGGTGGCGCGCTGGTGATCGACCAGACCGAGGCCCTGACCGCGATCGACGTCAACTCCGCGCGCGCCACCAAGGGCGGCGACATCGAGGAAACCGCGTTCAACACCAACCTGGAAGCGGCCGAGGAAGTCGCCCGCCAGATGCGCCTGCGCGACCTCGGCGGCCTGGTGGTGATCGACTTCATCGACATGTCGTCCAACCGCCACCAGCGCGACGTCGAGAACAAGCTGCAGCACGCGCTGCGCTTCGACCGCGCGCGGGTGCAGCTGGGCCGGATCTCCAAGTTCGGCCTGCTGGAGATGTCGCGCCAGCGCCTGCGCCCGTCGCTGGGCGAATCCAGCCAGCTGGTCTGCCCGCGCTGCGAAGGCCACGGCCGCATGCGCAGCATCGAGTCGCTGTCGCTGTCGATCCTGCGCGTGGCCGAAGAGCACGCGATGAAGGAGAACACCGGGCAGGTGCTGGTGCAGGTGCCGGTGGAGATCGGCAATTACCTGCTCAACGAGAAGCGCCGCGCGCTGAGCGAAATCGAACAGCGCCATGACGCGCCGATCGTGATCGTCGCCGACGACCAGCTCGAGACCCCGCATTACGAGGTCACCCGCCTGCGCGAGAACGAGCTGGGCGAGGAGTCCTCGCGTCCGAGCTACCAGCGCGGCACGCCGCGCAAGCTGGCGACGATCGCGCTGACCAAGGCCAACCTCAACGTGCCGGCGACGCCCGCTGTCACCAACGTCAGGCCCGCGCAGCCGGCGCCGATCCGCGAGCCGCGGGAGGAAGCGCCCGTCGCGGCGCCGATGCCGGCCGCAATGGCGGCGCCGACGCATTCGGTCGGCATGGTCGAGCGGATCCTGCGGTTCTTCCGCGGCACCCAGGCGGCCACCGCGGCCCCGGCCGCGCCCGCCCGCCCGCAGGAATCGCGCGGTCGCAATGAACGCAACGATCGTGGCGGCCAGCGCCGCGACGGCCGCGGCAAGACCGGTGCGCGCAATGAACCGCGTCGTGACGAGTCGCGCCGTGACGAGCCGCGCGGCAATCGCCAGCAG
This sequence comes from Cognatiluteimonas telluris, assembly GCF_011320095.1. Taxonomy (GTDB): domain Bacteria; phylum Pseudomonadota; class Gammaproteobacteria; order Xanthomonadales; family Xanthomonadaceae; genus Cognatiluteimonas; species Cognatiluteimonas telluris. Next base: position 63,415 of record NZ_JAANOY010000002.1, on the reverse strand, counting down.
CAAGCCGCGCAGCCGCGCCAGCAGGACGGCAAGCCGCGCAACGAAGGGCAGCCGAAGCAGCAGAAGCAGCAGAAGCAGGCCGATTCGCGCCAGGCCGATTCGCAGCGGCAGCCGGCTCCGGCCACGGCGAAGGCCTCGCCCGAGGACAACCGGCAGCCCCAGGCACCCCGTCCGCCGCGCCTGCCGCGCGCAGACACCGCCCAGGCCGCCGTCATCCAGCCGGCTTCGACCGATGAAGCCGCCAAGCCGCAGACGCCGATCTCAATCGCCTCGGCCAGCCTGCCGGAAACCATGCCGTCCAGCGTCCAGGCCACGGCCGATGCGCCCGTCGGCGACGCGGAATCCACGCAAGGCAGCGCTGGCGAAGGTGGACGCCGTCGCCGCGGCCGTCGTGGCGGGCGTCGCCGCCGTCGTGGCGGCGCCGAAGGTGGCACCGCCGGCGAGGGCGCGTCGCAGGACCAGGATGATTTCCTGCCCGAGGACGTGTCGGCCGCGCAGCGCTCGCAGCCGGAGTTCGACTTCGAGGAGGAGGACGCGGCGCCCGCCGCCAGCACCGCGCTGCCGATGACCCAGGCTGCCGCACGCGAAACACAACCGCCGGTCGCCGACCGCGATGCCCGCGAGGATGTCGCCGACAGCGACAAGCCGGCGATGGCTGAAGGCAACCAGGATTCGGTCGTGGTATCGCGCCCGTCACCCGCGCCGGTCGCGGGCGCCTCTCCGGTGAGGATGGAAACCGCGCGAGCTTCCGAGGTGTCCGCGCCGGAAACAGCCACGCCGGCGGCATCGGTCGCTTCGGTGCCCGCTGCGATTGCGTCGGCGGCGCCCGCTCCGGGCGCATTCCCGGCCTCCGCCGCGGCGGCTCCAACGGGGCCGGTTCCCGCGGCGCCGGCTCCCGTCGCATTGCCTGTTGCAGCATCCACGCCAGGGGAGATGACGACGGCACCGGCTGCCGCAGCGCCCATCGAGCGTTCCGAAGCTGCGCCGCCGTTGATCGTGGCGGCTCCGGTGACGCCTGCGCCGATGCCACCCGCGCACGCGTCCCATGCGCCGGTTGGGCCGGCGAACGACACGGCGATCGGCAACCCGATGCGGCAGCAGACCGACGATCGGTTCAGCGCCGGGGAGCACGCGTCTGTCACCGAGCGCGCAGCGCCCCCGCCTGTGCCCTTCGCGCTCGAACCCGCGGAATTGGCCCCTGCCCCGACGGCGGCCGTCGGCACACCGGAAAACGGCGGCATGGCATCCCTGCCAAGGACGGCAGGCCTGTTCGATGCACCGCCTGTGGCAGCGCTCGAAGCCGACCCGGCGGAAGCCGCGGCCATCGCCGTCGCCCAGCAGGACGATGTCCCGCACGGCGAATCCAGCGACAGACGGGAAGACAACGCCTGATCCACCCTGAAGCCCCGGCACCGCCGGGGCTTCGCACATCAGGCGCCAGCGACCGCGGCCCCCGCTCAGGACGACCGCCCCGGTAGGAGCGGCGGCTTCAGCCGCGAGCCCTTTGCCGACGAAGCCGCACCCACGCATCCCGGATGCGCTTGGCTTGCCCGGGCGACGGTTCCCGCGGTTCAGGCCCCACCGCACCGGCGATGCGGCATCCGCCGCGCTACAGCGCTGTCGCGGGATTCGCGAGTCCGTACTGCCCGGCCATCCTCGCCAACGCGATGTTGTCCTGGACGCCCAGCTTTTCGAACAACCGCGTCTTGTGCGTGTTGACGGTCTTCGCGCTCAGGCTCAGGCGCTTGGCGATGTCTTCCTGGCGCAGTCCCTGGGTGAGCAGCATCGCGACCTCCAGTTCGCGCGCCGACAGGGAATCGAACGGAGAGCCATCGCCATCGACGCCATACAGGGCCAGGTTCTGCGCCACGCTGCTGGCCAGGTAGCGCTTGCCGCGGGCGACGTCGCGCACGGCGCGCAGCAGTTCGCTGGCATCGCCGCCCTTGCCCACGTAGCCCGAGGCGCCCACCTCGAGCAGGCGCTTGGGCATCGGTCCGTCCTCCAGCACCGACACCACGATCACGCGCGTGCCGTGGTTGCCCTTGAGGATGCGTTCGGTCAGTTCCAGGCCGCTGACGCCCGGCAGGTGCAGGTCGCACAGCACCACGTCAGGCGCGAGCTTGCGGATCTGCGGCAATGCGTCCTCACCGCAGTCGGCTTCGCCGACCACTTCGATGTCGGTTTCACCCGACAGGATCATGCGCATCCCTGCGCGTACCAACGCGTGGTCATCTACCACGTAAACGCGGATGGTCATCCTTGTCACCTCTCCTGTTCGATCCCCCCGCCGCGAGCCTAGTGGCGCTGCCGGCCGCCCGCAAGTCGAGGTCGGCGGGCTCCGCTAGAATGCGCGTTTCCAGGAGAGATGGCCGAGTGGTTTAAGGCAGCGGTCTTGAAAACCGCCGTGGTAGCGATACCACCGTGGGTTCGAATCCCACTCTCTCCGCCATGAATGCGCCCGCGTGCGAACGTGCGCCGGCCCGGGTGCGCACCGCACGGGGCGGTGCGACTGCAGGTGCACCTGCCGCGCCGCCCCAAGCGGTGCCGCCGCACGCGAATTTCGACGCGATGGCAGCCAGCACGGTTCGCGAACTTGCCGCCGCGTTCCCTGCCTGTAATCTCCACCCAGCCGTCGCGACAGGCGACGCCCGGGGAATGCGTTGATCCAGTCGGTCTGGCCCTATCTCGCGGTGATGCTGCTGTGCGCGGGCATCTTCCCGACGCTGGAACGCGCACTTGGCTGGCGGCTGTTCACGATCATGCCGCCGATCGTGCTGACCTACCTGCTGGTCACCACGCTCGCGGTCTGCGGGTTGTGGACGGTCAATGGCGACATCCGCTCCGCCCAGAAGCTGCTGGTCGACACCCTCGTCCCGGCCCTGCTGTTCCTGCTGATGGTCAACTGCGACCTGCGCGCGATCTTCGCGCTGGGGCCGCGCGTGCTGGCGGTGTTCGCATGCACCAGCGCCAGCCTGTTCATCGCCTTCATCGCCACCTTCCTGGCGTTCCGTGGCCTGTTGCCGCGTGCTGGCGGCTGGCAACCGCTGGCCGCATTGAGCGGCAGCTGGGTCGGCGGCACCGCCAACATGATCGCGGTCAAGCAGGCGATCGGGATGCCCGACTCGCTGCTCGCGCTGTCGCTGCTCACCGATGCGGTGTGTTACTCGCTGTGGGTCGCCGTGCTGTTCTCGGTGGCGCGACTGGCGCCTGCATTCAACCGCTGGACGCGTGCGCGCTCCAGTGCCGAACTCCCCTTCGCGGCATCTGCGCCCGGCGCACCAACCTCGCCCGATCGGGTCCTGGTGTGGCTGGGGCTTGCGTTGCTGGTGGCCACCGCAAGCACCGGGATCGCCGCGCGCCTGCCGACATCGCCGATGCTGACCGCGACCACCTGGCGGATCCTGCTCGCGACGGCCGCCGGGCTGGTCGCCGCGCACACGCCACTGGCGCGGTTCGCCGGCGCCGGCGCGGTCTCCAGCGCGCTGCTGGTGGCGGTCGTGGCGGTGCTTGCATCGCAAAGCAATTTCGAAGGCATCGCGGCCGCGCCTATCTACCTGGCCTGCGGATTGAGCATCATCGCCATCCATGCGCTGCTGCTGGCATTGGCCGCGCGGCTGTTCCACTTCGACCTCTACCTGTGCGGCATCTCATCGCTTGCCCACATCGGCGGCGTCGCGGCGACGCCGGTGCTTGCCGCCAGTTACGCACCGGTCCTGGTGCCGGTGGGGGTGCTGCTGGCATTGCTTGGGTACATTCTTGGCACCGGATTCGGCCTGGTGATGGCATCGGTGCTGTCGGGGATGGCGGGATGAGGGCGCAGCAAATCCAGGTGGTGGCGATGAGGTCGGCGGAACATCCACGGCGGACGCGGTTCCCGCGACGCGCAGCCAGGGGCGCGAACATAGTGCTGCTGGGCGTGCTGTGCATCGCATCCAACGCAATGGCAACGGGCACGCAGGCGACGGCGCTTGTGCCTGGGATCCGCGAGGCATACCTCACGCCGGCTTACTGGATCGCGCGCCTGCACCACCCGGATGCGGCACTGCTCGACCGAGCCGCCATCGCCCGCCAGAACGCCCGCCTGACGCGCCTGGATCCGACCATGCATGACCTGCGCACGCTACCCGCGCAGTTGCCGCGCGCTCAGGTCGCGGAATGGATCACGACGCTGTCCACGCCGCCCGTCGTGCCGATGTTCGATGCCAGCGGTGCGCCGGTCGCACCGTCCATGCTCGACGCCATCGTTGCCAATCGCGCGCTGGACACGATCCCCGAAGTCCAGCCCATCCGCTATGGGCTGGTGGTGCGTCGCGCGGCGTTGCGTGGTTTTCCTTCGGCCGCGCGGATGTTCTCCACGCCGGGCGACACCGACATCGATCGCTTCCAGGAGAGCGCGCTGTTTCCCGGCACGCCGGTGGCGATCATCCACCAGAGCCGCGACCGGCAGTGGTTGTTCATCGTCAGTCTCCGCTACGCGGCGTGGGTGGCGCGCGAGGCCATCGCCGAAGGCAGCCGGCAACAGGTCTTCGATTACGTCGATCGCGCGCCCGCGCGCTGGATCACCGGTGCCCGCGTGCGCACGGTGTTCACCCCGGAAGCGCCGTCCGTGTCCGAAATCGACGTCGACATGGGCGTACGCCTTCCATTGGCCACCGGCGCGGCCGATGTCGTCAACGGCCAGAACGCCTACACCGCGTGGCCGGTGCTGTTGCCGGTGCGGGCCGACGACGGCAGCCTTCGATTCGCAGCGGCACTGATCCCGAAAATCGCCAGCACGTCCGCGACGCCGCTGCCGCTGACCCGACGCAACGTGCTGCGCCAGGCGTTCCGGTTCCTCGGCGAGCGTTACGGCTGGGGACACGATTACGGCAGCCGCGACTGCAGCGGCTTCGTGTCCGAGGTCTATCGCAGCATGGGGGTGCAGTTGCCGCGGAACACCGGCGACCAGGCGCGCAGCCCGGCGCTGGCTCGCCTGCATCCGGCCACCGCCGCGGAACGGCAGGCGGCGCTGCGCAGCCTGCGCGTCGGCGACCTGGTGTACCTGCCCGGGCACGTGATGCTGGTAATCGGCCGCATCGGCCAGGAGCCCTACGTGATCCACGACATCCATCGCGGTAACGTGCGCGACGCGAACGGCGCCCTGCGGCCACTGCATCTCAATGCGGTCTCGGTGACACCGTTGACGCCACTGCGCTTCGACGACGGCACCCGCTTCGTCGATCGCGTCACCGACATCGTCCGCATCCGGGCCGCACCATGAATTCCCCAGCCATGCCATGGCGGCGTTTTATTGCGCCGCTCGTCCTGACCGCACTGCTGGCGGGCTGCGTCCATCGGCCGCCAGCCGCCACCGAAGCCATCCGCTGGCAGCAGGCGATGCAACTGGTGCTGGTGACGACCGCCGACTGGGATGCCGACCACGGCATCCAGCGCCGCTACGAACGCAGCGCCGGCGACTGGCGCCAGGTCGGCGACGCGCAACCGGTGATGATCGGCCGCAACGGCGCCGCCTGGGGCCTGGGCCTGCATTCGGACGGCCACCCCGGCCCGAAGAAACGCGAAGGCGATGGCCGCAGCCCGGCGGGGGTGTTCCCGATCGGCGAAGCCTTCGGCTATGCACCCGCCGCGGCCACGGCGTTGCACTACGCGCCCATGCGCGCATCGGATTACTGCGTCGACGTCAGCGGTTCGCCCTACTACAACCGCATCGTCGACGCTGATCTGGTCGGCCAGGCCGCGGTCGCGCAGGCGACCGAACCGATGCGCCGCGACCTGCATGCCGATGGCGACCAGCGTTACCGGCTCGGCTTCGTCATCGGGCACAACCGGCAGGCACAGGCCATGGGGGGCAGTTGCATCTTCGCGCACCTGTGGAAATCACCGGCCGATCCCACCACCGGATGTACCGCCATGGCGCCGTCGACGATGGAGGCACTGCTGGGGTGGCTGCGCCCGGAGCGAATTCCTGTCTTCGTGCTGCTGCCGATGGCCGAGTACCGGCGCCTGCGCGCGGCCTGGCGGTTGCCGCGGATCGATCCGTCGACCTGATGCCGACGCTTACGGCGCGGGCGCCCAGATCCCGTCGTTGCGCGTGAACACGCTGCGGCTGGAGGCCGCGAACGCGCCGAGCCCAGGCTGCCAGGAATGCGTTTCCACCTCGATCCGCGCGGACGCGGTGCGGATCACGTTGAACGAGTTCGCCTCGCCACGGCCGCGGGTCGAAGTCGCCGTCCCTGCCTGCACCACGAGCGCGGCAAACCCCGGAATCGCGTAACGACCGGCCGTACCGGCCGCGTGAGACACATGCAGGTGGCCGGAGAGGAACAGGTCGATTCCGCAATGGGCGAACGTGCGCATCGCCATGTGCGCCCGGCCGACGATGTCGTCTTCGTCGCCATGCGCCGGCAGGTCGAACGGATGGTGGGTGACGACCACGCGCACGATGTCCTCGTCCAGCGGCGCCAAGCGTTCCCGGGCCAGCGCCAGTTGTTCTTCGTTGAGTCGGCCGCCCTTGAAGGTGAGCGAGCGCGCCGTGTTCAGGCCGAGCACGGCGATCGCGTCGTCGCGGTGGAACGGCGCCAGGTCCGGGGTGATGATCCGTCGATAACGGCGCAATGGCGCGGCGAACCGGCGCAGCACGTCGTACAGCGGCACGTCGTGGTTTCCCGGCACGACGATGCACGGCTGCGGCAGGCGCTGCAGGAAGGCGTCCGCCTGTTCGAACTGCCAGGCCTTGGCGCGCTGGGTGAGATCGCCCGAAATCGCCACCACGTCCGGCGCCGCCGCCGTCACCGCCGCGACCAGCGGATCGAGCAGCACCGGGTCGACACGCCCGAAGTGCAGGTCCGACAGATGGGCGATGGTGCGCATCACCCCGCAGCCTCGTCCGTGGAGGCAGGCGCGGGCGCAAGGACCCGCAACGCCTTGGGGCGGATGCGATAGCACACCGGCGAGGTCATCGAATTGACTTCGCCGTCGGTCGAAACCTTGACGTCATGCCGGCACAGGTGCACCTGCGCCTCGGTCGTGGCGTAGGCATCGAAGTCGTCGCGATGCGAACCGATGCCCAGCAGCGACCGCAGCGCCATCCACAGGAACCCGAAAGCCGATTTCCCGCGCAGGATGCATAGCGACAACATGCCGCCATCCAGCCGACGGCGGCGCCCGAGCGCGAAGCCTTCGAATTCATAGGCATTGTTGCCGACGAACACGAACGGCGTCTGGTGATGGACGGTGTCGCCATCGACGAAGACGGCGACGTCACTGCTGTGGGGATGCCGGAGGCTGTCCCAGGTCGCACGCAGCATCGCGGGCCATTTGCCGGCGCCGAGGCGTCGCTGCACGCGCTCGCGCTCGGCGACGATGCGCGGGTACATCCCGATCCCCGAGTTGTTGAGGAAGATGCGGCCGTTGACCTCGCCCACGTCGCAGGCGATGCAGTGGCCGGCGGCAAGCACGGCGACGGCATCGTCGATCGACGACGCAATGCCGATGTCGCGCGCGAAATGGTTGAGCGTCCCCATCGGCAGCACGCCGAGGGCGACATCGCTGTCGAGCAGCCGCGCCGCGACGGCGTTGATGGTGCCGTCGCCGCCGGCGGCGACGATGCATCTCTCGCCCTGAGCGAGCAGCGCATCGACGGTGTCCGCGATCGACTGCCCGTGCGTGAGCGTCATCACCCGCGCCTGCAGGCCATGCCGCTCGAATGCAGCGCGCAGGCTGTCGCCGGCATCCTCCGCGTCCCCACCGCCCGCATGCGCGTTGACGATGACCGGAATGCCGTGCGCATCCGACCGCGTGCGCATCAGCTCGTGGCCATCGCCTTCGCGTGCGGGGAAGTGACAGCTGCTTTTCGGTGCTGCTTGCATTCGCGGCAATCCAATCGCGCGGCATCGAGCAGCGGGGGCATTTTCTCCGCGAGGAAATCGATGAATACGCGCACTGCCGGCAACAATCCGCGCCTGGATGCGAAGACCGCGTGGAAGATGCCCTGCGGCAGGCGCCATTGCGGCAGCACCACTTCCAGGGTGCCGTTGCGCACCTGCCGCGCGCACAGTGTCTCGGGCAGCAGGGTGACACCCAGGCCCTGCTCGGCCAGCGACAGCAGCATCGGGAAGTCCGAACCCGACACCCGCGGCTTGAGCTCCACCCGCCGCACGTCGCCATCGGGCCCGTGCAGTTCCCAGCGCTGGCGGACCTCGTCCTCGCTGATGCTCAGCGTGACATGGCTGGCAAGATCATCGGGATCCTGCGGGCGGCCCATGCCGTCCAGGTACTTCGGACTGGCCACCAGCAATTCCTGGATCTCGCCGAAACGTCGCAGGACGAGCTCGCCATCGTCGTCGAGCCGCGAACGCACGCGCAGGGCGACATCGATGCCTTCATTGATGACGTCGACCTTGCGGTTGCTGACCTGCAGCTGGACCCGGACCTGCGGGTAGCGGGCGAGGAATTCCGGCAACAGCTGGGGCATCTGCTGTTGCGCCAGGCTCACCGGGACGCTGACGCGCACCGCCCCGCGCGGCTCGGCGCTGAGCCGGTCGACGACCTCGCGCGCGGCATTGGCTTCGGCCAGCATCGTCTGCGCATGCCGGTAGACGCCGTTGCCGACGTCGGTCACGGCGAAGCGGCGCGTGGAGCGTTGCAGCAGGCGCACACCGAGGTCGCTTTCCAATTGCGTGATCCGGCGGCTCAGGCGTGATTTCGGGATTCCCAGCGCACGTTCGGCGGCGGCGAATCCACCGTGGTCCACGACCATCGCGAAGTAATACAGATCGTTGAGGTCCTGCATGGCCGTGTCCGGGTGGTTCCATTATTGGAACGATGCGTGATATTCGACCATCTTTATCCCGCTGTTGCAACGGCCTACCTTGCACGAGTCGCGGCGCAATGCCGCCCTGCAACGGGACCACCGCCATGAAACTCCTGCACCTGGACTCCAGCATCCTCGGCCAGAACTCCGCCAGCCGCCCGCTCAGTGCCGCGATCGTCGCCCGCTGGCAGAACGCCGTGCCGGGACTGCAGGTCCGCCATCGCGATCTCGCCGCGCAGCCGTTGCCCCACCTGGGGGCCGGTTCGCTGGCGGGCTCCGATCCGGCGGAAGCCGCCGAGGCCGAGCGGGTGATGCAGGAGTTCCTCGAAGCCGATGTCGTGGTGATCGGGGCACCGATGTACAACTTCAGCGTGCCCTCGACGCTCAAGGCCTGGATCGACCGGGTCGCGGTGGCGGGCCGCACCTTCCGCTACACCGAGCACGGTCCCCAGGGCCTGGCTGGCGGCAAGCTGGTGATCATCGCCAGCACCCGGGGCGGGTTCCACCAGGGTGGTACGACGGATTTCCAGGAGCCCTACCTGCGGCAGGTGTTCGGATTCCTTGGCATCACGGACATCGAATTCGTCCGCGCCGAAGGCCTGGCGATGTCGCCGCAGCAACGCCAAGACGCCATGGCCGCGGCGCACGCGTCGATCCGCACGCCGCTGGCGCGGGCGGCGTGACCGGGAGATCGCGTCAGGCGATCCGCTCGGCGCCGCCCATGTACGGCCGCAGGACGTCCGGAACGATGATCGAGCCGTCGGCCTGCTGGTAGTTTTCCATCACCGCGATCAGCGCACGGCCAACAGCGACGCCGGAGCCATTGAGCGTGTGCACCAGCTCGGGCTTGCCCGTGGCCGGATTGCGCCAGCGCGCCTGCATGCGGCGTGCCTGGAAGTCGCCGTCGTTGGAGCAGGAGGAAATCTCGCGGTAGCTGTCCTGCGACGGCAGCCAGACTTCCAGGTCGAAGGTCTTGATCGCGGCGAACCCCATGTCGCCGGTGCACAGCAGCACGCGACGGTAAGGCAGTCCCAGGCGTTCGAGCACGACTTCGGCATTGCGCGTCATGCGCTCATGCTCGGCGTCGCTGGCGTCGGGCCGGGTGATCGAAACCAGCTCGACCTTCTCGAACTGGTGCTGGCGGATCATGCCGCGGGTGTCGCGTCCGTGGCTGCCGGCTTCGGCGCGGAAGCACAGCGAGTGCGCCGTCATGCGCAGCGGCAGCCGCGCCTCGTCGACGATCTCGTCGCGGACGATGTTGGCCAGCGGCACTTCCGAGGTCGGGATCAGGTAGCGCTTGTTCGCAGCGGACGCGGAATCCTGGTCGCCCGCGCCCTCCCCGACCATCGTCGAGAACAGGTCGTCCTCGAACTTCGGCAGCTGCCCGGTGCCGCGCATCGAGTCGGCGTTCACGAGCAACGGGACGTTGGTTTCCTCGTAACCGTGTTCGCCGGTGTGGAGGTCGAGCATGAACTGCGCCAGCGCCCGATGCAGCCGGGCCAGCTGCCCGCGCAGGACGGTGAAACGCGCGCCGGAAAGCTTCGCCGCGACATCCCCGTCCAGCCAGCCGTGGCGGGCGCCGAGTTCGACGTGGTCCTTGACCGGGAAATCGAATTGCCGCGGCGCGCCCCAGCGGTGCTGCTCGACATTGCCGGTTTCATCGCGCCCTTCCGGCACCGAGGCGTCAGGCAGGTTGGGAATGCCGAGCGCGATCGCCTCGATCCGCGCGCGGATGTCGTCCAGCCGCGCTTCGCTGGCCTTGAGTTCGTCGCCGAAACCGGCCACCTCGGCCATCAATGCCGACACGTCCTCGCCCCTGCCCTTGGCCTGGCCAATCGCCTTGCTGCGCGTATTGCGCAGGTTCTGCAGTTCCTGCGTGCGCACCTGCAGCTGCTTGCGCTCGCTTTCCAGGTCCGTGAGGGCGGCGACATCGAGCTCGAAACCGCGCGCCTGGCGCAGGCGGCCAGCGAGGTCGGAAGACTGGGTGCGGAGCAATGCAGGATCGAGCATGGATCGAACCGGAGTGGCTGGGCCCCGGATTATCCGTGTTTTGGCAGGCTCCATGCGCATGCAAGAATGGACCGACGCCGTCACCGAGCCTCCGATGCCCGCCCAGCCGCCGCGCAATGCCGTCCGATCCACTCCCGCCCGCGCATGGCGCGCGTGGCGGCCCGCCGTGCGCACCTGGCTGTGGGTCGCCGCCGCGTTCGCGATCGGACTGGTGCTGTTCATGGCGTATTGGTGGCGCGACCGCGGCAACGACTTCTACCGTGCGCAGGCGTTGCCCGACGCCGCCCAGGGCCAGCAGTTCGAACCGCTGCCGGCGCCGCTTCCGGCCAGTGAGGCGGCAGGCAACGCCAGCGGGCTGGCGGAGCCATCGGACGAAGCACCGTCCGCGACGCCCGCGCCGCAGCCGCACATCGTTCCAGCCCCCGCCGCGCCGCGGGCGCCGACGCCGGCAGGCCCGGCAGCACCCGCTCCGGCCGCCGCCTTCACCCCACCAGTGCCGATCCGCGCACCCGCGCCAGGCTACCCGCCCGCCGCGTATCGCAACGGCGACTCCGGCACGGTGCTGCTGCGCGTGCACGTGGACCCGCTGGGCATGCCCTATGCGATCGACCTGGTGCAAAGCAGCCGCTCGCGCGAGCTTGACCGCGCCGCCAGCGACGCGGTCAAGCGCTGGCGGTTCCAGCCGGCGCAGCGCAATGGGCAGCCGGTGGCTGGCGAGGTGCAGGTGCCGATCACGTTCAACGCCGACCGTTGAGCCACGGCGGCGCGCACGCGCACGCAACAACCGTCGTGGCAGGCTTGGACGCTCCCGATGGGTCCTGCCATGTCGCTCGATGATTCCCGTGGCGACGATCCGCTCCGCCGCAACCCGGCGGACGATCGCCCGACCAAGCGCACGCACCCGCTGTTCTGGCTGCTGATCCTGCTGGCGCTGTTCGCGCTGGGCTGGGCGTTCTACAACCACTACGCAGGCCACACCGCGCCGATGCCGTTGCCGGTCCCGCCTGCCGCGGCTTCTCCGCGCTCCTGAGACCGCACTGCCGCATCGGCATGCGTTTGCCGCCAGCGACCATCAGGCCATTTTGTTGCGAGTGGCTCGGCTTCCCCGCGAAGCTGCCGGATGGAACGCTACAGCCCCGCGGTACGAAGCCCGAAGCCGACGTCGGCGGCGAGCGCATCGAAACCCGGGAACGACGTCGCCACGTTGGCCACGTCGGCAATGCGTACATCACCGTCCGCGCGCTGCCCGGCGACCGCGAACGCCATCGCGACGCGGTGGTCGCCATGCGAGTCCACCCGTCCGCCCCGCAAACGTCCGCCGTGGATCGTTGCGCCATCGGCGGATTCCTCGCAGGCGATGCCGAGCGCGCGCAGCCCCGCCACCATGGTGGCGATGCGATCGGATTCCTTGACCCGCAACTCGGCAGCCCCCCGCACAACCGTCGTGCCCGTCGCGCAGGCGGCCGCCACGAACAATGCCGGGAACTCATCGATCATGTCGGGAACGATCTCGACGGGAAGATCGATCCCATGCAGGGGTGCATGCCGTACCACCAGGTCGGCGACAGCGTCGTCGCGATCGCTGCCATCGACGGCATGCGCTTCGATATCCGCGCCCATGGCACGCAGCGCCTGCAGCAGGCCGGTACGACGCGGATTCATGCCCACGCGCTCGATCCGCAGCGCCGATCCCGGCACCAGCGTCGCCGCCACGATGAAGAAGGCCGCCGAGGAAAAATCGGTTGGCACCCGCAGCTCGCAGGCGCGCAGCCGCTGTCCGCCGCGCAGGTGCGCGGTACCGGGCGCGTAGTCGATCGCGACGCCAAAGGCGCGCAGCATGCGTTCGGTGTAGTCGCGGGTGGGATGCGGCTCATGCACGCAGGTGTCGCCATCGGCCCACAGGCCGGCCAGCAGCAGCGCCGATTTCACCTGTGCGCTGGCCACCGGCAATCGGTAATCGATGCCGTGCAAGCGCGCACCGTGGATCCGTAGCGGCGGCAGGCCATCGCTGGACGCGATCCGCGCACCCATCTGCTGCAGCGGATCGATCACCCGCCGCATCGGCCGCCGCGACAGGGACGCGTCGCCGACCAGCACGCTGTCGAACGCCTGTGCGCTCAACACCCCGGCGAGAAGGCGCATCGCGGTGCCGGCATTGCCGCAGTCCAGTGGCCCATCCGGCGCCCGCAGGCCATCGACGCCCACGCCGTGCACGATGCGGACGCCTGCAGCGGGCGCTTCGAAACGCACACCCATCCGCGCGAATACCGAGGCCGTGGCGCGGGTGTCTTCGCCCTCGAGGAAGCCCTCGATCCGCGAGATCCCGTCCGCCAGTGCGGCGAGCATCACCGCGCGATGCGACACCGATTTGTCGCCCGGCACGCGGAGGGTGCCGGTCAGCGGGCCGCGCCTGCCGGCGACCCAGTCCTGGCGGGCGGCGCCGCTCACAATGCGTCCAGCGCCGCGAGCAGGCGCCGGTTCTCGCCCGCCTCGCCGACGGTGATGCGCAGGCAGTCCGGCAGGCCATAACCGGCCATCGGCCGCACCACCACGCCGTGGGCCAACAGCCCGGCTTCCACCCGCGCGGTGCCTGCGCCAAATTCGACCAGCAGGAAGTTCGTCAGCGAGCGATGCACGAACCACCCACGCTGGCGCAAGGCCTTGGCCAGTGCTTCGCGCGCTTCGACATTGCGCGCCAGCGCCCACTGCAGGTGTGGCTGGTCGTCCAGCACCGCCTGCGCGGCAGCCAGGCCGGGCAGGTTGACGTTGAAGCTTTCGCGCACGCGCTCCATCACGGCGATGAGGCCCGCGTTGGCGATCGCGTAGCCGACGCGCAATCCCGCCAGTGCGTACGCCTTGCTGAAGGTGCGGGTCACGACCAGGTTGCGATGCGCGGCCTGCAGGACCTGCGCCGATGCGTAGTCGGGTGCATCGGCATATTCGTGATAGGCCTCGTCCACGACGACCAGCACGGTGTCTGGCACCCGCGCCATGAACGCGGCGAAGGCCTCGGCGCCGTACCAGGTGCCGGTGGGATTGTTGGGGTTGGCGAGGTAGGCGATCTTCGTGCGCGGGCCGATCCGCGCCGCGATCGCCTCCAGGTCGTGTCCGCGCGCCATCGGGTGGTCGCGCGCGAATGCCGGCGCCTGCCACAGCGTGGCCCCTGCCGCCTGCGCGGCCAGCGCGTAGACCGCGAACCCGTACTGCGAGGCGACGATCTCGTCGCCGGGTCCCGAAAACACCTGCGCGAACTGCATCAGCAATTCGTGCGAACCATTGCCCAGCAGCAGTTGCGCAGGCGCGACATCCAGGCGTTGCGCCAGCGCCCGCTTGAGCGCGCCACCGAGCGGATCGGGATAACGGTGCAGCTGGTGAAGCGCATCCAGCACGGCAGCCCGCGCCGCGGGCGACGCACCCTGCGGATTTTCGTTGGAGCCCAGTTCGACCAGCGGATCGGGCGCGCGCCGTGCGCGCAGCGCGACCAGGTCGTGGCCGGGATCGTAGGCGCGCAGGCCCCGGATGCCGGGTTGCGCCCGCTGCGCGAAGAAGGTTTCGTCGGCGCCTGCGTCCGTCACCGTGCCACCGCCCGATGGCCTGGAAACGCTTGCCCTGGCGCCTGGCACATCGGTCCCTTCCTCATCGACGCATGGCGCAGCGGCAACGGCAGTCAGCCGTGCCGCTGCTGGAAATCGCGCATGAACGCCACCAGCGCCACCACGCCCGCTTCGGGCATGGCGTTGTAGAGCGACGCGCGCATGCCGCCGAGGGCGCGATGGCCCTTGAGCGAAATCAGCCCGGCCGCTTTCGCCTGCTCCAGGAACCCCTTGTCGAGCGTGGCGTCGTGGAGGAAGAACGGCACGTTCATGCGCGAGCGCACCGCCGCATCCACCTCGTTGCGATAGAAGCCGCCGGAGCCATCGATCGCCGCGTACAGCAGCGCCGCCTTGCGCGCGTTGCGGCGCGCGAACTCCTCCACGCCGCCTTCGTCCAGCATCCATTTTACGGTCAGCCCGAGCAGGTACCAGTTCCAGCTCGGCGGGGTGTTGAGCATCGACTCCTTCGCCAGGTGCGAGCGGTAGTCGAAGATGTCCGCGCGCGGCTGGCCGGCGCGCTCGAACAGGTCGCGCCGGACGATCGCGACGCTGATGCCGACCGGGCCGAGGTTCTTCTGCGCGCCGCCGTAGACCATGCCGAAGCGCGCGATGTCCAGCGGCTCCGAAGCGATGCTCGAGCTGAAGTCGGCGAACAGCGGCACGCCGCCGGTGTCGCCGATCGCGTCCAGGTGCGCATCGCGGAATTCGACGCCGTGGATGGTTTCGTTCGCGGTGATGTGCAGGTATGCGGCATCCGGGGACAGCTGCCAGTCCGGGCGCGGCGGGATGCTGCGGAAGCCATCGGCCTCGCTGCTCGCGGCGACGTTGGCCTGGACGTAGGGCTTGACCTGCTTGAGCGCGGTCTTGCCCCAATGGCCGGTGATTACGTAGTCCGCCGCCTGGCCCGGCGCGGCGAAGTTCAGCGCCAGCAGGGCCTGCTGGGTGGTGGCGCCGCCGGACAGGAAGAGCACGGCGTAGTCGTCGGGAATGGACAGCAGCGTGCGCAGGTCGCTTTCCGTCTGCGCGGCGACCTGCATGAATTCCGGTCCGCGATGGCTCAGTTCGACGATCGAGGCGCCGACCCCGCGCCAGTCGAGCATCTCGTCGCGTGCCTGTTCGAGGACGGCCAGCGGCAAGGTCGCCGGCCCGGCGCTGAAGTTGTGGACACGCGACATCGGCACGACTCGTCGGAAGGGAGCGGCGAGTATGCCGCAGCGCAGCAGGGCTTGGGCCCGGCCCGGGGCGCCTGCCTGCAAATGCAGGCTCCCGGCATCCGCCCCGGCGGGGGATGGCCGCCACCGCCGGCATGGCCGGTCGGCGGATCCGGCCCGGACGCCCGGCCGATGCCGCAGGCACGCAAATCGCTAGGCCTGGACCCCGAACAGCAGCAACGCGCTCAATGCCATCGCGATCAGCAGCGCCGCGAGCAGCAGCCACGGCAGGCGGCGCCCGGAACGACCCGAGCCTTGCGGAGACGGCAGTTCCCGATTCTCGTCGTCGGACAACTCCGGGGCTCCGGCCTGCCCCATGGCGCGCGCAGGCGCTTCGACCACGAAGCGGTGGTGCGCATCGAAGACGATCTGGTCGCCCGGGCGCAGCACGGCGTCGCGCACCTGCTCGCCGTTGACGATGCTGCCCTCGGCCGAACCCAGGTCGCGCAGCACGATCACGTCCTGGCTCATGTCGATCCGCGCATGGCGATCGGCGAACGCGCCATCGTCGATGCGGATGTCGGCGTCGGCGGCGCGGCCCACCAGGCGCGGCCGTTCGAGGGTGAAGCTTCGGCCGTGGTATCGCCCACCGACGCCGCGCAAGACGACCCGCGGATCGATGCCGGCTTCCACCGGCGTGTTGCCCAGCTTCGCCGGCATGTCCAGCGCCGGCGTGCCGATCAGCATGACTTCGGCGCCGTCGACATGGACCGTGTCGCCGACGCGCAACATGGCCATCCGGCGCACCGGGCGGCCGTTGACGTGCACGCCACGCGCGGCGTCGTCGACCGTCATCCACACGCCACGCCGGTCCACGCAGAATCGCAGCAACGCATCGCGGCCGTCGCCGACAACACCGATGGTGCCACGGGCATCGCGGCCGATGGCATGCACGCCCGCGCCCAGCGCGGTCTCGCCATCCGCACCGGCAATCCTGAGCTTGATCTCTTCCACCGGCGGCAATTTAGCAGAAGCTCCAACTCGCGCGCGCAGGCCGCGAGGCAGCGTCCATGGCGATTTGGCCCAACCGCGCCGCCATCGCACAATGACGCTTCGCCGGCCACTGCCCAGGACCGATCCATGTCGACCATCCAGATCCGCCATCCCCATTCGTTGCCGCCGGCACAGGCGCGCCAGGCGGTCGAGGATTTCGCGATCAAGCTCGGCCAGCGATTCGGGCTGGACTATCGCTGGGAAGGCGACGTGCTGCATTTCAAGCGCAGCGGCGTCGATGGCCAGGTCGCGCTGGTGCCGGGCGCGCTGCTGGTGGATGCCCGGCTGGGGATGTTGTTCGCGGCGATGAAGGGCCCGATCGAACAGGAAATGCGCCGGGTGCTGGCCGAGCGCCTGGGCTGACGACCGGCTCGCATCGCGGCTGCCCCGCAGCCGCCCGCATCGCGCCCGGCCAACACACAGGCCCGCGGACGTTTCGACTATCCTTCCGCCTCGGTTCCGGGCGGTGAGGTTGGCGTGGGCGATTGGGCGCAATGGGTGTTTCCGGTGATGAGCGTGCTGGTCGTCGGCATTCCGGCGACGCTGTACCTGCACCGCGTCCGCCTGCCACGTGAGGAAGCCGCGGCCGGCGTCGCGGCGCTGGCCGGCATGCGTTGGCGCGACTTCATCCACCTGGTGCTCGATGCCCTGATCCGCCGCGGCTACGAGCGCACCTTCGAGCCCAACTCGCCCGGCGAGGAAGGCGACTACGTCCTGGAGCGGAACGGCCAGCGGTTCCTGCTTTCGTCCAAGCACGGCGCCGCCTACGTACTTGGATCGACCGCCATTGCTGAATTCGCCAATGCCATCCGCATGCACAACCTTGCGGGGGGCCTGCTGGTCACGCCGGGGCAGTTCGCGCCCGAAGCGCGGCCGCTGGCCCGCGCGCAGCGGATCGAACTGATGGACGGCCCAACCTTGTGGCCCGAGCTGCGGCCGTTGTTGCCCGAAGAACAACGCGACGCGATCTCGGCACCATCCAAGGCCCGATCGCGCCAGCAGGTACTGATGGCGTGGCTGCTCGGACTGGTGCTGGGGCTGGTGCTGTTCATGCTGATGCGGCGCGAACAACCGGACACGTCCCCCGATGTGTCCGATCTGCCGGCTGCCGCGGCGAGCGTGCCCACGACCCGGCCGGAAACCCACGTGGCGACCGGGACCACGACCCCGGCATCCGCCCCGGTCGCAACGCCCGCGTCGCCATTGCCGTCACCCGCGACGACCAGCCCGACGGCGCTTGCCAAAGACGATGCTCCGGCCGAACTCATGCGCCGGCGCAAGGCTGTCGCAGCAGCGATCGCGAGCCTGCCACTAGTCGATCGCGCCGTCTGGGAAACCCAGTCGACGCTGCTGGTGCAACTGGTCGATGACACCAGCGATCCCCTGCCCTCGATCTGCCCGCTGCTGGAACAGGACGATGAACTCGGCGCCACCCGGCTCCAGTTGCAGCCCCCGGCAGGCAGCCGCAAGCCGGTGCGTTTCGTGCAGTGCCGGGCGTACTAGCAGCGGAAGCTGCCTGCGCCCGTCGCCACGGGCAGGGCTGGCATCAACGACCGGAGCGATTTTTCTGCAGACAACCCGTTGGCCTCTGCCGGGCGCGCCGCTATACTGCGCACCCTTCGGGCGGTTAGCTCAGCGGTAGAGCATTGCCTTCACACGGCAAGGGTCGCAGGTTCGAACCCTGCACCGCCCACCAGACGGATCCGGATCGCCTGCCTGCATCCGACACCCTGCAGGCCACCAGCCTGCGATCGCGACGCACATGGCGCACGCAGGCCGCGAGGCGCCTACCAGCAATCCGCCACGCTGCCGGTCCCAGACTCGGTCCGGTGGCCGACCTGGTTGATCGAAAGGGTTCCGCACAGGGAGTCGCCCCTGGCCTGCCCGGCCAGTGGAACCGCCTGCACGACGTAGCTGCTGCCATCCGGCGTACCGGAAAATTCCACTCGATAATAAGGTTTTACGTCCGACGAACAAGCCGGCAGGGCCGCGCCGGCGTAGGTGAAATTGGACGTGTAATAGCGCTCCATGAACTGCGCGCCTTCGGTCAGGCAGCCCTTGGCGGCCGCCCGGCGGCTCTTGACCGTCGCATAGCCGTAGCTTGCCAGCGCCGCGGCGGCGAGGATGGCGACGATCGCGACCGTGATCATCAATTCAAGCAGTGTGAAGCCACGCGGACGCACTGTGAGTTGCGCACGCGGGGCATTGCCGCTGGAGATGTCGGCCATGTCAGTCCCTGAGGATCTCGCGCCAGGAAATACGGCGCGGCGACCCGCCCTGCGGATTCACCGCGATCGAACCCAGCGTCCCCTTCGATCCGCCCACCACCAGCAACTGCTCGATCAGCGTCGGCAACGTCGGCATGCCGACGCCGACATCGACCGACCCCACCGGCACCACGGTGCCGTCAGAGGTGACCTCGTCGCTGCCGTCGTATTTGCCATCGCCGTTGATGTCGAAGTACGGCGCCGCGAGGCTGGTCCCGGTGAACGCGTCCATTGCATTGATGTAGCCCGAGCCGCCGGCCGCGCAGGTATTGCCGGTCGGCGGGATCAGGCTGGCCGCGAGCAGCACGCTGCCGTGCACGCGCGGATCGCTCACCACGCGCTCGCCTGCGGTCGGATTGTCCAGGTCGATATACCAGCCTGGCTTGCCCGCGGGCAGGCTCGATGCGGCTTCGAATCCGCGCACGAGGCGGTTGTCGAGCGTGGTGGACACCAGTATCTTGCGCTCGGCAAGCGCGCTCCGGCCGCTGATCGTGGTCGAGTTGTCGACCAGGCCGTAGATCGACTGCACGCTGGCGTCCGCCGCATCGCCGGTGGTCATGAAGCTGCCGGTGCCGACGAACACCCAGATCTTGTTGGTGGATGGATCGCGCGCGATCGCCAGCCCGGCCGTGATCGGCTGCGCGTTGCCGGCGTCGTCGGTGGCGGTGAACATCGCCGCGCCGGCATTGGCGACGGCCCAGTCCGACGAAGTCGTTGAATGCAGGTCGAACTTCCAGACGTTCCCCTTCAGATCGCCCGCATACACATAATCGACCTTGCCATCGCCGTTGACGTCGGCGCCACGGGGCGCGGACAGGCCGTTGTCGCTGCCAGCGCCGGTATCGAGCCGGCGCAGAACCGTGCCGGTCGCCAGGTCGATCACGAACAGCACCGCATCGCCGTTGACGCTGTTGATGCCATTGGACACGATCACGCCGGTGCTGCCGTCGTTGAGCTTGGCGATCAGCGGCGCGCCAAGGACGTCACCCATGTCGCCGCCGAGCGCGCTGCCTGTGCCATCCCACAACACATTGCTGGTGCCAAACGCGGTCGGATCGCTGACGTCGAGTGCGAACACGCCCCTGCCCCCGCGCCCGAGCGCGCCGACCAGGTAGTTCTTCGCCGGTGTCTGGGTGTGGGTGGAGACCGCGATCGGTCCATCCACGAAGTAGCGATGCACGTATTGCGGATCGCTCAGGCTGGCCAGGTTCGCCAGGTCCAGGCCGGCCGGGACGTAGGCGAACCTCTCGGCGCCGCTGCTCGCGTTGATGGCGTGCAGCATGCCGTCGTTGGCGCCTACGAAGATCGTCTCGCTGTCCTTGACGTAGATCGGCGAGGAGTCGGCGATGTCGCCCAGCAGGCTGTCGCGGTCGCGCAGCTTGCCGTTGTTACGACGCTCCTTCGATCGATTGCCGGCGATGTATGCCGCGTTGTCCGCGCCCGAGACCGGCGACAGCGCACGGCTGGTCTGATCCAGTGCCGTGGTCTGCGCCGCGGTCGGAAACGTCGCACCGGCCGTATCCCAGGTGAAGATGCTGCGGCCCGTCGCCGGAATGCCCTTGGACGCCTGCCACACGGCATCGGGCAGCCCATCACCATCGGCGTCCACGCTCGACACGCCAGCCTTGCTGACTTCGTACGCCGCCAGTTCGCCAGTCCATTTGCCGGACACGTAACTGGCCTGGTACACGCGCGTGTCGGTCTGGAACGATGTGCTGTTGGCCGTCACGTTGGATGCCGAACCCAGGCGCGCCGCGACCGTGGTCAGGGCATCGATCAGGCCCTGTGCGAACTGGGTCGGATTGGCGGCGGCGACGAAATTGCCATGCCCGTTGACCGAGGCGTGCCAGAGGTCGTCGATGCGATCGAGGTCCTCGGTGTCGGTCGGGTCGCCCCAGTGCTTGCTGCCGTTGGTGATCGAAGGCAGGTCTGACTTCGGATCCAGCCGCCCCTGCAGGCCGATGGACACGCCAAAGGTGACCATGTGCTGCCAGAAGGCCGGATCGGCGGTCGATGTCGGCACGTCGTTGTCGAGCGTGCTGACCAGGTCGCGGTTCCAGTAATGCATCGCGACATCGGCGAGCGTGTCGGCTGCCGAATACAGGCTGCCCCTGTTGCCCTTGAAGTTGTCGCTGTAGGGGCTCGCGGGCGTGTACTTGTAATTCGAGGCGGCCGGATTTTTTGGGTCCTTCGGTACCTTCGGGCTGATCGTGGTGCCATCGACACCGTCGACATCGCCCACGGCGGTGTATCCGCTGTTGTTGTTCCAGTAGCCGTCTGTGGTCAGGATGGCGAAATTCTGGCGGCAGCTGATCTGGTTGGCCCCGGTCTCCGGGCCCCACGGTCCGGTGGCGTCGGTGTTTTCGAAATACATCCCCGCCCGCTGCAGCGCACCTTTCAACGGCGTTCCGGAATTGCCGTTCGCCGCCTGCAGGTGGTCGAACCAGTTGCTGCGGTTGCTGCCCTTGAACAGCCCGCCATCGCTGGACACCGGAATCGCGTAGGGGCTGCGGTTCCAGATGGAGTCGTAACCGACGCGGATGTTGGAGCCGAGCTGGCCGAAGGCTTCGCTCGCGCCCGCCTTGGCGACCTTGATGCGGGTGCGATGGTAGGAGTACCAGGTCGCGAAGTTGGCCATCTCCAGTGCTTCGGTGCGTCCGGTCGGGGTGGCGAAGGCGCAATGGCGCCAGTTGCGCCCGCTGGAGGAGGAACATCCCGCATTGTCGACGCCTTCGACCCGGGCCTTGCTCCATTCGCTGCGCACCACGCGCAACGTGCCCCCCACGTTTCGGATCTGGTAGCGGTAATAGTCGCTGGTCGCATCGGGATCCGAGTCCGATGCCTTCGGGACGAAGAACGTCTGCGTCCTGGCCGATAGATTGGTCGACCCGCTGAGCAGGCTGTCGTGGCTGTAGGCAGCGGTGTAGTCCGTGCCACCTGAAAAACGGCTGCCGTCGGCCTTCATCCACGTCGCGTAGTCGATCGAGGGGTTGTAGTAGATCGTGTTGTGGACGTAGGACTTGTCGTCGATGTCATCGCCCAGGTCGTCGTCGCTGCTGACATCCTTGGGCATCGCCACGCCTTCCATCGAGCCGGAATCGTCGAGGATGAACATGATGTTCGCCGGCGGATAGGCGCTGCCGGTCTGCAATGGCATGTCAGGAATGGTGACCGCGGTGGCGGGCCCACCGAGCAGCGTTGCGACGAGCGCAAGGAGGGCCGGCGCCAAGCGTTGCATGGGCGCCGCACGGCACGCGCGGTCGGTGGCGCGGCGAGCGGTGGCGCGTCTGTTCGTAGCGGAGCTGTTCATGGCGGGCTGCTCGGAAGTCGCGATCAGGGCACGGCGTAGATGGACTGCAGGATGACTTCGGCGCGATTGGCCGCCTGGCTGCGCGCGGTGATGCGGAAGCGACGCTCGGTGCCCGAGCACGACGATTCGGGCGAGACATCGATGCTGGTCGTGCAGCTGCCCTTGGCCGGGATCGAGTCGTCGAGCAACTCGACGATGAAGCGCGGCTTGGCCGTCAACGAACCGACATCCACCGTCGTCTCGCGCCAGTTGCCGGAATTGTCTGCCCAGAAGCCCGAGGATTCCCAGCGCGGTGGATCGCTGGCGACGGGTTTCGCGCACAGGCCGTGCAGGCACCCGCTCGCGGGCAACATGGCCACCGTGGTCGCCGCGGCGACCGATTCGCCCTCGCGCAGCGCCGCTTCGGTCGCCTGGAAGGCCAGGCTGCGGTCGCGCATGTTGGTGCTGAGTTTTTCCTTCAGCAGCGTGCCGCGGATGCTCGCCAGCGACAGCAGCATCATGACCGTCAGGAGCATCAGCACCACGATCAGGGCGCTGCCACGCTGGGAGTGTCTTCCGCCTTGCCGGTTCATTGCGCGCGACTCCTGAGGGCCACCACGTGCGCGATCGTCCGCCGCAGCGGCGTGCCATGGGTGCCCAGCGTCATGTCCACCGACATCGCCAGCTGCACCTTGACCGCAACGACTTTCGACCAGTCGGTGACCGATGCCGCCGCGACATAACTTCCCGCATCGCGCACCAGGTATTGGAGTGTCATGCCACTGACGTTTTCGGCGACTTCGTCGTTGTCCACCACAAGGCTGCCGGCGTTGTTGCGCACGACCGACTGGTACAGCGACGTGCCACCGCGCGCGTTATGGCCGACGTACCAGCGCGTCGCATGCACCTTGGCGATCGTCGCCGTCCACCGGTTGTCGGCGAGCGTGCAGTCGATCAACGGGTCCTGCCCGCCAAACTTGCATCCGAATTCGTAGCTGGTGCCGGTGGTCGTGCACAGCAGTGGCGAGCCCAGGCCCTTGCTGCAGTTGCCCGGCGACGTCGACCCACCCGTGTTGTGCACGATGGTGGTGTTGATGCCGGGCTGGGCGTTGGTCACCTGGAAGATCGCGGCATGGTTGAAATCGCAGGCCATCGCGATGTCGCCCGGGTGCAGGTCGTGGCTCTTGACGTTGACCGTGAACGTCGCCGAAGCCGGCACGTGGTTGACGATATTGACGCCGTCGGCCGCCAATTTCAGTTCGATCGCATCAGTTCCGCTGACGCGTTGCCCGGCCGCCGTGCCGATCGCCAGCCCGGACATCGCCTGGGTGCCGCCATAACCACGGATGCCGTCGCCAAAGTCGGTGTACCAGGCGGCCGTGGGCGTCTTGAGCACGTTGACGACGTCGTCGCTGGCGTCACAGGGATTGCCTGCTGCCTCGCGGACGTCGCGCGCCATCAGCTCGAAGGCGGTAGCCCCGTTGTCCTGCAGGCGGCCGAGGCTTTCCGTGGCCAGGTAGGTCTGCCGGTTGGCGATGAACAGCGACAGCGCCGCGCCCGAGACGATCAGCCCCAGCACCAGCGCGACCATCAGCTCGATCAGGGTGGCGCCACGCTGGCTGCGATGCGGAGCAGGCCTGCGGCTCACAGCCTTGTCTCCGTGACCATCGTGATCGGGGCGGTGTCGGCCGTGGCGTGGGTGCCGCGCGAGTCGTCCCACTGCACCGTGATCCTGCAACTGGTGCTGCCGCAGGCGATCTGCCCACACGAACTTTCGCCCAGCGTGGCTTGGAGGCCGAGGATCCAGTCGTGCAGGTCGGTCGCGGCCAACGCTGTGCCGCCACTGCCGGTGCCCGCGTTGGGAGCGGTGCAGGTCATGGTGGAGAGGTTGTAGCCATTGATCCGCGCGACATCCAGGTTGGCGCGCATCGCGTCAAGGATGGCGTAGCTCTGCACCACCGCCTCGCTGCGCTCCAGCGCGCTCTGGCTATTGCGCAGCGAGGTCGCCTGCAGCGCCGCCATGCCGAGCATCCCGAACGACAGCACCACGATCGCGACCAGCACCTCGATCAGGCCCGCGCCGGTCACCTGCCGGCGATTGCGCAAGCATCCGTTCATGCCGGATCCGCCGGATTGGTGCAGGTGCCGCCGCCGTCCTGCCGGCTGGTCGACACCCGGCTGCCCGTACCGATCTCGACATCGTGCATGTTGTCCACCGGCCGACGGGTCTCCATGCACAGGCGCGCCACGCCCTTGAGCAAGGCACCGCTGGCATCGCGCGCGCGGCCATCGGCGTGGAAGACGACCCTGGCGTTGAGCAGGGGGCTGCCGGCGAGCTGCACGCTCGGGGGCAGGGTCGATGCCGCCAGCAACGTATCGCCGGCGCCGAAGCTGTCGTTGCCATCGGCATCGACGAACGTGATCCAGCCATCGGCACCCGCGGCGCTGCAGGTCGGCGCCGCGCTCTCCGCGCTGGCGCTGAAGCAGACGGCGGTGTGCTGGCTGCGTCGAATGGCCTCCATGCGCGCGGTCTGCACCGCATTCACGAATTCATTCGCGCTGCTGGTCAGGCGACTGGAATTGATGGTCGCTTCAAACGACGGAACGGCAATCGTCAACAGGACCGCCGTGATCGCGATCGCGACCATGAGCTCGATAAGCGTGAATCCCCGTTTCCCGGACATCGGAACCAAACCCCACCTGAACGCCCCACTCGATACTGTCATGTAAGTGACAGCCGGTTACAAGTCCCAGACGGATGGCATTGACAAATCACTTTTCCGAGATGACAAAGATCGGCTGGATGTGACCATCCGCGTCATTTTCAGGTGCTGTCGGTCACGTTTCCTGGGCCGTGCGACATCCAGTCCTGGCCGCGCAGGTGCGGTCCTGACCGATGGCCTACACTTCCGCCGCCCTCAAGCCGCCGCCCAGAACGTGGGCGGGTCGCGGTGCCGTCACGTGGGGGTCGCAGCCCAGCTCCAGCGGAATCGCCCATGGAAACGCGCCTGTTTCACAATCCGCAATGCTCGAAATCACGTGGGGCGCTTGATCTGCTTCGTGAGCGCGGAATCGAGCCCGGCGTCGTTGACTATCTGGACAAGGCCCCCGCCGTCGAGGAATTGCGGCAACTGGCGGAGATGCTCGGCACCGGCGTGCGCTCGCTGCTGCGCTCCGGCGAACCGGAATACGCCGCGCTGGGCCTTGGCGATCCGACGCTCGACGACGACGCCCTGCTCGCCGCCATGCACGCGCATCCGCGGCTCATCGAGCGCCCGGTCTTCGTGCACGCCGGGCGCGCCGTCATCGGTCGCCCGCCGGAACGCGTGCTGGAACTGCTGGGCTGATCCACCGCGCACCCGCGACGGCATCGCTTCCAATGCACAGGCTTGCACGGGCGCTGGCGTACGGCGCGCAACCGCCGCACCACCGGCCAGGTCACAACCGGGCGTCGACCGCGTCCTTCGGGAAGATCCCCTTGATGTCGTAGACCACCGCGCGGCCGTTGGCCAGCCGGCGCAGACCGTCGATGCCCATCGCACGGAACTCATCGTGCGCAACCGCCACCACGATGGCGTCGTAGGCGCCCGCCTGCGGTGCGTCAGCCAGCAGTTCGACGCCGTATTCGTGCGCCGCCTGCGCGCGATCGGCCCAGGGATCATGGATGTCGACCAATGCCCCGTATTCGCCGAACTCGCGCGCCAGGTCGATCACCCGCGTATTGCGCAGGTCCGGGCAGTTTTCCTTGAAGGTGATTCCCAGCAGCAGGATCCGCGCCCCGGCGACGGCGATCCCGCGCTGGATCATCAGCTTGATCACTTCCGAGGCGATGTGCGCGCCCATGCCATCGTTGATCCGCCGGCAGGCCAGCAGGATGTCGGGGTAATAGCCCGCCGATTGCGCCTTCTGGATCAGGTAATAGGGATCCACGCCGATGCAGTGACCGCCCACCAGCCCTGGCCGGAACGGCAGGAAGTTCCACTTGGTGCCGGCCGCTTCGAGCACCTCGCCGGTATCGATGCCAAGCCGGTGGAAGATCAGAGCGAACTCGTTGATCAGCGCGATGTTGGCGTCGCGCTGGGTGTTCTCGATGACCTTCGCCGCTTCGGCCACGCGCAGGCTCGAGGCCTTGTGGGTGCCGGCCCTGATGATGCTGCGATAAAGCGCATCGACGAAGTCCGCCGTGGCGGGTGTCGATCCCGACGTCACCTTTGGGATGTCCGCCAGGCGCCGCTGCAGGTCGCCCGGATTGATCCGCTCGGGACTGTAACCGACGAAGAAATCGATGTTGAACCGCAGGCCCGACGTGCGTTCGAGTTCGGGGACGCAGATTTCCTCGGTGGCACCCGGGTAGACCGTGGATTCGTAGACCACCACGTTCCCTCGCTTGAGCACGCCACCGATGCTCTGGCTGGCCAGGATCAGCGGGGTGAAGTCCGGATGCTTGTGCTCGTTGATCGGGGTCGGCACGGTGACGACATAGACATTGCAGTCGCGCAGATCTTCCAGCGACGCCGTCAGCGCCAGACGCGCCGACGACGACAACTCATCTGACTCGACTTCGCGGTTGCGATCCCCTGCCCCGTCGCGCAGCGCCTGGATGCGGCTGGTATCGATGTCGAAGCCTACCGTGTCGTAGGCCCGGCCAAATGCGACCGCCAGCGGCAGGCCAACGTAGCCCAGCCCCACCACGCCGATGCGGACGTCCTCCAATCCGGGAAACCCGTGGTCCTGCATGCGACATCCCCTTGGTCCGGCTGCCATGGTGCACCACGCGCGGCGGCTGTCAAAGCGCATTGCTACCGCCCCCCGATCGCAGTGCCGCGACTGGCGTCGCCCGGCCTGGCACCCATCGAATACGGGCATGCGTCGACTCATTGGCCGCAAGAACCCCATTCGATCCGCACGGACCTGGCCCAACCGGCGTTGCGTTATCGAATCCGCCCTTGGTGGCTGCGACGAAGTCCGCGACACTGGCCACGCGCCATCTGCGCACGGTCCGGGCATCGGGGGATGCATCGGACGCGACGGGGACGTCCGATCACACAGGGGAAGGAAATGCCGGGGATCCAGTGGTTCTATCTCGACGCCAGCGGCGCCCAGCGCGGTCCGGTGGACGAAGCATTCGTGCATGGCGCGCTGGCGTCCCGGCAGCTGCGCGGCGACAGCGATGTGTGGCGCGATGGTTTTGCCGACCGGCTGCCGGCCGACTGCCGCGATTGATGCAGCCGTAACCCCATCGTTGCCCACGCTCCGTTCCTAGCCGCCACTTGCCTGCCGGACGATCACCCATGCGCTTGATCCTCGTGACCATTGCCGCCCTGCTCGCCGGCCTGCTGCCGGGCGCGGTGCCGCTGCATGCGCAGGACATCAAGCCGCGACCGCGGCCCGTGCTCGTCGCGGTCGCTGCCGGTGCGCGCCCGGTGGCGCTTGAAGCCGCCGCGGTGCGGATCGACATTGGCGCAGGACAGGCGCAGACCACCCTGCGGATGACGTTCGCCAATCCCAACTCGCGCGTGCTCGAAGGCAACCTGCAATTCCCGCTGCGACCCGGACAGCAGGTCGTCGGCTTCGCACTCGATGTCGACGGCCGGATGCGCGACGCGGTGCCGGTGGAAAAAACCCGCGGCCGGCAGGTGTTCGAAGCGATCGAGCGTCGCGGCGCCGATCCCGGCCTGTTGGAACAGACGGCCGGCGACGCCTTCCGCCTGCGCATCTATCCCTTCGCGCCTGGCGGGACCCGGCGTGTCGCGATGACGCTGGCCGAGAGCCTTCCCGGCGGTCGTGCGCCGACGATGACGCTGCCGCTGCAGTTCGCCGCCACCTTGCCAACGCTCGCCATCGAGATCCATTCCGCGACCGCGCCGGTCGTTCAGGGACTGCTGCGGCCGGTGGCACTGCGCCCAAGCGGCGATGGCGCGTGGACGCTGTCGCTGTCGCGCGGCGACTTCGAGCCAGCGCGCGGCCTCACGCTGGTGCTTCCGGCGACGGCCCGACCCGCGGTGCAGGCGCAGTCGCTCCAGGGCGTGCGCTACTTCGTCGCCGACGTGCCCATCGCGACCGAAGCCAGCGCAGGTACGCCGGTCACGTCCTTGCTGCGGCAGCGCCACCTGCCCGCCCGCATCGGCCTGCTCTGGGACAGTTCGCTGTCCGGCGCCCGCCGCGCACACGACCTGGAATTCGCGCTGCTCGGCGCTTACTTCCGCGCCGCCGGCACAGTCGACGTCAGCCTTCTGCGCCTGCGCGACGTTGTCGAACCCCCGCGCCACTTCCATGTCCGGGACGGCGACTGGAGCGCGCTGCGCCGCGAGCTTGCCTCCACGCAATACGACGGCGCGACCACGGCCGGCGGCTGGACGCCAGATCGCGAGATCGGCGACTACCTGCTGTTTGGAGATGGCCTGTTCGATTACGGCGACGCACCGTTCCCGACGTTCGCTCCGCGCCAGCGGCTGTACACCATCCGCGCCGGCGTCGCCGGCGACGGAGTGCGCCTGTACGGCCTCGCCATCGCACGCGGCGGGCGTGCGCTGACGCTGGATGACAGCGGGGATCTACCCGCCGCCACGGCCGCATTGCTCAGTGACGGCCCGCGCCTGCGCACGCTCGATGGCGTTGGCGCCAGCGACCTGCTGGTCGAAACGCCGGATCCGGCCGACGGCATGCTGCGCATCACCGGCCGCCTGCGCGAAGCCAATGCGCACCTGCAACTGACGCTCGACACGCCGACGGGCGCGCGCGAGATCACCGTCGACCTGTCCCACGCCGTCGAAAGCGATCTTGCCGCGCGCACCTGGGCGCGCTACCGACTTGCCCAACTGCAGCAGGAGCCAGATGCCAACCGCGCCGCCATCAGCGCGCTGGGCCACGACTTCCACATGGTCACGCCGCAGAGCTCGCTGATCGTGCTCGAGCGCGTCGAGGATTACCTGCATTACCACATCGCGCCGCCGCCTGAACTCGCCGCCGCCCATGCCCTGCTCGTGCGCGCCGATGCCGACGCCGACGCGCTCGCCCGTCGCGAGCAGTTGGCGTCGGTGCGCGGGCAATGGCAGGCGCGCGTGGCGTGGTGGTCGCAGGCTTTCCCGAAGGGCGCGCCGCCGGCGCCCAAGCCCGCCAAAACCGACGCCGCGGCGGCCACACGAGCCGACGCGGAACATGCACGGGCGCAAGCCACGGATGCAGGGGTCGATGCCGCCTCCGCGGAGGCGCCGGTCGTGCGGGAAGCGCCCGCACCGATGACGACGATGCCGACGCCGCCGCCCCCGCCCGCGCCAGCGCGCCAGGCCAGCGCGAACACCAGCCTGGACAGCATCATGGTCACCGGAGCCAGGGTCCAGCGGTCCGAGGCCGAACCGGCGGAAGGCGCCAACACGCAGATTGCACTGACACCGTGGCGCCCGGATTCGAAGCAGGCCCGCCGGTTGCGCCTTGCCGACAGCACCCACGCATACGCCGTGTACCTCGACGAGCGTGCGCATGCGCCGGCCGGCAGTGCGTTCTATCTCGATGCCGCGCAGGTGCTGTTCGACAAGGGACAACCCGCGCTCGCGCTGCGGGTGCTGTCCAACCTCGCCGAGCTCGACCTCGACAACCGCCAGGTGCTGCGCGTGCTCGCCTACCGACTGTTGCAGTCGGGCAAGACCGCGCTTGCCATCCCGGTGCTGGAACAGGTGCTGGCGATGGCGCCGGAAGAGCCGCAAAGCTACCGCGACCTCGGGCTCGCCCATGCCGCGCTCGGGCACCGGCAACGCGCGATCGAGCTGCTGTATGAAGTGGCGACCGGAACCTGGGACGGCCGCTTCCCCGGCATCGAGGTCACCGCGCTGGCCGAGCTGAACGCCATCGTCGATACCGCACCCAAAGCATTGGACACGCGCGCGATCGATCCGGCGCTGCTCACCCACTTGCCGCTGGGCCTGCGAGCGGTCCTGAGCTGGGATGCCGACGACACCGACATCGACCTGTGGGTCACCGACCCCAACGGTGAGCGCGCGTACTACGGCCACCGCGACACCTACCAGGGCGGGCACATGTCGCCCGACTTCACCGGCGGCTACGGCCCAGAGGAATTCGTGCTGCGCCATCCCAAGCCCGGGATCTACAAGGTGGAAGCCAATTATTTCGGCGACCGCCAGCAGGTCCTCACTGACGCCACCACCCTGCAACTGTGGTTGAGCAGTGGTTTCGGCACGCGCTCGCAACAGGAAAAGACCGTGGTCCTGCGGCTGAAGGACAAGAAGGAAACCATCTTCGTCGGGGAGTTCGAGGTGAAGTAGCACAGCGGTGCCGTCGAACCACCAGGTCTGCCCGATGCAGCCAGCGAGCCCTCGTCTTGGCTACCGCCAACGCCAACGCCCACGCCATCGCCATCCCCATCGCCTGCCGGACCTCATTCGCGTGGCGCGCCAGCCAGACCAGGCAAGCGAAGCAGCACGGATGGCATTGGTGACTGGAGTCGGTAGCGAACCGCTCCGCCACAGCCGCAGCGATCCACAGCGCGCCGCCCGCGAAGGAACCACGGCTGCGCCGACGGCTCTGGTGCCCGGAGTGGGGATCGAACCCACATACCCTTTCAGGTGAGGGATTTTAAGTCCCTTGCGTCTACCAGTTTCGCCATCCGGGCGGCGCGGCACATGGTGCACCAGCGTGGCGGCAAACAAAAATCCCGGCGCAGGCCGGGATTCGAGCGAAGTGCTGATTGGAGGCCGAGGTCGGAATTGAACCGGCGTACGCGGATTTGCAGTCCGCTGCATAACCACTCTGCCACCCGGCCGGTGACTGACAACAAGGCTGGCGCAAGGCGCCGGCTTTTTCAACCGCAAATACGACAAAGCCCCGGCGAGCCGAGGCTTTGCGCTCCGGCATGGAGCGTGCCGCCGACGCGCCGCGAAGCGGCGGGTCGAGGGCGGAGCGCGGCTGTTATCGCGATCTGCCCTGTGCAACATGAAACCTGGAGCGGGAAACGAGACTCGAACTCGCGACCCCGACCTTGGCAAGGTCGTGCTCTACCAACTGAGCTATTCCCGCATCGAGCCGGCAATTTTACTGTCTGCGGCGGAAGTGTCAACCGCCACCCGCTCCCCCGACTGCAGGACCGGCCAGGCGGCCCGCAGGTACTCGAAGCCGGACCACAGCGTCAGCAGCGCGGCGATCGCCAGCAGCCAGTCGCCGACGTGGAAGACATAGCTGCCCAGCCAGGGCATCGGGTGCGGCGGCCGGGCCGGGTTGATCGAATACAGCAGGCACAGCAGCGCCACCATCTGCGCGATCGTCTTGATCTTGCCGACCGTCGCCACCGCCACCCGCGCCCGCTGGCCGAGCTCGGCCATCCATTCGCGCAGGGCGGAGACGGCGATCTCGCGCCCGACGATCACCGCCGCCCACAGCGCCATCCAGGCCGTCGGATGCCCCTGCACGATCAGGAACAGCGCCGTCGCCACCATCAGCTTGTCGGCCACCGGGTCGAGGAAGGCGCCGAAGGCCGAGTACTGCTCGTAGCGGCGCGCGATCCAGCCATCGAGCCAATCGGTGATTGCCGCCAGGCCGAAGACCGCCGCCGCCGCAAAACTGGTCCAGCCATAAGGCAGGTAAAACACGACCACGAGCACCGGGATCATCAGGATCCGCAGCAGCGTCAACATGGTCGGGACTGTCAATTTCACTGTGTACTGCTCCCGCTCGTTGCCTGGCGCGACTCCGGACTGCCGCCTGCCTCCGCCACCGGCAGCCCATGCAGGCTGGCATAGATGCGTTCGGCCAATGCGGCGTTGATGCCCTCGACGCGGGCGATTTCCTCGGCGCCCGCGGCCTTGAGCCCACCGAGTCCGCCGAAATGTCGCAATAGGTTAGCGCGTCGGCGCGGGCCGATGCCGGGGATGTCTTCCAGGCGGCTGGTGTTGCGCACCTTCTGCCGGCGTCCGCGATGGCCGGTGATGGCGAAGCGATGTGCTTCGTCGCGGACCTGCTGCACCAGTTGCAGGCCTTGCGACTCGGGGCCGGGGCGGATTTCGCGCCCGTCCGGCAACAGCAACGCCTCATGCCCGGCGCGCCGGCCTTCGCCCTTGGCCACGCCGACCAGCACCACGCTGTCGATGCCCAATCCGGTGAGCACGTCGCGCGCCTGCGCCACCTGCCCAGCGCCACCGTCGATCAGCAGGATGTCCGGCAGCACCGCATCGCTGCGTGAGCCGCGCGCGCTTTCCGCACGCGCGCCGGCATCGCCTCCCGCCAGTGCGCCCGCCTCGACCGCGCGCCGGAACCGCCGCTCCAGCGCCTGGTGCATCGCCGCGTAGTCGTCGCCGGGCTCGATGCCGGCGATGTTGTAGCGGCGGTACTGCCCGCGCGCCGGGCCGTTGGCATCGAAGACGACGCAGGAGGCGACGGTCGCCTCGCCCATGGTGTGGCTGATGTCGAAGCACTCGATCCGCGATGGCAGTTCGATCAGCCCTAGCAGCTCGCGCAGCGATTCCAGCCGCGCCTGCTGCGAGGCCTGGCTGCCGAGCTCGGTGGCGAGCGCGATCTCCGCATTGCGCGTGGCCAGATCGAGATAACCCGCGCGCTCGCCGCGCACGCTGCATTTGATCGCCACGCGCTTGCCGGCGGCGGTGGAGAAGACTTCCTGCAGCAGCTCGCGATCTTCGATGTCCCGATCCAGCACGATCTCCCCCGGCGCCGGTTGCTCGGCGTAGTACTGCGACACGAATGCCGACAGTACTTCCGCCGCGTTGTCGACACCGTTGGTTTTCGGGAAGAACGCACGCGTGCCCAGGTTGCGTCCGTCGCGGAACGCGAGCAGCAGCACGCAGGCGTGGCTGCCACTCATCGCGCAGGCGAGCACATCGAGGTCGGCGGCGCGGCCGTCGACATACTGCCGCGCCTGCAGCTTGCGGATCGCAGCAATCAGGTCGCGGATGCGCGCGGCCTCTTCGAAGTCCAGCCGCTCGCTCGACGCCGCCATCGCCTGGTCGAGCTCTCGCGTGAGTTCGTCGCTGCGGCCGTCCAGGAACAGGCCGACGCGACGCACCGATTCGGCGTACTCGCGCGCGGGCACCAGCCCCACGCACGGCGCGCTGCAACGCCCGATCTGGTATTGCAGGCACGGCCGCGAGCGGTTGCGGAACACGCTGTCCTCGCAACTGCGCAGCTTGAACAGCCGGTGCATCAGGTTGAGCGTCTCACGCACCGCACCGACGCCCGGGTACGGCCCGAAGTAGCGCCCGGGGACCGCGCGCGCGCCGCGATGCATGGCCAGCCGCGGCCACGGTTCCTGCGTGAGCAGCACGTAGGGATAGCTCTTGTCGTCGCGCAGCAGCACGTTGTAACGCGGGTGCGTGGACTTGATCAGCTGGTTTTCCAGCAGCAGCGCCTCGGCCTCGCTGCGGGTGACGACAACTTCCATGCGCGCGACCTGCGACAGCATCGCCGCGGTGCGCGCGGCCTTGGGCGTGGCATTGAAATAGCTCGCCACGCGCTTGCGCAGCGCGCCCGCCTTGCCGACGTAAAGCGCACCGCCGTCGGCCGCGAACATCCGGTACACGCCCGGCGCATTGCTCAGGGCGCGGACGAACGCCTTGCCGTCGAAGGGCGCCGCGGGGGCCGGTGCGGTGGCGGGCGAGGCGTCGGAGGCCGGCCCGGAGGCTTCATCGGTCATGCGCGGCTCACTCGCCGACCGGAACGCGATGCAAGGCGCCGCTGGCGATCTCGAGCCTCAGGATCGCATGTGCATGGGTGTCCGCGATCCAGGCGATGCCGTCGGCCACCGCCAACCCACAGGGACCGTGCAGCGGCTGCGACAGCGCGACCGTGTCCAGTTGCCCGCCACCCAGGCGCAGCGTGCGAAGCAGGTTGTTGCCGGTGTCCGCGATCCACAGCAACGGCGCGCCGGGATCCAGCGCGATCGCATGCGGATGCTGCAGCAGCGCGTGGCTGCGCAGGCCATCGGTGCGTCCGTGTTCCCAGGGGCCCTGCCCCAGCAATGTGACCGCCTGGCGGTTGCGGACATTGAAGCTGCGGATCGCCGATCCGGCGGCATCGCACACGTAGAGCAGCTGCTGCACGGACGCCAGGGCCATCGGCTCGGCGAAGGCCGCCTCGCCGCCGGCGCCATCGATCACGTCGAGCAGGCCCGAGCCGGCCGCAAGCTGCAGCTCGCGGGTGCCCAGCTGGTATTGCCACAGCCTGTTGTCGCCGCTGCAGGCGACGAACAGCATGTCGTCGACCAGCGCGATCGCCTGCGGATGGTCCAGCGCGACCGCATCCGCCGTGGCCACCTGGCCTTTGCGTGGCGCTCCCGCGCGGCCGGCGCCCAGCAGCGTCAGCACCTCGCCGCTGCGCAGGTCGATGCGGCGTACGGCATGGTTGCCGGTATCGGCCACATACAACGCGCCGTGCCCCAGTGCCAGACCCTGCGGGCGGGAAAAGGAGGCGCTCTCGGTTGAACCATCATGGAAACCCAGGCGCCCGGTGCCGAATTGCCGCAACACGCGTCCGGCATGGTCGCATTCGAGCACGCGGTGGTGGCCGCTGTCGGCGACGTACAGATACTTGCCTGCGACCGCCAGGCCCATCGGAAAACGCAGCGGCATGTCGGGCTCGGCGAGCGGCCGCAGTTCGACCGCAGGCGTACCGGCGAGCAGGTGCGCCTGCTCGGCCAGCAGCTGCCCGACCGTGCCTTCCAGTGCGCGGCTGGAACCTCGCCCCTCGCCGCGGCCGACGATGCGACCGCGCTCGTTGCCTTCGGCATCGACCAGCAGCAGCGTCGGCCAGGCATCGATCCCGTACTGCTGCCAGGCGACCCAGTCGCGATCATGCGCGATCGGAAACCCGAACTCGTATCGCGCGGCTCGCTGCGCCATCCGCCGGCGGTCGCGTTCATGGTCGAACCGCGGAACGTCGATCGCCAGCACCTGCAGCGACAACCGGTACCGCTTCTGCAGCCACGCGAGGGTCTCCAGGCACTGCAGCGACCAGGTCGAGCCGGAATTGACGAAGGCCAGCACGCACACGCGCCCGCGCAGCTCCGACAATCTTGCCGGTTGCGCCAGGTTCAACCATTCGAGTGCCTGCGGCAGTTCGCGGACCGGGCCGCCCGACTGGATGGTGGCCGTGGCCATGGCGGCTCCAGGATGCGCGCGCGAGGGACCGATTATGCCATCGCCGCGCGTCTAGCCCGGATGCTGGCGCAGATGGCGCTCGGCACGCGCGAGGTCCTCTTGGGTATCCACGCCGGGCGGAAACGGCTCCGGGCTGAGTTCGACGCGGATGTCGAATCCCGCTTCGAGCACCCGCAGCTGCTCCAGCGATTCGGCCTGCTCCAGCCGGCCCGGCGGCATCGCGGCGACATACTGCAGGAAGCCCGCGCGGTAGGCATACAGGCCGATGTGGCGCAGCCAGGCGATGCCAGGTGGCAGCGTGGCGCGATCGGCGGCGAAGGCGTCGCGCGCCCACGGAATCGGCGCGCGGCTGAAATACAGCGCGTTGCCGTTGCCTGCCCGCACCAGCTTGACGACGTTGGGATCGAACAACTGGCGCGCATCCTCGATCGGCGTGGCCAGGGTGCTCATCGGCGCGGTGCACGCATGCAGCGCCGAGGCCGCGGCACGGATGCCGGCCGCCGGCGCAAAGGGTTCGTCGCCCTGCAGGTTGACCACGATGGTGTCGTCGCTCCAGCCGGCGCAGCGCGCGCATTCGGCAAGGCGATCGCTGCCCGAGGCGTGGTCCGACGAAGTCATCGCGACCCGCACGCCACTGCCGGCGAGCGCAGCGGCAATGCGCTCGTCGTCGGCAGCGACCCAGACGTCACGCGCGCCGGCCGCGAGCGCGCGCCGGGCGACATGCAGCACCAGCGGCTCGCCGCCGAGCAGGCGCAGCGGCTTGCCCGGCAATCGGGTCGCGGCAAAGCGCGCGGGAATCGCGACCACGAAGTCGAGCGCGGCGTCAGTGGACATCGGGTGACCCCCGCAGGACGGACAGGCGATCGAGCAGCGCGATCCAGAACGCCTCGGGCAATTGCGCGTCGATCGGGACAGCATAGTGCCGCGGGCCGGCGAAGCCGACGCACTTGACCGCGTCCTTCTCGGTCATCAGCACCGGCAGGTCGCTGCCGAATTCGAAATCCGCAGCGGTGTAACGATGGTGGTCGCCGAAGGCATGCGGGACGACCGCGATGCCATGGGCGCGCAGCATGGCGAAGAAGCGTTCGGGATCGCCGATGCCGGCCACCGCCTGCACGCGCTGCCCTGCGAATTCCGACAGTACCCGCGGCCTGCCGCCGAGCAGCGGCAGCACGCGGCCGGCGGACAGCTGCATCGGCCATTCGCCGAAACCAGGAGTCGCACGCCCGCTGTCGCTCGGCGGCACGTTGAGCACGCGGAAGTCGCATAGCGCGCCGCGTGCGACCGGCTCGCGCAGGGGGCCCGCGGGCAGCAGCAGGCCGTTGCCATGGCGCCGCCGGCCGTCGATGACCTCGATTTCGATATCGCGATGCAGCCGGTAATGCTGCAGGCCGTCGTCGCACAGCACGATGTCGCAACCGGCCGCGGCCAGTGCGCGCGCGGCGGCGGCGCGATCGCGGTCGGCGCGGACCTTCGCTCCGGTGCGGCGTGCGATCAGGACGGGCTCGTCGCCGCCGATGGCGGGATTCGTTTCGGCATCGACCCACTGGGCGCGCTCGGGCTGGGTGCGACCGTAGCCGCGCGTCGCCACGCCGGGCGTCCAGCCCGCCGCGCGCAGGCGCTCGACGGTCGCAATCGTGAGTGGCGTCTTGCCGCTGCCACCGGCGATCAGGTTGCCGATCACGACCACCGGCACGCCGGCGCGCCGACGCCGCAGCAGGCCGACGCGATACAGCGCCAGCCGCACGTCGATCGCAGCGCGATACAGGCCCGACAGCAGGCGCGCGCCCACGGGCGGCGTGCCGTCGTCGTACCACCACGCCGGCGGCTTGCGGTTGCGGGTGCTCATCCCTCGCCCGGCTCGCGGAACTGCATGCGGTGCAGGTGGGCGTACAGGCCGCCGCGCGCGAGCAGCTCGGCATGCGTGCCCTGCTCCACCAGCCGGCCCTGGTCGAGCACCAGCACCTGGTCGGCGTGTTCGATCGTCGACAGGCGGTGTGCGATCACCAGCGTGGTGCGGTCGGGCATCAGCCGCGCAAGCGCGTCCTGCACCAGGCGCTCGGATTCGGTGTCGAGCGCGGCGGTGGCTTCGTCGAGGATCAGGATCGGCGCGTCCTTGAGCATCGCCCGCGCGATCGCCAGGCGCTGGCGCTGGCCGCCGGACAGGCGTCCGCCGCGGGCACCGACCGACGACTGCATGCCTTCGGGCAGGCGTTCGACGAATTCCATCGCATTGGCGCCGGCGACGGCACGCTGCAGTTGCTCGGCCGTGGCGCCCTCGAGTTCGCCATAGGCGACGTTCGCCGCGATCGAGCCATCGAGCAGCATTACCTGCTGGCCGACCAGGGCGACCTGTCGGCGCAGGTCGGCGAGGCGGTAGTCGCGCAACGGATGGCCGTCGAGCAGGACCTGCCCGGACGCGGGTTCATAGAAGCGCGGGATCAGCTTCACCAGCGTCGACTTGCCGCTGCCCGAGCGCCCGACGATCGCGGTGACGGTGCCGGGCCGCGCGCTGAAACTGATGTGCTGCAGCGCTGGCGCCGCCTGCCCGTGGTACTGCGCGCTGACATCGCGGAATTCGATGAGGCCGCGTGCGCGCGACAACGGCCGGTCCCCGGAATCGACCTCATCCTCGGCATCGAGGACCGAAAACAGCCGCTCGGAGGACGCCACGCCCCGCTGCAGCATGCCCTGCACGTTGGTCAGCTGCTTGAGCGCGGGAATGATCGCCAGCATCGACAGCATGATCTTGACGAAACCGCCGGCCGTCAGCCGCCCGGCCATGGCCTCATGGCCAGCGAAGAACAGCAGCATCGCCAGGCCCACCGCGCCCATCAGCTGCACCACCGCCGAGGAGATGCTGCGAGTGGATTCGACCTTCAGCGCGAGCTTGAAGTTGTGGTCGGCCAGGCCGCGATAACGCGCCTGCTCGACCTGCTGCGCGCCGTAGACCTTCACTTCCTGGTGGCCGCTCAGGGTCTGGTCGGCGTGCTGCATCAGCTGCGCGCCGCTTTCCTGGATTCGGTGGCCGAGCCGGCGATAGCGACGCCCGACCTGGTCCATCATCCACGCCAGCAGCGGCCCGAGCAGCAGCATCGCCAGCGTCACCCGCCAACTGGCCCACAGCATCACGCCGAGCATGACCAGCACCTGCAGCGACTGCTGCACCATCACCTTCATGGCGTCGATCGCGGCCTGCGCCACCTGGTCGCTGTCCGAACCCAGGCGCACCAGCATCGAGCCGACCGCTTCGTTGTCGAAGCGTTGCCCCGGCATGCGCAGGTACTTGGCGAACACCTGCACGCGCAGGTCGCGCGCGACGCCGCGACCGGACTTGGCCATGTAGATGTCGGTCCCGTAACCGGCGATGCCGCGCACCAGGAAGATCGCCACGATCACCAGCGGCAGCAGCAGGCTGACGTGCGCGTTGCGGGCGATGAAGGTCTCGTCCACCACCGGTTTCATCATCGAGGTGAACGCGCCGGCGGCGGCGGCTTCGACCAGCATCGCCACGGCCGCGAAGACCAGCAGGCCGCGATAAGGCTTCGCGAATCCAAGCAGTCGCCGATACAACCGCCAGGAGGACGGCGCCCGTGCCGCGGCCGCAGCATCCGCCGCGTCGGTCACCGCTTGGGCTCCGGCGCGGTGCCGATCGCGATCCGGCGGAAGCCGAGCTGCCCGAGCGCGTCCAGCGCCGTCACCACCGCCTGGTGCGGCGTCCGCGCGTCGGCGCGCAGCAGCACGTTGCGATCGTGGTCGTCGCCGGCGACTTCACTGATCGTGCGCTTGAGCGAGTCGATGTCGGTGCGCAGCACCTCGCGGTCGCCGATGAAATAGCGGCCGTCGGCATTGACCAGCACGCTCAGGGACTTGGCCTGCGCCTCGGCGGGCTGGCCGTCGGCGCGCGGCAGCTGCAGCTTCAGCACCGAGCGCGCATCGAAGGTGGTGGTGATCACGAAGAAGATGATCAGGCACAGGACGACGTCGATCAGCGGGACCAGGTTGATCTCCGGCTCGTCGTCCTTGCGATGGTCGCGGATCCGCATGCGTCAGCCGGCCGCGACCGGCGGGACGATCCCATGGCCACCGGCGGCGGTGCGCGCCGAGGCCGGCGGCAGCCCGGGACCGCTGGCGTCGAGGGTGTCCAGCAACTGGATCGCCTCGTGCTCCATGTCGACGATGTAGCCGGCGATCAGGCCGCGGAAATAGCGATGGAACATCAGCGCCGGGATCGCGACGATCATGCCGGTGGCGGTGCACACCAGCGCCTTGCCGATGCCGCCGGCGAGCTGGCTGACGTCGCCCAGGCCGTGGTCGAGGATGCCGAGGAACATCTGGATCATGCCGACGACGGTGCCGAACAGGCCCAGCAGCGGGCCGGCGGCGGCGATCGTGCCCAGGGTGTTGAGGTAGCGCTCCATGCGGTGCACCAGGTGGCGACCGACGTCCTCGATGCGCTCGCGGACCTGGTCGCGCGGGCGGTTGCGCACGTCCAGCGCGGCGGCCAGCAGCGCGCCCAGCGGCGAGGTATTGCGCAGGGATTCGATGTGGGCCGGGTCGAGCTTGCCGCGCGCGGCCCAGGCGCGGACTTCCTCGCCCAGCCGCGGCGGCATCACGGTGCGGCGGCGCAGCGTCCAGAAGCGCTCGACGATGATCGCCAGGCCGACGGCCGAGAGCAACAGCAGCGGGATCATCGGCCATCCGCCAGCCTTGACCAGTTCGAGCACGCGCAACCTCCAGCATCCGGATGGCGACGGGGGCGCGCCATTGGGCCGATAGGATAGCCGGGCGGGCGTCGGGCGGCTTGGCGGGTGGTCCGTTCCGGGACGCCGGATGGGTTTGCCGGCGCTTGATGGCGTGCCGTGGTGGGCTGGTCGCCGCCGAAGGGCGCGCGGCTGAAGCCGCTCCTGCAAAGACAGCGTGCCGCCCGCGGGCGTCACGGCTTGCGACGGGTGGCGTCCCAGAGCCTGGGGTGCTGGCGGCGGCGCTGCTGCACCACAATCCCGTCGGATTGCAGGCGCACGTCCTGCGCGCCGGTGTCGAAAGTGACGTAGACCTGCGCGCCGGCATCGCGCCAACGCTGCACGGTTTCCGGCCGCGGGTGGTGGAAGCGGTTGCCGTAGCCGGCGGAGATCAGCGCGACTCTGGCGCCGGTGGCGGCGACGAAGGCGGGATCCGACGATCCGTTGCTGCCGTGGTGGGCGACGACGACCACGTCGGCGCGCAGCGACCCGGCATCGCGGCGCACGAGCTCGCGTTCGACCACGGCGTCGATGTCGGCGGTGAGCAGCGCCGCGCCATGCGCCGACTCGATGCGAAGGACGCAACCGGCGTTGTTGCCCAGATAGGGAAACCAGCGCGGCGGGTGCAGGAAGCGGAAGCGCACGCCATCCCATTGCCAGGCCTGCCCCGCCAGGCAGGCGCGCCCGTGGGGCAGCGGCGGCGCGCCGTCGGGCGTCAGCGCGAGCCTGGGCGGGAACGCGCGGGCCACGGCAGGAAAGCCACCGGCATGGTCGTTGTCGCCATGGCTGACGACAGCCACGTCGATCATGCGCACGCCCAGTGCGTGCAATGCAGGCACGTCGACCCGTTCGCCGGCATCGAAGCCATCGGGAATCGCCGGACCCATGTCGTAGAGCAGCGTGTGGTGCGCGGTGCGGACCAGCACCGACAAGCCCTGGCCGACATCGATCACGGTCAGCGCGGCCTCGCCCGGCGCGGGCGGCGCGGTGTCCGGCCACAGCAACGGCAACCACAGCAGCAGCGCCAGCGGCTTGCCCGGGACGCCCCGCGGCAACAGCAGCCAGAAGCCGCCGAGCAGCGCCAGCGGCAGCGCGAACCATCCGACCTCCGGCAACCACCACAGCGACAGCGGGCTTGCGGCCAGATGGGTGAACATGGGCCACGCCAGGTCGAACAACCACGCCGACAGCCGCCAGCTCCACGCACCCAGGCCGGCATGCAACGCTTCCAGCCCGGTACCGAGCAGGGCCAGCGGCACCACGACCAGGCTCCACCAGGGGATGGCGACAAGGTTGGCGATCGGCCCCGCCAGCGAAGCCTGTCCGAACAACACCACGCCCAGCGGCAGCAATCCGATCGTCGCCACCGCCTGCGCGCTGACGAAGGCGCGCAGCACGCCGCGCCAGGAGCGGTCGGTCTCGCGCGGCAGGCACCACAGCAACCACGCAACGCCGGCGAAACTGAGCCAGAAGCCCGCGGCCAGCAGCGACAGCGGATCGACCAGCAGGATCATGAGTGCCGACAATGCCAGCACGTCGACCGTGCGTTGCGCGCGCCGCAGGAGCCTGACCGCGACCACCACCGCGATCATCAGCACCGTGCGCACCGTCGGCAGCGCGAACCCGGCCACCGCGGCGTAGCCGATCGCGCCCGCCAACGCCGCGGTCGCCGCCGCATGCTGGCGGGGAATGCGGCGGCCGAGCGCCGGCAGCAGCCGCCATGGCAGCGAAGCCAGCAATGCGAAGAAGCCGGCGACGATGCCGACGTGGAATCCGGAGATGGCGATCAGGTGGGTGACGCCGACCGCGCGCAGGATTTCCCAGTCGACATCGTCGATGGCGCGCGTGTCCCCCAGCGCGAGTGCGCGGATGAACCTCGACGTTGGCGTCGGAATGGCCGCCGCGATGCGCGCGGACATGCGCTCGCGCCAGGCGTCGATTCCCTGCGCCGCGGCCAGCTCCCGCGCGCCCTGCCCGTCGACGAGATATCCACTGGCCGCGATGCGGTCGGCCAGTGCCTGTTT
This sequence comes from Cognatiluteimonas telluris, assembly GCF_011320095.1. Taxonomy (GTDB): domain Bacteria; phylum Pseudomonadota; class Gammaproteobacteria; order Xanthomonadales; family Xanthomonadaceae; genus Cognatiluteimonas; species Cognatiluteimonas telluris. The sequence goes on along the minus strand of NZ_JAANOY010000002.1, from coordinate 21,359 downwards.
TTCGCCATCGAAGCCACCGGGATTGCGCAGCCCACGCGGCGCGCGCAGCTTGACCGTCATCCGCCAGCGGCTGCCGGCGTGCAGGCGCAGACGCGGCGATGGCGCGCCGGGGACCTGCTTGAAGTCGTCGTACCAAGCCAGCTGCAGGCGTTTGCCACGCAGCGATGCCGGCTGCACCGGTGTGTCGTCCACGCGCAGCACGAAGCGCGTGCGCCGCGGCTCGTCCTGCGGCAGGTCCAGCACGCGCCCGGTGAGCAGGAAGGCCTGCTGCTCCTGCGCGACCGGCAGTTGGCGGCCGAGCGCGATGCCCGCATGCAGGCCGGCGAGGCCAAAGCCGCACGCCAGCGCGCCGAGCAGCATGGCCCGCCCCCGGCGTATCCAGACCGCGAGGCCGACGCCCAGCGCCAGCACCATCCATGGCCATGCCGGCAACTGCGGTAACAGCAGGCATGCGCCCACGCCCGCCATCACGGCCAGCGCCTGCGCGGGCAGTCCCGCGGTGGGCAACTCCCCGATGGGCCCTCGCAGCGGCATCCTTGCCGCGTCTCGCATCGTCCTACACCTCGTCGGTTCGCAGTTCCCGCAACTTGCCCTGGTGCAGTTCGAGCACCCGGTCCAGGCGCCGCGCGAGGCGGCGATCGTGGGTGACCAGCACCAGGCTGGTGCGCTTGGCGCGGTTGAGCTCGAGCATCAGCTCGAACACCGTCGCCGCGGTCTTTTCATCCAGGTTGCCGGTGGGCTCGTCGCCGAGCACGCAGGCCGGGGCATTGACCAGCGCGCGCGCGACTGCCGCACGCTGGCGCTCACCGCCGGACAACTCGCCGGGCTTGTGTTCCAGCCGATGGCCCAGGCCCACCGACTCCAGCAACGCGCGCGCCCGCTGCTCCGCGTCCGGTACCGCCGTGCCGCCGAGCAGCACCGGCAGCATGACGTTCTCCAGCGCGGTGAATTCAGGCAACAGGTGGTGGAACTGGTAGACGAAGCCGAGCGCGCGGTTGCGCAGCTGCCCGCGATGCGCATCCGACAGCGCGCTCATCTTCTGGCCGGCCACGAAGACTTCGCCCGCCGTCGGCGTGTCCAGGCCGCCGAGCAGGTGCAGCAGCGTGCTCTTGCCGGCGCCGGAGACGCCGAGGATGGCCACCGTCTCGCCCGCATGCACCGACAGCTCCAGGCCGTCGAACACCGGGGTATGCAGCTTGCCCTCGGCGTAGGTCTTGCCCAGCGCTTCGGCGCGGATCACTTCACCGTCGTGCATGGGTCGCGGTCCGTTCGAAGATCCGATCCCGGCATTGGAGTGGATTTCATTCATAGCGCAGCGCCTCCGCCGGCGCCGTGCGCGCGGCGCGCCACGCGGGATACAGCGTGGCCAGGAAGGCCATCGCCAGCGCCACCAGGGCGATGATCGTCACGTCGCTGGGCTCGAGCTGGGTCGGCAGGCCGGTGATGTAATAGACGTCCTCGGGCATCAGCTGCACGCCGAGGATCGATTCGATCACCCGCAGGATGCGATCGAGGTTGAGCGTCAACACCACGCCCCCGGCCACGCCGAGCACGGTGCCGATCACGCCGATCATCGAGCCCTGCACCATGAACACCTGCATCACCCCGCGCGGCGTGAGCCCCAGCGTGCGCAGGATGGCGATGTCGGCCTGCTTGTCGGTCACCAGCATCACCTGCGAGGACACCAGGTTGAAGGCGCCCATGGCGATGATCAGCGACAGCAGGATCGCCATCATCGTTTTCTCAAGTTTCAATGCGCGGAACATGTTGGCGTTGTCGCTGGTCCAGTCGCTGACGCGATAGCCGCCGCCAAGCCGCAGCGCCAGATCGCGCGCGACGTCGAAGGCCAGGTCCATGTCGTGCAGGCGCAGGCGCACGCCGGTCACGCCGTCGCCCATGCGCAGCAGGCGCTGCGCATCGCCCAGGTTCACCACCGCCAGGCCCTTGTCGTACTCCTGGTAGCCGGCTTCGAAAATGCCGCTGACATGGAAGCGCTTGAGCTGCGGGATCGCGCCGACCGGCGTGGTCTGGAAGTCGGTGGTGACGATCACGCTGTCGCCGACGTCGACGCCCAGCCACAGGGCGAGCTCCTGCCCGAGCACGATGTTGAAGCTGCCGGGCGTGAGCTGGTCGAGCCGGCCGCGCACCATCTTCTGTGCGATCACCGACACCTTGCCCTCCTCGTCGGGCATGACGCCGCGGACGATCGCCGGTTGCCGGCGCGGCCCGCTGATCAGCGCCTGGGTTTCGATGTAGGGCGCGGCACCGGCGACGCGCGGATCGCGGTAGGCCTGGGTGACGGCCTGGCGCCAGTGCTCCATCGCTTCGCCGTCGGCACTGACGGTCGCGTGCGCTGCCATCTGCAGCATGCGGTCGCGGATCTCGCGCTGGAACCCGCTCATCACCGCCAGCGTGGTGATCAGCGCGGCCACGCCGATGGCGATGCCGAGAATCGAGGCCATCGAGATGAAGGAGATGAATCCATTGCGGCGTTTGGCGCGCAGGTAGCGCAGGCCGATGGCGACGGGGATGGGCTTGAACATTCGGTCGGGCAATCCTGCGTCGCGCGAAACAGCGGCTATGGTGCCATCGATGCGATGGTGGCCGGTGTCGGCGCGCTGGCGGCGGCCAGCCTGAGTTCACGCCGCTGCCTGCCCGGCAGGGTGTCCGGCCACCAGGCCAGCCGATGATCCCGGCCCGCGGCATCGCGATAGCACAGGAAGGCCAGCGGACCGCGCCAGTGCAGCCGGACGCCTTCCATCCGCGCGCCATCGATGGTCGGATCGCCGTCCATCGGCCAGGCGACGGCACGCACCGGCACACGAAGATGGCCACGCGCCAGCCATGGACCCTGCAGGGCCGACAACAGCGCCAGCGGGATCGCGATCCAGCGCGGCATCCCGCACGCCAGCACGGCGCACGTGCCCAAGGCCCCCAGTCCGGCCAGTGCCACCGCCAGCCAGCGCGAAGGCCGCCACGCCAGGCGCACCACCGGTGCGTCAGGCGGGAGGTTTGCGGATGTGCTGGACGAGCGAATCAAGTGCGGCATCGGGCGCGGTCTCATGGCCGAGGAACCAGCGCCAGAGCCTATCGTCCTCGCAATCCAGCAGGCGTAGGAAAACCGCGCGCTCGTCGTCGGAAGCCCCCGCCCAGTCGCGCTCGAGCCAGCGCACGAGCAGCTGGTCCAGCTCGCGCATGCCGCGGCGGCAGCGCCAGCGCAGGCGCTTGAGCTGGGTGGCGTCGTCCGCGCTCACCCGCGCAACAGGCCCACGCCCAGCATCGCCCACAGCGTCCACAACGCCAGCCCGCCGGCGACGTAGGCGCGGAAACGATGCATGACCTTGTTGTAGCTGCACTGGATCGCGCTGTGCACCACGCGCGTGGCCACGAAAAACCAGGCCAGTGCGAGGGTCAGCGCCGTCACCTGGGCGGTAATCGCCGCGACCACCAGTGCCAGGTAGAACAGCACCGGCAGTTCGAACAGATTGCGGAAGTTGTCCGCCGCCCGGCTGTCGGTGAGTCGCGCTGCCGCCTGCGCCGACGTCGCCACGGCCTGCGGGTGGATGCGCTCGCGCTTCATCTGGCCGATGCGACTGAAGAACATCCGCCACCAGACCACGAACGTCAGCGCGGCCATCGCCAGAGCGGGAAGGAAGATGCTGCGATCGGCCATGTTTCATCCCTTGGTTCGGTGGCCGGTGAAGCGTCGACACGCCGCCGCCTTGTCCACGCTCGAAGGCGCTGGATATCTGCTTTCGGGGGAACGACGGACCGGGGTCAGGGCCTGCGTTCGCTGCGGATCAACCGCGCCGGGCCAGCATCAGCTGCTTGATTTCCGCGATCGCGCGCGCGGGGTTGAGGCCCTTCGGGCAGGTGCGCGTGCAGTTCATGATCGTGTGGCAGCGATAGAGCTTGAACGGATCCTCGAGGTCATCCAGGCGCGCGCCGGTGTCCTCGTCGCGGCTGTCCATGATCCAGCGATGCGCCTGCAGCAGGATGGCGGGCCCCAGGTAACGGTCGCCGTTCCACCAGTAGCTTGGGCAGGCGGTGCTGCAGCAGGCGCACAGGATGCATTCGTACAGGCCGTCGAGCTTGGCGCGGTCGGCCTTGGACTGCAGGCGCTCCTTGTCCGGCGGCGGCGCGCTCTGGGTGCGGATCCACGGCTTGATCGACGCGTACTGGGCGTAGAAGTGCGTGAGATCCGGCACCAGGTCCTTGACCACCGGCATGTGCGGCAACGGGTAGATCGGAACCTCGCCTTTGCCCGAGCAATCCTCGATGGCACGCGTGCACGCCAGCGTATTGGTGCCGTCGATGTTCATCGCGCACGAACCGCAGATGCCCTCGCGGCAGGAACGGCGGAACGTCAGCGTCGGGTCGATCTCGTTCTTGATCTTGATCAGCGCGTCGAGAACCATCGGGCCGCAGGCGTCCAGGTCGACTTCATAGGTGTCGACGGTGGGATTGCGGCCATCCTCCGGGTTCCAGCGGTACACCTTGAACGCACGCACGCGCTTGCTGCCGGCCGGCGCGGGAAACCTGCGGCCCGGCTGGACCTTGGAGTTCTTGGGAAGGGTGAATTCGGCCATTGGGGATCCGTGATTCGTGGTTCGTCATCGGTGATCGGCGGGCGCGTCGCGACGGTTGTTGCGGTCGCGGATCGCCGATCGCCAATCCCAGCTGTCAGTACACCCGCGGCTTCGGCGGCACCACGCCGACATCGTCGTCCAGCGTGTACAGGTGCACCGGGCGATAGTCGATGTGGGTCCTGCCGGTTTCGCCGTCGACCCAGCACAGACTGTGCTTCATCCAGTTGGCGTCGTCGCGGTCCGGGAAATCCTCGCGCGCGTGCGCGCCGCGCGATTCCTGGCGGTTTTCCGCCGAAACAATCGTCGCCAGCGCCTGGCCCAGCAGGTTCTGCAGTTCCAGCGTCTCCACCAGGTCGGAGTTCCAGACCAGCGAGCGGTCGGACACCTTGACGTCGGCGAAGGAGGCGTGGATGTCGCGGATCTTGCCGACGCCTTCGGCCAGCGTTTCCCCGGTGCGGAAGACCGCGGCGTCGAGCTGCATGGTGCGCTGCATCTTGTCGCGGATGACCGCCGTCGGCGTGCCGCCGTTGGCATTGCGCACGCGGTCGAGGTTGGCCAGCGCGGCGTCGCAGGCGCTTGCGGGCAGCGTCTTGTGCGATTGCCCGGGCCGGATGGTCTCGGCGCAGCGGTTGGCGACCGCGCGGCCGAACACGACCAGGTCGAGCAGTGAATTCGAACCCAGGCGGTTGGCGCCGTGCACCGACACGCAGGCGGCCTCGCCGATCGCATACAGGCCGGGGACCACTTCGTCCGGGTTGCCGTTCTTCAGCTGCACGACTTCGCCGTGGTAGTTGGTCGGGATGCCACCCATGTTGTAGTGCACGGTCGGCAGCACCGGGATCGGCTGGCGGGTGACATCGACGTTGGCGAAGATGCGCGCGCTCTCGGCGATGCCGGGCAGTTTTTCGTGGATGTCCTTCGGGTCCAGGTGGGTCAGGTCGAGGTGGATGTGGTCCTTGTGCGGGCCCACGCCGCGACCTTCGCGGATTTCGATCGTCATCGACCGCGACACGACGTCGCGCGAGGCCAGGTCCTTGGCGTTGGGGGCGTAGCGCTCCATGAAGCGCTCGCCCGAGGCGTTGCGCAGGATGCCGCCTTCACCGCGCACGCCTTCGGTGATCAGCACCCCGGCGCCATACACGCCGGTGGGATGGAACTGGACGAATTCCATGTCCTGCAGGCCCAGCCCGGCGCGCAGCGCCATGCCGCCGCCGTCGCCGGTGCAGGTATGGGCGGAGGTGGCGGAGAAATACGCGCGACCGTAACCGCCGGTCGCCAGCACCGTGCCCTGGGCGCGGAACAGGTGCAGCGTGCCTTCGGCCATGTCGAGCGCGAGCACGCCGCGGCAGGTGCCGTCCGCGTCCATGATCAGGTCCAGCGCGAAGTATTCGATGAAGAAGCGCGCGTCGTGCTTGAGCGACTGCTGGTAGAGCGTGTGCAGGATCGCGTGTCCGGTGCGGTCGGCCGCGGCGCAGGTGCGCTGCGCGGTGCCCTTGCCGTACTCGGTGGTCATGCCGCCGAACGGGCGCTGGTAGATCGTGCCCTGCTCGGTGCGCGAGAACGGCACGCCCTGGTGCTCGAGTTCGATCACCGCGGGGATCGCCTCGCGGCACATGTATTCGATCGCGTCCTGGTCGCCCAGCCAGTCCGAACCCTTGATGGTGTCGTAGAAATGGTAGCGCCAGTCGTCCGGGCCCATGTTGCCGAGCGCGGCGGAGATGCCGCCCTGCGCCGCGACCGTGTGCGACCGGGTCGGGAACACCTTGGTGATGCACGCGGTATTGAGGCCCTTGTGCGCCAGGCCGAAGGTCGCGCGCAATCCGGCACCGCCGGCGCCGACGACGACCATGTCGTATTTGTGTTCGACGATCTTGTATGAAGCTGGTTTGTATGCGCTGGTCATGTCGGCCGGTCGAAGGTCAGGGGGTCGCCGCAAGGCTCAGCGCGATGTGCCCGAGCGCGTACAGCGAGGCCAGCGCCGCGATCGCGCAGGCGAAGGTCACCAGCAACTGCAGGGTCACTTCGAGCCAGCGCGTGTGCACGTAGTCCTCGATCACCACCTGCATGCCGAGCTTGGCATGCCAGAAGGCGGCGACGACGAAGGCGGCCAGTGGGATCGCGTTCCACGGCCTGGCGATCGCGGCGCGCGCGGCATGCAGGTCGGCGCCCACCAGCGAGACCAGCACGCCGACCAGCCACGGCACCAGCAGCGCCAGCAGCACGGCGGTCACGCGTTGTGCCCACCAGTGCCCGGTGCCGGTCTTCCCCGAGCCCAGCCCGCGGGCGACCTTGAGCGGCGTGCGGTAGGGGTCGTGCGGATCGCGCCGCGGCGCCCCGCTGGTGCCGATGTTGCTCATGGATGCACCCGCAGTGCGGCGAACCAGATCGCCGCGGTGAACACGACCGTCAGCACCACCACGGTCCAGCCTGAGCGGTAGAACTCGGGAATCTCGAAGCCCCAGCCCATGTCCCAGAACAGGTGGCGGATGCCATTGAGCAGGTGGTAGACCAGCGACATCGAGAAGCCGAACAGCGCCAGCCTGCCCAGCGGCGAGGCCAGGCAGGCGGCTACGTGCGCGTAGTGCGCGCCGCCGGCGGCCAGCGCCAGCAACCATGCGGCCAGCGCGAAGGCGCCTAAGGTGATCACCACACCGGTCACGCGGTGCAGGATCGACATCGTCATCGTGATCTGCCAGCGATAGACCTGCAGGTGCGGTGACAGGGGACGCTCGGTCGCCATCGTCGGAACTCGTCCTTGCGGTTGGCGCGGCGCGAAGCCGCAGACAGCAATCAAACCGGTCGTCGAAGGCTGGGCTACCGACAACCGACCCTCAGAAATCCCCTCAGAAATCGATGCAGCGTCCGTTCTTTTCCCAATCGCCGTAGCGCGTCGGTTCCGGGCCGTCGCGCCCGCCGATTTCCACCGGCAAGGGCGCCGCTGGCGCCGTGGCCGGCACGGTGCCGACAACGTCGGCCGGTGCCTCGGCGGGAGCAGGATCGGAGCCGGTTTGACCTATCATTTCGATTCCCTTAGCCGTGCAAGTGTAAATCCGGGGCCCATGGACGACAACCTGCTGCCTGCGCAAGCCACCGCGTTCGCCCTGCCAGCGGCGTCGGTGCTGGCCCTGCACGGCGCCGACGCGGTGAAGTTCGCCCAGGCGCAATTCATGAGCGACGTGGCGTCGCTGGCCGATGGCCAGTGGCAGTGGAGCGGCTGGCTGACGCCGAAGGGACGGCTGGTGGCGTTCTTCGCTCTGCTGCGGTTCGACGCGCAGACGCTGTGGTTGCTGCTTCCGGATGCCGACGCCGATGGTTTGCGCGAAGCGCTGCAGCGCTACGTCTTCCGCAGCAAGGTGGTGCTGGAGGCACGTCGCGATCTGCGCGTGTCGGGCGCGGTTTCCCCGCCCGCCATCGCGCGCGCGGCGCAGCTGTCCGCGGCCGGCGACGGCACGGTCGAAGTGGACCTGGGGACGCCGGAGACCGCGCGGGTCGTGCATATCGGTGCGCGCAGCATGCCGGCCGATGCGGGCAAGGCGGCGGAGTGGATGGCATTCGACCTTCTGCACGGCCTGCCGCGCCTGGATGTCGCGCAGTCCGGGCACTGGACGCCACAGCAGTTGTCGCTGGATCGGCTGCGTGCCTACAGCGTGAAAAAGGGCTGCTACCCGGGGCAGGAAATCGTCGCCCGCACGCATTTCCTCGGGCAGGCGAAGCGCGGGCTGCGATTGTTCGACAGTGACGCCAGTGTCGATACCGGCAGCGACGTGCTCGATGGCGAACAGGTGGTTGGCACGATCGTCAGCCGGGTCGCAGTGGACACCGGCAGCGTGTTGCTGGCGGTGCTGCCCCTGGAGCATTCAATGCACGGATTGACGGCAGCCGGCGCGCCGTTGCGGGCGCAGCCGCTGCAGGAAGGCCTGGCGCGGTAGGGCGCGCGCTCTGCGCCGCATCGCCCGGGGCGCGCTCTTTTTGTAGGAGCGGCTTCAGCCGCGAGCTCCGATCGATTGCCGTCGAAAAAGCGAGAGCTCGCCGCTGAAGCCACTCCTGCCAGGGGGCTTTCGGCGTTGCCTAGCTGCGCTTGGCCAGCATGCCAGCGGCCGCGACGATTTCCTCGTCGGATGGGATCACCAGGAACGCCGCGCCGGCAAGCGGGGTGAAGGTGTCCGCGCCGACCACGCGTTGCAGCGGCTTGCCGCCGTGGCCGGCTTCGGTGATCGCGGTGATCACGCCCTCGCCCACCCCGGCACTGTGGCGGCCTTCATCGACGACAAGGATCCGCTTGCATTGCGCGGCATGCTTCGCGATCGCGGCGTCGTTGAGCGGCACCAGCCAGCGTAGGTCGACCACGCGCACCTTCCAACCGTATTGCGCCTCGATCGCACGCGCCGCCCGCAGGCTCATCGGGATGCCGTTGCCGAAGCTGAAAATCACGCAATCGGTGGCTTCGGGCGCATAGACACGTTCTTCGCCCAGCACCAGCGCCTGGTCGGGCGGCGGGTAGGAGGTGAGCCAGCCGCCATCGCCGGCCTCGTACAGGTCCTTGGCCATGTACAGCGCGATCGGCTCGAGGAAGGCGCATACCCGGCCATCCACCTTCGCCAGCGCCGCGAGCGTGCGCAGCATCATCGCCGCATCGTCGCCGCGCGAGGGACAACCGACCACCAGCCCCGGAATGTCACGTAGCGCGGTGATCGAATTGTCGTTGTGGAAATGCCCGCCGAAGCCGCGCTGGTAACCCAGGCCGGCGATGCGCACCACCATCGGGTTGCGGTACTGGTCGTTGCTGAAGAACTGCAGGCTCGCCGCCTCGCCGCGGATCTGGTCGATGGCGTTGTGCAGGTAGGCCAGGTACTGGATTTCCGGGACCGGCAACATGCCCAAGTTGGCGTAGCCCTGTGCCAACCCGAGGATGACGGTTTCGTCGAGCAGCGTGTTGAACACCCGGCGGTTGCCGAAGGCCTTGTGCAGGCCCTTGGTGACGGTATAGACGCCGCCCTTCTGTGCCACGTCCTCGCCGAAGAGCAGAGTTTCCGGGTATTTGGCGAACAGCTCGTGCAGCGCATTGTTGATCTGGATCGCCAGGTGCCTTGGCGCCTGCCTTTCCGGCAGTTTGGCCTCGCCACCGAACACGGCCGCGCGCTTGTCGGCGTAATCGGCGCGGGTGGCCTCGGCCTGCACCGCCGCCGGCGTAAAGGGCGCCAGCGGCGCCATCACGTCTTCCAGCGTGGTCAACCGCGGACGCCTGTCGGCATCCTCCGCGGCGGCGAAGCACTTCCTGCGCGTGTCTTCATACAACGCCAGGATCTCGTCCTTCGACATCAGTCCCGATTCGAGCGCGATCGCGGCACTGCGCAGCAGCGGGTCGCTGGCTTCCACCGCGCAGAGCTCCTCGATCGAGCGCCACTCGATCTCGAAGTCGGTGCCGGCGTGACCCATGATCCGCGTCGTGCGCAGGTGCAGGAAGGTCGGGCGGCGCGTGCGCCGGCAATGCTCGACCGCCGCCTGCACGTCGCCGTAGCCTGCGGACAGGTCCAGGCCGTCGGCGAAGAAATAATCCAGGTCCGCACGGTCGCGGAAGTTGCGCGAAATCCAGTCGGTCGGCGTCTTGACCGAAATCCCGATGCCGTTGTCCTCGCACACGAACAACACCGGCGCCGGGAGCTTCTGGTAGGCCGTCCACGCCGCGGCATTGAACGCGGTCTGCGCGGTGGCATGGTTGCTCGATGCGTCGCCGAACGAGCAGATCGCGATGCTGTCGTTGGGGATCGGCAGCGCGTGGCCGATGCGCCGGCCCTGCTCGATCGCCACCGCCGTGCCGAAGGCCTTGGGCAGGTGCGAGGCGATGGTCGACGTCTGCGGCAACACCCACAACGGCTTGCTGCCCCAAACCTTGTGGCGGCCGCCGGAGGCGGGATCGTCCTTGCTCGCGGCGAACGACAGCGCCGAATCCATGATCGGATCGAGCTTCCTGCCGTCGGTGCCCGGCAACTTGCGGAAACGCTCGGCCATGAACGCGCCGCTGCGGTAGTGCAGGAAGGCAGGGTCCGTGTGCCGCGTGGCGCGCGCGACCATCGCGTTGCCTTCGTGGCCGCTGGAACCGATGGTGTAGAAGACCTTGTTCTGCACTCGCAGCACGCGCGCCATCAGGTCGAGGTGGCGGCTGATCAGCTGCGACTCGAACAGCTCGCGGAAGCCCTGCGCATCGAGCGCGCTGCCGTCCAGGATCGCTTCGTGGGGCGACGGCTTCGCATCGACCCCACCGTTCCAGTCGCGCACGAATTCCTGGAAGTTGACGTCGCAGATCTCGGCGCGGTTGACGCCCTTCATGCGTGCGGGGATGGGCTTTGCGGTCGTGGCTGTCATTTCGTTGTTTGCCGTCGTTCCCGCGAAAGCAGGAATCAAATGTATTGGGGGATGTAGCGGGTCGCGGCGCCTTCAGCGCCGGCCAGGAACAGGTGGAAACATGCTCATGTCGATGCCTCGATGCGCGCAGCCGCCTGCGCGTCGAGCGCCGGCATCGGCACGAATCCCGGCGTCGCGCGCACGCGTGCCAGCCAGTCGCGGATCCCGGGGTACGGCGACAGGTCGAAGCCACCGTCGCTGGCGACATCGGTGTAGGCGAACAGGGCGATGTCGGCGATGCCGTATGCGTTGCCGGTGAACCAGGGCGCCGTGAGCAGGTGCCGCTCCATCACCGCCAACGCCTGCAGGCCGCGCTCGCGCAGCTTCGGCAGCTCGGCGCGACGTGGCGAATCCAGCGCCGTCCAGCCGCAGATGAAACGCGCGACGGCAACATACGGCTCGTGGCTGTACTGCTCGAAGAACATCCAGCTCAAGGCCTGCGCACGCTGCCAGCCATCGGCGGGGAAAAATGCGCTGCCTTCGGCGAGCCAGAACAGCATCGCGTTGGATTCGACCAGGATGCGGCCGTCCGCCGTCTCCAGCATCGGCACCTTGCCGTTGGGGTTTTTGGCCAGGAACTCCGGCGTGCGGGTGCCGCCATTGGCGATGTCGACTTCGACCCAGCGGTAGTCGCACCCCAACTGCTCCAGCAGCAGTCGCACCTTCTGGCAATTTCCGGACGGCGAGAAGCCGTGGAGCGTGATCACGCCGTCGCCTCGCGTGCCTGTCGCGACGCCATCCATTGCGCGCGGGTCTGTCCCCAGACCCCGATCTCGACATCCTCGTAAGGCGGCGGCAGGTTTTCCACGCCGCGGTACACCGAGCCCAGGCGCTCGGCGAGCGCGATCGACGCCTTGTTCGGCAGCTGGATGCTGTGGATCACCTCGCTCCAGCCCAGGGCGTCGAAGACCCAGTCAATGGCGGCGGTCGCCGCTTCGCGGGCATATCCCTTGCCGGTGAATTCACGGCGCAGGCTCCAGCCGACCTCGGTGCCGGGCCAGCCTTCGGGCTTCCATGGTCCCGCCTGTCCGATCCACTGCCCGCTCGCCTTCTCGACCAGCGAGAACATGGCGAAGCCCTGGATCGCCCATGCGCCCGGCATCTGCAGGAACTTGCGCCACGCGGCGGCGCGGCCGACGTGGCCGCCGATCCAGCGCGCGGTGTCCTCGTCGCCCATCATTTCCGCGTAGGCGTCGAAGTCCTCGCGCTCTGGCAGGCGAAGGATCAGTCGCTCGGTTTCGATACGGACGTGTGGGAGTTGCATTGCCCGCGGATCCTTTTAACCGTCATTCCCGAGAAAGCGGGGGTTCCCAGCAGCCGAATGGCTGATCAACAGTGACTTTTCGTCCAATGCAACAGCGACGTCGCCGGATTCCCGCTTTCGCGGGAATGACGACGCCCATCAGAACGCGTTGATGCCCGTCAGCTCCCGCCCGATCACCAGCTGGTGCACGGTTTCGGTGCCTTCGTAGGTGATGACCGATTCCAGGTTCAATGCGTGCCGGATCGCGCAGTGTTCGGTCGTGATCCCGGCGCCGCCGAGCAGGTCGCGGCACTGGCGCGCGATGTCGATCGCCATGCGGCAGTTGTTCCACTTGGCCAGCGACACCTGCGCCGGCGCCATCCTGCCGGCATCCTTCAGGCGGCCCAGTTGCAGCACCAGCAGCTGCGCCAGCGTGATCCGGCGCGCCATGTCGGCAAGCTTCAGTTGCGCGGATTGCGTGGCCGCCACCGGGCGGTCGAACAGGATGCGCTCCTTCGAATAATTCAGCGCCTCGTCCAGGCACGCGATCGCCGCGCCGATCGGGCCCCAGGTGATGCCGTAGCGCGCCTGGGTCAGGCAGCCCAGCGGGCCCTTGAGACCCTTGACGTTGGGCAGGCGGTTGGCCTCGGGCACGCGCACGTTGTCGAAGAACAGCGACGACGTCACCGACGCGCGCAGGCTCATCTTGTGCTTGATTTCCTGGGCGGCGAAGCCCGGCATGCCCTTCTCGACGATGAAGCCCTGGATGCCGTCGTCGGTCTGCGCCCAGACGATGGCGATGTCGGCGACGTTGCCGTTGGTGATCCACATCTTGGAGCCGTTGAGGATCCAGTCCGCGCCGTCCTTCTTCGCGTTGGTCTTCATGTTGGCCGGATCCGACCCACCATGCGGCTCGGTCAGGCCGAAGCAGCCGATGACCTTGCCCGCGGCCATGTCCGGCAGCCAGCGCATGCGCTGTTCTTCCGAGCCGTAGGCGAAGATCGGATACATGCACAGCGAGGACTGCACGCTGACGAAGCTGCGGATGCCGCTGTCGCCGCGCTCGAGCTCCTGGCAGATCAGGCCGTAGCTGACACCATTGAGGCCATGGCCGCCGTACTGCTCGGGCAGCGAGGAGCCCAGCAACCCGAGATCGGCGATCTCCGGGATCAGTTCCTTCGGGAACCGGCCCTGGTCGAAGCAGTCGCCGATGATCGGCAACACGCGCTCATCGGTGAATCGGGCGACCGTGTCCTGGATCGCCTGCTCCTCTTCGGTGAGCAGCGAGCGGACATCGAACAGGTCGTAGGGAGGCAGGGCCATGGCGGGCTTCGCTCGACGGGAAACCGCCATTGTATCGGCCCATGCTGCAGCGCGGCACCCCGGCCGCGGACACGGAAAAGGGCCGGATCGCTCCGGCCCCTTCGGGAAACCCCCTGCAATCCAGGCGTCAGCCGTGGTCGCTGCCGCCGGCCGAGGCCACCTGGGTCACGACCTGGCCGTCGACCACCGGCAAGCGGTCGCCCGGCTTGTGGTCCATGCGCACGGTGTTTTCCTGGCCGTCGTAACGGTAGGTCACCTTGTAGGCGACGGTATGGTCTTCGCTGCCCAGCGCGATGCGACTACCTGGCTTGCTGCCCAGGCGCATGGTGCCGGTGGTGCCGTCCGGATTGCGGTAGGTCACGTTGTAAGCGACCACGCGCGAGGACTGCGAGGTCGACGTCACCGTGTGGCACTGGCGCTCGGTGCGGCTGATCATCTTGTTCTCGGCGTGGTGCTGCTCGATCGCGCGGCCGGCAAATGCGCCACCCACGGCGCCACCGACCGTCGCCAGCTTCTTGCCGGTGCCGCCACCGACCTGGTTGCCGACGAGGCCGCCGATGACGGCGCCCGCGACGGTGCCACCGATGTTGCGCGGGTCACGACGCGGCGCCTGCTCCTGAACCACGACGTCGTTGCACTCTTCGTGCGGGGTGGAAACGCTCGACGTCTCGCGCACCGGATCGGTGCCGATGACCTGCGCGTAGAGCTTCTGCTTTTCGGTGACCGGCACCACGTTGACGACGTCGGCGTACTCGAGTTGGCCAGCGGGCGGGATCGACGCGTCGGCGGCGGCGTCTGCCGTCGCCAGGCCTTCCGGCGCGGCAGCGGTGACGGCGGCGTTGGTCGCCGGATCGGAGGCGTGGCCACGCGTGCTCTCGAATGCGGCCACGGCGACGCCGCCGACCAGCAGCGAAGCCAGTGCGATTGCGAGGGTGTTGCTTTTCATGGTGGCTCCTGTTGGCGGGCAGGCCCGCATCGATTGACGCGGCGATTCCACCACCGGAAACCTGAACAAGGGCCGATCACGCGCCGTGGACGGGCCCGCGCTACGCCGGGACCGTGACAGCCGTCGTGCTAGCGTCGCCGCCACCGCTTCGGACGAGCACTGATGGCCAACCTCCTGCTGGGCCCGTTGTTGCGCTGGTTCGGGCGCCTGGGTTTCCCGCGGCTGTTCCTGGTGACCGCGGCCCTGTTCGTGGTGGATCTCGTCATCCCCGACGTCATTCCCTTCGCCGACGAGCTGTTGCTGGGCCTGGGCACGCTGCTGCTTGCGAACTGGAAATCGCGCGACGGCGTCCGCAACCCCGGCCCCGGCCCGCGACGGGATTGATCGACCCACCGTCATGCCTTCCGACGGTCCGCGCCTGTTCGACAGCCACTGCCACCTGGACGTGGCCGAATTCGATTCCGACCGCGCCGCCGTGGTCGAGCGCGCGCGCGCCGCCGGCGTCACGCGCCAGCTGGTGCCGGCGATCGAGGCGGCCGGATGGCCTGGCCTGCGCGACGTCTGCCGTAAATTCGACGGCCTGTATCCGGCCTACGGCCTGCATCCAATGTTCCTGGCCGCGCACCAGCCGCGGCACCTGGACGACCTGCGCGAATGGATCGAGCGCGAACGCCCGCCGGCGATCGGCGAATGCGGCCTGGATTTCCATGTCGATGGCCTCGATGTCGAAACCCAGCAGTTCTACTTCCGCGGCCAGCTGGCGATCGCGCGCGAACATGGACTGCCGCTGGTGATCCACGCCCGGCGCGCGGTCGAAGCCGTGATCATCGCCATCAAGGCGACGGGCGGCGTGCGCGGCGTGGTGCACAGCTTCGCCGGCAGCGCAGAGCAGGCGCGGCAACTCCACGATCTCGGCTTCCTGGTCGGACTCGGCGGCCCGGTGACCTATGGGCGCGCCAATCGGCTGCGCAAACTGGCCGCCGCGATTCCCCTCGATCAGTTGCTGCTGGAAACCGATTCACCGGACCAGCCCGACTCGCAGCATCGGGGCCAGCGCAACGAACCCGCGCGCATCGTCGACGTCCTGCAGGTGATCGCAGATCTGCGCTCGGAGGACCCGGCGCTGATCGCAAAAGCGACGACCGGCAATGCCGAGCGATTGTTTGGGTTGGCTCCCGCGTAGGCGCCGGGCCTGGTCGTTCGCTGGCCGACCGGGCGCTTCTTTTTTCGCGGGATTCCTTCGCAGCCCGCGGCTCCAGCCGCAAACTACGCAGCGACGCGGCGATGCTTGAGCAGCGTTTCCAGCGCCTTGCCGACGGCGGCGAATGCGAACGCGCCGGTGATGTGGGTCGCCGCACCCAGGCCGGCACCACAATCGAGCTTCAATGCAGCGTCCGGATCAAGCCTGGGGCGCAACCCGCACACGCTGCCATCGGCCTGCGGATAGCGCACGTTTTCCAGCGAGTAGATCGCCGGCACGCCGAAATAACGGTCGGCGTTGCGCGGAAAATTGAAATCCGCGCGCAACTTCTTGCGGATCAGCGACAACATCGCATCGTGCTCGGTGCGCGACAGGTCGCGGACGCGCACCTGGGTGGGATCGGTGCGCCCGCCGGCGGAGCCCACGGTGATGATCGGCTGCTTGCGGCGACGGCACCAGGCAATCGCCTCGAGCTTGGCGCGGAAACTGTCGCAGGCATCGAGCACCAGGTCGAAGCCCCCGCCCAGCAGCGACTCCAGGTTCGAAGGCGTCAGGAAGGAGGCGACGGCATCGGCCTGGATCGCCGGATTGATCGCACGGCATCGCTCGGCCATCGCCTCGGCCTTGCCGCGGCCGTATTGGCCCGCAAGCGCCGGCAATTGCCGGTTGGTGTTGGACAGGCACAGGTCGTCGGCGTCGATCAGCGCCAGCCGGCCGATGCCGCTGCGGGCGAAGGCTTCGGCTGCCCACGAACCCACGCCGCCCAGTCCGACCACCGCGATCCCCGACGCACGGAAACAGGCCAGCGCGCCACGCCCGTACAGGCGGTCGATGCCGGCGAAACGATCGGTCCAGTCGCGTTCCATGCGCACAGTCTAGCGGCCGCCCAACGCAGCCTGGCCCCGCGGGGACGCATGGTATGGTCGCCGCCACACCGCCCGAGGAGTGACCGATGGCCAGCAACGCGTCCCGTTACCTGTTCCTGTTCCTGATCGGCCTGGCCATGGGAATCATCGGCACGGTGATGGCGATGCGCGCGATCGACGCGCGCCAGGACCATTTTCCCTCCAGCGTGATGGAGGTCCAGGGCTGGCACGTGCACCAGCTCAAGGCCGCCACCGAGCAGAACCGCTGCGCCGCGACCGACACCCTGCCCCACCTGCAGGCATTGCGGACGATGGCCAACGACATCGAGCCGGCCTTCCCGGACCTGCGCGACGACCAGCGCTTCGCCAAGCATGCGAGCGACCTGCGTGCGACGCTGGACAGCGCGCTGGCCAACCCGCCGCTCAACTGTGCCGGCGTGGGTACCACCCTGGCGAGCATCAGCGACAACTGCAGCGCCTGCCACAAGGAATTCCGCAACTGAGGCGCGGCGCGAGGGGTGGGTGAATCCACCCCGTCGCCAGCAAGCTGCGCACGCGTCCCGCCCTTCGCGACCTGGCCCGGCGGCCGCTGGGCGGGCAACACATGGCGCCACGGATTGGGTCCCCCGATCCTCCCCTTCGCGTGCCAGCCGGCCTTGGCATCGAGGGCCGCCCGCCGGCGCGATGAATCCCCGCTGACGGTTACCCGCGCCGACGGCACGCTTGACCGGCCATTCACCAAGCCGCTCCTAAGGTGGGCCACGGTCCGGAGCAACGGCTCCCGCCTCCCTCGGCCCCCCAGGAGATCCGCATGAACATCCGTCTGATCGGCACCACCGCGCTGCTCGCTTCGCTGGCCGCGGCGGGCTGCGCCACGACAAGTCCCGGCTCCGGCTACGGCTACGGCAACGCCGCTCCCGTCTCCAGCAGCGCGGCCTGCTACGACTGCGGCACCGTGACCCGCATCGAGGTCGCCTCCACCTCCAACAGCAACGTTCCCAACGCCACCGGCGCGGTCCTGGGCGGTATCGTCGGCGCCGTGGCGGGTCGCGAGATTTCCGACAAGACCGGCGGCAGCGCCGGCAACAAGAACGTCGCCACCGCCGCCGGCGCGGTCGCCGGTGCGGTTGCGGGCAACGCGATCCAGAACCACGCCCAGGCACAGGGCGTCTACAACGTCTACGTGCGCATGAACGATGGCCGCACCACGGTCGTGACCCAGAGCGACCTCGGGGGCATCCGCGAAGGCTCCTACGTGCGGGTGAGCAACGGCCGCGCCTACCTCCAGTAGGCTCGGACCGGCAACGAAGGCCCGCTCCGGCGGGCCTTTTTTTATGCATACGCCGGCGACTTGCTGCAGCGCAAGGTGCCTGCCCGCTCAGCGTTGGTTAACGTGCGTCACGTCCATTCCGTGACGCCCACCCCGATCCTGGAGATACCCCTGATGAGTGTCCCCGTCGCACGCATTGCCGCCGTCACCGCCATCCTCTGCGGCGGCATCGCCGTCGCCCTGGCTGCTCCACGCAACGCTCCGGTCAACCCCCTGCGGGTCGGCATGTTCGCCGGCGACGGCGCGGTCGAAGTGATCGTCACCAACACCAGCAACAAGGTCGCGCGCGTGCCGAAGTGGCAGCTGCCCAGCGGCGAGCTGCAGGCCAACCTGTTCCGCGTCAGCCGCGACGGGCAGCCGGTGGCCTACGAAGGCATGCTCGCCAAGCGCGGCCTGCCGGGTCCGTCGGACTTCGCCATCCTGCGTCCGGGACAGAGCTACCGCACGGTGGTGGACCTGGGCGAGTTCTACGCGCTGGACAAGGCCGGGCAGTACACCGTCACGCTGTCCTCGCCGCTGCAGCACGCGTCGATGTCCGACGGCCGCATGCTCAGGACCAGCCGCGGATTGCCAATGCTGCTGCAGAGTGCGCCATTGCAGGTCTGGAACAGCGCCGCCAGGGCCGGCCACAAGAAGCCCGGCAGCGGCGGCGGCGGCAGTACGACGGTCGTCAACGGCGTGACCTTCGCCAGCTGCTCGTCGACCCAGATCAACCAGAGCGGCCAGGCCGTGGTCGATGCCCGCGGCTACACACAGAACGCGCGCAACTACCTCGCCGGCGGCACCGTGGGCGCGCGCTACACGACGTGGTTCGGCAGCTATACGTCCAGCCGCTACAACACCGCCTCCAGCCACTTCGTCGCGATCGACAACGCGATGGACCAGTCCGGCGGCCAGGTGAAGATCAACTGCGGCTGCAACGGCAGCGAGTACGCCCACGTCTACGCCAACCGCCCGTACGAGATCTTCGTCTGCCGTGCGTTCTGGCCGGCACCGGCGAAGGGCACCGACTCCAAGGCCGGCACCCTGATCCACGAGATGAGCCACTTCGATGTCGTCGCCGGCACCAACGACTGGGTGTACGGCCAGTCCGCGGCGAAGAACCTCGCCGCGACCAATCCGACCAATGCGCTGGACAACGCCGACAACCACGAGTACTTCGCCGAGAACAATCCGTCGCAGAACTGAGCCGCGGCACCATCACCAGGCGACCCGCTTCGGCGGGTCGTTTTTTTTGCCTTGACGGCACTCACGACGACACCCGCGAAAGAACGCGATCCTTGCCGCCATGACGCCAGACACCCTGCTCTACGCAATCGCCGCCGTACTGGTCATGGTCGGGCTGGTCGGCATCGTGCTGCCGGCACTGCCCGGCATTCCCCTGGTCTTCATCGGCATGCTGCTGGCCGCCTGGGTCGGTGGCTTCCAGCAGATCGGCGCGGTGACGCTGGTCGTGCTCGGCCTGCTGACGCTGTTGTCGCTGGCGGTGGACTTCTGGGCAGCGGCGATCGGCGCGCGGCGGGTGGGCGCCAGCCGGATGGCCTTGGCGGGCGCGGTGATCGGCACGCTTGCCGGGGTGTTCTTCGCCCCGATCGGACTGTTCGTCGGGCCGTTTGCCGGCGCGCTTGCCGGTGAACTGCTTCATGGCCGCTCCGTCAGTGCTTCCCGCCTCGGCCACGCCACGCGGGTGGGCATCGGCACCTGGCTCGGGATCGCCTTCGGGGTCGCGCTGAAGCTGATGCTGGCGATCGCCATGCTGGGCCTGTTCGCGTGGGCCTGGTACCACTAGCCACACGCGACTTTCACGGCTTGCTGAACCCGCTGCCTCCACTGTTGAGCTTTCGGTCGCCGGCACAGCGTGCGCCAGCCCATGCGCCGATGCCCTGAACCGGAGTCGTGGCCTTGCCGTGGAGTCGTCGTCGAATGGTCTGGACCATCCTGATCACCGTGCTCGTCACCGGTCTCGTCGTGGTGGTTGCACTCAACCTCGCGACCCCGGAAAAAAAGCTCGAGCGCAAGATCGAACATCGTTATGCCGTGGCCGACCCGCAGTTCCGCCGCGAGATGGGCGTGCTGCTCGGGCCGGCGATCCTGCACGGCAACCACGTCACCGACCTTGAAAACGGCGACGAGATCTTCCCGGCCATGCTCCAGGGCATCCGCTCGGCGAAGAAGACCATCACCTTCGAGACCTACATCTACTGGTCGGGGGAGATCGGCAGGGAATTCGCCGATGCCCTGAGCGAACGCGCGCGCGCGGGCGTCAACGTCAACGTCACCATCGACTGGGCCGGCAGCGTGAGCATGGACGAAAGCCTGCTGACGCAGATGAAGGAGGCCGGCGTCCACGTCGAGCGCTACCGGCCGCTGCACTGGTACAACCTGACGCGGATGAACAACCGCACCCACCGCAAGCTGCTGGTGATCGACGGCAAGGTGGGTTTCACCGGCGGCGTCGGCATCGGCGACCCATGGAAGGGCCACGCGCAGGATCCGGACCACTGGCGCGACATCCACTTCCGCATCGAGGGCCCGGTGGTCGCGCAGATGCAGGCGGCCTTCAACGACAACTGGATCAAGACCAGCGGCGAGGTGCTCAACGGCGTGGACTTCTTCCCGCCGCTGCAGCCGGCCGGCGACATGGACGCTAACATGTTCGTCAGCTCGCCATCCAGCGGCAGCGAAAGCATGCACCTGATGTACCTGATGGTGCTCGCTGCGGCCGAGAAGTCCATCGACCTGGAGGCCGCGTATTTCATCCCCGACGACCTGATCACCAATGCGCTGGTCGCGGCACGCCATCGCGGCGTGCGGGTCCGCATCGTCATGCCGGGCAAGAACACCGATTCGGATGCGGCGCGGATGGCCTCCAAGGCCGGCTGGGGACCGCTGCTGCTGGCAGGCGTGGAGATGTACGAATACGAGCCGACGATGTTCCACGACAAGATGCTGATCGTGGACGGACAGATGGTGTCGGTCGGCTCGACCAACTTCGACCTGCGCTCGTTCGAGCTCAACGACGAGGCCAGCCTCAACGTCTACGACGAGGCGTTCGCGCAGCGGATGACGCGGGTGTTCGAGAACGACCTCAAGCCGACCAAGCAGTACACCTACCAGCAGTGGAAGCATCGGCCGCTGAAGGAGAAGTTCGCCGAGCGCTTCATCCAGCCGCTGCGGTCCCAGCTCTGAGGCAACCACGCACGGGCCACGCCGGCTGGGTCATCATGTGCCGATGACCCTGCCCTCCCCGCTCCGCACCGGCCTGCTCGCCTGCCTGCTGCTCGCCGCTGGCGCCGTCGCCCTCCCCACCGCACAGGCCAAGGCACCGAGCCCGGAACGGGCGATGGCGCCGGCCATGCCCCCCGAACTGCCGCTGCGCGCGCAGCCCGGCGCGGATGCCGCCGCCACGCCGAACGCCGCGCGCGTGGCCGCCGAAGTGCGCGGCGAGACCGGAAGAGC
>NZ_JAANOY010000019.1 GCF_011320095.1 Cognatiluteimonas telluris | reverse complement strand
TGCGGCGGCTGCCTCCCCGGACCCTGCCGCGCCGCTGCGCGCCATCGTGCGCCGCGCCGGGGGCGGTGGCGCGCCAGCCCAGCGGGCGGGTCGTGGCCACGTTGCCGCTGCGATGGCAGGCACGCGCTGGCGGGCGCTGCTGGTCCTGGCTTGCGTACTGCCGCTGGGTTGCCAGCGTGCCCAGGCGCCGGCCCCGGCGACCCAGGTCGTGACCCTGGGCAACCAGGGCGACGCGCCCGTGCGGCGCGATCCGGACGTGGAGCGCCCGGCACCGCCGCCGGCCGATTACCTCTCCGGCACCCACTGGCCGCCCGCGCGCCTGCTCGAAGGCAAGGCGTGGCTGAGCTGCAGCTACGACTACACGGCCGACGGCGATGGCACGCCGGTCACGTCGCTGGATTTCCTGGCCCTGGTGGACACCCTCGGCCCCTGCCGGGATGGCCCCGACCACGGCACCGGACGGGTGCGCCTGCGTTACCACGGCAGCATCGGTCCGGGCTTCACCGCGCTGGTCGAGCGCGTCGGTGAGATCGCCCGCCGCATGGACATCGACGAGCGCATCCTGGACATCGACTCCACCGGCGGCCAGGTCGAGGAAGCCATCCGCGCCGGAGACGCCATCGCCGCCGCGCAGTGGGCGATCTGGGTGCGCGAGCGCTCGATCTGCCACAGCGCCTGCGTGCTGGTGCTTGCGGCCGGCGATACCCGCTCGGTCGCGGGCAAGGTCGGGATCCACCGCCTGATGCGCGACCAGTCCAGGGCCACCACCCGGCGTGAACTGAGTGCCGAATTGCAGGACATCACCGAACAGGTGCGCCAGTACCTGTATCGCAACGGTGTCGCCGCGAGCCTTGCCGACCAGATGATGACCATTCCCAACCGCGAACTGCGCATCCTCACGCCAGCCGAGCTGGCGCAGTTCGGGCTGTCGGGCACCAATGCGGTCCAGGACGATCTGGACCGGATCACGCTCAAGCGCGAGTGCGGGGAGGAATTCGTGCGCCGGCGGGACGGCTTCATGCGCGCCTTCGACAAGCAGTGCATGAAGCCTGGCGACGCGGCCGATGCGCAGCTGGCCTGCGGCCAGGAGCTGGAGCCGCAGTTCGGCTTCCCGGATCCCAAATGCGACGGGCAAAGCCCGATGAAGTACTACGCATTGCGGATCGGCGAATCGATGCCGGCCCCGCCGGTGGTGGCGGACTCGCGGATGCCGGCGGCGGAGCCGGCGCATCACGCCGGCAAGTCGCGGTCCTCGACCAGCGGCGGCCGCTGACGGCTGCGCCGCCGCTCACCGCCGCAGCGGTCCGCTGGTGGTGGCCGTGCTGATCCGGTGTAGGCTCCGCGGACCGACCGCGCATGCATGGGGAGCCTGATGAAGACGATCCTGGTGGCCAGTTCCAAGGGCGGAGTGGGCAAGACTACCCTGGCCAGCCACCTCGCGGCGCAGGCCGCGCTGGATGGCAGGCGCACGGTGCTCGTGGACGCCGACCCACAGGGATCGTCCACGCGCTGGGCGCAACGCCGCGCCGGCCTGGACAGCGCGGTGCTGCCGATCGACGGCGCCGGTGGCAAGGGTTGGCGCCGGCAGGTGCCGGATGACACCGACGTGGTGGTCATCGACGCCGCTGCCGGCGCGATGGCGTCCGACCTGGGCTCGTTCCTGGAACGCGCCGACGCGGTCGTGGTGCCGGTGCTGCCGTCGGTGCTGGACATGGAGGCCACCGTGGGCTTTCTCGACAGCCTTGCGAAACATCCACGCGTGCGCCGCGGCGAGCTCAAGGTCGGCCTGGTCGGCAACAAGCTCAAGCCCTGGACCACCGGTTCGCAGCAGGCGCTGGAGCAGTTGCAGCAGTGGCCCTACCCGTTGGTCGCGCAGCTGCGCGACAGCCAGGCGTATGCGCTGCTGGTCGGGTTGGGCAAGAGCCTGTTCGACTACCACTCCGCGCAGGTGCGCGAGCACCAGGACGACTGGCAGCCGCTGCTGCGCTGGCTGCGCAGGACGGGAAGCCGGGACTAGGCGGGCAACGGCGGACGTTGCGCCATGCACGCGACGTTCCAGCCAGGCCTGTTACCTGTGCCCATGATTCGCATGCTGCACTCGCGCCCGCCACGGCGACGCCCCTCCCGAACCCCTGAACCGGCGACCCCATGAGAGAACTGATCCTGCTGCGCCACGCCCATGCCGAGCCGGCCCGTCCCGGCCAGGCGGACATGGACCGGCCGCTGTCGCCCGAAGGCCTGGCCGAGGCGGAAGCCGCCGGCCGCTGGCTGGCCGAGCACCAGCTGGTGCCCGACTGCGTGCTGTGCTCGCCCTCGCGGCGTACCCGCGAGACGCTGGAATCGGTGCTGGCCACCGTCGGTTATGTCGACCAGCGCCTGGAGCCGCGGATCTACGAAGCGACGCCGGGAACCCTGGCTGCGCTGGCCGACGAGCACCGCGACACCGACCGGCTGTTGCTGGTCGGCCACAATCCGGGCCTGGAGGAACTGGCCGCGCTCATGCACAGCGGCCAGTCCGGCGACCATCGCGGCATGCCGCCAGGCAGCGTGGTGGTGTTGCACCTGCCGGCGCAGGCGTCGATCGAGCCGGGCATCGCCACCCTGCATTCGTTCTGGTGGCCGTGACCGCGGCGGCGCGGGCGCAACGGCAGCGCTGCACGCGGCAGGCATGGCGCACATGGACGGCAGGGACGGCGATCGCGCTGCTCGCCGCCTGCGCGCTGGCGGTGGAGATCGACCCGGTCGCCTCGCAGATCGGGTTCACCCTGCACACGCGCTGGGGCCAGGCGCTGCAGGGAAGCTTTCCCGATGCGCGCGGCACGGTCGACGAACTGCCCGACGGCCGCCACCAGGTCCGCCTGCAGCTGTCCACGCGCACGGTGGAGATCCTCGGGCATCCGTCCTACACCCGGCTGACCCGCGGCAGCGGCTTCTTCGATGCCGAACGCTTCCCCCGCATCGACTTCGTTTCCGACGCGTATCCGTCGCAGCTGCTGCGCAGCGGCGGTGAGCTGCCGGGCATGCTGACGATCCGCGACGTGCGTCGGCGCGAGGTGTTCACGATCCTTCCGGCCAGCTGCGAACATCCGGCGCGCGAGTGCGACGTCATCGCCAGCGGCAGCATCCACCGCGGCGACTTCGGCATGGACCGCTGGAACTTCGCGGTGTCCGATCGGGTGCTGTTCTCGTTGCGGGTGCGCGTGCGGGGCCAGGGATGACGGCGGGACGATTTCTGTTCCAGGCGCGTCCGCGACACTGGCGCCTGCTCGCCGTCGCGATGCTGGCGCTGGCCGCCAGCGCCTGCACCACGCTCTCGCCCGCGCAGCGCACGCGCGCCGAGGCGGTCGCCACCGCCGCGCGTTCCACCGCGCTGGACTGCGATCGCGCCGATGCCTGCGCGCAGCCATCGTCGCTGCATGCGCTGGCGACGCGCGCGTTCGCCGAAAGCAGCGCCGAAGCGCCACGCCATTACGTGCTGCTGCTCGACCGCGGCCCGGACGCGATGCTGGCGCGGATCGCGCTGATCCGCAGCGCGACCACCTCGATCGACCTGCAGACCTACATCTTCGACGAGGATGACGCCGGCCACCTGGTGCTGGACGAACTGCTCAAGGCCGCGCGCCGCGGCGTGCGCGTGCGGCTGCTGATCGACCAGCTGTCCGCGCTCAAGCGCGTCGACACCCTGGCCGCGCTCGCCACCGCGCACGCCAACTTCTCCATCCGCATCTACAACCCGGTGCTTGGCCGGGCGCGGATCAACTACCCGCAATACCTGCTGGCGTCGGCATGCTGCTGGCATGCGCTCAACCAGCGCATGCACACCAAGCTGCTGCTGGTCGACGATGCGGTCGGCATCGCCGGCGGGCGCAACTATGCCGACGACTATTACGACTGGTCGCCGGACTACGACTTCCGCGATCGCGACGTGCTGGTGGCCGGGCCGGTCGCGCTGGCGATGGGCGGCAATTTCGAGGACTTCTGGGCCAATGTGCGCAGCCGTCCGGCCGAGCAGCTGTCCGATGTCGGCCGGCGCCTGCTGCACGGCCCGCCGCCGGCAGTGTCGCATCCGCCGGCGGAGCAGCCGCAACGGGTGGCGGCGATGTCGCGCGACGCCGACGACGACGCCCTGGTGCGCGCGCGGCTCACCGACCATGCGCTGGCGGTGGGCGCGGTCGATTACCTGGCCGACCTGCCGCAGAAGCACAGTGAGTCCCACCAGGGCCCGGCGCGCGCGTCCGAAGGCCTGCGCGCGCTGATCGACGGCGCACGGAGCGAAGTGCTGCTGCAGACGCCCTACCTGGTGCTGTCGAAACCGGCGCAGCAATTGTTCCGGCAGATGCGCCGCCGCGCCTCGCCGCCGCGGGTGATCGTGTCCACCAACAGCCTGGCATCGACCGACTCGTTCATCACCTACGCGCTGGCCTACAAGTACAAGCGTCGCTACCTGCGCGACTTCGGCTTCTGGATCTACGAGTACAAGCCGTTCCCGGCCGATGCGCCGATCGACCTGGCGGCGACCGGCGCGGCGCTGCCGACCATCGCGCTGCCGAGCGACGAGGACCTGTCGCAGGCGCGCGAACGCGAAGTGCGTGCCCGTCGCGCGCGCCGCGAACGCGACCAGGGGTCCGTGGTCGGCCACTACCGGCGCCCGCTGCAGAGCGAATACGCCGCGCTCGCCGCGCGTCGGCGCAACCTGGAGCGGGTTCCGCTGCAGCGTGCCGGCGTGCGCATCGGCCTGCATGCCAAGTCGCTGGTGGTCGACGAGCGCGTGGGCGTGGTCGGCACCCACAACTTCGACCCGCGCGGGGACCGCTACAACACCGAGAGCGCGGTGGTGGTGCACGACCCGGCGTTCGCCGCCGAACTGGCGGACAGCATCCGCCGCGACACCTCGCCGGCCAACAGCTGGGTGTCGGCGCCACGGGCCAAGGCGCCGGTGTTCTCCGGACTGGAGTATTCGCTGGCGAAGTTGTCCGAGCGGATGCCGATCTTCGACCTGTGGCCGGTGCGCTACGCCACCGATTACGAATTCCAGCCCGGCCCCGACTGCCCCGCGCCGCTGCCGCCCGGGGATGACGCCTTCCATCGCTGCTACCGCCCCGTCGGCGATTTCCCCGAGGTCAACCTCGGCTTCAAGACCCTGATGACACGGATGTTCACCGCCTTCGGCGCGGGGTTCGCACCGGTGCTGTAGGGCGACTGGCCCGCAACCCGCGGAAGGCGGGTTGAGACCCCCTGCGCGTGACGTACGCGATGCGCCGCAACGGTGCGAACCCCTTTTTCCACGAGGGTGACTTCCGGCCCATGCCGAGGTCGATTTGGTGTTGTACTTTACCAACACACCGAGTCACCGAGGCCACCCAGGAGGCTGTCATGAACACCCCGCCGCGTTCGATCTTCCCGTTCCGCTCGCCGTTCCAGACCTCGATCCCGCGTCCGGCGCCAGTCGCCCGGGCGCTGCCGGAACTGGCCCGGCGCGAGTACGTGGAGCGGGATTTCGGCATCGGCTACGGCCGCAGCAGCGGTTACGCCAGCCCACGCCGCTATGCCAGTGCCTGGAACGGCCAGCCCCGCTTCCGCTGCGTCTGAGTCCCCGAGCCCAAGGCGGGCCGCGAAGGCGACCGGCATTGCGATGACCCCCGCCGTGCCGGTCGCCGGAGCGTCCGGTATCGTGGCCCGATGACCGAGCCCGCCCGCCATTCGCGCCTGTTCCGCCGCAGCGCCACGCTGGAGGCGCTCAACGCGCTGTCGCGCGGCACCGCGATGGAGCAGCTGGGGATCCGCTTCACCGAGCTCGGACCGGACTACGTGCGCGGCACGATGCCGGTCGATGCCCGCACCCACCAGCCATACGGCCTGCTGCATGGCGGCGCCTCGGTGCTGCTCGCCGAGACGCTGGGCAGCAGCGCCGGCAACCTGTGCGTCGACGACGACGCGTTGTGCGTCGGGCTGGAGATCAACGCCAACCACCTGGCCGCGGTCCGCGATGGCATCGTGACCGGGACCGCCCGGCCGCTGCATGTCGGTCGCAGCACCCAGGTGTGGGAGATCCGCATCGAGGACGCCGCCGGGCGGCTGGTCTGCATCTCGCGCCTGACCCTGGCCGTGGTGGCGCGCCGCGCGCCGTGAGCGATGGTGGCCGAAGGGGGCCGCCGCCTTCGTTGTCCTGCGCTGACGCCCGGCCCCGGCGTCGATTGACGCACCGCCGCCCGCGCCCCTAGTCTGCGCGTTCCACTCTCGCCACCGCACGGATCCGCCATGTCGATCTCGCTCAACTTCGAACTCAACGACCAGGACCTCGCGCATTTCCATGAGGCCATGGCCAAGTCGAAGAAGGCGGCCGAGGGCAAGAGCGCGAAGGAAATCATCGACTGCGCCGCGCAGTTGCTGGTCGATGCGCAGAAGGTGCGGATCCCCGATTTCATCCTCGAGCGCCTGCTGCGCCTGGACGACATGATCGCGATGGTGCGCGACGAAGCCTGGGCGATGAGCGAGGAGGACAAGGACCGCGTGCTGTCGGCACTGGTGTACTTTTGCGATCCCGAGGACGTGATCCCCGACCACGTGCAAGTGCTGGGCTTCCTCGACGACGCGGTGATGATCGAGTTGTCGGTGCGCGAGCTCAAGCACGAGATCGACGCCTACGACGACTTCTGCGATTTCCGCGCGCACGGGGCGCAGCGCCGCGGGCTGGAGGCGGACAAGGTCGGCCGCGCCGACTGGCTCGCCGGACGCCGCGAGGAACTCACCGAGCGCATGCACGAGCGCCGCGAGCGCGACATGGGCGTGGGCTACGGCAAGTCCAGTGGCTACGGGTCCTCGCGGACCTACACGCGCGCCTGGCGCCCGGGGCTGTTCACCTTCCGCTGATCGGCCACGGCCCCGTGCCGGCCGCCCGCTCCGCCCGTCATCGCGGCTGCCGCTGCCGCGCCATGGCCGTGTTCCCAAGGACTCCATGACCGATCCGTCCAAGCCCGCCGTCGCCCGTGCCGCGGCGGGCAGCGCCATCGCGCGCGCGCTGCGCTACACGCTGCGCGTGCCCTGGCTGCTGTGGCACGTGCTGGTGATGCTGCCGCTGACGGTGCTGCTGATCACGCCGCTGACCGCCGGCCTGCAGGTGGGCGGCATGCGGCTGGAGGAGCGCCTGATCCGGGCGTGGTCGCGCGGGCTGCTGCGGGTGTTCGGCTTCCGCATCGTGCGCATCGGCGCGCCGCTGGAGGTGGCGACGATGTTCGTCGCCAACCACGTCACCTGGGCCGACATCGTGCTGTTGCACAGCCAGAAGATGATGGGCTTCGTGGCCAAGCGCGAGATCGCCAGCTGGCCGGTGGTCGGCTGGATGGCCGCGCGCGCGCAGACGATCTTCCACCAGCGCGGCAACACCGAGTCACTGGGCGGCGTGCTGCAGGCGATGCTCGCGCGCCTGCGTGGCGGGCACTCGGTGGGGGTGTTCCCCGAAGGCCGCACCCGCGACGGCACCCAGGTCGGGCCCTTCCACGCGCGGATCTTCCTGGCGGCGGTGGAGTCGGGCGCCCCGGTGCAACCGGTCGCGCTGCGCTACGGTCCCGGCGGCGACGCGCAGGCGCGGGTGGCATTCCAGCCGGGCGAACATTTCCTCGGCAATTTCCTGCGCCTGCTCGGCGAGCCGGCACGACGGGTGGAAGTGCACTTCCTCGCGCCGATCCTGGCCAGCGATGTCGAAGGCCGCCGCGGCATCGCCGAGTGCGCGCGCGAACGCATCGTCGCCGCCATGGCGCAGCCGGACTAGGCAATGGGAAGCCAGCCACCCGCGACGGCGTCTTCCGCATCGAACGCGCCCCTGCGGCATGCCGCAGGGGCGGACGGCGACCTGCCGTACGTGTCGCCGGCATGGCTGCGCAGCCCACACCTGCAGACGATGCTGGGGTCCAGTCCCTGGCGCCGGCGTCGCGGCGCCGAACTGCTGGCCGCGACCGCCGCGACCACCACCGGCCACCTGGTCGACGGCGGCGACGGCGTGCGCCTGCATGGCCTGCACAGCGCGGTGCCGGGCGTGGCGCCGCGCGGGCTGGCGCTGCTGCTGCACGGCTGGGAAGGCAGCGCCGAGTCGAGCTACATGCGCCTGACCGCCGCGCACCTGCTGCGGCAGGGATTCGAAGTGTTCCGGCTCAACTTCCGCGACCACGGCGACAGCCATCACCTCAACGAAGCGCTGTTCCATTCCAACCGCATCGACGAGGTGGTGCACGCCGCCTGCGATGTCGCGCGGCGGATGCTGCCGCCGGGCACGCCGCTGGTGGCGGCGGGCTATTCGCTGGGCGGCAACTTCGCGCTGCGGCTGGCGTTGCGCGCGCCCGCGGCTGGCCTGGCGCTGGCTCGGGTGGCGGCGGTGTGCCCGGTGCTGGATCCGGCCCACACCATGGTCCACATGGAGCGCGGCTGGCGGGTGTACCTGCGCCACTTCGAGAACAAATGGCGCGAGTCGCTGGAGCGCAAGCGCGCGCTGTTCCCGCAGCGGCACAACTTCGACGACCGCACCCTGCGGCTGCACATGCGCGAGCTGACCCAGTGGCTGGTCGAACGCCACACCAGCTTCGGCAGCATCGACGAATACTTCGACGGCTACTCGATCGCCGGCGAGCGACTGGCGGGGCTGCAGGTGCCGGCCGACATCCTGATGGCCGCGGACGACCCGGTGATCCCGCTGGATGATTTCCACGCGCTGGTGCTGCCGCCGCATGCCCGGCTGCAGATGACCGCCCATGGCGGCCATTGCGGCTTCCTGCTCAATGCGCGCATGGACGGTTACGGCGAGGCATGGGTGGCGCGGCGGCTGGCGCAGGCGGCGACGGCGTAAGCGACGCGCCTGCTTACAATCGGCGCAGGCCGCCGGCGCGCGATGCGCCGCGGGTCACGCCGATCGCACGCCGTAGCGCGTAGACAGGGCTCGACCAGGCCGGCGACAGTGGAGGAAAACATGCAAATCGGCAGCGCGAGTTTCGAGCACCGTGGTCGCATTCCCGCCGAATTCGCGCTGGGCGCGCCCGGTGGTTTCGGCGGCAACCGCAATCCGCAGTTGCATTGGGACGACGTCCCGGCCGGCACGCGTTCGTTCGCGGTGCTGTGCATCGATACCGATGCGCCCACCGATCCATCGACGGTGGGGCGCGACGACATCGAAATCCCGGTCGACCAGCCGCGCACCGAATTCGTGCACTGGGCGATGGTCGACCTGGGCGCCGACCTGCGTTCGATCGCCGCCGGAAGCTGCAGCGACGGCGTCACCGCGCACGGCAAGCAGGCGCCTTCCGGGCCGGCCGGTGCACGCCAGGGCCTGAATGGCTACACCGGCTGGTTCGCCGGCGATCCGGACATGGGTGGCGATTACTTCGGTTACGACGGCCCCTATCCCCCCTTCAACGACCTGCGCCTGCACCGCTACTTCTTCCGCCTGTTCGCGCTGGATGTCGCGCGGCTGCCCGTGCCCGAGCGCTTCGACGCCGGCGACGTGTTCGCCGCGATGCACGGCCACGTACTGACCGAAGCCTCAGTGATGGGCACCTACTCGCTGCATCCCGGCGTGCGCGGTTGAGCCGCGAACCTCCGCGCACCGCCAAGGAGCAGGGGTCCGGGCACCAGCTTCGCGGCGTGCGCCTGCGCCAGCGGCTGGCGCGGATACGCCAGGCGTGGGGACGGCGACTGCATGCCTTGCGCCGCGATGCGCTGGTGGTCTATTACGCCGCCCGCGATCCACGCCTGCCATGGGGCGTGCGGCTGCTTGCGCTTGCGGTCGCGGCCTACGCGCTGAGCCCGATCGACCTGGTCCCGGATTTCATCCCGGTGCTGGGCTACCTCGACGACCTGGTGCTGGTGCCGCTGGGCGTGGCGCTGGTGATCCGATGGGCGCCATCGCTGGTCCTGATCGACGCGCGGCTGCAGGCCGCCGCGACGGCCGCGCGTCCGGTGAGCCGGATCGCCGCCGCGGTGATCGTGCTGGCGTGGCTCGTGACGCTGCTGCTGGCCTGGCTGGGATGGCGTCGCTGGCGCGGTTGAAGCCGATGTCCGCCCACGCGGCGCTCCGGCGTTGTAGCTCCATGGGGAAATAACGATCGGGGAACGGGTCATGGATGGACGCAGCAGGGGCGCGCGCGCGCCGCGGAAGACGGCACGCACGCGGCGGGGCGCGCGCGCCATGGCCTGGCCGATGGTGCTCGTGCTGTGGCTGGCGTGCGCCGGGCAGGTGCTGGCGCAATGCATCAACACGGTCGGCCCGGCGGTCCTTCCCGGCGGCACCGTCGGCGTGCCCTACGCGCAGTCGATGACGGCCAGCGGCCCGGCGCCGAGCACCTTCGTGGTGTCGGCCGGCGCGCTGCCGGCGGGCGTGACCCTCGCCGCCGACGGCACCCTCAGCGGCACGCCGACCACGCCGGCCAGCTACAACTTCACCGTCAGCGCCACCGACTTTTCCGGCTGCCTGGGCTCGCGCCCCTATACCGTCGCCATCGTCGCCCCGCTGGTGACCGTGTCGCCGGCCACCCTCGCCAACGCCACGGCGGGCGCCGCCTATTCGCAGCTCGTCACCGCCAGCGGCGGCACCGCCCCCTACACCTTCGCGGTCAGTGCCGGCAGCCTTCCCGCCGGCGTGACGCTCGCCGCGGGCGGCGCGCTGACCGGCACGCCGACCACCGTCGGCAGCGCCAACTTCACCATCACCGCCACCGACGCCTTCGGTTCCACCGGCGTGAACACCTACAAGATCGCGATCCTCGCGCCGACGATCGTGCTGGCGCCGACGACCTTGCCCGCGGCCCAGGCGGGGAAGGCCTACGCGCGGCTGCTGTCCGCCAGCGGCGGCACCGGCCCCTACGGCTTCACCGTGACCAGCGGGAGCCTGCCTGCCGGGCTGGCGCTGGCGACCAACGGCAACCTGTCCGGGACTCCGACCGGGCCCGGCGTCCAGGCCTTCACCGTCACCGCGACCGACGGCAACGGCTTCACCGGCAGCCGCGGCTACACCCTGACCGTCGCCAACGGACCGCTTCCCACGGGGGCCTCGCGCACGATCACGACCCAGATGGGCATCCCGGTGCAGGTGGACCTGACCAGCGGCGCCAGCGGCGGCCCGTTCACTTCGGCCGCGGTGGTGGCGGTTGGCGCGGGCGGCAGCGCGACCGTCGACGCCAACCAGGTGCTGACGTTCACCCCCGCACCGGGCTTCCTCGGCAACGTCCAGGTCGATTACACCCTGAGCAACACCTGGGGCGCGTCGCCGGTGGCGAGCATCCTGTTCGTCGTCGACGCGCGCCCGGACCCGACCGCCGATCCGGACGTGATCGGACTGGCCACGGGCGTGGACGCCAGTGTGCGGATCTTCGCCGAGACCCAGACCCGCCACGTCGACGATCGGCTGGACGCGCTGCACGACCTGGGCCCGGACCTGTGGGGCTGGTGGGTGAGCGGCACCACCCGTGGCGGCGACCGCGATGCGGACGCCGACGGGCCGGCGCAGGACTTCCAGGTCGACGGCTTCACCATCGGCGGCGACTATCGGCCCAACGGCCGTTTCGCGTTCGGCGGCGCGCTGGGTTACGACCGCAGCCATGACCGTGTCGGCGACCGCGGCAGCCGCCTTGGCGCGCGCGCGACCAGCGCCATCGGCTACGGCAGCTTCCATCCGGACCTGCCGTTCTTCCTCGACGGCACGGTAGGGCACCAGCGCATCACCGTGCACACGCTGCGCGCGTTGCCGCAGGGGACGACCCTGGCCGATGGCGAGCGCGGCGGTGAGCAGACGTTCTCGTCCTGGTCCAGCGGCTACCGCTGGAAGCACAAGACCTGGCAGCTGTCCGCCTATGGCCGCCTGGATGCGGCGCAGGCGCGCCTGGACGGCTACGCCGAGGACGGCGATCCGACCCAGGCGTTGCGCTACGACGAGGAGGCGATCGCCACCCGGACCCGTACCCTGGGCGTACGCGGCAAGTTCCAGCACAAGACCCGCTGGGGATTGGTCGAACCGCGCGCGCGGGTGGAGTTGCTGCACGATTTCCACGACCTGGGCGGCACCTGGGTGCAGTACGTGGACCAGGCCGACGGGCCGCGCTACTTCGTCGCTCCGCAGGACGAAGGCGGCAATCGCGAGGTGCTCGAGCTGGGCGTGGTGTTCAAGACCCGGCTGCTGACCATCAACCTGCAGTACCTGGGCATGTACGGCGGGCTGTACGACAACGATCGCGCGTTCTCGGTGACGTTCCAGAACGCGCGTTGACGTCGCCCCGGCACGGCCGGGCGAGCGGTGGCCGAAGCCGAACGGTCACCGCCACCGGCGCGGGCGAATCAAGCACCAGGACGCGTCGCCGACGCGGCGTCCCGGCAGGCTCCCGTACCCGGGCGCCTCAGCTGCCCAGCGGTACCAGCAGCAACAGCGCCGCGCCCAGCGCCATGCGATATAGCGCGAACGCCGTGAACCGGTGGCTCTGGATGTAGCGCAGCAGCCACTTCACGGCGATGAACGCGGTGACCGCCGCGGCGACGAAGGCGATCCCCAGGCCCGTCCAGTCCTCGCCATCGATGCCGCCGGCCTTGTAGACATCCAGCAACTCGTACGCGGTCGCCGCGAACATGGTCGGGATCCCGACCAGGAATGCGAACTCGGTCGCCGCCACCCGGTTGGTGGTGCCAAACAGCAGCGCCACGAAGATCGTCGCCGCCGAGCGCGACGTGCCGGGAAAGACACCCGCCACGACCTGCGCGATGCCGACCAGCACCGCCACCGTCCAGGTGATTGCGCTGCGCTCGCCGAGCGCCTGCGCGCGGCGTGCGGCGAAGTATTCGGCGGCCAGCATCCACACCCCGCCCAGCAGCAGTGCCCACGCCACCGGGGTCACGGTCTCGGGCAGCTCGAAGCCGAGCTTCTTCACCACCAGGCCGAGCACCGCGGTGACCAGGAAGGCCAGCGCCAGCTTGAATGCGTAGTCGCGGCTGGCCGGGTCGCGCAGGAAGCCGACCAGCAGCTGCCACAGCCGCTGCCGGTAGATCAGCACCACCGCCAGGATCGCGCCGGCCTGGATCGCGATGTTGAACAGGTCGCTGCGATGGCCCAGCCAGCGCTCGGCAATGAGCAGGTGCCCGGTGCTGGAGATCGGCAGGAATTCGGTGATGCCTTCGATGACGCCGAGCAGGAGGTCGGCGAGGAGATGGTTCATGGGATGCCCGGCGTGGGAAACGGGAGGTGTGGATCGCAACCGCGTGGAAGCATAGCCGAGCCCGCGTCTGCGCCAACTTGGTGCATTCCGGTGCTGCTGCACAAAGCAGGTGCAGATCTGCCGTCTCCGCGCCGCCGGAGCGCAAAGGGATCAAGGGCTTACGGCGCCACCAAGGCTGGCATGCCCCTTGCTAACCACATCCCGGAATGCCGTTGCATCGATCCGCCCTCCCATTGCCCGAACCCCGGAGCCCCATCCCATGTCGTTGGACACCGTCGAAAAGCTGATCAAGGACAACAAGGTCGAGTTCGTCGACCTGCGCTTCGCCGACATGCGCGGCGTGCAGCACCACGTGACCTTCCCCAAGTCGATCATCGACGCCAGCCTGTTCGAGGACGGCAAGATGTTCGACGGTTCCTCCATCGCCGGCTGGAAGGGCATCCACCAGTCCGACATGGTGCTGCTGCCCGATCCGTCGACGGCGTTCCTGGATCCGTTCACCGCCGATCCGACGATCGTGCTGACCTGCGACATCCTCGATCCGGCAACGATGCAGGCGTACTCGCGCGATCCGCGCGGCGTCGCCCGGCGCGCCGAGGCCTACCTCAAGTCCAGCGGCATCGCCGAGCAGGCGTTCTTCGGCCCGGAGCCCGAGTTCTTCATCTTCGACTCGGTGCGCTACGCCAACGAGATGGGCCACACCTTCTTCCACATCGATTCGGAGGAAGCGGCGTGGAATTCGGGTCGCGAGTACGCCGGCGGCAACACCGGCTACCGCCCGGGCGTGAAGGGCGGCTACTTCCCGGTCGCGCCGCTGGATTCGCTGCACGACCTGCGTGCCGAGATGTGCAAGACGCTCGAAGCCGTCGGCATCGAGGTCGAAGTGCACCACCACGAAGTCGCCAACGCCGGCCAGTGCGAGATCGGCACCAAGTTCAGCACGCTGACCAAGAAGGCCGACGACCTGTTGACGATGAAGTACATCATCAAGAACGTCGCCCACCGCAACGGCAAGACCGCGACCTTCATGCCCAAGCCGATTGTTGGTGACAACGGCAGCGGCATGCACGTGCACCAGTCGCTCGCCAAGGGCGGCACGAATCTCTTCACCGGCGACGGCTACGGCGGCCTGTCGCAGATGGCGCTGTGGTACATCGGCGGCATCTTCAAGCACGCGCGCGCAATCAATGCGTTCGCCAACTCGACCACCAATTCGTACAAGCGCCTGGTGCCGGGCTTCGAGGCGCCGGTGATGCTGGCGTACTCGGCGTCGAACCGCTCGGCGTCGTGCCGCATCCCGTACGTGTCCAATCCGAAGGCGCGCCGGATCGAGATCCGTTTCCCGGATCCGATGAACTCGGGGTATCTGATTTTCGCCGCGTTGATGATGGCCGGCCTCGATGGCATCAAGCACCAGATCGATCCGGGTCCGCCGAGCGACAAGGATCTCTATGACCTGCCGCCGGAAGAAGAGAAGAACATCCCGACCGTGTGCCATTCGCTGGACCAGGCGCTGGAAGCGCTGGACAAGGATCGCGAGTTCCTCAAGGCCGGCGGTGTGTTCAGCGACGACTTCATCGATGCCTACATCGGCTTGAAGATGAAGGAAGTCACCGCGTTCCGCGCGGCGACGCATCCGCTGGAGTACCAGATGTATTACGCGATCTGAGGCTTGGCTGGTGGCCCGGGGCCACCGACGCGCGCGCCGCGATCGTATCGCAACCGGAACCGTCCCCGCGCCTGCCGATGCCGTTGGCGGCGGACGGGCGGGGGCGGAAGGCCGGCAAAAAAGAAGCCCGGGGAACGTCCTGTTCCCCGGGCTTTTTCATGCGACGGCATGGAGCCCATCGCGCGTCATGCGTCGGCGCTAGCGGCCCTGGCTGCTGTCCTGACGACGCTGGCTGCCCTCGTCCTGGCGGGTCTGGCCGCTGGCCTGCGGGCGGTTCTGGCTGGCCTCATCCTGGAGGTTCTGGCCACTGGCCTGCTTGCGGCCCTGGCTGTCGTCCTTGCTGCTGCCATCCTGGCGATTCTGGTTGTCGCCTTCGCGCGTGCTGTTGTTGCCCATCTGCATGTTCTCCAATGACACCGACCGTTCGCCGGTCCGACCACGGTGCGCAGGCGTCAATGAGAGATGCGTGACCGCGGACGCATTCAGCGTGATGCGCGTTTCGTGCCGGAATCAAGCGGTTCAGTGAAAATTTTTCATCCTGCATGCCGCGTCGCGGTCGCCGATGTCGAACGCACGTTGCCTCGTCGGCTGCCACGCGAAAACCGGCGAGCCGGGATCTCCTGCGTCACCGCGTTGTCGACGGACGCGAAGGATCGAGCCGACATCGACCCGACATCGACCCACCGGATTCGCGGTCACGCGCGTCGATCGCGATCTTCGATCGATCTTCGATGGATCCTCGATCGGTCCTCGATCAGCGCGCCTTGCAGCGCGGCCGGAGCAATCCCCACTCGCTGGACCTCGCCGCGCAGCGGCTACGCGGATCCATTCGCGGTCCACGTGCATTGCGGTCCAGGTGCACGGTGATCGGCGAACCTCGCCAACGCACCGACGGCGCGGCCAGCGCGCATGCGGACCCCGGCCCGGGCACGGGAACCCTCCTGCACCGCGGGCGGCGCGCGGTCGGCACGCGCGGCGGCGCTTGCACTAAGATGGTGCAATGCCGCCCGATCCCGTCTTCGCCGCCCTGGATTTGCTGGCCACGCCCGTGGCCTGGGCCGCCCCCGACGGGCAGCTGCGCGGCGCCAACCAGGCCTTCGCGCGCTGGCTCGGGGTCAGTGCGCGAAGGCTGCCGGGGCTGCCGCTGGCGGCGCTGGAGCACGACAGCGACATCCTCGCCCAGCTGCTGGCGGCGCGCCCGCCGCGCGAGCTCACCCGCGTGCGCCGGCTGGCGCTGGCCTATCCGGGCAGCGAGCTGCCGCACTTTGCCGATGTCGCGCTCACCCACCGCGACGACGGCTGGTGGCTGGAAGCCCACCCGGTCGACGAATTCCCCGGCGAGGACCCCGCGCTCGCGCTGCCATCGGCGTTGTCGGCGGCGCTGAAGGGATTGGCGCACGAGTTGCGCAATCCGCTGGCCGGGCTCAAGGGCGCGGCGCAGCTGCTGGCGCGGCGCGCGGTCGACGCCGACGCGCGCGAGCTCACCGGCCTGATCGAATCCGAAGTCGAGCGGCTGACCGCGCTGCTCGACCGGCTGCTGTCGCCGGCCCCGCCGCGGCCGTTCGAGCCGCTGAACATCCACGCCGTGCTCGAGCGCGTACTGCGGCTGGCCGAAACCGACGCCGGCTGGTCGGTGCGGCTGGCGCGCGATTACGACCCCAGCCTGCCCGAACTCGTCGGCGACGCCGACCGATTGACCCAGGCGCTGTGGAACCTGGTGCGCAACGCGCTGGAAGCCGGCGCTGCCAGCGTCACCCTGCGCACGCGCGTCGAACACGGCGTGCGCATCGGCGACGAGGCCCACGCGCTGGCCTTGCGGCTGGAGGTCGTCGACGACGGCCGTGGCGTGCCGGAGGACCTGAGCGAGCGCATCTTCCTGCCGCTGGTCAGCGGTCGCGCCGAAGGCAGCGGGCTGGGCCTGGCGCTGGCGCAGCAGGTGGCGCGCGAGCACCGCGGCTCGCTGGCCTACCGCTCGCGCCCGGGGCACACGGTGTTCACGCTGCTGCTGCCGATCGAGGCCAGGCCCGCCGACGCAGGCGCGAGCGAGGGCAGCATGAGCGACGGCAACGCCGGTGACGCCAGCGCGACCGCAGCCACGCCGGTGGCGCGCGTTGCCGCTGGCGACAGGGATACGGTTCGATGAGTGCCGCGCGCGTCTGGGTGGTCGACGACGATCGCAGCGTGCGCTTCGTGCTGGCGACGGCGCTGCGCGAGGCCGGCTACGCGGTCGACGCCTTCGATGGTGCCGCCGCCGCGCTCGCCGCGCTGCGCGCGCACGGACCGCCGCAGCTGTTGTTCACCGACGTGCGCATGCCCGGCGACGACGGCCTGGCGCTGCTGGAGTCGCTCAAGGCCGCGCATCCACACCTGCCGGTGATCGTGATGTCGGCCTACACCGACATCGCCAGCACCGCCGGCGCGTTCCGTGGCGGTGCGTACGACTTCCTGTCCAAGCCCTTCGACCTCGATGCGGCGGTGGCGCTGGCCGCGCGCGCGTTGCCGGACGTGCGCGACGCGGGCGATGTCGACGTCGGCATCCGCACCGACGCCGACATCGCACCGGCGACGCCAGCGTCTTCAGCGACCGCGACACAGGACACCGCGCAGTTGCTCGGCGACACGCCCGCGATGCGCGCGCTGTTCCGCAGCATCGGCCGGCTCGCGCAGGCGCCGTTGTCGGTGCTCATCACCGGCGAGACCGGCACCGGCAAGGAGCTGGTCGCGCGTGCGCTGCATCGCGAGTCGCCGCGCGCGCGCAAACCCTTCGTCGCCCTGAACACCGCGGCGATTCCGGCCGAGCTGCTGGAAAGCGAACTGTTCGGGCACGAGGCCGGCGCCTTCACCGGCGCCAGCCGGCGCCATGTCGGGCGCTTCGAGCAGGCCAACGGCGGCAGCCTGTTCCTCGACGAGATCGGCGACATGCCCGCGGCGCTGCAGACGCGGCTGCTGCGGGTGCTGGCCGAGGGCGAATTCTTCCGCGTCGGCGGCCGCGAACTGATCCGGGTCGACGTGCGCGTGATCGCCGCCACCCACCAGCCGCTGGACGCGCTGGTGGACGCGGGCCGCTTCCGCGCCGACCTGCTGCACCGGCTGGATGTCGTGCGCCTTCAGTTGCCGCCGCTGCGCGAGCGCCGCGACGACGTGCCGCTGCTGGCCGAACGCTTCCTGCGCGCCGCCGCCGCGCGCCTGGGCGCACCGGCCAAGCGCTTCGCCAGGCCCGCGCTCGAACGCCTGCGCGCGCACGACTGGCCCGGCAACGTGCGCGAACTGGAAAACACCTGCTGGCGCCTGGTCGCGCTGGCGCCGGGGGAGACCATCACCGTCGCCGATCTCGACGGCGCGCTGCGCAGCGGCGACGTGGTCGGCGCCACGGCGCACGCACAGGACTGGGAAGCCGGCCTGGCCGCCTGGGCGCGCACGCAGCTGGCCGCCGGCACGCCCGACCTGCATGCGCGGGCGCGCGCGCGCCTGGACCACGTGCTTCTCGACGCTGCATTGGCACAGACCCGGGGCCACCGCAGCCAGGCCGCGGCGCTGCTGGGGCTGGGGCGCAACACCGTCACCCGCAAGCTGGCATCCCCACGCCGGCGCGGACCGCCGACATGAGCGGCCGCGCCGCCCGCGCGCGCCCCGGTCTTGAAGCCGCTGTCGTCGCCGCCTACCGTCGAACGTTCCCGTCCACCCCGGCCCAGGAGAAGTTCATGCGCCCACTCGCACTCGCCGTTCCGCTCGCCCTCGTGCTGGCGGCCTGTAGTTCGGTCCCGGTGGCCACCGGCCCGGGCCGCGCGCCGTCGTCCGTCCCCGGCGCGCCGGCGCATCGCGCGGTGGCGCACCTGACCGCCGCGTCGGGAAGCCTGGTCAGCGGCACCCTGCAACTGGCATCGACGGCGCGCGGGGTGCGCGTGACCGGTGAGATCGGCGGCCTGGCGCCGGGCAGCAGCCACGGCTTCCACGTGCACGAAACCGGCGACTGCAACGCCGCCGATGCCTCCGGCGCCGGCGGTCATTTCAATCCGACCGCCGCGCCGCACGGGCGCGCCGGCAGCCGTCACCACCATGCCGGCGACATCGACAACATCACCGCCGGCTGGGATGGTGTGGCCCACGTCGACACCCAGCTGGCCGGCGTGAGCCTGGGCGATGGCGGGCCGGAGGACATCGCCGGGCGCGCGTTCATCGTGCATGCCGCCGCCGACGACTACCGCTCGCAGCCGTCCGGCAACGCCGGCGCGCGCGTGGCCTGCGGCGTGATCCGGCTGCAGTGACGGTGACGGCGGCGATGCACGCCGATGTCGCGCATGGGTCGTGCGCATGAGCGCCTATCGGATTCGTCCGGCGCAGGCCGCCGATGCCGGGCTGCTGGCGCAGTGGGCGGCGGCGATGGCGCTGGAAACCGAGCACAAGCACCTGGATCCGGCGACGGTGCAGGCGGGTGTCGCCGCCGGCCTCGCCGATGCCGCCCGGGCGCGTTACTTCATCGCCATGCACGACCTGCCGGTCGCCGGCCGCGAAACCATCGGCAGCGCGGTCGGCACGTTGATGTTCACCCGCGAATGGAGCGATTGGCGCAATGGCGACTGGTGGTGGATCCAGAGCGTGTACGTCGCGCCGGAACATCGCCGCCAGGGCGTGTACCGCGCGCTTTACCGCCACGTCGAGCAACTGGCGCGAGCGACCCCGGATGTGATCGGCCTGCGCCTTTATGTCGAGCGCGACAACCAGCGCGCGCAGCAGACCTATACCGCGTTGGGCATGGTCGATGCGGGGTACCGGATCTTCGAAGCAGAGTTCGCGCGCGATACCTGAGGCGTTGGCGCCAACGTCGCATAGCCTCACCTTGCGGCCAAAGGTTGGTCTGGCTCGCGACCTGCGTCGGCGGGTTGAAACCCGCCCTACAGGTCCGGCGCAGCGGCGTTGCCGCAATGGGCGAAGGTGACCGGCACGCCGTGGGCACCGAGCACGGCGGCGAACTGCCGCTGCCGCGCCTGGAACAGTTCGAAGCGCCGCTCCAGCCGCGCATCGTCCGCCGCGACCTCGGACGCATAGCGCGCGCGCCACGCGGCCGGCGAGAACAACGCGATTCGCGCTTCGCCATCGCAGTAGTGCAGCAGCGGTTCCGGCGGCGCGTCGAGCCACTGCTCGCTGCCGGGCGACAGCAGCGCGGCTTCCAGCACCGGCCACAGCGCGGCGATGCCGCCGTGTTCGTACTGCAGCGCCATCATCGCGGCCAGGTCGTGCAGGGTGAGGTAGCGCGCGTGTTCGACCTTGAGTCCGAACAGCTCCTGCGCCAGCAGGGCGGTGCCGGCGCCAGCCATGCCGCGCTCGAGCAGGTCGCGTTCGAAGGCGTCGCCGACGGTGGCGACGACCTCCGCGGGCCCGCCCAGCAGCCATGGCACCAGCCGCAGCGGGCCGCCGGCATGTTCGGGCGAGGGCGCCAGCGTGCCCGGCAACTGCCCGCCATGCGCGCCGAACGCGATCACCCGCCCGCCTTCGCCATCACCCGTGCCGTGGGCGCGTGGCGCGCGCGCGGCGAGCTGGTCGAGTTCGTGGTGCAGCGGCCAACCCGGGCGCAGCAGTTCGACCGCGTCGTAGTGAGCGCCGACGATGACCAGCTCCAGCTGCATCGCCTCGCCCTGGAATCCGGCCAGGTCGTGCGCGATCGCCGCCGCCAGTTGCGCCGCCGCCTGTTGCGGCAGCCAGGGCTGCGCGGCGTCGCTGCCGGGGGCCAGTTCCAGCGCCAGCGCGCCCAGGATCCGGATGTCGCCCGAGGACGCCTCGCCCGCGGTGGGGTCGCCGGCAGGCACATCGATGTCAGGCCGCAGCGGCATCCGGTGCATCCGTGATTGGCCCTGCATCGTGCCGGGCGTAAACTTCGAACGACATTATGCCCGTCGCGTTCGACGGGTCACCGGCTCGCCGCCCGCGTCGCGCCAGTGGTCTGCCCCGAGGTGATCGATGCAGCAAGGCCGTCCCGTCGCCATCCTCGGCGGCGTCCGCATTCCCTTCTGCCGCCAGAACACGGCCTACGCCGATGTCGGCAACCTCGGCATGTCGGTGCGCACGCTCGGCGCACTGGTGGAGAAGTTCGACCTGCATGGCCAGCAACTGGGCGAAGTGGCGATGGGGGCGGTGATCAAGCTGCCCGGCGACTGGAACCTCGGCCGCGAGGCGACGCTGTCCTCGGGCCTGTCGCCGCTGACGCCGGGCATCACCCTGCAGCGCGCCTGCGGCACCTCGCTGGATTCGATCATCACGGTCGGCAACAAGATCGCGCTGGGGCAGATCGACGCCGGCATCGGCGGCGGCTCGGACACCACGTCCGACGTGCCGATCGTCTACGGCCAGGCGTTGCGCCGGCGCCTGCTGCACGCGGCGCGCGCGACGACAACGCGGCAGAAATTCGAAGCCTTCAAGGGCTTCCACCTGCGCGAGCTCAAGCCTGAATTCCCGGGCGTGAGCGAGCCGCGCACCGGCAAGTCGATGGGCGACCACTGCGAGGACATGGCGCGGCACTGGGCGATCGCGCGCGATGCGCAGGATGCGTGGGCGGCCGGTTCGCACCACAAGCTCGCCGCCGCCTACGAGCGCGGCCTCCTCGACGACCTGGTGGTGCCGTTCCGCGGCGTGGCGCGCGACAACGTGCTGCGCCCGGATACTTCGCTGGAGAAGCTCGCCACGCTCAAGCCGGCCTTCGACAAGACCTCCGGCCACGGCACCCTCACCGCGGGCAACTCGACGCCATTGACCGACGGCGCCGCCGCCTGCCTGCTGGCGAGCGAGGACTGGGCGCGCGCGCATGGGCACGAGCCGCTGTGCTACCTGCGCGACGCGCAGGTCGCGGCGGTCGACTTCGTGCATGGCGAAGGCCTGCTGATGGCGCCGAC
Source organism: Cognatiluteimonas telluris (assembly GCF_011320095.1). GTDB lineage: Bacteria > Pseudomonadota > Gammaproteobacteria > Xanthomonadales > Xanthomonadaceae > Cognatiluteimonas > Cognatiluteimonas telluris. Next base: position 16,566 of record NZ_JAANOY010000019.1, on the reverse strand, counting down.
CATCGCGGTGCCGCAGATGCTCGCGCGCAACGGATTGACCCTGCAGGATTTCGACCTCTACGAAATCCACGAAGCCTTCGCCGCACAGGTGCTGTGCACGCTGCGCGCGTGGGAGAGCGCCGACTACTGCCGCACGCGGCTGGGGCTGGAGGCGCCGCTGGGGCGGATCGATCCGCAGAAGATCAATCCCAACGGATCGTCGCTGGCGACGGGCCATCCGTTCGCGGCGACCGGCGCGCGCATCGTGGCGATGGCCGCGAAGGAACTCGCCCAGCGCGGCGGCGGCCGCTGCCTGGTCTCGATCTGCACCGCCGGCGGGATGGGCGTGGTCGCGATCCTGGAGCGCTGAGCGCGGCGCGTGGCGCCCAGGCACGGCGACCACCGGCTGCGCCGACAGCCGCTTCAGCCGCCCGAGGTCGTGGCGGGCGCGGTCGCCACGTCGCCTGCCTGCTTCTGCTTGAGCGCCTGGTAACGCGCCACCGCGTCGGCGAGTTCGCCGTCCAGGGCGCCCCGGTCGTGTTGCTGCTGGGCGAGGATGCTCTGCTGCTTCTCCAGTTGCGCATGCTGGTTGCGAATGCTGCCCAGCAGCGCCTGCGGAACCGGCTTGCCGGCCAGCTCCAGGCCGCTGGCCTGGCTGAGCAGGCTGGCCAGGCTCAGGCGCAGGTTGGCCACCCCCAGCAGCGAGGCCTTGATGTTGGCGTCGACCAGGCCGATGCGCTCGCCGAACGCGCGTCGAAGGTCGGCTTCGGTCCCGTAGGACTCGACCATCGCCAGGTCGCGGCGCTGGCGGGCGAGCTCGGCGTCCACCAGCGCCTGGGCCTGGTTGGCGGCGGCGGCGGCCGCGGCCCGCTCCTCGGGCGTCATCGCGCGGGCGACGGCACCGGTCTGCATCCCGCTGTTGGCGCTGATCTCGGTGCGCGCCGCGGCTGCGGCTTCCGGCGGCAGCGCGTCGCCGCAGATCTTGTGGCCGCTGCTGTCGGTCCAGCAGTAGAGCTTCTTGCCTTTTTCCTGCGGCGCCGCGCTGGCCGCAGCGCCGAGCAGCGCGGACAGCACCAGGACGGAAATCGCGGTACGACGGATCGTGGTCATGCCTGCAGCCCCTGTTCTGCAATCGAGACGAAGGTGTTCATCGGCTCGTGATGCCTGTCGATGGAAACCACACTGCGGCGGGCGCCGGCAAAACCGGCTGCGGCGCACGCCCGCGTCAAGCGGCCTGGCAGCCGTAGCGGCTGCGATAGGCGAGCAGCTGCTCGCGCTGGGCGACAAGTTCCGCGTTTTGCCCGGCAAACGCAAGCAGGTCCGACAGGCCAGCGACGGCCACCACGGCCAGCCCGTATTCACGCGCGACCGCCTGCGCCGCCGATTCGCGCACGGCGGCATCGGCGTCGACGACTTCCTCGCGATCCAGCGCGATCGCGATCGCCACCGGCGTGCCGCCGGCCTGCGTGATCAGCGCCAGCGCCTCGCGCACCGCGGTGCCGGCGGTGATCACGTCGTCGACGATGAGCACCCGCCTGCCGTCCAGTGGCGCACCGATCAGCGTGCCGCCTTCGCCATGGGCCTTGGCCTCCTTGCGGTTGAACGCCAGCGGCAGGTCGCGACCGCGGCGCGCATAGCTGCAGGCGACCGCGGTCGCCAGCGGGATGCCTTTGTACGCCGGGCCGAACAGCAGGTCGAAGTCCAGGCCCGCGCGCGCGGCCGCCGCATCGATGGCATCGGCGTAACAGTCGCCCAGCGTCGCCAGCGCGAGGCCGGAATCGAAGCGCCCGGCATTGAAGAAATACGGACTGACGCGTCCGGACTTGAGCGTGAACTCGCCAAAGCGCAGGGCCTGCGCCTGCAGCGCAAGGGCGAGGAAGCGGGCGCGGAATTCATCCATGCGCCCATTGTCCCATGTGCGTTCCGGCGACGGCGACTGCCGCGCGCGGTGGATGCAGCTCGCGCAGCATCAGGTGTTGCGGGCCGGCGCGACCGCCGGCGAGGCAGCGACCGGTGTCGATGAAGCCGGCGTGGCGATAGGTGGCGACCGCGGCGCGGTTGCGGCAGTGCACCGCGAGCAGCAGCACGCGGCGATCCGGATGCCGCGAAGGCAGGTCCTCGCACATCGCCAGCGCGGCGCGCGCGCCGAGCCCACGTCCCTGGTAACGGCGGTCGATGAGGAACGCACGCAGCCCCACGCTCGCGGCTGCATAGCGTTGCCCGGTGATCGCGTTGGGCGAGAAATCCAGCCGGTACGAGCCGATGGCAGTCTCGCCGAGCACGACCACCATGCCTTCGCTGCGCGGATCGGCCAGGGTGTTGACGACGTTGAATCTCGGGCTGCCGACGTAGGCGTCCTGGCCGGGTCCCACCTCGAGCGCACCGACCCGTTCGGCCCAGGCCTGCGTGAGCGGGACGACGTGGAGACGCGGCGACGGGCACATCGCGAAAGCATAGCCTGCGCACAATCCGCTACGCTTCCGGCGAACCGACTTCCCGCCCGGATCCGCATGCGCATCGTCACCTTCAACGCCAATGGCCTGCGGTCGGCCGCCAGCAAGGGTTTCTTCGACTGGTTCGCAGGACAGGACGCGGACGTGCTGTGCGTGCAGGAGACCAAGGCGCAGGAGCACCAGCTCAGCGGCGAGGCTGGCGCGAAGAACGGCTGCTGCCCCGACGGCTACAAGGCCTGGTTCCGCGATGCGAGCACCAAGAAGGGCTACAGCGGCGTCGCGATCTACGCCCGCCGCGAGCCCGACGCGGTGCACACCGCGCTCGGTTGGGACGCGTTCGACGAGGAAGGCCGCTATATCGAGGCGCGCTTCGGCAATCTCAGCGTGGTGTCGATGTACGTGCCGTCGGGCTCGTCGGGCGAACTGCGGCAGGGCTTCAAGTTCGAGGTGATGGACTGGCTGAGGCCGACCCTGGAGCAGTGGGCCCGCAGCGGCCGCGACTACGTCCTGTGCGGGGACTGGAACATCGTCCGCAGCGCGCTGGACATCCGCAACTGGAAATCCAACCAGAAGAATTCCGGCTGCCTGCCGGCCGAGCGCGACTGGCTCAACGGCCTGTGCGCAGAGGCCGACGGTGGCGCCGATGGCTGGGTCGACACCTACCGTGCGTTGCATCCCGAAGGCCAGGACTACACCTGGTGGAGCAACCGCGGCGCCGCGCGCGCGAAGGACGTCGGCTGGCGCATCGACTACCAGCTGGCGACCCCGTCGCTGCGCGCGCGGCTGGCCGGTTGCGGCATCGCGCCCTCGCCACGCTTCTCCGACCATGCGCCGTACTGGGTGGACTACGCGCTGCCGGGGTGGTCGGCATGATCGCGGCGTTGCGTGCGTGGTGGAAATCGCTGGATGTCTACGCCGATCCGCGCGTGCGCGCGATGCTGTTCCTGGGCTTCTCGTCCGGGCTGCCGTTTCCGCTGGTGCTGACGACTTTGTCCGCCCGCCTGCGCCAGGCCGGCATCGACCGCACCACGATCGGTTACTTCAGCCTGGTGGGGCTTGCGTATTCGCTGAAATATTTCTGGTCGCCGATCGTCGACCGCCTGCCGCTGCCGGGGCTGCAGCGGCTCGGGCGCCGGCGCAGCTGGATGCTGCTGGCGCAGTGCGGCATCGCCGCCGGGCTGGTGTTGATGGCGATGGCCGATCCGTCGGTCGACGCCGAACGCGTCGCCTGGCTGGCGGTGTTCACCGCGTTGATGTCTTCAACCCAGGACATCGCCATCGATGCCTATCGCATCGAGGCGGCGGCGGTCGAATCGCAGGGCGCGATGGCGGCGGCCTACCAGATCGGCTACCAGGTCGCGCTGATCTGCGCCGGCGCCGGCGCGCTGGCCTCGGCGGCCGGTTACGGCTGGCACGTGGCCTACCTGATCATGGCCGGCTGCGTGGCGGTCGGCATCGTCACCACGTTCGTGATCGCCGAGCCGACGACGCGCATCGATCGCGCGACGCTGGCGCAGGAAGCGCGCGTCACTGCCTTCCTCGAGCGCAGCCGGCACTGGCCGGCGCCGCTGCGGCATGCGGTGGCGTGGCTGATCGGCGCGATCGTGTGCCCGTTCGTGGATTTCTTCTCGCGCAACGGCCTGCGCGTGGGGTTGCCCATCCTGCTGCTGATCGCCACCTATCGCCTGAACTACACGACCATGGGCGTGGCGGCCAACACCTTCTACCTGGACATGGGCTTCACCCTGGACCAGATCGCGCTGGTGTCGAAGATCTACGGCGTGATCATGACCATGGTCGGCGCGTTGGCCGCGGGCCTGCTGATCCGCCGCTACGGCATCGCGCGCACGCTGCTGGTGGGCTGGGTGCTGCTGACGATCGCCAATCTCGTCTACGCGCACATCGCCAGCATCCATCCCGGCATCGCCTGGCTGGCGACCGCGGTCAGCGCCGACAACGTCGCCAACGGCATCGCCGGCACCGCGTTCATCGCCTACATGTCGTCGCTGACCAACACCGCCTACACCGCGACCCAGTACGCGCTGTTCGGCACCCTGTGGAGCCTGCCGGCCAAGACCATCGCCAGCCAGTGGGGCCGGATCGTGGACGCCTGGGGCTACCCGCCGTTCTTCGTCTATACCGCCGTCATCGGGCTGCCGTCGCTGGTGCTGGTGCTGTGGCTGCTGCGGCACGAGCGGCGCGAGCGGCTGGCGGCGGCGCCGGCTTGAGCCGGACCGGGCATCCCATGCGGGGCCAATGCAGCGACAGTGCTAGATTGCCGCCGCCCCGCAGATGCGGGCGCCGGAGGGCCGCCGGATGACCGACATCGTGCTGCGTGACATCGATCCGATCCTGGCCGAGCGCATCCAGCGGCTGGCCGACGCGCACGGCTGGGACATGCCCGGGACGCTGATGCGCATCCTCGAGCGCGGCCTCCACGAATGCGAAGTCGATGGCGCGGTGCGCCTGGCCGACCACGAGGCCAGTGTGCTGCAGGCGGCGATCCAGGCGCTGGAGCAGGTGCCCAGCGACCCGGGCTTCGCGCTGATCGGGCGCGCGGTGCCGCCCAAGCCCGAACCCGCGCAACCCGACCAGTCGATCAGCGACGACTTCGAACTGAAATAGCCCGCACGCTCAGGCCAGGTGGATCGCGCCGAGGATGCGCGGCCCACGCGCGCCGGTGACCGCCGGCAGGTTGCCCGCGCGGCCGGCGAGGGTCTGCCGCGCCAGCCAGGCAAAGCCCATGGCCTCCACGAAGTCCGGATCCACGCCGTAGCGCGCGGTCGACTCGACCACCACCCCCGGCAGGCGCGCGGCGATCCGCGCCAGCAGCTGCGGATTGTGCACGCCGCCGCCGCAGGCGAGCACGCGGTTGGTATCCGGCTGGGTCGCGAACAACGCGTTGGCGACACTGGCGGCGGTGAGTTCGAGCAGCGTCGCCTGCACGTCCTGCGGCGCGCGCGCGGTGTCGCCCAGGCGCGCCTGCAGCCATCGCAGGTGGAACTGCTCGCGGCCGGTGCTCTTCGGCGGCGGCAGCGCGAACCACGACTCGTCCAGCAGCGCAGCGAGCAGGGCGTCGTCGACCTGGCCGCTGGCGGCGAACGCACCGTCGGCGTCGAACGCGGCACCGGTATGGCGCAGGCACCAGGCATCGAGCAGGGCGTTGGCCGGCCCGGTATCGAAGCCGCGCACGGCGCGATCCATCGCCGTCGCGCCGGTCCCCGCACGCGGCAGCAACGTCAGGTTGGCGATCCCGCCCAGGTTGAGCACCGCGCGCGACTCCCCGGGCGCGGACAACAGTGCGGCGTGCAAGGCCGGCAGCAACGGCGCGCCATGGCCACCGGCGGCGACGTCGCGGCGGCGGAAATCGGCGACCGTGGTGATGCCGGTGCGTTCGGCGATGACGTCGCCGTCGCCGATCTGCAGCGTGAACGGATGGGCCGCCTCGGGCCGGTGGCGCACGGTCTGGCCATGCGAGCCGATCGCGCGGACCGCGCCCGGCGCGATGCCGTTCTCGCTCAATAGTGCCAACGCGGCATCGGCGAAGGCGTGCGCCACCTGCACGTCCAGGCTGCCGTATTCGTCCAGCGAGGTGCAGTCGCCGCCCTGGCCCAGGTCCACCAGGCGTGCGCGCAATGCGCCGTCCCAGGGCGAGGTGCGACCGGCGACAAGCGCGCAGCGCGCGTGTTCGCCGCCATCGGCAAACCGCACCAGCGCGGCATCGATGCCATCGGCGCTGGTGCCGGAGATCAGGCCGAGAAAGAGGTGTTCCTGATCGAACTTGGGCATCGTGCGCGGATTACCTTCGCTCGTCATTCCCGCGAAGGCGGGGATTTCGGCAGCTGGATGGCTGACCATCCAGCGACTCTGGTGTCGCGACATCATCGCGTCCAGCGTCTTCGTCTTCAATCGTTTTTGGCTCGTCTTCCCCGCCAAGCGGTGAGCCATCGTTCTGCCCGTCATCCCAGCGAAAGCTGGGATCCAGCGTCTTTGTGTTTCGGGATGGAATGCAAACATCAACCGCTTTCGCCTTCGGCGAGTTACTTTTCTTTGAAAGGCTGCAAAGAAAAGTAACCAAAAGAAAGCAGCCTTCCCCGATCACGGCGCACTCGCCTAGCGGGTGTCAAGGTGATTTTCCGACTCGCCATCCATGGCTCGGTCGGAAAACGTCGCACATCCTGTGCGACGCCCTCCGGGTCTGCATCCTTCGTCGCCGGCTTGTAACCGGAAAGCAGAAGCGCACGCACCGGGTTGGGTTCGTGATCAGGCCTTCTTGCGGCCCTTGGTCACCGGCGTCGCATCGGCATAGATCACATCCTCGACCTTGCGGATCTTCGCCAGCGCGGTGCCGGTCTGGGCGCGGAACTGCGCCAGCGCCAGGCCGCGCAGCGGCTCGGGCGGCGGCATCGTGATCGACAGCGGATTGCGGTGCACGCCGTTGACGCGGAATTCGTAATGCAGGTGCGGGCCGGTGGCCAGCCCGGTCATGCCGACGTAGCCGATCACGGTGCCCTGCGCGATGCGCTGGCCGACGTGCTCCTTGCCGAAGCGCGACATGTGGCCGTAGAGGGTGGTGTAACCGTGGCCGTGGTCGAGGATGACCACCCGGCCGTAACCGCCCTTCCAGCCGACGAACTGCACGCGCGCGTCGCCCGCGGCCTGGATCGGCGTGCCGGTGGACGCGGCGAAGTCCACGCCCTCGTGCATGCGCATGCGGCCCAGGATCGGGTGGTAGCGCTTGCCGAAGGTCGACGTCAGCCGCGCGTAGGGGATCGGCATGCGGATGAAGCTGCGCTTGAGCGGGCGGCCGTCGGCGCTGTAGTACTCGGCCTTGCCGTCGTGCTCGAACCGGAAGCCCGAGTACAGCTTGCCGCCGACGGTGAACGTCGCCGCCTGCACCGGACCGGTGCCGACCAGCTCGCCGTCGCGCCACATCTCGTCGACCACGACGCTGAAGCGGTCGTTGGCGCCGACGTCGTCGTTGAAGTCGATGTCGTACTTGAAGATGTCGTCGGTGAGCGTGTTGATGTTCTTCGCCGACAGCCCGAGCTTGCGTGCCGAGTGGTAGAGCGAGCGGCCGACCTGGCCGCTGAGCACCACCGTGCGCACTTCGGTCGGGCGCTCGATCACGTGTGCCTGCACCTCGTCGCCCTGCAGCGACAGCTCGACGCGATGGGTGGGGTCGCGATCGAAACGCAGCGTGCGCAGTTCGCCGGGTTGCCCGTCCGCGCCGACCGGCAGGTCCAGGCCCAGGACGCTACCGGGTTTGAGATGGGTGAGGGCGTCGCGGGCGGCCGGCTGCGCAAGCAGGCGGTGCAACGTGGCGGCGGGAATGTCGAACTGGTCGAAGATCGACGCCGCGGTCTGGCCCGACTGCACCGTCACCAGCTGCCAGCTGTCGCCGGGCCGGCTGCGCAGCTGCGCCAGCGGCAGCGACGGCAGCGCCAGCGCCATGGTCGTGCGCTGGGCCAGCGCCGGGGACGGCAGCGGGACCGAGAAGCCCGGGACGATCGCGGCCACCAGCGCGCCCAGGGTCGCGAACAGGCTCGCGTGCGCCCAGTGCCGTCGCGTCCAGCGGCCGTTGAAGGCGCCCGGCAGGCGCTTGGCCAGCACCTTCCGGTGCAGCACGGCTTCGCGTAGCTTCTCCAGGCGCGCACGCCGTGTCTGGCTGCTCTCGTTGCGATCTGCTTGCGATGGGCTCATCGGGGGATCTCTCGCCGACGTGATGGGCACGTCAAGCGGGTACCATAGTGGCGCGAAAAGTGCGCGTCAAACCCTTGAACGCATTGGGTTTTTCCCAGCCCCGCATTTAACTTGAGGTTAACGTCAACTTCACGACGACGGTCACGCAACGCGCGCGACCGCCCGCAGGAACCAGACACGTGCCAGCGTTCACCCCGGCCCAGGGCCGCAGTCCGGACCCCACCGTCATCGACGAGGCCATCGCCCGCATCGGCCGTGGGGCCGACGAGATCCTCAAGCCCGACGAACTGCGGGCGCGGCTGGCAGCTTCAATGGGCGCCGGGGGCCGCCCGCTGCGGATCAAGGCCGGCTTCGACCCGACCGCGCCGGACCTGCACCTGGGCCACACGGTGCTGCTCAACAAGCTGCGCCAGTTCCAGGACCTCGGACACCAGGTCATCTTCCTGATCGGCGACTTCACCGGGATGATCGGGGACCCGACCGGCAAGAACGCCACCCGCAGGCCGCTCACCCGCGAGGACATCGCCGCCAACGCGCGCACCTACGCCGAGCAGGTGTTCAAGGTGCTCGACCGCGCGCGTACCGAGGTGCGGTTCAACTCCGAATGGTTCGACGCCATGACCGCCGCCGACATGGTGCGGCTGGCCGCGCAGCACACGGTGGCGCGCATGCTCGAGCGCGACGACTTCGCCAAGCGCTATGCAGCGCAGCAGTCGATCGCGCTGCACGAGTTTTTGTATCCGCTGGTGCAGGGCTACGACTCGGTCGCATTGCAGGCCGACGTCGAGCTCGGCGGCACCGACCAGAAGTTCAACCTGCTGATGGGACGCGGGCTGCAGGAACACTTCGGCCAGAAGCCGCAGATCGTGCTGACGATGCCGCTGCTCGAAGGCCTGGACGGCGTGCAGAAGATGTCCAAGTCGCTGGGCAACTACATCGGCATCGACGAGCCGGCGATCGACATCGTCACCAAGACGATGAAGATCGGCGACGCGCTGATGTGGCGCTGGATCGAGCTGCTCAGTTTCGACATCGACGCGGCCGAGGCGACAACGCTGCGCGCGCAGGTCGATGCCGGCCGCAATCCGCGCGACGTCAAGTTGCGCCTGGCGCGCGAACTGGCGGCGCGCTTCCATGGCGAGGCGGCCGCGGACAACGCCGTTGCCGGCTGGAACGCCGCGGTGCGTGGCGAAGGCGACACCGCAACGCTGCCGCTCACCGACGTCGCGGTGCCGGCCGAAGGCCTGCGCATCGCCGCATTGCTGACCGCCGCCGGCCTGACGCCGAGCAACTCGGAAGCCAACCGCAAGCTCAAGGAGCGCTCGGTGCGGATCGACGGCGAGATCGTCGAGGACGCGCAACGCGTGTTCCTGCCCGGCTTCACCGGCGTCCTGGCGATCGGCAAGCGCAACTTCGCCCGGGTGCGGCTGGTCACCGCGACCCCGTAGCCCGGGCAATCGCAGCGCACCCGGGGCGGCTGCAATCCCGGAGCATTGCTTGCGCGCCAGGCTCACCGTGATCTCGAGCAGGCGCGCTGCGGAGCGCACACGAATCCCGCGCCTGCGACAGCCCAGGCGGCGCTGCGCTTGCCCGGGCTACGGCCCGGCGCGCGGGGCGAGCGCCAGGCCGGCCCATCGCCGGCCAACGCGTTGGCTAGGGTCCGGGCGGCGGCCCGCTGCCAGACAGCGCACGCACGACGGCCGCATCGTCCGGTTCCCAGCCCGGCGGTGGCGGCCAATGCCCTTCCGCCATGGCGCGCGCCAGCACCGTGGCGACTTCGCCCTGCGTCCATTGCCGGGTGATTTCGCCTGCGGGAATGCCCTGGTGGAGCCACATTTCCTGCGTCAACCATGACACCTGTCGCCAGCGTTCGCGATAACGCACGCCATCGGCGCCACCGGGGCTGAGATCCAGCAACATGTGCCAGGCCAATTTCTGGTCAAACAGCGTATTGCCGGTCGCAATCAGCGACAGCAGGGCAATGCAGTCGTGTCGCACCGTGCCGGACGGGTGGGACCTCGCGCCGCAGGGCTTCAGCGCGCCGTAACCAGGGGTGGTGCCGTACGCGAATTCGGCATTGACAGCGTCGAAGTCCGCCCAGTCCGCGGCAGTGGGTGGCCGCCCGAAGTTCTTTTGCATCGATGCAAGCGCGCGGGGAGTCAGGCAGCTGGCCGGCATAGGCAACGACGCAATGGCCGCGCGCGCATGCAGGAACACCATGCCGTGATGCGGCTCGAAGATGCGCGCGGCGGCGGCGCGCTGCAGTGCTTCTTCGTAACCCGGCCGGTCGTGCTTGCGCAATGCGGTCCCCATCGCCAGCAGCCACACCGCGGCGTTGTCGGGCTCGAGGAACGCGAGGTGGCGCCATGCTGCCGTGCATTGCGCGCCTTCCGAACAGTGGATCGCCGCCAGCCAGGCCAGTTCGACGCTTGCAGGCCAGCGCTGGCGCGCTGCCGTCACTCGCGCCTGGCGTCCTCCGGCGCCGAAAGCGACAGCCGCATCGTCAGCAGGGCATGTTCGAAGGCATCGTCCGGCGTACGCGGAACACCCATCTGCCCGCGCCGTCGCCGCAGCCGGGCGCGCCACGCGTCCGCGCAACGCAACTGCTGTGCCTCGACAAGCGGCTCGACGTCCGAATCCTCGACCCCGGGCGCCGGACGCAACGGGCGCAAAGCGGTCACGCGTCGCTGCGCGGCAGGTTTCCAGGCCGACGCCGTGATTGCAGGCGCGAGATGGGTGGCAGTCACGCGCTCGGTGAGCGACCCGCAGGCCATCGCCAACAGCACGGCAATCACCCAGGGCGCGATTTGTCGCTTTGGATTGCGCATGCGGCGGAAACAGGCGTCAGGCGATAGCCCGCGCCGCCTGCGCCATCAGCCAGAACACGCACGCAAAGCCGCCGAACCACACCAGGCTGCGCAACGCGTGGATGCCGAGGATGTAGAACACGCCGTGCAGCACGCGCAAGACGACGAATGCGATCGCCAGCTGCGAAATGCGGGCGGCATCCACGCCCGCGGCCTGCGCCATCAGCACCGCCGCGGCGAACGGCGCGAACGCTTCGAAGGCATTGAACTGCGCCGCATTGGCGCGCTGGCTGCGCGGATTGTCCTGGCGTGCCTGCCAGCCGCGCGGATCGCGATTGTCGTAACGCTGGCCCGACTGCTTGGCGATCGTCACCCAGACATAGGGCAGGAACGCGGCGATCAGGATGCACCAGTAGGCAATCGACATGGGCGAGGCTCCAGGAGGGTCGCGGCAGCTTGCATGCGACGGGCGGGATTGGGAAGCCGGACATGCGAACGGCGCCGCGAGGGCGCCGTTCGGTGGATTGCCGGGACGACGAGTCGCGGCTGAAGCCGTTCCTACCAGGAGTGGCTCACGGTGCGGGCGTTGCCGCGCCGTGGCCGGCCATCATCCTGTCGCGCGCGGCCTTGAACGGATTATTGGGATACCACTGCGGCCACTGCGCGCTGCTGGTGAGCTCGCGGCCGACGCCATAGGCGGCCTTCAACAATGCCACCACCCCATCGACCTTCCACGTCGCCGCGTCGTACTGGTCGCCGGGCTTGTGGTAGCGATGCTCGTTGTAATCCCGGCCCGCCACTTCGCCGGCCGCGGTGCCACCATCGACCAGGTCGTCGCCGCTGCCGATGTCCATCGCCGGCACGCCGGCCTTGGCGAAGTTGAAGTGATCGGAGCGGAAGTAACCGCCGGCTTCCGGATGCGATTCGGCGTGCAGGGTCAGGTTCTGCTTGCCGGCGACGTCCTTGAGCACGTCTTCCAGCTGCGAGCTGCCCATGCCGACAACGGTCAGGTCGCGGGTGGCGCCGTCGACGCCGAGCGCATCGAGGTTGATCACGCCGACGGTCTTGTCCAGCGGCACGGCCGGGTGGGCGACGTAGTACTGGGAACCCAGCAGCCCGGATTCCTCCAGCGTCACCGCCACGAACAGCAGCGAACGCTGCGGCGGCGGCGTCTGGTGCGCGAACGCATCGGCGATCTCCAGGATCCCGGCCACGCCGCTCGCGTTGTCGACCGCACCGTTGTAGATGTTGTCGCCCGGCTCATCCGGATGCATGCCCAGGTGGTCCCAGTGCGCCATGTAGACCATGGCTTCGTCCGGATGCGTGCGGCCATCCAGGCGCCCGACGACGTTGCGCGACTGCTTGTTGACGATCGTGCTCTTGAGGTCCAGCGACAGCGTCGCCTTCATCGGCACCGGCTTGAAGCCGCGCTGGTTGGCCGCCTTGCGCAGCGCATCCAGGTCCAGCCCGGAGTCGGCGAACAGCGCCTTGGCCTGGTCGGCGGTCAGCCAGCCTTGCGCGGGCAGGCGCGGCGCCGGGTCGTCCGCGGCCGGCAGCGTGTACTGCGCGCCGGACCAGGAGTTCTTGACCACGTCCCAGCCGTACGACGCGCCGGGGGTGTCGTGGATGATCAATGCGGCCTTGGCGCCCTGGCGCGCGGCTTCCTCGAACTTGTAGGTCCAGCGGCCGTAATAGGTCATCCGCTTGCCTTCGAACAGCTTCGGATCGTCGACGTGGAAGCCGGGGTCGTTGACCAGCACGACCACCGTCTTGCCCTTGACGTCGAGCCCGGCGTAGTCGTTCCAGTGCTGCTCGGGCGCGTCGACGCCGTAGCCGACGAACACCAGCGGACTGGCCTCGATCTTCACCTCCGGCTGCCCGGTGGTGGTGCCAATGACCATGTCGTCGCCCATCTTGAGCGTGCGCGGCTTGCCGACGACGGTGAGCGTCAGCGTGGTCGACGGATCGGCGGTGGTCTCCACCATCGGCACGGTCTGGAACCACTGGGCGTTGTTGCCGGGCTTCAGGCCGATCCTCTGCATCTGCTGCTGGATGTAGGCGACCGACTTGTCCTCGCCCGGGGTGCCCGGACCGCGCCCTTCGAAGGCGTCGGAGGACAGCACCTTGACGTGCTCGACGAAGTCGCCGGCGTCGATCGCCGGGGTGAAGTCATGGTGGGTGGCGGGGGTGGCGACGGCCGGTGCCGGCGTGGTTGCGGGCGTTGCGGTCGAGGTATCGGTGGTGGCCTTCTGGCACGCGGCCAAGGCGAGGGTGGTGGCAAGGCAGAGCAGCAGGTGACGCGGCATCGCGTGGGATCCCGAAGCAACGGAACCCCGGAGTCTACGCGGCGCGTCACCCGCGGAAGGTGACGCGCTGCGCACAAGCCCGTGCTCAGTCCTGCGGCGGGCGGTCGCCGCTGAAGGCGATCGCGGTGGCCCCGGTGACCTTGCCGATGCGCGCGCTGGAATGCACGTAGAGCCTGACCTCGCGCTCGAACACCAGCGGTCCGTCGACCACCGCGCGCGGGCCAATCACGATCCGTGGCGGGGTGCGCTTGCCGATGCTGATCGGCAGCCAGCTGCTGGTCGGCTTCTCCACCCGCAGCCCGCCGTGCACGTGCGAGTCGACGCCGACGGTGACGTCGCCGTTGACGGTGTCGATGCCGCCGGCGAGGTCGGTGGCCACCAGCCCGATGGCGCCGTTGACGGTGGTGATGTCCTTGGCCACGCGGCCGCCCCGGTCGACGAAGATGCCGCCGTTGACGGTCTCGATGCCGCCGCCGACCTGGCCGTTGGCGTCGACATGGATGCCGCCGTTGACCGTGGTCAGGTCGCCGCACTGCACGTGGTCGGCGACGGTGATGTGGCCGTTGACGGTTTCCGCATCCCCGGTCCTGGCGCCCGAGTCGATCTCGATGCTGCCGTTGACCGTCGACAGGTCGCCGTAACTCTGGCCGGCGACGGCCTGGATGCTGCCGTTGACCTTGTCGATGGATTCGGCGTCGTTGCTGCCGGCAACCGCAGCGGAGGTGGCCAGGCAAAGCGCGAGGGCGAGGAGGGTGGGGCGGAAACCGGTCATGGCGTGGGCCTCTGGCATGCGGGGACGAAGAAGGGATGCGGCGATGGCCGTATCGGTTTAAGCGCGGCGGCGACCGCGCGGCGATCGTGGCCGGCGGGGCATCGCCGTGCAGGGCGCGTGGCGGGCATCCTGCGCGCCTTGGCTACAATCCGGACCTGTCCGAAGTCATAGGCCATCCGCGTGCCCAGCAGCCCGTCTTCCGCCACCGCCGCGCGCCCCAAGCCCGTGGTGCTGCTCATCCTGGACGGCTGGGGCCATCGCGAGGAGCGCCAGGACAACGCGCTGGCGCAGGCGCGGCTGCCGCACTGGCGCCAGTTGCTGGCCACCCGCCCGCACACGCTGATCGAGACTTCCGGCCGCCACGTCGGCCTGCCCGACGGCCAGATGGGCAACTCCGAAGTCGGCCACATGAACCTCGGTGCCGGCCGCATCGTCTACCAGGACCTGACCCGGATCGATGCCGCGATCGGGGACGGCAGCTTCTTCGACAATCCCGCCCTGCGCGGCGCCTGCGACGCGGTGATCGCCGATGGCGGCACCCTGCACGTGATGGGGCTGCTGTCGCCCGGCGGCGTGCACAGCCACGAGCGGCACATCTTCGCGATGCTGCAGCTGGCGCGGCGCGCGGGCGTGCCGAAGGTCGCCGTGCATGCCTTCCTCGACGGCCGCGATACCGCGCCGCAGTCGGCGGCGCCGAGCCTGGAGGCGCTGCAGCGCGAATGCGACACGCTGGGCAATGCCCACATCGCCAGTGTCAGCGGACGCTACTACGCGATGGACCGCGACCAGCGCTGGGACCGGGTGCAACGCGCGTGGGACGCGATCGTCGAGGCACGGTCCGAATTCCGCACCACCGATGCGCATGCCGCGCTCGTGGCGGCGTATGCGCGCGGCGAGACCGACGAGTTCGTCGCACCCACGGTGGTGGTCGGCGATGGCGATGGCACGCCGGTGCGCGATTGCGACGCCGTGGTGTTCATGAACTTCCGCGCCGACCGCGCGCGGCAATTGACCGCAGCCTTCGTCGCGCCGGACTTCCAGGGCTTCGTTTCGCGACGGCCGCGGCTGTCGCGCTTCGTCTGCCTGACCCAGTACGACGAGACGCTGCCGGCGCCGGTCGCGTTCGCGCCGGACGACCTCAGCCATACCTTCGGCGAACTGCTCGCCGAGCACGGACTGACCCAGCTGCGCATCGCCGAAACCGAGAAGTACGCGCACGTCACCTTTTTCTTCAGCGGCGGCCGCGAGCAGCCCCATGCCGGTGAAACCCGCGTCCTCGTTCCCAGCCCGAAGGTCGCCACCTACGACCTGCAGCCGGAAATGAGCCTGCCCGAGCTGACCGCCAGACTGGTCGATGCGATCCACGCGCAGCGTTTCGATGCCATCGTCTGCAACATCGCCAACCCCGACATGGTCGGCCACAGCGGCAACCTGCAGGCGGCGATCCAGGCCGCCGAAGCGGTGGATGTCGCGATCGGCGCGGTCAGCGACGCGGTGGTCGCGGTCGGCGGCGCGCTGCTGGTCACCGCCGACCACGGCAACCTGGAGCTCATGCGCGATCCGGCCACCGGCCAGCCGCATACCGCGCACACGGTCGGCCCGGTGCCGCTGGTCTATGTCGGCGCGCGCGACGTGCACCTGCGCGAAGGCGGCTCGCTGCGCGACGTCGCCCCGACCCTGCTCGACCTGCTGGGCCTGCCCAAGCCCGCCAAAATGACCGGAACCACGCTGCTTTGCCCATGACCCGACGCTGCGGCATGCGTCGGCTGCGACGGCTGGCGTACGTCGTCCTGGCCGTGCTGCTGGTTGCCCCGTCCGCCGCGTCGGCGCAGAGCAGCCGCGATGCGCAGCACAAGCTCGACCAGGTCAAGCGCGAGCTGAAGAGCGTCGCCGCCGAACGCCGGCGGATCGAAGGCCAGCGCAGCACCGCCTCGCAACAGCTGCGCGCGGCCGACGAACGACTCGGCCATTCCAGCCGCGCACTCAGCGATACCGAGCAGCGGCTCGCGCGCCAGCAGGCGTCGTTGCAAGCGCTGCAACAGCAGCGTGCGACGTTGCAGTCGAGCCTGGGCGCGCAGCGGCGCGAACTGGCCGCGTTGCTGCGCGCGGCCTATACCGTCGGCGATGCGACGCCGCTGCAGCTGCTGCTGGCGCAGGACCGGGTCGCCGACGCCAACCGCGTGCTGACCCTGCATCGCTACCTGCAACGTGATCGTGCCCAGCGCATTGCCGCGTTGACGGCGCAGCTGCAGCAACTCGATGCCGTCGAGCAGGAGATCCAGGACACCCGCGCGCAGCTGGCGGCGGACAAGCTCCAGCAACGCGCGCAGCTGCAGCAGCTGCAACGCGATCGGCTGGCGCGCGCGCAGACGGTGGCGCAACTGGACCAGCGCTATCGCGATCGCGCCGGGCGCGAGAAAGCCCTCGGCCGTGACGCCAAGGGCCTGGAACAACTGCTGGCGCAATTGCGCGCGGCCGCCGCGCGCGAAGCCCAGCGCAAGGCCGCCGCCGCGCAGGCCGCGCGCGATGCCGCCCGCCGCGACGCC
>NZ_JAANOY010000018.1 GCF_011320095.1 Cognatiluteimonas telluris | reverse complement strand
CGGCGGGCGCCGTTGCAGCCGGCGCCGGCAATCGCTGGCGCAGGCCGGAGATGCGGACGACATGGCGCGCCAGCGCCGCGCGCAGCACCGCGTCGCCGGCCGCGACGTGCAACGCCGCGCGGGCGCGGGTCGCGGCGGTGTACAGCAGTTCGCGCGACAACGTGCGCGCGTCGTGGCGTGGCAGTTGCAGCCACACGGTGTCGAACTCGGAGCCCTGCGCCTTGTGTACCGTCATCGCGAAGGCGCTCTCGTGCGCGGGCAGCGCGGCGGGATGGAAGGCGCGCGGGGCGTCGGGCGTGTCGCCGGGGAACCAGGCCATCACGGCACCATCGGCATCGCGGAAGCAGATGCCGATGTCGCCGTTGAAGAGGCGGTGGCGATAGCTGTTCTCGGTGATCAGCAGCAGGCGGCCCTGGAAGTGGCGGCCCGACGCGCCGCCCGCGCCGGCGAGCATCGCCTCGATGCGGGCGTTGAGGGTACGCGCGCCTTGCGGGCCGTCGCGCACGGCGGTGAGCAGGCGCAGGCGCGAGGCCAGCGAGAGTGCCTGGGCGGGGCTGTCGGCATCGGCCAGCGCCCGCCAGTGGGTGAGCAGACGGTCGCGGTGCGGCGCCTGCAGCGGGTCGGCGAGGTCCTCGTGGAAGTGGACGCCCGACAGCGTGCCGCCGCGCAGCAGCGACAGGGCGGCGGCGCTGTCGCCTTCGCGCATGGCCGCGGCGAGCGGTGCGAGTTGCAGCGCTTCGTGCTGGCGCCAGGCGTGGGTGAGGTGGGTGCGCCGCGCCGGAAAGGCGTCGCCGCCGGCGTCGGCCGCAGCGATGACGCCACGGAGCACGTCGCCGGCCTCGACCGATGGCAACTGGTCGGGGTCGCCGATCAGTACCAGGCGCGCGCCGTCGGGGACGGCTTCGACCAGCTTGGCCATCAGCGGCAGGTCGATCATCGAGGCTTCGTCGACGACGACCACGTCGAACGGCAGCGGGTTGCCGGCGTCGTGGCGGAAGCGCGGGCTGTCGGGGAGGGTGCCGAGCAGGCGGTGCAGGGTGCTGCCGCTGCCGGGCAGGGTTTCGATGACGCCGGCGTCGGTGCCCGCGGCGGCGAGCGCCTGCAGCGCGTTGCGCACGCTTTCGGCCATGCGCTCGGCGGCGCGGCCGGTGGGCGCGGCCAGCGCGATGTGCGGATCCGTGCGGCCCGCGGCGCGCGCCTGTTCGACCAGCTGCACCAGCAGGCGCGCGATCGTGGTGGTCTTGCCGGTGCCGGGGCCGCCGGTGACCAGGTCGACCCCGCCGGCTTCGGACGTCGCCGCGGCGAGGCGCTGCAGGCCGGCGGCGACGCGGCGTTCGTATTCGCGGTAGCGGCGCAGGTACAGCAGGCCCGGTGCACCGGGAGGGCCTTCGAGCACCAGCGGGCGATCGGCGTCGGAGACGTCGGCGCCGTTGGCGGGCACGGCCACCCAGCGCGACGCGGCCAGCTCGCGGCGCCAGGCGTCGGCGTCGGGCCACGCGATGTCGGGTGCGTCGACCAGCGTGCGCGGTGACGCCAGGTCGAAGCCCGCATGGCCGTTGGCGACGGCCAGCGAGGCCAGGACCGCGGCGGCGAGCACGCTGTCGGGCGTGGCGGGGTCGAGGCGGCGCAGGCTCTGCGCGAGCGCGTGGTCGAGCGTGCGCAGGGCGCCGCTGCGCCAGAGCGCGTCGAGCAGCGACGCGGCGGTCGCGCCGGCAGTCTTGCCTGGGGTCATGTGGGTTCCCCAGCGAACAGCGCGTCGAGCGCGTGGATGAGCGCGGGATCGAACTTGCGCGCATGCACGCCCGCCGGCGCGGCGTCCGCAGCCGCGCCCGCCGCAGGCACGCTCTTCGCAGGCATGTCGAGATCGATGCCGCGACTGAACACATAGCGGTGCCCGCCGAAGTCGCGCGCGTAGTCGTAGCCGCCGCCATCGGCCGCATCGCCCAGCCGGAACCGCAGCCAGCGGTGCAGCGCCAGCGTGTACACCAGCGCCTGCAGGTCGTACTCGCTGTGCTGCATCGCCGCGTCCAGCGCGTCGGCGTCGTAGCGCGGCAGGCGGTTGGACTTGTAGTCGAGCACGTACCAGCGGCCGTCGTGCCGGTAGGTCAGGTCGACGAGGCCGGTCATCAGGCCTTCCAGGCGCTGGCGGAAGCCGAAGGCGTGGCGCTCGGGCACGACGTCGTGTTCGTGCAGCAGCTGCAGCAGCGCGTCGACGCGGGCGGGCCGCAGCGGGAACTGGAACTCCAGCTCGGGGCGGCGCCATTCGCCCGGCACGTTGCACAGCTGCACGCCCTCGGGCAGCACGACCCGCAGGGTCCTGCCGACGAGGCTCGTCACGAACGCGACGCCGTCGTCCAGCACGTCTTCGGGGTAGCCTTGTTCGCGCAGCGCCTGGGCAATCGTCGTCGCTTCGGCGCCGGGCGCGGCATCGCCGGGCAGCCACGCGCGCCACGCGGCGAAGTCGGTGCGCTCCAGCGCGGTGTGCATGGCGACGCCGAACTGCGGGCCGGCGAAGCGTGGGTCATGCATCTCGTAGGTGGCGCTGGGCGCCGGATCGTCCTCGACGGCGATAGTTTCGTCCGTGCCGCCCGGCGCGGGCAGCGTGGCCGACGTCGAGGCGTCCTCCGCCGGGCCGGTCTTGCGCGCCAGGCTGCTGAAGCTGTGCACCCACCAGTCGGTCGACAGCGCGCGCGTCGCGATCCGGGCCGGCGGCACGGCGGCGTCGGATTCCGGCGGCAGTCGCGACAGCGCGGCCGACGGCACGACGGTGTCGACGCGGATGCACGGCACGGCCTGCAGCGCGACGAGGTCGGCGAGCATCGGCGCGAGCGCGGCCTTGCCGGCGTTGTAGAACGCGCCGCTCGCCAGCCACAGTGCATGCCGCGCGCGGGTCAGGCCGACGTAGAGCAGGCGCGCCTGCTCGGCGTGCTGCTCGGTGGTCCAGCGCTCTTTGGCGTGGCCCCATTGCGCTTCGGGAACCTCGATCTTCCAGTGCAGGCGGCGCGTGTTGTCGTCCTCGCCCTGCGCGGTGCAGTACCGGCCCGGCGACGGCTCCCTACCGCCGATCCCGATGAACGGCAGGAACACCAGCGGGTATTCCAGGCCCTTGCTCTTGTGCAGGGTGACGATCTGCACGCGGCGCGCGTCGGACTCCAGGCGCAGCAGCTGCGCCTCGTCGTCGGGGTCGGCGTTGGCGATGCGCGCGCCGAGCCATTCGACCAGGCCGTGCAGCCCGAGCGTGTGCGCCTGCGCTTCCTGCAGTGCTTCGGCCAGTTGCAGGTAGTTGCCGACGCGCCGTTCGCCATCGGTGAGGCCGAGCAGGCGCGGCGCGTGTTCCGCGCACAGGTCGCCGATGAGCGCGAGCGGGCCGCCACGCAGCAGGCGCTCGCGCCAGGCCAGCGCCCGGTGCTGCCAGTCGTGATCGCTGCCGTCGAGCGCCGCGATCGCGGCGGCGTCGACGCCGACCAGCACCGTCGACAGCGCGGCGCGCAGGCGGCCGTCGTCGCCGCTTTGCAGCAGCGCGAGCAGCAGGGCGTGCACTTCGCGCGCTTCGAGCGTGTCGAACAGGCTCTGCTTGCCGGCGGCGACCGCCGGGATGCCGACCACGGCCAGCGCCTGCTGCAGCCGCGTGGCTTCGCCGTGCGTGCGCACCAACACGGCGATGTCGCCCGGCTGCACCGGCTTGCCGTCGATGGTGGCGGTGCCGGCGCGGCCCTCCGACAGCACGGCGTGGATCGCCGCGACGCAGGCCGCGGTGCAATGCACGCGCGAGTCCTCGGCCTTCCACGGCTTCACCTCGCCCTTGTCGTCGGGCTTCGGGTCGGGCGCGCGCCACAGCGTCAGCGCCGGTGCATCGGAACCGTCGCGCTGGAAATCCGCGTCCGTACGCTTGCCGCCGGCCTCGACCGCGCGGAAGCGGATGCGCCGGTCGACGAAGGCGTCGTCGCCCGCCTGGGCGTACAGCGCCTGGATCGCCGCGAGCACCGACGGCCGCGATCGGAAGTTGTGCACGAGCGCCGGTGCCTCGTCCGCGGTGGCGCGCGCGGCGAGGTAGGTGTGTACGTCGCCGCCGCGGAAGCTGTAGATCGCCTGCTTGGGATCGCCGACGAGGAACAGCGCCGGCGCGCTGCCATCCGCCATGGCGCCGCGGCCGAACACGCGATCGAAGATCCTCCACTGCCGCGCGTCGGTGTCCTGGAACTCGTCCACCAGCGCGACCGCGTATTGCACGCGCAGACTGCGGGCCAGCGCCTCGCCGCGGGGACCGTCGAGCGCGTCGGCGACGCCGTCGATCATGTCGTCGTAGGCCTGCAGGCGGCGCTGGTGCTTGAGCAGCGCGAGCCGCTCGCGCGCATCCGCGCGGATGCAATGCAGCAGGGCGATGCGGCGGCGGATTCGGTACGCGTCACACCCAGCCAGCGCGCGCAGGTAGTCGTCGATCAGCGCGCACAGCGGCGACTGCGGCGTCTTGCCCACGTGCGCCTTGTTGGTCTTCTCCTGCAGCATGCGCGGGGTGAGCCAGCGGAGCTTTTCGTGCAGCGGTGCGGAGTAATCGCCGCCTTCGCACCAGCCCGCCAGCGCGGTCCAGAGCGGCTGGATCCACGCGGCCTTGTAACTGCCGCCATGCAGCACCTTGCGTTCGAGCGCGTCGAGCAGGAGCGCGAGGAAGTCCTCGCCGTGCGCGCGGAATCCCTCGGCAAGCGCGTGGCCGGCGGCCAGCACCGCGGGCATCGGGTCCGAAGGCAGCGCTGCGTCCGGCGGCAGCAGCACCGGCTCGCGCATCAGCGCGCGCAGGTCGGCGGCAAGCGCCTGGGGGCCGCCCTTCCACAGCGCCGCGAGATCCTCCGCGCCCGCCGCGTCGCGGCCATGCGTGCGCCACAGGTCGGCCGCGAGTTCCTCGCGCAGGCCGCGGTCGTTGGCGAGCAGTTCCGGTGGATCGAAGCCCTGCCCGCTTTCCAGCGCATGTTCGCGCAGCACGCGCGCGCAGAAACCGTGGATGGTGAAGATCGCCGCCAGGTCGATGTCCCGCGCGGCCGCGCGCAGGCGGCGGCGCAGCGCGTCGGGGCGTTCGCCGCTGCGCGCCAGGTGCGCCTGCAGGATGTCGCCGGTCAACGCCGCCTCGGCGTCCTCGCCGTCGACGACTGGCGCCTCGACGAGTTCCAGGGCGAGCAGCATGCGCTCGCGGATGCGCTTGCGCAGCTCCTGCGTGGCCGCTTCGGTGAAGGTCACCGCGAGCACCTGACCGACCCGCAGGTCGCGTTCGACCACCAGGCGCGTGACCAGCGTGGCCAGGGTGAAGGTCTTGCCGGTGCCGGCGGACGCCTCGATCAGGCGCACGCCGTCCAGCGGCAGCTCGAGATAGGCATCGCGGGCGGGCGCGGTACTCATTCGCCTTCGTCCTCGTCGCGCGACAGCGTCGCGTTGGCGATGGCGTCCTCGTCGAGCTCCGGCGCGTCGTGCCTGATGCTCGCGATGCCGCTGCCGACCGCGGAGAACACGGTGATTGTGTTGGCGACAAAGGCGCGCAGGGCGTCGCGGTGGGCGAACGGATCGCGCGCGCGCAGGGCGAGTTCGCAGGCCGTGCCGCTGCCCTCGCCCCACGTGCGGTTGCTGCCCTGCCACTGCTTGCGCGCGTCCTCGATGCCGCGCTCGGCGGTCGCCGCGCTGTAATACTTCCAGCCGCTGCGCGGCGCGAACGGGAGCGGTTCGCGCAGGCCGGACGCGCGCAGCGCCATCAGCGTGCGCAGGGCGTCCTTCGCCTGCGCCGGATCAATGCGGCCGCGTTCGTGCGGGCCGAGGTTGCCGCCCTTCTCCGCGTGGAATTCGAACATCGGCCGCGATTCGCCGGCGGCGCTCGCCAGCAGCCAGTCCAGCCCGTTGCGGAGAACGGAGGCACCGTTTGGCGCGCCGAAGCGCACCCGCGCGAAGCCCGCCGGCCACACGCCGCCGAGCCGGGCGTGCAGGCGCACGCCATCGATGCTGGCTTCCAGCGGCAACGGCTCCAAAGCCGTCGTGTCGCCGCGCCAGCGCGCGAAGTGCTCCGCGTACGGCGCCACTTCGTCGAGCACGTCGGACAGCGCGCGCGCACCGAGCGCACCGGACGGCAGCAGCGCCTGCGCGCCCAGGCGTTCGAGCAGCGCGTCGCGGCGCTCGCCGGCCAGCAGCGCGTCGAACACCGCGTGCTGCAGCCGGTGGCGTTCCAGCCCGCCGCCGGGGGCACGCAGCGGCTCGATGTCCTCACCCGCCGCCTCGACCTCGGGCAGGCGCAGGCCGAGGCGCTGGCGCAGGAACTGCTCGGCGGGCGCCAGCAGGAAGCGGCGCAGCGATTCCAGCGACAACTCGGTTTCCGCCTCGACCGGCGGCGGCAGCGAAGTGCCTGCGCGCATCCACGGCGCCAGCGTCGTGCGCACGCCCGACAGCTGCCCCGCCGCCGGATGCCAGCGCGCGTCGTAGCTGAAGTGGCGCGGATCGCCGCTGCCGAACGCGGCCGGCGAGAACGGCTGCAGCGCATGCCGTAGCACCAGCGCATCGGCGTCCGCCGGCGCGTGGTACGCGGCCGCCGCGGCCAGCAATTCGGACACGACCGCCGACGGCTCGCGCGCGCTGCCGTCGCGCGGGTCGGCGCCGATCCAGCTGACGTGGAACACATCCTGCGCCGACGAGAACAGCTGCAGGAACAGATAGCGATCATCGTCGCGGGTGGAACGGTCGCCATGCCGGCGACGCTCGGTGCCCAGTTCGGCGGTGAGGCGGTTGAGCCCGGCGGCGGGATCGCGCCGCGGGAAGTCGCCGTCGTTCATGCCGAGCAGGCAGATCGCGCGGAACGGCAGCAGCCGCATCGGCACCATGCGCGCGAAGCTGACGCCGCCGGTGAGCAGCGGCGCGCGCGTGTCGGCCTCGCCCAGCACCTGCGCGAAATGCGCGCGCACGATTTCGCCCGGCACCGGCGCGGTGTAGCCGGCGCGCGCCGCGTCTTCGGCGAAGGCGTCGATCAGCTTGCACAGGCGCTCGTAGGCACGCTCGCCACTGCCGCCGATGCGCGGCCGCGGCAGCACCGACCTGAGCAGGCCCAGCAGGCGTTCGCGCCAGGCCGACGGCGGCATCGCTTCGCCGAGCAGGCGTTGGTGGCGGGCCAGCACGCGCAGCAGCCGCAGCAGCACGTCCAGCGCGTCGAGGGCGCTGCCTTCGAGATCGGTCCACGGCGCCACGCGCGCGCCGTCGCCTTCGACCAGCGCGTCGGCGTCCGTCGCGTGGCCGAGCAGCAGCCGGTCGAGCGCGAACTGCCAGGTGTAGGCGTCGTCCTCCGGCGCTCCCATCCGCGCGCGATGCGCGGCGTCGATACCCCAGCGCGCGCCCGCCTCGTGCAGCCAGGCGCGCAGGCGTTCGAACGCCGCGCCGTCGAGCCCCGCGGCTTCGGCCAGCGGCGGGCTGGCGAGCAGCTCCAGCACTTCCTCCAGCCCGAAGCGCGAGACCGGCAATGCCAGCAGGCGCAGGAACACGGCCGCCAGCGGCTCGCCGGCCAGCGGACTGGCGTCGGCGATGGCCCACGGGATCGCCTGCCGGATGCCCGCCTCGCCACGGCCGCTTCCGCCGAACACCGCGTCCAGGTACGGCACGTACGGATCGATGTCCGGCGCCAGCACCGCGATCTCGCGCGGCTGCAGCGGCGGATCGAAGCGCTTGTCCTCCAGCAGCGCATGCAGGCGGTCGTGCAGCACCTGCAATTCGCGCAGCCGGGTGTGGCAGGCGTGGAACTGCAGGCTGGGATCGCGCGCATCGACGTCGGGGCGCAGCGCGCCGGACGGCGCCGCGCGACGATGGAACAGGTCGCCCTGCATCCGCCGCAGCAGGCTGTCGCGCAGGCCGCCGTCGGCGAGCGTCCTGCCGGGTGCGGTTTCGGGATCGGCGTAGGCGGCGATCTCGCCGGACGGATGCACGACCTCGTAGCTGCCCAGCAGCGCCATGAAGTCGCGGCCGGCGGCACCCCAGTCGCGCAGCAGCGGGTTTTCCGCACAGTGGTCGCCGGCTTGCCCGATTGAAAACGGATCGGTGCCCGCGCGCAGGTGCGCGCCGAGCGATTGCAGGTCGCCCCAGTATTCCTTGGTCGGCGTCGGCAGGTAGAAGTGCAGCGTGCCGACACGCGCCTGGCTCGCCATCACCCGCAGCACGTCGGGCGAGACATTGAGCGTGGCGAAGGCGAACAGCCGCGGCGGCAGCCCCGCGGGCAGCGAAGGCACGGCGTCGACGCCGGCATCGCCACCGAACCGCGCCAGGTAGCCCTGGATCCGGCGTGCGCGATGGTCGCGGCCCGAGGCGACGGCGCGCCATAGGATCGCCTGCGGATCGTCCGGATCCGCGCCGCCTTCCCAGCGCAGCAGCCAGTCGCGGCGCCAGGCCTGGTATTTCCCGAACACGGTCGCCAGTTCGCCGGCGAGCGTCCACGCTTTCACCATGCCGTCCTGCAGCATGCCGTCCTGCAGCATGCCTTCCTTCGGCACGCCGTCGTCGCCGTCCAGGTAGCCCGCGAGCTGCGCCATCGCCGGCCGCGCGCGCAGCGAGGGATCGAGCAGCGCCGCGTACAGGTGCCAGTGCAGGTTGTCGGCGTCGAGGTCGTTACCGCCGCCCGCCAGGTTGGCCGGGCCGGCATTGGCGGCCAGCGCGTGCCCCACGAACTCGCCGGGGGTCAGGAACGCCAGGTTCGCGGCGATGCCATGCCGCTCGGCCATCGTCGCCTGCAGCCAGCGCCGCATCGCCACCTGGGGGATCAGCACCGTGTCGGGGGCCAGCAACGGCTGCCCCGGCGCGGCCGAACGCAGTTCGTCCGCCAGCAGCCCGGCCAGCACTTCCAGCGAGTTCGAGTGGTACAGGCGGAAGTCGGGCGATCGAAGCGGCGGCGCGGTCGGCATCCAGCGCATCTTGCCGGAGCGCGGTCGCAGGCGCAGAGACCGGTGGCGGCGCCGGGGGCGTCGCGGTACGCGGGGAGGGGGTGGGGCTGCCGTTGCGGCGCCGGTGCGTGCGCGGGGGCCCGTGGCCCACGGAGGGCTCGCGGCTGGAGCCGCTCCTGCGGAGGTCGGTTGCGCGACGCGGACCCGGCGGGTTCGCGGCGCGAACGGGCGGCGCTGGCGAAGCTGCGACAATGCGCGGCGCCGCTCCGCCGCCATTCAGCGGGCGGCGGCCAAGCTTTCCCGCTTTTTGAGCGTGCCCGCGCGCCCGGCGCTGTAACCGACCGCGCTGTCACGCTCCTCGCCAAAACGGACCTGCGTCGATGACGACCGATTCGCCCGCCGTGCGCCTGACCGATGTCCGCCTCGAACGCGGCGGCCGCGCCGTGCTCGAAGGCATCGACCTGGTGGTGCCGCGCGGCAGCATCACCGCGGTGCTGGGGCCGTCGGGCAGCGGCAAGTCGACGTTGCTGGCGGCGTTGACCGGCGAGCTGCAACCGGTCGCGGGCACCGTCGAGGTGCTCGGCGCGCCGTTGCCGACGCGCATGCGGGCGCTGCTCGAGCGGCGCAAGGACATCGGCGTGCTGCTGCAGGGCAACGGCCTGCTGACCGACCTGAGCGTGGCCGAGAACGTCGCGCTGCCGCTGCACACGCACACGGACCTGCCGCGGCCGGTGATCGAGCGGCTGGTGGCGATGAAGCTGCACGCGGTCGGCCTGCGCGCGGCGGCCGGTCTTTACCCGCGCGAACTGTCCGGCGGCATGGCGCGCCGCGTGGCGCTGGCCCGTGCGCTGGCGCTGGATCCGCCGCTGATGATCTACGACGAGCCGCTGACCGGGCTGGACCCGATCGCCAGCGGCGTGATCATGGCGCTGATCGCGCGGCTCAACGCCAGCCTCGGCCTGACCAGCATCATCGTCACCCACCATGTGCACGAGACGTTGCCGGTCGCCGACCGCGCGATCGTGATCGCCAACGGCCGCATCGTGTTTTCCGGCACGCCGGCCGAACTGGAGGCGACGCGCGATCCGCTGGTGCTGCAGTTCCTGCGCGGCGAGCCCGACGGTCCCATCGCCTTCGACGCCACCGCGCGCGAACAGGAAGCCGCCTGATGCCGTTTGTCGCCGCCACCCGCTCGCTCGGCCGCGCCGGCCTGTTCTCGTTGTCTGTGCTGCGCGCCTCGACGCCCACGCGGGATTTCCTCGCCGAGCTGGTGCGCGAGATCTACAAGATCGGTGCCCGCTCGCTGCCGATCATCGCCGTCGGCGGCGCCTTCGTCGGGCTGTCGGTGACGTTGCTGGGCTATCGCGCGCTAGAGACCTACGGCGCCAGCAACCAGATCAGCGCGCTGGTGGGCCTGGGCCTGTATCGCGAGCTGGCGCCGGTGCTGACCGCGCTGCTGTTCGTCGGTCGCGCCGGGTCCTCGATCGCGGCGGAACTTGGCTTGATGCGCGCCACCGACCAGATCACCGCGCTGGGCCTGATGGCGATCGATCCGATCGCGAAAGCGGTGGCGCCGCGCTTCTGGGCGGCGGTGATCTGCGTGCCGCTGCTCACCGGCTTCTTCTGCTCCCTCGCGATCAGCGCCAGCTACTTCGAAGCCGTGCACATCATCGGCATCGACAGCGGCACGTTCTGGCAGGTGCTCAAGGACGCCGTCGACTTCCGCCACGACTTCCTGGTCGCGCTGGAGAAGTCCGCCGTGTTCGGCGGCACCGCGGCGCTGGTCGCCTCCTACGTCGGCTTCCATGCCGAGCCCACCGTCGAAGGCACCTCGGTGGCGACCACGCGCGCGGTGGTCAATGCCTCGCTGCTGGTGCTGATGTTCAACTTCGTGCTGTCCGCTTTCCTGTTCGGCAAGTGATTGCCGCACGCCACGCCTGAGGAATCGATCATGTCCGTCCGCGGTCCCCGTCTCGAATTCGCCGTCGGCGCCTTCCTGCTGCTCGCGCTGGCCTCGCTGCTGGTGCTGGCGCTGGCCTCGACCAACGGCAAGTTCGGCTTCGGCGCGCACAGCTATCCGCTCAAGGCGCGCTTCACCAACCTCGGCCAGTTGCGCACGTCGGCGCCGGTCAAGATTGGCGGCGTCGTGGTCGGCAATGTGGCCGACATTCAGCTGGACCCGGTCAAATTCGACGCCGTCGTGACCCTGGACATCGATGACCGCTACAACGACCTGCCCGCGGACACCTCCGCCGGCATCCTCACCGGCGGCCTGCTCGGCGAAAGCTACATCGGCCTGCAGCCGGGCGGCGACACCCAGGCCTTGAAACCCGGCGACGAGATCGCGTTCACCACGCCGGCGGTCGACCTGATCCAGATGGTCGGCAAGTACATGTTCGGTGGCGGCGGCAAGGCGACGACGCCCGATGCCGGCAGCGACACCTCCAACCCCCCTGCCACGGATGCCAATCCATGAAGCGTTCCTTCCTTTCGATCGCCGTCGCCGCCAGCCTGGCCATGGGCGCGGCTGCGTTCGCGCCGATGCCCGCGCGCGCGCAGGACGCCAGCGCCACGGCGAGCGCATCGCCGAGCCAGATGGTGCTGGACAACAGCCAGCGCGTGCTGTCGACGCTGGAGCAGCGGCGCGCGGAGTTCACCAAGAACCGCGCCGCGCTGCGCCAGTTCGTCTCCAGCGAGTTCAGCAAGATGTTCGACCGCGACTACGCGGCGCGGCAGGTGCTCGGCCGCCACGCGCGCGGCGCCAGCGATGCCGACGTCAAGCTGTTCGCCGATGCGCTGGCCGACAACCTGATGCAGCGCTACGGCGATTCGCTGCTGGACTTCAACACCCGGCTGCGGGTTCGGGTGAAGTCCGAGACCGTGTTGCCGCGCGGCCTTGGGGTCAAGGTCGCCAGCGAGATGCTGCGCCAGGGCGGCGAGCCGGTGCCGGTCGATTACCTGATGCGCAGGTCCGGCGGCACCTGGAAGGTGTTCGACGTGATGGTCGAAGGCGTGTCCTTCGTGCAGACCTTCCGCCAGCAGTTCGATGCCGAACTCACCCACAAGTCGATCGCGCAGGTCGCCGCCGACCTGCGCAGCGGCCAGCTGCAGGCCGATGCCAGGCACTGATGCGGTGACGTTGCAGCGCGACGGCGACACCCTGCGTGTCGGCGGCGCGCTGACCACCGCGGCGGTCGCCGCCGCCTGGCCACGGGCGCTGGGCCTGCTCGAAGGCGTGCATCGCTTCGACCTGGGCGGCGTCAGCCGCGTCGACAGCGCGGGCGTGGCGCTGCTGGCCGAGCTCGCGCAGCGCGCCGGCGGCGTCGCGGTCAGCGGCGATCCTGCGGGACTGGCCGCACTGCGCGCAGCCTACCGGCTCGACCCGGCGCTGGCCTACGTCGGCTGATCGCGGCGCGACTGTCGCGCCCGCATCGCGGCCACTAAACTGCGCGCATGAACCGTCACCCGATTGTCCTGCTGCTGGCGCTGGGCCTGCTCACCGGTGCCGCGCAGGCGCAGGACGCCGCACCCTTGCCGTCCACCCCGCTGCCGTCCACGACGGCGGCTGGCCCGTCGACCGAACCCCAGGCGGTTGCCGCGACGCCTGCTGAAAGCCTGCCTGCTGAAAGCCTGCCTGCTGAAAGCCTGCCTGCTGGAAGCCACGCCTGCCACTGGCGCGTCGCCCGCGCCGGTGCAGACCGATGCCGACGCCAACGCCGCGCCCGCAACCGACGTGGCCGCGGTCCAATCCACGGCGATCGAAGGCGACGCCAGCGCCGCCGCCCGCGATGCCGATGCCGTCGTGCCCGCGGCCGACCCGCGGACCCAGGCCGAGCGCGACTACGACGCGCTCTACGGCCCACCGGGCCAGGCCTACAACCCGATCGCGGATCCGACCCTGCCCGCGCCGGCCGAACTGCCCGCCAGTTACGACCCGTGGGAGCCGCTGAACCGGCGCGTGCACGCCTTCAACAACGTCGTCGACCGCCGCATCGCGCGGCCGCTGGCGAAGGCGTACGTCGCGGTCGTGCCGCGGCCGGTGCGCCTGGGCGTGGGCAATTTCTTCAACAACCTCGGCCAGCCGATCAGCGCGCTCAATGCGCTGCTGCAGGGCAAGCCGAAGGGGGCGGCGCAGGCGATGGGCCGCTTCGCCCTCAACACCACGATGGGATTCGGCGGGCTGTTCGATCCGGCCTCGTCGGTCGGGCTGCCGATGCACAGCGAGGACTTCGGGCAGACCCTGGGCGTCTGGGGCTGGGAGCGCTCGCGCTACGTCGAACTGCCGCTGTTCGGCCCGCGCACGGTGCGCGACGTGTTCGGACTGATCGGCGATGCGCCGCTGGCGCCGCTGCGCCAGGTGGAAAGCGACCGTGCGCGGGTGTTCCTGCAGGGCCTGCAACTGGTCGACGTGCGCACGCAGTTGTTCGCCGTCGACAGCATGCGCGAGGGCGCGACCGACGAGTACGCGCTGTTCCGCGATGCCTGGCTGCAGCGCCGGCGTTACCAGATCTTCGGCGACCGCCAGCAGAAGCAGGACGACTCGCTGCCCGCCTACCTGCGCGACGACCAGGACAATCCGACTGTACCGGCCAGCGCGATGCCGGGCATCGAAGGCGTGCCGTAAGCGCCAACGCGGCTGCGTGGAGTTGCCAAGCGTCGTCGATCAGCGCCCGTCGTCGATGGGCAGGTCCAGAAGAGGCAGTCGCGCGGCGTCCTCGGGATCGGAGGCGTCGGGCTTGAGTTCGTCGCGCAGCGGCTTCTTGCCCTGCACGCCCAGCGACGCCAGCCGTCGCGCGCGCGGGATTACCGCCTTGGACGATTCGCGCAGGTGCTGGTGCGCGGTGTTGAAGGCCTCGGTCGCCTGCTGCAGTCCTTGGCCGACGCGATCGAAGTCGGCCAGGAACGTCATCAACGCATCCAGCACCAGGCCACCGCTCTTGGCGATGTCGACGGCCTCGCGCTGGATCTTGTCGCGTGTCCACAGCCGTTCGACCACCCGTAGCAGCGCCATCAGCGTATTGGGCGAGGCGAACACCACGCGGCGGTCGAAGGCATCGGTCTGCAGCGCCGGATCGAACCCCAGCGCCGCGGACAGTGCGCCCTCGATCGGCACGAAGGCGATGGTGATCTCCAGCGCCGAATCGCCGACCGCCTTGGGGTAGTTCTTCTCGCCCAGGTCGCGCACGTGCTGGCGCAGGCCGGCAGCGTGGCGGCGCATGGCTTCGTCCTGCTGCTCGGGCGTCTGCGCGTTCATCGCCTCCTGCCAGGCGATGAGGTTGACCTTGCTGTCGACCACCACGCGGCGCTCGTCCGGTAGCCGCACGACCACGTCCGGATGCAGGCGCGCGCCATCCTGGTCGACGGCTTTTTTCTGGCGGTCGTAATGCCGGCCTTCCTCCAGCCCGGACCCGCGCAGCACGCTTTCGAGCATCAGTTCGCCCCAGTCGCCGCGAACTTTGGCGTTGCCCTTCAGCGCGCGCGTCAGCGCATCGGTGTGCTGGGCCATGTCCTGGTTGAGCGTCTTGAGTTCGTTGACCGCGCCCAGCAGCATCGAGCGCTCCTTGGCCTCTTCCGAATACAGCGTGTCGACCCGGATACGGAACTGCCCCAGCTGGTCGGCGAACGGCTTGAGCAGGGTTTCGATGTCCGATTTGGACTGCGACGTCGCCCGCTGCACGTTCTTCTCGAACTGCTGGCCGCGCTCGTCGAATACCTTGCCGGCCAGTTCGCTGAATGCGCCGGACAGCCGCGTCTGCGCCTCGGCAAGGAACGCATGCATGTCGACGTTCGCCTGGCGCGCATGGGCGAGGTTGGCGTTGGCCTGCGCATGCTCGATCTGGAGCGTTTCAGCCTGTTCACGCAACCGCGCCAACTCGGACTCCAGTCTGGCCAGCCGTCCCTGCGCTTCGGCCAGCCCCGCCTCGCGCTCGGCCAGCGCGACGGTCGCGACGTGGATCTGCTGGCGCGCCTGTTCATTGTGCTGTTGCAGCTCGGCGCGCTGCGCCTCCGTCCGCGCGAGCGCCTCCTCGCGCGCAGCCAGCGTGCTTTCCAAGGCACCCAGGCGCCCATTCAGGCTGCCGATCTCGCCCGATTGCAGGCGCGCGTTGTCGCGCTCGCCGGCCAGTTCGGCCGCCAGGCGCTCCAGCTCGGTCATCGCCTGTGGCGCCGTGGCAAGGCCGCGCCGAAGCAGGAGCCCGAGCATGGCGATGGCCACCAGCACGGCGAGGAACAACAGGATCAGCAGCGTGGCGGTCATGCCGGACAGTGTAGCGACGCCGGTCTCACCCGTTGCGCCACTTCATCGCACGCACACTTTTGGCCCCATAGGATCGGGCGCATGGAAGCTGTCACTGCGCTACGGATGCCGCCGTTCCACCGTTACCGCAACGAAAGCGGGCACTCGGGCGTGGTGGGTTACTCGATCGTGCCCGACGGCATCGCCGTGCAGTTCGTCGACGGCAACGTCTACCTGTACACCTACGACGTCCCGGGCCGCCGCCACGTGGGCCGCATGAAGGCGCTGGCGCGCGAAGGCCGCGGACTGGGCACGTACATCGGCCGCCACGTCGGCAACCGGTTCGCCACCCGCCTGGGCCGCGACGAGATCATCCCGATCTCGCTGCGCCCTCAGTCCAGCACGCGGCAGAACACCGCCTTCAGGTAACGCGATTCCGGCACCTGCGCCAGGAACGGATGGTCGGGGCCCGCGCCCGACACCTTCAGCACCTGCACCGTGCGCCCGGCGTAGAACGCCGCGCGCCGCAGCATGCCGAGGAACTCGTCCTCGCTCACCAGCCCGGTGCACGAGAACGTCGCCACCAATCCGCCGGGCTTGACCACGCCCATCGCGAGCTTGTTCATGTCCAGGTATTTCTTCAGCGCCGGGATGACCTGCTCGCGATCGCGGGTCATCTTCGCCGGGTCGAGGATCACCACGTCGTAGGCATCGCCGCGCTGGCCGGCGTCGCGCAGCCACGGGAAGATGTCGGCTTGGATGAACTTCACCCGCGCGTCGTTGAGCTTGGCGTTGCCGCGCGCGATCGCCAGCACGTCCTCGTCGATGTCGATGCCGACGACCTCGCCGGCGCCGCGCACCGCGGCGTACACGCCGAAGCCACCGGTGTTGCAGCACAGGTCGAGCACGCGCTTGCCGGCAACGTGCTGGCTCAGCCATTGCCGGTTGTCGCGCTGGTCGGCGAAGAAGCCGGTCTTGTGCGCACCGGCCGGATCGGCGCGGAAGCGGATGCCGTGCTCGGTGATGATCGCCGGCTGCGCCGGTTCGCTGCCGCGGAAGTCGAACGATTCCTGCTTCTGCACGTGCTCGTCGGCGAAGGCGTGGAAACGGCAACCGGGAAACTGCGCGCGCAACGCGTCGTAGATCCATTCGCGGTGGCGGAACATGCCGGCGCTGAAATATTCGACCACCAGCAGGTCGCCGTAGCGGTCGACCACCAGTCCGCTGAGGCCGTCGCCTTCGGAATGCACCACCCGCCAGGCGTCGGAGATCGCGTCGAGCTGCAACACCTCGCGGCGCAGCGCCACCGCCGCGGCGATCTTCCGCGCGAACCAGCCGGCGTCGATCGCGACCTCGCGATCGGTTTCCAGGATCCGCAGCGCGATCCGCGAATGGCCGTTGTAGAAACCGCGCCCGATCCAGTCGCCATCGATGCCGACGATGTCGACCACGCTCCCGGGCTTGGGCTTGCTCACCGGCTTGTCGACCAGCTTCTGGAAGATCCAGGGATGGTTGGAACGCCAGGGATTGCGCAGGCGGACGGTGGGGATCGCGTCGTTCATCGCGCGCATTCTACGCGGCGGTCCGCACCCGCCCGGGCTGCGGCGGCGCCTCCGCTTGCATCCGGCGCGTTCGTCGCCATCCTCGGGTCATGCACCTGCCCATGCCCGAGCCGGTCCCCGACAGTCCCGCCCAGCGCGCGCTCGATCGCCGCCGGCTGCAGCGCGCGCTGACCGCCAGCCTGGGCTTCGTGCTGCTGATGACGATCGCCTTCGCCGCCCAGCAGGTGTTCGACTGGCGCTGGCTGGCGATCGCGCCGCATCGCTGGAGTGGCCTCGTGGGCGTGGTGTTCGCGCCCTTGCTGCATGGCTCGCCCGGACACCTGGGCGCGAACGCGGTGTCGCTGCTGCTGCTCGGCACGCTCGCCGGCACCGTGTATCCGCGAGCGACGCCGCGCGCGCTGCCGCTGCTGTGGATCGGCTCGGGCCTGGGCGCATGGATGCTCGGCGATGCCGGCAGCTGGCACCTCGGCGCGAGCGGGCTGACCCACGGATTGATGTTCCTGGTGTTCACGCTCGGACTGCTGCGTCGCGACCGGCCGGCGATCGCGGCGGCGATGATCGCGTTCTTCCTCTACGGCGGCATGCTGCTGACGGTGCTGCCGCACGAGCCCGGGGTGTCGTGGCAGGCGCACCTGGGCGGCGCCATGTCCGGTGTATTGGCCGCATGGCTGCTTCGCCGTTGCGATCCGTTGCCCGCGCGCCGGCGGTACTCGTGGGAACTGGAAGAAGACCTCGCCGCCACGGCACAGGCCGCGGCCGCGGCCGAGCGCTCGCAGTTCGAGCCCGCACGGCCGCCGCAGGTGCCGGTGCTTTGGGAGCGCGAGGAGACCACGCAGGCTGGAGCGCCAGTCGTACTGCCCTTCACGCAGCGGCGCTAGGGCCCGGCGATCGCGGTGCTGGTGGCGAGCGCGACCTGCGCGCGTCCGCGCCGCGCCCGCGTCACCGCGTCGCCGC
Source organism: Cognatiluteimonas telluris (assembly GCF_011320095.1). Taxonomy (GTDB): domain Bacteria; phylum Pseudomonadota; class Gammaproteobacteria; order Xanthomonadales; family Xanthomonadaceae; genus Cognatiluteimonas; species Cognatiluteimonas telluris. Next base: position 26,781 of record NZ_JAANOY010000018.1, on the reverse strand, counting down.
TTCTGGCGACCGGCTTGCGTGGCGATGGCGGCGTGCTAGCGTCGCGCAACTTTTCGTGGATGTTCGCCATGGCTGTTCCGGGTCTGGTTTGCGCTGCGCGCGCCGCGTTGCTGGTCGGCGCCTGCGTTCTGGCGGGATGTTCGCGATCGGGGACGCCCACCCCGCCGGCGGCGACGGCTTCCGCGCCGGCGGCTACCGCTGCGACGACCAGCCCCGCCGCCCGGCGCATCCGCGCGGACGTGGCGACCCTGGCCAGCGACGCCATGCAGGGCCGGCGCACCGGCACGCCCGGGTTCGAGCGTGCCGCCGATGTCGTCGCCACGCGATTCCACGCGTTGGGGCTGCAGCCGGCCGGTGACGCCGGGACGTTTTCGCAACGGGTGCCGCTGCTGCAGGCCACGCGGCTGGCGCAAGGCGCGCGGCTGGACGTGGCGCGCCGCGATCGCACGATCGCACTGCGCTTTCGCGACCACTTCCTCACCGAGCCGGGCTTCGACGCGGCCGATGCGCGCGTGCGCGCGCCCGCGGTGTTCGTCGCCCAAGGCGTGTCGGCGCCGGACCTGGAGCACGACGACTTCGTCGGACTCGACCTGCACGGCAAGATTGCGGTGGTGCTCGGCGGGGCACCGGCGGCGTTCGACGACGACCGCCGCGCCTTCCACGCCTCGCGCGAGGAGAAGTTGCGCGCGCTGGCGCAGCGTGGCGCGGTCGGCGCGGTGTTCGTCGACACCGCCGACGACGAGGCGCGCGCGCCCTGGTCGGCGCAGGCCGCGAACTGGGAACAGCCGCAGTTGCGCCTGCGCGCCGCCGATGGCCGCGGCATCGGCACCTTCCCGCAACTGCGCGTGGTCGTGCGGGTCAGCGCCGCCGCCGCGGACCTGCTGTTCGACGGCAGCGGGCATACCGCGGCCGAACTGGCCCAGGCGGCCCAGGCCGGAACATTGAAGGGCTTCGCCTTGCCGGTGACGCTGTCGCTGGCGGCACGCAGCTTCATCGCGCCGCTGGACAGCCGCAACGTGGTCGCGCGCCTGCCGGGGACCGACCCGGCGCTGGCGTCGCAGGCGATCGTGTTCAGCGCGCACCTGGACCACCTCGGGATCGGGGCGCCGGTCGCTGGCGACGCCATCCGCAATGGCGCGCTGGACAATGCGCTGGGCGTGGCGATCGTGCTGGAGACCGCGCGGGCGCTGCGGCACGCGACGCCGGAGCGGCCGCTGCTGTTCGTCGCCCTGACGGCGGAGGAGCAGGGCCTGCTCGGCGCGCAGTGGTTCGTCACTCATCCGCCGCAACCGCTGGCCGCCGACATCAACCTCGACATGCCGATGCTGCTGGTGCCCACGCGCGACGTGGTGCCGATCGGCGCGACGCATTCCTCGCTGCAGGCCGCGCTCGAGGCGGCGGCGAAACCCTTGGGCATCGCCGTGTCGCCCGATCCCTTTCCCGAGGAAGCGGTGTTCGTGCGCAGTGACCAGTTCGCCTTCGTGCGCGCCGGGGTGCCGGCGCTGTACCTGGATGGTGGCGTGGTCCCGGGCGCGGCCAGCGCGGGCAAGAAGGCCGACGAGCACACGCTGCCCAAGCTCGCCCAGCGTGAGTTCCTGCGCCGCTGCTACCACCAGCCCTGCGACGACGCCAGCCAGCCGATCCAGTACCAGGATGCCGCGCGCATGGCGGCGCTCACGGCGGCGCTGGGGCGGCGACTGGGCGACGCAACGCAACCGCCGCGCTGGCGTCCCGGTGACTTCTTCGGCCAGCTGCGCGCGGTGGCGACGTCATCGCGATAAATGCCGGGGCGGGGTTACCATCGGGGCATGAACGCCACGCCTCCCGCTCCCACCCGCGTCGAGCACCAGCAGACCGACAAGGGCTACGTCCCGGTCTACACCACCGCCGTGGTCGAGCAGCCGTGGGCGGCCTACACGGCGGTCGACCACGACGTCTGGGCGCAGCTGTTCGAGCGCCAGCGCAAGTTGCTGGTCGGTCGCGCCAGCGACGAGTTCCTGGTCGCGCAGGATGCGATGGGGATGACGCCCGACGCGATCCCGAAATTCGCCGAGCTCAACAACATCCTCGAGAAGGCCACCGGCTGGACCCTGGTCGGGGTCGAAGGCCTGCTGCCGGAGCTGACCTTCTTCGAGCACCTGGCCAATCGCCGGTTCCCGGTCACCTGGTGGATCCGCAAGCCCGAGCAGCTCGATTACCTGGCCGAGCCCGACCTCTTCCACGACCTGTTCGGCCACGTGCCGCTGCTGATGAATCCGGTGTTCGCCGACTACATGGCCGCCTACGGCCGTGGCGGCGTCAAGGCGCATGGCATCGGCCCCGAGGCGCTGGTCAACCTGACCCGGCTGTACTGGTACACGGTGGAATTCGGCCTGATCCGCCAGGCCGACGGCCTGCGCATCTACGGCAGCGGCATCGTCTCGTCCAAGGGCGAGAGCATCCATTGTCTGGATTCCGACGCACCGAACCGGATCGGCTTCGACCTCGAACGCATCATGCGCACCCGCTACCGCATCGACACGTTCCAGAAGACCTATTTCGTCATCGACAGCTTCGAGCAGCTGATGCAGGCGACCGGACCCGACTTCGCCCCGATCTATGCCAGGCTGGGCAACCAGCCTTCGTATCCGGCGGGCACGGTGCTCGACTCCGACCGCGTGTACCACCGCGGCAGCGGCGAAGGCTGGCCGGACGATCCGGACTTCTGATCCGGCCCGTTGCTGAACGGATCAGCCGCGCGGCGGCGGCCTACACCGGGCTCTCACTCGCCCGCCCGGATGATTTTCCCCCCGATCGCAGCCTGTGCGACCTGCGCGCACGAAGGTACCTGCATGGACTTTGCCGCCGAGGAACTCATGGATGAACTCAGCCACGTCAATTCGTTGATGCACGAAGCCACCCGCCGCGCCGGGCAGGGCTGCAACCCCGATTTCGAGCGCCAGCTCGACGCCTGCCTGCGCAGCCTGAGGCCGATGCTTTCGGGTGACGATTTCATCGTCGCGGCCGACGCCATCGAGGCCGCCAAGCGAGTCATGACCGCCGCCGATCCCAGCGCGCCGCTGCTGATGCTGGCGATGGCGCACAAGACGCTGACCGGCGTCCTGCGCCGGCGCGCCAGCGCCCGTCCCGGCCAGGCTGTCGCCGCCGGCCCGGTCGCCCCGCAGAACCCGCTGGCGGCATAGCGGCGTCGCGCAGCCGCTGCAGCGGTGCGCCTGCCTGCGGGTGCGCGGCTGGCAAGCGCAGGCGACAATGGCGGCTTCCCATCGTCGCCACCACGCCATGCCCACGCCCGCAACGCCCGTCTCCCTGACCCGGTTCCTGATCGAAGAGCAGCGCGAGCAGCGCATCAACGCCGACCTGCGGCTGCTGATCGAAGTCGTCGCGCGCGCCTGCAAGACCATTGCCGTCGCGGTCGGCAAGGGCGCCTTGGGCGGCGTGCTCGGCGAGGCCGCGGGCGCGCAGGGTGCATCGATCAACATCCAGGGCGAGGCGCAGAAGAAACTCGACGTGATCGCCAACGACGTACTGCTGGAGGCCAACGCCTGGGGCGGCCACCTGGCCGCCTGTGCCTCGGAGGAGATGGAGGAGCCCTTCCCGATTCCCGACGCCTACCCGCGCGGCAATTACCTGTTGTTGTTCGATCCGCTGGATGGCAGCAGCAACATCGACGTCAATGTCTCGGTCGGCACGATCTTCTCGGTGCTCGATTGCCCGGGCGATGCCCAATGCGTGGATACGCAGTCGTTCCTGCAGCCGGGCACGGCCCAGGTCGCCGCCGGCTACTGCATCTATGGCCCGTCCACGATGCTGGTGCTGACCACCGGCCACGGCACGCATGGCTTCACCCTGGATCGCGAGCAGGGATCGTTCATGCTCACCCAGCGCGAGATGCGGATCCCGGCCGAGACGCGCGAATTCGCGATCAACATGTCCAACCAGCGCCATTGGGAAGCGCCGATGCAGGACTACGTGCGCGACCTGCTGGCTGGGAGGGAAGGCCCGCGTGGCAAGGATTTCAACATGCGCTGGATCGCCTCGATGGTGGCCGACGTGCACCGGATCCTGACCCGCGGCGGGATCTTCATCTACCCCTGGGACCGCAAGCTCGGCGCACGGCCGCAGGACAACACCGACCCGACCAGGGCCGGCAAGCTGCGCCTGATGTACGAGGCCAACCCGATGTCGATGCTGGTCGAGCAGGCCGGTGGCGCGTCGAGCACCGGCCGCGCGCGGATCCTGGACCAGGTGCCGAGCCACCTGCACGAGCGCGTGCCGGTGTTCCTGGGATCGAAAGCGGAAGTCGAAGCGGCGGTGCAGTACCACCACCAGTTCGACGCCGGTATCCAGCCCGAGGTGCGGGCGCAGGCGTGAACGGGGCCCCCGCCCCCGGTTGCGACTTCATCGAAGTCATCGATGACGCGCTGCCGGCCGCGAGCTGCGCCGCGATCCTCGCCCGCCTGCGCGGGAGCGATGCGCTGCGACCCGGTCGCGTTGGCGCCGGCGTCTTCCCCGACCTCAAGCACAGCCGCGACCTGGCACTGGCGGGCCGGCCGGACTGGGCCGACGTCGAGGCGTCGCTCAACCAGGCGGTGTTCGCGGGACTGCTCGCCTATCTGCGCCGTTACCCGCAGGCGCTGCTGGCGCCGCTGATGCTGCAGGCGCCTGGCGCCGACGGCCAGCCACGGCGGCTGGAAGCGGCGCAGCTGGCAGCGATGGACGACGCTGCGCTTGCCCCGCTGGTGCAGGCCTGCCTGCGTCCGGGCGCCATCAACCTGCAGTGGTATGCCGACGGCGAAGGCGGTTATCCCTACTGGCACTGCGAGTTGTATCCGCGCGACCCGGGCGCCGAGACGCTGCACCGGCACCTGTTGTGGACGCTCTACCTCAACGAGGGGTTCACGGCGGGCGAGACCGAATTCCTCTTCCAGCAGCGCAGGGTGGTGCCGCGCAGCGGCCGGCTGCTGATCGCCCCGGCGGCATTCACCCATACCCATCGCGGCAATCGTCCGGTGGGCGGCGACAAGGTGATCGCGACCAGCTGGATCCTGTTCCAGCGGGCCGAACAGCTGTTCGCGCGCTGACCGGGAGCCGCCATGCCGTTGGCGCGCCGCCCGCAGTCAGGCGATCGCGGCGCGCCGCCGATCGCCGCGCGCGGAGCCGCGCCGATTGCCGCCACGGGCGCTTGCTAGGATGCCGGGGGACCTGACTGGAGCGGCGCTTGGAGAGCCTGCACGCAATCGAGCTCACCCTGCTCGGCGGCTCGCTGCTGATCCTGGTGGGGATCGCCTCCTCGGTGCTCGCGCGGCGCTTCGGCGCTCCGCTGCTGCTGGTGTTCCTGATGCTCGGCCTGCTGCTGGGCGAAGACGGCATCGGCGGCATCCGTTACAACGACACCCGCTTCACCTTCCTGGTCGGCGCGCTGGCGCTGAGCGTGATCCTGTTCGACGGCGGCCTGCGAACGCGCGCGGCGCAGGTGCGCGGCAGCGTCGTGCCGGCGCTGGTGCTGGCGAGCGTGGGAGTGGTGCTGACCGCGGTGCTCACCGCACTGGCGGCGATGAAGCTGCTCGACCTGCCGCCGGTGGAGGGGCTGCTGCTGGGTACCATCGTCGCCTCGACCGACGCGGCGGCGGTGTTCTTCCTGTTGCGGGCCGGCGGCCTGCACCTGCAGCGGCGCAGCGGCGCCACCCTGGAGATCGAATCGGGCAGCAACGATCCGGCCGCGGTGTTCCTGACCGTCGCGCTGACCAGCTGGCTGGCGGCGCGTGACGTCGGCGCCGAGGTCGGTGCCGTGCGGATGGCGATTGAGCTGGTGTGGGCGATCGTGCTGGGCCTGGGCGCCGGTTATGCCGGCGGCCGCGGCATCGTCGCGGCGCTGAACCGGGTGTCGCTGCCTTCGGGCCTGCATCCGTGGCTGGCGCTGGCGTCGGCGGTGGCGCTGTTCGCGGCCACCAACCTGCTCGGCGGCAGCGGCTACCTCGCCGTCTACCTGGCCGGCATCGTCGTGGCCAACCGGCCGGTGCGCGCGCGCGCCGACGTGCTGGCGGTGCAGGACGCCGCGACCTGGTTCGCGCAGCTGGTGATGTTCCTGCTGCTGGGCCTGCTGGCCTCGCCCAGCGAACTGCTCAAGGTGTTGTGGCCGGCGCTGGGGGTGGCGGCGTTCCTGATGTTCGTCGCCCGCCCGGTGGCCGTGGTGGCCTGCCTGCTGCCCTTCGGCTATCGCTGGCAGGAGATCGGCTTCATCAGCTGGGTCGGACTGCGCGGCGCGGTCGGCATCTTCCTGGCCTCGATCCCGCTGCTGGCCGGATTGCCGAACGCACGGCTGTATTTCGACGTCGCCTTCCTGGTCGTGCTGGCCTCTCTGCTGGTGCAGGGCTGGACGCTGGCGCGCGCGGCGCACCGGTTCGGGGTCGCGGTGCCACGCAGCGATCCCAACACCCGGCGCATCCAGCTCGACCTGCCCGGGCAGCTGGAGTACGAGATGGTCGGCTACCGGGTCGCACCCGGTAGTGCGCTGCTACGCGGCGCGCCCTTGCCGGGGCGGGTGCGGCTGGCGATGGCCGTGCGCGACGGCGCCATCCTGCTGCCCGGCGAAGTGGGCGCGCTGGCGCCCAACGACTATGCGTACTTCGTCGCCCCCAGCGCGCAGGCCGCGCGCCTGGACTGGCTGTTTGCCGAAGGCGCCGATGCGCGCGAGGCGGAGCAGGACATGTTCGGCCTGTTCAGCCTGCCCGGCGACGTCCCGTTGGGCGAGCTGGCATCGTTCTATGGACTGGCGATCCCGCCGCGCTTCGCCAGGTCGACCGCCGCTCAGGTGTTCGACGAGCGTTTCGACGAGCAGGCCCAGGTCGGCGACCGGGTTGCGCTCGGGCCGGCATTGCTGGTGGTGCGCGCGGTCCAGGACGATCGCGTGCTGCAGGTCGGGCTGAAGTTTGCCGGCGCCGGCGAGCGGCTGATCACCGGCTGATCGCGGACTGGCTTCGCCGGAGGTCCTCCCGCTTACTACGCGGCGGCGGCAGCCTCGGGCGGCGACGGCGGCGCGTGGAATTGCGCTTCTTCGGTCGAGCCCTTCAAGGCGACCGTCGAGGATTGCGCGCCCTGGATCGCCTGCGCCACCGAGTCGAAGTAGCCGGTGCCCACCTCGCGCTGGTGCTTGACCGCGGTGAAGCCCTGCCCGGCGGCGGCGAACTCGGCCTGCTGCAGTTCGACGAAAGCGCTCATCTGCCGCCGCGCATAGCCATGGGCGAGGTGGAACATCGAGTAGTTCAGCGCATGGAATCCCGCCAGGGTAATGAACTGGAACCTGTAGCCCATCGCCGCCAGCTCGCGCTGGAACTTCGCGATCGTGGCGTCGTCCAGGTTCTGCTTCCAGTTGAAGCTGGGCGAGCAGTTGTACGCCAGCAGCTTGCCCGGATATTTCGCATGGATGCCTTCGGCGAACGCGCGCGCGAAGGCCAGGTCCGGCTTGCCGGTCTCGCACCAGACCAGGTCCGCATGCGGCGCATAGGCCAGGCCGCGCGAGACCGCCTGCTCCAGGCCCTTGCGGGTCTTGAAGAAGCCTTCGACGGTGCGCTCGCCAGTGCAGAACGGCTTGTCGTTGGCGTCGATGTCCGAGGTGAGCAGGTCGGCCGCCTCGGCGTCGGTGCGGGCGACGATCAGCGTCGGCACGCCCATGACATCGGCCGCCAGGCGCGCGGCCGTCAGCTTCTCGACGGCCTCCCGGGTCGGCACCAGCACCTTGCCGCCCATGTGCCCGCACTTCTTGGCGCTGGCCAGCTGGTCCTCGAAATGCACGCCGGCGGCGCCGGCCTCGATCATCGCCTTCATCAGTTCGAAGGCATTGAGCACCCCGCCGAAACCCGCCTCGGCGTCGGCGACGATCGGCTGCAGGAAGTCGATGCTGTCGTCACCCTCGGCGTGCTGCAGCTGGTCGGCGCGCAGCAGCGCGTTGTTGATGCGCTTGACCACCAGCGGCACCGAGTTGGCCGGATACAGCGACTGGTCGGGATACATCTCGCCGGCGACGTTGGCGTCGGCCGCGACCTGCCAGCCCGAGAGGTAGATCGCCTTGAGCCCGGCCTTGACCTGCTGCATCGCCTGGTTGCCGGTGAGCGCGCCCAGCGCGGCGACGAAGTCCTCGCCGTGCAGCGCGCGCCACAGCTTTTCCGCGCCCAGCCTGGCCAGCGAGTGCTCGATCGCGACGGTGCCGCGCAGGCGCACGACGTCCTCGGCCGCGTAGTTGCGGGAGATGCCCTCCCAGCGCGCGTTGTTGCTCCAGTCCAGCTTGAGTTGTTCGGCGGTCGGCAACGTGGTCTTCATGTGTCGGTCCTTGGCGTCGAGGGTGGTGGCGCGACAGCGCAATCCGCGTTCGCGGCGGCCATCGCTCAGTCGATCAGGTCATACGCGGGCAGGGTGAGGAATTCGGCGAGCGTGTCGCGGTGGGTGAGTTCGTCGAGCAGCGCGATCGCCGCATCGACGTGGTCCGCGCCGGGCATCGCGCCCTGCGCGGCGAGCCGGCTCGGCAATCCGATCAGCGCGCGCTCGAACAGCGCGAAGTCGATCGACGTGCCATCAGCTAGGTGCAGGCCCGTGCGGTCGCCGTCGCCGGCATGCAGCCACTGCCACAGCTGCGCACGCGCGATCTCGGCGGTCGCCGCGTCCTCCATCAGCCAGTGGATCGGCACGCAGCCCTGGCCGTCGAGCCAGGCGGCGAGGTAACGCACGCAGACCTCGACGTTGTTGTCGAAGCCGGCGCGGCTGATGCTGCCCAGCGGTGGCGCGACCAGGTCGTCGCGCGTCACCTGCGCGTCGTCTCGGCGCACGCGGTGCTGGTGCTTGCACGGCAGGTGTTCGTCGAAGACGTCGCGCGCCAGCGGCACCAGCGCCGGATGCGCGACCCAGGTGCCGTCGCACCCCGCGCGCGCCTCGCGCTGCTTGTCTTCGCGCACCCGCGACAGCGCCGCGGCGTTGGCTTCCAGGTCGCGCGGGATCGGGATCTGCGCCGCCATCCCACCCATCGCATGCGCGCCGCGGCGGTGGCAGGTGCGGATCAGCAGGTCGCAATACGCTTTCAGGAACGGTTGCGTCATCGCCACCTGCCCGCGCTCGGGCAGCACCTTGTCGCGATGGGCGCGGAAGGTCTTGATGTAGGAAAAAATGTAGTCCCAGCGCCCGCAGTTGAGGCCGGCCACGCGCGTGCGCAGCGCATGCAGGATCTCGTCCATCTCGAATGCCGCCGGCAGCGTTTCGATCAGCACCGTGACCTTCATCCGCCCGGCCGGCAGGCCGAGGGCACGCTCGATGTGCGCCAGCACCGCGTCCCACAGCGCGGCTTCCTCCATCGACTGCAGCTTGGGCAGGTAGAAGTAGGGGCCGCGGTCCTTCGCCGCCAGCGCGCGCGCGTTGTGGAACGCGAACAGGCCCAGGTCGAACAGGCTCGCGCTCATCGGCTGGCCGTCGACCTGCACGTGCTTCTCGTCCAGGTGCCAGCCGCGTGGCCGCACCATCAGCACCGCCTGTTCGGCGAACGGACGCAGGGCGTAGTGCTTGCCGCCGGGCGCGTCGAATTCCAGCGTGCCGGCGACCGCGGCGCGCAGCGCCTGCTGGCCGCCGACGAGGTTGGCCCAGGTCGGCGCGGTCGAGTCCTCGAAGTCGGCCATGTACACCTGCGCGCCGGCGTTGAGCGCGTTGATGACCATCTTCGGATCGACCGGGCCGGTGATCTCCACCCGCCGGTCGAGGAGCGCTGCCGGGAGTTCCGAAACCTGCCAGTCGCCCGCCCGCAGTTCGGCGGTGTCGGCGCGGAAGTCGGGCAGGCCGCCGGCATCGAAGCACGCCTGGCGTTCGATCCGCGCCGCCAAGCGCGCCTGGCGTTCGGGCTCGAAGCGTCGGTGCAGCTCGGCCAGGAAGACCCGGGCGGCCGCGGGCAGCAGCTCGGCCTGCCCCGGGAGCTGGCGGGTCAGCACGAGGGCGTCGCCGGCCTGCGGTTTCAGGACTGCCACCATGGGAGTGCCTCCTTGCGTTCGTGGCGGCCGTGGGTGCCACGGTCGGGGTGCGCCGTCGCCGACAATCCGCTGGCGTACGTTATTTGACAAACCAGTTTTGACAATGCGTACCATTAGCTGGACTTATACAGAGCCCTGCCAATGGCCGGACGCCAGCCCGCGGCACCGCGATTCGCCTACAAGGCCGACCGTCTGAAGCCGCTGCGAGCCTTCTGCCAGACCGTCCGCCTGGGCTCGGTGTCGCGCGCGGCCGAGTCGCTGTACGTCAGCCAGCCCGCGATCACCCTGCAATTGCAGGCCCTGGAGCGTGAATTGGGGGTCAAGCTGCTCGAGCGCAGCGGCCGCCGGCTGCTGCCGACCCGCGAGGGCGATGCGCTGTACGCGCTGGCGCGGCCGCTGGTCGAAGGCCTCGATGGCCTGGACGGGGCCTTCCAGGAACAGATCCGCGGCCTGGACGCCGGCGACCTGGACGTGGCCGCCGGCAGCTCGACCATCCTCTACCTGCTGCCGGGGATCGTGGACGCCTTCCGCCAGCGCCAGCCCGGGGTGCGGCTACGCCTGCACAACGTCACCGGCGCCAGTGGGCTGGACCTGCTGCGCTCGGATGCGGTGGACCTGGCCGTGGGCTCGATGCTGGACGTGCCGGCGGACCTGGAGTACCGGCCCGTCTACCAGTTCGAACCGATGCTGATCACCCCGCTCGACCATCCGCTGGCGACCCGGCGCGAGGTGGCGCTGGAGGACCTGTCGCCCTACGGGCTGATCCTGCCGCCGCAGCGGCTGACGACCTACCGGCTGGTCGACCTGGTGTTCCAGCGCAACCGGGTGCCGTACACGGTGGCGTTGGAAGTCGGCGGCTGGGAAGTGATCAAGCAGTACGTGGCGATGGGCCTGGGGATTTCGATCGTGACCGCGATCTGCCTCACCGAGCTCGATCGCACCCGCATCGCCGCGCGCTCGCTGGCCGCATATTTCCCCTCGCGCAGTTACGGCGTGGTCACCCGCAAGAGCCGCAGGCTGTCGGCGCACGCGCGCGCCTTCGTCGACCTCATCCAGCCTGCGCCGCGCGACGGCACCGGACTGGCGCCGTAATCCCGTCGACTCTCAGGGACAGCGACCTGCGCGATAGGCGCAGAACCGATAGCGCAGTTCGAGGCCGCCGGTGCGGCCTTCGTAGCGGCCGAACTGGTTCAGGCGCTGGCTGTAACCGACGCGCGCCACCAGCTGCCAGGGACTGTAGATGCCCAGCGTCAGCTCGGCGTTGACGTCGCCGGCGCGCTTCCAGCTGTCGAAGGTCTCGTCACGCTGGACGCCCAGCGCCGCGGACAGGTACAGCCCGGCATCGGGCGACAGCCCGACGTACGCCGACGCCTGCGGCGCGACGCGCACGTAACGATCCGGGCTGTAGTAGCCGTTGCCGGTGTTGCTGGTGTTGTGCTGCCATTCGGCCTGGCCGCCGAGGTCGAACATGACATGGTCGCCGCGCCAGGTCGCATGCCGGTAGTCCAGCAGCAGCGACTGCCGGCGGTTGTCGTCGTCGAAGTCCTGCAGGCTGGCGCGGCCTGAAACCGTATCCCGCAATCCCGGCGTCCAGTGCAGGTCCGCCGTCAGTCCGTTGCGAACCACGGCCAGGGCGCGCGGCGATGCATCGATGCGATCGCGGTCGGCGGTCAGCGTGTAGGAAACCGAATCGTTGACGCGCTGGGAGAGCGACAGGCGGCCGATCGTCGCATCGTCCGTGGCCGGCGTGTCGTCGTCCAGGTGAGAACGCCCCAGCCAGCCTTCCACCGCGACCTCGGGCGACGGCGCATAGCGCAGGCCCACGCCCGCTCGGGTTTCATCGACCGAGTTGCCACCACCCAGGGGGGCGAACGGTCCCGTCGCCGGCGCCGAATGTGCGCGCCGCAGGCCATCGGCCAGCAGCCGCCACTGGTCGCCCAGCCACAGGCTGGCGCCGGCGCCGATGCTGCGGATCTCGATGTCGTCCGAATCGCTGTAGATCGACAACGGCATCGACACCATTGAGAACAGCGGCAGGCGAACCGCGTCGCGCAGCGAGCGGGTATCGGCGCTGTCGGGTTTCAGCGACTGGACCATCGCCAGCGCCGGCAGCGCACGCTGCGGCCATTCGCCCTGGTGCAGCGCCAGGGCCTGGGTCCAGGCCAGGTCGTAGTCGTCGGGTGTTGCCTCGTAGAGCGGTGTATTGAGCGCCAGCGCGGCGTCGCGCCTCCCGGCCCAGGCCAGCGTGCGCGCGCGCAGGCCGGCGGCCTCGGCATCACCGTCGGGGAATTTCGACAAGGCGGTGTTGGCGGCGGCATAGTCGCCGCGCCACGCCAGGAAGCGGGCGCGATCCAGTTGCGCGGCGCGGTCGTCGGGATGGGTCGCCAGATAGGCATCGATGCGCGCCAGGGCGTCGCCGTAGCGACCGTTCCAGCCCGCTTCCAGCGCCTGCTGGTAGCCGTTGGAGGCGTCCTGCGCGCGTGCCATCGCCGGCAGTGTCGCCAGCACGGCCATCGCCAGCGCGGCGAGCGGGGTACGAAGGCTCATTTGCGCCACTTCCGGTTGCCGGTGATCCACAGGTCGCTGGCGAAGCGCAGCATCGTCAAGGTATCGGCCACGATCAGCAGGTAACGCAGGGGCGTGATCACGATGCCCTTGAGCACGGTGGCGATGCGCGCGCCGCGCGAGACCACGAACAGCACCGCCAGCGACACCACCAGTTCGGCCACCAGCGTGACCGCCAGCGCCTCCCACATGCGCAGGACCAGCATGATCACCAGCGCGGTCGGGAAGGCGACCTTTTCCAGCGCCGCCAGGAACATTGCCCAGCCGATCGGCCGGCCGTATTGGAGCGTGTACGCCTTGCCGAACGGCTGCCGGTACTGCTCCTTGACCTTGCGCAGTTCCTCGATCCGCTGCGCCTCGCCGCTGGCGCGGTCGCGCCGGGCCTTGCGCCAGCGCTTGACGGTCTTGAATGGCGTGCGCAGCAGCGCGTCGAAGTAGTAGCAGCTTTGCAGGAACGACGACGACCACAGGTAGATCTGCCGCGGCAGCCGCTGGACTTCCGGTTCCTCGGAACGCGCCAGCACGTCCTGCAGCTGGATGTTGCGGTAGCCCTCGTAGTTGAGCGCGAAGCCGATGAAGATGTCCTCGGAGTTGGTCAGGTCGTCGCCGAACAGCGGCTCGTAATGGTCGAAGAGATCGGCGATGTACTTGCGCCGATAGGCAACCGCGCAACCCACCGGGTTGGTGATGCTGCCGAAGAACACCATCTGTCCCTTGTAGACAAAACGCTGCAGGAACAGGTACAGGCACTCGCGGTAGATGTTGGTGGTCCACCACCACAGCGCATGCAACGCGCCGCGCCGCGCGTGCGGGTCGTCGTAGGTCGGCGCGCCATGCCAGCGCTGGAATTCCGGGGTCTGCGCCAGCGCGTGGCGATCGGTTGGCCGCATCGGCAGGATCGTGCCGCAGGCGCTGGCGATGCCGACGCCCTGGTAGAGCTCTTCCACGCAGCGGGCGATGTAGTCCGGCGACTCCAGAAAGGTGTCGCCGTCGAGGATGAACTCCACGTCGGAGTCGAACTCGCGCGCCTGGCGCTTGATCGTCGGCGTCTTGCCGATCGACGCCGCGCGTTCGATGACGGTCAGGTCGAGCCCGGCGGCCGCGGCGTATTCGCGCGCGCGCGGCACGGTCTGGTCCTTCGCCCCGTCCTCGACCAGGATGACGTTGCGCGGGCGCATGGTCTGGCGCGCCAGCGACGCCAGGCAGTGGACGATGTTGTCCTCTTCCTTGAATGCCGGAATGACGACGTCGACGATCGCCTTGCGCCAGTCTTCCGCGGGAGTCGGTACGGTCTTGTCGGGCCCGCGCAGCAGTCCGATCGTGCTAAGCAGCACGCTCGGACTGATGACGAACCAAGGTGCAGTGGCCATCTTTTTCCCCGATCAGGCCCTGGCGTTCGACGGCGATGAGGTCATCGATCGTCTCTTCCAGCGTGTAGCGATGCTTGAACCCGGTGAGGTTGCGCAGCCGGTCCAGGCTGGGCCGGCGCCGCCGGATGTCCTCGAAATCCTCGCCGTAGGCTTCGCGCAGCCCGATGTCGCGGATGGTCGAACGGCTGCCCGCGCGCTGGATCACCAGCCGGGCCAGCTCGAGGATGCTGATTTCGCGGTCGTTGCCGACGTTGGCGATCAGCGTGTCGGTGCGCGAACGGTTGGCCAGCGCGTTGAGCGCCACGACCGTGTCGCGCACGTCGCAGAACGAACGGGTCTGCGCGCCGCCGCCGAACACGGTGATCGGCTCGTTGCGCACGGCCTGGGCGACGAAGCGCGGCACGACCATGCCGTAACGGCCCACCTGGCGCGGGCCGACGGTGTTGAAGAAGCGGGCGATCACCGCCGGGATCCCGAAGCGTTGCGCGTACGACAGGCCCAGCGCCTCGTCGGCGATCTTGCTCACCGAGTAGCCCCAGCGGGTGCCGGCGCGGGTGCTGACGACCAGGTCCTGGTCCTCGCGCAGCACCTGCTCGTCGTTGTGCCCGTAGACCTCGGAACTCGAGGCCAGCACGACCTGAGGCTTCCAGCCGCCATCGCGCGCCGCGCGAAGCATGCGCTCGCAGCCGGCGATGTTGGTGGCCAGCACCTTGGTCGGCTCGGCGAGCACGCGGTAGACGCCGACCACGGCGGCCAGGTGGTAGATGCGGTCGGCCCAGCCCACGGCGCGATCCAGTCGGTCCCAGGTCAGCACGTCGGCCTGGTCGAAGCGGAAATCGGGGTTGTCCTCATGGGCGGCGAGGTTGGATCGTTGGCCCGTCGACAGGTCGTCGACCACATGCACCTGGTCCCCGCACGCCAGGTGCAGGTCGACCAGGTGCGAGCCGATGAAACCGGCGCCGCCGGTGACCAGGATATGCATGCCCTTCCCCTCGACCCGCGGCGCGGCCGTCGGATCCTCACACAGCATTGATGAAACCGTGACCATGCGCAAGCAATTGGCGTGCCATTTGCTCGGGAGCACTCACTCCGTCCCGTGGTGCCGACCCTGCCAGGGCCGATACCAGATACGCAGTTGAGCCATGTCGGCGGCCATGTCGTCCGAAAGCTCAACAGGGGGGCCGATCCCGATCACTTTGTCGGGATAGTGGAAATAGGCCGGCAGGACCGGGACTCCGGCCGCCCGGGCGATCTTCCAGAACCCGGTCTTCCACTGCCGGACCGGCTTGCGGGTGCCCTCCGGGGCCAATCCGAACCAGAATTTGTCAGAACTGCCGATCAGCGTCGCAAGCTGCTCGACCACGCCACTGGCCGCGTTGCGGTCGACCGCGATCACGCCCAGCCACCTCAGGACCGGCGCCAGCGGCCACCAGAAAAGCTCGCGCTTGCCCAGGATCTTGATGTCCAGGCCCAGGGCGAGCTTTGCCGCGAAGCCCCAGATGCCATCCCAATTGGACGAGTGCGGGGCGCCGACCAGTACCAGCTTGGGAATGTCGGGGAAGGCGCCGACCATACGCCAGCCGCCCAGGCGCAGGGCGCTGCGTCCGAGCCAGCGCCCGAAGCGACCGCCGGTGCGCGGCGCATTGGGCGGCAGCGGCAACACGATGTCGCTCGCGGTCGAATCCTCGCCCATTGGTTGCCGTCAGTCCCAGTCGCGCTGCGTGCGCCCCTGCTTGATCGTACTGCGTCCGCGCTTGGCGTCCAGGCGGCGCTGTTTCGACGCGCGCGTGGGCCGGGTGGCGATGCGCGGCGTCGGCGCGCGCAGGCCCGAACCGATGAAGGCCGCCAGCCGCAGGCGTGCATCCTCGCGATTGCGCTCCTGGGTGCGGAAGCGTTGTGCGCTGATGACGAAGACGCCCTCGCTGGTCAGGCGGCGGTCGCGCTTGGCCAGCAGGCGCTCGCGTACCGCTTCGGGCAGCGACGGTGATCGCGCGACATCGAAACGCAGTTCGACCGCGGTGGCGACCTTGTTGACGTTCTGGCCGCCCGGGCCGGTGGCGCGCACGAAGCGCTCGAGCAGTTCGTCGTCGGCGATCTCGACGTTGTCGGCGATGTGCAGCATGCGCGCAGTGTAAGGGCGGCGGGTGCGAACCTCGCCGCGATCGGCCCGCAGGCCGGGGCCGCCTGGTTAGCCGATGTCGGCGTCAGACAGGCCGAACAATGCCAGCGCGCGTGCGAATTCGGCATCCACCGGCGCCACCGCTTCGATCCGGATACCCGAATGCGGATGCACGAACGCCAGGCGCTGCGCGTGCAGCAACATGCGGTGGATCCCGCGCGCGCGGAACGCCCGGTTGTGGCGGCCGTCGCCATGGCTGCTGTCGCCGATCAGGTGGTGCGAGAGATGCTTGAGGTGGCGCCGGATCTGGCGGAAGCGGCCCGTCCGTGGCGCGACCTGCAGCAGCGCGTAGCGCGAGGTCGGGAAGCCCGCCGACGGCCAGTCCAGCTCGGTGGTGGCGCGGCGGACGAAGGCGGTGATCGCGGGCTTCTTCAGCGGTTTTCCCGGGCCGCCGTCGAGCGGATGGTCGACGCTGAAGTCCGCCTCCGGCCAGCCACGGCAGATGGCCAGGTACTGTTTGTCGACCTCGCCGGCCATCAATGCCTTGCCCAGCCGCGATGCCGTCTCGCGGTCGAAGGCGAGCAGCAGGCAGCCGCTGGTGGCGCGGTCCAGGCGATGGACCAGGAACACCGGCCGCGCGAACTGCGCACGCAGGCGGTCGGCGGCGAAGTCGCTCTCGCCGCGTGCCAGCGCGCTGTCGTGGACCATCAGTCCAGCGGGCTTGGCGACCACCGCCAGGTGTTCATCGCGATACAGCACCGCCAGGTCCAGGCCACGATCGGCATCGTCGCCCGCGCGTGCAGCGCCCATCGGGGCGCATGCGACGCCGTGGCTGCCGCCATCGACGGCGTCGCCGACTCCATCGACAACAACACCGACATTCGCGGTGCCATTGTCGCCTCGCATGATCCGGCCGCCGGCGATTTGCGGGCAATCGACTGCCAATGGTTTCACCGCAGTGGAATTGTTCGTTGCGGCATCGGTTGCGTCGCCACGGGCACTCGCAGTGCCGGGGTCCGCAACGGGCATGGCGCTGCTAACCGGCATCGACGAAGCCGGTGCCGCGCGCATTGACGAAATCCGCGGCGCTGATCGCGCGGCCACCGTCGCGCTGCAGGACGCGGATCCGCAATGCGCCGCGGCCACAGGCGACATCGATCCCGTCGCGGCCGGCACCGAGCACCACGCCGGGCGCCGCGTCGCGCACGCGCTCGATCGCGCCCGCCTCGTGCACCCGCACCCGCTCGCCCGCGAGCAGCGCATCGGCCATCGGCCAGGGATTCAACGCGCGCACCTTGCGCGCCAGCACCTCGGCCGGCTGCGTCCAGTCCAGCCGCGCCTCGGCCTTGTCGAGTTTGCGGGCGTAGGTCGCGCCGGCGTCGGGCTGCGTCTGCGGCACCGGGCGCATGCCCGCGCGCAGCAGGCCCAGGCCGTCGGCCAGCGTCTGTGCGCCCAGCGTGGCGAGGCGGTCGTGCAGCTGGCCACCGGTTTCGTCGGCGCCGATCGCCAGCCGTTGCGACAGCAGGACCGCGCCGGTGTCCAGGCCGGCATCCATCTGCATCAGGCACACGCCGGTTTCCGCATCGCCGGCTTCGATCGCGCGCTGGATCGGCGCGGCGCCGCGCCAGCGCGGCAGGAGCGAGGCGTGCACGTTCCAGCAGCCCAGGCGCGGGATGTCGAGGATCGCGCGCGGCAGGATCAGACCATAGGCGACCACCACCAGCAGGTCCGGTTTCAGCGCGCGCAGGGCATCGCGCGACAATGCCGTCTTCAATGATTCGGGCTGCAGCACCGGCAGGCCACGCGCCAGCGCTTCGCGCTTGACCGGCGACGACTGCAGGCCGCGGCCGCGACCGGCGGGCCGATCGGGCTGGGTGTAGACGGCGACGACTTCATTGCGTTGCGCGGCAGCGCGCAGGCAGGGCACGGCGAATTCCGGCGTGCCGGCAAAAACGATTCTCATGGGCGAGGGACCGCGTTCGAAGGCTGGAAGTAAAGGGGGAACCGCGCGGGGAGCGACACGTCGCGGCGTTGTCCTGCAACAGGCGCGCGCGGTCGAAGGCGGCGTGGCGGTCTCCCGGGCCGGCGGCCCGGGGCCGGGATGGCGTCACGCCGCCTTGCGCGCCTTCGCCAGCTTCTTGCGAACCAGTTCGCGCTTGAGCGGGGACAGATAGTCGACGAACAGCTTGCCTTCCAGATGGTCCATCTCGTGCTGGACGCAGACCGCCAGCAGGCCGTCGGCATGGAGCTCGAACGCGACGCCGTGGCGATCCAGCGCCGTCACGGTGATGGTGTCGCTGCGGGTGACGTCGGCGAAGATGTTGGGGACCGACAGGCAGCCTTCCTGGTAGACCTGCTCGCCGCTGCGCGCGGTGATCTCCGGATTGACGAACACCCGCGGCTGCGCGCGCTCCTCGGACACGTCGATGACCATGAAGCGCCGATGGACGTCGACCTGGCTCGCGGCCAGGCCGATCCCGGGCGCCTCGTACATGGTCTCGAACATGTCATCGATCAGCTGCTGCGTCGACGCTTCCGCCAGCCAGGCAGGGTCGACGGGCGCGGCGCGGGTGCGCAGGCGCGGGTCGGGGAATTCGAGGATCGGGAGCTGGGCCATGACCGGAAGGGAAGCGGGGGACGGAGGCGGAGAGGAGACGAACGGCGCGTACCGCCGGAAAACAGCGGCGACGGTCACATCGGCAGCCGGCATGGCCGCCGCCTTGCCGATTGTAACGCCGCGGGCTTGCCAAGACGCGTCGCTTGTGGGCTATATTGCCGCTGCAACAGGGGAAAATCTCCAAGGGGAGCGGGTAGATGGACGCAATGCTTGAGCGCGCGTCGAAGGGCAGCTGGACGAGAGCGGGGCGCAAGGCCAAGGTCTGCCTGCAGATCGCCGCCGTCGCGCTGCTGACGGTCGCCACCTACGCCGCCGCCGTGGAAATGCGCGGCGACCACCCCGACACCTACGTCGTGCAGCGTGGCGACACGTTGTGGGATATCGCCGGGCGCTTCCTGAAGAAGCCCTGGCTGTGGCCGGAAATCTGGCAGGCCAATCCGCAGGTCAAAAACCCGCACCTGATCTATCCGGGCGACGTGCTCAGCCTGGCCTACCTGGACCGCGTGGCGGTGCAGCCGGGCCCGCGCAACGCGCCGGCGATCAACGCGGTGCCGCTGGCCGAGGTCGAACCGTTCCTGAAGAACCTGCGCGTGGTCGATGCCTTCGAGCAGATGCCGTACGTGGTCGGGCTCGAAGGCGACCGCCTGCGCTCCAGCGAAGGCCAGGTCGTCTACGTCCGCGGCCTGGGCGGCGCCCAGGCGGGCCAGCGCTTCGCGATCCTGCGCCCGGCCCAGCGCTACACGCGCCTGGACCGGACCGCCTGCTGCGACCTGTTCCACCAGGACGACCTGGATTTCCGCGGCCGGCGCACGATCGATTTCGCCAACTACTGGACCAACGCGCTGACGCCGGACAACGGCAATGAATTGCTCGGCTTCGAGCTGGTGCAGGTCACCACCGGCACGTTGACCCGCGGCGAAGTCGGCGGCATCGAGGCCAGCACCGTGCTGCTGGACGACGAAGGCCGCGAGGTGCGGGTGGGCGATCGGCTGGTGCCCGTCGACGCCCAGCCCTACGACCTGCAGTTCTTCCCGCATCCCCCCAGGCAGCAGCTCGACTACGGCCGCGCCACGGTGCTGGCGACGAGCGACATGCTTGCCAACGCCGGTACCCACGACGTGATCGCGCTGTCGGTCGGTTCGCGCGAAGGCGTCGACAACGGGACCGTCTTCTCGATCTGGCGCACCGGCAGCAATGCGGTGGACCGGGTGGAATACGGGGCCGAGCGCACCGAGGACACCATCCCCGAGCGCGCCAAGGTGCGGTTGCCCGACGAATTCGCCGGCCACGTGATGGTGTTCCGCACCTTCGACAAGGTCAGCTACGGGCTGGTGATGGACAGCATCAAGCCAACCCACGTGGGCTACCAGCTCAAGCACCCCGACGCGCCCTACTGAGGCGCCGCCGGGCGCGCGCCCGGTGGTTTTCCGACACTGCAACGCGACGGCGCCCGAGGGCGCCGTCGTCGTCTGTGGCCCAGGCTGGCCTGATGCGCGCACGTAGTCCGGAAAGCCCGCCCACCTCCATCCATCCGTTTCCCGCTCGCTCCCCGGCGGCCGCGGCCGGCGACGCAGACCAGGATGCCTTGCTGCGACTGGCGGCGGCCGGCGGCGCGGCCGAACCGCGACGCCAGCTGCTGGCGTCGTACCCGTCACCGGCGGCCGCACTGGCGGCCGGTCCCGCGGGCTGGCGTCGCGCCGGCCTGGACACCGCACAGATGCAGGCACTCGACCGGGCCGACGCCGACATGCTGGCGCGTGGCCAGGCCTGGTGTGGCGAACCCGGCCACCATCTGCTCGGCTGGCAGGATCCGGACTACCCGGCGCTGCTGCGGCGCATCGCCAGCCCGCCACTACTGCTGTTCGTGGCCGGGGATCCGGATTGCCTGTGGCATCCCTCGGTTGCGATCGTTGGCAGCCGCTCCCCGAGCGCCGGCGGCCGCGACAACGCCAGCGACTTCGCCCATGCCCTCGCGGCCTCCGGGCTGGCGGTGACCAGCGGGCTGGCGGCCGGGATCGATACCGCTGCCCACCTCAGTGCGCTGGCCGCCGGCGGCCGCACCATCGCCGTGCTCGGTACCGGCGCCGACGTGCCCTACCCGCGCGCCAACGCCGGGCTGCACGCGCGGGTCCAGGCGCACGGTGCCATCGTCAGCGAACACCTGCCCGGGACCCAGCCGCGGCGGGAGCATTTCCCCAGTCGCAACCGGATCATCGCCGGGCTGGCGCTGGGGACGCTGGTGATCGAGGCGGCCGCGCGCTCGGGCGCCCTGATCACCGCGCGCATGGCGGCGGAGGGCGGGCGAGACGTGTTCGCGGTGCCGGGCTCGATCCACAATCCGATGGCCCGCGGCTGTCATGCCCTGATCCGGGAGGGCGCCGGGCTGGTGGAGTGCGCGACGGAGGTCATCCAGGCGCTGGCGCCCGCGGCGGCGGAGCTGGCCGAGGCCTTGCGCGGGCGCCTGGCCATCCCCACCTCCGATGCCACGGTCATCGCCAGTGCCGCCAGCCGCTGGACGCCCCCGGACCCTGACTACCAGCGCTTGTGGTGTGCCCTGGGCCACGACCCAACGGATATGGACCGACTGGTCGAGCGCACCGGATTGACGGCCTCGGAACTGTCCTCCATGCTGCTGGTCATGGAGCTGGATGGGCGTGTCGATGTCCGACACGGCCGCTATTCCCGCAAGCGCTGACGGCCGGTTCCGGTGGATCCAGGCCTTGGGCGCGGCGCTGCAGGACGCAGCGCAACCGCCACCGCGGGGTCAGGTGGCGGCGGCTCCGGCGCAGGCCGGGGCCAAGACGCCGGCGGGCAGGGAGTCCGACGGCGAAACCGGCGCGGGCCGCGAGGTTCGCACCGCTCCTCTCCACAGCGCCGCCCGGCGCAGGCCGAGGGAAATGAAAGAAAGCATCCTGGATGTGCTGCTGTACCTGTTCGAACACTATTTCACCGAAGACGTGCCGCCGCCGCTGGGGGACCGCGACGCCAACGGCCCACTGCTCAACGAATTGACCCAGGCCGGCTTCAGCCTGGCCGAAGTGCACAAGGCGCTGGACTGGCTCGATGCGCTCGCCGCGCAGCGTCCCGGCGCGTCGCCCGCCCGCGCCGACGGCCCGATCCGGGTCTACTTCGGCAACGAGCTGGACAAGCTCGACACCGAATGCCGCGGCTTCCTGCTCTTCCTGGAGCAGCAGGGGGTGCTCGATGCCGGGCAGCGCGAGTTGGTGCTGGACCGCGCGATGGCGCTGGACCAGGACGAGCTGGACCTGGACGACCTGAAATGGGTGGTGCTGATGGTCCTGTTCAACCAGCCGGGGGCCGAGGCCGCCTACGCCTGGATGGAAACCCAGATGTTCCTGGACGAGCCCGAACCGGTGCATTGAACCACGGCGACCCCTTCTCCCGTTCGCGGGAGAAGGTGCCCGAAGGGCGGATGAGGGCGCTCTCAGCGGGCTTCATCGCCGCACCCGGCCCTTGTCCCGCTCGGGCGGAACCGGCGCGCGGCTTGACATCCCAGCCCAAGCCGTGATTCCACTGTAATAAGGAAGAAGCTGAACGCCTGGGGCCCGGCCCCGGGCGTTCGGCTTCTCTGGACCCTGCGTCCGGTCCACTCTTCGCGCGCCGGATTCACGGCGCACCCCCGCTGCACACGAGACCCTCCGCCGCCATGGCCAAGAACCTCCTGATCGTCGAGTCGCCGGCCAAGGCCAAGACGATCAACAAGTACCTGGGCAAGGACTTCACCGTCCTGGCCTCCTACGGCCACGTCCGCGACCTGGTGCCGAAGGAAGGCGCGGTCGACCCCGCGAACGGGTTCGCGATGCGCTACGACCTGATCGAGAAGAACGAGCGCCACGTCGACGCCATCGCCAAGGCCGCCAAGGCCGCCGACCACCTGTTCCTGGCGACCGACCCGGACCGCGAGGGCGAGGCGATCAGCTGGCACATCGCCGAGATCCTGCGCGAACGCGGCCTGCTCAAGGACAAGTCGCTGCAGCGGGTGGTGTTCACCGAGATCACCCCGCGCGCGATCACCGAGGCCATGAGCCACCCGCGCGCGATCGCGGCCAACCTGGTCGACGCGCAGCAGGCGCGGCGCGCGCTGGATTACCTGGTCGGCTTCAATCTCTCGCCGGTGCTGTGGCGCAAGGTGCAGCGCGGCCTGTCCGCCGGCCGCGTGCAGTCGCCGGCGCTGCGCATGATCGTCGAGCGCGAGGAGGAGATCGAAGCCTTCATCGCCCGCGAGTACTGGTCGATCGAAGCCGAGTGCGCGCATCCGTCGCAGCCCTTCACCGCCAAGCTGGCCAAGCTCGACGGGAAGAAGTTCGAGCAGTTCACCGTCACCGACGGCGACAGCGCCGAAGCCGCGCGCGAGCGCATCGTGCGTGCCGCCGGCGGCGCGCTGCACGTCACCGACGTCGCCAGCAAGGAGCGCAAGCGCCGGCCCTCGCCGCCGTTCACCACCTCCACGCTGCAGCAGGAAGCCTCGCGCAAGCTCGGCTTCACCACCCGCCGCACGATGCAGGTCGCCCAGAAACTCTATGAAGGCGTGGCGATCGGCGACGAAGGCACGGTCGGCCTGATCACCTACATGCGTACCGACTCGTTGAACCTGTCGGCCGATGCGCTGGGTGAGATCCGCGACGTGATCGCGCGCGACTTCGGCACCGGCGCGCTGCCGGACAAGCCGAACTTCTACCAGAACAAATCCAAGAACGCGCAGGAAGCGCACGAAGCCGTGCGCCCGAGTTCGGCGCTGCGCACGCCGGCGCAGGTCGCGCGTTACCTCAGCGACGACGAGCGCCGCCTGTACGAGCTGATCTGGAAGCGCGCGGTCGCCTCGCAGATGGTGCCCGCCACGCTCAACACCGTCTCGGTGGATCTTGCCGCCGGCAGCGAGCACAGTTTCCGTGCCTCGGGCACGACGGTCATCGATCCCGGCTTCCTCGCGGTCTACGAGGAAGGCAAGGACACCCGCGGCAAGGAAGACGAGGACGAAGGCCGCAAGCTGCCGGCCATGAAGACCGGCGACCGCGTGCCGCTCGAGCGCATCCACGCCGACCAGCACTTCACCCAGCCGCCGCCGCGCTTCACCGAAGCGGCGCTGGTGAAGGCGCTGGAGGAATACGGCATCGGCCGTCCGTCGACCTACGCCTCGATCATCCAGACACTGCTGTTCCGCAAGTACGTGGAGATGGAAAGCCGCAGTTTCCGTCCGTCCGATGTCGGCCGCGCGGTATCCAAGTTCCTGTCCGGCCATTTCACCCAGTACGTCGACTACGACTTCACCGCCAGGCTCGAGGACGAGCTCGATGCGGTCAGTCGCGGCGAGGAGGACTGGGTGCCGCTGATGGAGCGCTTCTGGGCGCCGTTCAAGCAGCTGGTCGACGAGAAGACCGAATCGGTCGACCGCAGCGAAGCCTCCGGCGCGCGCGAGCTCGGCACCGATCCCAAGACCGGCAAGCCGGTGAGCGTGCGCCTGGGGCGTTACGGGCCGTATGCCGCGATCGGCAGCACCGCCGAGGACGAGGCCGAGAAGCCGACGTTCGCGTCGCTGCGTCCCGGCCAGAGCATGCACACGATCTCGCTGGCCGACGCGCTGGAATTGTTCAAGCTGCCGCGCAAGCTCGGCCAGAGCAACGGCGAGGACGTCAGCGTCGGCATCGGCCGCTTCGGCGCCTTCGCCAAGCGCGGCAGTGTCTACGCCTCGCTGAAGAAGGAGGACGATCCCTACACGATCGAACTCGAGCGCGCGGTGTTCCTGCTCGACGAGAAGGAAGAGATCGCGCGCAACCGGATCATCAAGTCCTTCGAGGGCAGCGACATCCAGGTGCTCAACGGCCGCTACGGGCCTTACATCAGCGACGGCAAGCTCAATGGCCGCATCCCCAAGGATCGCGAGCCGGCGTCGCTGACGCTGGCCGAAGTCACGCAGTTGCTGGCCGACACCGGCAAGCCCATGCGCGGACGCTTCGGCAAGAAGACCACGGCCAAGAAGGCGCCGGCGAAAGCGGCCAGGACCGCGACGGCGAAAGCCCCGGCAAAGAAGGCCGCCCGCAAGGCGGTGAAGAAGACCGCGAAGAAGGCGGCAAAGAAAACCACGCGCGCCACGGGCGCCGCGACGAAGAAGGCGACCACCAGGACCGCCGCAGGCAAGGCCGCCAAGGCGGCGCCGGCCAAGGACCGTGCAAAATCCACGGCAGCGGTGGACGACGCGCCCTTCTGACCCGGGCGCTTGATCGTGGACATCGCCGTCGCGCGTATCTCGCGCGCGCCGGCAACCGCTGCAGGCGACGGGCTCGCGGCGGAACACGAGCACGACGGCTGCCTTCGCGCCTCGACCCGTCGCCGCCGGGCGCGCCACCAAGCCCAACACACGCCTGCCAACGACATGACCGCCCCACTGACGCCTCCCGAAGCCGCCGTCCTCCTCCACCGCGGCGGCGTCATCGCCTACCCGACCGAGGCGGTGTGGGGCCTGGGCTGCGATCCGTTCGATGAAGCCGCGGTCATGCGCCTGCTGGACCTCAAGCAGCGCGCGGTGGAGAAGGGGCTGATCCTGATCGCGGGCATGCCTGCGCAGCTCGACGGCCTGGTCGATTGGGACGCGCTGTCGCCGGCGAACCGCGATGCGGTGTTCGCGTCCTGGCCTGGTCCGAACACCTGGATCGTGCCGGTCACCGGCCGGGTGCCGCGCTGGATCACCGGCACGCACGATGGCGTCGCGGTGCGCGTGAGTGCGCATCCACGGGTGGTCGCCTTGTGCGCCGCGTTCGGCGGTCCGCTGGTGTCGACCAGCGCCAATCCGGCGGGTGCGCCGCCGCCGAAAACCCGGGACGGCTTTGCGCCGATGCTGTTCGCGCGGCTGGACGGCATCCTTGACGGTGAGGTGGGAACGCTCGCCAATCCGACCGCGATCCGGGATGCGCGCTCCGGGGCCGTGCTGCGCGCGCAGTGAGCGCGGCGACATGAATCGGCGCAAACCCGGCGACGGCATGGACTTGGCGCATCACGGGGTGGCGCGCAAGATGCCGCCCATGCGTGCAATTGCCGGTGTCCTCTTGGTCCTGGCGCTCGCCGGCGGCACGCCGGTGGCGGGCGCGGCCAATGACGTCACGATCTATCGCTGCACCGATGCCAGCGGCCATCTCACGTTCCGCGACACGCCCTGCGGCAAGGGCCAGGCGCAGCAGGCGCGCACGATGGTGCGGCCCACCGACGCGCCGCCCGTGCCGTCGCGCCCGCCGGCGCCGGCAACCGGGGGACCCACTGCACCACCGGTGCGCACTGTGGTGCTGCGCGCGCCGCGTCCGCTCTACGAATGCATTCCACCCGGCGGCGAGCCGTACACCAGCGACACCGCGGACGGAAATCCGCGCTGGGTGCCGCTGTGGACGCTGGACTATCCGATGATCACCGGCGGCGGCCACGGACGCGCGGGCCGCGGGTCGGACACTTCGCTGGCCATCACCGATGGCAACGTGCGCATCGATCACGGCAGCACCACGCTCACCCGGCCGCGCCCGGTGCCGCGCCGGGCGTATGGCGCCGGCACCTGGGTCCGCGACGACTGCCATGCCTTGCCGCAGCCGGAAGTCTGCGCACGCCTGCGCGACCGCCGCGACGCCATCCGCCATCGCTTCTTCAACGCGATGCCCAACGAGCGCGACACACTGACGGTCGAGGAGCGCGGCATCAATGCGCGCCTGGACGAAGATTGCGGAGGACATTGATGCCAGACCGGACGAGCGGCGGCCCGCGTGCCGGCACCCTGCGGCCCCGGCGCACGGCGATCGCGTGCCTGCTGGGGGCCGCCGCGCTGGCGCTGCTGCTGCCCGCAGGGCGCGTGCACGCCGCTGACGTGGTGATCTATCGCTGCACCGACGTCTTCGGCCATCTCACCGTGCAGAACGACACGCCTTGCCCGAAGGGCACGCGGCAGAAGAAGCAGGTCATCCAGCCGCCGCCGCCGATGCCGGCGTATCGCCCGGTCGAACGCCCGCCCGAGCCGGTGGCTGCGGCCACGCCGGCGCCGGTCGCGACCGCCGACGTGCCGGCGCCAGCGGCCACGCCGCCGATCGCCGACCGCCTGCCGCCGCCTCCGAATTT
>NZ_JAANOY010000017.1 GCF_011320095.1 Cognatiluteimonas telluris | reverse complement strand
CTTCAGCCTCCGCGTCAGGCCGCGCGCATCCGTCGCGTGGCGGGCGTGGGCAGGCGCCGGCGTGCCTGGGTGGTCGGGTGCCGGCGCCGGCGCGGGTTGCCGGCCGCCGCGCGCGACAGCCGTGGCAGGCGGAAGCGGTGCAGCGCCCACCAGCTCACCAGCGGCATCCCCAGCAACCACAACGGCAGCGCGCCAAACCACGGGCTGTCGACCCGCAGCAGCACCAGCGCCAACAGCGCGCCGATCGCGACCAGCAGGCGCAGTGCGCGCTCCAGGCGCGGATCCGGGGTGGGGGCGGACGACGACGGTGACAGGGACATGGGACGACTCCGGTCAAGTGGTGACGCCAGCGTCGGCGGTGCACATCTCAGGGCCTGCGATTGCGCGCGATGGCGCAATCACGGACGCTGCACACCCCCGCGGGTGCCATGTCCGGCGCTGCGTCCCGCCGCCTTCGAAGGAGTGAAGCGTGTCCCCCATCCCATCCCCGACGGCCACGCCGGTACTGCGCGCAACGGTTGCGCGACTGCGGTGCGCCCGCGCCTGGAAAACGCGGCTTGGCGCCCTGTTGCTGCCGATGCTGCTCGCCGCCTGCGCCTCGGCGCCCGTGGCCGCGCCACCCAGTGCCCTGCCGTTGGCGCCGCTGATGGGCACCTGGTACGTGATCGCGCACGTTCCGTATTTCACCGAACGCGGCCACGTGCAGTCGCGCGACGAATACACCCTGCGCGACGACGGCCGGATCGCCGTGCATTACGTCTACCGCACCGGCTTCCACGCCCCGGTCAAGTCGCTCGACGCCGTCGCCAAGGTGCTCCCCGGCACCGGCAACCGCGACTGGCGGCTGCGGTTCTTCCGCGTGGTGCCGGCCACCCAGCGCATCCTCGAAGTCGATCCGCAGCAGCGCTGGATGCTGCTGGCCACGCCCGACGGCGGGTTGGCGTGGATCTTCGCGCGCACGCCGGAAATGGACGGGGCCACCTACCAGGCGCTGCTGGAGAAGCTGGACGGCTACGGCGTCAACACCGACAAGGTCTGGCGGATCGCGCAGACGCCCGGACAGGTGGGACAGCTGGGCTTCGAGCGTCCCAACGACGAGCAATAGGGGCGGCGTCAAAGCGCGCGCGACGCCCGCAGCCCGGGTAAGGCGCAGCCGCACCCGGGGTGCCGGTCGCCGGATCAGGCGACGACGTGGAGTTCGCATTGCGTCCCGGAGGCGCTGCGTTTATCCGGGCGACGAATCCTGCACAGTTACGACAGGGTGTGGCACATCGCGCGGCGCAAGGTGCGCAGACCGTCGCCCGGGTCAGGTCGCAGGCCGCACCCGGGACCGACGCGCGCAAGACCGGACCCGCGCCTGAGCTCCCGAAGCCCGCGCAAGGCCACCGGCCGCAGCCGCGTCGGTGCGCGGGAATCGATCCCTGCGCCTCAGCGATCGTAATGGCTCAGCGCCAGCGACAGCAGCGAGCGCGCCTGCTCGCGCAGCGCCGGCGGCTCGACCACTTCGGCGTCGCTGCCGTAATGCAGCACGTCCATCAGCAGTTCGCGCGCCGAACTGTAGGGCACCTTCAGTTCATAGCGGCCATCGGGCAGGAAGCGCCCCTGCTGCTGCGAATGCCAGTGCTCGTCGGCGACCCAGCGCGCGGATTTCGCGCTGAACACGATCGTCGCCCAGCCCTTGGGTGCGCCGGAAAAAATCCCGTAGCTGCCGGACAGGTGTTCGTTGAGCTGCGCCTCGTCGATGTCGCGCGCATCGGCGTCGAGCACCCGCGCGCCGCTGATGCGATCGACGGAAAAACTGCGTAGCGCCTCGCGGTCGTGGTCCCAGGCGTCCAGGTACCAGTTGTCGCGGTAATGGGTGATGCGTTGCGGCGACACCGTGCGCCGGGTCTTCTCGTCGGTCGAGCGCGCGCGGTAATCGAAACTCAGCTGCTTGCGCTCCAGCACCGAGGAGCACACCGCGCGGAAGGCCTGCTCGTCCATGCGTCGGGTGCGGTGCGGGATCACGCGCACGCGTTCGACCGGCCAGCGCTTGCCGCTGCCGTGCTTGGCATTGGCGTGCTCGTCGAGCAGCTTCTCGATCCGCTGCTGCAACGGCGCCAGCGCGCTGGACAACATGCCGCCGCCGCTGCGCGAGAGCAGCTGCTGGGTGGCGAGCAGCGCGTGCAGCTCTTCGGAATTCAGCCACAGCCCGGGCAGCTCGAAGCGGTCGCCTTCGCTGGCGTCGTAGCGGAAGCCGGCCTCGCCGTCGCCGACCACCGGCGCCATCAGCGCATCGCGCAGGAACGCCAGGTCGCGATAGACCGTCGCCCGCGAGCAGCCAAGTTCGTCCTGCAGCCGCGGCACCGTCACCGGGTAGCGCGCGGTCTTGAGGATGCGGTGCAGGGAGAGGATGCGTTCGTAGCGGTCCATCGGCCGATTATGCCGCCATCGGGGGCCGCAACGGGTGCGGCCGCCGGCGCCGCGGCGCACAATGCGCGCCATGCCCGAACCGCAGCGCAACCTGTCGCCCTCCACGGGCGACACCGAACACCGCGCGCCGTCGCAATGCCATGACAGGCATCGCGCGCGCAGACCGGGAGGCCGGCACCCGCGCCGGACGGCGCCATGAAGGAGCCGACCCTGAACCTGTCGCCCTCACCCGGCGACGAGGCCAAGACCACGACCTGCTACATGTGCGCCTGCCGCTGCGGCATCAAGGTGTGGCTGGCCGACGGGCGCATCCGCTACATCCAGGGCAATCCCGAGCATCCGGTCAATCGCGGCGTGCTGTGCGCCAAGGGCGCGGCCGGGATCATGCAGCACTACTCGCCGGCGCGCCTGTCCAAGCCGCTGCTGCGGATCGGCGAGCGCGGCAGTGGCGAGTTCCGCGAGATCGAATGGGACGAGGCGCTGCAGCTGGCCACCGACTGGCTGGCGCCGATCCGCGCGCGCAATCCGGACGAACTCGCGTTCTTCACCGGCCGCGACCAGTCGCAGGCGCTCACCGGCTGGTGGGCGCAGCAGTTCGGCACCCTCAACTACGCCGCGCACGGCGGCTTCTGCTCGGTCAACATGGCCGCCGGCGGCCTCTACACCACCGGCGGCAGCTTCTGGGAATTCGGCGAGCCCGACTGGGAGCACACGCAGTACCTGATGCTGTGGGGCGTGGCCGAAGACCACGACTCCAATCCGATCAAGCTCGGCCTGGGCAAGCTCAAGGCGCGCGGCGCGAAGATCGTCGCGGTCAATCCGGTCCGCACCGGCTACGGCGCGATCGCCGACGAGTGGATCGGGATCCGGCCGGGCACCGATGGCCTGTTCGCGTTCGCGCTGATTCACGAGCTGCTGCGCAGCGACCGCATCGACCTCGACTACCTGGTGCGCTACGCCAATGCGCACTGGCTGGTGGTGCGCAATCCCGGCGGCGCCGACGACGGCCTGTTCGCGCGTGATGCGGAAGGCCATCCGCTGTGCGCCCTGCTCCCCTCTCCCGCCGGGAGAGGGGCTGGGGGTGAGGGTGCGTCGAGCGATACGCCCGCCCACGCAGGACACCGCTTCGCACGCGCCGACGCGACCGGTATCACGCCCGCCGTGGTCGGCGAAGTGATACTGGCCGATGGCCGCATCGCGGTCCCGGTGTTCCAGCTGCTCGCCGAGCGTTACCTCGATCCGCAGTACGCACCCGACGCGGTGAGCGCGCGCTGCGGCATCCCCGCCGACACCATCCGCCGGATCGCGCGCGAGCTCGCCGCCGCCGCCTTCGACAGCAACTTCTCGCTGCCGATCGCCTGGACCGACACCGCCGGCCGCACGCATCCGGAGATGGTGGGGCGCCCGGTGTCGATGCACGCCATGCGCGGCATCAGCGCGCACAGCAACGGCTTCCACACCTGTCGCGCGCTGCACCTGCTGCAGTTGCTGCTGGGCGCGATCGACACGCCGGGCTCGTTCCGTTACCAGCCGCCCTACCCCAAGCCGATTCCGCCGGCGAATCGTCCCGCGCGCGGACGCAAGGACAACGGCACGCTCGATGGCGGTCCGCTGGGGTTCGTGCACGGGCCCGAGGACCTGGTCGTGGATGCGGAAGGCCGGCCACGGCGGATCGACCATGCGTTTTCGTGGGCCTATCCGCTCGCCGCGCACGGCATGCTGCAGACCGTGATCCGCAACGCGCACGCGGGCGACCCGTACAAGATCGATGCGTTGCTGATGTTCATGGCCAACATGAGCTGGAACTCGGCGATGAACACCCGCGAGACGATGCACTGGCTGACCGACAAGGATGGCGAAGGCAACTACCGCATCCCGCGCATCATCTATTCCGATGCCTACGCGTCGGAAATGGTCGCCTATGCGGATCTCGTGTTGCCCGACACGACCTACCTCGAACGCTTCGACGCGATCTCGCTGCTGGACCGGCCGATTTCCGACGCCGACGCCGCGGCCGACGCGATCCGCCATCCGCTGTTCGATCCGGCCACGCAACCGCACCCCGGCGGGCATCCGCGCGACGTGCGCGGCTTCCAGTCGGTGCTGCTCGACCTCGGTGCGCGCCTGGGATTGCCCGGCATGGCGCATGCCGACGGCACGCCGGTCTACCGCGACTACGCCGACTACATCGTCCGCCACGAACGCACGCCCGGCGTCGGCCTGCTCGCCGGCTGGCGCGGCGAGGACGGCAGCCAGCACGGCAAGGGCGCGCCGAATCCACGCCAGCTCGAGGCCTACATCGCCCACGACGGTTTCTGGCGCGAGGAGATCCCCGAACACGCGCGCTATTACAAGATGGCCAATCGCGGCTACCTGGACTGGGCGCAGCGCATGGGTTTCGTCGCCAATGCCGAACCAATCGTGCTGCAGCTGTACTCCGAGGCCCTGCAGAAATTCCGCCTCGCCGCGCAGGGCCATGGCGCGGTGCAACCGCCGCCCGAACATCGCGAGCGCGTGGCGACGTATTTCGATCCGCTGCCGATCTGGTACGAGCCGTTCGAAGGCGTGCAGGTCGATGGCGACGCGTACCCGCTGTCGGCGATCACCCAGCGGCCGATGTTCATGTACCACGCCTGGGGATCGCAGAACGCGTGGCTGCGGCAGATCGCGACGCGCAATTTCCTGTACCTGCATCCGGCGACGGGCGCGCGCTTCGGACTGGCCGACGAGGACTGGATCGACGTCACCTCGCACCACGGCAGCATCCGCGTGCAGGCGAAGTTCGCCGCCAACGTGCAACCCGACACCGTGTGGAGCTGGAACGCGATCGGCAAGCGCAAGCGCGCCTGGACGCTGGCCCAGGGTGCACCCGAATCCAACCAGGGCTTCCTGTTGAACCACCTGATCTCCGACATCACCCCGCGCGGGGACTACGCCAACGCCGATCCGGTCACCGGCCAGGCGGCGTGGTTCGACCTGCGGGTGTCGATCCGCAAAGCCGACGTCGGCGCCGTGGATGGCGACCACACCCAGAGCCAGCCGCAGTTCGCGCCGCTGGCCTACGCCGAGGCCGACGAGGCGCCGCTGCGCTACGGCGTGCGCATGCGCAACCGGCAGCACGCGAGCAAGGCAAAACCATGACCATGCTGCCGCCACCATCGAAGGTGAAACTCGGACTGGTAATCGACCTCGATACCTGCGTCGGCTGCCATGCCTGCGCGGTCGGTTGCAAGGAATGGAACGCCGGCGGCATCGCCGGGCCACTGACCGACAGCGATCCCTACAGCGCGTCGCCGAGCGGGGTCTGGCTCAACCGCGTGCACAGCTTCGAGCTGCAGGCCACCAGCGCCTGTGGCGGCGGTGGCGCTTCGACGGCCACGCAACCGGCGCAGACGCTGCATTTCCCGCGCTCGTGCCTGCATTGCGAAACCCCCGCCTGCGTCACCGTGTGTCCGACCGGCGCCAGCTACAAGCGCGGCGAGGACGGCATCGTGCTGGTCGACGAGGACAAGTGCATCGGCTGCGGCCTGTGCGCGTGGGCCTGTCCGTACGGCGCGCGCGAAATGTCGCCGGTCGAAGGGGTGATGAAGAAGTGCACCCTGTGCGTGGATCGCATCTACAACGAGAACCTGCCCGAAGCCGAGCGCGAACCGGCCTGCGTGCAGGTGTGTCCCACCCGCGCGCGGCATTTCGGCGATCTTGGCGATCCGGAGTCGAAGGTGTCGCGACTGGTCGCCGAGCGCGGCGGCGTGGCGTTGCTGCCGGAGCTGGGCTACCAGCCGGTCAACCGTTACCTGCCGCCGCGGCCACGGCGCGGGGTGGAGGCGGCCGAAGCATCGCCGCCGGTCGCGGCCGAAGTGCTGGACGTGGACGCCTTGCCGCCGATGCTGAAATGGTTGGATCGGGTGCTGAGCCGATGAATCCGGCGTTCTCGGTCATCTTCTTCACCACCTTGTCCGGTGCCGGCTACGGGCTGCTGGCGTGGACGGCGGTGGCGGCGATGTTGCAGCAACCGGCGCGATCGTTGCTGCCGGGCCTGCTGGCCGGGCTGGTGCTGGTGACGATCGGCCTGCTGAGTTCGCTCGCGCACCTGGGCCAGCCGCAACGTGCGTGGCGCGCGTTGTCGCAGTGGCGTACCTCGTGGCTGTCGCGCGAAGGCGTCGCCGCGGTGGCGACCTACGTGCCGGCGCTGGGCCTGGGCGCGGCGCTGCTGCCGGCGATGCTCGACAACGATGTGCGGACGGCGCCGGCGCTGCTCGGCCCGGTCGGCATCACCTGCGCGCTGGCGCTGGTGGTGCTCGCGTCGGTGACCGTGGCCTGCACCGCGATGATCTACGCCAGCCTCAAGCCGGTGCCGGCGTGGCGGCATGGCCTGGTGATGCCGGTGTACCTGCTGTTCGCGCTGGTCTGTGGCGGCTGGCTGTGGCTGGCGCTGCGCGGATTTTCGGCTTCGGCGCCGGTGTCGCTGCTCGTGCTCGCGGCGGCGACGACGCTGCTGCTGGCGCTGTGCAAATGGCGCTACTGGCATGCGATCGACACCACGCCGCTGCCGCTCACCCGCGGCGACGCGGTCGGCCTGCCACGGCGCGACGTGGCGCTCTTCGAACGCCCGATCACCGAATCCAATTACGTCACCCGCGAGATGGCCTTCGTGCTCGCGCGCAAGCATGGGCGACGGCTGCGCATGCTGGCGATCGTGTTGCTGGTCGTCGTGCCCGTCGCATGCGCGGCGCTGGGCGCGGCCATCGTCGGCCTGCAGCCGCTTGCGTTGCCGCTGGCCGCGCTGTGCGCACTGGTGGGCGCGTTGGTGGAGCGCTGGCTGTTCTTCGCCCAGGCGCGGCACCTGGTGACGTTGTATTACTGAGGCCAGGGACTCGCGGCTGAAGCCACGCCGACCAGAGCGGTCTTCGGCCATGAATCGGCGCATGGGCTTGGAAGGAGCGGCTGCCCTTGGGAGCGGCTTCAGCCGCGAGCTCTTCCCGCAATCACGACACGAACGGCCCCGTATCCGGCTCGCCACTGCCGGCCAGCAGCGCGCCGGCGCCCTGCGCCAGCAGCTTCTCGGCGACATCCAGGCCGAGGTCGTGCGCCTGGGTTTCCATCGCGACCGAACTGGCGCGCACCAGCCGGCCGCTGTGCGCGGAACCGACCAGTCCCGACAACACCAGCCGGCCGTCGGTCAAGCGCGCATACGCGGCCACCGGGACATGGCAGCTGCCGTGCAGGGCGAGGTTCATCGCGCGCTCGGCCTCCACGCAGGTGCGGGTATGCGCGTCGTCGAGCACCGCGCACAGCGCGCGCGTGGCGGCATCGCCATCGCGGCATTCGACCGCGATCGCGCCCTGCGCCGGCGCCGGCAACCACTGCGGCGCATCGAGCCGGTCGCGGATGCGCGCCTGCAGGCCGAGCCGCTGCAGGCCGGCGCACGCCAGCACGATCGCGTCGTAGTCGCCGCCATCGAGTTTCGCCAGCCGGGTGTTGACGTTGCCGCGCAGGTCGACCAGTTGCAGGTCCGGGCGCAGCGCGCGCAGTTGCGCCTGCCGCCGCAGCGACGACGTGCCCACGCGCGCGCCCTGCGGCAACCCGTCCAGGTCGGCGTGCCGGGTGCTGACGAAGGCATCGGCGTGGTCGCCGCGCGCCAGGATCGCGGCCAGCGCGAAACCGGCATCGAGTTCCATCGGCACGTCCTTGAGCGAGTGCACCGCGCAGTCGGCGTCGCCGCGCTGCATCGCCAGCTCCAGTTCCTTCAGGAACAGCCCCTTGCCGCCGATCGCCGCCAGCGAGCGGTCCAGCACCTCGTCGCCGCGGGTCGACATCGGCACCAGTTCCACCACCAGCCCGGGGTGCGCGGCGCGCAGCTGGGCGGCCACGAATTCGCTCTGCCACAGGGCGAGCGGGCTCTTGCGGGTGGCGATGCGCAACAGGTCCATGGGGACATTATCGCCGGAGCGCGGGAGTACCGGACGCCAGCGTGGCCGTCGCGGCGCCGCCCCGGGCTCCCCGGGGGGCCGCCAACCTCCGCTCGCGCTAGAGGTGCTTCACCGTCTCGCGCAGCATCGACACGCAGCGGCGGCTGACTTCCAGCGGCTGCTTGCCGTGGCGCAGCACCGCCTGCACATGGCCATCGCCGGCGCGCTTGAGTTCGATGATCTCGTGGCGCGCGACCAGGCAATTGCGATGGATGCGCACGAAGCGCTCGGGGAATTCGTCTTCCAGCGACTTCAACGACTCCTCGATCAGGTCCTCGCCTCGCGCGTGGTGCACGACGACGTATTTTTCCTCGGCCTGCAGGTAGTGCACGTCGTCGATCGGGATCAGCCGCAGGCTGCCGCGCATGCGCGCGCACAGGTGGGTACGCTGGGCGGCGGGCGCCGCCGTCGCCTGGCCGCGGCCGGCGGCGAACATCCGCACGCGTTCGATCGCCGCCGCCAGGCGTTCCGGGCGCACCGGCTTGACCAGGTAATCGATCGCCTGGGCATCGAAGGCGGACAGTGCGTGGGCGTCGAAGGCGGTGCAGAACACCACCGCTGGCCGGGGCTCGAACGCGCCCAGGTGGTGCGCGGCTTCCAGGCCGTCGATTCCGGGCATCACGATGTCCAGCAACACCAGGTCCGGCGCATGTTCCGCGCAGGCGTGGAGCGCGGCGTGGCCGTCGGCGGCCTCGGCCACCACCTCGACCCCCGGCATCTCGCCCAGCAACTCGCGCAGGCGCGCGCGTGCCAGTGGCTCGTCGTCGACGATCACCACCCGCATCGGCGCCGCTGCGACGGCGTTGTTGTCGTTCCCGGAGATCATCGCGCCGACCCCTCCGCCGCCACCGGCACGGTCAGTTCGCAGTGATAGTAGCCATCCTGCGAACGCGTCGTCATCCGCGCGCGTTGGCCGAACGCAAAGGCCAGCCGATGGCCGATGCTGTGCTGGGCGTGGCGCGCGCCCCCGTCGCCGCCATCGTCCGCGAGCGGGTTCTCGACGTGCATGTGCAGCAGTTCGCCGCGCACCGCCAGGGTGATCGTCACCAGGCCTCCCCGCGGCAGCCGCGCGATGCCGTGGATGATGGCGTTCTCCAGTAGCGGTTGCAGCACCAGCCGCGGCAACGGCAGCGACCACGGCAGGGGCTCCTGGCGGTCCCAGTGCACCTGCAGCCGCGTACCCAGCCGCAGGGTTTCGATCGCGAGGTAGCGCTCGGCCAGTTCGACTTCCTCGCGCAGGCTGGAGTCGGACTCCCCCGCGCCGAGTGCCGCGCGGAACAGGTCGGACAGGTCGAGCACCGCGCGCTCGGCGACGACCGGGTCGCGGCGGACCAGCCCGGCGATGGTGTTCATGCTGTTGAACAGGAAGTGGGGCTTGATGCGTGCCTGCAACGCATCGGCCTCGGCGCGCGCGCTGGCGCGTACCTGCGCCTGCCAGCCGTCGATGACGAACAGGTAACGCAGCACGATCGCGGCGATCAGTGCCGCGATCGCCGCGCTGCCGGTGGCGAACTGCAGCAGCGAGACCTGTCGCGGGATCAGGCCGTAGGCGAGGCTGTGGTCCAGCACGTGGATCATCGCCGCCCCCAGCCACGCCACCAGCGCGGCGCTGGCGACGGCGGCCAGCGTGCCCAGCGCCATCGGCAGCCGCGACAACCATGGGCGCAGCACGCACAGCAGCACCGCGATGGTCAACGCCAACCACAGTGCGAACGCACTGGCCGAAACGAAGCGCTGCGCGTTCCAGTGCGCCCCGCCATCGGGGGCCAGCGCGAGCACCAGCACCACCAGTTCGGCGACGCCGAACATCGTGGCCAGGCGCGGCAACCGGCACAGGTCCGGCAGCCAGGGTTCCCCGGCGCGAGCGGGCGCGGCGGCGGCAGGCCCCATCAGCCGGTGGCGAAGCGGCTGGCCAGCCAGCCGCCGAGGTCCGCGATCTCCTCGGCGCAGACCGAATGCGGCATCGGGTACCGATGCCACTCCAAGTCGAATCCGAGCGAGCGCAGCACCTGGGCGCTGAATTCCCCGGCCGCGCACGGCACCACCGGATCCTGCACGCCGTGCGCCATGAACACCGGCTGGGTGCGCGCCTGCGGCGTGGCCAGGCTTGCCGCCCGGTCGTGCATCGGCAGGTAGGTCGACAGCGCCACCAATCCGGCCAGCGGCTCGGTCCGGCGCAGCCCCGCGGCCAGTGCCACCGCCCCGCCCTGCGAGAACCCGGCCAGCAGCAGCCGCGAGGCGGGGATGCCGCGCTCGGCTTCGCGGTCGATCAGCGCCTGCACCTGGGCGATCGACTCGCCGATGCCCGCTTCGTCCGCGCGGTGGGCGAAATCGACGTTGGCGATGTCGTACCAGGCGCGCATGCGCATGCCGCCGTTGATCGTGATCGCGCGAGTGGGCGCATGCGGAAACACGAAGCGCAATGCCGGCCAGTCCGGGCGGACCAGCTCGGGCACGATCGGCACGAAGTCATTGCCGTCGGCGCCCAGGCCATGCAGCCAGAGCACGGTCCAGCGCGGATCCGGCCCGGTGTCGCGTTCGACGGTCGGCAGCACTTCCATCGCCGCATTGTCGCCGCCGTGGCGGTGCCCGCGTCAACTTCCGGGTTTGCCGGGGGCGCGCGAAGCCGGTTCGCCGATCCGGAAACGGCACACGTGGCCGCCGCGGACGATGCATTCCATGTGGTGGATGCGGCGGCCGCTCACGGCTTCCATGTAGGCCAGGTCGAACTTGCAGACCTGCGGATGCTGGCGCGCCAGCGCATGGAACACGCAGTTGAACGCTTCCACCTGCCATTCGTCGCCATGGCGCGCGGGCACCGCCTCGTAGCCGACGCTGTCCAGCCGCTGCGCCAGGGCGCGCGCCATGCCCTCGCTGCCTTCACCCGCCTGCAGGGCGGGCTGGGTCGCGGCGACGGTGGTGCCCAACTCCTGCAGCATTGCGCCGATTTCGGTCTCTCCCAGCCGCGCGTGCAGCTGCGCCAGCAGCGCACCGGCGATCGCGCCGTAATTGCGCGGAAACAGCTCGCGCCCTTCGGAGGTCAGCGCGAAGCGCGCCTGCGGGCGACCGCCGGTGGGCAGCGACTGCACCCGCTCGACATAGCCATGGCCGAGCAGCGCGGTCAGGTGCTGGCGCACCGCGTTGTGGCTGATGCGCAGGCGCTCGCATAGGGTTTCCACCCCGCAACCGTCCGGGGACAGCAGCAGCTGTCGCAACAGCCGCTGCTGGGTATCGCCGAAACGGGCCAGGCCCTGCGCCATCGTCAACCCGCCTTGTGCGTGGACACCACGGAACCGGCGGCGCGCTCGCGCGTCATCGCTTCCACGATTGCAGGACGGGGCGTCATCCTCAGCTCGCCTTGGCCGGGAACTGCTTTGCGATCGCACCGGCCAGCGCGTCTGCAATGCCGTCCATGTGCTGCTGCATCGTGACCCAGCTCGACGCTTCGCCCTTGCTGTCGCCAGCCATGATCTGGCTGATCTGCTGCGAATGGTGCGCGCCATGGGCCAGCATCAGGCCGCGCACGGTGTCCTCGGGCAGGTTGGGATTGGCGCTGGACAGGAACTTGGCGATGTCTCCGGCATTGGACACCAGGTGGGTCATCGCGGTGTTGGCGGCTTCGGTGTCGTTCTTGGCGCGCGCGTCGGTCAGCGCCTTGACCGCGCCCCAGTGGCCGGCGAGCAGGCTCATCATCTTTTCGCCGCCGGCCTTGCCGTAGAAGCCGGCGACCGCGTCGCTGATCTGATGGGCGTTGGCGACCACCGCGTCGGCGGCGGCCTTGGCCTTGGCGTCGTCGTGCGCGTGCACGGCCAGGGCGTATTCGCGGGCGTGGACGATATGGCCGTGCCACAGCGAGCGCATCGCGGCATGGAGCTTGGGCGCCGCGGGCGTGGCGGCGGCAGCAGCCGGTGCGGCCGGTGCGCCGGCGGCGGCAGGCAGGGGCGCGGCCTGCAATGGCGCGACACAGGCCAGCGCGAGCGTCAGGGTGGCCAGCGCGACGGGTTTGAGGGAGAGCTGCATGGCGGTTTCCTGGAAGGCATCGCGGACTGCGACCCGGCCATCCTGCGCGCCTGCACGCTACGCGCCAGACAGGGGTGTGTAAAGCCTGCGACAAGGGCCCGCACCGGCCCCCGCCGCCCCGGCGCAGGCGCGGATGCTTGCCTGCCCGCCGGGTCCGATCGCATCTGGGACCCGTGTGCAGCCACGCGCAGGTCAGATTTCCACCGGCGCGCCCAGCTCGACCAGCCGCGTGCCCGGAATGCGGAAAAAATCCGTCGCCGACGCGGCATTGCGGTGCATGAAGCCGAACAGGTGATCGCGCCAGGGCGGCATGCCGCCCCGGCGGCTGGCGACGATGGATTCGCGGCTCGCGAAGTACGTGGTCTCCATCGGGTCGAAGCACAGTCCGCTGCAGTCGGCCGCCCGCATCAGCGCCAGCGGCACGTCGGGGCTTTCCATGAAACCGTAGCGCACGCTCGCCTGGTAGAAGGCATTGCCGATGGTGTGGATCGAAAGCCGTTCCGACGCAGGCACGAACGGCACGGCGCGGGTTTCCACCGTCAGCAGCACGTTGCGCTCGTGCAGCACCTTGTTGTGCTTGAGGTTGTGCAGCAGCGCCTTCGGCACGATGCCCTTCTGCGCGGTGAGGAACACGGCGGTGCCGGGCACGCGAACGGGTGGCGACAGCATCAGGCCGGGCAGGAACGCATCCAGGGCGATGCCGTCCTTGACGATTTCCGCCCGCAGCAGCTGCCGCCCCCGCGCCCACGTGCGCAACAGCGTGAACACCAGCACGCCCAGCAGGATCGGGAACCACGCGCCGTCCATGAACTTGACGACGTTGGCGGACAGGAACGCCACATCGACCAGCACGAACACGACGGCGAGCGGCCAGAACAGATACGGCGGCAGCGCCAAGCGCCTGCGCATCGCCACGATCAACAGGGTGCTGGTGATCAGCATGGTGCCGGTCACCGACACGCCGTACGCGGTCGCAAGCGCGGTGGAACTGCCGAAGCCGACCACGGTGGCGATCACCGCCGCCATGAGCATCCAGTTGATC
Source organism: Cognatiluteimonas telluris (assembly GCF_011320095.1). GTDB lineage: Bacteria > Pseudomonadota > Gammaproteobacteria > Xanthomonadales > Xanthomonadaceae > Cognatiluteimonas > Cognatiluteimonas telluris. The sequence continues at coordinate 36,731 of NZ_JAANOY010000017.1, read as the reverse complement.
GACGGGACATAGATCTGGCCGATGGTTTCGCGGGAGGTATGGCGGATCGCCAAGCGTGGCAGGTAGCCCAGCTGGATCGCCTGTCGGGTCGCCGAGTACGCGCCGCTGATCACTGCCTGCGAGGCGATGACGGTCGCCGCGGTCGCCAGTCCCACCATGGGATACAGCGCCCACGGCGGGATGCCGTTGTAGAACGGGTTCGCGACCGCGGTTGGATCGGCCAGGACCAGGGCGCCCTGGCCAAGGTAGGCGATCGTGAGCGCGGGCAGCACGAGGACGTTCCAGGCCGCGGTGATCGGCTTGCGCCCGAAGTGGCCCATGTCCGCGTGCTCCCCGAAGCGCTTTCACTCGCCCGCCAAGGCAGGACCAGCGTCGGGCCTGCACAATGGCGCGGTCTACCCGAGTCGCCGATGCCGTTTCGAGCCGCCAATGCCTCGCTCGGCCCGCCCGCCGCCGGCTACCTGCTGGCCTTGGCGATGGCGCTACTTGCCGTGCTCGCCGCCGCGGCGGCCGAACACTGGCTGGGCCTGGCGGACCTGTCGCTGGTGTTCATGCTCGCGGTGCTGCTGGTCGCCGCGCGCACGCGCACCGGACCCGCAGTGGTTACCGCGTTGCTGTGTTTCCTGGCCTACAACTTTTTCTTCATCGAGCCGCGCTACACGCTCTACATCAGCGCAAGCCACGGCGTGGCGACCGTGCTGCTGTTCCTCGCTGCCGCCCTGCTGGCCGGGCGCATGGCCTCGCAACTGGCAATGAAGGTCCAGACGCTGCATGCCGCCCATGGCAATGCGCAGGCGCTCCAGGAATTGAGCCAGCGCCTGGCCGTCGCCGCTGACGAAGCGGACGTCGCCACGGCCGCGCGTGACGTCTTCCGGCGCCACCTGCGGGCCGACGCATGGGTGCGGCTGGACCAACACCCTGAAGGCTCGTCCGGCGGCAGCGACACGAATGCGTGGCGACAGCAGCAGGGCAGCGCCTCGGAGCATGGTTGGCTGTTCCTGCCCCTGCGCACGCCGGACCAGGACGTTGGCGTCATCGGGCTGAAGCTGCCCGAACACCTGGAAGGACTCGACGAGCTGCAGCACAGCCTGGTGCACGCCATGGCCGACAACATGGCCCAGGCCATACTTCGCACGCGACTGGTACGCGACCTGCAGACCGAACGCGTGGCCGGCGAAACCGAACGCCTTCGCAGCGCCTTGCTGTCGTCGGTGTCGCACGACCTGCGCACGCCGCTGGCCGCCATCATCGGCGCAGCCGATAGCCTGGACAACTACGGCGACCGGATGGACGGCGCCGACCGACGTGCGCTGCTGGACATGGTCCGCAGCGAGGGCGAACGGCTCGACCGCTACATCCAGAACCTGCTCGACATGACCCGCCTGGGCCAAGGCGCGCTGGCGCTGGAGCGGGACTGGATCGGCATCGACGAACTGATCGGCTCCGCGATCGGTCGCTTGCGTCGGTACCAGCCCGGAACCGCGTTCCCGGTGTCCCTCGACCCCGCCATCGGGCCGATCCACGTCCATCCCGCGCTGGTCGAGCAGGCGCTGTTCAACGTGATCGAGAACGCGGCGAAGTTCTCGCCGGCCGATGCCGCGGTCGCGATCCACGTGCGCGGCGACGGCGAACGGCTGCGCATCGATGTCACCGATCGCGGCCCTGGCATTCCGGAAAGCGAGCGCCAACGCATCTTCGACATGTTCTACAGCGTCGAGCGTGGCGACCGCGGCCACAACGGCACCGGGCTGGGGTTGGCGATCTGCCGCGGCGTGGTCCTCGCGCACGGCGGCGAGGTGGAGGCGCTGCCTGGGCCGGACGGACGGGGCACGACACTGCGGATCCTGTTGCCCATGGATCGGCACCTGCCAACGGCGGTGCCATGACGCACGGCGTCGCCACCCCTGCCCGCGTGCTGGTCGTCGACGACGAGCCGCAGATCCGGCGCTTCCTGGAGATCAGCCTGCGCACGCAGGGCTACACGGTGGAACTCGCCGACACCGCTGCCGCCGGGCTGGAAGCCCTGGCGACGCGCGGCGCCCACCTCGTCGTGCTGGACATGGGGCTGCCGGACTGCGAGGGACTGCAGGTCCTGCGCGACATCCGCCGGTGGTCGCAGGTGCCGGTGTTGATACTGACCGTGCGCGCGCATGAATCCGAAAAGGTCGCTGCGCTGGACGCGGGCGCCAACGACTACGTCACCAAGCCCTTCGGCATCCAGGAACTGATGGCGCGCATCCGCGTCCTGCTGCGTGCGCAGGCGGCCGGCCCGGATGCGACGCCGGCGTTCGACGACGGACACCTGCGCGTGGATCTCGCGCGCCGCGAAGTGAGCCTCGCCGGCCAGCCGATCGCACTCTCGCGCAAGGAGTACGCACTGCTTGCACTGCTGGTGCGCCATGCCGGGCGCGTCATCACCCAGCCGCAATTGTTGCGTGAGGTCTGGGGCCCCACGCACCAGGAAGACACCCACTACCTGCGCATCCTCGTCGGCAAGCTCCGGCAGAAGCTGGGCGACGAGGCGGCGGCCCCGCGATGGATCGCGACCGAGCCGGGGGTGGGGCTACGGCTGATCTGCGATGAATCGGTGATCGGCACCCGCCCGAAATGACTGCCTGCGGCCAAAGCCAACCTCGGGCCATCCGCGCGGCGGCTGGTGCGATGACCGGCCACCCCATCCGTCCAGGCGTCGCCATCGCCGAAGTGCGTCGAACCGGCAAACGAAGCAAGTCATGCGCCGGTTGGCCGCAATCGTCATGCCCGAACGTGGCGGCGTCCGGATCGAAAACATGCGTACCCGGGGGTGACCAAACCGTCGTCGCCCCAGACGGATGTGGTGGGCCCACCAGGACTCGAACCTGGAACCAAAGGATTATGAGTCCTCTGCTCTAACCAATTGAGCTATGGGCCCGCGTGTTGCGGTGCTGCGCGGGAGAATCAGCGCCGGCGGACGAGGTTCTTCTCGAAGATCGCCCACAGGATCAGGCCGTAGGACACCAGGCGCACGACGTAGTAGAGGGTCGCTTCCTCGGTGCGCGCGCCGTTGTAGGTGAACAGGGCGCGGTTGATGGCCTCGAGCAGGAACGAGGCGGCGAAGTACAAAAACAACCGGTCGTGGCTCTGGCGCCAGAAGCGCAGGAACAGCAGCGCCGCCACCGCCGAGCCCATCGCGATCGCGCCGAGCAGGAATTGGCTCATGACGGACGCTCCATCCCAACACGCTTCATGTCAATGCTCCTCGAAGATCAGGCCGTACAGCAGCAGCGCCACCGCCAGCAGCGCGCTCATCAGGCGCACCACCCACAGCGTGTCGTTGGGGAACAGGTAGTTGTCGGCGATGACCAGCATGTTGGTCAGGGTCAGGCAGGCAAAGCACAGGCCGCTCCAGAACAGCATGCGCGAGCCGGTGCGCCGGGCGCCGGCGAACAACATCGCGCTGCAGGCCAGCGCGGTGAGTGCACACAGGGCATAGATCAGCAGGGCCATGTCAGGAGTCCTTGCGCAGGCGGAAGGCGTCGGCGAAGCGATGGGCCTTGCGGTCGGAACTGGAGTGGATCAGTTCGGCGACCGTGACCATCTGCCGCGCGTAGAGCGTGGCCAGGGTGTCGATGGTGGTGGCGACGTCCGCGTCCGCCGGGGCGTAGCGGTAGCCGTTGCCGGCGACGACGACCAGGCCCGAGGCGATCAGGTCGTCCAGCAGCAGGGTGGCATTGGCGGCGTCGACGTAAAGCCGGCTGGCCAGTTGCGCCAGCGGCCACTCCTCGGGACGCCCGCGCAGCAGCAGCAGCGCCTCCAGGTGCGGGACCGTGGGGATGGTCGCCAGCAGGAAGCGGCGGACGTCGCCGGGGATGGTGGCAGCGTTCATCGCCGCGAAGCTTCGCCGATTTGGCCGCAGGCGGCAATGCGATCCGACGGGAAATCCCGGATTTCACGCGGAAAACCCGCCTCGCGGCGGGTTTTTCGTGGGGCCTTGCGCCCGCTCACTCGATGTCGAGGAAGCTGCGCAACTGCTCGCTGCGCGACGGATGGCGCAGCTTGCGCAGCGCCTTGGCCTCGATCTGGCGGATGCGTTCGCGGGTGACGTCGAACTGCTTGCCGACCTCCTCCAGCGTGTGATCGGTGTTCATGTCGATGCCGAAGCGCATGCGCAGCACCTTGGCTTCGCGCGGCGTCAGCCCGGCGAGCACGTCGCGCACGGTCTCGGACAGGTTGATGTTGGTGGTGTTCTCGATCGGCGACTCGACGTTGGTGTCCTCGATGAAATCGCCCAGGTGCGAGTCTTCGTCGTCGCCGATCGGCGTCTCCATCGAGATCGGTTCCTTGGCGATCTTCATGACCTTGCGGATCTTGTCCTCGGGCATGTCCATTTCTTTCGCCAGCTCTTCCGGCGTCGCCTCGCGGCCGAACTGCTGCAGCATCTGCCGGCTGATGCGGTTCAACTTGTTGATCGTCTCGATCATGTGCACCGGGATGCGGATGGTGCGCGCCTGGTCGGCGATCGAGCGGGTGATCGCCTGGCGGATCCACCACGTCGCGTAGGTCGAGAACTTGTAGCCGCGGCGGTATTCGAACTTGTCGACCGCCTTCATCAGGCCGATGTTGCCTTCCTGGATCAGGTCCAGGAACTGCAGGCCGCGGTTGGTGTACTTCTTGGCGATCGAGATCACCAGGCGCAGGTTGGCCTCGACCATTTCCTTCTTGGCGCGGCGGGCCTTGGCTTCGCCGGTGGCCATGGCGCGGCTGATGTCCTTGATGTCGGGCAGGGTCACGTGCATCGCTTTTTCGATCGCGATGGTGGCTTCCTGCTCGGCGACGATCTGGTCCTTGACGTCGCGCAGGCCCGAGGACCACTTCTGCTTGCGCTTGAGGACTTCGTCCACCCACTCCAGGTTGGTCTGGTTGCCTTCCCAGGCGCGGATGAAATCCTTGCGCGGCATCTTCGCCACGCGCGTGGACAGGTCCAGGATCCGGCGCTCGTGGTCCTTGATCTGGCTCAGCACCTCGCGCAGCTTGCGCACCAGCGTGTCGGTCAGCGGCAGCGGCAGCTTGAGCGTCATGAACTGCTCGGCCATCTCCTCGCGCAGCTTCAGCACCGGCTTGGCGGACGGGCCGTTCTTGGCGAAGGATTTCTCGAACTTGACGTAGCAGGCGGCCAGCGCCTCCATCCGGCGCGCGACTTCCAGCGGATCCGGGCCGGTGGGACCGGCTTCCTCTTCCTCGGCGTCGGCCGCGTCGTCTTCCTCTTCGGCTTCGGCATCGGCATCGGCGACGGGCGCGGCGACCACGGGCTCCGGGACTTCTTCCTCCAGGTCGTGGAAGCCGACCACGATTTCAGCCAGGCGCTTCTTGCCGGCCTTGTGCAGCTCGTAGTCCTCGAGCAGGAGGTTGATCGACCACGGGAAGCTCGCCAACGCGGCGCGCATCTGGTTCAGGCCTTCCTCGATCCGCTTGGCGATGGCGATTTCGCCTTCGCGCGTGAGCAGCTCCACCGTGCCCATCTCGCGCATGTACATCCGCACCGGGTCGGTGGTGCGGCCGCCCTCGGCATCGAGCGCGGACAGCGTCGCGGCGGCTTCCTCGGCGGCGGTGTCGTCGACCTCGCGGCCGCTGCCGGAGGTGCCGGCGAGCAGCAGCGTTTCGGCGTCGGGTGCGATTTCATGCACCTCGATGCCCATGCCGTTGATCATGCCGATGATGTCTTCGATCTGCTCCGGATCGACCATGTCGTCGGGCAGGTGGTCGTTGACCTCGGCATAGGTCAGGTAGCCCTGTTCCAGGCCCTTGCTGATCAACAGCTTGATATCGGATTGCGGAGCCTGACGTTCGTTGGCCATGGAAGGCGTGCCACCGGATGGGGTGTAGGGAACCCTGCATTATACTGCGCAGGGGCTTAAAACGCTTGCGCAGCGCGGCTGCGCGGGGGAAATCGACGCGCACCGGATGACGCGTCCAGCCGCCATCGGCCGCGATCGCCGCCACCATCGCGCGCGCGCCGGCGGCGGCCGGCGGCAGCAGGGACCGGCCGCGCGCTCAGCCGCGCAGCAGGAACGTCACCGGGCCGTCGTTGACCAGGCTGACCACCATATGGGCACCGAAGCGGCCGGTTTCCACCCCGCCGGCGTGGTGTTCGCGGCAGGCGGCGACCAGGGCGTCGAACAGCGGTTCAGCTTTTCCCGGCGGCGCGGCGGTGCTGAAACCCGGACGCAGGCCAGAGCCGGTGTCCGCGGCGAGGGTGAACTGGCTGACCAGCAGCAGCCCACCGCCGGTGTCGGCCAGCGACAGGTTCATCCGGCCCTGGGCGTCGGCGAAGACGCGGTAGCCGAGCAGGCGTTGCGCCATCCGCGCGATCCGGGTGTCGTCGTCCGCGGCCTCGACGCCCACCAGGGCGAGCAGGCCGGGGCCGATCGCGCCGACGCAATCGTCGTCGATCTCCACCCGGGCCTGGGTGACGCGCTGGATCAGGATGAGCATGGCGGGTCGCGGGTGCCGGACATGGCGTCGAAGGCAAGGCTACGGCATGCGGCGGCTCGGTAGACTGGGGCGATGCCGCGCGCCGTTGCCGCCTTCCTGTATGCCATCGCTTCGCTGGTCGGACGCCTGCCGTGGTCGTGGCTGCGCGCCATCGGCGACGCGGTCGCATGGGTGTGGCGCAGGCTCGATGCGCGTGAAAGCCGGGTCGCGCGCCGCAACCTGGAGCTCGCGCTGCCGGACATCGATGCCGACGCGCGTGCGGCATTGCAGCGCGCGGTGCTGGGCACCACCGCGCGCCAGGCGCTGGAGACGCTGCGCTTCTGGACCCGCCCGCATGCGCGCAACCTGGCGCTGATCCGCGAGGTGGAGGGCGCCGAGGCCTTCGATGCCGCGCTCGCCAGCGGCCGCGGCGTGATCGTCGCCGCGCCGCACTACGGCAACTGGGAACTGCTCAACCAATGGCTGGCGGCGCGCACGCCGCTGGCGATCCTGTACCGGCCGCCGGAGTCGGCGGTCGGGGAAGCCTTCCTGCAGCGCGCGCGCGCCGACAACGGCGAGCGCGTGACCCAGGTGCGGGCCGATGCCGGCGCGGTGCGGCAGCTGTTCAAGCGCCTGCGCGACGGCGGCGTGGTCGGCATCCTGCCCGACCAGCAGCCCAAGGCCGGCGATGGCGCGTTCGCGCCGTTCTTCGGCGTGCCGGCGCTGACGATGACGCTGTTGTCGCGGCTGGCCGCGCGCAGCCAGGCCCAGGTGTTGTTCGCGTACTGCGAACGCATCGATGGCGGCCCGATGTTCCGCCTGCGGATCGAGGCCGCGCCGCCGGCGATCGCCGCGGACGACCCCGACGCCGGCGTCGCCGCCTTGAATGCGATGGTCGAGCGCATCGCGCGCCGCGACCTGGCGCAGTACCAGTGGACCTACAAGCGCTACACGCTGCGGCCGTCCGGCCGTGGCGAGGACAATCCCTATCGCGATATCGAGCGGCGACGGACGGCGCGCTGACGCTGGCGGCTGCGCGGCGCGCCGCTCGCCGCATCAACCGTGCGGGACGCTGCCGCTACAGCGCTAGCGCGCGCCTTCCCACAGCCGCCGCAGCCGCGCCAGGAGTTCGCGACGATCGCGCGCCGCCAGCGAAGGCGGGTCGCGTTGCAGGCGTGCCAAGCGCTCGGCCAGTACGTCGAACAGCAATCCGCGCCAGCGCGCCAGCGTGGCGGCGTTGGTGAAGGCCTCACCACGCACGCGGCCGTTGGCGACCATCGCTCCGTACAGCCCCGGCTCGTCGAGCAGGCGCTGCAACGCCTGCAGCGCGGCGTCGGGCGTGGCGGCCTCGAGATAATCCAGCGGCCCTTCGCGCAGCTCGCGATAGCCCGACTCCGGGCCGAGGATCGCCGGCACGCCCGCGAGCCAGGCGTTGAACAGTTTCCACGCCGGCTTGTTGCGGATCAGGCCGAGCGCGGCCGGGCGCACCGCGAGCAGCACGTCGACATCGCCGTAATCGTTGGGTGGATGTGAAGGCGCGCCGTTGTCGGTGTAGTTGCAGCGCAACTCGATCCCGCGCTGGGCGAGGAACGCCTGCCACGCCGGCGCATGGAAGCCGCTGTCCAGGTTCTGTGGCGTGCCTGGAAACAGCACCACGTGCACCATGTCATCGCGCGTCGGATCGCGCGGGCGCAACGCCGGTTGCGGCCAATGCGGCAGGTGCAGCGCGCGCACGCCATCAGCGGAGAAAGCGTTCTGCACGATCTCGACATCGGCAAAGCCGACCGGATGGCGATCGCTGCGCACCGCGACCAGCAGCGCGCGATGGTCGCCGCGCAACTGCGCGCGCACGGCGCGCTTGTCGCCGGCATAGAACACCACGATGCCCTGCGCCGGCACCCGGTTGTCGAGCACCACCGGCAGGCCGGCATCGCGTAGCCGGCAGTAGCTGAGGACGATCCAGAAGTCCTCGCCCAGGCGCAGCCGCGCCGGCTCGGCGTCGGGCTGCAGCGTCCGCCACGCGGCGAGCCGGGCGTCGTCCACGGCAAGGAAGAAGGTGACCGGCATCGCCGTCATTGCGGGTGTCTGCCGCGCGTGGGTGTGGAGGGCAAGGCTACACTCGCCGCACCCAGCGCTACGAGGTTCCCCGCTTGCCGGCCACGCGCGTGCTGTTCGTTCCGGTCTCCGGCGGCGCCGGCAGTGGCGAGGTGCAGCGCTGCCGGGTGCTGGCGCAGGCGTTGCAGGCACGCGTAGTCCGCGAGGACGGGCCTGCGGTGGAGGTGCACTTCCTGCTCGCGCCCGGGATCGACGCAGGAGGGTTCTCCGCGACCGCGCTGTCCGCGTCGCCCACCCGCGCGCCGCGCGAAGTCGCCGCGTCGATCCGCGCCCTGCAGCCTGCGCTGGTGGTGTTCGACGGCAATGCGCGCGTCGCCGCGCTCGACGCCGCACGCGACGCCGGCGCACGCACGCTGCTGATCAGCTCGCGGCCGAGTGCGCGCGATCGGGGCTGGCGCTGGCGACGCATGGCACGGCTGGATGCGCACTGGCTGGTCGGCGCCGACCTGCGCGGTGCGCCCGGCTGGCGCGAAAGGCTGGCGCGCTGGCGCTTCCCGCAGGTGGATGTGCGCCGGTTCGCGACCCTGTTCGCGCCGCCCGGCGCGGTGGCGCCGGTGCTGGCGCGGCTTGGATTGCAGGCAGGCGACGCCTACGTCGTGGTCTGCGCCGGCGGCGGCGGGCATCGCGCGACGGCGTTGTTCGGCCAGGCCGCCAGCGCTCTGGCGCGCAGCGGCATCACGACTGTCGCCGTGGGCGTGGAGGCCGCCGCGCCTGCGATCGCGGTACCGGCACTGCCGAATGCGGAGCTGATGGCGCTGCTTGGCGGCGCGCGGGTGGCGTTGCTCGCGGGCGGCAGCCTGCTGGTGCAGGCGCTCGCGCTGGACGTGCCGGTGGTCGCGCTGCCGCTGCAGGCCGAACAGGCCGCGCGCGTGCGCTGGCTGGCGGCGGCCGGTGCGGTGCGGGCTGCAACGATGCCGTCCACGACGATGGCCGCCACGAGCGCACAGGACGCGACAGGCGTGGCACAGCGCGTGCGCGAACTGGTCGACGATGCCGGCGCACGTGAACGCCTGCGCACGGGCATTGGCGCGCTGGCGCTGCGCAATGGCCTGGACGATGCGGTGCAGGCGCTGGCCGTGCTGCTGCAACGGTAGCCGCACGCGCGCCCGCGATGTGCGGAGTGGGTCGACGATATCCGGCAGTTCCGTCAGCCGTTGACGCCCTTGCGATCCGTTGTCGCGCAGGGCCGCGCTCGTCCACGCCACCCCAACGCGGGTCGGAGCGCTCGCGGCCGGACGCGCTGGCCCCAAGTGGCCGGCCCGCATGGTCGATCATCCGCCGGCGTCGATGGCGACCGCTCGCGCGACGCCGATCGCCCTTGCAGCTGCGACCGTCAGTCGAAATCCGGTCCGCGCCAGCCTTGCAGTGGCGGCGGCGTGCAGTCCGGGCGCAACGATCCGGCATCGATCAGCCACCAGCGCCGTCGGTTGGCGACACCGGCGAACTGCGCGCGCGCCGGGTCCACGCACGGACCCATCGCGGCTTCGAGGATCAGCACGCGGCGCGCGGGATCGGCGCGCAGCCATGGCATCGCCGCGGCCAACTGCTGGTGCGGCGGCATGACGAAGCCCCACGTCTTCGCCGGGCGATCGGCCATCAGCAGGTTCTGTTCCTTCCATGCCACCAGGCCCAATGGCGTGTCGGGACCGATGCGTTGCCCGACCTGCGTCATCAGGCCACGCGCCGAACTCGATGGATTGAGCAGCGGATACGCGACCAGTCCATAGAGCAGCCACAAGCCGGTCAGCGCCGACAGCAGTGTTGCGATCGGACGGCGCCGGAACCACAGCACGCTGCCCGCTGCCCACGCCGCCATCGCCAGCAGCAGCCAGCCGATCGCGTCGGCGCCGGCTTCGAAGCCGCGTTCGGCAGCGAAGCGCGCCTCGAACGAAGGATGGCCGAACAGGATCGCCAGCCCGCCGCCCGCGGTCGCGAGCAGCAACGCCGCCACGCACGCGCGCGCGATCCATTGCGCGCCACGCTTGCGCACGATGCCCGGCAGCAGCGGCGCCAGCGCCAGGCACGCCATCGGCAGCGCCGGCATGATGTAGACGTCGCGCTTGCCGTGCGGGATCGAGAAGAACACCACCACCATCACCCACCACGCCAGCGGCAGCAGGTAGCGCGGATCGTGGCGTCGCAGCCGTCGCCGCCACGCCGGCAGTGCCCACGGCAACGCGAGCAGCGGCGGCAGCCACATCGTCAGCATCACCCCCAGGTGGTACCAGGGGGGATGCGGATGGTCCCAGGACTTCGCGTAGCGGCCGGCGGTCTGGTGGAACAGGATGTCGTCGACGTAGGCGTGGTACGCGGGCTCGTGGCTGCCCAGCGCCACCGACAACATCGGCGCCAGCCACACGGCCGCCGCCACCACGAACGCCAGCGGCCCCAGCAACACCCGCCAGTCGCGCAGCGGCACGCGCACGCCACGCCAGCCGCGCCATGCCGCGGCGAACGCCGGCAGCAGCATCAGCAGCGCCAGCACGCCGACGCCTTTGGTGATCGTGCCCAGGCCCGCGGCGAACCAGCCCAGCGTCCACATCCGCCAGTCGAAGCGGCCATCGTCGCGCGGCAGCAGGAAGCAGCGCAGCAGCCCGTAATTGGCGAGCGTGATCCAGAACGTCACCAGCGGATCGATCTGCGCCTTCTTGGCCTGGTAGGTGAACTGCAGCGCGAACAACAGCGCGAAGCCCGCGTACAGGCCGACCTGGCGCGTCCACAAGCGCTTGCCGAGGTCCACCACGCACCACAGCGTGCCCAGCGCGGCCAGCAGCGACGGCAGCAGGAAGGCGACGCGCCAGTTGCGCAGCAGTTCGAAGCCGGCCGCTTCCAGCCACATCAGCATCGGCGGCTTGTCCGAATACAGTTCCACCCCGCGATGCGGGAACAGCCAGTTGCCGCTCTCGACCATCTGCTTGGCGGCGAGCGCGAAGCGCGGCTCGTCCGCGGGCCAGGGATCGCGCAGTCCGATGCCGGCGCCGATCACCAGCAGCGCGAGGATCCAGAACAGCCAGGTGTCGCGGGAGATCCGGGTCTTGGGCATGGCGGGATGATACGAGGTGTTGCCTGCGGCGCTGTCGGGCGCTGGCATTTGCCGCCGGATGAGCGATCAGCGAGCGATGACCGCCGTCCTTCTCCCGCCGGGAGAAGGTGGCGCGCAGCGCCGGATGAGGGTGCGGCGAGCGATGAAGCAGGTCCCTTCCCCCACCGGGAGAGGGTGCCGCGCAGCATCGGATGAGGTGTGGCGAGCGAAGCGGCCGCCGCCCTGAACAACGCCGAACCCTGCTCAGCCCTTGCGCAACCGCGCGTAGAAAAACCCGTCCATGCCGTCTTCGCCCGGCAGGCGCTGCGAACCCTGCTCGCGGTCCGCCTGGCGCATGCGGCGGCCGAAGCGCGCATCCAGCGGTTCGATCGCCGCGTCCGGCCGCCGCGCGAGGAACGCGGCGACCTGCGCGTCGTTCTCGCAACGCAGGATCGAGCAGGTCGCGTACAACAGCGTGCCGCCCGGCGCGAGCGTCGGCCACAGCGCGTCCAGCAAGCGCGATTGCGTCCTGCACAAAGCGCCGATGTCGGCCTCGCGCCGGTGCAGCAGGATGTCCGGTTGTCGCCGCACCACGCCCGTCGCGCTGCACGGCGCGTCGAGCAGGATGGCGTCGAACGGCCGCCCGTCCCACCACGCGCCGACATCGGCGGCATCGGCCTGCCGCAACGCGGCCGTCGCACCGAGCGCCAGCCGGGCGAAGGTCGCGCCGATCTGCCGCAGCCGCGCCGGATCGACGTCCAGCGCCAGCAGCCGCATGGTCGGATCGCGTTCGAGCAGGTGCGCGGCCTTGCCGCCGGGGGCGGCGCAGGCGTCGAGCACGCGCGCGCCGGGCGACGGCGACAAGGCATCGGCAACCAGCTGCGCGCTGCCGTCCTGCACCGACAGCGCGCCGTCGGCGAAGCCCGGCAGCGCCGACACCGGCACCGGCGCATCGATCCGCAGCGCCTGCGGGCACAGCGGCGTCGTCGAGGCTTCGATCCGGCTCTCCGCCAGCTGCGCCTGCAGAGCGGCGACGCTGCCCTGCTGCGTATTCACCCGCAGCCACAACGGCCCGGGCTCGACGCTCGCGCGCAGGATCGCGTCCGCGTCGCCGGGCCAGTCGCGCCGCAGTTGCGCCAGTAGCCACGGCGGCCATGCCGCGGAGGGATCGCCTGCCGGCAGGCCTTCGCGCTGCGCGCGGCGCAGCAGGGCGTTCACCAGCGCGGCCTGGTGCGTGCGTCCGATGGCGCGCGCCGCGTCCACCGTCGACGCCACCGCCGCGTGCGCCGGCAGCGCCAGCGCATCGAGCTGCGCGAAGCCGGCGTGCAGCAACGCACGTAGCGGCGCGTCGCGTTGGCCCAGCGGCTTGGGCAGCCATGCGGCGAGCGCGGCGTCGTAACCCGCGCGCTGGCGCAACGCGGCGAACACGATGGCTTCCACCAGCGCGCGATCGCGCGGATCGGCGAGCGCCGGCAGCGCCGTCGCCAGCTCGCCCTTGAGCGAGCGGCCCTTGTGCAGCACCGCGTCGAGCACCCGTGCCGCCGCCACCCGCGAGGCGACACCGCTGGCGAGCGCCGCGGTCGACGCCGTCGCTGGCTTCATCGCTTCGGCCACGCCGCGAGCAACGCCCACGCGCCACCGAGTCCGGCGACCCAGGCGGCGGCGGGAATCCGCGCCAGCTGCGGTCCGCCGGCATCCAACGCATACAGCACCGCGGCGACGATCAGCAGCGCGCTGCCGACGATCGCGCCCACCGCGCGCCGCTGCAGTTGCCCGGTGGCCTCGGCGATGTCGGCCAGCTGGCGCGAATGCATGTGCAGTTCCTGCCGGCCTTCGACCTGTTGCTCCAGCCAGGCGTGCAGCAGCCGCGGCATGTCCGGCGCCTGCGTGATCAGCTCCGGCAGGCGCTTGCGGAATTCGCGCGCGAGCCGGCGCGGGCTGTAGCGCTCGCGCAGGATGCGTTCGAGCACCGGCCGGGCGACCGCCCAGATGTCGATGGCGGGATCGAGTTGGCGGCCGACGCCTTCGATGTTGAGCAGGGTCTTCTGCAGCAGGATCAGCTGCGGCTGGATCGTCAGCTCGTAGCGCTGCGCGGTGCGGAACAATTTGAGCAGCACCTCGGCCAGCGAGATCTCCGACAGCGGCCGGGTGAAGTACGGCTCGCACACCGTGCGCGCGGCGGCCTCGAGCTCGTCGATGCGGATATGCGACGGCATCCAGCCGGCCTGCACGTGCAGCTCGGCGATGCGGCGGTAATCCTTGTTGAAGATCGCCATGAAGTTCTCGGCGAGGTAGTACTGATCCTCGCTGGAGAGCTGGCCCATGATGCCGAAGTCCAGCGCGATGAAGCGCGGGTCGTCGCGTCGCGCCGGATCGGTGTCGACCCAGATGTTGCCGGCGTGCGCATCGGCGTGGAAGAAGTTGTCGCGGAACACCTGGGTGTAGAACACGCGCACGCCCTTGGCGGCCAGGCGCTGGCGGTCGATGCCGGCGGCGTCGAGCGCGGCGATGTCGTCCGACGGAATGCCATGCACGCGCTCGAGCGTGAGCACGCGCTCGGCGGTGTGCGACCAGATCACTTCCGGCACGTAGAGGTCGGGGCCGGGCTGTCCATCCGGGCCCAGCCAGAACCGCCGCAGCACCGAGGCATTGGCGCCTTCGCGCTGCAGGTCGAGCTCGGCGGCGAGCGTGGTTTCGATCTCGCGCACGATCTCGCGCGGGCGGATCTTGTCGGCGGCCGGATGGGTGCGATCGACCAGGCCCGCGATCGTGCGCAGCAGCGCGATGTCCTGGTCGATCTGCTGGCCGATGCCGGGGCGCAGCACCTTGACCACGACATCGCGCGATGGCGTGCCGTCCGCTGCGAACAGCGTCGCCGCATGCACCTGCGCGATCGACGCCGAGGCCAGCGGCTTGGTGTCGAAGCTGGCGAAGGCGACCGCGATCGGTTGCCCCAGCGCCTGCTCGACCAGCGCGCGCGCGGTGTCGCCATCGAACGGCGCCACGCGATCCTGCAACAGCGTCAGTTCCTGCGCGACGTCCGGCGGCACCAGGTCGCGACGCGTGGACAGGATCTGCCCGAACTTGACGAAGATCGGCCCGAGTTCCTGCAGCGCCAGTCGCAGGCGCGCGCCGCGCGGCATGGCCGCGATCGCGCTGGAGGCGCGCGGCACGAACGGACGCATGAAGCGCAGCCAGCGCTCGGCCGGCGTGTCGCGCAGCAGGTCGTCCAGCCGGTAGCGCAACAGCACGCGGCCGATGCGCAGCGCACGCAGGCCGGACTTCATCCGGCCGCTCCGCGTTGCAGCCGCGACACCCGCGCGGCTAGGCGCTCGGTGTCGTCGCGGACCGCATCGACGTGGTCGTGGAAGGCGTTCAACTCATCGCGGCCGACGACGTCGCGCGATTCCTCGGTGAGGTATTCGGCCGCGCTTTCCGCGAAGTCGCGTCCGGCCCGGCGCGCGCCCTTCAAGGCCGCGGCCACCGCGTTGGCGATCTGCACGCCGAGGACGTCGCCGAACACGGCGGCGAAGGGCTGCTGCCAATCCGGATCGAAGCGCTCGGCCAGCCGCTGCAGGCGGCGTGCCAGCTCCGCATCGCCGGACAGGTGCAGGCGTCCGACCGGTGGCGCGTCGTCGCGGCGCAGGCTGCCGGCGAACGGCAGCTGCGCGAACAACGCGCCCAGGGTGCCGCGCACGCTCAGGTCGGGCTCGGCGCTGTCCTCGACCGGACCCACGCGCAGGCGGTCGCCGTCCACCCGCACCTGCAGCGCGAGCGCGGGTTGCTCGACCCGCAGCACGACGCGCTGGCCATCGAGCGCGCGCAGCCCGTCGCGCGTGTCCGGATCCAGCGCCAGCGCGCGATTGAGCGCGGCCTCGAGGGTGCGGCCGGCGAGCGGTTTCCAGGACAGGGGGATGGGCGTCATCGCGCCATTGTAAGGGTCACCCCGCATCGCACCGCGAACGCCGGCGTGGCGCTGCGACGGCCGGCCGCCGGTCCCACCCGGGTCCGCGCGGCGATGGTCAGCGCGTCCAGCTGGCTGCCAGCCGCGCCAGCCCCTCGTCGATCGTTACCCGCGGTGTGTAGCCGAAGTCGCGCATGGCCGGCGTCATGTCATACCAATGCGTGGTCGCCAGCTGTTCGGCAAGGAACCGCGTCAACGGCGGTTCGCCGCGCAGCGGCAACAGTGTCCACGCCGCCTCGCAGCCCGCGCCGATCGCATAGGCGAGACGGAACGGCACGTGACCGGTGACGGCCGGTGCGCCCGCCGCGTGCAGTAGCGCATTGATGATGTCGCGCGCGCGGCGCGGTTCGCCGTTGCTGATGAAATACGCGCGCCCCGCGCACGCGGCGCCGAAGCGCAGGTGTTCGAAGGCATCGAAATGCGCTTGCGCCGCGTTGTCGATGTAAGTGGTGTCGATCAAATTGTCGCCGCTGCCGACGATGCGCAGCCGCCCGGCACGCGCGCGTTCGACCAGCCGCGGCAGCAGCTGCTGGTCGCCCGGACCCCAGATCAGGCGCGGTCGCAGCGCGATGGTGGCAAGGTCGCCGCCGTTCGCTGCAAGCACCGCGCGCTCGGCGATGGTCTTGGTCGCCGCGTACGGCGCCTTGACGTGTTCGCCGTAGGGCACGTTCTCGGCGGTGCCGTTGGCGACCGGGTGGGTCGCGCGATGGGTGACGCTGGGCGAGGAGGTGTACACCAGCCGCGCGATGCCGTGCGCGCGGCAGGCGGCGATGACGTTGTCGGTGCCGACCACGTTGGCGCGGTGATAGCTGTCGTAGCTGCCCCAGGCGCCGGCCTTGGCCGCGTTGTGGAAGATCGCCTCGCAGCCGTGGGCCGCCGCGAGCACCGCCGCGCGGTCGGCGAGATCGCCCTGCAGCTGGCGCACGCCGATCACGTCGAGCGCGGGGTAATGTCCGCGATTGAAACTGCGGACCTCATGGCCGCGCTCGACCAGTCCGCGACACAGCGCCTGGCCCAGGAAGCCGCCACCGCCGGTGACGAGCAGTTTCAAGCGCGCGTCCTGCGCGTCGAACGCAAGGCACGCGACGCCCAGCGCGCCAGCGCTTCGCGGCCGATCTTGGCGTTGTGGCGGATGTCGACCGGGAAGCGCGGATGGAACAGCACGTCGCGGATGCCGGCCGTATGCACGAAGCCTTCGCCGAGGTGCCGCAGTTCGGCCGCGATGCGCGGCTGCTGGTCGCCGGCGACGCCGGTTGCAAGCTCGACGCACAACACTGGCCGCTGCGCACCAGCGGCACCGACACCGACCAATGCCGTGCGCCGCACGTCCGAATGCACGTTGAACACCGGCTCGACCTGCTCGGTGCACAGCACGCGACCGTCGGCGGTGACCACCCGTTGCGACTTGCGACCGCAGAACCACAGGCGCCCTTCGCCATCGAGGTAACCCAGGTCGCCCATGCGATGCACGATGCGTTCGCTGCCGTCGGGCAAGGCTTCGCGGATCTTCGCCAGCCGCGTGGCCGCGTCGCGGTTGAAGTAACTGTCGGTCGCGGTGGGTCCGGCGACAGTGATTTCGCCGACCTGTCCTGGCCTGACCAGCTGCGCATCGTCCCAGTGCGCGATCGCGCCATCGTCGATGGCGATGATGCGCACCACGTTCGGCGCCACCGGGCGCCCGACGCAGGTGCCGCCACCGTGTTCGCTGCGCTCGCGCGTGGCCTGCAGCTCGCGGCCTTCGATCACGGCCACCGGCAGGCATTCGGTGGCGCCGTAAGGCGTCCAGAAGCGGGCGTCGTCGGGCAGCAGCGCGCGCATCGCGGCCACGACCGCGGCCGGCACCGGCGCGCCGGCGCAGGTCACGCGCCGGAGCGACGGCAACGGCGCGCCGTGCGCGGCCAGTACCGCGATCAACGCGGGCGATCCGAACAGCTGGTCGACGCCGAAACGCTCGATCGCGCGCAACAGCCTGCGTGGGTTGGCACGCGCCGGCCGCGTCGGATCCATGTCGGGGATGATCGAGGTCAGCCCGAGCGCGGGGTCGAACAGCGCGAACGGTGGAAACGTCGGCAGGTCGACGCCGCCCTCGCCGATTCCGAAGGCCTCGCGCAGCATCGCCGCCTGGGCGACGAAGTGGCGATGCCGGTAGACGACGCCCTTGGGCACGCCGGTGGAGCCGCTGGTGAACAGGATCGCGGCGATGTCGTCCGGCGCGGTGTCAGCCAGTTGCGGCCCGGCGCCGGTGCCGTCGCGCTCCACCTGCGCCAGCGTGGCGTCGGCCAGCCACGCGCGCGGCGCGGTGGTGATGCGGGTATGCGCCGACGTCGCCCAGCGCAGCGCGACGCGCGCGACGTGCGCCAGCGCGATGCCGATGAACGCTTCGGGTTGCGCCTCGTCCAGGCACTGCCGCAGCGCGCGCCTGTCGATCCCCGGGTCGACCAGCACCGGCACCGCGCCGGCCTTGAACAGCGCGAACAGGGTGAGGAAGAACTCCGGCGTCGGCCGCAGCATCACCACCGTGCGCGTGCCGCGGGCGATGCCGCGTCGGGCCAGGCCGGCGGCGATGGCATCGCTGCGGGCATCGAGTTGCGCGTAGGTCAGGGCGATGTCGTAGCGGGCCATGCCGTTCCACTGCCGTCGCCCCGGGCAGCGCATCGCGACCTGGTCAGGGCGCTCGCGCGCCAGGCGTGGCAGGGCGGCGGCGATATTGCAGGGATCGCTCATCGGCCGATTGTAGGCGAGCGGATTTTTGTGGGGCCGGCTTCCTGTGGGGCCGGCTTCCTGGTGGGGGCGGCTTCCTGTGGGGCCGGCTTCCTGTGGGAGCGGCTTCAGCCGCGAGCTTTCCTGTGGGCAATTCACGCCACACCAGGAGCTCGCGACTGAAGCCGCTCCTACGAAGGGCGCTGCGACGTGCGATCGAGGAACGCGCGGATCCGCGGCACCAGCAGCGCGTGCTTGTCCTCCAGCACGTAATGCCCGGCATCCTCGAACGCATGCACCTCGGCCTGCGGCAACGCGCGACGGAACCCGTCGAGGAAATGCCGGTCGAAGACGAAATCGCGCAGCCCCCAGCCGATGAACGCCGGACGATCCGCGAATTCGTGCAATCGACGCCCGGCCTCCGCGACCAGTGGCCACGCGCGGTCGCCCTCCCGCAACGGGATGTCCTGCATGAAGCGCAACGTGCTGATCGCATTGCGCCAGCCCGCATAAGGTTTGATGTAGGCGCGGCGCACATCGGCCGGCAAACGGTGCCGGGTGCCGAACCACGCCGCACCGCGCGCGAACAGGTTCAACGCGCGGATCAGCAACCCGCCAGCGCGCGAGTCGCGTCCCAGCGACAGCTGCCACGGCATCGGCTTGGCGTCCGGCAATGGAAACGCCGCGGTGTTGAGGATCACCAGCCGCTCGACCTGCGGCAGGTGCGACAGCGCCCAGCCAAAGCCGATCATCCCGCCCCAGTCGTGCACCGCCAGCGTGATCGGGCCGGTGATCCCAAGCTGATTGAGCAGCGTCGCCAGATCGTCCACGCGCGACTGCAGCGTGTAGTCGTAGTGACCTGCGCGCGTATCCGGCTGCGACGGTGGCCGCACGCCGCCGCCATCGTCCGGCTTGTCCGACAGCCCCATGCCGATGTGGTCGGGCACGATGCAGCGATAGCGGTCGCGCAGCCCGAGCACGAGGTGGCGCCAGTAGAAACTCCACGACGGATTGCCGTGCAGCATCACGACCACCTCGCCATCGCGCGGGCCTTCGTCCAGGTACGACAGCGCGATCCCGGGGCGAATTTCGAGCCGATACAGGTCGAACGGGTAGTCGGGATATGTCATGGAAACTGCAACTGCTCCACGCTGAAACCACCCGCGCTCTGCAGCTTGCCGCCGAGGTTGCGGAGGAAACTGAAGGTGCTTTCGCCGCGCTTGCGCCCGACCATGTAGACGCGGCCATAGTCGCGGTGGCCGGCGGAGGCCTTGTCGACCTCGCTGTCCTTGCCTGCGAGGAAGTCACCCTTGACCTCCAGCAGTGCGATGCCGTGGCCCGGGCGCGCGGCCAGGCGGACGATGAAGTCCGGGTAATACCCGGCACCCTCATCCCACCGGTACAGGCCCACGCCGGTCTTGGGCGGATTGCGATGCCACCACGTCACCAGCGGACTGGCATCGAGCACCTGAGCGACCGCGAGTTCGTCCGGGTTGAGGCCGGGCGGGAATACGCCATAGAGGTTGCGGCTGGCAGCGGGCAGGCGCAGCGCCGATTCGATGCCGCCGGCAAGCGGGACGTCAATGTCCAGCACGTTCTGGTGACGCAGCGACTGATAGGCGGCAGTGAGCAGCTGCGGGCGACGCGCCAGCACCAGGTCGAGCTGCTCCGCCAACGCTTCCTCGTCGGCCGGGGGCTTGGCGCCAGAGTCGACGATGGCGCGCTCGAACCGCGCCAGCAGCCGACGCTGCAGCTCGCGATCGTTGGCCTCACCCAGCCGCAGTCGGATCTGCTCGGCGCGTGCCGCCAGAGCCCGGGTCGACATGGTGGCCCACACGTCCTCGGTGGCTTCGGCCACCGCTTCGCCACCGGTGAACAGATTCGATTCGGCACGCTGCACCTGCACCCGATCGCGCAGGCGATCGCCCAGCACGGCTGGTGAGAAATCCATATGCGCCGCAACCCCGGCCTCGAAATCCTCACCGGGGGGCGGCAGCTTTTCGCCGCGCAGACTCGCCGGCGCATCCGGGCGCCTGACGTACTCGAACGGCTGGGGTGTGGCTTGTGCATAGGCCGCCATCAGCTCGTCCAAAGCACGCGGCGCGCCCCCGGTGCCACCCTCCATCGCCAGCGTGGCCTGCGCTGCCGCTGCGAAGCCGGCGAAGGCGGTCCCAGCCAAGGCCGCCTCCAGCGCAGACGCATCCGCTGCGGGCAAGGCCACCGAGCGTGATGGATCACTGCTGTCGACCAGGCTGGCGCCGGCCGACGACACCAGCAGGCTCATCGGTTCGCCACTGCGCGCAACCTGCACCTCGGCGGTATTGCCGACGACCGTCACTACGGTCTGCGTGCCGAGCTCCGGCGCCTGCGTGGTCAACGTGTTGATCTGGGCCGCCGCTTCCAGCAGGCCTTCCTGGGATTCCGAATTGGCCAGGAACACGCAGCCCTGCCGCAGCAGCGGCGGCAAGGCGCGGCCCTGCAGCAGCGCATGGCGGCGGACGATGCGGCCGATCACCTGGGTGCCGAACCCGGCATCGCGGGTGCCGCGCAAGGCCGCGAGCGTGAAAGCGCGCGGCGCGTCGAAACCCAGCGCCACCGCCATCTTGAAGATCAGCACCTCGACCGTGGGATCGCTGGCGAGCGCCAGCAGGTCTGGATCGGGTTCGTCGGCGGTGTGCACGCGCACCGCTGCATCCGCGAAGCCCAGTTCTTCGACCAGGTAGCGCCGCGCCGCGTCCTGCGCCTGCTTGCCGTCGGGCACCTGCACCAGCATCAGCGGCGTCAACGCGACGCCCAACGCAGCGAGCTCGGCACGAATACGCCGGTGCATGGCCGCGCATTCGCGCAGCGCAAGATGCTCGAAGTCCACCAGTTGCGCGGTGTCGCCGTCGCGGGCGACGAAGCGCACGGTGCGCACGCCGTCCTTGAGCAGTCCGGCCTGCACCGCATCGAAGCGGCTGACCGAGGCCCAGTCCGCCGGGGCGCCCACCACATACCCCGTCGCACGCTCGAAGGCCGGCATGTCGGCGTCGCGCGGCGTGGCCGTCATCAGCAGCGCATAGTCCGGCTTGAGCACCTCGCTGAAGAAGGCGCGTGCCTGCGCGGCCCGCTGGAAGCCGTGATGTGCCTCGTCGACGACGCAGCCGATGCGCAGGCCCTCGGCGCGTGCCAGCGCGATGAGTTCGTCGATGGCCAGGCCGGCGTCGCCGGACTGGCGGGCGCGGCGACTGTCGGCGCTGCGCGCGGCCAGCGAGGCCCAGGTCACGACGAAGACGCCGCCGCCGCGCACGGCATCGATCTGGCGGTCGCTGTCGAGGTCCAGCAGCGTCAATTCCGGCGCCTGGGTGGCAAGGACCTGGCGCGACTGCTCCACCAGTCCAGTGAATGGCGCAAACCAGAACCACAGGATCGGTTCTGCTCGCGAGGCCGCGCGCATGGCTTCCACCGCGATCAGGGTCTTGCCGGCGCCGGTCGGCGCCTGCAGCACCACCGCGCCGTCGTTGCGCCGCGCCAGGTCGATGCGCTGCGGCGTGTCGGCGGCGATCTGCGTGTACAGCGAACGCACGTTGGCCAGGCGCGCGTTGATGCCTTCGCGCACGATCAGCTGGAAGTCCTTGAGCGTGGCAGGCATGTCAGCGTCCGAAGCGTTCGCGCAGGAATTCGGGAATCGGCCGCACGTCGAGCTCCGGTGCCAACTCGCGCAGGCGCTCCGGCGCCCAGCCGTACAGTGCCGCATCCGCCGGCGCCGCTGGCAGCCACGCGTGCAGGCGCGCGAGCGAGGCGTCGCGGAAGTCGGCGAGATAGGCCATGCCGTCGGCGTGCCCAAAGCCACCCATGGTCCAGGGTGCCAGCGGTAGGCCATGCAGCAGCTGCAGCGCATTCCAGATCTCGGCGTGCTCGAGCTTCACCGCCAGACGGTGCTGCGGCACCCGCCGCGCACGCAGGTAGGCGAAGCCACCGCCCAGCCCGGCGATCGCCTCGCCTTTGGCATTGGTGTAACCGCCCAGCACCTTGCGCACCCGCTGCGCGCAGACATCGCGGCAGAGGTTCTTGTCGGGGGTGTCTTCGGTGGCTTCGGTGCTGCTGACGAGGATGAATTTGCGGGTGCCACCGTCTTCGGCGTTGAGGTTGGCGACGGCGTGGGCAGTGGTGCCGGAGCCGGCAAAAAAATCCAGCACAACAGCGTTTTTATCGCCGACGACACGCAGCACCCGCTCGATCAATTCCACCGGCTTGGGCGTGCTGAACAGGTCTGCGGTGTGAAAAATATCCCGCAAAAACGCCTTTGCTTGGCGCATTGTCGGCAGGTCGGCCCAGATCGTGGGCCATGGACGGGACGGATCTTCAGGAGCGTATTCGCGGGTGTAGGGTTCCCAGACGACGCGGCCGAGCTTTTCGCGTTCCTTCCAGATCAAGGTGCCGTCGGCGATATGGACGTTAACGGCCTCGGCGCCTTTGGCCCAGCGCGCCTCTTCGCCGTTGTCGTGAATCGGCAGAACGTCGGTACCATCAGGGCCCTTAATTGGGAAAAACATCGTCGGTCGATCGCTGCGGAGGCTGTTCGCACCATTTTTTTTCAGCAACCTGTCGCGGTAGCGCGTGCCGTCCTCGGTTCGCTGACCATATGCAGCAACGATCTCCGGCGCTTCTTTCTGCACCAGATGAAGGAGGTCGCTTTGACGCGCGTAGCACAACAGGTATTCATGGTCAGGGGTAATGGCTACCTTGTTGTCGTTTGGGCTATCGACTTTCCGCCAGATGAACTGCGCGACAAAGTTGTCGGGCCCAAACACTCGATCCATCAGCATCCCCAACCGGAACAGCTCGTTGTCGTCGATGCTGACGAAGATCACGCCGTCATCGGCCAGCAGCTCTTTCGCCAGCGCCAGGCGCCGGTACATGAACTCCAGCCACAGTGAATGGCGGAAGCGATGGGTCTTGTCGACGAAACGGTCGTTGTAGACGAAGTCGCGGTTGCCGGTGTTGTACGGCGGGTCGATGTAAATGCAGCGGATCGCACCCTTGTGGCTGATCCGCAACGCGCGCAGGGCGTCGAAGTTGTCGCCCTCGATGATCAGGTTGTTCCACGGCGCGTCGCCGTGGCTCAGCGCTGGGTTGAGCTCCAGCGCGACGTAGTCGTCGTTGAGCGCGCGATCGGCTTCGATGTCGTCGCGCTCCCACACCAGCCCGAGCTGGCGCTCGGCATCGCGCCGCTGCAACAGGCGGATCAGGGTCTCACGATCGAGGTCGTCGTATCGACTCATGCAGGCGTACCACTCAACAGCGCAAACAGCGGTCGGTTGACGTAATAGTTGGTGCGTCCGATCCGGCGCTTGTCGAGCACGCCATCCCGGGCCAGGGTGTCCAGGTATTTCGTCGCCGTCAGACGCGACACGCCCAGCTCGCGCTGCACGAATTCCACCTTGGTATACGGGTGGCTGAAGAGGTTGTTGATCAGGTCCTGGCTGTAGAACTTGTAGTTGGCGCGGATGGTTTGCTTGGCGTCCTGCAGGAGTGTCTTGATCGACTGGATGGTGGTGATGGTATCGGCGGCCGTGATGGCGACCGCGTCGAGCATGTACAACACCCAGTCTTCCCACGCGTCGTCATCGCGCACCGCCTGCAGCAGGCGGTAGTACTCCGGCTTGGTGCGGACGATATGCCGGCTCAGGTACAGCACCGGGATGTCGAGCAGCCTCTCCTTGACCAGGTACAGCACGTTGATGATTCGCCCGGTGCGCCCGTTGCCGTCGTAGAACGGGTGAATGCTCTCGAACTGGTGGTGGATCAGGGCCATCTTCACCAGCGGGTCGGCTGCGAACTCCGGCTGGTCGTGGATGAAGTGTTCCAGCTCGCCCATCAGTCGCTCGACCTCGGGCGCATCCTGCGGCGGTTCATACACCACCGCGCCAGTGCTGTTGCGCAGTTGCGTGCCCGGCAGCTTGCGGAAGCCCGCCTGGTTGCATTCCAGCTGCCGCTGGATGCCGATAATGATGTTCAGCGTCAGCAAGTCGTGCTCGCTGACCTGCTCAAAGCCGGCGCGCAGGGCCTGACGGTAGCGCAGCACTTCCTTGATGGCCGTGCCAACGGCCTCGGCGGGATCGTCGTCGCGGAACAACTCGTCGTGCGTGGTGACGATGTTCTCGATCGCCGAACTGTCCTTGGCCTCCTGCAGGGCCAGGGTATTGATGAGGATGTCCTGATTGGGGATGCTGGCCGCAACGCCCTTGAGTTCGGCCAGCGCACGGCTGGCGGCGTTGAGCCGCTTCAGGATGGGGGCCGTCTCAAAGCGCCGCGGATCGAGCCGGTGCAGCGGGGGAATCGGCATCCTCGCGGCGCTCATGTATAGAAAGTGGTGGTTTTATATACACGTCCGCCCGGGCGTGTCCAGAATTATCTGTTTTCTATACATGTCGGTGATCCGCCGACAGCGAGCGTGCTTACCAGACGACTTCCGCCATCGAGCAGTTCAGGCCCGAGCCGATGCCGAGCAGGGCGACGCGGTCGCCCTTCTTCAGCCGGCCCAGCTCGCGCAGCTTGCTCAGCACGATCGGCACCGAGGCCGGACCGATGTTGCCGTGCTCGCCGAAGATCGTCAGCACTTTCTTCGGGTCGATGCCGAAGGCTTCGATGAAGGCCTTGGTATGGACCTGGCTGACCTGGTGGATGACGAACTCGTCCATCTCCTCGACCACCCAGCCCAGCGCGATCTTGGCGGCGACGAAGGTCTTCTGCGCCAGCTTCATGCCCTCGATCAGCAGCATGCGGGTGTCGGTGACCATGCGGTCGAGGTTGCCGCGGCACAGGTTGTTGAACTGGGTCGCGGCGCGGGTGACGCCACCGCGGTAGCGCGGCGCACCCGGCGCGAGTTCGGCGCGCGCGAGCACCATCGCCGCGGCGCCGCAGCCCAGCGTGAGCGTGGCCATCTCGTTGCGGAACTGCGCTTCGGTCAGGTCGCCGGCGCCCAGGCGCTCGAGCGTCTTCTCGTAGGCAAGGTTGGCGGTCTCGCCGTCGACGATCAGGGCGTAGTCGATCTCGCCGCGCTCGATCATGCGGCTGGCGATGTCCATGCCATTGAGGAACGCCAGGCACGCGTTGGCGACGTCGAAGTTCTGGCACAACTCGCCCAGGCCGAGGTTGCCGCTGACGATCGAGGCGGTGGACGGCTCCAGGTAATCGCGGCTGACCGAGGTGTTGACCAGCAGGCCGATCTTGTCCGGATCGATACCGGCGTCGGCCAGTGCCTTGACCCCGGCCAGCGTCGCCGCATCGGAGGCCTGCACGTTGTCGTCCCACAGCCGCCGGGCGTGGATGCCGGCGATGTCGCCCAGCACGTCGGTCTTGATCCCGAGGCGGTCGAGGGTCGGCTTGAGGCGGGCGTTGATCTCGTCCGAGCCGAGCCGGCGCGGAGCGTCGACGTGGGCCAGGCCGGCGATGGCGACGTGCTGGAACAACATTGGCGTGGCCCCGGGATGTGAAGAAAACGCGACAGGATAACGCGCGTTGCTTAACGCTGCCGCGCTGGAGCGCACGGATCGGGCGGGGCTGCTGCCTGGGGTGCGACTCGGCGGGCGGGCCGGAGGCAAGGGCACCGCTCCCAGCCCCCTTCGCTGCGCGAAAGAAAGGGGCGGCGGGTGGCTGCGTGGCCACCAAGTGACCCGCCCGGCGACGGCGCGCCAAGAGGGGCGCGGGTGGCCGCGTCAGCGGGGACGCGATGGCGGTTGGATGGCGCCCTGTCGCCTAGCGGCCGCAGCGCCACATCGCGTAGCGCTGGACCCCATCCTCGGGGCCATCGAGCGGCTGCACGGTATCGGCCGACAGCCCGGGCGCTTCGTTGCGGGCCAGGGTCTCCAGCTCGTCGTGCACGCGCAGCGGATTGCGTTCGTAGGGGCCGAGGGAAGCCTTGACCGAGACCTCCACCTCACCGCGCGGCTGGCAGCCGGACGGGGCGGCGGCAACCACGCGCACCGCGCTGGCGCCGGGCGCCATGTGCACCCAGGTGCAGCCGGCGGTGGTGGCGGTCAGTGCGGCGAGGACGAAGACGGCATTGCGCATCGGGGCGGCTCCAGGCGGTGGGGGAAACAAAAACGGCAGGCCGGATTGTGGCCCGGCCTGCCGTGGGTGGCTGAACCCGCGCTGGTGCCTACCTGGCGGCGGGGGCCTGCGGCGCCGCCACCGGATGGCCGTCGGCATCGATCACCTGGACCGTGCCGAGCTTGAGGGCACGCACCGGCGCCTCGATCTTCGACAGGTCGCCCACCACCACCCAGGTCAATGCATCGGCATCGAGCGCTTTCGCCGCGGCGTTGACCTGGTCGGGGGTCATCGCCAGGACCTCGGCGTTGCGGCGCATCACCCAGTCGTCCGGCCGGTCGTAGCGGACGATGCCGCCGATCGTGGACATCACCGCATTGCCGGTTTCGTAGGCGCCCGGCTGGCTGCGGATGTCGTCGGCGACCACCTTCTGCACTTCCTCGGCCGTGGCCGGGCTGGTGCCGCTGGCGTAAGCGCCGATCTCGCGCTGCATCTCGCCCAGCGCCTCGGCGGTCTTGTCGATCTGCACCGGCGCGAACGCCAGCCACGGACGCTGTCCGACCGCACCGGGCGCGAAGGTGTAGGCGCCATAGGCCCAGTGCTTGTTCTCGCGCAGGTTCATGTTCAGCCGCGACGAGAACAGCCCGCCGAGCACGTCGTTGGCAATGCCGAACTTCACCGCCGCCGGG
This sequence comes from Cognatiluteimonas telluris, assembly GCF_011320095.1. Taxonomy (GTDB): domain Bacteria; phylum Pseudomonadota; class Gammaproteobacteria; order Xanthomonadales; family Xanthomonadaceae; genus Cognatiluteimonas; species Cognatiluteimonas telluris. The sequence goes on along the minus strand of NZ_JAANOY010000017.1, from coordinate 9,757 downwards.
TCCTTGCTGGACGGCACCAGTTCGCCGGCGAAGATGTTGGCCTGCACCGCGCCGGGCTGGTCGATCAGGAACACCCGCGCCTTGCCCGGGCGCGCCACCACCGGGATCGCCGGCGCCGGGGAGGCGTTGCCCACGCCGTTCCAGTCGCCGAGCGTGCGGTTGAGCAGCGGCACGATCTCGGCCAGCGTGGTGTCGCCGACGACGATCAGGGTCGATTGCTCCGGCCTGACCCAGGCGTGGTCGTATGCCACCAGGTCGTCACGCGTGATCGCGGCGACCTGCTGCTCGGTGCCGCTACCGGTGAACGGCACGCCGTAGGGATGGTCGGCGCCGAACAGCAGTGGCGGAAGCACGCGCAGGGCCGAGGTCTGCGGCTGCGCCTTCTCCTGGGCGATGCCGGCGATCCGCTGCGCCTTGACCCGGTCGATCTCCTTCTGCTCGAAACGCGGCTCGCGCAGCATGCTCGCGTACAACTCCAGCGAAGGCGCCAGGTTCTTCTTCAACGCCGACAGGTAGGCATTGGCGCCATCGAGCGAAGCCCCCGCGCCGATCCGCGCGCCCAGCGACTCCGCCTTGCCCTTGAACGCCAGCGAGTCCAGCGCGCCGGCGCCCTCGTCGAGCATGCTCATCGCGAACGAGGCGGTGCCGAGCTTGCCCTGCGGGTCGGAGGCGTAGCCGCCGTGGAATTCGTAGCTCATCTGCACCACGGGGATCTCGTGGCGCTCGGCCAGGATCAGGGTGCTGCCGTTGGCCAGGGTGGCGCGCTGCAGCGCCGGGAACTTCAGCGCCGGGAACGTGGTGACGGCCGGCACGCCCTTGCTGCGGTCGACCTGGCTGGGCAGCGTGGAGTATTTCGGATCCGCCGTCGGCAGCGTCATCGGTGCCGGCTTGACCGATGCATCCTCGACCAGCGGCGCGCGCTTGCCGGGCATCACCACGAAGCTGTGACTGGGCTGGCCGAGCCACTTCTGCGCCGCCGCGCGTACCTGGGCCGGGGTCGCGGCGGAGATCGTCTGCCAGCTGTCGCGGAAGCAACCGGGGTTGTGCTCGTAGATTTCGCACGAGGCCAGGATGTCGGCCTTGCCGCCGAACCCACCGATGCGCTCGATGCCGCGGATGAAGCGCGCGCGCTCCACGGTCTTGGCCTGCGCCAGCTCGTCGGCGGTCGGGCCGTCCTTGAGCAGGCGCTGCAGCTCCTCATCGACGATCGCCTCGACCTTCGCCGGGTCGACGCCCTGCTTGACCATCGCCGTCACCACGAAATTGGACGACAGCTGGCTGGAGCTGTTGTAGGTCGCCACCGAGTCGGCGAGTTTCTCGCCATGCACCAGGCGGCGGTCCAGGCGCGAGTCGGCGGCGCCGCCGAGCACCTGCGCGAACAGGTCGAGCAGGTCCGCCTCGCGCGTGCCGGCGGGGGCGACGTTCCACAGCCGCTGCACCAGCGGCTGCGGCACCTTGTCCTCGAGCACGGTGCGGCCGGACTTGGCCAGCGGCGCCACGTCGACCTTCGGCTGCGCCATGGTCGGGCCGGCGGGAATGTCGCCGAAGTAGCGCGCGACCTTGTCTTTCGCCGTGGCCAGGTCGATGTCGCCGGCCAGCACCAGCACCGCGTTGTTGGGGCCGTACCAGGTGCGGAACCAGGTCTTGACGTCGTCCAGCGACGCGGCGTTGAGGTCGGCCATCGAACCGATGGTGGTGTGGTGGTAGGGATGGCCCACCGGGTACATGGTCCGGGCCTCCACCTCGTCGAGCTGGCCGTAGGGCTGGTTCTCGCCTTCGCGCTTTTCGTTCTGCACCACGCCGCGCTGCTCGTCGAGCGCGGCCTGGTCGATGCCTCCCAGCAGGTGGCCCATGCGCTCGGATTCCATCCACAACGCCATGTCCAGCGCGGTGGTCGGGACGTTCTCGAAGAAGTTGGTGCGGTCCGGATTGGTGGTGCCGTTCTGGTCGGTCGCGCCGGCCTGCTCGAAGGGGGTGAAGTACTCGCCCTTGTGGTTTTCCGAAGCCTGGAACATCAGGTGCTCGTACAGGTGGGCGAAGCCGCTGCGCCCGGCCGGTTCGTCCTTGCTGCCGACGTGGTACCAGAGGTTGACCGCGACGATCGGCGCCTTGTGGTCTTCGTGCACGATCACCTGCAGGCCATTGGGCAGGGTGAACTGCTGGTAGGCGATGTCGACCGCGGACGCGGCCGGCGAGGCCACTGGCGTGGCGGTGTCCGCCAGCGCGGTTGCCGGCATGGCGAAGCCGCCGAGTGCCGCGGTGAGCGCCAGCGTGAGGACGCCGTGGCGGAAGGACGGCGCGGGACGCGTGGCGCGGGACACGATCGACATGCGGAAAGCTCCAATCATCAGGACACGAAGGCGCGATCCTACCGGCCGTGGGCGCCGGGGGCACTAGCCCATTAGTACGGTGGCGGCGGATTGCGGCCGCCATGTCGCGGCCGGGACGTCGCCGCAGGCCTGCGCGGGCGCCGGCAGCCGGGCGCTCCTGATCGGCCAGCGCCCTGGCGACAGCGCCGCCACGCGGCGGCTGGCACACTGCGCCGATGTCGTCCCTGCATGCACTCGTCACCGGCGCCAACCGCGGCCTGGGCCTGGAATTCGTCCGCCAGCTGCTTGCGCGCGGCGACCGCATCGTGGCCACCTGCCGCCAGCCGGGCAAGGCAACCGCGCTCAACGCGCTGGCCGGCGACCACCCCGGCCGCCTGCACGTACTGCCGCTGGATGTCGCCGATCCGCGCGCGATCGCCGAGCTGGTGCGCGAACTTGCATTGCTGGACGACGACGGCGCGCGCATCGACCTGCTGGTCAATGGTGCCGGCGTGCTGCATTCGGGCGAGCGCTTCGGCAGCGTGGGCGCCGACAACCTCCTGGACAGTTTCCGCACCAACGCGATGGGGCCGTTCCTGCTGGCGCAGGCGCTGGCACCCCGGCTGCGCGACGGCGCGCGGATCGCGAACATCACCTCGCAACTGGGCTCGATCGCCAACACCACGCGCTTCGGCACGCCCAGCTACGACATCAGCAAGGCGGCGCAGAACATGGCCACCGCCTTGCTGGCGGCCGCGTTGCGCGAGCGCGGCATCGCGGTGATCGCATTGCACCCGGGCTGGGTGCAGACCGACATGGGCGGCGCCGGGGCGACGGTCACGCCGGAGCAGTCGGTGTCCGGTCTGCTGCGCGTGATCGGCGCATTGAAGCCGTCGGACAGCGGCCACTTCCTGGATTGGCAGGGCGAAGCGTTGCCTTGGTGACGCCGTGCAAGACGTGACGCAGGCGCGGTTTGCAACCCCGCCTGCGTTGCCTGCAGCGGGCGTGTCGACCGTTCCAGCTGCCGCACGGGCGGGCCGAAGCGTGCCCTGCGCAAACACCACCCGTGCCGTGGCGACGGCTGCGGACCGCATCGTTATCATCGATGGTCATCCAGCCGCGCCGGGCGCCGTGGTCGGCGTTGTCCGGCACCGCCGGATGAACGACGACAGGTGATCGCGGCGCGCCGCGCCGGGATACCCCATGTTCGACGTGCTCCTCTACCAGCCGGAAATCCCGCCCAACACCGGCAACGTGATCCGCCTGTGCGCCAACACCGGCGCGCGCCTGCACCTGGTCGAGCCACTGGGCTTCGCGCTGGACGATGCGCGGCTGCGTCGCGCGGGCCTGGACTACCACGAGTACGCGACGGTGCAGGTGCACGCCTCGCTGGACGCGGCGCTGGCGGCGATCGCACGGGCGAACGGCACCGCGCCGCGGGTGTTCGCCTTGAGCACGCGCGGGCGGATCCGGCACGACGCGCCGCGTTATGCCGCCGGCGATGTCTTCCTCTTCGGTCCCGAGACGCGCGGCCTGCCCGGGGCGGTGCTGGACGCGCTTCCAGAAGCGCAGCGCCTGCGCCTGCCGATGCGGCCGGACAGCCGCAGCCTCAATCTGTCGAATTCGGTCGCGGTCGTGGTTTACGAAGCCTGGCGGCAGCATGGTTTTGCCGGCGGCGCGTAGCGGGCTTGCGAAGGCGCGGCGCACTTGCGCGGCGCAGCTCGTTACGACGGGCTCGAACCGCTTGCGGTTGCAGCCGCTTCCGTGAGCGGGCGGCGATCGACGATGAAGCGTGGCACGGCCTGGCGGGAAACGCCCGCGGTTGAAGCCGCTCCTGCGGACGGCCGGCAACCCACGTCAGCCTGGGAACAGCCCCGCGTCGTACTCGGCCCGCTGCTCGCGCGCGAGCAGGCGCTGCAGCGCCTGCGCCGGCGTGATCTCGCCGTGCAGCACCGCCTGCACCGCGCTGGAGATCGGCAGCTCGATGCCGTGGCGCTCGGCCTGGCGCATGACTTCGTCCACGGTCTGGATCGACTCGACCACCTGGCCGATCTCGCGCACCGCTTCGTCGATGCTCTGCCCGCGCCCGAGCGCCAAACCCAGGCGACGGTTGCGCGAGAGTTCGCCGGTGCAGGTCAGCACCAGGTCGCCCAGGCCCGCCAGCCCCATCAGGGTTTCCGGGCGGCCGCCGATCGCGGCGTTGAGCCGCAGCATCTCGTTGAGGCCACGGGTGATCAGGCCGGTGCGGGCATTGAGCCCCAGGCCCATGCCGTCGGCGGCGCCGGTGGCGACCGCGAGCACGTTCTTCATCGCCCCGCCCAGTTCGGCACCGCGCAGGTCGTTGCCGGTGTAGACGCGGAAACTCGGCCCGTGCAGCACGTCGGCGACGACCTGGGCGAAGGCGGCATCGTCGGCATGCACCGTCAGCGCGGTCGGCAGGCCGGCCGCGACTTCCTTGGCGAACGATGGACCGGTGACGACCGCCAGCGGCACGCCCGGGCCGAGCAGATCGGCGGCGACCTCATGCAGGAAACGCCCGCTGCCGGGCTCGAAGCCCTTGGTCGCCCAGGCCACGCCGGCATGCGTGGGCCGCAGCGGCGCCAGCGCCTGCAGGGTGTGGGTGAAGGCATGCGAGGGCACCGCGACCAGCACCAGGTCGGCATCGCGCAGCGCGGCCGGCAGGTCGGTGGTCGCCCGCAGCGCGCCGGGCAACGCGATGCCGGGCAGGTAATGCGGGTTTTCGTGGCGCTGGTCGATCGCCGCGACAACGTCCGCGTCACGACCCCACAGGCACGCGTGGTGCCCGTGGCGTGCGATCAGCGCCGCCAGCGCGGTGCCCCAGGAGCCGGCTCCCAGGATCGCGACCCGCTGCGGACGGCCGGCGGCTGGCGCCGCCGCGTCGGTGGTCATGCCAGGCGCGGCCCGGTCAGGCGTTGCCGGCCGTTTCCGCGCCGGCCAGGCCGCCGTCCATGCCGTTGCCCTGCGCCTGCTCGGCACGCTGGCGCGCGCCCTCGGCGTACAGCGCGTCGAAGTTGATCGGCTGCAGCAGGAACGGCGGGAAGCCGCCGCCCTGGATCAGGTCGCTGATCGCCTGGCGCGCATACGGATACAGCGCGTTCGGGCAATGGGTGCCGAGCATCACGTCCAGGGTCATCGGATCGAAACCCGACAGGCCGAACACGCCCGCCTGCTGCACTTCGGCCAGGTACGCGGTCTTGTCGCCGGTGGTGCAGGTCAGGGTGACGCCGAGGACCACTTCGTATGCCGATTCCGACAGCTTCTGCACGTGCTGGCTGAGGTTCATCTGCAGCTGCGGCTGGCCAGCCTCGTTGAAGACCTGCGGGGTGCCGGGGGCCTCGAACGAGACGTCCTTGAGATAAAGCTTCTCGACGGTGAACGCGGGGCCGCCGGGTTCGCCGCCAGCGCCATTGAGGGTGTCTTGCTCGGACATCTGCAACTCCAGCCGGATCGAATGGGGAATCGGGAATTATCGCACGGCGCCGCGGGCGAAGCCGGCGGGCCGGCCGTTACGGCGCGCCTGCGCGCGCTTCATCAGGGAGGTGCGAGGCCGGGCTTCCGGTGCCGCTCGGGATCACTCCGCAATCCCGGTCAACGGCCCTTGGCCAGCGGCAGGTCCGCCTGCTGCCAGGCGCCGATGCCGCCGTCGAGCACGTAGACGCGTTCGAAACCGGCCTTGTGCAGGCGCTTGGCCGCCTCGCCCGAGGTCTGCCCGGCCTTGCACACCAGCACCACCGGCAGCGCGCGCGCCGGTGCCAGCTGCTTGTTCTCCGGATCGAACTGGCTCATCTGCACGTTGCGTGCGCCGGGGATGTGGCCCTTCTCGAAGTCGGCCTGCGGGCGCAGGTCGACCACCAGCGCGTTGTCGCGGTTGACCAGCGCGGTCAGCGCCGCCGGGCCCAGGCCCTTGTAGCCGCGGAACAGCGCACTGATCTCGTTGAAAAGCAGCGCCAGGGTCAGTCCGCCCAGCGCCAGCAGCAGGTAGGGGTGGCGGCCGGCGAAGGCCATCAGTTCGGGAGCGGTCACGGGAATCCGGGCAACGCGCGGGGGATCGCGCGGGGCGGCGATTGTCGCCGCTCGCCCGCCCGCGCGCAAAACGCCGTGCGATCAGCCGCCCGGTGCGGGCACTACCGGGCCTGCCACAGGTCCGGCAGGCCCGACTCCACCCACCACGTCTTGGCCACCGGGTCGTAGCGCCACTGCTCGGTGTAACGCGCCTGCCGCTCGACCAGGGTGTTGCGGTTGATCACACCGATCTCGACTTCCCGCAGCGCGGTGCCGTCGCCGAGCTGGGCCCCGAGGTCGTGGTAGGCGGAGATCTGCAACTGCTTGTAGCGTTCGAATTCCAGGCCGGTCATCGGGTGCGCGGCGCGATAGGCGGGGTCGAGCATGTTCCAGGCGCCTTCGAAGTCGCCCCAGCGGATCGCGGCCGACCAGGCGTACTGCAGCTTGTCCAGCGCGTTGCTGCGATCGCCGCCGGTGGCGCAGGCCGAGAGCGCCAGCAGCAGCGCGATGCAGGCAGCCCGGGCGGGTTTGGATCGGCGCATGGCGAGGGTTCCGGAGGAGAGCGAAGGCCATCCTACCTGCTGGCCACGGCGACATAACGCGCATGGCATTCGGCCGCGACCCCGCCGTCGGGCAGGCGCACGCAGGCGTCGAGCTCGATTCCGGCCTTGCCGCGCTCATGGAACCGGGCGACGAACGCCTCCCAATCGGCGCTGTCGGCCACGCGCGCCTCGGCCCGCAGGTCGGCGAACAGCGGCGCGCGATAGTGCACCTGCGCGCTTGCCACGAAAACGTCGGCCGACACGCCCGCCGCCTGCAGCCGCAGGCTCACCACGCCCCAGGCCGCCAGCGTCATCAGCGATCCGAGGCTGCCGCCGAATGCGCAGCCCTTGTCGTTGACATGCGCGGACAGCGGCGCGTGCAGGCGCAGGCATTCCCCGTCGAAGCCGTCCAGGCGCAGCTGCAGCGCCGCCACCGGCGGCATCGCCTGCAGCGTCCGCGCCAACGCCGCCAGAGCCGCATCCGTGCCCGCGGCGACCGATCCAAGATCCATTGGCTATCCTGCCCAGATGCCCGACACCGTGCTCGCCGGATGCTACGTGATCTCGCTGCGGCCGGCGGGACAGCACGCGGCACTGCGCCGTGCGGCGGCGCGCCATGGCGCGCGGCTGCTGGCCTTGTCGCCGTGGACGCTGGCCGCGCGTGATGACGCGGCGACGCGCGCGGACCTGGCTGCGGCACTGGCGTGCACCAGGATCGTGGTCACCAGCCCCGCCGCGGTGCGTGCGGCGGTGGCGTTGCAGCCCTTGCATGCGGCGCATGGACAGGCGTGGTTCGCGGTCGGCGCTGCCACGGCGCGCGCGCTGCGAAGGGCTGGCGTGGCGGGCGTGATGTCGCCAGCGGGCGGGGAGTTCGCGCCGCCGGATGGCGAACGCCGCGACGCCGACGCCAGCCGGCGCATGGATAGCGAGGGCCTGCTCGCGCTGCCCGGATTGCATGGCGTGCAGGCAACCCCGATCGGCCTGCTCACCGCGCCCGGTGGTCGCGGCGCCATCGAGCGCGTGCTGCAAGCACGCGGCGCGCGCCTGTTGCGCGCCGATGTGTACACGCGGTCGCCGCTGGCCATCAACCGGCGCGCGCTGGCCTCGCTGCGCGCGCTGCAGGCGTCGGCATGGCTGGCCCTGAGCAGCGGCGATGCGTTGGCATGCACGCTGGCGCAGCTGCCTGACGATGCCGCCGCGCGCCTGCGCACGGCGCGCGTCGCGGCCGCAAGTCCTCGGTTGGCGGAACTGGCCGACAGCCTGGGGTTCACCGGCGTCGTCGTCGCCGCCAGCGCGCAGCCGCGCGACCTGGTCGCGGCGATGGTGCGCGGGGCATCGGCTAGCATGCGCGGCATTGCCGATGCCACCGGGCCAACCGCTTGAACGATGCTGCTCCGCTGCCTGCACCCGCGCGTCGTCGTACCGGCGCCGGGTGGCTGCTGGTGGCACTGGTGGTGCTGGCGGCCGCCGGTTGGTACGGCTGGCAGGCGTGGCAGGCACAGCAGCGGCGCGCACGCGCGTGGGCGGCCGAAACCACCCAGCAATGGCAGGCGCTGGACGCCCGCATCGATGCGCTGCGCGTCGACCAGCGCGCGCAGGCGCAGCGCCTGCAGCAGGCCGATGCCACCAACCGCGTGCTGCGCGAGGAGCTGCTCGGCATCGGCCAGCGCGCGGCGCTGCTCGAGGACAGCGTGCGCAAGCTCGCCGATCCCGACCGCGACGGCGCACAGGCGCTGCGGCTGGACGAGGTCGACCTGCTGCTCGGACAGGGCGAGCAGCGGCTGCGGATCGCCGGCGACCTCGATGGCGCGCGCGACGCCTATGCCCTGGCTGCGGGCGTGCTCGAAGGCATCCATCCCGGTGCCGGCGGCAATGCGGCGCTGCTCAACCTGCGCCAAGCGCTGGTGCAGGAACGCGCCACCCTCGATGCCCTGGCCCAGGATCCGAAAGTCGCCGCGCTGGCGCAGCTGGATCGCTTCGCGGCGTCGCTGTCGTTGCCGGCGACGGCGCCATCGCCAGCGACCGCGGCGCGGCCGTGGTGGCAGCGGGCGCTGTCGCGCATCGTGCAGGTCCAGCCTTCGAACGCAGCGGTCGCGGTCGCAGGCGGCGAACGCGCGGCCGCATTCGCTGCGCTGCAACTGGAACTGACCCTGGCGCGCGCGGCGATCGAGCGCCGCGATACCGCTGCCTACCGCGCTGCCTTGGGGCGCGCCGACGGCTGGATCGCGCGGCTGTGGCCGGACTCGCCGCAACGCCGCGCTCGCCGCGCCGCATTGCAGGCCCTGCGTGCGCAGCCGCTGGTGCTGCAGCTGCCGGCGCTGGGCAGCACCCGTCGCCAGCTGCAGGCCCTGGGCCACGGCAGCTAGCCTGCCTCCATACGAAACGCCAACACCCGGCGCGCTAGCGTGCCTGCCACTCCCGCGCTGAATGGAATCGCCATGAACCTGTTCCGCAACGTGCTGTTCTGGATCGTGCTGGCGCTGGTCGGCGCCTTGCTGGCGCAGGTGCTGCTGGCCGACCCGGGCTATGTGCTGGTGCGCTTCCGCGGGAGCGACTACACCACCACCGTGGCCAGCGCGCTGGCGATCGGCCTGGCGCTGCTCGCCGCGCTGTGGTTGCTGTGGACCCTGCTCGCGCTGCCACTGCGCAGCTGGCGTCGGCATCGGGACCAGCGTGCCCGCGCCCGGCTGGGCGAAGGCCTTCAAGCGCTGCATCGCGGCCATTACGAGCGCGCGCACGTGTTGCTCGCGCAGGCCGCCGACGACGGCCAGGTGCAGGGCGGCAGTGTCGAGGCCAGCGCGCGACTGGCGGCCGCCCGCGCCGCGGCGGCGCGTGGTGACCAGGCGGCGGCGCGCCACCAGCTCGATGCGCTCGGCGAGCGCC
>NZ_JAANOY010000016.1 GCF_011320095.1 Cognatiluteimonas telluris | reverse complement strand
GGGCGCCCAGCACGGTGCCTGCAGCGACGCAGCCGACGCCCTTCGAGCCGGTCGACGACACGCCGGCGACCGCCGAGCCGTTGCCGCCCAGCCCGTCGCCGGCCTCGGCGACGCCCGCACCCGCGTCGCCACCGGCGTCGGGCGCGTGACGGGCGGTCGTAACGCCATCCAAACGCCGCCTTTGCACTGCTGCGCTATCCTGTTGCTCCCCCCGCAAACAGGCGAACGCACATGGGCGGTTTGAGCCTCTGGCACTGGCTGATCGTGCTGGTGATCGTGGTGCTGGTGTTCGGCACCAAGCGCCTGAAGAACGTCGGCCAGGATCTGGGCGAGGCGGTGAAGGGCTTCAAGAAGGGCATGAACGAGCACGACCAGGAGAAGCTGGCCGACCAGACCCGTCGCGACGAGATCGCGCGCGAGGAAGCCCTGCGCGCGGCGGACGCGCGCCGCGACACCGCCGATCCCCTGAAGCGCGACGACGACCGCACGCCGCCTTCCGCGCGCTGACCTCGCCGACCCGCGCGGGCCACGGCGATGTTCGACGTCGGATTCTCTGAACTGCTGGTCATCGCGGTCGTCGCACTGCTGGTGCTCGGCCCGGAGCGGCTGCCCAAGGCGGCGCGCTTTGCCGGCCTGTGGGTGCGGCGGGCACGCGCGCAGTGGAATTCAGTGAAGTCCGAGTTCGAACGTGAAATGGCCGACGACGAGCTGCGACGCACGTTGCACGAGACCCGCGAATCGCTGCGCGAGGCGCAGGCCTCGTTGCGCGAAGCAGGCTCCAGCCTGCAGCGCGATTTCCAGGGCGCCAGCGACGAGCTGATGCGCGGGCCGTCGCCGGACCCACGCGAGCCGCGGCAACCGCGCGAGCCACGGGGGGCATTGCCCGCCGCCGCGGCTACGCCAACGGCGACCCGGTCGCTCGACGCGGGCGCACCGGCGCTGGGTGCGACGGCCCCGGTCCAACCTCCCGCGGACGATGCGGCAGCACTGCCGGCCACGAACGACGACGGCTTCGATCCTGATCCCGAAGTGTCTTTGCACGCGCCGATGGAGGATCCGCCACCGCCCATGGACGAGGACGAGGACGACGCGCTGTCGGCGCCTTCGCACCGTCCGCCGGGACCCGACCAGGACGCCGCCGATGCTCCCCAGCGCTGACGACGACGGCGGCGCCCGCCTGTTCGACCACCTGATCGAACTGCGCACGCGGCTGCTGCGCGCGGTCGCGGGGCTGGCATTGATGTTCGTCGTGCTGCTGCCGTTCGCCAACCGGCTGTATGCGCTGCTGGCGCTGCCGCTGCTGGAGAAGCTGCCCAAGGGCGGCCAGCTGATCGCCACCGAAGTCGCGTCGCCATTCTTCGCGCCGTTGAAACTCGCGTTCTTCGTCGCACTGGTGATCGCGATGCCCTGGCTGCTGTACCAGCTGTGGGCGTTCGTCGCCCCCGGGTTGTACAAGCGCGAGCGCCGGCTGGCGATGCCGCTGCTGGCCTCGGCGCTGCTGCTGTTCTACCTGGGCTGCGCCTTCGCGTATTTCGTCGTGCTGCCGGCGGTGTTCACCTTCCTCAACAAGGTGACACCCACGGGCGTGACGATGATGACGGACATCACCAACTACCTCGACTTCGTGCTGGTGATCTTCATCGCCTTCGGGGCGAGCTTCGAGTTGCCGGTGGCGCTGGTGATCCTGGCGCTGCTGGGCTGGGTGACGCCGAAACAACTGCGCGAATGGCGCGGCTACGCGGTGGTCGGCATCTTCGTGTTGGCCGCGGTCATCACCCCGCCCGACGTGGTCTCGCAGATGCTGCTCGCGGTGCCGATGATCCTGCTCTACGAAGCCGGCATCCTCGCCGCCAGCGCGGTACGGCCGACGCGCGCGAGTGGCGTGTCGACGTCGGAATGAGCGAAGCGGCCAGGCGTGATTCCGGCGTCCGCGCGGCTGCGGCGCCGGCCGGTTTCTGGCGCCGCTACGCCGCCTGGTCGCTCGACATCGCCGTCGTTGGCGCGCTGGCGACGTTGCTGGCGTGGTCGTCGCTGGTCTCCGGCTGGCAGGCGATCACCGCCGCCAGCGCACGGTTGTCCGACCTGCTCGGCACCCAGTTGGCCGACGCGCTCATGCACGGGACGCGAGCCGATGCGCTGGCGCCGCAGCTGTTGGCCGATCCCGCCGTGCAGGCCGCCGCGAGCGCGGTCGAATCCGGCATCGATCGCATGCTCCTGCCCTGGCTGCCGTGGATGCTGGCGCTGGCGGCGTTGTGGTTCGTCGGCTTCGAAGCGGGCCCCTGGCAGGCGACGCCGGGCAAGCGCGCGTTGCGGATGCGGGTGGTGGGAGCCGTCGATGATGCGCGCCCGCCGCTGGCGCGGATCGCCCTGCGCCATGGTTCCGGCGCGCTGTCCTGGCTGACGCTCAACCTGGGCCACCTGCTCGTCGCGGTGTCGCCCCGAGGGCGCGCGCTGCACGACCTGGTCGCGGGCACACGCGTCGTCAGCGACGCCGCCCAGCCGCGGTTGCCGGCGTGGGCGCGCGCCTGGCTGGGATTGCAGGTGCTGGCGTGCTTCGTGCTGCTGGCCTGGGGCCTGGCGCGCTACATGGCGATGCTGCGTGCGTCGCTGGGGTAGGCGGCCGAGGCGGAGCGGCGCAGGGGCGCCTGGCGGACGAAAAGACACGGTTCGCGGCTGAAGCCGCGCCTGCCGGGGAGCCGCTGCCACCCGGCGGCTTGCGGATGAACCGCGCGGGCTGGATCAGGCCTCGAAGCCGGCGGCGGGCGCCGATGGCGTCGGCGCGCCGGCAGCGGTGACGTCGCGCCACAGGAAATACATCACGCCGAACATCACCACGTACATCGCGACCAGGAATGCCAGGTACACCGGCAGCGCCAGCAGCATGCCCAGCAGCGGATGCACCAGGCTGCCCAGCGCCATCAGCAGCGCCAGGCCCAGGCCGAGCACGATCGCCACCACCAGCATCCCGAACAGCGACACCACCGCCAGCACCAGCAGCGGCAGCACGTTCTTGATCGTGCCGGCGAAACCGTCGGCGAGCGCGCCGCCGACGTTGCGGTCGGTCAGCGCGACCTGGCCGAAGCCGATCGAATACACCCCGCCCAGGAACATCATCAGCAGCATCCCCAGTCCGAACACCGTGCCCAGCCCCGAGGGCGCCGCCGGCAGCACCGGCGGCGTGCCCGGCGTGGCCTGCTGCGCGGCGGCAAGCACCTGCACGTACCAGCTGGCGACGTCGCCGCCGAAGGCGACCAGGACCGCGCCGAACGCGAGCAGGTAGATCAGCGACATCAGCAGGCCGAAGCCGATCAGCCGACCGCGCGCGGGCCCGGGACGGAAGGTGTCGAACAATGCCGTGGCGTGGGTCGGGCGGCCGCGCTCGGTGGCGTCGATCACGCCAAAGAAACCGCCGATCAGCAGCGGATAGACCACCACCATCACCAGCAGGCTCACGCCGGTGATCCACAACATCGCCGCCGTCCCCGGGAACAGCCGCTGCGCGATGAGCTGCAACACGCTGGGAATGAGTGCGACCAGCATCAGCAGGGCGGCCGCGCCGAACAGCGCGCGCGGATTGTTGCGTCCCAGGTTGATCGCCTGCTTCAGCCAGGACCAGCCGGCGCCCGGCGCCATCGCGTGTGTATGCATCCGTGTACCCCTGTGATCCTGCGTTGATGCGCACGGCGCGCCGCGCCGATGCGGCGTCGCCGGTCGCGGCGTGCGGTGTCAGCGCGCCTGCACCTGCAGCGCGTGCCGCACGAAGCGCCGCAACACCCGTCGCGCGTGCGGCGTGGCGGTGATCGTACGCGACAACCGCCTCGCGCAGTGGCCTTCGCGCGCGAGCGCATCGTGCTTGGCATCGACGTAGCCGCGCATGTGGACGGTGCCGAATTCGGGATGGAACTGTACGCCCCAGGCCGATGTCCCCCAGCGGAACGCATGGCAGCCGTCCTGCGCGCTGCGCGCCAGCACGGTGGCGCCGTCGGGCGTGCGCAGCACGCTCTGCAGGTGCGTGGCCTGGGCCGGAAAGCGCGCAGGCAGGCCGCCGAACAGCGGATCGCCGGCGGCATCGGCGTGCAGGTCGATCGCCACCGTGCCCATCTCGCGGCCGCTGGGGTTGTCGCCGACTTCGCCGCCCAACGCGTGCGCCAGCAGCTGGTGCCCGTAGCAGATGCCGAACAGCGGCATGCCGGCATGGGCCGCATCGCGCAGCCACTGCGCGCTGCGCTCGCTCCAGTCGCGACGCTCGGTGACCATCGCCCCGGAGCCGGTGATCAGCACGGCGGCGAAGCCGTCGCGATCGGGCAGCGCTTCGCCGGCTTCGACGTTGACCGCGATCGCGGCGTCGGCGGGCAGCCCCGCGGCGACCCGGATCCAGTGCGGGAAACGCCCATGCCGGCGCATGGTCGGCACCGGTTGCCCGGTTTCGAGGATGAGGAAGGGTTTGGCAAGAGCGCCCGGGAATGTCGCGTTCAAGGTCCGCGCAACCTGCTCGTCGATCGGTGGGCGATGGCGCCTGGCGCACATCGGGAGTCTGGCGGCCGCGCGCGACCGCGCCCGTATACTAGCCCGCTTTTCCCGCGCCCAAACACGGTCGGCCACGGCATGCCCAACTCCGTCACGGATCGCTCGCAGGCGGTCACGTTCCAGTCGTTGATCCAGCGCCTGAATGCCTACTGGGCGCAGCAGGGCTGCGTGCTGGTGCAGCCGCTGGACCTGGAAGTCGGCGCTGGCACCTTCCACCCGGCGACCTTCCTGCGCGCACTCGGCCCGGAGCCGTGGAACGCCGCCTACGTGCAGCCCTGCCGCCGCCCGACCGACGGCCGCTATGGCGAGAATCCCAACCGCCTGCAGCGCTACTACCAGTACCAGGTAGTGATGAAGCCCAATCCCGACAACCTGCAGGAGTTGTACCTGGGCTCGCTGGCGGCGCTGGGCATCGATCCGTTGGTGCACGACCTGCGCTTCGTCGAGGACAACTGGGAATCGCCGACGCTCGGCGCCTGGGGCCTGGGCTGGGAAGTGTGGTTGAACGGGATGGAAGTCACCCAGTTCACCTATTTCCAGCAGGCCGGCGGCATCGAATGCAAGCCGGTGCTGGGCGAGATCACCTACGGCCTGGAGCGGCTGTGCATGTACCTGCAGAACGTCGACAACGTGTTCGACATCGTCTGGACCAACGGACCCGACGGCACGCCCGTCACCTACCGCGACGTCTACCACCAGAACGAGGTCGAGCAGTCGGCCTACAACTTCGAGCATGCCGACGTCGCCGAACTCTTCCACCGCTTCGACGCCTGCGAGGCCGAGGCACTGAAGCTGGTCGAGCTCGGCCTGCCGCTGCCGGCCTACGACCAGGTGGCCAAGGCCTCGCACAGCTTCAACCTGCTCGACGCGCGCCGCGCGATCTCGGTCACCGAGCGCCAGCGCTACATCCTGCGCGTGCGCCGGCTGTCGCAGGCGGTGGCGGAAAGCTATTACGCGCAGCGCGAGAAGCTCGGCTTCCCGGGCCTGCGCCATGCCAACGGAGCCGCGGCATGAGCCTGCAGCCGCTGCTGGTCGAACTGGGCACCGAGGAGCTGCCGGTCAAGGCGCTGCCGGGGCTGGCGCAGGCCTTGTTCGACGGCGTGGTCGATGGCCTGGTGCGGCGCGGGATCGCTGTGGATCGCGACGGCGCCAAGCCGCTTTACACGCCACGTCGGCTCGCGGTGCTGCTGCCGGGCGTCGGTGGCGAGCAGCCCGAGCAGCACTCGGAAGTATTCGGGCCGTACCTCAACATCGCGCTCGATGCCGATGGCCAGCCGACGAAAGCGCTGCAGGGCTTCGCCGCCAAGGCCGGCGTCGACTGGCGCACGCTGGCGCGCACCACCGACGCCAAGGGCGAGCGCTTCGTGCATCGCGCGGTGACGCCGGGCGCATCCACGCGCGCGCTGCTTCCGGAGATCCTGCGCGAGGCGATCGCGGCGATGCCCATCCCCAAGCCGATGCGCTGGGGCGACCACGATTACGCCTTCGCCCGGCCGGTGCACTGGCTGGTGCTGCTGCTGGGCGACGCGATCGTGGACGCGGAGCTGTTCGGCCTGCGCAGCGACCGCACCAGTCGCGGCCATCGCTTCGAGCATCCGTCGCCGGTGTGGATTCCCACCCCGGGCGATTACGTCGATGCACTGCGCGCGGCCAGGGTGCTGGTGGATCCCGACGAGCGGCGCGAGCGCATCGAGCGCCAGGTCGCGCATGCGGCGGCCGCCGTCGACGGCATCGCGCGGATCGACGCCGACAACCTCGAGCAGGTGAATTGCCTGGTCGAGTGGCCCAGCGCGGTGGCCTGCAGCTTCGATCGCGAATTCCTCGCGGTGCCGCAGGAAGCGCTGGTGGCGACGATGGAAGCCAACCAGAAGTTCTTCCCGGTGCTCGATTCCGACGGGCGCCTGGTCGAGCATTTCATCGGCATCGCCAACATCCAGTCCACCGACGTGGCCGAAGTGCGCAAGGGCTACGAGCGCGTGATCCGCCCGCGTTTCGCCGATGCGAAATTCTTCTTCGACGCCGACCTCAAGCAGGGGCTGGCGTCGATGAATGCCGGGCTTGCGAGCGTGACCTACCAGGCGAAGCTGGGCACCGTCGCCGACAAGGTCGCGCGGGTCGCCGCGCTGGCCGAAATGATCGCCCGGGACATCGGTGTCGATCCGGCAAGCGCGCGCCGCGCCGCCGAATCGTCGAAGGCCGACCTGCAGTCGCGGCTGGTCAACGAGTTCCCGGAACTGCAGGGCATCGCCGGTCGCTACTACGCCGCGGCCCAGGGCGAAACCCCCGACGTGTCGGCAGCGATCGATGAAGGCTACATGCCGCGGTTTTCCGCCGACGCGATCGCGCCGTCGAGGACCGGGCAGGTGCTCGCACTCGCCGAACGCCTGGATACTCTGGCCGGCGGCTTCGCCGCGGGGCTCAAGCCCACCGGCAACAAGGATCCGTTCGCGTTGCGACGCAATGCGCTGGGGCTGGCGCGGACGCTGATCGAAGCGGGTATCGATCTCGACCTGGGTACGGCGCTGGAACGCGCGCGCGATATCGTCGGCGCAGTCGGCAAGGACGCCCAGGCGGCGTGGGCCGACGTCGGCGAGTTGCGCGAGTTCATCCTCGACCGCCTGCGCAGTTACTACGCCGAGCAGTCGGTGCCGACGCAGCAGTTCGAAGCCGTGCTCGCGATCGCACCCAAATCGCTGCTCGACTTCGACCGCCGCCTGAAGGCGCTCGGCGAATTCGCGACGCTCCCCGAAGCCGCCGCCCTGGCCGCGGCCAACAAGCGCATCCGCAACATCCTGCGCAAGGTCGAGGGCGACATCCCGACGCGCATCGACGACGCGCTGCTCGAAGCCGGCGCCGAACGCGATCTCGCCGAAGCGGTTTCACAGGCGTTGGCGCAGACCGACGATGCGCTGGCCAGGCGGGATTACGTCGCCGTCCTGGGCCGGCTCGCGCGCCTGCGCCCGCAGGTCGACGCCTTCTTCGACCAGGTGATGGTCAACGTCGACGACGCCCGAGTGCGCGACAACCGGCTGGCCCTGCTGCAGCGCCTCGCCGACCGCCTGGGCAGCGTGGCGGCGATCGAGCACCTGTCCGGCTGACGGCACGCGCGTCGCGCGGCGGGTGTCGCCGCGCGCAGGCAGCGATGCCGTGCTCGTCCCGCGGGCGGCACCCGTCCATGGGATGAACGAGTCGCAGACAGGCGCCGCGTATCCTCGGGACATGCGCGCCACCCGCCTGCTGTGCCTGCCCCTGTTGCTGCTCGCGGCCGTCGCAACCGCGCAGGCCGCGACCGTGGTGCGGGTCGACATCCGCGGCCTGGACGAACCAATGGCGCAGAACGCGCGCTTGGCATTGCCGCTGGTGGACGCGATCGGCAAGGATCTCTCCGGGCGGCGATTGGCCTTGCTGCTGCGCGAGGCACCGGCGCAGGTGCGATCGGCGCTCGAGCCGTTCGGTTATTACTCCGCGCAGGTCGACGTGCAGCGCCTCGCCGTGGCGGGCCAGCCACGGCAGGCGGCCATCCGCATCGATGTCGACCCCGGGACGCCGGTGCGCGTGCGCGGTGAGCGGATCTCGATTTCGGGCGATGGTGGCGACGACACATCGCTGCAGCGCGGCGTCGCCGCCTTCAGGCCCGCCATCGGCGACGTCTTCGACCAGGGGGTTTACGAAGCGGGCAAGGCGCGCATCGCCGGACAGCTTGCCGATCGCGGTTATTTCGATGCGGCCCTTGCCGAGCACCGGGTCGAAGTCACGCGGGCCGAACATGCCGCCGACATCGCGCTCGCCTGGCGCAGTGGCACGCGCTACGCGCTGGGGCCAGTGGACTTCGAGCAGGCGCCGCAGGCGATCATCCATGAGCGCGTGCTGGACAAGCTCGTCGACTGGATGCCGGGCGACCCCTACCAGCAGGACAGCATCGATCGCCTGCGGCAGTCGTTGATGGCATTGGACTACTTCAGCCGCATCGACATCGAACCCGACCCCGCGAATGCGGTCGACCACCAGGTGCCGGTGCAGGTCAGGCTCGCGCCCGCCAAGCGCAGCATCTACATCGCCGGCGTCAGCTACGGCACCGACAGCGGGCCGGGCGTGCGCCTGGGCGTGGAGCGGCGCTACCTCAACGCGCGCGGGCACAAGGCGCAGGCCGAGCTGGACTACGCGCAGCGGCGCAGGACGCTCACCCTGCAATACCGCATCCCCGCATTCGCATGGCTCGACGGCTGGTATACCGCAAGCCTGCAGGCCGCCGACGAGCAGACCGATTACATCGACACCCGCCGGGTGGAATTCGTGGCCAGCCGCAGCGGCGAGGTCAACATGCACCTGACCGCCAACGTGTCGCTGCACGTGCTGCGCGAGCGCTGGGCATATCCGGCGCAGGGGCTGGCGCCGGCCTGGCAGTACGGCACGTTCACCTTTCCGGCATTGCGCGCGGAGTACATCGATGTCGACGACCGGCTGTATCCGCGGCGCGGCATGTCCAGTTCACTGGAGTTGCGCGGCGGGGCGAAGGGCGCGGGCTCGGATGCCGACTTCGCGCAGGTGCATGCCCGCGCGAGCTGGTTCAAGGGCCTGGGCGCGGACAACCGGCTGATCCTGCGCGGCGAGCTGGGGCATACCTTCACCGACGCGGTGGTCGACCTGCCGCCGAGCCTGCGCTTCTATGCCGGCGGCGATCGCAGCATCCGCGGCTACGACTATCGCGAGGTGGGCCCGCGGCTGGGGACATTCGGCCTGGGCGCGAACAACCTCATCACCGCGAGCAGTGAGTTCGAGCATTACTTCACCGAGCAATGGGGCGGCGCGGTCTTCGTCGACACCGGCAGCGCGTTCAACGGCCGCACGCCGGACTGGCGCACCGGCGTCGGCATCGGCCTGCGCTGGCGCTCGCCGGTGGGCCCGTTGCGGGTGGACCTCGCGCATGGCCTCGACCATCCGGATGCGAACTTCACCCTGTCGCTGAACTTCGGGGCCGACCTGTGAGCGTCGGTCGATGACGCGCGTGGGCCGATGAGGGGCGTGCCGCTGACGCCGGAACAGCGCGCGCAGCGCCACGCGGCGCGACGCGCGCTCGCGCGCCGGGTGGCATGGCGCTCGGGCCGGGCGATCGCGGCGCTGGTGGTCGTCGTCGCGGTCGTCGCGTGGTGGCTGCTGACCACGATCGGCGGTCGCGACGTGCTGCTGCGGCAGATCGTCGCGCGCCTGCCGCAGGGCACGTCGCTGACCTGGCAGCGTGCCGAAGGCCCGGTGTCGGGGCCGATGGTGCTGCACGGGGTGCGCTTTTCGATGCCGCGCCAGCGCAATGCCGCGTGCGTCGCCGATCCAACCCACCGTTGCGACATGGGCACGCTGGTCTTCACCGCGCGCACGGTGGCGATCGACCCGGCACTGCGCCCGCTGCTGGGACGCAGGCTGCGGCTGGATGCGCTGGCGATCGCCGATGCGACGCTGGAGCTGCCGACGACGACGCAGCCGTTCGAATTGCCGCGCTGGCCGGGATCGCTGCCGCAGATCGCGCCGCCGCTGGCACTGCGCGCCGATGCCATCCGCATCGACCGCCTGCGGGTCACGCGCGATGGCGCGCCGCTGGTCGACATCGCCTCGGTGCGCGGCGGGATCGATGCCGCGCGCGGGCGACTGCACGTCGAGCACCTGCGCGTGGACAGCGATCGCGGACGCTTCACCGCGCATGGCGACTACGCCCCTGCCGACGACTACCGCAGCGATCTCACCGTGACGGCCGTGTTGCCGGCCGCAGGAGGCACCCGGCCGGCGCTGGCACTGGTGGCGCGCGGCGACCTGTCGGCGATGCAGGTAGCGATCGGCGGCCATGCGCCGGCACCGGTGCGCGCGACACTGGCCTTGCACGGCGTGCAGTCGCCACGCTGGACGCTGGATGCGCAATCGAGCGCGTTCGACCCCGGATTGCTCACCGACGGCGTGGCGAAGACGCCGGTCGCGTTCGCCCTGCACGCCGACGGCACCGGTGGCCATGCACGACTGCACGGACACGCGGCGCGCGGCGCGTGGTCGGTCGTCGTCCAGCCATCGCAGGTCGCGCTCGTCGACCAGATGCTCGAGCTGCAGCCGCTGGTCATCGATACGCTCGATGGCCGCATCACCGTGCGCGGCCGCGCCGACCTGCACGATCCGCGGACGTCGTCCCTGCGATTCGCGGTGAATGCGCGCGGACTGACCTGGCGCGCGCCGGGCGCGCCGGCCGTGCGCGGCGATGCCGACCTCGGCCTCGCCGGGCAGCTGGACGCATGGGCGGCGATCGGCCACGCCACGCTGCAGCGCGGCGCGCAGTCCGCGCGCGTGCAGTTCGATGCGCGCGGCGACCGGCAACATGCGCTGTTGCGCCGGATGCAGGCGGCCACCCCGGGCGGTGCGCTCGATGCCAGCGGCCAGCTGCGCTGGGCGCCGTCGCTGCAATGGGCGCTGGAGGCGCAGCTGGCGCACTTCGACCCCGGCTACGTCGTGCCCGGTTGGGACGGCGCGCTGGACGGACGCATCCGCAGCAGTGGCCACCGCCAGGCCGATGGCGACCTCGTCGCGCAGGTGCAGGTGCCCTCGATCGCCGGCCGGCTGCGCGGCCGCGCATTGCAGGGCCATGGCGACGTTGCGCTGGCCGCCAGGCAATACCGGGGCGCGGTCTCGCTGGCGATCGGCGCCAGCCGCGTCGATGCGCACGGCACGTTCGGCGATCGCATCGACCTGGATGCGCGCTTCACGCCGCTGCAGCTGGCCGACCTGCTGCCGCAGGCGCGCGGCGTGTTGCGCGGTCGCCTGCAACTGCGCGGACCGCGCACGGCGCCGGACATCGCTGTCGACCTCGACGGCAGCGGCCTGGCCTGGGGCGGCCGGCGGCTGGACGCGTTGTCGGCGCATGGGCGCCTGCCGTGGCACGGTGGCGGCGGTGCCTTGACGCTCGACGCACGCGGCCTCGCGGCCGGCGTCGACATGGATCGCCTGCAGGTGCAGGCGCGCGGCGCGGTCGAAGCACTGCAACTGCAGGCGAGCGCGCAGGGTCCGCTTGGCACGATGACGCTCGTGGGCCAGGCCAGCAGGCACGGCGGCGGTTGGCGCGGCACGCTGGCGGCGTTGCGGCTGGCGCCCGCGCAGGGCGCGCCGTGGCGGCTGCAATCACCGGCGCGGTTCGCGCAGGACGGCGCGCGCTGGACTTTGTCGCGCAACTGCTTCGTCGCCGTCGACGCCGGCACCGTGTGCGCGAGCGCGGACTGGCCGCGCCGGGGCATCGAGGTCAACGCACGGGGCCTGCCACTGGCCCTGGCGAGGCCATGGCTGTCGCCGCGCAGCGATGGGCTGCCATGGCGCCTGCACGGCGTCCTCGATGTCCGCGCCCACGTGCAACCGGTGCAGGGGCGTTGGCGCGGCGAGGTGCATGTCACGTCGGCCGCGGGCGGACTGCGCAACAGCGAACGCGCGCGTCGCGACCTGGTGGCGTACGACGCGCTGGTGTTCGACGCCCGCTTCGATCCGCGCCAACTCGATGCCACGCTGCACGCCGGCCTGTCCGGCAACGGCCGCATCGATGCGCAGGTGGCCACCGGCTGGGACGCGTACGCACGCTTGCAGGGCCAGCTCGGCTTTTCGACCGACGCGCTGACGTGGATGGAACTGCTGTCGCCGGACATCGTCGATCCGGCCGGCCGCCTGCAGGGGCACGTCACCCTCGGCGGCACCCGCGCGCAGCCGGTGCTGGGCGGGCAGGCACAGCTCAGCGGCTTCCACACCGAGGTGCCGGCGCTGGCGCTCACGCTGCGCGACGGTAACCTGCGCCTGCAGGCGCAAGCCGATGGCCGCGCGCGCATCGACGGGCGGCTGCGCTCCGGCGACGGTGTGCTCACGGTCGATGGCACCCTGGGCTGGCGCGGTACGGCGGGCACGCCCTCGGCGCCGCTGGTGCTACGCGTGCGCGGAAACAACGTGCTCGCATCCGATACGCCGGAGCTGCGCGCGGTGATCGACCCGGACGTGGTCGTGCGTTATGCGGCCGGACAACCGCTGTCGGTCACCGGCCGCGTCGGCGTACCGAGCGCGGACATCGACCTGGCGCGACTGGACCGCGGCGCGACCACCTCGCCGGATGTCGTGGTGCTCGATCCGGCCACGCCCGACGCCAAGGCCGCCACCCCGCTGGCGCTGGACCTCACGCTGGTGCTCGGCGACGACGTGCACCTGCGCGGCTTCGGCCTCGACGGCACCCTCGACGGCAGCCTGCAGGTCGGCGCGCCGGCAGGGGCGCCCCTGCGTGCCACCGGCAGGCTGCAGGTCGGCGGCCGCTATCTCGCCTACGGTCAGAAGCTCGACATCACCCGCGGCGACCTGGCCTGGAACAACGATCCCATCGGCGACCCGCGCCTGGACATCCGCGCGCAACGCGAGGTCGGCGACGTCACCGCGGGCATCGACGTCAGCGGTCGCGCGTCGCGCCCGCATGCGCAGGTGTGGACCGATCCGGCCACCGACCAGTCGCAGGCGCTGGCCTATCTCGCGCTCGGGCGCCCGTTGTCGACCGCCAGCAACGACGAGGCGCAGCAGCTCGATGCCGCTGGCGCCGCGCTTGCCGCCGGCGGCAATCTCATCGCATCGCAGCTGGGCGCGAAACTTGGCCTGGACGCGGCCGGCGTCAGCCAGTCGCGCACGCTCGGGGCCAGCGTGCTTGGCGTGGGCAAGTACCTGTCGCCGCGCCTCTACGTCGGCTACGGTGTCTCGCTGCTCGGCACCGGGCAGGTGCTGACGCTGAAGTACCTGCTGGGGCACGGCTTCGACATCGAGATCGAATCGAGCACGGTCGAGAACCGCGCCTCGGCCAACTGGCGCAAGGAGAAGTGAGCCGATGAGCACCACCCGCCGCCTGCGCGTGCCGCCGCCGATCGCGATGACGCTCGAACAGGGCGTGGCCGCGATCAAGCGCGAACAGGCGTTGCCGCTTGCGTTCCCGCCCGGGGTGGAGGCGCTCGCCGCGCAGGCCGCGCTTGCGCCGCGACTGCCGGCGCTGGATCGCACCGACATTCCCTTCGTCACCATCGATCCCGCCGGCGCGATGGACCTGGACCAGGCACTGCACGTCGAGCGCGCGGGCGACGGCTATCGCGTGCATTACGCCATCGCCGACGTCGCCGCCTTCGTCACCGCCGGCGACGCGATCGACATCGAGGCGCATAAGCGCGGCGAAACCCTGTACGGCGCCGACGCGAAGATCCCGCTGCACCCGAAAATCCTGTCCGAGGATGCGGCCTCGCTGCTGCCCGACCAGGTGCGCCCGGCGCTGCTGTGGAGCATCGAGCTCGACGCGACCGGCGAAGGCACCGCGGTCGACGTGCGCCGTGCGCGCGTGCGCAGCCGGGCGCGACTGGATTACGACGGCGTGCAGGCACGCATCGATGCCGGCGATGCCGATCCGATGTGGGCGTTGCTGCGCGAAGTGGGCGAGCTGCGCAAGCAGCGCGAGCGTCGTCGCGGCGGCATCAGCCTGCCGCTGCCGGAGCAGGAGATCCGCGTCGAGGGCGATGGGCAATGGCGGCTGGAATTCCGTGCGCGCCATCCGGTGGAGGACTGGAACGAACAGATCTCGCTGCTCACCGGCATGGCCGCCGCGCACCTGATGGTGCAGGCGCAGGTGGGCATCCTGCGCACGCTGCCCAAGCCGCAGGACGGGGCCGTCGAGCGCCTGCGACGCACCGCGCACGCGCTCGGCCTGGCCTGGCCGCAGGCGATGTCGTATCCGGACTTCATCGATTCGCTGGATCCAGCCAAGCCGCGCGACGTGGCGATGATGGTGGCCAGCACCACCGTGCTGCGCGGCGCCGGTTACGTCGCCTTCGACGGCGCGCTGCCGGCGCAACCGATGCACTGGCCACTGGCCGCCGAATACGCGCATGCGACCGCGCCGCTGCGGCGGCTGGTGGACCGCTACACCGGCGAGACCTGCGTCGCGCTGTGCGCGCAGGCGCCGGTACCGGCGTGGGTGCGCGATGCCCTGCCGGCGCTGCCGGCGACGATGCAGGCCGCCGACCAGCGCGCCAGCCGCTTCGAGCGCGCGGTGCTCGACCAGGTGGAGGCCGCGACGCTGGCTTCGCGCGTGGGCGAGGTGTTCGAGGGCGACCTCGTCGAGGTGCGTCGCGACGATCCCGCGCAGGGCGTGGTCATGCTGCGCGATCCGGCGATCGAGGCGCCGGTCGCCGGTGCCGGCCCGCTGCCGCTCGGCGATACGGTGCGGGTGCGGCTGGTCGAAGCCGATCCTGCGCGGCGGACCACCCGCTTCGTGCTGGCGTGAGCGCCGGCTGGACCGCTAGCGGCTGACGATCGCACCGCGCAGTCGCGGCGTGCCGTCGGCGACGTCGGTCCAGACCAGGTACGCCGCATCGCGATGCAGGGCCAGTTGCGGGTAGCCCGAAGCGATGCCCTGGCCATGCAGCGTCGCAACCCGCATCCGCTGCAGTTCGCGCGTCAGGTCCGGCGTGTAGCGCGCCAGCCACAGCCCCTGGCCGCCCGCCTCCGCGCGCAACCACGCGATCCAGACCTGGGCGCCACCGAAAGCCACCGCGACGCGGCCCTGCACGGCGTCGCCGTGGTCGACGACGACCGGCGGGTCGAACCGCTGGCCACCATCGCGACTGCGCGCGAGCGACACCGTCGGCTGCTGCCCGGCGGCGGTGTACCAGGCGACGAACGCGGTGTGGCCCTCCACCGCCAGCGCCGGGCCGTTGACCGGGCATGCCGGCATCGTCCAATGGTCGGAGTGGACCGGCGTTGGCGCGGTCCAGTGGGCGCCATCGAAGCGGGCGCTGGCGATATCGCGGGTTTCCTTCGCGTCTCGGTCGCGGAACACGAGCAGCGCACCCGGCGCGATCGCCGCCGCGGCGGTCTGGCAGCAGTCGCAGGCCAGCGTATCGACGACCGCATCGTCGTGGCGTTGCAGCAGGCGGTCGAACAGCGCGGCATGCACCGCGGTGCGTTGGTCGGCCGCCGCGTCGGAAGTCCCGTCGTCCATCGCATGCGCGCCTGGCGCGGGTGTCTTCGCGCGCGGTGCGGTCGTGGCCTTGGCCGGCGATGCCGTGGGCGGCGCCGCATCGGCGCTGCCGTCGAGCCAAGCCACGCCGAGACTGTCGCGACCGGCCGGCCACAGCGAGACGAAGCCGCGTTCGGCATCGTCGGTACGGCCGTTGATGCGTGCCGGCGGACTCCAGTTGAAGCCGCCATCGACCGAGCGGGCGAGCATGAGGTCGGTGGCGCCAGGCTGCGCCAGATCCTTCTGCAGCCATTGCACCCACAGCGCGCCGTCGGCGGTCGCCGCCATGTGCGGCCGGTTGGCGGCTTCGGCCAGCAGCGCATCGCCGACCACGATCGTGCGCGCGCCACTTTCCCAGTTGCCCTGGTCGCCCCAGGCGGCGAACTGCAGCGCATCGCGGCGTCCGGGCACCGTGCTGATCCAGCTCAGCAGCAGGCGGCCGTCATGGCTGGTCGCCAGGCCAGGGGCGATCGCGCCCGGGGACGAGGGCACCAGCCACTCGCTGCGCGCGTAATCGCCATGGCCCACGGCCGCGGACGCCTCGGCGGCGTCGGGCGTTCGATGGCAGCCAAGCAACAGCACGGGCAGCAGGCCGCACGCAAGTATGGTCAATTGGCGCATCGTGCCTCTCCATTGAGCGGCCCATTGTAGGAGCGCCGCGTGGAGCGAGGCGCAAAGCCCACGGGCGACCTGGGCTTCGCTCCCACCGGAAGCGGGCGGGGGTGCCTAGGCCACGCGCGCGCGCTGCACGCGCGCCAGGTGCACCAGCAGCAAGGAAATCGCCGCCGGTGTCATGCCCGGGATGCGTTGCGCCTGGCCGATGGTCTCCGGACGCACACGCTCGAGTTTCTGTTGCACTTCCGCCGAAAGGCCGCGCACGGCGGCGTAATCGAAACCCGCGGGGATCGCGTGGGCTTCGTGCCGCTGCTGGCGCGCGATCTCGTCGTGCTGGCGTTGCAGGTAGCCCGAATACTTGACTCCGATCTCGACCTGTTCGGCCACCGCCGGGTCGTCGACCGCAGGCGAGAACCCGGGCACCGACAGCAGTGCCGCGTAATCCAGTTCCGGGCGCTTGAGCAGGTCCAGCGCACTGCTCTCGCGGCTGAGCTCCAGCGACAGCACCGAAGCCAGTTCGCGCCCCAATGCGTTGTTCGGCGTCGCCCACAGCGCGCCCAGGCGCGCCTGCTCGCATTCGATCGCCTCGCGCTTGCGTTCGAAAGCGGCCGCGCGCGCGTCGTCGACCAGGCCAAGTTCGCGCCCGATCGGCGTCAGCCGCAGGTCGGCATTGTCCTCGCGCAACTGCAAGCGGTATTCGGCGCGCGAAGTGAACATGCGGTAGGGCTCGGTGGTGCCCTGGGTGACGAGGTCGTCGATCAGCACGCCGATGTAGGCCTGGTCGCGCCGTGGCGACCACGCCGGCAGCGCGCGCACGTGGCGCGCGGCATTGAGCCCGGCGATGAGTCCCTGCGCGGCGGCCTCCTCGTAGCCGGTGGTGCCGTTGATCTGGCCGGCGAAGAACAGCCCGGCGATCGGTTTGGTTTCCAGCGATGCCTTCAGCCCGCGCGGATCGAAATAGTCGTATTCGATCGCGTACCCGGGCCGGGTGATGTGCGCGCGCTCGAAGCCGCGGATGCTGCGCACAAGCTCCAGCTGCACGTCGAACGGCAGCGAGGTCGAGATGCCGTTGGGATAGATCTCGCTGGCGTCCAGGCCCTCGGGCTCGACGAACACCTGGTGGCTGTCCTTGTCGGCGAAGCGCACCACCTTGTCCTCGATCGATGGGCAGTAGCGCGGGCCGACGCCTTCGATCTGGCCGCTGTACAGCGGCGAGCGATGCAGAGCGCCACGGATGATGTCGTGGGTGCGTTCGCTGGTGTGGGTGATCCAGCACGGCACCTGCCGCGGATGGTCGGCGCGCGTGCCCATGAACGAGAACACCGGGCGCGGGTCGTCGCCGGGCTGCAGCGTCATCACCGAGTAATCCAGGCTGCGGCCATCGATCCGCGGCGGCGTGCCGGTCTTGAGGCGGTCGACGACGAAGGGCCGCTCGCGCAGCTTCGCGGCCAGCGTCGTCGCCGGCGGATCGCCCATGCGCCCGGCGGCGTACTGGGTGTCGCCGACATGGATGCGGCCGGCAAGGAAGGTGCCCGCGGTCAGCACCACCGCCGGCGCCGTGAACCGCAGGCCGGTCTGGGTGAGCACGCCGCGCACTTGCTCGCCTTCGATCAACAGGTCGTCGACCGCGGCCTGGAACACGCTGAGGTTGCGCTGGGATTCCACCGCGCGGCGGATGAAGCCGCGATACAGCGCGCGATCGGCCTGGCAGCGGGTGGCGCGCACCGCGGGTCCCTTGGAGGCGTTGAGCCGGCGCCACTGGATGCCGGCGGCATCGGCGGCGCGGGCCATGACGCCGCCGAGCGCATCGATCTCGCGCACCAGGTGGCCCTTGCCGATCCCGCCGATCGCCGGGTTGCAGCTCATCGCGCCGACCGTCTCGATGTTGTGGGTCAGCAGCAGCGTGCGCGCACCGCTGCGGGCCGACGCCAGCGCCGCCTCGGTGCCGGCGTGGCCGCCGCCGATGACGATGACGTCGTAACGATGGAAGGACTCGGGCATGGGCGCATTATCGCGCGCGGCGGCCGGCACCATGTCGTGCTTGCCTGCGCCGGGGCGGGCCCGGTCGCGGCGACGCTGGCGCGTGCGCTCGCGCTGCGCAAAGAGTGGGCAAAAAAAGGGGCCGAACGTCCCCCGACATTCGGCCCCGGCATCCCCGACGTGCGCGCGACCAGCCCTGTTCCAATCCTGGTCGGCGCCCCTGACGCCTTGCCACGTCGGGTGCAGGGGAGATGATGCAGGAAGCGTGCCAACTGTCGTGGCCAGCACAGGCTGAATGATTCAGTGCGCAGATGGCCGCGGCGAAGGCCACGCGGCGGCGATGCGGGTGTATGAGGCAGCCGTCCGCTGCGGATGGCCGGCATGGAATCGCCGACGAGGCGCGGAGGAACGCG
Organism: Cognatiluteimonas telluris; assembly: GCF_011320095.1. Taxonomy (GTDB): domain Bacteria; phylum Pseudomonadota; class Gammaproteobacteria; order Xanthomonadales; family Xanthomonadaceae; genus Cognatiluteimonas; species Cognatiluteimonas telluris. The sequence goes on along the minus strand of NZ_JAANOY010000016.1, from coordinate 34,504 downwards.
CGAAAGGCGCCGACGCCCGGCGGGGAAGCGGAACAGGGGGGATCCGGGAACCCCCGCCGGGCATCGACATGGAAGGCGACGCAAGCCGCGTCGCAATGCGACGCAGCCCGTCAGTAGCCGCGGCTAGCTTGGGGCCCGACCCCGTCCCAGCGCAAGCGCTCTCAGGGCCTGGAAATGCGACGCTCGTCGCGATCCCGTTCGGCTCTCGCCGGCGCGCGTGACTGGGAACGCTCGTTTCGCTGCGGTGCCGGCTGGAAATCGGGCCGGCCCATCTTCGGAACCGGGGCCGTCGGCACCAATGGACGCCGCATCGGAGCCGCCGGCAGCGGAGCCGACGCCACGGGGCGAACGCTGGACGACAGCGGCCGCGAAGGCAACGGCCCGGACATCACCGGTCGAGGACGCAGCGGCATCGGGATCGGCCGATGCCGTGGCGGCTTGGGACGCTCGCCCCAGGGCGGCGGGTCCGGACGATGGCCGTGATTGGGCCGCGTGTCGCCGCCGTCGTCGTGGTCGTCGTGGTCGCCGTGGCCGTGGCCGTGGCCCTGGCCGTGGCGCACGATGATGATCGGCGGATAGTAGGGACTCCAGTAACCACCGTAACCGAAGCCGCCCCACGGGTAGCCGTAGCCGCCATACCCGTAGCCGCCATAGCCGTAACCCAGTCCGATGCTCCCGCCCCAGCCACCCCCGTAACCGTAGCCGGGATAACCGTAGCCGTACCCACCATAGCCGCCGTAGCCATGGTCGTAGACCTCGGTCGATGGCTGGCCATAGTAGTAATCGCCGGTGCCATCGCGGTACTGGTACCCGCTGGTGACGCAACCTCCGAGCAGGCCGGCGAGCGTCACGGCCAGGGTCGGCAACAGCAGTGTGCGGTTCATGGTGGCGTCCCCTCGATGGAAGCCGCAGCTTCCGCCGCCGGCTTTGAATCCGTGCTTAACCTTTCCGCCCACACCTGAATGCCAATTGTGATGGCGGCGCGCGACTGCGAGCATGCGTGACCACGTTTGCGGATCCCACCGATGGCACTGCATCGAACCTCGGGGCGCTGGCGCCTTGGCCTGGGACTGGCGCTGGCGACCGCGGGGTTCTGGGCGACGTTGCCGATCGCGCTCAAGGTCTGCCTGGAAATCCTCGATCCGATCACGCTGACATGGTTCCGATTCGTGGTGGCGATGGTGTTCACCGCCGCCTGGCTTGGCGCGCGTGGGCAGTTGCGCGGCTACGGCGCGCTGTCGCGGCGACAGTGGGCGATGCTGGCGGCCGCCGCCGCGTTGCTGCTGGGCAACTACGTCTTCTACCTGCTCGGCGTGCAACACACCACGCCGGCCAATGCGCAGTTGCTGATCCAGCTGGCGCCGCTGTTGATGGCGCTGGGCGGGATCTGGGTGTTCCACGAAGACTTCCGCGCCGCGCAGTGGCTGGGACTGGCGTTGCTCGCCGGCGGCATGGTGCTGTTCTTCCGCGACCAGCTGGACGCGGCGCGGCAGGCGCCGGGCTACCTGCTGGGATCGGCGTGGGTGGTGATCGGCGCGCTGGTGTGGGCGGCGTATGCGCTGCTGCAGAAGCAGTTGCTGTTGCAGCTGGGCTCGATGCAGATCCTGCTGCTGATCTACGTCGCCGCCAGCGTGGCCCTGCTGCCGTTCTCGCATCCGGCCTCGCTGGCGCGGCTGGATGGCCTGCACTGGGCGATGCTCGGCTACTGCGCGCTCAACACCATCGGTGCCTACGGCGCCTTCGCCGAAGCGCTGGCGCATTGGGAAGCCTCGCGGGTGTGGGCGATCCTGGCGACGACGCCGCTGTTGTGCATCGGCGCGGTGGCGCTCGTGCACCAGTGGTGGCCGTGGCTGATCGCACCCGAACGCATCAGCACCCTGGGTTATGCCGGCGCACTGCTGGTGGTCGCGGGTTCCGCCGCGGTCAGCCTCCTCGGCCGGCGGACCGCGCGATAGCATTGCCGACATGGACATCCACGCCATCACCGCACCGACCTTCGCCGATGTCATGACCGCCGCGGTGCGGATCGCGCCGCATGCGCAGGTGACGCCGGTGCTGCGTTCGCGCTCGCTCGATGCGCTCGCCGGCGCGCAGCTGCATTTCAAGTGCGAGCAGCTGCAGCGCGCCGGTGCATTCAAGTTCCGAGGCGCCTGCAATGCGGTCTGGGCGCTGCCCGAAACCGTCGCCGCGCGCGGGGTGGTGACGCATTCCTCGGGCAACCATGGCGCCGCGCTGGCGCTGGCGGCCGGCACCCGCGGCATCGCCTGCCACGTGGTGGTGCCCGAAGGCGCGGTCGCCTCCAAACTGGCCGCGATCCGCGCCTATGGCGCCAGCCTGCATTCCTGCGCGCCGACGATCGCCGCGCGCGAAGCGCGCTGCGACGCGTTGCAGCGCGATACCGACGCGACGCTGGTGCATCCCTATCGCGATCCGGACGTCATCGCCGGGCAGGGCACGGCTGCGCTGGAGCTGATCAACGCCTGCGAAGGCCGACTCGACGCGCTGGTGGTGCCGGTCGGCGGCGGCGGACTGGCATCGGGCACCGCGCTCGCGGCCGCGGCGCTCGCACCGCACTGCCGGCTGTACGTCGCCGAACCCGCGGGCGCGGCGGAAACCGCGGCCTCGCTCGCGCAGGGCCGCCGCGTCACCGACTTCGTCCCCGACACCATCTGCGACGGGCTGCGCGGCACCCTGGGCCAGGTCAATTTCGATCTGCTGCATGCGCATGACGTGCAGGCGCTGGTGGTCGACGACGCCGACACCGTGGCGGCGATGCGCCTGCTGTGGTCGCGCATGAAGCAACTGGTCGAACCGTCCTCGGCGACCGTGCTGGCGGCGATCCTGCGTTACCCGCAGCACTTCGCAGGCCAGCGCGTGGGCGTGCTGCTGTCCGGTGGCAACGTCGACCTGGATGCACTGCCGACGCTGTTCTCGGCCACCTGAACACGCGCGCACGCCAGGCGCCGCGTCGCTAGAATCCACGTCGGTCATTCACGCGAGCTGCGCATGCATCGGCTGCTGCTGCATTCCCCTGCCGCCCGCATCGCGCTGATCGCGATCGCGCTGTCCCTGCTGTTCCTCGGACAGCGCGCGATCTGGGATCCGGACGAGGGCCGCTATACCAACGTCGCGCTGCACATGCTCGACAGCGGCAACTGGATCGAGCCGCAGCGCAGCCACGAAGTCGACCACTGGACCAAGCCGCCGCTGACCTACTGGGCCATTGCCTCCAGCGTCGCGGTGTTCGGGCACAACCCCTGGGCCGCGCGCCTGCCGGCGGCGCTGTCGTACCTGCTGTGCGTGCTGCTGTCGGGACTGATCGCACGCAGGCTCGCGCCCGGCAGCCAGCAACAGGCGGCCCTGGCCTACGCGACGATGCTGCTGCCGATCGGCGCGGCGCAACTGATCACCACCGATTACGTGCTGGCGGCGTGCGAGACGCTGGCGCTGTGGGGATTCGTCGAGGCGCGCTTCGGTGCATCGGCGCTGGGGCGGCGCACGACCGCACTCGGATGGCTCGCGGTGATGTGGCTCGGGTTCGCGCTCGCGTTCCTCGCCAAGGGCCCGCCGGGCCTGTTGCCGCTGCTGGCGGTGCTGGGCTTCGACCTCGCCATGCCCGGTCGGGTGCGCCCGCGCGCGTTGCACTGGTCGGGCCTGCTGTTGTTCGTGCTGGTCGCCGCGCCGTGGTACCTCGCGGTGGTGCAGCGCCACCCGGGCCTGCTGCAGTACTTCCTGGGCAGCGAAGTCGTCGATCGCGTCGCCAGCGACGACTTCAGCCGCCACGGGCAGTGGTACGGCTGGATCGCCATCTACCTGCCGACGCTGCTGGTGGGGACGCTGCCGTGGACGCCCGCGCTGCTGCGCTGGGCGCGCGAACTGCCCGCGACCGTGCGCGCGTGGCGCCCGCGCGAAGCGCGCACGGCCGACGCCGGCCACCTGTTGCTGGCGCTATGGCTGCTGCTGCCGCTGCTGGTGTTCTGCGTGTCGCGGTCGCGGATGCCGTTGTACATCCTGCCGTTGTTCGTACCGCTGGCAGTGTTGGCGGCGCGCCAGCGGCAGCGCGAAGGCCGGTCCCTGCCGCGTTGGGGCTGGCTGCTGGCCTGGGTCGCTGTCGTGCTGGCGTTGCAGCTGGCGGCCGCGCGTTTTCCCACCCACAAGGATGCCGCCGGCTGGGCGGAGGCGATCCGCGCGCGCGTCGCTGGACCGGTGAGCCAGGTCAACTTCGTCGAGGACATGGCGCGTTATGGCCTGCACCTGCACCTGGGCACGGATGTCGAGAAGCTGTCGATGCAGCCGCTGCCAGGCGCGCCGCGGTTCAACCCGGAATACGACGCGGCCGTGACCGACCTGCTAGACGACGACTTCGATCCGGACAGCCTGTGGATCATCAAGCAGGCGCGCGTGTCGCAATTGCGCGCGCTGCTCGCCACGCACGGATTCACTGCGATCGCGCAGGGCACGCCCTATGAAGGCCGGGTGCTGCTGCGGGTGCGGCGGGTGGCAATCGCCGCGCACTGAACGGCGCGCACTGAACGCCGCTTCGACCGCACCGCGGCCGCGATTCAGGCGTCGGGCGCGAGCTTCGACAGGCCCTGCTGCAACAGCAGCCGCGTCATCGCCGCACGCTCGGCCGCCGGCCGCGCCTGCATCGCGTCGAGCAACCAGCGCACCGAACGGCAGCGTTGCCATTGGCTGTCGGGTGCATCGGCGGGCGCATTGAATCCGGCGGTGAAACCGTCGTGCAGCAGCGCCGCGGTGACCCCGGCTGCCTTGATCGACTGCATCGCCCGGGCGCCATCGTAGGGCTGCGGCGGCGACTGCAATGCGGCGACCAATGCGTCGCCGATCGCGGCGGCGAAGCGGTCGCGGCTGGCCGGAGGCAGCTGCGCCGCAATCGCATTCATCCCCTCCAGGCTGCGATCGGCCTGCGGGTCGAACAATCCGCACAGCACCTGCGCCTGGGCGTCCTCCCGCATCGCATCGTGCACGGTGAGCAGCAGCGCATCGACCTGCGGGTCGGGCACGCGCTGCAGAAGTTCATTTCCGCTGGCGGCGAGCAGCGACGGATCCAGCGTCCACGGCGCCGTCGCGTCCTGCGCCAGTGCGTTGATCGGCAGCGCCAGCGCCGCCGCCATCATCCAGTTCCGCCATCGCATGTGTTCGCGCCGCTTGTGGGGAGTGCGCGAATCTAGCGCCGCACGGCTGAACGCCGCTCAGCGCCGCCGTACCGGGATGCCGCTGGCCGGGAAGCGCGCGATCTCCACCCCCGCTTCGCGGATCGGCGCGCCGTGCGCGGGGGCCCATGCCATGGCGGTGATGGTTTCCCAACTCGCGGGCAGTTGCCCCGACGGCTCGATGAAGCGTGCATAGGCCTGCGCGGCCCGTGCGAAGCGCGCGCGACCGGTCAGGGTCGGACGGCGCGAATGCAGGGCATTGGTCGCGCCCATCGCGCGCAGCTCGCGCATCAGCGCGGTGAGATCCGGATAACGCGTCAGCGTGACGTCGCGATCGAGCACCGGGTCGCGGAAGCCAGCGGCCATGAGCGCATCGCCGAAGCCGGCGATATCGGTGAACGGACTCACGTGCGGCGCGACCGCATCGGCCTCGGCGAAGGCATCGCGCAGCTCGTGCAGCGTTGCCGGCCCGAAGGTCGATACCAGCAGCATGCCTCCGGGTCTGAGCACGCGGCGGAAGCCGGCGAACACCGCCGGCAGGTCCTCGACCCATTGCAGGCACAGGTTGGAGAACAGCACGTCCACGCTCGCCTCGGCCAGCGGCAACGCGCGCACGTCCGCGCACACCCGGCGCACGCCGCGACGCAGCGGATGCCAGCGTTGCCGGCGCGCGGACTCGCGCAGCATCGGCAGTGCGAGATCCAGCGCCAGCACCTGCGCCTTGGGCCAGCGCCGCTGCAAGGCCTGCGCGGCGGTGCCGGGGCCGCAACCCAGGTCGAGCACGACCTGCGGCGCGGCGGCCTTCCAGTACTCCAGCGATTCGAGCAGGTGCGCTTCCACGCCGTGCTGCAATCCGGCGACGGCGTCGTAGCTGCGCGCGGCGCGCGAGAAGGCGCGTCGCACCTGGCTGCGGTCGAAGAGGTTGTGGTGCGAAGGCAGGTTCATGCGGCAAGGAAATCCAGCAGGCGGGCAGCCACGGCGTCGGCGTGGGTCAGGAACGGCGCATGGCCGGCGTGTTCGATCACCTCGAACCGCGCGGCCGGCGTGTGCTCGGCGGCCAGCCGCATCGCGCGCGCCGGCACCAGCCGGTCGCGGCGGCCGGCCAGCCACAGGCTGGGCACGCGCAGCCCGGGCAGGGCCGGGCGAAGATCGACACTACGCAGCAATTGCAGGCCATCGGCCAGCGCCAGCGCGGTGGGTTCGCCGCGCGCGAACAGGTCGCGTCGCAACGTGCGCAGCTCATCGCCCTGGTGGTCGGAGCCGAACGCTTCCAGCGCGACGAAGCGATCCAGGGTGCCGCGATAGTCCTCGCGCAGGCCCTGGGCGAAATCGCGGAAGATGTCCGCCGACACGCCCAGGTGGGCCGCCTCGCCGGGCTCGTCGTCATGGCGGACGAAGCTGGCGTTGGCGCACAGCAACGCAAGCCGCGGAACGCAATGCGGCCGGGTCGACGCCGCATGCAACGTGAACATGCCGCCCAGCGACCAGCCGCACCACGGCGCGACCGGCACCTGGGCGAGGATCGCTTCGACGCACGGCTCCAGTGCCAGGGGCACTGCGCTGTCATGGCTCAGTCCATGCCCGGGCAGGTCGACCAGGTGCAGCGTATGCACGTCGCGCAGGCGTGCGACCAATGGCGCGAACACGCCGCCGTGCATCGCCCAACCATGCAGCAGCACCAGTGGCGGACCCCTGCCGACGACTTCGACGTGCAGCGATGGCGTCATCGCACTCATGCGCCGCGGTCCGCGCACAGGGCCTGCGCCTGGGCGGAAGATGACGTCGCCGGATGCGCGACCACCCACGCGAACGCGATGATTCCCGCGATCACCAGCAACGCACCCCACAAGGCGACGCCCTGCGGCCACGGCTCGCGCAGCATGCCGACGCCCAGGCCGGTGGCGAACAGCAGTTCGGCGGCCTGCATCGCCTCGGCCGCGCCCAGCGCCACCGGGTTGTGCTGGACCATGCCGGTGGCCTGGAAGAACAGGATCGTCGCGATCACCCCCGCACTGAGCGCGACGCCGGCGGCGAGCCACAACTGCGGCGGCGACGGCGCGCCCGCCTGCTGCCAGGCGAAAGCCGCCACCAGCCACCACAGCGGCTGGCTGGCCAGGGTCATGCCGAACACGCGCTGCGTCGCGTTGAGGGTTTCGCCCGTGCGCTCCAGGTGCAACAACAGCAGGCGATTGCCCAGCGGATACAGCACCGCCGAGCCGAGCACGCAGGCCAGCGCGATCCAGCCGTCGCGATCCAGGTGTCCGTGCGCATGGCCCAGTTGCAACAGCAGCACGCCGACCAGGATCAGCACGCCGACCGCCAGCGCGGCGCGCGGAATCCGGCGGCGCGGATCGTCCGCGGCGGTGAAGCGATAGACCAGCGGCGCGCACAGCATGCCGGCGATCACGGTGAACTGGAACGAGCCGGCGACCAGCCACGACGGCCCGCTGCCCGCCGCATACGCCAGCAATACGTAGAACAGCACGAAGCCCAGTCCGCTGCAGGCCAGCCACGGCCACGGATGCGCACGCAGCGCGCGCCACACCGGCCCGATCCCGCCCTGCCAGCGCATCAGCGGCAACAGCATCGGCAGCGTCAGCAGGTAGCGCAGCGACGCCGTCCACGCCCAATGCCCGCCATCGGTTGCGATCGCGCGGTTGAAGACATAGGTGAAGGTGAAGAACAGCGCCGCCAGCAAGGCAATCGCAATCGCCGCCAGGCCCTGGCGGCGGGTGTGTCGCGTCGCGGTCACGCCGGCAGTGCCGGCGCGTGGCGCTGCGCGCCGATCGCCTCGGACGCGTGCGTCAGCGCGTCGAGCAGGCGGTCGACGTCGGCATCGGCGTGCCCGGCGCTGAGGGTGATGCGCAGGCGCGCGCCGCCTTCGGGCACGGTCGGCGGCCGGATCGCGGCGACCCAGAAGCCGCGCGTTTCCAGCGCGGCGGCCAGCGCCAGCGCGCGCGCGTTGTCGCCGCACAGCAGCGGCTGGATTGCGCTGTCCGAAGGCAGCAGCGACAGGCCGCGCCGGGCGGCGCCGCGCTTGAAGCGATCGATCAGGCCGGCGAGTTTCTCGCGCCGCCAGTGGTCCTTGCGCGCCAGCCGCACCGCGGCCAGCGATGCGGCCGCAAGCGGCGGCGGCAACGCGGTGGTGTAGAGGTAGGGACGCGCGGTTTCTGCCAGGTGCGCGACCAGCGCGTCGTCGCCGAAGACGACCGCGCCGTAACTGCCCAAGGCCTTGCCCAGCGTCGCCAGCTGCAACGGCACTTCCGCCACGCCCAGCTGCGCGGCGGCGACGCTGCCGCGGCCTTCGGGGCCGAGCACGCCGATGCCATGCGCATCGTCGACATAGAACGTCGCCTGCTGCACGCGCGCGGCCAGTGCCAGCCGGCGCAACGGGGCGACATCGCCATCCATGCTGAAGACGCCGTCGGTGGCCAACATCGCCGTCGGCTCGGGCACGGAACGCAACTGCCGCAGCGCGCCATCGGCGTCGGCATGCGGATAACGGCGCAGCGTGCAACCGGCCAGGCGCGCGGCATCGATCAGGCTGGCGTGGTTGGCCTTGTCCTGCACGCACAGGTCGCCCGGGCGCAGCAGCGCCTGCATCACCGCGAGGTTGGCGGTGAAGCCGCTGCCGAAAAGCAGCGCGCGCGGCGCGCCGAGCCAGTCGGCGAGCTCGCGTTCGAGCGCGTCATGGGTGGCGTGGTGGCCGCACACCAGGTGCGAGCCGATGCCGCCGGCGCCTTCGCGCGACGCAGTGTCCTGCATCGCTTCGGTCACGGCGAACTGCTGCGACAGGCCCAGGTAGTCGTTGCTGCAGAAATTCACCAGCCAGCGGCCGTCGCCATGCGCGTCGAGCACCAGGCAGCGCACGCCGTCGCGGCGGCTGACGATGCGCCGCTCGCGGCTGCGGCCGAGCGCGATGCGTTCGGCACGCTGGGCTTGGATGCGTTCGTCCAGGCGCGGGCGCATGGCTCAGGCCGCGACCGCGGGATGGTCGGTGATCGAGGCGTGCACGGTGCCGGCGTGATCGTGGTCGGCAGCGTCGACCCGCACCGCCATCGGCCGCAATCCGAGGCGTGCGAACAGCGCCAGGTCGCGCCCGGTGTCCGGGTTGCCGGTGGTGAGGAGCTTTTCGCCGTAGAAGATCGAGTTGGCGCCGGCAGCGAAACACAGCGCCTGCAACTCGTCGGACATCGATTCGCGCCCGGCCGACAGCCGCACCATCGACTTCGGCATCAGGATCCGTGCTACCGCAATCGTGCGCACGAATTCGAACGGATCCAGTTCCGCGGTGCCCGCCAGCGGCGTACCGGCGACCTGCACCAGGCGGTTGATCGGCACCGAATCCGGATGCGCCGGCAGGGTGGCCAGCGTCTGCAGCAGGCCCGCCCTTTGTTCACGGCTCTCGCCCATGCCGACGATGCCGCCGCAGCAGGTCTTCATGCCAGCGTCGCGCACGTGCGACAGCGTGTCCAGCCGATCCTGGAACTCGCGGGTGTGGATGATCTCGCCGTAGAACTCCGGCGCGGTGTCGAGGTTGTGGTTGTAGTAGTCCAGGCCCGCGTCCTTGAGCGCGTGCGCCTGGGTATCGCTGAGCATGCCCAGGGTGGCGCAGGTCTCCAGGCCCAGCGCCTTCACCTCGCGGATCATCGCGGCGACCTTCGGGATGTCGCGATCCTTGGGCGAGCGCCACGCCGCGCCCATGCAGAATCGCGAGGCGCCGGCGGCCTTGGCCTGCCTGGCCTTCTCCACCACCGCACCGGTTTCCATCAGCTTGGTGGCGTCGACACCGGTGTGGTAGCGCGCGGCCTGCGGGCAGTAGCCGCAGTCCTCGGGGCAACCGCCGGTCTTGACCGACAGCAGCGTGCTGACCTGGATCTCGGCCGGATCGAAGCACTCCCGGTGCACGCTGCCGGCGCGATGCAGCAACTCGGTGAACGGCAGCGCGAACAGGGCCAGCACCTCCTCGCGCGACCAGTCGTGGCGCAGCGGCGCGGTGGCGAGGGCGATGCTGACGTCAGGCATGGGCGTTTTCCGACTGCGGGCGCGGGGCGAGCCAGGCAGTCTGGAAACCATGCCCGCCACTGTCAACCCGATCCACCCGCGCCCGGTTGACGGCCGCTTCGCGCGCCTGCTGGGCGCGCTGTGGCCGCCGCGCTGCCTGGCCTGCGGCGAGCGCGGCGACGGCGCGCGCGACCTGTGTCCCGACTGCGCGGACGCCTTGCCGTGGCTGGGCACCGCCTGCCCGAGCTGCGCGCTGCCGCTTCCAGCGCCGGCGGTGGCCTGTGGCGGCTGTTTGCAGGCGCCGCCGCCACTGGCGCAGGTGCATGCGGCCTTCGTGTATGCGCGGCCGCTGGACCGGCTGCTGCCGCGGCTGAAGTTCCATGGCGACCTCACCGCCGGGCGGCTGCTGTCGCAGTTGATGGCGCAGGCCTGCGCGCGAGCGCCGCAACCCGATGCGATCGTCCCAGTCCCGCTGCATGCCGCGCGCCTGCGCCGTCGCGGTTACGACCAGGCGCTGGAACTGGCGCGGCCGCTCGCACGCCAGTTCGGGCTGCCATTGCGCGAGGAGCTGCTGCGCCGGCGCAAGGCCACCGCGCCGCAGTCCGAGCAGGCCAACGCCACCGACCGGCAGCGCAACCTGCGCGACGCCTTCCACGTGCCGGCGGGGATGGCCCTGCCGGCGCACGTCGCGCTGGTGGATGACGTCATGACCACCGGCGCCACCCTCCACGCCGCGGCGAAAGCGCTGCGGCGCGCCGGCGTCCAGCGCGTCGATGCCTGGGTCTGCGCGCGGGTGCCGTAGCAACGGACCGCCCGGGCGGTCCGGTTTGTGCGGGGCCGCCGCTTCCCCTGGTAGGAGCGGCTTCAGCCGCGAGCGCTTCGTGCCGCTGGACGACTGAAGGAGCTCGCGAAAGCCTCGGCCTCAGCGCAACGCGTAATCGGCGGCAATACCCGCGAAGATCGTCGCACCGACCCAGTGGTTGTGCAGGAACGCGCGGAAACACGCGTCGCGTTGCCGATGCCGGGCGATCAGGAATTCGTAGCCCACCAGCAGCAGCGCCGCGCCGAGCCCATACCAGTAATAGCGCCCGAGCTGCGCGCGTTGCCCGACCAGCGCGAGCGCGGCGAAGGTCATCGCGTACAGCACGCCCAGGGCGACCAGGTCGGCATCGCCGAAAAGGATCGCGGTCGACTTCGCGCCGGCGCGCAGGTCGTCGTCGCGGTCGACCATCGCATACCAGGTGTCGTAACCGGTGGCCCAGAAGATGTTGGCCATGTACAGCACCCAGGCCACCGCCGGCACGTGGCCCTGCACCGCGGCGAACGCCATCGGGATGCCCCAGCCGAAGGCCATCCCCAGGTACACCTGCGGCAGGTAGGTGTAGCGCTTGAGGTAGGGATAGCTGGCCGCGAGCAGCACGCCGACGACGCTCAGCAGCACGGTCAGCCGGTTGAGCGTCAGCACCAGCGCGAAGGCGACCAGCATCAGCGCCGCGAACACCGCCAGTGCCTCGCGCCCGGACACCGCGCCGGTGGCGAGCGGGCGGTCTCGGGTGCGCTCGACCTGCGGATCCAGCCAGCGGTCGGCATAGTCGTTGATCACGCAACCGGCCGAGCGCGTCAGCCACACCCCGGCGGTGAACACCAGCCACGGCCACCATGGCGGCACCCCGCCGGCGGCGATCCACAGCCCCCACCAGGTCGGCCACAGCAGCAGCAGCCAGCCGATCGGCCGATTGCCGCGCACCAGCGCCCAGTACAGCGACAGCCGCGTCGGCGGGGTCGGCGGCGGCGGGGCGGGCGGCGGCGCGTAGCGCTCGTAGCTCATCGCGCCAGCCTAGCAACTGGCGCGCGGCTCGCGCCGATTCGCACGATCATGCGAGAATGCGCCTCCTGCGCGTGCCTAGGCTCGCGGAACGGCCTCGCGCCCGTAGCTCAGCCGGATAGAGTAGTGGCTTCCGAAGCCATTGGTCGGGGGTTCGAATCCCTCCGGGCGCGCCATTAGCACCACAATGGTTGGCTCCGCGGCCGTAGCCGGTTGCAGGCCCCTCAAGACCCAGCGGCATGGCCGCGACAAGGTGGATCGTGCGCAACTACGACCTCGACTTCCTCAAGAAATTCGCCATGGTGATTGGCTTCCTGGTGCTGTTGACCGCCGGGCTGCAGTTGCTGGCCTATCACCTCAACAGCGCGATTCCGGCCGAAGTCTCGCCCATCGCGGCGCAGCGCACCCAGGACCGCATCGAGCCTCTGGGCGCGGTCTATGCCGGCGCCACCGGTGCCGCGGCGCAGGCCGCCGCTTCGGCCGCCGCACAGGCCGCCGCCGCCTCGCAGGTCGCCTACGGCGGCACGACCGACGGCTCGGTGATCTTCAACAACCTGTGCACCGGCTGCCACACCTCCGGTGCCGGCATGGCGCCGACCCTGGACAAGGCGCACTGGGCAGCGCGCATCGCGCAGGGCAAGGACACCCTGTACCAGCACGCGATCGAGGGCTTCCACGGCCCCGACGGCGGCGTGATGCCGCCCAAGGGCGGCAACCCGGCGCTGACCGATGACCAGGTCAAGGCCACCGTCGACTGGATGCTGGGCCAGATCAAGTAACGCGGCACGTCGGACCAGCGTCGGCGCGGCTTCAGCCGCGCGCTTTCCCGCCGCCACCGTCGTTCGCCGCGGCCGCGACTGAAGCGCTTCTGCAAGCTCGCGCAATGCCAGCATTGCCCGGCGTCGAAACGTCTGCGTGGGACCATCGCCACACGCAGACAGGGCGCTCCCGGCCCGCCCGTTATCATGGCGCGATGCCCGCGCCTTCCTTCCCGACCGAACCTGCCAGCGTGCTGCTCGACGGCCCCGCCGGCGCGCTGGAACTGGCGGTGGATCCGGCCGAAGGCCCGCCGGTCCCGGCGGTCGCGGTGTTCTGCCACCCGTTGCCGACCGAAGGCGGCACCATGCACAACAAGGTCGTCACCATGGCCACGCGCGCGCTGCGCGAGGTCGGCGTCGATACCGTGCGCTTCAACTTCCGCGGCGTCGGCGCCTCGCAGGGCCACTTCGACGACGGCAATGGCGAGACCGAAGACCTGGTCGCGGTCGCCAGCTGGGTGCGCGCGCAACGCCCGGCCGCGGCGCTGTGGCTGGGCGGTTTCAGCTTCGGCGCCTACGTGGCCCTGCGTGCCGCGCCGACGTTGCAACCGGCCTTCATGTTGTCGATCGCGCCCCCGGTGCGGCGCAGCTGGGACTTCGATGCGCTCCTCCTGCCGACCTGTCCGTGGCTGGTGATCCAGGGCGAGGCCGATGAAATCGTCGATCCGCAGGCGGTCTACGCCTGGATCGAAGCGATGGCCACGCCGCCGCAGCTGGTGCGCATGCCCGACACCAGCCATTTCTTCCATCGCCGGCTGATGGACCTGCGCGGCGCGGTGAAGAACGGGGTGCGGCCCTGGCTGCCCAGCGCCGCATGACCTCGGACGGGGTGGCGACACCGTCGCAGGCCTATGCCGCCGGCGTCGCACGCGGCGACTGGGACGCCGACCCGGCGCAGGCAGCGGCGCTGCGCGAGCTCGACCGCATCCATGTCGCGCTGGTCGACGCGCCGTCGGCAGGCTGGCTGTCGCGGCTGTTGCGCGCCGGCGTGCCGCCGATCCAGGGCTTGTATCTGTGGGGCGGCGTCGGCCGCGGCAAGACCTTCCTGGTCGACCTGCTGTATGCCGGGCTGCCGATCGCGCACAAGCGGCGCACGCACTTCCACCGCTTCATGCGCGAAATCCACGCCGCCCTGCGCGCGCATGCCGGCGAGCGCGATCCGCTGGCGACGATCGCGCGCCAGTGGCGGCGGCAGTACCGGATATTGGTTCTGGATGAATTCTTCGTCAGCGACATCGGCGACGCGATGCTGCTCGGGCGCCTGCTCGAACGCCTGTTCGCCGAAGGCGTGGTGCTGGTCACCACCTCCAATACGCCGCCGGCGCAGCTGTACAGGGACGGCCTGCAACGCGCGCGTTTCCTGCCGGCCATCGCGCAGATCGAAGAGCATTGCGTTGTATCGCACCTGGAAAGCACGCACGACTACCGCTTGCGCGCACTCACCCGCTCGCCGGTCTACCGGCAGCCGCTGGATGCCGGATCCGACGCCTGGCTGGACGAACGCTGGCATGCACTGGGCGGCGACGATGCGCATCGCGACGCCGGCATCGACATCGATGGGCGGCGCATCGCGGTGCGCGCGCGCAGCAAGGGGTTGGTGTGGTTCGACTTCGATGCGCTGTGCGAAGGCCCGCGCGCGGCCGGCGACTACATCGAGGTCGCGCGCGAGTTCCATACCCTGCTGCTCGGCGGCATCCCGCGGTTCGACGCCCGCCGCGACGATGCCGCGCGCCGCTTCATCACCCTGGTCGACGAGCTCTACGATCGCCACGTCAACCTGGTCTGCACCGCCGCCGCGCCGCCGCCGGCCCTGTACGTGGGCGAGCGGCTTGCCGGCGCGTTCGAACGCACGACCTCGCGCCTGATCGAGATGCGCTCGGCCGAATACCTCGCGCTCGAGCACCGCGGCTGAAGCCGGCGCGCGCGACCCGCGCGCACCGCGCTCAGCGCGCGCGCCGCCGCCAGGCGAGCGCGGCGTAAACCACCACCAGCACCGCCAGCGCGATCGCGATCGCCGACCACTCCTTGGCTGTCAGCGTCGACACGATCAGCACCATCGCCGCCAGCGCCAGTGCGGGAATCGCGAAGCCCCCGGGCAGCACGAATGGCGTGCCGTGCTGGCGCAGATCGCGCCGCTGCGCGCGCCACGCGCTGCTCGCGACCAGGCCGTAGACCAGGCAGATCGCGCCGCCGGAAATCAGCGCCAGCGCATCGAAGTTGCCGACCAGCGACAGCATCCATGCCAGCCCGGCGTGCACCACCAGCGCCAGCATCGGCACCCGGTGGCGCAGGGTGACGTCGCCGAAGGCGCTGGGCAGGTAGCCATCGCGACCCAGCGCAAACACCAGCCGCGAGGTTCCCAGCAGGTTGCCCATCAAAAAACCGGTCATCGAGATCGCCGCGGTGGCCAGCAGCAGCACGTTGCCTGGGGCCCACAACGCGCCCGCGGTCGCCGCCACCGGGACCGTGCTCGTGCCCAGGCGTGCGCCGAGCACGCCCTGGCCGACGATCTGCAGGCCCAGGTACAGCAGCACCACCAGCACGATCGCGATCAACGCCGCGCGCGGGACGCTGCGCGCCGGGTTGGTGACTTCGCCCGACGGCACCAGCGCGGTCTCCATGCCCGAGTAGGCGAACATCACCAGCGCCATCGATGCGCCCAGCGCGCCCAGCGACGGCACCGCCGATGGCAGGAAGCTCACCTGCGGCCAGTCGACGAAGAACATCCCGATCGCGGCCAGCGCGAACAGCGGAGCCAGCTTCAGCGCGGCCAGGGCGGTGATCGCGCGCGCGCCCAAGCGCACGCCAAACGCATTGAGTGCGAACAACGCCAGGTACACCGCCGTCAGCAGCAACGCGCGCGGCAGCGGCGGCGCCAGCGCCGGCACCAGGCTGGCGACCTGCAGCGACAGCGCCGCGGCGACGCCGGCGCTGGAGGTGACGTTGCTGATCCACATCAGCGCGCCGGCGATGAAACCGGCGAACGGCCCGAAGGTCGCGCTGACATAGCTGTAGGGACCGCCGGTGACCTGCACCCGGCTGCCGACCGCGGCGAAACACAGCGCCACCGGAATGATCGCCAGCGCGCCGGCGATGAGCGCCAGCGGCGCGGCCGAGCCCATCTGCGCAGACAGCGCGGACGGCATGCGGAAGATGCCGCCGCCGACGATGACGTTGATCACCGCGGCGGTGAGCGCGAATGCGCCGACCGCGCGCAGCAGCGCGGCCTCGCCATGCAGCGCGGAAGCAGGGAAACCGTCGGGGCGGGCAGCGGTCATGGCGGCGGCGGTCGATGTGCAGCCGGCAGCCTCGCATGCGCGCCAGTGCCACGCCAGCATCCTCGGGGGTGCGCCCTGCGCCGGTTACGGCAGGGCATCCACTCCCGCGCGCAGGATCGTGGCGCCATGGCGTGTCGCACGCGGTGGCTCGCGGCATGCATGCGCCGGCCGCCGCGCACGCCGCCATTCAAGCCCACGTCGGGCCGCCACGTGTTGGGTTGGCGAAGGCGCGACGCATCCGCGAAGCGGCCGGCACGCGGCCGGCGCCCGGTCTACTCAGCGGCGTCGACCGCCGCTCTTGGAGGCAGCGGCCGGCGCGCTCGCGGCCAGTTCGGTCACGCGCTGCAGGACGCGGGTGACACCGAGCTTCTCGACCCGGCCACCGGATTTCTCGAACGCGGCGATGTGCTCGGCGATGCGTTCGCTGTCCACCCGCTTGTGCAGGTTGGCGTCCGAACCGCCATCGCGCGCCTTGCGGCCGCCACCGCTGCCCTTGGCCGGGGTGCTTTTGGCCGCGGTGGCCTTGGTGGCTGGCTTCCCCGACGGCGCGGACTTGCCGGCCGCCGGTTTCGCGGCGGCGATGGGCTTGGCCACCGCCGGCTTCGACGCGGCGGGCTTGGTCGCGACCGGCTTCGACGCGGCGGGCTTGGTCGCGACCGGCCTTGATGGTGCGGGCTTGGCCGCCGACTTCGACGCGACCGGCCTGGAAGCGCCCGGCCTGGCCTTGGCGACGACTGGCTTGGTCGACGCGGGCCGCGCCGGTGCCGGCTTGCTTGTGGCTGGCCTGGCGGCTGGCTTCGCCGATGGCTTGGCGGGCGCGGGCCTGGCCTTGCCGGCAGCGGCCTTGGGAATCGATGCCTTCGGCGTCGTCGCCTTCGACACCTTGGCCGGCGGGCGCTTGGCGGCGGCGGCAGTGCCGCGGCGGCTCGTGGCTGTCATGGAACCTCCCCTCGTCGCCACCCGCGGTGGCGCACCGAGCCACTATGCGGCCTTCGCGGCCTTAATGCGAACCACGGGCCATGCCGGCGGCGTCCGTTCAGCCTGGGTCCGATTGCGCCTGTGCCTTGGCGGCCTGCAGCCGGGCCAGTTCCAGCTCGTCGCGCTTGGCCTGCTGCTTGCGCAGCTCCTCGCGCCGGATCGCCTCGACCTGGTCCGGCGTCGGCGCCTCGTGCAGTTCCAGCGACAGCCCCGCCGCCACGGTCGGCTCGCCGCGCTGGCTCTTGAGCTTGATGTTCAGCCGCAGCTCGTTGGCCGAGTCGGCGTTGCGGATCGCCTCGTCGTAGCCGATCAGGCCTTCGTTGTAGAGCTCGAACAGCGCCCAGTCGAAGGTGCGCATGCCCAGTTCGCGCGACTTGGTCATCACGCCCTTCAACTCGCCGAACTCGCCCTTGAAGATCTTCTCGGCGATGGTCGGGGTGTTGATGAGGATCTCGATCGCCGCCACCCGGCCCTTGCCGTCCTCGGTGCGCACCAGCCGCTGGGAGACGATCGCGCGCAGGTTCGCCGACAGGTCCATCAGCAGCTGGGTGCGGCGCTCCTCGGGGAAGAAATTGATGATGCGTTCCATCGTCTGCGAGGCGCTGTTGGCGTGCAGGGTGGACAGGCACAGGTGGCCCGTCTCGGCGAAGGCGATCGCGTGCTCCATCGTTTCCGAATCGCGGATCTCGCCGACCAGGATCACGTCCGGGGCCTGGCGCAGGGTGTTCTTCAGCGCGTGGTGCCAGCTCAGGGTGTCGACGCCGACCTCGCGGTGGGTGATCAGCGACTGCTGCGAGACGTGCGCGTATTCGACCGGATCCTCGACGGTGATGATGTGGCCGGCCGATGTGCGGTTGCGATGGTCGATCATCGCCGCCAGCGACGTCGACTTGCCCGAGCCGGTGCCGCCCACCACCAGCACCAGGCCGCGCTTGTTCATCACGACGTCCTTCAGCACCTCGGGCAGCCGCAGCTTCTCGAAATTGGGGATCTCGGCCGCGATCGTGCGCAGCACCATCCCCACGCAGCCCTGCTGCATGAACACGTTGACGCGGAAGCGCGACAGCCCGGGGATCGCGATGGCGAAGTTGCACTCCATCTCGCGCTCGAATTCCTCGCGCTGGCGCTCGTTCATCGTCGCCCGCGCGAGCTGCGCGGTGACGTCGGCGGTGAGCTTCTGCTGCGTCAGCGGCGTCATCGCACCCTGCGCCTTGATGCTGGGCGGGAAGTCGGCGGCGATGAACAGGTCCGAGCCGCCGGCCTGGCTCATCGCCGTCAGCAGCTTGAGCATGTAGGCGCGGGCTTGTTCTTCGGTCAGTGTCGGCATGGTGGGAATCGGATCAAGGATGTCGTAGCCCGGGTCAGGCTGCAGGCCGCACCCGGGGGTATTGCGCCAACGTTGCCGGGTGCGCTTCGCTGACCCGGGCTACGCCTGTCGCGGCTCGCACACTCATCCCAGCGGTTGCCCTTCCGGCGCGCCGCGGCCGAGCTTGTCGGGCAGCGGCTCGCCGTCGCCGGTGAAGTCCAGCGAGACCGAGTTCAGGCAATGCCGCTCGCCGGTTGGTGGCGGGCCGTCCGGAAACACGTGCCCGAGGTGGCTGCCGCAACGTGCGCAGACGTCCTCCACCCGCACCATGCCGTAACTTTCGTCGCGTACGCGGCGCACGTAGGCCTGGTCGATGGGCTGGAAGAAACTCGGCCAGCCGGTGCCGGAATCGAATTTCGCGCTGGAGCGGAACAGCGGCAGTCCGCAGAAGCGGCACGTGTAGGCGCCGTTGCGCTTGTTGTCCAGGAACACGCCACAGAACGCCGCCTCGGTGCCGTGCTCAAGCAGCACGCGGCGTTCGTCCGGGCTCAGGCCGGCCGTGAGCTGCTGGCGCTGGGCGTCGGTGGGCGGGGCGAGATCGAACTGCGGCATGGTGTGGCATCCCGTGGCAGGCCCGGGGCAGGGGCCGCCCGAGTAAAGCACAGGGTGCCGGGCTCCTGCCGTGGTGGCATTCACGATCGGTCGCGGCTCACTCGGGTTCGCGTCGCGGCGGCGGCGCGTGCTCGCGCAGCAGGTGCTCCAGGTTGTGCTGGATCCGTTGCCGGAATGCCGGCCCAAGCGCGGTGGCGGTCGGCGCCGGCGCCGGCGCGGCGTGGTAGGCCGCCGCGTCGCTGGCGGCCGAGACCACCGGCGCGGCGAGGATGTCGGTGCGATTGCCGCTGGTGGTGCCGGCCCGGGCGAAGAAGGGAACGAACACCGCGCCGCGACTGGACAGCCCCTGGTAATCGCCGAGGAAGTAACCATCGGCGTTGGGCGCCGTGTCGAGGTCGAAGCGGCTGCTGATGCGGTTTTCGCGCCAGGTCACGCCGTCGTCGTCGGACCAGGCCAGCCAGGCTTCGGTCCACAGCGAGGTCGTGGCGGCGGTGTCGCTGCGAAAATCGAAATAGCTCACGCCTACCGCGCCGTCGCTGCGCACGTGCACGCTGGGGACGAATGCAGCCACGTTCGCCGACGGATTGATGCGCACAGGGCTGGTCCAGTGCCGGCCGCCGTCGCTGGAGCGGGACAAGGCAATGCCGTCGACCTTGCCGTTGCTGAAGCGCCCGTCCTGCCACGCCACGTACAGCTTGCCGCCCGGCGCCACCGCGATCTGGCCAATGTAGGCGCTGTCGCGCACCGCCCTGCCGGTGTGCGGGTCGCGCGTGCCCACCGACAGGTTGTCGGCAACGTGGATCGGTGCCGACCAGGTCAGTCCCTTGTCGGTCGAGCGGATCACCGCCAGCAACGCATGCCTGCTGCCATCGACGTGGGTGTCGATCTCGGTGAACAGGTCCACCAGGGCACCGTCGGGCAGGCCGACGATCACGTTGCCGATGGTCTGGTTGACGCCGCCGGGGTTGTAGATCGCGCGCGCCGGGGTCCAGCTGCCGCCGCCGTTGCTGGTGCGGGAGAAGTACACGGGGCCATTGCCGTTCGGCGTCAGGCGGTCCCATACCGCGTAGGCGCGCAAGGCATTGTTGGGATCGGCGGTGATCGTATTCTTGTCGTTGAAGGCATTGGCGCCATCGCGGATCAGCGTGACCGGCGCACTCCAGCTATGGCCATTGTCGAGCGATCGGCTGACCAGCATCGCGTTGGACGAGCCGGCGGCGAACACCCCGCCGGTCGCCGACAGTGCCATCAGGTAGGCGGTGCCGCCGGGCGAATAGGCCAGCCAGGGATCAGTCGTGCGCGCGTAGTCGCCGCCGTTGTCGGCGCGGCCGCCACCGCAGCGGGAGAAGGGCACGATCCGCCGCGTCCAGCTGGCGCCGCCGTCGCTGCTATAGGCGGCGATGATCCCGCGCGCCGAACCGTTGGACCAGCGATCCTGCTGCCAGGCACCGATCACGATCCGTGAATCGCGCGGGTTCACCGCCAGCGTGGGTTCGACTTCGGCGTTGGCGTACACGGCCCCGCTCGCGTCCTGGCCATCGCAGCCGCTGGTGAAGGGCGTGCTGGCGGACACCTGGAAGGCGGGCCCGGCCACCGCCGGACTCTGCCCGCCGCCGGGCACCGGCTGCCAGACCGGGTCCGGCACGGCCACGAGCTGGCGACGGTCGGCGTGGAGGGCCGATGGCCAGGCGACATTCGCGCCGGTGCGCGCATTGCGCCACAACAGGTCCTGCCGGCCGTCGCGGTCGTAATCGCCGATCGCCGCGACCTGCCAGTCCTGGCTGGTCACTGACGTCGCGGTCCAGCGGGCGGAGCGGTTCGCGGACGGCCAGACCACGTTGGCACCGGTGCCGGTGTTGCGCCAGAACACGTCCGATCGTCCGTCGCCATCGAAATCGCCGATGCCGACGATCTTCCACGCCGGGTCGGCCACATCGGCCATGGCTTGCGGATCGGACTTGTCCGCCGCACGCCAGATCGCGTCGGCGCCGCTGCGGGTGTTGCGCCAGACCACGTCCGCACGTCCGTCCTGGTCGAAGTCGCCCACGCCGGCCACCACCCATTCCGTGGGCACCGCTGGCAGTGGCCGACGCGCGCCACGCAATGCCGAGGGCCACAGCACGTTGGCACCACTGGACTGGTAGCGCCAGAAGATGTCCGAGCGGCCGTCGCCATCGAAGTCGCCCACGCCGGCGACGGTCCAGCCCGGGTCGGCGACGGTGGCGATGACCAGGCGTGCACCCCGGTTGCCAGAGGGCCAGATGACATCCTGTCCGCTCGCGCGGTGGCGCCATAGCAGGTCGGCGTGGCCATCGCCGTCGAAGTCACCCGCGCCGACGACGCGCCATGCCGGGTCGGTGACGTTGGCGACCGCCTGCTGTGTCGCGCGGTCCGCCGCGCGCCACAGGGCATTGCCGCCGGTATCCGAATTGCGCCAGAAGAGGTCCGAGGCGCCGTCGCCATCGAAATCCGCGACCACCGGGGAGGCATCGGCGACGGCGCACGCGGCCGCAAGCAACAGCCCGAGCCACGCGCGCCCACCGGCCAACGGACACTGCGCCTGCGACGTCATCCCATGCACCGGCCGCGGGAGGTCCGAGGCTACTCCTGCCGGCGGGACGATTCCACGCACGGCCCCGGGGACGACGCTGGGCAGACACCGCCCGCGTTATGGTGGCAGCGCATGACCCGGGCCCACCCATCCACGGCCGCACCGCGCAATGCCGAGCAGCTTGCCGCGCGGGCGGCGGGCGTGGCGCCGGCCGACAACCTGTCCCCGGCCGACCGCTACCAGGAATTGTTCGTCGCGGTGCAGACCGGGCGCGTGTTCGCCGACAGCAAGACCTTCGTCGACTGCGTGCCGCTGCAATCGCCGGCGTCGATCCTGGACGCCTATCGCGCGCAGGTTTCGATGCCGGAGTTCGACCTGGCCCGCTTCGTGCGTGCGCATTTCCGCCCCGAGCATCCGCCGGACAACGGTTACGTCTCCGATCCCGACCAGACCCTGGTCGCGCACATCGATGGCCTGTGGAACGTACTGACGCGCCAGCCGCGCGAACACCCGACGCTGTCCTCGCTGCTGCCGCTGCCCGGGCAGTACGTCGTGCCCGGTGGGCGCTTCGGCGAGATGTACTACTGGGATTCGTATTTCACCATGGTGGGCCTCGTGGAAAGCGGGCGCGCGGACCTGATGCAATCGATGGCGGACAACTTCGCCTACCTCATCGATACCTTCGGCCACGTGCCCAACGGCAATCGCAGTTACTACCTCAGCCGCTCGCAGCCGCCGTTGTTCACGCTGATGGTCGACCTGTTCGAAACCCATGGCCTGTGCCGCGCCGTGCAGTACCTGCCGCAGCTGCGCTGCGAACACGCGTTCTGGATGGAAGGCGCCGACGCGCTGGCGCCCGGCGATGCGCACCTGCACTGCGTGCGGATGGACGACGGCCGCGTGCTCAACCGCTACTGGGACACGCGCGATGCGCCGCGCGAGGAGATGTACCTGGAAGACGTCAGCACCGCCCGGCGCAGCGCGCGCCCCGCGGCCGAGGTCTACCGCGAGCTGCGCGCGGCGGCCGCCTCGGGCTGGGATTTCAGTTCGCGCTGGTTCGACGACGATGGCGACCTGGCGTCGACGCGCACGACCAGCTTCGTGCCGGTCGACTTGAACTGCTTCCTGCATGCGCTGGAGGCGCAGATCGCGCGGCTGTCGCGCCGCAGCGGCGAGGTCGCCGCCGCCGACGACTTCGATGCGCGGGCGCGCCGCCGGCGCGAAGCGATCGATCGCTGGCTGTGGGACGAGGCCGCGGGCGCGTACTGCGATTACGACCGCTTGCGCGGCCGCCTGCGACCACCGTGCGCGGCGACCGCGGCGGCGCTGTTCGTCGGCGTCGCCGACCGTGCGCGGGCCGCGCGCGTGGCGGACTGCCTGCGCGCGCAGCTGCTCGACCATGGCGGCCTGGGCACCACCCTCGTAGCCAGCGGCGAGCAGTGGGACCGGCCCAACGGCTGGGCGCCACTGCAATGGCTGGCGATCGGCGGCCTGGAGCGCTACGACCACCGCGTGCTGGCGCAGGAGATCAGCCGCCGCTGGCTGGCGACGGTGGGGGACCTGTACAAGCGCGAAAGCAAGCTTGTCGAAAAATATGTCATGGGCCCGACCGGCGACGGCGCGCGCGGCGGCCACGGGGGCGAGTACCCGTTGCAGGACGGCTTCGGCTGGACCAATGGCGTCACCCGCAAGCTGTTGCACCAGGACCCGCGCGATCCCAGCCACCACGCGCGCGCCGGCCGCAGGTAGCGATGGCGGGCGAACTCGACCGTGGCCGCGCCATCGCGGTCGCCACACCGTGCGTCGCTTCGCGCTGCATTGACGGCCCCGCGCCTCCAATGCGCTGTCGCCATGGTGAGTGCGCATGTTCGAACATCTTCCAGCCCCGGTCGGGCACGCCTTGCGACACGTGCGTCCGGGTCTGGACAAGCTGCTGGTCAACGATTCCTCGTGCGTCGCGCGTTTGTCGCTGGCGGTGCTCAGCCGCGCCTTCGAGGACGGCGCGGAATTGCCGCTGCGTTACACCGCCGACGGCGAGGGCCTGTCGCCGCCGCTGCGCTGGTATCACGTGCCGCCGGCCAGCCGCAGCATCGCGGTGGTGGTCGAGGATGCCGACAGCCCGACCCCGCGCCCGCTGGTGCATGCGATCGTGTGGAACCTGCCGGCCGAGGACGGCGTGCTCGGCGAAGGCGTGCTCAATACGATGCACGCCACCGGCAGCCCGGACCTGGGCCGCAATTCCCTGCTGCAGCACGACTGGCTGCCCCCCGATCCGCCGCCCGGGCACGGCGCGCATCGCTACGGGTTCGAAGTCTTCGCGCTGGACTGCGTGCCGGGCCAGGGCGCGGCGCCCGGGCGCGGCGGGCTGCTTGAACTGTTGCGCGGGCACGTGCTGGCCAGCGGCCTGCTGGTGGGGACCTACGAGCGCCATCGCAACTGAGCCGATACTGGCCGACGCCTGCACGCCGCCGCGTTGATCCACTACGCTAGCCCTCATCCGGCGGCGGCTGCTGAAGCCGGCCGCCACCAGGCCAGCACCGACGCGCCACGGGGCGACGCGTCGCAACTCAGGGGGAGACAACGATGGCGATCCGGCGCGAACTGTTCGCGGGCGAAGTGCTGTACCGGCAGGGCGAACCGTCAGACTGCGCCTGGCTGGTCGAGCGCGGCACGATCGAGCTGGTCTCGGTCCAGGGCCGGCGCGAGATCAGCCATGGCGTGCTCGGCCAGGGCGAGCTGATCGGCGAGCTGGGCATGCTCGACGGCGCGCCGCGCAGCGCCACCGCGATCGCGCGCGGCGACACCGTGCTGCTGGCGATCGAACACGACCAGTTCCTCGAGCGGCTGGAAAGCGGCGACCCGATCGTGCGCACGCTGGTGGACAGCCTGCTGCAGCGCACCCGCAGCATCATCGCCAGCCTGCCCGCGGACGTGGCGCTGCCGGCCGAGGACGTGTCCTGCGATGATCCGGTCGAGCGCAGCGGGATCGAGAAGATCCGCATGGAAACCCAGCTGCGCGAGGCGCTGGACACCGGCGCGCTGGAGGTGCGTTACCAGCCGCTGTACGACATCCCGGCCGGCCGCGTCAGCAGCTACGAAGCGCTGGTGCGCTGGGAGCTGCCCGAGCGCGGCGCGGTGTCGCCCGGGGAGTTCATCAAGCTTGCCGAGGAAACCTCGCTGATCGTGCCGGTCGGCGAGTACGTGCTCGACCGCGTCATTGCCGTGCTCGTCGGCCTGCGCGATGCCGGCGTGGAGCCGCTGCCGAGCATCGCGGTGAACCTCTCCGCGCGGCAGCTGGTGGAG
The DNA here is from genome assembly GCF_011320095.1 of Cognatiluteimonas telluris. Taxonomy (GTDB): domain Bacteria; phylum Pseudomonadota; class Gammaproteobacteria; order Xanthomonadales; family Xanthomonadaceae; genus Cognatiluteimonas; species Cognatiluteimonas telluris. The sequence continues at coordinate 9,655 of NZ_JAANOY010000016.1, read as the reverse complement.
CCGGGCATGGCGCGTCAGATCGTCGCCCGCGTGCAGCGCGCGCAGCTGCCCAAGGGCGCGTTGAAGCTGGAAGTCACCGAAAGCCGCATGCTCGATTACGGCCCGGTGCACGCGGTGATGCAGCACTGCCGCGAGAATGGAATTCCGTTCGCGCTCGACGATTTCGGCACCGGCTATTCCAACCTCACCCACCTGTACAAGCTCGACTTCGAGTTCATCAAGGTCGACCAGGCGTTCGCGCGGCACATGTTCGAAACCCCGCGCGCGATGGCCCTGGTCGAATCGATCGTGGCGATGGCGCACGCGCTGGGCGCGCAGGTCATCACCGAAGGGGTGGAGACGCTGGAGCAGCTGCAGCGCCTGCGCGAGATGGGCGTGCGCTATGCGCAGGGCTACCTGGTCGGGCAGGCGCAGCCCGCGGAAAAGGTGCTCTCGGGCGAGGCCGCCCGCGTGGGCGAGGCCGCGGCGCGGGGTTGATCGACGACCGGCTGGCCGGTCGCCGGCCCTGGCATGGCGTCGACAGCCGGCGTCGCGGCTGCCGACAGCCAAGCCGCTTACCGGGCAACGACGCCCAACCGGCGCGACAACGCGTAATACACGAGGTTGCCGATGCCGGTCGCGCCGACCAGCAGCGCGAGCGCGCCGGCGTTCAGGTCGCTCCAGCCCTGGACCTGGATCATGCCGAAGGCCGCGGCCAGCGCCACCATGATGATTCCCCAACGCAGCGAGGCGTGGCGGCGGTTGGCCTCCTCGCTTTCGATCATGGTGCGGACCAGCTCCTGCGAGCCGTTGGATTCCATCATCTGTTTGCGAACCCGGGCATCGAACACCACCCGGATCGCATAGGCGATGCAGACGAACAGGGTGATCGGGATCAGGATTTCGAAATTCATCGTTGGCTTCCGGTGGTTGACGGGTCAGGGCCATGGATACGTCCGGTCCGCGGCCGGTTGCAGCCCCGGCGCCACCGGCCCTTCCGCACCGCCGCTTGCAACCGGCCGCGGGCCGGGCGTATCCAGTGCCGGATGAGCGAAGAACGCAGGCGGGTCGATGCCGTGCTGGCGGGGGTGCCGGGCGCCTTCGAACTGCTGGTGCGCGACTACCAGGGCCTGGTGTGGCACGTCATCCAGCGCATGGTCCGCCATCCCGACGACACCCGCGAGCTGTGCCAGGACACCTTCCTGCGTGTCCACCAGTGCCTGCACCAGTATCGGCACGACGCGCCGTTGAAGTCGTGGATCGGGCAGGTGGCGTACTCGGTGGCGCGACGCCACCTGGAACGCAAGCGCATTCCCCTGGCCGAGCCGGCAGCGGACGACGAGGGCAGTCCGTTGCTCGATCGCATCGCCGACGGCTTCGACCTGGAAGCCAGCACCGCCGAAGCCCAACGCCTGCAGCACCTGCACGCTGCGATCGAGGCATTGCCGCCACTGCAGCGCACGCTGCTCACGCTCTACCACCTGGAGGAGATGTCGATCAGCGAGATCGCAGGCGTCACCGGGCTGGCCGAGGGCACGATCAAGAGCCACCTGTTCCGCAGCCGCAAACTGTTGCGCGACCTGCTCGCGCCACGCATTGGAGTCGCCGCATGACCCGCCAATCCATGCCGCCCCCCCTCACCGATGCCGAAGAGCGCGAATGGCTGGCCCAGGAGCGCGCCTGGCGCGACGAACGCGCGGGCATCACCGGACCCGCCGATCCGTCGCTGGGGTCGTATCGGACCGTCGTGCGCGCATTGCGGGAGCCGGTCACGCCCGCGCTTCCAGTGGATTTCGCGCGCACGCTGGACGCGCAATGCCGTCACGCGCGGGCCGGCGGCGGCGTGGAATCGGGACTGGAGGTTCAGGTCCAGCGCGCCCTGCTCGGCCTGCTGGCGGTGTCGGCGCTGGTGGCACTCGCGCTGCGGGGTGGCGACTGGTGGCGGGCCAGCACCGCCGTGCTTCCCTTGCTGGACCACCCCACGACCTTGAACTGGATGCTGGCGCTCGCCTCGTGCCTGGGACTGTCGTGGGCGATGGACCGGCTGCGGCGTCGGACGCTGCCGCGCTAGCCAGTTTCCCGGCCGTCTTCATCGGCCGGCGACAATGCAGCGTGCGTTGCCTTCGAACGACCGTGCGACCGCGCCGGCGACCTCGCCATCCACCGGCATGGCGGCCGGCCGGCGCTAGTGCCCGTGCACCGGCTTGTGCGCGCGCACCGCCATCACCACGCCCAGGCCCGCGAGCAGCGAGACCGCGGACGTGCCGCCGTAGCTGAGCAGCGGCATCGGCACCCCGACCACCGGCAGCAGGCCGGCGATCATGCCGCCGTTGACGATCACGTAGACGAACAGCGACAGCGCCAGGCTGCCGGCGAGCAGGCGCGAGAAACCATCGCGCGCCTGGCTGGCGATCCACAGGCAGCGGCCGATCACGACCAGGTACAGCGCCAGCACGGTCGCCACGCCCATCCAGCCGAACTCCTCGCTCAGTACCGCGAACACGAAATCGGTGGTGTGTTCGGGCAGGTAGTCCAGGTGCGACTGCGACCCATGCCCCCAGCCCATGCCGGTCCAGCCGCCGGAGCCGATCGCGATCTTGGACTGGATGATGTTCCAGCCCGCGCCCAGCGGGTCGGACTCGGGATTGAGGAAGGTCAGGATGCGGTCCTTCTGGTACGGCCGCAGAAGCCAGAACCAGGCCACCGGCGCGACCGCGGCGACGCCGCTGGCGGCGGCCGCGAACCACCACCACGACAGGCCGGCCAGGAACAGCACGAACGCGCCGCTGATGCCGACCAGCATGGCAGTGCCGAAATCCGGTTGCAGCAGGATCAGCAGCGTCGGCACCGCGATGATCACGCCGGTCACCAGCACCACGCCCAGGCGCGGCGGCAGGATGCCGCGGTTGAGGTACCACGCCGCCATCATCGGCAGGCTCAGCTTGAGCACTTCGGCCGGCTGGAAATAGAACACGCCCAGGTTGATCCAGAGGTTGCCGTGCTTGCCCTGGCCGATCGCGAGCACGATCAGCAGCGGTACGATCGAGGCGGCATAGACCAGCGGCGTCCAGTGCCGCAACTGCGTCGGCGGGATCCGCGACAGCAGCCACATCGCACCGAAGCCGAGCACGAAGCGTGAGCCCTGCGCCAGCACCAGGTGCGGCGACTCGTTGCCGGCGCTGTAGAGCACCATCAGTCCGATGCCCATCAGCGCGAACAGCGCCAGGCACAGCGGCCAGTCGAGCGTGCGCAGCAGGCGTCCGAGCATTTCGAACAGCCAGCGCAGGATGTCGCTCATCGCACGACCCGCAATAGCTCGCGCGGTCCGGGAGCAGACCCGTCGGGCGACGTCGGGTGCGAGACCGACGACGCGGACAAGGGGCGTGGCGCGGATGCCGCCGGTGACACGGACGAGCCCGCGGCGGTCTGCGGTTCCCTTTTCCCGTCGGGAGCAGGTGCCTCACGCGTGCCATCGGGCGAGGCCGATGAGGGTCGCGTGGCGCGGGGCGTTGTCGATGCCGTGGATTGCGTCTTGAGGGACGCAATCACGTTCGCATCGTGCTCCGGCTCCGGCATCTTCCCCAGCAGGTACGCATCGAGGATCTTGCGCGCGATCGGACCGGCGGTGCTGGCGCCGAAGCCGCCGTGCTCGACCATCACCGCGACCGCGATCCGCGGGTTCTCCACCGGCGCATAGGCGATGAACCACGCCTGGTGGCGCAGCGACAGGGGCAGCGAATGCGGATTGGAACTGATGTTGCCCTTGCGGCTGGTGTTCTGCGCGGTGCCGGTCTTGCCGGCGATCGTGTAGGGCGCGCCGCGCGCGACCGCGGCGCCGGTGCCGCCGGGCAGCATGGTCTGCATCATGCCTTCGGCGACCACGCGCAGGTGCGCGGTGTTGTCGCTGATGCGCACCGGCGCCGGCTGCGGCAGCGGCACCCACGGCGCGTTGTAGCCGTCGCGGCGCGCGCTGGCCAGGTGCAGGCGATGGCGCCAGCCGTTGTCCGCCAGCGCCGCGACGCCGCGCGCGAGTTGCAGCAGCGTCACTTTCCAGTAGCCCTGGCCGATGCCGGCGATCACCGTCTCGCCGACGTACCACGGTTCCCTGCTGTGCTTGGCCTTCCATTCCGGGGACGGCACGATGCCGGGGTTCTCGCCCAGCAGGTCGATCCCGGTGGGCTCGCCGAAGCCGAACTTGCGCACCCAGTAATCGAAGCGCTTGATGCCCATGTCGTAGGCGAGCTTGAAGTAGTAGTAGTTCACCGACTCGGCGATCGACTTGCGCAGGTCGGTCCAGCCGGCGCCGCCATGCGCGTCGCGATAGCCGCGGCGCTGGCCGGGGATATGGAATTCGCCAGTGGAGAACACCTTGTCGTCGGCCGTGCGCATGCCGCTGTCCAGCGCGGCCAGCGCCAGGAACGGCTTGATCGTCGATCCCGGTGGGCCGCCGCCGAGCACGTTGCGGTTGAACAGCGGCCGCGACGGGTTGTCGATCAGCGCGCGGTAGTCCTCGTGCGAGATGCCGTTGACGAACAGGTTGGGATCGAAGCTCGGCAGGCTGACCATCGCCAGGATCTCGCCGGTGCGCGGATCCACTGCCACCGCCGAGCCGTCGAAGTCGCCGAACGCGGTCGCCGCCGCCTGCTGCAGGTCCAGGTCGATCGACAGTTTCAGGTCCGCGCCCGGCACCGCCGGCACCCGGCCGACGGTGTGCAGCGCGCGGCCTTCGACATTGGTCTCGACCTGCTCGTAGCCGATGCGGCCGCGCAGGGCGTCTTCGTAATAACGCTCCAGCCCGCTCTTGCCGGTGTGGGTGAAGGCGGTGCTGGTCTGGCCCAGCCTGGCCAGGTCCGCGTCGTCGATGCGGCCGACGTAGCCGATCACATGGGCGAACAATGGGCCGTAGGGATAGCGCCGGCTCAGGTACGGCACCAGGTCGACGCCCGGAAACCGCCAGCGGTCGACCGCGAAGCGCGCGGCCTCCTCGTCGGTGATGCGCAGCTTCAGGGTCACCGCGCGGAAGCCGCGGGTGGCCTTGCGGTCGGTGTTGAAGTGGGCGATGTCGTCGGGGCTGAGCGCGATGATCTTCGACAGCCGCGCGACCAGGTCCGGGATGTCGCCGGCCTGCTCCGGGGTGACGTCCAACCGGTAGGCCGGGACGTTGTCGGCAAGCACGCGGCCCTTGCGGTCCAGGATCAGGCCGCGCCCGGGGATCACCGGCCGCGGCTTGATCCGGTTGGCCTGCGAGCGCATCGCGTAGTCGGCGTGGTCGATCACCTGCAGCTTGAAGTACCACCCGCCCAGGCCGCCGAGCGCGAGCAGCACCAGCACGAAGCCCAGCGCCGCGCGCGCACGGAACTGCGCGGCTTCGGCGCCGGCGTTCTTGATCGGACGCCGGGTCATGTCAGCGGCGTCCCAGCCGGAACGTGTCCAGCAGCAGGAAGACCGGCGCCCACAGCAGCATGCCCAGCAGCGGCGCCCACCAGAACGTCCACGGCAGTTGCGGCTCGCCGAGCGTGAAATGCACCGCGGCGCTGACCACGCGGTCGTTCACCAGCAGGCCGCCGATCGCCAGCGCCTGCTGCGACAGCGGGAAGAAGCGCAGCTGCGCGCGGAAGCGCTGCAGGATGAAGGCCATCACCACCAGCCGCAGCGCCTGCTCGCCGAGCAGGCCGCCGAAGGCAAGGTCGGCCAGCACGCCCATCGCGAAGGCGAAGCCCAGGCCCGCGCGCTCGGGATCCTCGATCACCCAGTACGCCACCACCAGCGCCAGCCAGTACGGCCGGAACGGCAGCAGCCACGCGGGCAATGGCAACAGGCCCAGCAGCAGCGCGACGAACACGCTCAGCGGCAGCAGCCAGGGATTGCGCGGGCGGATCATGGCGTGCGCCCTGGCGCAGGGCGGGCCGGCCGATCGGCGCTGGACGGCATTGAAGTCGCGCGCGACCGCGGCGGCGCGCTGGAGGCCGGGTGGGCGACGGCGGCGGGCTCGGGGACCGGTGGATTCGCGACCGACGGCAGGTCGCCGATGACCGCGGGCGGCGGTGGCGGCAAGGGCGCGGCCCGGTTCCTCAGCAGCAGCACGTCGCGTCCGCGGTCCAGCTGCGCGGCCGGCTTGAGTTGCCCGACCAGGAACGCGCGGCTGTCGTCGGGCTGCAGCGACATCACCGTGCCGACCGCGAAGCCGGCGGGAAACCGCCCGCCCAGGCCCGAGGTGACGATGCGGTCGCCGACCTGGATGTCGCTGGACAGCGGGATGTTGGCCAGCTCCAGCCGGTCGCCACGGCCCTTGCCGTAGGCCACCAGGCGCACGCCGGTGCGCGCGACCACCACCGGGACGGCGTGGTCGGGGTCGGTGATCAGCAGCACCGTCGCGGTGCCGGCGGTCACGCCGATGATCTGGCCGAGCAGGCCGCCGGCATCGATCACGGTCTGGCCCACCTGCACGCCATCGCGGCTGCCCGAATCCAGGATCAGCCGCTGCCGGGTGGGATCCAGGTCGACATCGAGGATCGGCGCCAGCTGCACGTCCAGCCCGCCGCGCTGGCCGGCGCCGAGCAGCCCGCGCAGGCGTGCGTTCTCGGCGGCCGCCGCCTGCAGCCGCGACAGCCGCGCGCCGCTGATCAACAACGCATTGCGCAGCACGTGGTTCTCATCGGCCAGCTGCGCGCGGGTGGAGGTGTTGTCGCGCACCGCATCGCCGATCCGCGCCGGCGCGCCGGCCAGCCACCACAGCGGCTGCACGACCAGTTCGCTGCGCGCGCGGATCTGCGCCAGCCAGCCGCCGCGATGGTCGAGCACGATCAACGCGACCGCGATGGCCAGGTACGCAAGCAGCCGCAGCGTGCCGGCGATATCGCCGGTGCGCGGGGGATGGGAGCCGGCGTAGGTGGCCATGGCGGTCGGTCAGCGGTGCGCGGTGCGCGCGAGGCGACGGGCAGTGGTCGATGCTGCTGCGCGCGCGGCCGGATGGCACATGGTTCGCTGTCCCCAGGAGGCATGGATGCTGTTTGCGGCCAGCGCCGACCGCTCGCTGTTCACTGCGTCGCGCCCGCCGTGATCGATCACTCCGGCGCGAAGAACTCGTTGCCGTGCATGTCCAGCAGCTCCAGCGCACGACCGCCGCCACGGGCCACGCAGGTCAGCGGATCGTCGGCGATCTGCACGTGCAGGCCGGTCTGCTCGCTGATCAACCGGTCCAGGTCGCGCAGCATCGCACCGCCACCGGTGAGCACGATGCCGCGTTCGGCGACGTCGGCGCACAGTTCCGGCGGCGTCTGCTCCAGCGCCTGGCGGATCGAGCTGATGATGCCGGCCAGCGGTTCGCGCAGCGCCTCGAGCACTTCGTTGGAATTGATCTTGGTCATCTTCGGCACGCCTTCGGCCAGGTGGCGGCCGGAGACTTCGACCTCGCGCACCTTGTCCTGCTGGTAGGCGCAACCGATCTCGAGCTTGATCCGCTCGGCCGACGACTCGCCGATCAGCATGCCGTGGCTGCGGCGCACGTAGGCGATGATCGCCTCGTCGAAGCGGTCGCCACCGATGCGCACCGACTGCGAATAGACGATGCCGTTGAGCGCGATCACCGCGACCTCGGTGGTGCCGCCGCCGATGTCGACCACCATCGAGCCGCGCGCCTCGGTCACCGGCATGCCGGCGCCGATCGCGGCGGCCATCGGTTCCTCGATCAGCGACACCTGGCGCGCGCCGGCTTCGAGCGCGGACTCCTTGATCGCGCGTTGCTCGACCTGGGTCGAGCCGCAGGGCACGCACACGATCACGCGCGGGCTCGGGCGCAGGAAGCGCGACTTGTGCACCTTGCGGATGAAGTGCTTGAGCATCTCCTCGGTGTAGGTGAAGTCGGCGATGACGCCATCCTTCATCGGCCGGATCGTGGTGATGTTGCCGGGGGTGCGGCCGAGCATCTGCTTGGCTTCGCTGCCGACCGCGGCGACCGAACGCGGCCCGCTGCCGACGCGGTCCTGGCGCACCGCGACCACCGACGGCTCGTTGAGCACGATGCCCTGGCCGCGCACGTAGATCAGCGTATTGGCCGTGCCCAGGTCGATGGCCAGGTCGTTGGAAAACATGCCGCGGAACTTCTTGAACATCGGATCAGGGGTCCGTGAGGTGCGCGAAAGGGGGGCGCGAAAGGGGGCGTGGGGTGGAAATCGAGTGGGCAGGCGGCGGGGCGGATCCATGGAATCCAGGGGCGGAATCCGGGGAGGCAGGCCGCATCGCGCGGGGGCGCGGGCGCCTGGCACAAGCGATTGGCTAGCCTAGCAACGCCCCCCCACCCGGGCAACCACGAAAGACGTGAAAGCGTCCACGAAAGTGCACCGCGCTACCGCTCCGCGCCGGCCAGCGGCTACGCTATCGGGACTGCAGGGCCGCAATGGGGTATTTGCGGCCATGGGGCCGGCGGGGTGCCGGCGGATGGAACTTCATGCCGAGGAAGTCGGCGCCAGGGGCTTTGCGATGTCTGCGTTGATCTGCGGTTCGATGGCTTACGACACCATCATGGTGTTCCCGGACCAGTTCAAGAACCACATCCTCCCGGACAAGGTCCACATCCTCAACGTCTCGTTCCTGGTGCCGCGGATGCGGCGCGAGTTCGGCGGCTGCGCCGGCAACATCGCCTACAACCTGCGCCTGCTGGGCGACGATCCGGTGCCGATGGCGACCGTCGGCCAGGATTTCGGCCCCTATCGGCAGTGGTTCGCCGAGCACGGCATCCGCATGGACCAGATCCGCGAGTTGCCGGAGCTGTTCACCGCGCAGGCCTTCATCACCACCGATCTGGACGACAACCAGATCACCGCCTTCCACCCCGGCGCGATGATGCGCAGCCACGAGAACCACGTGCGCGACGTCCCGGGCGTGAGCTTCGGCATCGTCGCCCCCGACGGCCGCGACGCGATGCTGCAGCACGCCAGCGAATTCAAGGCCGCCGGCATCCCCTTCATCTTCGACCCGGGGCAGGCGCTGCCGCTGTTCAGCGGCGAGGAATTCCGCCATTTCATCGACCAGGCCGACTACGTCGTGGTCAACGACTACGAGTCCAACCTGCTGCAGGAGCGCACGGGCTACGACGAGGCGACGATCGCCGGCAAGGTCCGCGCCTATATCGTCACCCAGGGCCCGAAGGGCTCGCGCATCCACACCCAGGGCGCCGTGCACGACATCCCGCCGGCGCACGAGCGCCGCATCACCGATCCCACCGGCTGCGGGGACGCCTATCGCGCCGGATTGATCTTCGGCCTGATGCGCGATTACGACCTGCCGACCTGCGGACGCATGGCCTCGCTGATGGGCGCACTGAAGATCGAGCACCCCGGCACCCAGAACCAGCGCTTCACCTGGGCCGAGTTCGCCGAGCAGTTCCGGCAGCAGTTCGGCACCACGCTCTGATGGTCGCGCGCCGCACCCGCGTCGTGCTGCTCGCGGCCGCGGTGGTGCTGGCATGGCTGGCCTTCCTCGCCCCGCAGTTGTGGCCCGAGCGGTTCCGGGTAGCGGCCTTCTTGGGTATCGTCGCCATGGCGGCCTGGGGCTGGGGCCGCCGTGCCCGCGTGCGGGCCACGCACGCGCGCCGGGCCGATGCGCTGCCGGCCGAGGTCGCGGCCTCCGATGCCGGCCTTGCCCGCGACGGCGCGCCACTGGCCGCCGACCTGGTGGC
>NZ_JAANOY010000015.1 GCF_011320095.1 Cognatiluteimonas telluris | reverse complement strand
AGCGTCCGCAGGGCAGGGCGGCTCCGCTGGCGGCCAGGGGCGGTGCGACCGCGCGGCCGGCACCGGCGTCGGGCGAGCCATCGCCGGCGGCGGCGCGCCGCAAGCGCGGCTACAAGGAAACCCGCGAACTGGAGCAGTTGCCGCTGCGGATCGAAGCACTCGAGCAGCAGGTCGCGACGCTGACCGGCCAGATGGCGGACCCGGCGTTTTACCAACGCGATGGCGCGGCGATCACCGCGCACCACCAGGCGATCGCCACCGCGCAGGCCGAACTGGATGCGGCGTACGCGCGCTGGTCCGAACTCGAATCCGACTAGGGTCGGCGGCGCCATGGCCGCCAAGCCTTCGACCGAGCGCCTGTTCTTTGCCCTGTGGCCGGATGATGCGGTTCGGGCGCGGATCGCCGGCAACGCCGCCCGACTCCAGGGAGGCAGCAATCCCGCTGCCCGCATGGTCGCGGCGGCGCGTTACCACCTGACGCTGCAGTTCATCGGCACGTACGCGCCTTTGCCGTCCGCCCTGGTTGAAAAGGCGATCGCGGCTGGCGACGCGCAGGACGCCGGCGCATTCGAACTGGTGCTGGATCGATTTGGCAGCTTCGGACACGACCGGGTCGCATGGGCGGGTCCCTCGCGGGTTCCTGGTGCCCTGGCGGCACTCGTCGAAGGCCTGGGGAGATCGCTGTTGGCCTGCAACACGATCGCAAGCGCTACCCCGGGGTCGTTCGTCCCCCATGTCACGCTCGGGCGCCAGCTGGCGGTGCCGAAGGCGGCCGCGATCGAGCCGGTGCCGTGGACCGTTGGTGCCTTTTCATTGTTCGCCAGCGGCGGAGCGGACGTGGGCTACCGGAGCCTCGCGCAGTGGAGCCTGCGGTCGCTTCATCGGCGTCCTCCACGGTAGCGGTTCCCGCCATGAATTAGTTCGCCGGAACTTGCCTGGCAACAGCCTTCACGGCCGGTGCGAATGCGCAACGCCGATGGCCCCGGAACTGGCGACGCCAATGACGACAGGCCAACGACCGCGATCAATCGCGAATCGTGAATTCCGGGTTTTCATTGAGCGATCCGTCGGCTTCGAGCACCGCGTAGCGCTTGCGGTCACCGTCGATCACCACGGGTACCGATGGCTGGAACAACGGTCGCCGCACGAATTTCAGCGACCAGCCGAACTGTTCCAGTTCGGTCAGCGTCATGCGCTGGTCCTCGTTGAGCAACGCCCGCAAGCGCGCGGCGTTTTCCATATCCGCGCTGCGTCGGTCCTGTTCGGTCATGGCGGCCCCCCTGCCGTCAGCCCAAATCCCCGCCGCGAGCATAGGGGCGGCAGCCGCATCCGTCCACCCGCGACGGCGTGTTCACCCTCCGGCGCCAAGGATGGTGCTTCGGCCGAGGACCTCCGCCATTCCCGTTCGCACGCGCACATCCGCAACCGTATCGTCGATCCGCATCGGCTGCGCCAGCTGGTCGATACCGTCCCGGCACCGGGCGCTGTTCGGTTCCGAAGGCAGCCACCTTGCGCGCTATGCGACGCGTTTCAACGTCGCGGAAATCAATTCCTCGTTCTATCGCGCCCATGCGGCGGCGACGTATGCGCGCTGGGCAGCGTCGGTGCCCGGGGATTTCCGCTTCTCGGTGAAGCTGCCGCGCGCGGTGACCCACGACGCGCGCCTGCAGGGCGTCGGTCCGCTGCTGTCGCGTTTTTCCGACGAGGTCGACGGACTTCAAACGCGCCTGGGCGGCGTGCTGGTGCAGCTGCCGCCGAGCCTGGCCTTCGATGCCCGCCGTGCGGACACCTTCTTTGCGATGCTGCGCAGGCGGTTTGCCTGCGGATTGGCGTGCGAGCCGCGGCATGCGAGCTGGTTCGAGCCGCGCGTGGCGGCGCTCTGGGCCCGCTACCAGGTGACTCGGGTGGCGGCTGATCCGGCGCGGCTGGAGGCGGCGACGGTGCCCGCGGGTGCCGGCCATTGGCGTTACTGGCGTTGGCACGGATCGCCGCGGATGTATTACGACAGCTACGGCGATGCACGCCTGCAGGCCCTCGCGCAGGGGCTGCTGGCCGACGCCGCAACAGGACGCGAGCCCTGGTGCATCTTCGACAACACCGCCGCCGGTCACGCGATGGGCGACGCCGCACGCCTGCAGGGCATGCTCGCTGCCCGGCAAGCGGGCGTTCCATGCGCCGAAATCGGGAAGCGACGCCGCAGGACCTGAGGTCGCTGTCGGCAATGCGCCGTGAATGCCGCCGCCGTGGGCCTCGGAGTCATCGCAAGGCGCACGAGGCCATGCAAGGTCGACCGCGCCCGGAGCGTCCCGCGCTGAAGGCAGCCGCGTTTGCTTCTAGACTCGCGGTCCTGCCTGCCGATGGAGCCCTCCCTTGGACACGCCGCTTTCGGACGCCAATGGCGTCGATTGCCTGTACTACGCGCCCGGCGCGGCCAGCATGCTGGTGCACTGGCTGTTGATCGAACTCGACGTTCCCCACCAGTTGCAGCGGGTCGATACCGCGGCCGGCGCGCAGAAGACGCCCGAATACCTTGCCCTCAACCCCAATGGTGTCGTGCCCACGCTGGTGACCGGCGGCACGCCGATGTACGAGGCCGCGGCGCTGGCGATGACGCTGGCCGACCGCCATCCGCAGGCGGGCCTGGCCCCGGCTCCGGGGAGCGCGCTGCGACCGCAGTACACGCAATGGATGTTCCACCTGGCCAACGCCGTGCAACCGCTGTTCCGGCTGTGGTGGTATCCGCAGGAAGCCGCCGGTGCGGCGCAGGCCGACGCCGTGCTCGCGCATACCGCGCCGCGGATCGAGGCGGCATGGTCGCGGATCGATGCGCAGCTGGCGGCACGTGGCCCGTACCTGCTTGGCGAGGAGGTATCCACGCCGGACTTCTACCTCACCATGTTGATGCGCTGGTCGCGCGCGATGCCCAGGCCGGCGACGGACTGGCCAGCACTGGCGCAGCTTGCGCAGGCCATGCGCGCACGGCCGTCGTTCCGCACGCTTTACCAGCGCGAGGGCCTGGAAGAATGGGCATGAGCAACCTGATGCGGATGCGCGCCCCGCGAAGGGCGGCTGCATGGTGACGCTCGCCCTGATCGCGATCACGGTGCTGGTCTCGTGGATGGCCTTCGGCAATCCGCGCCTGCTCGACCGCCTGATCCTGTGGCCGCCGGCAATCCAGCGCCACCACCAGTACGACCGGCTGGTGACGCACGGTTTCATCCATGCCGACCTGCAGCACCTGCTGTTCAACATGATCACGCTGTACTTCTTCGGGCGCCTGATCGAAGGCTTCTTCGCCCAGTACATCGGCCACGTCGGCTTTGCGTTGTTCTACCTGTCGGCGCTGGTGGTCGCGATCCTGCCGACCTACCTGAACCACCGCAATGACGCCGGCTATCGCAGCCTGGGCGCTTCCGGCGCGGTGTCGGCGGTGTTGTTCGCCTTCATCCTGCTGCGGCCGTGGTCGCTGATCTACGTGTTCTTCCTGCCGCTGCCGGCGATCGTCTACGGCGTCATGTACGCGGGCTATTCGATCTGGATGGACCGGCAGGGGCACGACAACGTCAACCACAGCGCACACCTCTGGGGCGCGGCCTACGGCGTGCTGTTCACCCTGCTGCTCGAGCCACGCGTGGGACCGGCGTTCCTGCAAGGCCTGTTCTCGCCCTCGTTCGGTTGATCGTAGCGAGCGCCGGCGCTCACCTGGCCTGCATGCCTCCGGTGCTATCGAGGGCGGGCCGCCATCGGCGGCGCGATCATTTCCGACGGGAGACACGCATGGCCACCACCAGTCCACGCTCCACCGCGGCGCGCCGCAAGACCGCGCGCAAGACCCCGGGCCGGGCGGACGCTGCGAAGAAGACCGTCGCGAAGAAGACCGTCGCGAAGAAGGCGGTCGCGAAGAAGGCGGTCGCGAAGAAGGCGGTCGCCAAGAAGGCGGTCGCCAAGAAGGCGGTCGCCAAGAAGGCGGTCGCCAAGAAGGCGGTCGCCAAGAAGGCGGTCGCGAAGAAGGCGGTCGCGAAGAAGGCCGTCGCCAGGAAGGGTGTCTCGAAGAACACCCTGGCACAGCGGGTCAACGCGGCGAAGACGGATACAGCCGTTGCGACAAAACCGGCTGTCATGAAGAAGCCGACCCCCGTGACCCCGCCATCCGGAACCGCGAGCAGGCGCCCGGCAGCCGGCACGCGGACGGCGTCCACGGCTAGCAGGGCGACCGGGAAACCGGCAGCCGGGGGCCGCATAGCCAACACCTCCGCTGCAGCGACGTCCCGCAACGACGCCAGCGCTGGCGTCGCGACCGCGAAGAAGGCCGCGCCGGGCCGTGAATCCGCCACTGATCAGGCCGCGACGGGCAGCGCCACCGGCGGCGACGGCAAGCGGCGCCCGGCTGCCGCCAGCGCGGCGGGGCGCGCTGCGATCACTCCCCAGGAAGCGTTGGACAACACACGGCAGCTGCTGGCGGCCAAGCAGGCCAAGGCACGCCGCGCGCCGCCCTGGCAGGAACACGACGGCTCGCATGCCGGCGCCGCGCCGAAGCCGGGCTTCGAATCGGAGTCCGCCCGCGAGCAGGTGCAGGAGCTGCACCAGGAGGAGATGCGCCTGAGCGCGAATCAGGGCAGCATCAGCACCCGCGACCGCCACGAGCAGGGCAAGCGCGACAACCGTTAGACCGGCAGGGCCGGAAGGATGACCTGGGATGCGGGAGGGACTCGACATCCGTCACGATGCGGCGCAGCAGCGCTTCGAGACGACCGTGGACGGCGTGCGCGCCGAGCTCGACTACGAACAGCGCGGTGACGTCCTCAGCCTGACCCACACCGGCGTGCCCGCGGCGATCGGTGGCAGGGGCGTGGCGGGCGCGCTGGTGCGCAGCGCGCTGGAGTACGCGCGCTCCAAGGGGCTGAAGGTGGTGCCGTCGTGTGCCTATGCCGCCCGCTATATCGAACGCCATCCGCAGTACCAGGACCTGTTGACCTCGTAAGCCGACTTCGGGCCCCGGGGCGCTGGCTGCACCCGCAGCCGGCGTGGATCGCCCGCCTATGGCAGCATGCGTCTCCCCGCGCTGGCGCCATCGGCGGCGCGCACCGCATCGAAACTTCCCATGCGCCTGAACAAGCACATCAGCGACGCCGGCACCTGCTCGCGGCGCGAAGCCGACCGCCTGATCGCCGAAGGCCGGGTCACCGTCAACGGTCTGCGCGCCCGGATCGGTTCGGAGGTGGGCGAGGGCGATGAGGTCCGCATCGACGGCCAGGCGTTGAAACCGCGCACGGCCGCCAAGGGCCAGCGCCGCCATGTCTATATCGCGCTCAACAAGCCGGTCGGCATCACCTGCACGACGGACACCGCGATCAAGGACAACATCGTCGACTTCGTCGGCCACCAGCAGCGGATCTTCCCGATCGGGCGGCTGGACAAGGATTCCGAAGGCCTGATCCTGCTGACCAGCAACGGCGACATCGTCAATGCGATCCTGCGCGCCGAAAACAAGCTGGAGAAGGAGTACCTGGTGGCCGTCAACCACCGGGTGACCGACGAGTTCCTGCGCGGCATGGGCCGCGGCGTGCCGGTGCACGGGGAAACCACGCTGCCGTGCAAGGTCGGCAAGCTGGGCCCGTTCGGGTTTCGCATCGTGCTGGTGCAGGGCCTGAACCGGCAGATCCGGCTGATGGCCGCCCATTTCCGCTACCGGGTGAAGCAACTGGTGCGGGTCAGGATCGGCAACGTCAAACTCGGCCATCTCAAGCCCGGCGGCTGGCGCAACCTCACCGACGTCGAACTGCGCGGCCTGCTGCCGCGGCAGGAAGACTGGTAGCAGCCCGCGCGCCGGAAGCGGCGTTCACCCCGGGTGCGGCCTCCGGCCTGACCCGGGCCACGCTCCAGCGACTGGATGAACGTAGTTCGGGCAAGCGCAGCGCACCCGGGATCGCGGCCCAGCAGGGTTCGGACCCGAAAGCGCGATACAGCGCCCATCGCAACCTGCGCCCGTCCGGCGCCGGGACGGGCCCCGAACGCGCCCCAAGGCCATGCTGCAATGCGGCGAAAGCGGCCGTGCAGACCTGTTCACACTTGCCCGGCAAAGTAAGGTATGGTGCGCGCACTGTTCAAAGCCGGGATCACGGTACATCGTGGCTCCGATGCGGTAGATCACCAGTTTTACGCTGGTGGGGCTTGATCAAAAAAGCACCACTGGCGGACGATCCGCTACATCGCTCTCGTGTGTTTGACCCCTTGGCCGACAGTCCGGTACGCATCGAACGATGCGGCCGTGTACACCAAAACCTCGTTTCAAGGAGTTTCAAAATGTCGGATCGTCAGACCGGTACCGTCAAGTGGTTCAACGACGCCAAGGGCTTCGGCTTCATCACCCCGGAAAGCGGCGCGGACCTGTTCGTCCACTTCCGTTCGATCCAGGGCAGCGGCTTCAAGTCGCTCCAGGAAGGCCAGAAGGTGTCGTTCAAGGTCGTGCAGGGCCAGAAGGGCCTGCAGGCCGATGAAGTCCAGGCCATGTAATTGACGCGGCGGCCTTCGGGTCGCTGCATCGATACAGCCGGTACATCAGCAACACGGGAAACCCGGCTTCGGCCGGGTTTTTCTTTGGCCGCGCCAACTGATCCGCCCCGCAGCGCACGGCAGGTTCCAGCGCCATGCGCCGCCGCGTGATCCGGGCATCACGCCGCCCTCGCTATCGTGACTGCGGTCGAGTCGGGAAAGGAACCCGCCGTGCTTCGCCCATGTCTTCACCTGCCGGCCCGCGTGCTGGTGTCCTGCCTGCTGGCCTCGTTCGCGCTGGCGACGACCCTGGCCGCCTGCAAGCGCGATGCGGCCCCGCCACGCGCGGCAACGACGCCGTCTTCCCCCAACGCCGCCGGCCCCGCCGCGACGCCACTGCTGCACGACGTCATCGAGCGCGACCCGCGCTACATGATCGGCATCAGCTATCCGCCGATCGCCAACCGCCATCCGGGATTGGCGCGCGCCTTGCAGCGCTATGCCGATGCCGCGCGTGCCGAACTGATGCAGGCGGTGGCGGGCATCGGCAACGAGAAACCCGCGGCGCCCTACGACCTGTCGCTGGCCTTCACCCAGCTGGCGGCTACGCCAGACCTGATCGCGATCGCCGCCGACGGCAGCAGCTACACCGGCGGTGCCCACGGCAATCCGCTGGTGGCGCGGTTCGTCTGGCTGCCGAAGGCCGATCGCGCCCTCACGATCACCGACCTGGTGCCCGATCGCGCGGCTTGGGCCGATATCGCGCGCCAGGTGCGCGTGCAGCTGCATGCGGCGCTGGCGCAACGCGTGGACGCCGACGCACTACCGCCCGCCGAGCGCGCGGACGTGATGCGCGACGCCGGGCACATGATAGACGAGGGCACCGGACCCGATCCGGCCAACTTCTCGCAGTTCGAACCGGTGCTGGGCGCCGAC
The DNA here is from genome assembly GCF_011320095.1 of Cognatiluteimonas telluris. GTDB lineage: Bacteria > Pseudomonadota > Gammaproteobacteria > Xanthomonadales > Xanthomonadaceae > Cognatiluteimonas > Cognatiluteimonas telluris. Next base: position 51,655 of record NZ_JAANOY010000015.1, on the reverse strand, counting down.
GGCCGCATCGTCGCCCTGCGTTTCGTCTTCGCGCCCTACCAGGTCGGGCCGTATGCCGACGGCACCCAGACGGTGGACCTGCCCGCAGACGTGTTGCTGCCGCACATCGCGCCTGCCTGGCGCGGCCTGTTCGCCGGCGGCTGAGCACCGGAGCGCGGGGATGCCGGCGTTGATCCGAAAACGCGTGCTGGGGCTGTTTGAACTGGCAGGCGTGCATCCCGGAGGGGCGGATCCCTGGGACCCGCGCATCCACGACGAGCGCTTCCATGCACGCGTGCTGTCGCAGGGTTCGCTCGGCCTGGGCGAGTCGTACATGGAAGGCTGGTGGGACGTGGACTCCCTCGATGGCCTGCTCACGCGGCTGATCGGCGCGCGGCTGGACAAGCGCGTGCCCGGGTGGCTGTCGTTGCTGGACGACCTGCGCGCCTGGCTGCTCAATCTGCAGACGGCGCGCCGCGCACGCGTCGTCGGCAAGCGCCACTACGACATCGGCAACGACCTGTTCCAGCGCATGCTCGGCCGTCGCCTGGTGTACAGCTGCGCCTATTGGCGACAGGCCGATGACCTGGACGCCGCGCAGGAAGCCAAGCTTGACCTGGTCTGCCGCAAGCTCGGCCTGCGCCCGGGCATGCGCGTGCTCGACATCGGCTGCGGCTGGGGCGAGGCGCTGCAGTACGCGGCGCAGCGCTACGGCATCACCGGCGTGGGCGTCACCATCTCGCGCGCGCAGGCCAGGTACGCACGCAGGCTGTGCGACGGATTGCCGATCGACATCCGCCTGCAGGATTACCGCGAGCTGGATGGTTTGTCGGCCGACAGCCGCTTCGACCGCGTGTTCTCGATCGGCATGTTCGAGCACGTCGGCGTGCGCAACTACGACACGTTCTTCGATGTCGCCCGGCGCTGCCTGGTCGACGATCCTGCGACCGGCGGTGGCCTGTTCCTGCTGCACTGCATCGGCAGCAACCGATCGGTGACGCACACCGATCCGTGGATCGGCCGTTACATTTTCCCCAACTCGATGCTGCCATCGGCGGCGCAGATCGCGCGCGCGGTCGAAGGCCGGTTCGTGATCGAGGACTGGCACGGGTTCGGCGTGGACTACGACCGCACCCTGCAGGCCTGGCGCGACAACATCGAAGCCGCGTGGGGCGAGTTGCCCGATTACGACGAGCGATTCCGGCGCATGTGGCGCTTCTACCTGTGCGCCTCGATGGCGGTGTTCCGCACCCGCCGTGCCCAGCTCTGGCAGCTGGTGCTGTCCCCGCGCGGGGTGCCGGGCGGCTACGCGTCGGTCCGCTGAGCGGGGCGTGGGATGAATGCGCGGGGCCGGCGTCTTGCCGCCGCTTTCACATCGGGGCAACACCCCGGCTGTGTAAATGGCGCTTCGCGAACCCGGAGCTCCACGATGGTGATCCACCTGCACTCCAGCCAAGAACCCCACTGTTTCGACGAGGGCCGGACCCGCGCGCGCATCCTTGGCGAAGTGGCGACCGGCATGTACCCCGGTGCGCCGTGGGCGGCCATCGAAACCCAGGTCGCCGGCGAATGGCATGCCGTCCGCGGCACCTCGCCGCTGAAGTGGTCCGACGTCCGCCGCGAGGCGCACGCGGCCTGGCAGGTCGCCAAGCTCGAGCGCGAAGGCCATCTGTGCGACGACGCACCGGTGTTCAAGGCCGCCTGACGGTCCCTGTCCGCGTCATCCCTGCAGCGCCGCCGAAAGGCGGCGTTGCCGTTTGGTGGACTCCACGGCCGCGTCACGCCTGACCGCGATACTCATGGGCTCGCATGAACGCGAGTCGCGGCGCGGCCGCGACCTGCCGATGCGCTCGGCACGGCCCACGGAGGATCGCCATGGCACGTCCAGTCTGGTCAGGAACGCTGTCGTTCGGGCTGCTCAACATCCCGGTCTCGCTGATGTCCGGCGAGCGCCGCACCGACATTTCCTTCCGCATGCTCGATGCGCGCAACAACGCACCGATCAAGTACGAGCGGATCAACGCCGAGACCGGTGAAGAGGTTCCCTGGAAGGAGATCGTCAAGGCCTTCGAATACGACAAGGGCAGTTATGTCGTGCTCGAGCCGGAGGACATCAAGTCCGCCGCCCCGGAAAGCCATGATGCGATCGAGGTCGAAGGCTTCATCGATGCCGATGCCATCGGCCCACAGTATTTCGAGAAACCCTACGTGCTGGTGCCAGCCAAGAAGGCCGAGAAGGGGTACGTGCTGCTGCGCGAGGCGCTGCAGAAAACCGGCAAGATCGGCGTCGCGCGCGTCGTCATCCGCACCCGCGAGAGCCTGTGCGCGGTGATGCCGCAGGGGCATGCGCTGCTGCTGATGATGATGCGCTACCCGCAGGAACTGGTCGACGTCAACGAATACAACATTCCCGAAGGCGACCGTGCCGATTACCGGATCACGCCAAAGGAACTGGAGTTTTCCGAGCAGCTGATCGAAACCATGTCGACGAAGTGGAAGCCCGGTGACTACCAGGACGAATTCCGCGAGCGCCTGCAGAAGGTGATCAAGGAGCGGATGGAAGCGCACGGCGTCGTCAAGCGCCACGAAGAAGAGCACGAGGCGGGCGAGGGCGCGGCGACCAACGTCGTCGACTTCATGTCGCTGCTGCAGCAGAGCATCGAGCGCAACAAGCGCACGCCGGCGAAGAAGAAGGCGACGGAAGCCTCTTCCAAGGCTGCCAAAAAGCCGGCGCGCAAGGCTGCGAAGGCGCCGGCCAAGAAATCGGCGGCGAAGACCGCGCGCCGCAAGTCGGCCTGACCGGAGATGCGCACGACGACAACGACCCAGACCTCGGCAGGCCGGGTCCGCGGGCGCCGGCGGGAGCCGGCCACCCGGATCAGCAGCCCGGATCGGGTGGTGTACCCCGAACTTGGCATCACCAAGCAGCAGGTCGCCGCCTACTATCGCGCGGTCGCTTCGAAGCTGCTGCCTGAACTGGTGGACCGACCGCTGTCGGTCGTGCGCTGCCCGGATGGCATCGGCAAGTGCTTCTTCCAGAAGCACCACGCCGCGAAGCTGGGCGCAAGCGTACGTGCGATCCCGATCCGGGAGAAGGACGGCGGCGAGGAGGATTACCTCTATGTCGACGAAGGCGTGCTCAACCTGGTGCAGATGAACGTGCTTGAGTTGCATCCCTGGGGCGCGCGCATCGACGACGTCGAGCGGCCGGACCGGCTGGTCTTCGACCTGGATCCAGGCGAAGGCGTCGACTGGAAGACGATCATCGCCGCGGGCCGCGAGATCCGTGCGCGACTCGCCTCGCTGGGGATGGAAAGCTTCGCGCGACTGTCCGGTGGCAAGGGCCTGCACGTCGTGCTGCCGATCCGGCCGGGTCCCGATTGGGCGGAGGCCAAGGCCTTCTGCGAGCGTTTCGCCGATCGCATGGTGGAGCAGGCGCCCGAGCGCTACGTCGCCACGGCGTCCAAAGCCAAGCGCGAGGGCGTGATCTTCATCGACTGGCTGCGCAACAGCCGCGGCGCCACCAGCGTCGCCAGCTGGTCGTTGCGCGCGCGTCCCGAAGCGGGCGTGGCGATGCCGCTGGCGTGGAGCGAACTGGGCCGCACGCTGTCCGGCCACGACTATCCGCTGCCACGCGCATTGCGCCGTGCCGCGAGCCAGCGTGGCGACCCATGGATGGGTTGGACGAAAGCGGTGCGACAGAAGCTCGTGGCGCTCCCCGCCTGACGGGCGCGCAAAAAAAAGCCACCGGATTCCGGTGGCTTTTCTCGTGCATTGCCGATTACTGCTTCGGCGGCGTCTCGTTTGGCTGCGAATCCGGCTTCGTCGAATCGTCGGTGCCGGTAGTCAGTCCGCGACGCACCAGCAGCGGTTCGATGTACGGTTCGCGGCCGGTGTAGTCCTTGAAGATCTTCATCGCATCCTGGCTGCCGCCCTGCGACAGCAGCGTGTCGCGGAAGTGGTCGCCATTGGCGCGCGTCAGGCCGCCGTTCTGCTTGAACCATTCCACGCTGTCGGCCACCAGCACTTCCGACCAGATGTAGGCGTAGTAGCCGGCCGCGTAGCCGCCCATGATGTGGCTGAAGTAGGGCGTGCGGTAACGCGGGGGGACGGCGTAGAAGTCCACGCCGTCCTTTTTCAGCGCGGCGGCTTCGAACGGCATCACGCCCGCCGCATCAGGCACCTGGCCGGGGGTCAGCTGGTGCCAGCTCTGGTCGAGCATCGCCGCGCCGAGGTACTCGGTGGTGGTGAAGCCCTGGTTGAATTTCTGCGAGGCGATGACCTTGTCCAGCAGGTCCTTGGGGATCGGCGCGCCGGTCTTGTAATGCTTGGCGTAGTGCTCGAGCACCTGCGGCCAGTCGGCCCACATCTCGTTGACCTGCGAGGGATACTCGACGAAGTCGCGCGGCACGCTGGTACCGCTGAAGTAGGGGTACTCCACGTTCGAGAACATGCCGTGCAGCGCATGCCCGAATTCATGGAACATCGTCGTCGCCTCGTCCCAGGTCAGCAGCGTCGGCTGCCCGGCGGCGGGCTTGGGGATGTTGAGATGGTTGGCGACCACCGGCAGGAAGCCGGTCAGCGCCGACTGGTCGACATAGGAATTCATCCACGCGCCGCCCTGCTTGGACGGGCGCGCGTACATGTCGGAGATGAAGATCGCCAGCTGCTTGCCGTCCTTGTCGAAGACGTCGAACACGCGCACGTCCGGCTCGTACACCGGCAGGTCGTGGCGCTCCTTGAACGTCAGCCCGTACAGCTGGTTGGCGGCGTAGAAGACGCCGTTCTGCTGCACGTTGTCGAGTTCAAGGTAGGGCTTGAGCTGGGTCTCGTCGAAGTCGTAGCGCTGCTGGCGCACCTTCTCGGCGTAGTACGCCCAGTCCCACGGCTCGAGCTTGAACGTCGGCTGGCCCTTGGCGGCCTGCTCCTTGTCGATCAGCGCCTGCATGTCGGCCGCTTCGCGCTTGGCATTGGCGACCGCGGGTGGCGCGAGCTTGCCGAGCATGGCATTGACGGCTTCCGGGGTCTGCGCCGTCTGGTCTTCGAGGCTGTAGGCGGCGTAGTTCGGGTAGCCCAGCAGCTTCGCCTTCTCGGCGCGCAGCGACATCACCTGCGAGACGATGCCGGTGTTGTCGTACTGGTTGCCGCGGCTGCCGCGCGCGATCGAAGCGCGGTAGAGCTTTTCGCGCACCGCGCGATCCTGCAGGAAGGTTTCCGGCGGCTGGCCGGTGGTGTTCTGCAGGGTGATGACGTACTTGCCTTCCAGGCCGCGTTTCTTGGCTTCGGCCGCGGCGGCATCGATCTGCGCGTCGGTCAGGCCCGCGAGCTGCTCGCGGGTGTCCAGCACGATCGCCGAATCGTTGACCTCGGCCAGCACGTTCTGGCTGAACTTCGTGCCGAGGTCGGCGAGCTGGGCATTCATCGCCTTGAGCTTGACCTTGTCGGCGTCCGACAGCTGCGCGCCCGCGCGCACGAAGTCCTGGTAGTACTTCTCGACCAGGCGCGTTGACTGCGGATCCATGCCCGACGTCGCGCGCCCGTCGTACAGCGCCTTGATCCGCGCGAACAGCTTCGGGTTGAGGTTGATCGCATCGCGGTGCGCGGCGAACTTCGCCGAATACGCGGCCTCGATCTTGTCGCGGGTCGGATTGGTATCGGCACCGACGAGGTTGAAGAACACCGTCGCCGCGCGGGTCAGCGTGCGGCCGGATTTCTCCAGCGGGATGATGGTGTTGTCGAAGGTCGGCGCCGCCGGGTCGTTGGCGATCGCTTCGACTTCCTTGAGCTGCTCGGCCATGCCGCGGTCGAACGCGGGCGCGAAGTCGCTGTCGTGGATCTTGTCGAACTGCGGGTAATGCAGCGGCAGCGGGCTGTCGGCGAAGAACGGGTTGGCTTGGGTCTGCGATTGGTTCACGGGGGCATCTGCGGCTGAGGCGAAGGCGGGGGCGGCGGCCAGGGCCAGCGCAAGCGCCAGGGCAAGCGGGTGCTTCATCGGGACATCCCTTCAGGGTTGAACAGGCAGCCTAGCCGATGGCATGCGCGGCTGGCCTATGGCGAAAGGCACGGTCGCTGTGTTCCAGGTCCGGCAGCGTCCATGCCCAGGGAGGGCCGCGGCGTGCGATTCACTCTGTACCCACCGCGGTTGCGGCAGGGTGAGCGTTCGCCCGCAACCAGGAGCCGCCATGGATATCCGCTCGGTGATGACCGCCAACCCCGCCACCTGCACGCCCGACGCGACCTTGCGCCAGGTGGCGCAGATGATGAAACAGAACGACTGTGGACAGATTCCCGTGGTGGGCCAGGACCGCCAGCCGCTGGGCGTGATCACCGATCGCGACATCGCGATGCGCATGGTGGCCGAAGGCGGCGATCCGGCAAGCGCGACCGCCGGCGATTACATGACGGCGCCGGCGACGACCGTGTCCGACCAGTGCAGCCTCGACGACGTGGCCAAGGTCATGGAACGCGAACAGATCCGACGCGTGGTGGTGGTCGACGACCAGGGCAAGGTCGCGGGCATCGTCGCCCAGGCCGACATCGCGCTCGCCGGTCGCGACGGCAAGACGGCGGAGGTCGTCAAGCAGGTCTCCGAGCCGGGGCGCTCGCACTAGGCCTGGGCCAGGGCGTTCCGCGCGCGGTCGCGGCGCCCGTCGCAGGCGTCAGCAAATCCGCACGCGTCTGCAGTTCGCTGGCGCCGGCATTCACCGTAGCCGCGTGTCAGCCACCCGCACGCTGCCTGGCGAGCGCGCGCAGGCTCCTGAGCATGGCCTGCGGGTCTTCCACCGACCGGATCCGGGCTGACGCCAGTTCCTCGTCCAGGTACCGTGCGTTCGCGCCGCCAAGCCAGACCGGCACGCCCGGCGCCAATGCCGCCTGCAGTTCACGCAGATCGGCCAACGCCGGCGCAGCCTGCGATGGGTCGACCGAACTCAATGCGACGCCCAGGACATCCAGTCGGGCGGCGACGCGTGCGATCTCCATTGCCGGCAGCTCGGTGCCCAGGTAGAGGACGGGCAGGCCTGCTTCATGCACCTGCAGCGCGGCGCCGATCAATCCCAACTCGTGGCGCTCGCCGGGCAGCGTCGCGAACAGCACGCGTGGTCGTTGCTCGCGAGGCGGCGGGCTGAGCACCGTCAGCAGGCGCATGCGCATCAGGCTGCTGACCAGCCGTTCCTGCGCGACGGCGAGCCGGCCATCGGCCCAACGCAACCCCACTTCCTGCAGCAGTGGCCGGATGACGCGCGCCATGAGCACCGGCATGGGCAGGGTGGCGATCGCCACCGAGAGATCCCGGTCGAAGACATCGACGCGGTAGTCGGCGATCGCGTCGAGCATCTGCGAAGGCAGCGACTCCACCCCGCCGTAAGCCGTTTGCCGGCTGTCGTCCAGCAGGCGGTCGAGGGCGGCGTCGTCGAGCGCGGCCAGGTCGCGTATCGGGTGGCCGCGGTCGGTCAGGCGATGGAGCCTCGAAAGGCGTTCGACGGTCGGAGCGTCGTACAGCCGGCGTCCCTGCGCGTCGCGGATCGGGTGGATCGCGCCGTGCCGGCGCTCCCAGGCGCGCAGGGTCTCCGTGCTCAGTCCGGCGAGGGCGGCGGCCGCCTTGATGGGGTACATGGACGAATTGTACATGAGATGTACAACTATAGATTGTACATTTATTTAACAGCAGGCGCCGAATACTTCGCCTCGCCCCTCACATTCCTCTCGGAGTCCTGCGATGCCGTCCCGTATCCATCCATCCCGCCTTTCGCTGTTGGCTTTCGCCTTGGTTCTTGCGATCTCCGCGCCGCTCGCCCTGGCGGCGCCTGGTGGGGCGAAGAACAGCCAAGCCAAGGCCGCCGCCCCGGCACCCGTACAGGCCGACATCGTCGACACGGCGGTGCAGGCCGGGCAATTCAAGACGCTCGCCGCCGCACTGCAGGCCGCCGGCCTGGTCGACACCCTGAAGGGCAAGGGCCCGTTCACGGTGTTCGCTCCTACCGATGCGGCGTTTGCCGCGCTGCCGGCCGGCACGTTGGAGAGCCTGCTGAACCCGGAAAACCGCGACAAGCTGGTGGCGATCCTCACCTACCACGTCGTCCCCGCCCGGCTGGGCTCGGCCGACGTCTCCACGATGGACGCGGCCACCACGGTCCAGGGCGGCCGGCTCGCGATCGCCCGGTCCGGAGATGCATTGATGGTCAACGATGCCCACGTGGTCGGTGCCGACGTCATGGCCAGCAACGGCGTCATCCACGTGATCGACAAGGTCCTGATCCCCGGGGGCTGATCGCCCCCTCCCACCCCCCGAGCAAACCGGAGACATCCAATGAGGCACCTGAATCTTGTGACGTTGTTGCTCCTGATCGTCGGCGGCTTGAACTGGGCGCTCGTCGGCGCGTTCCAGTTCGACCTTGTTGCCGCGCTGTTCGGCGGCCAGGACGCCCTGCTTTCACGCGTGGTGTATGTGGTGGTCGGGCTGTCCGCGCTGTGGCAGCTGTTCACGCTGGCGCGGCCGGAACGCTATCCGGCTGTCGGTCGGGCGTGATCGGTCGGGCGGTGCGGCGCGTTGTTGGCGGCGCAGGCATCGGCCAAACGAAAACGCCGCCCTCGGGCGGCGTTTTTTCATGCATTCGCGGCGACGGTCAGGGCGTCTTGCCTTCATCCCCGCCGGCCAGGCCGCGGTCGCGCAGCATCGCCTTGATGTCGGGATCATGTCCGCGCCAGTTGCGGTACATCGTCGCCAGGTCCTCGGTGTTGCCGCGCGACAGCACCATCTTGCGGAAGGTGTCGCCATTGGCCCGCGTCAGGCCGCCGTGTTCCTTGAACCATTCGTAGCCGTCGTCGGCCAGCATCTGTGTCCACGAGTACGCGTAGTAGCCGGCCGCGTAGCCATTGCCCCAGATGTGCAGGAAATAGCTGGAGCGGTAGCGCGGCGGCACGTAGCTCAGGTCGGTGCCGTTCTTCTTCAGCGCGGCCAGTTCGAAGGCATCGACGTCCTGCTTGGGCGCATCGGCCGGCAGCGTGTGCCAGGACATGTCGAGCAGCGCGGCCGAGATCGCCTCGGTCATGTCGTAGCCCTTGTTGAAGGTGTCGCTCTTCTTGATCTTGTCCACCAGCGCCTGCGGCATGGGCTCGCCGGTCTTGTAGTGCTTGGCGTAGTGCGCGAACACACTCGGCTCCAGCGCCCAGTGCTCGTTGAACTGCGAGGGGAACTCGACGAAGTCGCGCGCGGTATTGGTGCCCGACAGGCTCGGATACCGCTCGTCGGCGAACATGCCGTGCAGCGCATGGCCGAATTCATGGAACATCGTCGTCACGTCGTCGAAACTCAATAGCGCCGGTTGGCCGGGCGCCGGCTTGGTGAAGTTGGCGACGTTGTAGATGACCGGCTTGGTGCCCAGCAGCTTCGACTGGCCGACGAGGTTGTCCATCCAGGCGCCGCCGCTCTTGTTGTCGCGCTTGAAGTAATCCGCGTAGAACAGGGCCAGCGGCTTGCCGTCGGCATCGGTCACCTCGAACACGCGCACGTCCGGCTGGTACACCGGCAGGTCCTTGCGCTCCTTGAAACTGATGCCGTACAGCTGGTGGGCGGCGTAGAAGACGCCGTTCTGCAGCACGTTATCGAGCTCGAAGTAGGGCTTGATCTGCGATTCGTCGAGGTCGTACTTGGCCTTGCGCACCTGTTCGGCGTAGAGCTGCCAGTCCCACGGCTGCAGCTTGAAGCCACCGCCGTCCTTGTCGATCTGGGCCTGGATGTCGGCGGCCTCGCTGCGCGCGCGCGCGGTCGCGGCCGGCACCAGGTCGTCGAGGAATTTCAACGCCGTCTCCGGCTTCTTCGCCATCTGGTCCTCGAGCTTCCAGGCGGCATAGTTGTCGTAGCCCAGCAGCCTGGCCTGCTGCGCGCGCACCTGCGCCAGCCGCGAGATGGTGTCGCGGGTGTCGTTGCCGTCGCCCTTCTCGGTGCGGGTCCACGATGCATTGAACAGCTGCTCGCGCACGCCGCGATCGGTCAGCGACTGCAGCGCCGGCTGCTGGGTGGTGTTCTGCAGCGGGATCACCCACTTGCCGTCGAGCTTGCGGTCCTTGGCGGCCTGGGCAGCGGCGTCGATTTCGGCATCGGACAGGCCGGCTAGCTTGGCCTTGTCGTCGACCACCAGTCCGCCGGCCTTGGTCCCGGCCAGCAGCTTGTTGATGAAGCCGGCGCTGAGGGTCGACTCTTCCTTGTTCAGGGCCTTGAGCTTGGCCTTGTCGGCATCGGACAGGCGCGCCCCGTGGTGGACGAAGTCCAGGTAATACCACTCGACCAGGCGCCTGGATTCCGGATCGAGGTCCAGCGAATCGCGCTTGTCGTAGACGGCGGAGATGCGCTGGAACAGCTTTGGATTGAGGTAGATCGCATCGGCGTGCGCGGCCAGCTTCGGCGCGACGTCCTCCTGCGTCTTCTGCAGCACGTCGTCGGTGTTGGCCGAGGTCAGCGCGTTGAAGGTCATGTTGACGCGCGACAGCATGCGGCCGCTCTTCTCCAGCGGCACGAAGGTATTGTCGAAAGTCGGCGGTTGCGGGTTGTCGGCGATCGCCTGCACCTCGGCCAGCTGCTGGCGCATGCCCTCGGCGAACGCGGGCGCGAAATCCGCATCGTGGATCCGGGCGAAGTCGGGAGCCTGGAACGGCAGTGTGCTCGCGCTCGCGAAGGGGTTCGCGGTCGCTGGCGCGGCGTCCGTTCCGCCCGCCGCGAACGCGGGGCTGGACAGGGCGAGGACGGCGGCGAGCGCCAGGGGCAGCGGGTGCTTCATGACGGCTTCCTTCGGTTGACCGATGAGCCCCCGACTTTACCCGATCGACGTTGCAGGGCTCGCGTTCACGGCTTGGCGGCAGGGTTAGACTCGGCGGCCAGACCACCCCGGGGAACACCATGCACGCAACGCGTCATTCCTTTGCCGGGCCCGGTGCCCCGGCACGCCGAGGCCGCGTGGTCCTCGCCGTCCGCCTGTCGCTGGGCCTGTTCGCACTGCTGCTGGCATCCGGCGCGATGGCGGCCGAGACCGTGCGCTACGTGGCCCTGGTCCATGGCGGCAAGCAGGCGGGCCATGAGATCGTCACCCACGGCGACGATGGTGTGACCCACGTCGAGTTCGTGTTCAAGGACAACGGGCGCGGGCCGGAGTTGAAGGAGCAGTACACGCTCGCGCCGGACGGCACCTTCGCCCGCTACCAGGCCAAGGGCACGTCGACTTTCGGGGCGCCGGTGGACGAGTCCTTCCAGCGTGAAGGCCACCAGGCGCAATGGAAGTCCACCTCCGACCATGGCGCGCAGGCGGTCGAAGGCACCGCGCAGTACACGCCGCTGGGCGGATCGCCCGAAGCGATCTCGGTCGCGATCAGTGCGCTGTCCAAGCGTGCGGACGGCAAGCTGCCGCTGCTGCCCAACGGCACGCTGACGATGCGCAAGGTCGCCGAAGCCACCATCGGCAAGGCGGACCGGCAACGCCACCTGCAACTGCTCGCGCTGACCGGGCTGGGCTTCACGCCGACGTTCGCCTGGGCGACGACCGATGCCACCCCGCGGATGTTCGCCTTCATCGCGCCGGGCTTCCTGCAGCTGATGCCCGAAGGCTACGAGGCCGACGGCGATGCGCTGGAAGCGCGCCAGAAAGAGGCGGAGAGCCAGGCGCTGGTCGACCTGCAGCAGCGGCTGCTGCATCCGATGCCGGGTTCGACCCTGATCTGCAACGTGCGCGTGTTCGACAGCGAGCACGCCAGGCTCCTGCAGCCCAGCGACGTGCTGGTGCGTGACGGTTTCATCGCCTCGATCGATCCCGCGAGCGCGACGCCGATCGCGGCCGACCATGTCGTCGATGGCAAGAACCGGGTCCTGCTGCCGGGCTTGTTCGACATGCACGCGCACTTCAGCGCCTGGGACGGCGGCCTGCACCTGGCGGCCGGCATCACCAGCATCCGCGACATGGGCAACGACAACGCCACGCTGCAGCAGCTGATCGCCGACGGCAAGACCGGCAAGCTGATGGCGCCGCACATCGTGCCGGCCGGCTTCATCGAAGGCGAAAGCCAGATGTCGGCGCGGATCGGCTTCGTGATCAAGGACCTCGATGGCGCGAAGAAGGCCGTCGACTGGTACCACGCGCACGGCTATCCGCAGATCAAGATATACAACTCGTTCCCCAAGGATCTCGTCCACGACACCGCGGCCTATGCCCACCACTACGGGATGCGCGTCAGTGGCCACGTGCCGGCGTTCATGCGCGCGCAGGATGCCGTCGAGCAGGGCTACGACGAGATCCAGCACATCAACCAGCTGCTGCTGAACTTCTTCGTCGACGACAAGACCGATACCCGCACGTTGCAGCGCTTCTACCTGCCGGCCGAGAAGACCGCCGATCTCGACTTCGACAGCAAGCCCGTGCAGGACTTCATCGCGCTGCTGGTGTCGCACACGACGGTGATCGATCCGACCTTGGCGACCTTCGAATTCATCCACCAGCGTGACGGCGAGATGTCGTCGATCGTGGCCGACATCGCCGACCACCTGCCACCGGACGTGCAGCGTTCGCGCCGCGCCGCGGAGATGGACATCCCCGACGACGCCACCGCCGCGCGCTATGCGAAGTCCTTCGACAAGATGGTCGAGTTCGTCGGCCGCGCCTACAAGGCGGGCGTGCCGCTGGAGGCCGGCACCGACGAATTGCCTGGCTTCACCCTGCAGCGCGAGCTGGAGCTGTACGTACGGGCTGGCCTGACGCCGGCGCAGGTGCTGCAGGTGGCGACCTGGAATGGCGCGAAGTTCTCGCGCGTGCTCGACGACCGCGGATCGATCGCGATCGGCAAGCGCGCCGACCTGGTGCTGGTCGATGGCGATCCGACGAAGGACATCTCGGACATCCGCAAGGTCGCGCTGGTGCTCAAGGACGGCAATGCGTATTACCCGAGCGAGATCGACACGGCACTGGGGATCAAGCCCTTCGCCGAGCCGGAACGGGTGCAAACGGGGGCAGGCAAATGACCACGGCATTTGAATTCGACGCGGTCGGCATCGACGGCACGCCGCAGCCGCTGTCGCAATACGCGGGCAAGGTGCTGCTGGTAGTCAATGTCGCGTCCAAGTGCGGGTTCACGCCGCAGTACGAAGGGCTCGAGGCGCTGTGGCGGCAGTACCGCGATCGCGGGCTGGTGGTGCTCGGTTTCCCCTGCGACCAGTTCGGCCACCAGGAGCCGGGCGACGAAGCGGAAATCCGCAATTTCTGCAGCCTGAATTACGAGGTCGACTTCCCGCTGTTCGCCAAGGTCGAGGTCAATGGCGCTGGCGCGCACCCGCTGTGGCGCTGGTTGAAGGGCGAGAGACCCGGCTTGCTGGGGACCGAGGCCATCAAGTGGAACTTCACCAAGTTCCTGGTCGGCCGCGACGGCCGCGTCATCCGCCGCTATGCGTCGACCGACAAGCCCGAAGCGATCGCCACCGACATCGAGGCCGCGCTGGGCTGACGCCAATGCCGACGCCCTACCAGTTGGCCTTCCGCAGCTTCGGTGACGACCTGCAGGTGAAGATCACCGGTGGGGAGCGGGTGCCCGAGAACGTGCTGGACTGCTGGCTGCGGATCGCGGCGGAGGTCAAGCTGCGTGGATCGAAAAGGCTGCTGGCGATCAGCCACGTCGAGGGCGAGCCGATGCAGCTCGAGCACATGCACGGCTTTTTCGCCGGCATGACCGGGCTGGGACTGGAAGGCGTGCGCGTGGCCTATGTCGACATGGCGGGTTTCAAGACGCCGCTGATGGAAACGGCGGAGATCCTCGCCAGCGAGCACGGGTTTTCGGCGCGAGTGTTCGACAACCCGATCGCCGCGGAACTGTGGCTGCGACACGGGCACGATCGGCCATGGGGATGATCGCGCATATCGGAAAACTCCCGATCGTCGTCGAAGGCGATTTCGGCCCGGTGATCATGACCGTGGATCGCAGCCTGCGTGGCGTCCTGCGCGTGCAGATCACCGGCGAGGGCGGGCATGCCGACGCCGCGCTGCGTCGCTGGCGGTACAACCTGGGGCTGGCGCGCGAGGCGGGCCTGCGACAGATGCTGGTCGTGCTGCAGTTTTCCGGCGCGATGATGACCGAGGCGGGCTTTCGCCATGTCATCGCTGGCGTCGCCGACCTGGACCTGGCGGATTTCCGGGTGGCCGTCGTGCAGACGCGGCACGAGCGCCTTCGCCAGGACGAACTGTCGACGATGATCGCGATCGAATCGGGGATCTCGGCGGGCGTCTTTTCCGACGAGGCGACGGCGTTGCTGTGGTTGCGTCACGGCGCGCGCTGAGCGCGCCCGGCATCGATCCTTGCCAGTATTTCCCGCGCGGCCGGCGTCCATACCGCCCATGCATGCTTGCCGCTGCGCACCAGCACGTGCGAGGGCGGCAGCAGCGGCGCCAGCGCCGGCATCGTGTCGCGCAGGTAGTCGTGGTCGCCGTAGGCCAGCCAGACGTTGCGCGCGCGCGACGGATCGCGCGTCCACTGTTGGAGGTGCCGCCACAGCTCGCGCTGGAAATTGTCGCCATTGACCTGCGGCGGCACCGGTCCCGGGTTCCAGTGCGCCAGGCCGCCGGCCGCATCGATCTGCTGCAGCAGCGGTTTCTCGCCCAGGTACGGCGCCATCAGGAGGATGCCGTCGACGCTGCCGGGCCATTGCCCGTCGTACATCAGCGCGCCCAGGCCGCCGAGCGATGCGCCGAGCAGCCAGACCTCGCGATAGCCGCGTTGCCTGGCCGGCACCAGGATCTCGTCGTGCAGGCGCTGCACCGCGTTGCCCTTGAGGTAGTAGCCCATCGCCAGTCCCGTGAGGACCACATCGGCGTCGGGCCATTGCGCCTTGATGGCCTGCGCGATGCCGGCGCGCTGCAACGCCGCGATGTCGTCGCCACGGCCGGGCAGCACGACCACCAGCCGGGTGGCGGTCCGTGGCGCGGGCACGGTCACGGTGGGAATGGGCCTGGTGGGATCGCCCTTCGGATAGCACCCGAAGAGCATGCCGAGCATGAGCAGCAGGCCAGGCAGGGACGGGCGCATCGTCGGCTCCGGTGGCGGGACGCGATTTGAGTCTGCCATGCGGCACCAGGCGCCCGCGAGAATCGCCAGCCCGGCGAGGGGCGGCTTCACCGGCGCGCTCCCCACGTCCGGTCGCCTGCCCGCGAGAGTCCCGGCCCTGCGCGGGAGGGGCGCCAGCGTCGCGCTTTTCCTGCCCTGCGTCCCACCGCCGTTTAGCGGAAATCCCGCGACACCGTCGCCACTCCGCCCAGCAGCGACGACAGGTCTTGCAGCCGGGTCGCGATCAGGTGCTGGCTGCCCTCGGCCGATTCCATCCGGCCTTCGACCGCGAGCAGCTGCGATTCGAGGAAAACCCGGCGCTGGCGTTCGGCCACCTGCGCCCAGACCACGACATTGACCATGCCGGTCTCGTCTTCCAACGTCATGAAGGTGACGCCGCTGGCCGTCTGCGGGCGCTGGCGCAGGATCACCAGGCCGGCGTAGCGCGCGCGGCGCTTGTCGGGCCACTGCGCCAGTTCGCGCGCGCTGCGGTAACGGCGCTGCTGCAATGCGCGCCGGATCAGCCCGACGGGATGCGTGCCGAGTGTCAGCCCGATGCTGGCGTAATCGGCGCGCGTGTCCTCGAAGGCGCTCGGTGGCGGGATCGCGATCCGCGGCTCGGACCTGGAGCGCGCATCGACGGCCTGCGCGGCGGCGAACAACGGCAGTTGTTTTTCGGTGGCCGCGCTTTGCCAGCGCGCGCGGTGGCGATGCCCGGCCAGCCCGCGCAGGGCGCCGGCCTCGGCGAGGCGGTCGAGGCTGCCGCGATCCAGGTCGGCGCGCGCGACCAGGTCATCCAGGTCGCGGAAGTCACCTGATGCCCGCGCGGCGCTGATGCGCTGGGCGACGGCTTCGCGCAGCCCGCCGACCAGGCGCATGCCCAGGCGCAGGGCGAGCGGTGAGGCGCCCTCATCCCGGCCCCCTCCCGCAAGCGGAAGAGGGGCAACAGCCGAGGCGGCCGGAAGTCCTTCCTCCAGCGTGCAATCCCAGTGGCTGTAGCGCACGTCGACCGGGCGCACCTCGATGCCCTGCTTGCGCGCATCGGCCACCAGTTGCGGTGGCTGGTAGAACCCCATCGGCAACGAATTCAGCAAGGCGCAGGAAAACGCGGCCTGCTCATGGCATTTGATCCACGAGCTCACGTAGGTGATCAGCGCGAAGCTCGCCGCATGCGATTCCGGGAAGCCGTAATCGCCGAAGCCCTTGATCTGTTCGAAGATGCGTTCGGCGAAGTCGGGCGCGTAACCGTTGCCGGCCATGCCTTCGAGCAGCGCATCGCGATGCTTCTCCAGCCCGCCATGGCGCTTCCACGCCGCCATGTCGCGCCGCAACTGGTCGGCCTGGCCGGGCGTATAGCCGGCGGCTTCCATTGCGATGCGCATCACCTGTTCCTGGAACAGCGGCACGCCGAGCGTGCGCGCCAGCACGTTGCGCAGCGCCTCGGACGGATAGTCGACCGGTTCCAGTCCCTGCCGGCGGCGCAGGTAGGGATGGATCATGCCGCCCTGGATCGGGCCCGGGCGCACGATGGCGACTTCGATCACCAGGTCGTAGAAGGTCTCCGGTTTCAACCGCGGCAGCATCGCCATCTGCGCGCGCGATTCGATCTGGAACACGCCGATGACCTCGCCGCGCTGGATCATCGCGTAGGTGGCGGCATCTTCCGGCGGGATCGTCGCCATCGTGTAATCGCGGCCGCGATGCTTGCGCACCAGCTCCAGTGCCTTGCGCACGCAGGTCAGCATGCCCAGCGCCAGCACGTCGACCTTGAGCAGTTGCATCGTGTCCAGGTCGTCCTTGTCCCACTGGATGATCGTGCGCTCGTCCATCGCCGCGTTCTCCACCGGCACCAGCGTGTGCAGCGGGTGCTCGGAGATCACGAAGCCGCCGACGTGCTGCGACAGGTGCCGCGGCTTGCCAAGCAGTTGCCCGACCAGCTCGACCAGCCGCCGGATCACCGCGCTGTCGGGGTCGAATCCGTATTCGCGCAGGCGCTGCGTCGAGGGCGTATCGCTGCTCCACGCGCTGGTGCTGCGGCTGAGTTGCGCCAGCTGGTCTTCCGGCAATCCCAGCGCGCGACCGACGTCGCGCACCGCGCTGCGGGTGCGATAGCGGATGACGGTCGCTGCGATCGCCGCGCGGTCGCGTCCATAGCGCGCGTAGATGTACTGGATGATCTCCTCGCGCCGCTCGTGCTCGAAGTCGATGTCGATGTCGGGCGGCTCGTTGCGCTCGTCGGACAGGAAGCGCTCGAACAGCAGGCCCATGCGCGCCGGGTCGATCGAGGTGACGCCCAGCACGTAGCAGACCACGGAATTCGCCGCCGAGCCCCGGCCCTGGCAGAGGATGTCGAGCGACCGTGCATGGCGGACGATGTCGTGGACGGTCAGGAAGTACGGCTCGTAGTGCTTCCTGTGGATGAGTGCGAGTTCCTTTTCGATCAGCGCGCGCGCCTGCGGGCTGGCGCCTTCCGGCCAGCGCTCGCACATGCCGCGCTCGACCAGTTCGCGCAGCCAGGTCTGGGGCGTGTGTCCGTTGGGTACGAGCTCATGCGGATATTCGTAGCCCAGCGGCGTTTCCAGCGAAAACACGCAGCGCTCGGCGATGCGCAGGGTTTCATCCAGCAGGTGCCGTGGATGGATCGCCGACAACGCGCGCTGCGTGCGCAGGTGGCGCTCGCCATTCGGGAACAGGCGCTTGCCGGCTTGCGCGATCGGGGTGCGATGGCGGATCGCGGTCATCGTGTCCTGCAGCCTGCGCCGGCCCCGCACGTGCATGTGCACGTCGCCGCTGGCGACGGCGGGAATGCCGAGCTCCGCCGCCAATGCTTCCAGCGCCTGCAGGCGCCGCGCGTCGTCGGGTCCGCGATGCAGCTCGACCGCCAGCCACAGGCGGCCGTCGAACCGTTGTTTCAACCACGCGCCTTCAGCACGCGACAGGCGTGCATCGGGCACCCACAACACCAGCAGGCCGGGCAGGCCGTCATCCAGGTCGTTGCGCGTCAGCCGGTATTCGCCTTTCTCCGAGCGCCTGCGTCCCTGCGTGATCAATCGACAGAGTGTCGAATAGCCCGCGCGCGTTTCGACCAGCAGCACCAGTTTCAGCGGCGCGTCGCTGTCGCCGTCGAGCGTGACCTCGCTGCCGACGATCATCCGCAGCCCGGTCGCGCGCGAGGCTTCGAGCCCGCGCACGATGCCGGCGAGCGAGCATTCGTCGGTGATTGCCAGCGCGCGGTAACCCTGCTGCCGCGCACGCTCGAACAGCTCCGCCGCATTCGACGCACCGCGGCCGAAGCTGAAATCGGACAGGCAGTGGAGTTCGGCGTAAAAGCCCCTCTCCCCCCGGGAGAGGGGTCGGGGTGAGGGGTGGACGAGCCAGGACAGTGACGCCGCCTCCAGCTTTACAGCGGCGTTTGCAACTTCGTCGCCTGGCTGCCCCTCACCCCCAACCCCTCTCCCGGGGGGAGAGGGGAGCGAAACCAGCTTCGAACGAACGTCGCTCACGCAAACCATCCGTGCAGCATCAGCGGCGTATCGGTCTCGCCCACGCCGCGATAGGCCCAGGCGCGCTGGCCATTGCTGGTTTCGACCACGTAATAATCCCGGCGCGTGTCCCCGCCATCCCACCAGCCGCTTTCGACGCGCTCGGGACCGGCGAGGAGGCGTGGATCGGCATCGCGCAGCGGGATCGCGCGCGGCAACAGCCAGGTCGGACGCGGCGCAGGTTCGATGGCCGATGCCGTCGCGGCCGGCAGCGGCGCGCGGCGCCATGCCTGTTCCGGCCGATGGTCGTCGGCAGGTGCGAGGGCGTAAACGGCATCGTCGCCCAGCCGCGCGCGCAGGCGTTCGCGCAGCGTGCCCCATGGCATCGATTGCGAAGGACGCTCGTCGAACAGCTCGCGCCCGGCCGGTACGAACGGCGGCAGTTCCTCGGCCACCAGTCGTAGGCCGCGTACCGGCGCGGGAATGCGCGCCTGCTCCAGGCGTCCGCGTGCGAGGTCGAACAGCAACGACGGTTCCCGCTCGGCCGCGAGCATGCCGACCACGACTTCGGTCGCCGGATGGTCCTCATGCTCCAGGTGCAGCACGAAGCGCTGCACCCCGCCGTCGCGGCCGGCAAGGAAGGCACCCAGGTCGGCGATCGCGCGCCGCATCGGAAACAGCAGCGCCTGCGAATGCTCGATGTCGTAGGGCAGCTCCAGTCGCAGGTCGAAGCGATCCGGTGGCTGGTACAGGTCGAAGGGGTCCGGCGCATCGCCGCGCAGGCGATCCAGGTGCTGCAGCAGGCCGGTGCCGAATCGTTGCGCCAGTGACGCGCGCGGCGCGGCGAACAACTGTCCCAGTCGGCGCAATCCCATCGCATGCAACGCCCGCGCGGTTTTCGCCTCCAGCCGCGCCTGCGCGACCGGCAGGCGGGCGAGGGCGGTGGACAATGTCGACGGCTGCGTGAGCGCGAGCCCATCCTGCGCGCCGGCCAGCACCCAGGCCGCACGCGGGTGGGGCGCGAGCGTGATGGAATGCGAAAACCCGAGTGCGACGAGGTCTTCGCGCAGCTGCCGCTCGAACCGCGGCCACGGCCCGAACAGGCGCAGGCTGGCGCCGACTTCCAGCACGATCGCGTCGTCGAAGGCGGTGGTGACCTGCGAGCTGTAGCGATACGCCCAGGCGGCGAGGAAATCACGCCAGCGCGCGACCTCGCCGGCGTCGTACTCCACGGTGGCGAAGTCCGACACCAGCGCGTGCGCCGCCGCCAACGCCTGGCCTGCCTGCAATCCGATGCGCGCCGCGACCGGATTCACCGCCGCGAGCACACGTTTCTGCGCCGGCCCCGTGACCAGCGCGAGCGGGCGCTCGGGCTCGGGATGCCGACGCAGGACGCCGTCGAGCGCCAGGCGTGGCAGGAGGATGCAGGCCCAGGACATCGCCGTCCGCCATCAGGCCGCGCAGGCCGGATCCGTGATCAGCACCGGCCGTGCCGGCGCGGTAGCGCCGCGGCACTTGAGCACGCGCACCTGCGTGGTCGCACCAAAGCCCATCCCGTCTCCCTTCGGGAGAAGGTGCCCGAAGGGTGGATGAGGGTATGCAGCACCGCGGTCTCCACGCGCTCCGGCCCTCACCCCAACCCCTCTCCCGAGGGGAGAGGGGCTCCACGCCCCCGACTCTCCCGCGCTTCCTTCTCCCTGCGGGAGAAGGTGCCCGAAGGGCGGATGAGGGTGCGCAGCACGTTGCCGTGCCTCAGCCAGGATCCCGCTGTCCTCCCGATCCTGTCGCAGGATCGCGATCCGCAACACCGCCGGCGACGGGTTGCACTCGGCGCGCGCCTCGCGGAACACGAAACCCATCACGCCGCCGGTATCGGCCGCGACCTGCAGCCTTCGCAACGCGCGGTCGTCGGCCTGCATCGGCCAGGACAGCACCGCCGACAGGCAACCCGCGCGCAGGCATTGCTCGCTGGCCCACAGCGCTTCGCGCGCGTTGGCATCGATCAGGTGCACGTGCGCGAAGTCGACGCCGGCCTGGCGCCAGCCGTCGGGATACGGCAGGTAGGGCGGGGCGACGAGGGCGATATCGTGGCCGGCCCCGGTCAGTCGCGCCAGCGTCGGCAACAACAGGCGCAACTCGCCGATGCCGTCGGCGGGCAACAGCAGTTCGGTCAGCGCCGCTTCCGGCCAGCCGCCCCAGGGCAGCACCGCGTCCAGCGCGGCGTGGCCGGTGGGTTGTCGGGGCGTCGCCGGCGCGGTCGCCGGCTGGCCGCGCCAGACGCGACGGTCGGACAGCAGCGTGTCGAGGTCGACGACCGGCTGTAGCGCGGCAGGTTTGAGCACGGCCGCCATGTCAGCCTTCCCGGATCAGGCCGCAGTAGATGCCTTCGATGGCGAAATCCTGTCCGGGCGCGACCTCGATCGGTGCGTACCCGGGATTGCGCGGCAGCAGGCGGATGCCATCGGGCGTGACCTGCAGGCGCTTGATCGTGATCTCGTCATCCAGTCGCGCGATCACCGTCTGGCCGTCGCGCGCCTCCTGCGTGCGGTGCACCGCCACCAGGTCGCCATCGAGGATGCCGTCCCCGCGCATCGAATCGCCCTGCACGCGCAGCAGGTAATCCGGCGGCGACGAGAACAGCCGGCGGTCGAGCAGCAGGTGGCGTTGCACGCCGGCATCGGCGCCGATCGGCAGGCCGGCGGCGACGCGGCCGAGGATGGGCAGTTCGACTTCATCCTCGCGCGGCGGCGTGCGCTGCAAGCGCGGCGACAACCGGATCCCGCGCGCCTTGCCCGGCAGCAGCGCCAGGTAACCCTTGGCTTCCAGCGCCTGCAGGTGTTTCTGCGCCGCGCGGGTCTGGCGGAAGCCGAAGGCGCGCGCGATTTCCGCCCAGGTCGGCGGCAGGCCGTCGGCGGCGATGCGCTCGCGGACGAAGTCGAGGATGGCCTGCTGGCGGTCGGTGAGGTCGGGCGGGGAAGGCATGGTAGCTATTTTAGTACCTCGCCAGTCGCAGGAACTCAGACTCTTATGAGTCAAAGGCGTACGTTTCAGTTTTAATGGAACAGGTTAAGTGCATGCTTCATGGGCGCCCTTGGGCACAGGCGACGCGACACGCCAACGAAGATCGGCTCGCGCCTGAAGCTGCTCCGCCAACGCGCCGCTCCCTCGCGCACGCTTGGGCGACCGGCCTATTTCTCGACGAAGGCGCGCTCGTACACGTAATGCCCGGGCGTGCCGATCCGTGGCGCGGCGACGAAGCCGCGGGCATCGAGCAGCGCGCGGAAATCGGCCAGCACCTGCGGCCCGCCGCAGAGCATCGCGCGGTCGTGTTCCGGATCCAGCGGCGGCAGGCCGAGGTCGTCGGCGATACGCCCGCTGCCGAGCAGTTCGGTCAACCGCCCGCGCTGGTCGCGGCCGTCGAACGTAAACGTCTCGCGCGTCACCGCCGGGTAGTACTTCAACTTGGCCGCGATCTGCTCGCCGAGGAATTCATGCCGCGGCAACTCGTTGACGATGTAGTCGCGGTACGCCAGGTCGGCCGCGTTGCGCACGCCATGGGTCAGCACGACGTTGTCGAAGCGCTCGTAGGTCTCCGGATCCTTGATCACCGCCAGCCACGGCGCGAAACCGGTCCCGGTGCCCAGCAGGTAGAGGTTGCGGCCCGGCAGCAGGTCATGCAGCAGCAGCGTTCCGGTCGGCTTGCGGCCGACCAGCACCGTGTCGCCAGGCTGGACATGCTGCAGCCGCGAAGTCAACGGCCCATCGTCCACCTTGATGCTGAAGAACTCCAGTTGCTCCTCCCAGTTTGCGCTGGCGATCGAATATGCGCGCAGCAACGGTTTCCCGCTGCCGTCTGCCTGCGGCACCTGCAGCCCGATCATCACGAACTGCCCGTTCTCGAACCGGAAGCCGTCGTCGCGGGTGGTGGTGAAGCTGAAATAGGCATCCGTCCAGTGACGGACGTCCAGCACGGTTTCAGTGCCGAAGGCGGAGGACATGGGCGAGGGAGAGTGCGTCGGGAAGCGCGCATTCTAGCCGCGCACCGGGCGGCCGTAGTGCGAGCGCAGGCTGGCGGCGCGCGGCGGCGGCATCGCCGCCTAGCGCGTACCGCCCGGCATGCGGTGCGGCCGCATCGCACGCGCGCAGGCACGCGCATCGGCCTCGCGCCACGGATGCGCGGCGTGACCGACCGGACGCCAGCAGTGCGGGGCCGGCGCAGCAGCGTTAAAGTCGGCTCCGGCCATTGCGGAGCCATGCCATGCCGGCATCGAGGAACGCGGCCGTCGCCCTGGGCGGCCTGATGCTGTTATCGATCACGTCGGCGTGGGGACGCGCAGGACCGCCTGCGGGTGTCGCGCCGGCGGCAACGGATCGCGTCACGACGGCGGTCATTCCGCCGCTTCCCGCGGATGCGCAGACGATGGATCCGGCGGCGTTCGGCCGCTACTACGGCATCGTGCGCGACAACGACGCCGATCTGGATTGCCCGCAGCTCAATGCCGAACTGCAGTCGCTGGGCACCGAGATCGCGCATCTGCCGCCGCAACCGGATTGGGCGGCGTTGTCGGATGAGATGCGTCCGAAGGTCAATTCCAATGTCGCCGGTGCGGGCCACATGGTGGCGTCGGCGGCGCTGTCGCGCGTGCCGCTGGTCGGCGGGCTGCTGGCGGCGGTGTCGGAGCGGCCTCCCTGGACGGCCGCCAGGAACGCGGATCGGATGGCGCGCTTCCAGCAGGCGCAGCAGGCCTCGATGTCACACGCGGTCCTGCATGCGCGACGGGCGCGCGTGACCGGGCTGTTCCGGGACCGCGGCTGTCGCGTCGCCGATTTCGATCCACCACCGCAACTCGAGGAACCCGCGGCACCAGTGGACACGGGCAATGCCGCCGCGGCGTCCCCGGTCACGGTGCCTGACGGCGCGCCCGCCGCGCCATCGAAGTCGCCGTGATCGCAGTGCGTGCCCGCATGTCTACCGGGTGGCTGGCACGCGGTGGCAAGTGCCTGGCCATGGCTGACGTTCGAAGAGTGAGGGGACGCATCGCGGACGGGGCGGGCGGTGAGGGATGGCGGCAATAGCCTGTTCGATCACAACAACCCCGGTGCCGCCATGGAAGGCGCACGGACGCGGTCAACCGGCGGCGTCACCGCAGGACTGCTGGGCAACCCGCGCGTCGGGGCCCGACACGGTGTTCCGCTTGGCCGCGTACATCTTGCGGTCGGCATGCGCGAGCAGGGCTTCCGGATCGGTCCCGTCGACGGGAAAACAGGCGATGCCGACACTGGCGTCCAGTTGCATCGGCCCGTCCGGCAGCAGGTAGGGAGGCAGCAGGCGTGCGCGCAGGCCCTCGGCGACGATGCGCGCCGCCGCCTGGCCGCGGCACCCGGGCAGGAGCACGACGAATTCGTCACCACCCACCCGCGCCACCAGGTCGCTCTGGCGCAGGCCCTGCTGCAGCCGTTGCGCGACATCGCGCAGGATGCCATCGCCGGCAAGATGGCCGCTGCGGTCGTTGGCCGCCTTGAAGCCGTCGAGGTCCAGATAGAGCAGCGCCAGTGTGCCGCCGGTCCGGATGGCGTTGTCGATCTGTTGCCGGAGCTCCAGTTGCAGGCGGTGCCGGTTGGGGAGGCCGGTCAGCGCGTCGTGGCTGGCCAGGTATTCGAGTTCGCGTTCGGCGCGTCGCAGTTCGGTGATCTCGCGGCCGACGCCGATCCGCACGCCGTAGTCCGGCAACCAGTGCGCCGACCACTGGATGTCCACGCTGTGCCCATCCTTGTGGATATAGCGGTTGCGGAAGTGGCGTTGCATCGTGCCCGCGACGACATCGCCCGCCTGCTGCATCGTCGCGGCGACATCGTCCGGGTGGACGAACTCGAACGCGCGCCTGCCGAGCACTTCGCCAGGTCCGTAACCGAGGATGCGCTCGAAGCTCGCGCTGACGAACAGGTAATGCCCATCGACATCGACCACGCAGACCGCGTCCGGCAGCAGGTTCAGCACATCGGCGAAGGGCGGTAGCGTCGCGGTCATCGATTCGCCGGCGGCCGGCGCTGCATGGGGGACGGATGAGAGTATCCCCGCCATCGCGGCACGGAAAGGCATCCGGTCACGTTGCCGCAGGCCCGGAAGCGCCGTCGGCAGATCGGCGGCGACCAGGACTGGGCAGGTCCCGATCCCGGCGGCATCATGGCGGACCCTCCACGCTGCCGGGAATTCAGATGCCATCGGGAAGCTGTCATTGCGGTGCGGTCCGCTTCACCGCGCGGGGCGACATCGAGCAGGCGATCGAATGCAACTGCTCGCATTGCAGCCGCAAGGGCCTGCTGTTGTGGTTCGTGCCGCGCCAGGCGTTCGAGGTGACGTCGGGCGGTGATGAGCTGGCCACCTACACCTTCAACAAGCATGTGATCGAGCATCGGTTCTGCCCGACCTGCGGGTGCCAGCCGTTCGCACTGGGTCGCATGCCCGACGGGTCGGAAATGGCGGCGATCAACCTCCGCTGCCTGGACGGCATCGACCTGGACGGCATCAAGCGGGTCCCGGTCAACGGGCGCGAGTTCTAGGCCACGCGGCGGGCGACCCGCAGTCCGTCCGTGCGCGGAGTGCGTGCGACCTGCGGCCGGCCGCTCGCCGGCCACGTCCCGGCGCACTCGCGCGTACGCTGCCCAAGGGCGGCGCGCAGGTCGGCGGCCAGGTCGGCCGAAGCCGCCTGGGCGCGGTGCGGGAAGTGTTCTCGGGAAGCGCGCATCGCCCCCGCGCTTCACTGCATGCAGTCCTCCACGCTCGACATCGGCCCGCATTAGCATCTGTCGCTGCTCAACGCGGGCCGCGCTCTTCGTGCGGCTTGGCCTTGTGGTCGCCCAACAGCGCGCTGAGGACGATGGCGATGCCGAGCCCTGCGCCGACCAGGAACAGCACCAGCGCGACCGCGGGATAGCCCAGCAGCTGATGCTTCGACTCGATCCGCATCATCATCGAGGAGGCGACGATCAACGCCGCCGTCACCAGCCCGGCGGCGATGCGGTTGGCGATCTTCTGCAGGTTCTCGGTCAGGTGCGAATCCTCCAGCCCGGTCATGCGCACCTGCAGCTTGTTCTCGGCCAGCAGCGACAGGATGTCGGAGAGCTTGCGCGGTGATTCGCGCAGCAACGCCTGCACCTCGATCAGCTCGCTGGCGAGGTTGGACGGCGACAGCGCCTTCTTCAGCCGCTGGCTCATCACGTATTCCAAATGCCGCTCGACGATGCGCTTGACGTCCAGCGCCGGATCCAGCGCCTGCGCGACCTGCTCCAGGTTCAGCAGGGTCTTGCCCAGCAGGCTCAGTTCGGCGGGCGTGCGCAGGTCGCAGGCGGTCGCCTGTCGCACGATTTCCAGCATCAGCCGGCCTTCGGACTGCGACTGCGAGCCATGCGCGGCGTAGCGGGCGACCATCTGGCCGACATCGCGGGTGAAGCGCTCCTCGTCGAAATCTTCCAGCCGCGTGCCCATCGCGATCGCTTCGTTGGCGACTTCCTCGCCACGGCCGTCGACCGCCGCGAACAGCAACTTGAGCATGCGTTCGCGCTGCTTGGGCGGCACGTGCGCGACCATGCCCAGGTCGAACAGCGCGAGCCGGCAATCCTGCGTGACCAGCAGGTTGCCGGGGTGCGGATCGGCGTGGATCTCGCCGTGGATGAACATCTGGTCCAGGTAGCCGCGCATCAACGCCGAGGCCAACTTGGAGAAATCCTGTTCGGTCCGCTGCAGTCCCGACAGTTCGGTGACCTTGGTGCCGGCCACCAGCTGCATGGTCAGCACGCGCGTCGCGGTGAAGTCCCACACCGGCTGGGGTACGAACAATTCCGGGTATTTCTGCAGGTGGTCTGCGAAGCGCTCGAGGTTTTCGGCTTCGGCGCGGTAATCCAGCTCGGCGATGAGCGCCTTGCCGAACTCATGTACCCAGTCGGAAAAGCGCAGGCGTTTGCCCATTTCGGTCATGCGGTCGGCATGGCCTGCCAGGCGCGCCAGCGCGTCCAGGTCCTGGCGCACCTGCTCGGCGATGCCGGGACGCTGCACCTTGACGGCGACGTCCATGCCATCACGCAAGGTCGCCCGATGCACCTGTGCCAGCGATGCGCTGCCCAGCGGCACTTCATCGAAGCTGGCGAAGGCGCGATTGAGGCGCACGCCGAGCTGCGATTCAACCACCTCGCGGACTTGGTCGAACGGTACCGGATCGACTTCATCCTGCATGTGTTCCAGCACCGCGAGGTAGGGCGCCGGCACCATGTCCGGTCGTGTCGACAGCGCCTGTCCGATCTTGATGAAGGTCGGGCCGAGTGCTTCAAGGTCCCTGGCGAATTCGACCGGCTTGCCTTCGGCGGCAGGCTCGCTGTCCGCGTCCAGCAACGACGCATCCAGGTCGAGCCCGGTGAACACGCCGGCACTGCGGTACTTGACCAGGAAGTGCAGGATCTGCGCGGTGCGGGCTAGGCCGCTGGAGTCGGTCATGGGATCGGTGGGCGCGACAAGGAAGGAAATCCAGCCTAGTCCGGGCGCCGTCAAGGCGGCTTCATGCTCGTTACGGCAGGATGAAGGCATGCAGGAGCCATCGAACGCGTCGCCGCCGGGCACGCTGTGGACCATCGGCCATTCCACGCGCGAATGGGATGCGTTCCTGGCGATGCTGCGCGAGGCGGGGATCGCCTGCCTGGTCGATGTGCGGCGCTTCGCCGGTTCCAGGCGCAATCCGCAGTATTCGCCGCTGGCGATGGGGCCTGCGCTGCAGGAGGCCGGCATCGAGTACCTGCCGATGCCCGAGTACGGCGGGCGGCGCGCACCGCTGGCGGAGTCGCGTAACGGCGCGTGGCGGGTGGCGGCGTTCCGCGGCTATGCCGATTACATGGCGACCCCCGAATTCGAACTTGCCCGCGCCCGCCTGATGCCGCTGGCGAGCGCGCGACGCACCAGCGTGATGTGCGCCGAGGCGGTGTGGTGGCGCTGCCATCGCCGATTGATCGCCGACGACTTCGTCGCACGTGGCTGGCAGGTGCTGCACCTGATGGCGCCGGGCAAGGCGCAGGAGCACGTGCTCAATCCGGCTGCGCGGATGGTGGACGACGTGCTGGTCTATCCGGCGGCCCCGGAGGCGCAGGCGGCATTGTTCTGATCGCTGTCGCCGTCGTGCCTGCCCTGGCAGGAGCGGCTTCAGCCGCGAGGACTTCCTCCGATCCCCGACGTTTTCATGGAATGCGGAACAGCTCGCGGCTGAAGCCGCTCCTGCGAAAGGGGATCTTCGAAGGGCGCACCGCCTGCGACAGGCGCCGCTCGGCGGTCTCAACCGGCATCGGGCTCGTTCTTGCGTGCGCCGCGCAGGTTCATCGCGAACAGTCCCACCTGCAACGCGATCAGCGCCCAGGCCTGGTCATGCCAGCCCCAGGCCACCCACAGCACGTTGCTGGCGATGAAGCACCAGAAGCCCCAGCTGCGCTTCTTCTTGTGCAGCGAGGCGACCAGCCATGCCGCCAGCAAGGTGACTGCCATCGCGGGCCATTGCAGGAGGCTCATGGGATCTTGCACGGGAGTCGTCCTCGCAGGCTTCCAGCAACACGGGATATCAAGCGCTCGGGTCATCGACCAGACAGCGGATCAAGCGATCAGCATCGCCGCACGCGTGCGCGCGACCGGATCAATTCGCGGCAGCCGGCGGCCGCAACCGCAGCAGGCGCCCGTCGTCCTCGTCGGTCAGCACGTAGACGTCACCCTCGCGGCCCACGCGCACGTCGCGGATGCGCGCGCCCAGCTCGCCGAGCAGGCGCTCCTCGGCCACGATGCGGTCGCCGTCCAGCGACAGGCGGATGAGGTTGCGATCGGCCAGCGCACCGAGGAACAGGCTGTTGTTCCACGCCAACTCCGGATGACCGGCCAGGAACGCCATCCCGCTCAGGCCCGGCGACTTGCGCCAGACGTGGTGCGGCGGCTGCGTGCCCGGCGCGGAGGTGCCGACGGTGTCCGGATAGGGGCGGTCGGTCGCGTAATCCATGCCGAAACTGGCGATCGGCCAGCCGTAGTTGCTGCCGGGGCGCGGCAGGTTGATCTCATCGCCGCCGCGCGGGCCGTGTTCGCTTTCCCACAAGGTCCCCGTGCGGGGATCGAACACCAGCCCTTGACTGTTGCGATGGCCGTAGCTCCAGGTCTGCGGCAGCGCATCCTTGCGGCCCACGAAGGGATTGTCGTCCGGCACGCTGCCATCGACATCCAGCCGCATCAACTTGCCTTCGCTGGCCGAAAGCTGTTGCGCGCGCATGCGTGGCGCGAAACGGTCGCCCTGGGTGATGAAGACATGGCCATCGTCCAGCGCCAGGCGCGAGCCGAAGTTCGCCTCGCCACTCATCGCGGGTGCTTCGCGATAGAGCACCTGGAGGCCTGACAACGCGTCGCCTCGCAACGTCGCCGTCGCCGCGGTGGTGCGTGAACTGCCATCTCCAGCCGGTTCGACGTAAGTGAAGTAGAGGCGATGGCTGCTGGCGAAATCCGGCGCCAATACGAGGTCCAGCAGCCCTGCCTGGCCGTGCGCCCAGACCTTCGGCACCCCGGCGATCGGCGGCGAGACCACGCCGTCCGCGCTGATCCGCCGCAGGCGTCCTGGCCGCTCGGTGACGAGGAAACTGCCGTCATCGAGCAGCGCGACGGCCCACGGATGCTCGAGTCCGCGCGCGATCGTCTGCAGCTGCGCTTCCGTCCGTGGCGCCGCCGATGCGGACGCCTGCCGCGCGGCGTCGCAGGCGGACAGGGCCAGTGCGCACAGCAGCGGGACGACTCGCCAGGGGACGCGACGCGGGATCATTGCCCGGGCCAGTTGCGCCCCGGCCAGTCGGAGTCCTCCTGCATGTTGCTCCACACCGGATCCGGCCGCGCCGAGCTGGAAAAGCCGCTGCCGAGCTGGTCGTTGCCGCTGCGGACGGCCTGGCCCGGCTTGCCTGCCGACCGCGCGCCATTGTCGACGCGGATGCGGTTGTGCACCTCGCGCACGCCGCGCGCATCGGCGGCGAGGTCCTCCGCGCGGTGCTTCATCGCGCGCTCGGGGACGTCGCCGCTGAGCGTGACCTCGCCGTTTTCGATCATCACCAGGATCTCGCTGGCATCGATCTGCGGATCGTCGGTCAGCCGGTCGACGATGTCGTCGACGATGCGGTCGTCGGCACGCACGTAATTGCGCGGGCCGCGTCCGCGGTGGTTTGTGGCGCGGGCGTCGCCGCGGGCGTCGTCGCGCACGCCCAGCGATGGCGTGCTGCCGTGGCGGTGGCCGTCGAAATCGGCGCCGCCGCGCCCGTGGCCGCTCTGCGCGTGGCGTCCCTGGCTTTCGCCGTAGCCGCCCTGGTGGTCGGTGGTGAAATCTCCATAGCCACCCTGGCCGCGGTAGCCGTAGGTTTCGGTGTCTTCGTGGCGGTCGGCGCCCCACGCGCGGTTGGTCACCGAGGGCAGCCCGTCGTAGAGCGCCGCGTTGTCGGGTGCGGCAGCGTAGTGCGGGGGCCGGCCTGCGCGCGGTCCGGTGTGGCGGCTGTCGCCGTGGCGGTCGTCGTGTCGATGTCGCATTGCAGCCTCCATCGTGGAGTGGTCGGCTGCAGGCTAGGGGAAGCGGCGTTACCGTTACGACAACGCGCCCGTCGATGCATTCAGCAACCCGCGCGTGGTGGGTCAGGCCCGCTTGGCGCCGTCAGCGATACCCCGCTGCCTGCAGCTCGAACAGCTCCGCATAGCGGCCGCCCTGCGCCAGCAACTGCTCGTGGGTGCCCGACGCTTCCAGCCGGCCTTCGGCCAGCACCAGGATGCGATCGGCCATGCGCACACTGGAGAAGCGATGCGAGATCAGCACCGCGGTGCGTCCGCTGGACAGCTCCTTGAAGCGCTGGAAGACCTCGAACTCGCTGCGCGCATCCAGTGCCGCGGTCGGCTCGTCGAGGATCATCACCTGCGCGTCGCGCATGTAGGCCCGCGCGATGGCGATCTTCTGCCATTGCCCGCCCGACAGGTCGATGCCGGTCTTGAAGCGGCGCCCGATCAGCTGCTCGTAGCCCATCGGCAGGCCGTCGATGACCTCATCGGCAAAAGCATGATGGGCCGCCTCGCGGATGCGCGGCAGGTCGTCCATCGCCTCGATCCGGCCGACGCCGATGTTCTCGCGCGCGGTCAGGTGGTAGCGCACGAAGTCCTGGAAGATCACGCCGATGTTGGCGCGCAGGTCATCGAGGTCGTAGTCGCGCAGGTCGCGGCCGTCGAGCAGGATGCGGCCCTCGTCCGGGTCGTAGAGCCGCGCGAGCAGCTTGACCAGGGTGGTCTTGCCGGCGCCGTTCTCGCCGACCAGTGCCAGCACTTCGCCCGCGCGCAGTTCGAAATCCAGGCCGCGCAGCGCCCAGCGCTCGGCATCGGGATAACGGAAGCCGACGTTCTCGAACACGAAGCCGCGCGCGATCGGACGTGGCATCGGAAGCGCATCCGCCGGCGGCGCGATCTCCGGCGTGATCTCGAAAAACGAGAACAGATCGTCCAGGTACAGCGCCTGCCCCGCGACCTGCGAGAAACCGATCAGCAGGCCCTCGAGCAGTTGTCGCAGGCGACGGAAACTCCCCGCGAGGAAGGTCAGGTCGCCAATGCTGAAATCGCCGCGCACCGTGCGCCAGGCGATGTAGGCGTAGGCGATGTAGTAGCCCAGCGTGCCCAGTGCCGCCAGCAGCGTCCCCCAGAATGCGCGCTTGCGTGCCAGCAGGCGGTTGGCGGCGAAGAAGCGGTCGGACAGCTCGCGGAAGCGCGCGATGAAGAAGCGGTTGAGGTTGAAGATCTTGACCTCTTTCGCGGTCTCCACGCTGGCGCCCATCTGCCGCAGGTATTCGAGTTGCCGCCGCTCGGGCGTCCACTGGAAGTTGAGCGTGTAGTCCAGCGAGTTGAAGTGCGCCTCGCCGACGAAGGCCGGCACCAGCGCCACGCCCAGCAGCAGGATCAACCACGGCGCATAGACCAGCAGCCCGATCGCGAAGCTGATGACGGTGATCGTGTCCTGCACCTGGCCGAACAGCTGCGACATCAGGTTCATCCGCCCCATCGTCTGCCGGCGGGCGCGATCGAGCTTGTCCTGCAGGTCCGGGTTCTCGAAGTCCTCGAGGTCGAGCGTCGCCGCGTGTTCCATCAGCCGGATGCTGGTGGCATTGGTGAACAGCTCCGACAGCAGGCCGTCGGCGTAGCTCACCACCCGCCCCAGCAGGTCGGCGGCGATCGCCAGCGCGAACTCGGCCAGCAGCAATGCGACCAGGTGCGAGAGCATCCCGCTGCGCGATGCATCCGCGATGCCATCGAAGTGCGGCGCGAGCCCGACCAGGCGCACGGCCTCGTCGATGATGAGTTTTCCGACGTAGAGCGTGGCGATCGGCAGCAGCGCGCGCACCAGGCGCAGGCCGAGGCTGACCAGCGTCAGGGCCTTGCTGGTCGCCCAGATCTGGCGCAGGAACGGCGGGATGTTGCGCAGCGCGCCGACCCGCTCGCGCAGGCTGGGTCGTTGTCCGGCAGGTCGCGGCGTCCGGGACATCGCTGCAGTGTCGCCTGCCAGGCCCACCCGATGCATGAAGGTGGCGACATGCGGGTCGCGGAGGGGACGATGGGCTGGCGTTCGATCCCTCGATGCCATGGTCCCCGCGCGGGCAGGCCATGACATTGGTTGCCGGCAACGCGGTGTCGTCGCAAGCCTGTCGGCGCCACGCTGGTCACCGCCAGAACCGGATACTCTCGGCGTCGGATGCCTCCGTGGCGGGATGTCCAGGGATTGGCGGCTGGCCAATCCGTAGCTCATGCCTGCCGGTGGCGAGTGCGCTCACGTCGATCATCGCGACGATAGCCGGGCGGTCGGTACGCGCGTCGGTTCCTGCGGCGAAATCAGGGCCTACTGCACCGTCCATCCCCCGTCGACGTCGATGGTGTGGCCGGTGATGTTGCGCGCCGCCGGGGTGAGCAGGAAGGCGGTGATCCCGGCGAGCTCCTCGAAGGTGATGAACACGCCCTTGGGCATCGGTTTGAGCATGACCTCACTGACCACCTGCGATTCGGGGATCCCGCGCGCTCGGGCCTGGTCGGCGATCTGCTTGTCGACCAGTGGGGTTTTGACGTAGGTCGGGCAGATGGTGTTGATGGTGATGTCGGTATCGGCGGTCTCCAGCGCGATCACCTTCGAAAATCCCAGCAGGCCGTGCTTGGCGGCGACATAGGCGCTCTTGTAAGGGCTGGCGACCAGCGAATGGATCGAGCCGAGGTTGACGATGCGGCCGAAGCCGCGTTCGCGCATGCCCGGCAGCACCGCGCGCGTGAGCCGGGCGACGCCGACCAGCATCACCTGCACCAGGAAATTCCACTTGGGCATCGGGAAGTCTTCCAGCGGTGCGACATGCTGCAGGCCGGCGTTGTTGACCAGTACGTCGACCGGCCGCCCGATCGCTGCGAGGGCGGAATCGACGCTGTCATCGCGGGTCACGTCCAGCGCCAGCGCCTCGGCCGAGCCGCGACTGTCGCGGATCGCGGCGGCGACCGCTTCGGCGGCCGCAAGATCCACGTCGGACACGATGATGTGGTGCCCGGTCCGGGCCAGTTCGGCTGCGATGCCGGCGCCGATGCCACTGCCGGCGCCGGTGATGAGGATGCAGCGGGTGGCCATGGCCGGCTCCAGGTGGCGGGACTCGCAGTTTGCCGACTTCACGCCGGTTTTGGCACGCTGTGGGCCAGGGCCGGGTTGCGGCGGGAGCCTTCGCGATGAAACAGCGGCACTTTTCGATGTTGCGGGACTTCCAGCTGGCGGACTGGTTCACGCTGGCCAACGCCTTCTGCGGCACCGGCGCGGTGTTCGCGGCGATGCGGTTCCTGCTGGAAGGCAAGGTGGCGGACCTGCTGTGGGGAATGGCGCTGATTCCGGCGGCGTTCGTGTTCGACGCACTGGACGGGCGGGTGGCGCGCTGGCGCAAGGTTGCCTCCACGCTGGGGCGCGAGCTGGATTCGCTGGCCGACGTGATCTCCTTCGGCGTCGCTCCCGCGGCGCTGGGCTACGCCTGCGGCCTGCAGGGCGGCTGGGACTGGGTGCTGCTGTCGTATTTCGTCGGTTGCGGTGTCAGCCGCCTGGCGCGCTATAACGTGACCGCGGAGTCGCTGTCGGGGGACGAAGGCAAGGTGAAGTATTTCGAAGGCACGCCGATTCCGACCAGCGTGCTGATCGTCGGTGTGCTGGCGCTGGCGGCCTTGCAGGGCCGGCTGGGCGTCACCGATCTGTGGTGGGGCGCCGTGCGCATCGGCCCCTGGTTGCTGCACCCGCTGGCGCTGGTGTACGCCCTGTCGGGCTCGCTGATGATCAGCAAGACGCTGCACATCCCCAAGCCGTAGGGGGAGTTTCAAGCCGCCGTCCGGTCGACGCCCTGAGTCGGGAATTGTTGGATCCGTAGCCCGGGCAAGGCGAAGCCGCACCCGGGTTTCGTCGCGGCCGAACCGTCGATCGACATGGGACAGCCCCGGGTGCGCTGCGCATACCCGGGCTACGGGTCCCGCGGTTCCTGCTTGCCGCGGCGCCTGCGGACGTTTGCCGCAGTGGCCCGGCGCCGCGCATGATTCGTGCCGGGCGCCGGGGGCGGCGCCGGAATCGTCACTTCGGGGAGCCAAGTCAATGAACGGGAATCTCTTTCTCCGCACCGCGGTGCTTTTGTTGCTGGTTGGCGTGTGCTTCGGCATCCGCATGGGCCTCACCCAGGACTTCACCTACGCGCCCGCGCATGCGCACCTCAACCTCGTGGGCGGCGTGCTGATGTTCCTGGCCGGCCTGTTCTACAACGGGCAGTCGCAGGTCTCGGCGCGCGCGATGGGCGTTCATTACGTGGTGCAGCTGGCCGGCGCCATCCTGTTGCCGATCGGTATCGTCGGCTCGATCGCCCGCACCGCATGGGCGGGCCCGGTGGTGGGCGCGGGCGCGTTGCTGACGCTGCTGGCCCTGCTGATCTTCACCTGGCGCGTGTTCCGGGCACCGGCGCGCACGGGGGTGTTGTAGTCGTCCGTTCCTTGCGAGCCGCCTTGCAGTTCGTCGTAGGAGCGGCTAAAGCCGCGAGCTCCTGAACTTTGCGGACCTCGAAAACGGGCTCGCGGCTGAAGCCGCTCCTGCCGGGGCGGTTTCGCCGGGAGCGTGGAAGTGGAAAACGCAATTGCAACGGCGCTGGCGTTAGCATGCGCAGTCCAAGGAGAGACGCATGAACACGCAATGGCCCGGTAGCGGCGACTTCGAGGCATTGGCGCGCCAGTACTGGTCGGCCTGGGGCGACGCGATGCGCACGGGCGCGCCGTCGTCGCCCGCAACGGGCAATGCGATGCCCGGCTGGCAGGAGGCGATCGATTGGTGGAGCCACTCGGCACGCAGCGGCCATCCTGCCGCCGACGCCATGCTCGATCGATTCAACGCGCAGGCGCGCGACTGGTACGGGCAGATGCAGCAGGTGGCGGCGCAGTTCGCCGGCCAGCAGGCATCGGCCCCGGACATCGCCGCGAGCTGGAAACGCGCGCTCGATGGGCTTGGCGAGAATCCCTTCGGCGACATGTTCCGTGCCATGCGCGGGCAGGGTGCGCAGGGGATCGAGCAATGGATGGAGTCCGCACGTCCGTACCTGGACGCGTGGCGCAAGGAAAGCAGCGGCTCGCTGGGCCTTCCGACCTTCGGCATCGGTCGCGAGCAACAACAGCGCTGGCAGCAGCTGGCGCAGGCGCAACTGGATTACCAGCAGCACGAGACGGCGTTCAACGCATTGCTGCTCAAGGCGTCGCAGCGGGCGTATGGCGTGTTCGAAGACAAGCTGCGCGAGCGCGCCCAGCCGGGTCAACAGCTGACCTCCGCGCGCGGACTGTTCGACTTGTGGATCGATGCCGCCGAAGAGGCGTATGCCGAGGTCGCGCTGTCGCCGGAATTCCGGGCCGCGTACGGCGCGCGCGTCAATGCGCAGATGCGGCTGCGGCAGGCGGTGCAGGGCGAGATCGAACGCACCAGCGCGCTGTTCGGCATGCCCACGCGCAGCGACCTGGATTCCGCGTTCCGCAAGATCGCCGACCTGGAGCGTGCGCTGCGCGCCGTGCGCGACCAGGTGCAGCCAGCTTCCCCGCGTGGCGCGAAAAGCCAGGCGGCTGGGCCGAAGGCGGCCGGCAAATCCACCTCGGTGAAAGCAGCGCCAACCGCTGCGGCTGCGAAGCGCGCTCCTGCAAGGGGCACTCCTGCGATGGGCGCGGCTTCGAAATCGACACCGGCAGGAACCGCATCGCCGGCAGGCTCCACGTCGGCGAAGGCCGCTGCCCGCAAAGGCGCACAAGCCAAGGGTGGCAAGCGATGATCGGCCCCTTCGATTTCTCCCCGGACGCGCTTGCGCGCGAAGCGCTGCAGCTTCAGTCCAAGCTCGGCGCGGGCCTTGGCACGCTGCGCGAAGTCGAGGATGTCGACTATGGCGCGACCGCGCGCGAGGAAGTCTGGCGCGACGGCAAGGTCGTCCTTTATCGCTACCGCGGCGAAAGCACGCCCGCTGCGCGGGTGCCGCTGCTGATCAGCTATGCACTGGTCAACCGCCCCTACATGGTCGACCTGCAGGCAGACCGCTCGATCGTCAAGGGCCTGCTCGCCCGCGGCGAGGATGTCTACATCATCGACTGGGGCTATCCGGACCGCTCCGACAAATACCTCACCCTCGAGGATTACATCGAACGCTTCCTCGGCGGCGCGGTGGACCATCTGCGCCGGGAGCACGCGCTGGATGCGGTCAACCTGCTCGGCATCTGCCAGGGCGGCGCGTTCGCGCTGTGCTACGCGGCGCTGCATCCGGACAAGGTGCGTAACCTGATCACGATGGTGACGCCGGTGGACTTCCACACCGACGACAACATGCTGTCCAACTGGGTGCGCGATATCGACGTCGACCTGTTCGTCGACACCCTCGGCAACGTGCCAGCCGACCTGATGAACGCGTGCTACCTGGACCTCAAGCCGTTCCGGCTCAACCTGCAGAAATACGTGGGCCTGGTCGACATCCTGGACAACAAGCAGGCGGTCGAGGATTTCCTGCGGATGGAAAAATGGATCTTCGACTCGCCCGACCAGGCCGGCGAAGCCTTCCGACAGTTCATCAAGCAGTTCTACCAGGCCAACGGTTTCGTGAACGGGGGCATCCGCATCGGTGATCGCGAGGTGCACCTGGGCATGGTCGAGATGCCGGTGTTGAACATCTTCGCCGAGCAGGACCACCTGGTGCCCCCGGCATCGTCGAAGGCATTGAAGGCGCTGGTCGGCAGCGAGGACTACACCGAGCTGTCGTTCCGCGGCGGGCATATCGGCATCTACGTCTCGGGTCGCGCGCAGACGCAGGTGCCGCAGACGATCCACGACTGGTTGGCGCAGCGTTCGCGCTGAGTGGGCCGGCGTGCGACGGGTGCTGCTGGCGGTCGGCATCCTGTGGACGATGCCCAATACGCTGTTGGGCCTCGTCGCCGGGCTGGTCGCGCTCGCCTATGGTGCGCAAGCGCAGTTCAGCCGGCGCGACTGCGCCGTCGTCTTCAACGACATGCCGTGGGGGCCAGGCGGCGCGCTGACGCTGGGCAACGTCATCCTGCACACCGGTGCGTCGCTGGATGTGCCATGCATGACCTATGCTCACCGCGCCGGCCTGGCGCGTGAGGAGGCCATCGGCCTGGCCGACCACGAGCGCGCGCACGTGCTGCAGTACATGGCGCTTGGGCCATTGTTCCTGCCGCTGTACTTCGCCTGTGGCGGCGTCGGGGTGCGCAACCGCTTCGAGCGCGCTGCCGATCGCTATGCCCGCAGCGGCCGTGGCTGGTGGCCGTGGCCGGATTGAAGCGCGAAACGAATCCCTGATGTTTGCGTCACGCGCGCGGCGCTAGTCTGCGGGCGTCGGACGAACACAGGCAGGTGGGTCGGCCTGGTGCGAACCAGTCCAGCCCGCAAGTATCTGCAGATCCGGCATGGAAGGCTCAGTCCCCACCGAGGCTCACCCCTCGCAAGACCGGGCCTTCGACTTCGTGGGCAGCGGATCCCGCCGATCGGCTTGCTGCACCACTTCGGCGAGGATGGGCAGCGGGCCACGATGCCGGACGTGACGTCAGCTTCGAACGCCACCGCGGGCGGTACATCGGTCCTCCAGGGAGGCCAACCGCAGGCGATCGAGCACACTTGGCGCAGGATCACGCTGCCCCACGGACGACAGCACGCTTGGCATGTTGAGTAAAAGCGCGTCGCCGCCCATCCAGAATGGCGCGCAGGTTTGCGCGCGCGGTTTCCTGGACCAACGCGCGGCTTTTTGCAATCTTCAGGAAATGGGCGTGGCCGTATAGTCCGGCCATGGGAATCGCCTACCGCCCGGAAATCGACGGCCTGCGCGCGATCGCGGTGCTGGCCGTGGTGCTGTACCACGCCGGCATCGGCGGGGCGGGGTTCGTCGGCGTCGACGTGTTCTTCGTCATCTCCGGCTACCTGATCACCTTGCTGCTGCTGCGCGAGCGCCGGACGACCGGCCGTACCGACCTGCTGGGCTTCTACGCCCGCCGCGTGCGCCGGATCTTCCCGGCAGCCGCTGCCGTCGTGCTGGCTGTCATTGGCGCGTCCTCGCTCCTCCTGTCCCCGGAGCAACAGGCACACACCGCGCAGTCGGCGGGAGCGGCGCTGTTGTTTGGCGCCAATGTCTTCTTCCAGGTCACCACCGGCGGCTACTTCGACGGACCGTCCGATCAACTCCCCCTGCTGCACCTGTGGTCGCTCTCGGTCGAGGAACAATTCTATTTCCTATGGCCGGCGCTGCTGATGCTCATTCCGCGCCGCTGGCTCGTTCCTGCGTTGTGCGGTTTGGCGGTGGCCTCGTTCGCGGCGGCTGAATATTGGATCGCCCAAGGCTCGCAGGCGGCGTTCTACGAAATGCCTGCGCGCTTCTGGGAGCTGGCGGCGGGCGGGCTGATCGCCGCTTCCGCGCCGCGCGTCCTGCCACGCTGGCTGGCCCCGGCCGGGATCGTGCTGACGCTTGCCGCCTGCGCCTGGCCGCTCGGCCACTTCCCCGGCGTCGGCGCCCTGCCGGCTGTCCTCGGCGCCTGCGCGATCATCGCGGCGGTCCACGGCGGCGCGACCAACCCGCTGCTGCGCTCCAACCTGATGGTCGGCATCGGCCTGATCTCCTATTCCCTGTACCTCTGGCATTGGCCGCTGCTGGCCTTTTACCGGGCCAACATCATCGGCGCCGGCAGCCTGTCGGTGCGCCTGACCCTCTGCGCGATCGCCCTCGTGCTGGCCCTCGGCAGCTACCGTTACATCGAACGGCCCTTCCGTCGCCTGCGCTTGCGCAGCGGGCGCACGGTCGTCGTCGGGGCGGCGCTGTCATCGGCCCTGGTGCTCTGTGCCTGCGCGGTCGGGCTACATGCCCGCAGTGCGATGGCCGTTCATGCCGATAACCAGGCCGCCGTTGCCGCGGGCAGGGACATGGCGACGAAGGTGTGCCATATCTCCGGCGTCGACAGGATGCTGATGAAGTGCCAACCGCGCTCCGACACGCTGGTGTGGGGCGACTCCATGGCGTGGTCGTGGCTGCCGGCGTTCCCTGGCGCCTCGGACGTCTCCATGGATTCGTGCGAACCCTTCATCGGCTGGCTACGCGACCACCCGCACCCCGGACAAATCCAGTGCCGCGACCACAACAACCTGGTTCTGCCGCTGGCACGGAAGGCGAGGGTCGTCGTCCTCGGCGGCCTCTGGAATTCAGCCGGTGAAGTCGCCCGCCTGGCGCCGACGCTCGATGCGCTCGATGCCGTGCCGCACGTGATTGTGATTGGCCCGACCCCAACGCTCCCGGCCCCGGTCCCGCAATGCATCCGCCAGCACGCGGAGGCCGCCTGCACGCTCACCCGCGCCGCGTTCGACGCGCATGCCAGGCCGATCCTGGCTGCCCTGCAGGCCCTCGCTGGCAGGCACCCGAACGTAAGCGTGGTCGATCCCTCCGACGACTTCTGCACGGCAACCGGATGCCCGCCGCTGCTGAACGGCAAGCCGCTCTATTGGGACTCGCACCACATCACGCGCACGGCCGCCGCGTCGTTGGCGGATCGGATGGCTCCGGCCAGTAAGCCAGCAACCGGGATATAGATCGCGCGCTGGATTGGCAGCACAAGGACTGCGCTGCCCAAAACGACGAAGCCCGCTTGTGCGGGCCAGGGGATTGAATCTGTTGGTGCCGAAGGTGGGACTCGAACCCACACGCTTTTAAGGGCGGCGGATTTTGAGTCCGCTGCGTCTACCGATTCCGCCACTTCGGCGCGGGCGGCGAGTATAGCCGTGCGGAGGCTTGGCCACCATGCGCGGCGGCGATCACGCGGCTTCGTCGATCGCCAGGGCCTTCGGCGCCCGCGCATACCACTCGCCATCCTGCGGCAGGAACATCGAGCAGCACTCCATCGGTGCCTTGTAGATGTGCAGCGAGATGGCGACGGTATCGGGGCTGGCGTTGCGGATGCTGTGGTATTCGTGCGGCGGGATCAGGCTGCCGGCGCTGCCGGGGCCGGCCTGCATGCCGCCGGCGGCGCGGAAGCGGAAGCGTTCGCCATCGCGCTCGAGCAGTTCGTACTGGGTGATTTCGAGCTGCCCGTCCCAGACGCCTTCGACACACCACAGGCCCGAATGGTCGTGCACCGGCGTGCCCTGGCCCGGGCCCCAGGTCATCGCGACCACGCTGTAGCCGTGGCGCGGGCTGCGATAGAGCTCGCGGCGGGCGTAATGGTCGACGATGGGCTCATGCACGCAGTCGGGCAGGCGCACGTCGTGGTCGCAGATCAGCCCGCACAGCGTCTTGCGCAGCGCCGAGGTGATCGCATGCTGGTCGCCGCTTTCGACAGCGGCATCAAGCGCCTGCACGAGCTTGTCGTGGCCGGGGAAGTCGAAACCGGGGCAGTGCGCGTCGTTCATGGGGCGCGATTCTACCCCTGCAGGGCGAACCGGGGCTTTCTGCTGGTCCAAAGCCCGCCGCGGCTGGCCTAGAGCCCGGCCAGGAAGCCCCCGACTGCGGGGCCGAAACGCTCGTAATCGACCAGGAACGCGTCATGCCCCTGCGGCGAAGGCAGCGGCAGGAAATGCGCGTCGGCGCCACCGGCGCGCAGGCCGTCGGCGATCTGCTGCTGTTGCTGCAAGGGGAACAGGATGTCGGTGGCGACGCCGATCGCCAGCGCCTTCTCCACCCGCAGTGCGGCCAGTGCGGCCATCACGTCGCGGCCGTCCGAGGCGGTTTCGGCCAGGTCGAACCAGTCCATGGAGCGGCTGAGGTAGAGATAGCAATTGGGATCGAAGCGGCGCACGAAGCGGCGCGCGTGGCCCTCGAGGTAGCTCTCGACTTCGAACTCCAGCCCGAACGGATCCTCGTCGTCGCGGCGATCCGAATCCAGCCGCACGCGGCCGAAGCGGCCGTCCCATTCCAGCGCCGAGCGATAGGTGATCACGCCGAGCTTGCGCGCCATGCGCATGCCGGCATCGGGGTAGTGCGCCTCGTCGTAACGTCCCTGGTTCCAGGCCGGATCGAGCCGGATCGCCTCGCGCTGGAGCGAACGGATCGCGATCGAGAACGGCAGTGCGCGCGCGCTGCCGGAGATGTTGATGTGGCTGCGGGCGACGCCACGGTGCCGATGCAGGAACGCCAGCGCGCACATGCCGCCCATCGAATTGCCGATCACGCAGGCCAGGCGCTCGATGCCGAGCGCGCGCACGACCGACATCGCGGCATCGGCGACGTCCTCGAGCGCGAGTTCGGGGAAGTCGAGGCGATAGGGCTCGCCGGTGGCGGGATCCACCGACGCCGGGCCGGTCGATCCCTTGCAGCTGCCCAGCGAATTGACGCAGACCACGAACCAGCGATCGCTGTCGATCGGTTTGCCCGGCCCCAGCATCGGATCCCACCAGCCGGCGTCGGGATTGGCTTCGCTGGCGGCGGCATGCGCGTCGGGCGACAGGCCGGTGAGGATCAGGATCGCATTGTCGCGCGCGGCGTTGAGCGCGCCCCAGGTCTCGTAGGCGATGCGCGCGCCGTGCAGCGCGCCCCCGCGCTTCATCGGGAACGGCGAGGGCAGGGTGTGGAAACGCGTGGCGGGCGGGATGAATTCGGTCATGCGCGAAAGCTTAACGGGCGTTGGCGCCGATCGTGAGCTCGACGACCCGATGGCTCGGCAATTTCACCCGCACTGGCGCCGACTGCAGGTCGCCAGGCTGGGGGATCGCGTTACCGCTCATGGACAGTCGCGCGATGACTTCCACATCCTGCAGCGCGGACAGCTTCTGCATCGGCATCGGGCCGTCGCTGTCGTCGAGCGTCGCGGTGAACGGCAACTCCTGCACGCCGTGCTTTTCGACCGCGACCGGCATCGGCGGGCCGTCGGGCACGCGCGCGATGACGAACACGCGCGCGTCGCCGCGCAGGCGGACGCGTGCGGCGAGCTCGGGATCGAGCTGCACCGACACCTTCAATCCCGGCGCCGCCGCAGCCGCGGCCAGCGGCGGCAGGCCCGCGTCCTTGCGCGCCTCGTTGATCTGCGCGCGCAGCGGCTCGGCGGTGCGGCTGTCGACGGCCGCCAGCAACGGCGTCCACGTGGCGGCGGCATCGGCCGGCTTGCCGGCCTGTCGCTGCGCGATGCCGAGGAACCAGCGCGCGCGCTGCTGCGTGGGCTGAATAT
The DNA here is from genome assembly GCF_011320095.1 of Cognatiluteimonas telluris. Lineage (GTDB taxonomy): Bacteria > Pseudomonadota > Gammaproteobacteria > Xanthomonadales > Xanthomonadaceae > Cognatiluteimonas > Cognatiluteimonas telluris. Next base: position 9,397 of record NZ_JAANOY010000015.1, on the reverse strand, counting down.
CGAGTGCGTGCTTGAGCCACGCCACGGCCTGCGCATCGAAGCGATGCTGTGGCGCCGCCAGCGCACGCGCTTCGGCGGCTTCGACCAGCACGTCCGGCTGGTCGGGTGCCAGCGCGGCGGCGCGTGCGTACGCATCGCGTGCTTTTGCCGGCTGCTGCGCGGAGGCATAGGCGTGGCCGAGCAGGCGCCAGCCTTCCAGTTGCTTCGGATCGCGTTCTAGCGCGGACTGCAGCTGCACGATGGCCTCGTCGAGCGTGGCCGGCGCGTGTTGCTGGGCGGGGTCCAGTGCCGCCGGGGTGCCGATCAGCACGTAGAGCCCGGCGCAGGCTGCGGCGAGGAATACGCCGAGTGCGATCGTGGACATAGGCGCGCTGCGCCACAGCGGACGCAGCACCAGCGCGAGCACGACGGCGACAAGAAGCGCGGCGAAGATGACGAAGAGGGACATCACCACTCCTGCCGATCGTCGGTGGGCAGGCCACCTTCACCCGCGTGCCGACGCACCACCCGCGCGACGACGCCGCCGCCGACCAGGAGCAGCAGGGCCGGACCGAACCACAGCAACCACGTGCGTTCCTCGACCCGCGGCTTGTAGAGCACGAACTCACCGTAGCGGGCGACCAGGTAATCGCGGATCTGCTCGTCGCTCTTGCCCTGGCGCATCAGCGTGAGGACTTCGCGGCGCAGGTCGTGGGCGATCTGCGCGTTGGAGTCGGCCAGCGACTGGTTCTGGCACATCACGCAGCGCAGCTCCGTGACCAGGGCATGGAAGCGCTGCTCCTCGGCCGGGTTGGTGAAGCGCAGCGGCGCGGGGTCGGCGATCTGGGCCAAGCCAGGCAGTGACGCCAGCACAAGCAGCAGTGCCGCGACCAGCGCGACCCAGCGCCGTCGGGAGACAGGCCTGAAGGCCGGGTTGGGAGGAGATGACGGTGCAGCCTGTGCGCTCATCGGCCACGCTCGGCGGCGTCCAGCGCCGGCAACAGCTCCTGCGCGACGATCGCGTCGGTCAACGGGCCGACGTGCTTCCAGCGCACGATCCCCTTGCCGTCGACGAGGAAGGTTTCCGGCGCGCCGTAGATGCCCCAGTCCAGCGCGTAGCGGCTGTCCTCGTCGCTGACGACGACCCAGTACGGATTGCCGAACTGGTCGAGCCAGCGCAGGGCATCGGCGCGCTCGTCCTTCCAGTCGTAGCCGATGACGCGCACGCGCTTGGTTTCGGCGAAGCGGGTGATCACCGGATGTTCCTCGCGGCAGGACGGGCACCAGCTGCCCCAGACATTGAGCACGAACGGTTGCCCGGCGAGGTCGGACAGCGACAGCAGGCGCGCCGATTCGTGCAGCACGGGCAGCGAGAACGCCGGCGCGTGCTTGCCGATCAGCGGCGAGGGCAGGGCTTCGCGATCGGGATTGCGGCTGAGCCACACGCCGGCCGCGAGCAGCGCGGCGAGCAGGCCGAACGACGCCAGTGGCAACCAGCGCATGGTTTTCGACGGTGCGCTCACGCTGCCGCCTCACGGCGCCGGAAGCGGCGGTCGGTTGCGGTCACGAAACCGCCGAGCGCCATCAGCACCGCGCCCATCCAGATCCAGCGCACGAACGGTTTGACGTGTACACGCACCGCCCAGCTGCCGCCGCCGAGCGGCTCGCCAAGCGCGACGTACAGGTCGCGACCGATGCCGGGCGCGATCGCGGCTTCGGTCATCACCTGGCCGCCGCTGGCGTAGCTGCGTTTTTCCGGATGCATCACGCCCAGCGGCCTGCCGTTGCCGGTGACACTGACGGTGCCGGTATCGGCAACATAATTGGGACCCGGATGCCGCTCGACGCCCTCGAAGCGGAACGCCATCGTTCCCAGCGTCACGCTCTGGCCGGGCGCGAGGGCGAGTTCGCGCTGGCGGCTGAGGCCTTCGGTCAGCAATGCGCCAACCAGGAAGACAGCGACGCCAGTGTGCGCGAGCGTCATCCCGAGCATTTCCGGGGTGAAGCGGCTGCCCTGCATGCGCAACCTTGACCACAGGAAACGCAACGTGCCCAGCAGCACCCACGCCGAACCGGCGACACCGGCGGCGACCTTCCATGCGCCTTGCGGAGCCAGGAAGAACGCCGCGATCCCGATCCCCAGCGCCAGCCCCGCCCACGGCAGCAGCATTGCCAGCGGCCGCGAGGCCTGCTCGCGCTGCCAGCGCGTCAGCGGCCCGAACGGCAGCAGCAACACCAGCGGCGCGATCAGCAGGGTGAACAGCAAAGCGAAATACGGCGGACCCACCGAGATCTTGCCCAGGCCAAGCGCATCGGCGAGCAACGGATACAGCGTACCCAGCAGCACCATCGCGCAGGCGCAGGCCAGCAGCAGGTTGTTGGCCAGCAGCAGCGTCTCGCGCGACGACGTCGCGAAGCGGCTGTTGTCGTCGGCATCGGGAGAGCGCAGCGCATACATCAGCAGCGAGCCGCCGATGACGATGCCCAGGAACACCAGCACGAACAGGCCGCGGGTGGGATCGGCGGCGAAGGCATGCACGCTGGTCAGCACGCCCGAGCGCACCAGGAACGTCCCCAGCAGCGACAGCGAGAACGCAGCGATCGCCAGCAGCAACGTCCAGCCGCGGAAGCTGCCGCGCTTTTCGGTCACCGCCTGCGAATGCAGCAGCGCGGTGCCGGCCAGCCACGGCATGAAGCTCGCATTCTCGACCGGATCCCAGAACCACCAGCCGCCCCAGCCCAGCTCGTAATACGCCCACCACGAGCCCAACGCGATGCCGATGGTGAGGAAGCCCCAGGCGACGTTGGTCCACGGCCGCGTCCAGCGCAGCCAGCGCGCGTCGATGCGGCCGTCGAGCAGCGCCGCGATCGCGAACGCGAACGGCACGCTGAAGCCGACGTAGCCCAGGTACAGCATCGGCGGATGGATGATCATCCCCGGATCCTGCAGCAGCGGATTCAGGTCGCGCCCTTCCGCCGCCGCCGGCAGCAGGCGTCCGAAGGGATTGCTGGTGAAGATCAAAAACGCGAGGAAGCCGAACGCCACCACGCCCATGACCCCGAGCACGCGCGCGACCACCGCGGGCGGCAACGCCTTCGAGAATGCGGCGACCGCCGCCGTCCACAGCGCGAGGATCAGCGCCCACAGCAGCAGCGAGCCTTCGTGCGCGCCCCAGACCGCGGTGAAGCGGTAGACCAGCGGCAGCAGCGAGTTGGAGTTCGTCTGCACGTACTGCAGCGAGAAATCCTGGACGACGAAGGCATGGGTGAGGATGGCGAATGCCGATGCCACCAGCGCCAGCTGCACGAATGCCGCCGGCCGCGCGATCGCCATCCATGGCGCAATTCCGCGTTGCGCGCCAACCAGCGGCAGCACCGCCTGCAGCGCGGCGACCAGCAGGGCGAGGATCAGTGTGACCTGTCCGAGTTCGGCGAGCATGCGTCAGGCCCCTTTACGCAGCGAGCGCGGGGATCGCCTGCGGATGGCGTCACTCACCGGACACGTCCGCCGCCGGAACGCCGTGCTTCATGTGCGCCGCGCCCATCTTGTCGGCGACTTCCTTGGGCATGTAGGTCTCGTCGTGCTTGGCGAGCACTTCGTCGGCGACGAAGGTGTTGCCCTGCATGTGGCCGGTGGCGATCACCGCCTGCTTCTCGCGGAACAGGTCGGGCAGGATGCCGGTGTAGACCACCGGCAGCGTGGCGTCGCCGTCGTCGACGGCGAAGTGCGCTTCCATCGAGCCCTGTGCGCGCCGGAAGGATCCGGCCTGCACCATGCCGCCGAGGCGGAACCGCGCGTGCCCGCCCGCTTCGCCATGGAGCACTTCCGACGGTGTGTAGAGGTAGGCCACGTTGCGCTGCAGGGCCATCGCCACCAGCGTCGTCGCCGCGGCCGCGGCGGCCAGCAGCACGAGCACCAGCAGCAGGCGGCGTTTGCGTACCGGATTCAAGCCCGTGTCTCCAGGTCGTCATCCCCGCGAAGGTGGGCATCGATCGACGTCGCCGTGCGCGCCGCCTGTGCACGCGCCACGCGCATGCGCGCCGCCCGCCATTGCTGGCGCAGCTGCCAGCGCGGGGCGACGTAATCCCATAGCAGCACCAGCGCGAAGACGCAGTACGCCGCGAGCACGTAGTTGCGGTAGCTCATGCGCGCGACTCCGCAAGCCTGACGACCCAGTCCTTGCCCGATTCGCGCCGCAGGTTGTCCGCGCGCGCACGCGCCAGCAGCGAGCCGACGAACCACAGGTGGGTGCCCACGACCATCGCCCACAGCGGCGGCAGCATGCTCGGATCCATGTGCGACTTGCCGAACAGGCTGATCGTCTGGCCCTGGTGCAGCGAATTCCACCAGGTGACCGAGTAGTGGATCACAGGCAGCAGCACCACGCCGACGATCGCGAGCAGGCCGGCGGCGCGTGCGGCGGCGCGGCGGTCATCGATCGCGTTGTACAGTCCGATCACGCCGAGGTAGAGGAACAGCAGGATCAGCTCGGTGGTCAGGCGCGGATCCCAGTCCCACCATGTGCCCCACATCGGCTTGCCCCAGATCGAGCCTGTCGCCAGCGTGATCAGGGTGAATGCCGCGCCGGCTGGCGCGCAGGCCATGGCGAGGATCTCGCACAGTTTGATCCGCCAGACCAGCGCGATCGCGGCGTAGATCGCCATCAATGCGAACACCGCCATGCTCATCCACGCGCTCGGCACGTGGATGTAGAGGATGCGGAAGCTGTCGCCCTGCTGGTAATCGGCGGGTACCACGAACAACGCGCCGTAGATGCCGTACGCCATTGCCAGCAGGCCGAGCAGGTACGCGATCGGCGTCCACCGCGCGGCGAAGCGCTCGAAGTACGGCGGCGAACCGAGTTGGTGGAACCAGCGGACGACGGGATGCATTCGAAAACTCAGTCCAGTGCGGCGGTTAATCCAGGGCGGCGCTTAGTCCAAGGCGGCGCTTAGTCCAAGGCGATACGGATCGCGGCCGCGGCGGCCAGCGGCGCCAGCACCAGCGCCAGCACCAGGCCCGCACCGAGGAGCAGCAGCGCGCCCGTGGGATCCAGTCCCTGGCCCGCGGCCGCCACGCTGCCCGCACCGAACACCAGGACCGGCACGTACAGGGGCAGTGCGAGCAGGGCGACAAGGATACCGGAGCGGCGCATGCCGACGGTTAATGCCGCCACCACCGCGCCCAGCAGGCTGAGCAGCGGGGTGCCCAGCGCCAGCGAGGCCAGCAGCACCGGCAGCTGCGCGCGCGGCAGGTGCAGCAGTTCGGCCAGCAGCGGGGTGGCGACCAGCAGCGGCAACGCGGTCGTCGCCCAATGGGTGAGCGTGCGCACCAGCACCAGCCACGCCAGCGGCACCGGCGCCAGCATCCACTGCTCCAGCGATCCGTCGTCGGCATCGCCGCGGAACAGGCTGTCCAGTGCCAGCAGGCCCGCGAGCAGCGAGGCCAGCCAGAGCACGGCCGGCGCGACGCTCGCCAGCGCCTGCGCTTGTCCACCGAGGGCGAGCGCGAACAGCACCACGACGAGCAGCGCGAACAGCGCCGGCTGCAAGGCATCGCCACGGCGGCGCCACAGCAGGCGCAGGTCGCGGGCGACCAGGGCGCGGGCGGCGGACCAGATCATGCGGGATGGCCGCTCGTTTTCATGGCGACGGCTGAACGCCAATGCCTCTTGTGCCGAGGGCTCAGGCGAAAGGGACTAGATCCCCGCTTTCGCAGGGATGACGGCAGCACTTCAACGCTCACGCGGCCCGCTCCAGTACCAGCATCCGTGTCCGCACCGGCGGAGCGGCGTAAGCGCCGTGGGTGGTGAGCAGCGCGGCGCCGCCGTCGCGCAGGTGCGCCTGCACCATGCGGTTGACCAGGGTGATGCCGTCCAGGTCGAGGTTGGCGTAGGGCTCGTCCAGCAGCCACAGCGGCGAGGGCGCCAGCCACAGGCGCGCCAGCGACAGGCGTTTCTTCTGGCCGGCGGACAACTGCCGCACCAGCGCGTCCTCGTAGCCCGACAGGCCGACGATGCCCATGGCATTGACGGGCAACTGGCCGCGGCGGCGGCCGTTAAGGCCACAGAGGAAATCGAGGTTTTCCAGCGCGCTCAGGTCGGCCTTGAGCGCGGGCAGGTGTCCGAGGTAGGAAATCGCCTGCGAACGCAGCGCAACGCTGGCCGTGCGGCCGTCGATGCTGATTTCACCGGCGTCGGCGCGCAGCAGCCCGGCCAGCACCCGCAGCAGGGTCGTCTTGCCGGCGCCGTTGTCGCCCTGCACCAGCAGCGCTTCGCCGGCGTCGACCGAAAAATCGAGCGGGCCGAACACCGGTTCCTCGTTGCGCGCGAAGGCAAGGCCGCGGGCGGCGAGCAGCGGCGGATGGTCGGGGGGCAGGTCAGCCATGCGGGCCGGTTGGCGTGCCGACGCCGGCACCAAAGCGCGCATTCTACCAGCGCGTTCAGCCCACCCAATCGATGAAAGGCATCCGCGCAGCGTCGTCATCCGGGGCCGGGTGGTACAGGCGCAGCCGCACCGGTTCCCCCGCGGCCCACGCCAGCACGCCGTCCTGGGCGAAACGTCGCGCGAGCTCGTCCAGCGCGTCCAGTGGCAGGTCGCAAACCAGCCAGCCATCCTCCTGGTGCCTGCCCTCGTCGTCCTGCGCCTGGGCCCGCAGATGGGTGACGCGCAGTCGTTCCAGTTCCGCCACGAGTTCGCCGTCGGCGCGATCGTTGTCGATGCGGGTGTCGCGTTGCGAGTCCGAATCCCAGGCGGTGAGGAAGGCATAACGCCGCGCCGGAAGCACGGCCTCCAGCACGGGAGCGGCGACGCCCACGTGCAGCCTGCCGATGGCGCCGAGGGCCGGCACGCGGTAGCGCGAGGCGGCGAAGGCGGCTGCGAGCCGCGGCAGGTCGTCGGGATTGGCCATGGCCCCAGTGTCGCCGCGAGTGGCGTGCAGGCGGCGTCCTCATCCGCGACGGCGGCTGTCCTACACTCCCGGTCTGCCCACGACCGTGCGACCGATGACCGCTCCCCACATCGACACCAAGCTTCCCAAGGTCGGCACCACGATCTTCACCGTGATGTCGCAGCTGGCCGCCGAATGCAATGCGGTCAACCTGGGGCAGGGCTTTCCCGATTTCCCGGTCCCCCAGCGGCTGGTCGATGCGCTGGATGCGGCGATGCGCGCGGGCCACAACCAGTACGCGCCGATGAGCGGCATCCCGGCGCTGCGCAAGGCAATCGCCGACAAGACCGAGCGTGGCTACGGCTGGCGCCCCGATGTCGATCGCGAGATCACGGTGGCTTCCGGCGCCTCCGAAGCGATCTTCGACGCCGTGGCGGCGGTGGTGCGGCCGGGCGAGGAAGTGATCGTCTTGGACCCGTGCTACGACTGCTACGAGCCGGCGATCGAGCTGGCCGGCGGCGTCGCCGTGCACGTCGCGCTGGATCCGCAAACGTTCGCGCCCGACTGGGATGCCGTACGCGCCGCGATCACGCCGCGCACGCGGATGCTGATGATCAACACGCCGCACAATCCCTCCGGCGCGATCCTCGGCCCCGATGACATGGCGGCCGTCGCCGGACTGCTGCGCGGCACGGACATCTGGCTGCTGTCCGATGAGGTCTACGAGCACATCGTCTACGACGGCGCCCGCCACGCATCGGCGCTGCTGTATCCGGAGCTGCGCGAGCGCGCGTTCGTCGTGTCCAGCTTCGGCAAGACCTACCATTGCACCGGTTGGAAGGTCGGTTACTGCATCGCTCCGCCGGCGCTGTCGACCGAGTTCCGCAAGGTGCATCAGTACAACACCTTCTGCAGCTTTACCCCGGCGCAGCACGCGTTCGCGGCGATGATCGAGGACGAGCCGTCGCATTACGAGCAACTGGGCGCGTTTTACCAGCCCAAGCGCGACCGCTTCCGCGAGCAGCTGCTGACCACGCGGCTGAAGCCGCTGCCGGTGGCCGGCGGGTATTTCCAGCTGGTGGATTATTCGCAGGTGAGCGACCTGGACGACCTGGCGTTCTGCAAGTGGCTGACCACCGAGCACGGTGTGGCCACGATCCCGCTGTCGCCGTTCTATGCCATCCCGCCGCCGGGACAGCGCCTGGCGCGGCTGTGTTTTGCCAAGAACGAAGCGACGCTGGATGCGGCGATCGCAAGGTTGCAGAAGCTCTAGCGGTTTTTCGTAGGAGTGGTTTCAGCCGCGAGCGCTTGATTTGTTTCGTCCATGGATCGGAAGCTCGCGGCTGAAGCCGTTCGTGCGAAGGGCGACGGGCCGCGGCATGAACGGTATCTGGAGGCAGGCGATGCAGGATCTTCGAGTCTCACTCGTGCAGGGCGCGACGCGCTGGCACGATCCGGCCGGCAACCGCGACTATTACGGTGGCCTCATTGCGCCGCTGCGCGGGCAGACCGACCTGGTCCTGCTGCCGGAAACCTTCACCAGCGGCTTCAGCAACGAGGCGATCCACAACGCCGAAACCATGGAAGGACCGACGGTGGGTTGGCTGCGCGCGCAGGCGCGCACGCTCGATGCCGCCATCACCGGCAGCGTGCAGGTCCGCACCGACGAAGGCGTGTTCAACCGCCTGTTCTTCGCCACCCCCGACGGGACGTTGCGGCATTACGACAAGCGCCACCTGTTCCGCTACGCGAGGGAGCACGAGCGCTACGCATCCGGCCGCGATCGCCTGACGGTGGAATGGAAGGGTTGGCGCATCTGTCCGATGGTCTGCTACGACCTGCGCTTCCCGGTGTATTCGCGCAACCGCTTTGATGTCGAGCGTGCGGGTGGGCTGGATTACGACCTGCTGCTCTATGTCGCCAACTGGCCGGCGGCGCGCGCGCAGGCGTGGAAGACGCTGCTGCCGGCGCGCGCGATCGAGAACCTGTGCTACGTCGCCGGGCTCAACCGCGTCGGCATCGACGGCAACGACCTGCCGTATTCGGGCGACAGTGCGGTGCTGGATTTCATGGGCACGTCGCTGTTGTCGATGGCGGCGGAGGAGGGCGTGGCCACCACGACGCTCGATGGCGCGATGGTGCTGGCCCATCGCGAACGCTTCCCCGCGATGCTCGATGCGGACGCCTTCGCGCTGACCTGAGTCGGACCTGCCGGGCGCGTCGCGGCGTCCCCAGCCTTCGACAGGGGCGACTTTACGCAGGAGCGGCTTTTGGTGGGAGCGGCTCCAGCCGCGAATTCTTCGACGCCGCAATGCGCCGCCATCCCGGACAGCCGTCATCCCCCGCACCAGGCACCGCCGGGCCGCCGGGAACCCGGCGACATGGTGTTTCCGATCCTCGAAACTCCTTCGCACCCGCAAAAAAGGCGCCTCCCGGCGCCCTTTTCGCTTCAGCGATTCCCACCCTGCGGCCCGCGTCCGCCACCGCCGGGGCGCCCGCCGCGTGGACCGCCCGGTCGCGGCCCGCCCG
>NZ_JAANOY010000014.1 GCF_011320095.1 Cognatiluteimonas telluris | reverse complement strand
CGAGGCGCAACTCGACGACGCCCTGCCGGGCTGGCGCGCGGCGGCTCGAACACTGGCGCGGCGCGGGCTGGCCGTCCGCAGCGCGCTGGCGGCGACGGCGATGCCGGCGCTGGCGGGCAGCGGGCCGCAGCCCAACGACGAGCAGTGCCACGCCATCGACGTGATCCGCGGGGCGGTGGGATTCGCGCCCATGCTGCTCGATGGCGTCACTGGCAGCGGCAAGACCGAGGTCTACCTGCAGGCGATCGCCGACTGCCTGGCGCGCGGACGGCAGGCATTGGTGCTGGTCCCTGAAATCGGCCTGACGCCACAGATGCTGGCGCGCTTCCGCGCCCGGCTCGGCGTGCCGGTGCATGCGCTGCATTCCGGGCTCACCGATGGCGAGCGCGCGCGGGTGTGGACGGCCGCCTGGCGCGGCGAGGCGCGGGTCGTCGTCGGTACCCGCTCGGCGGTGTTCATGCCGCTGCCCGATGCCGGCCTGGTCGTCGTCGACGAGGAACATGACGCCAGCTACAAGCAGCAGGATGGCATCCGTTACCACGCGCGTGACTTCGCCCTGGTCCGCGGCAAGGCGCTGGGGGTTCCGGTGCTGCTGGGCAGCGCGACGCCTTCGCTGGAGTCGCTGCACAACGCCCGCGCCGGCCGCTATGTGCACCTGCGCCTGCACCGGCGCGCCGGCAGCGCGCGGCCACCGACCGTGCGCGTGCTCGACATCCACAAGCGACCGCTTCAGGCGGGCCTGTCGCCGGAGCTGCTGGACGCGATCGCGCGCGCGCTCGCCGCCGGCGGCCAGGTGCTCGTGTTCAAGAATCGCCGCGGCTATGCGCCGGTGCTGTTGTGTCACGACTGCGGCTGGAGCGCGCAGTGCCGGCGTTGCAGCACCGCGACCCACGGCAGTCCGATGACCGTGCACGCCGGCGGCCGCCGCCTGCAATGCCACCATTGCGGCGCGCGCCAACCGGTGCCGCAGGCCTGCCCGGATTGCGGCGGGCTGGCACTGCAGCCGCAGGGCAACGGTACCGAGCGCATCGAGGAGCTGCTGGCCGAGCGTTTTGCCGACGTGCCTGTGCTGCGGGTGGATCGCGGCAGCACCCGTCGCCAAAATGGGCTGGAATCGCTGCTCGCGCAATTGGGGACACGGCCCGGCATCCTGGTCGGCACCCAGATGCTGGCCAAGGGCCATGACCTGCCGAACCTCACCCTGGTCGCGGTGGTCGGCATCGACGAAGGCCTGTTCTCCGCCGACTTCCGCGCCAGCGAAAAACTCGCGCAGCAGCTGATCCAGGTCGCCGGCCGCGCCGGCCGTGCCGATCGCGCCGGCGAGGTCTGGCTGCAGACCCACCATCCCGGCCATCCGTTGTTGCAGACGTTGATCGAAGGCGGCTACCACGCGTTCGCCGGAGCCGAACTGCTGCAGCGCGAAGCCGCCGGTTTCCCGCCGTTCGCGCACCTGGCCCTGCTGCGCGCCGAAGCGGTGAACGCCGACGCGCCGCTGGCCTTCCTGCAGGCAGCCAAGTCGCTGCTCGCCGCCGATGGCACGGTGGATATCCATGGCCCGTTGCCAGCGCCGATGCCGCGGCGCGCCGGCCTGCACCGCGCGCAACTGCTGTTGTCCAGCGCCGCGCGCGCGGCCCTGCACGCCGCACTGGCGGCGGCCGTTCCGGCACTGCATGCGCTGCCAACGGCGCGCAAGGTGCGCTGGTCGCTGGACGTGGATCCGGTGGACCTCTACTGAGGCCCGGCCGGCCTCAGTCCTTGCGCTGGAACGCCTCGCGCAACAGCGCGCCATCGAACCCCGCCGGCGCATCGCCGCCGACCGCGAACCGGTACAGCACGGCCGAATAGATGCCGGCCAGCGCTGACTGCACGAGTGCCAGCCCGAGCACCGCCACACCGGCCAGCACCGCCGCCGCCACCGCCAGCATGGCCATCCCGGCGCCGGCCAGGACGACCGCGAGCAGCGCGCCGAGCACGATCACCAGCATGCTCAACACGCCGAACACCAGCCCCAGGCCGCCCTTGCCGATCAGGTTTTCGCCCCACGCCTGCTTGAGCAGCAGCGCGCTTTCCTTGACCGCATCGATCGGGCCGATGTCGCGCGCGACCAGGACCGGCACGGTGAGGAAGGTCGCCAGCGTCCACGCCACGCCCACCAGGCCGACCACGATCCGGCCGATGAAGCCGGCGCGTTGTTCCAGCGCGCGCAGCGCCATGCCGACCGTCGCCGCGATCGCCGCGTAACCGAGGATCTGCAGCCACTTTCCGCGCGCGATGCGCAGCCCGTCGCCCACGGTCGGGTCGCCGCCGTCGAGCCGGATCATCGCCGCGCCGACCAGCGCGCTGTTGAAGAAGAACATCACGAAGTACTGCGCCAGGTAGAACCCGAACATGCACAGATAGAACGCCGCCGGCACGCCGCCACCGCTGCGGTCGAGCCGGTCGAACATGCCCAGCCCGAACATTGGCAGCGCGAAGCTCAGCACCACCAGCACGACCGCGATCCCCGACAGCAGCGGGAACACCAGCAATTCACGATCCGAGCGCAAAACCGCCAGGCTGGCCTTGGTCAACGCCCAGCTGCGTGCGAACTTCCCCATGGCGCTTTCCTCCCCGAAAGACCGGCCGATTATGCGCCGGGCAAGGGGCCCTGCAAGCGGGCGCGCCGCGGCCTAGAGTTCCAGCGGCACCTGCTGCGGCGGCTTGGAGAACTCCGGGTGCGCCGCCCACAGGCGCTCGAGCGTCATCCGCCGCACGGGGTCGACGAAGGTCGGCGCGATGTCGGCCAGCGGCTTGAGCACGAACGCGTGGTGCAGCTCCGGGCGCGGCAACTGGAAGTCGCCCGGGCCATCGAGCACGAGGTCGCCGAAATAGATGATGTCGATGTCCAGCGTGCGATCGCTGTAGGACGCATCGCGGCGGTCGCGGCCCTGCTTGAGTTCCAGCGCATGCAGCCAGTCATTGAGCGCGAAGGGATGGATGTCGCTGTCGATCACCGCGATCGCATTGAGGAAGTCGGGACCGCGGAAGCCGACCGCCGGCGTGCGGTACACCGGCGACACCAGCACCTCGCCAAAGCGCGCGCGCAGCGCCGCCACCGCGCGGGTCAGGTTCACCTCCGGCGCGATGTTGCTGCCCAGGCTCAGGTAGGCCTGGCGGGTGGTGGTGTGGAACCGCGACGCGGGCGGCTTCTTCGCCGTCGCGCGGGCCGTGGCCGGCTCGGGCGACGCAGCCGGCGCGGGCGCAGGTACCGGTACCGGCGCATCCGGCACCGGAATCCGCGTCGTGACGGCGGCCGGAGTCATGGCCGGAGAGGGCGCAGGTGCTGGTGTCGAGGCCGTAGCAGGCGCAGGCGTCGATGCAGGCGTTGGTGCCGGTGCCGGTCCGGCAGCGCTCGGCGCTGGCGTCCGGTGCGGGAATGAGGTTGCCGTCCAGGTCGAGGCCCAGCGAGGCGGGCGGTCGGGATCCGGCGGCAGGGTCGACGTGGCGGCGGTACGTGCGATTGCCTCCTCGCGCGCACTGGGCGCAACGCCGGGGGGTGGCATTGGTGCCGTCATCGGCGGCCGCCGCGTCGTGGCCCTGGCCTGTGCCGCGGTGCCCGGCGGTCCGGCCCGTTCACGCTTGATGATCACACCCACCGCCTGCGCCCCGCGCACCGCGCCGGGCTTGCTCAGCTTGAGCTTGACCTTGGCGACCTTGAACTCGTCCAGGATCAGCGCCGCGCAACGCTCGGCCAGCGTCTCCACCAGGCCGAAGCCCGACTGCGACACGAATTCGATCAGGCGCTTGCTCACCGCCTTGTAGTCCAGCGTGTCGGCGATCTTGTCGCTGGCCGCCGGCACCCGGTTGTCGAACGTCATCTGGATATCGAAGCGCAGCGGCTGCCGGATCCGCCGCTCCCAGTCGTAGATGCCGATCAGCGCCTCGATCTCGAGGCCTTCGATGAAGACTTTGTCCATGGCCGACCGTGACTCGTGATGGGTTGCGTGACCGCCGCAGCTTAGCCGCGATCGCCGGGGCGTGATTTGCCGCGTGCCCGGAGCCTAGCGCGGCACGCGCGCGCCGGCAGCTTCGCCGTCACGCATCGGCGGTCGCATCCAGCGCCGGCAGGCTCGCCATGTCCCAGCGCGGGCGCACGTCGATCGAAGCGTGGCTGCATTGCCCGGCGGCCAGCCGCAGCGCGCCGGCGAAGGCGATCATCGCGCCGTTGTCGGTGCACAGCGCCGGACGCGGAAAGCACACCCGGCCCGCGCGCGCGTCCGCCATCTGCGCCAGCTTCGCGCGCAGGCGCAGGTTGGCGCCGACCCCGCCGGCGACGATCAGGGTGTTGCTGCCGGCCGCATCGAGTGCGCGCGCGCACTTGATCGCCAGGGTGTCGACCACCGCGTCCTCGAAGCCGCGCGCGATGTCGGCGCGGGTCTGGTCGCACTGGGCGCTGCCCTGCCAGGCCAGCAGCACCTGGGTCTTGAGCCCGCTGAAGCTGAAGTCCAGGCCCGGGCGATCGGTCATCGGCCGCGAGAACTTGTAGGCGCCCGGACGGCCCTGCTCGGCCAGCCGCGCCAGTTGCGGGCCGCCGGGGTAGGGCAGGCCCATCAGCTTGGCGGTCTTGTCGAAGGCTTCCCCGGCGGCGTCGTCCAGGGTTTCGCCGAGCAGGCGGTACTGGCCGATGCCCTCGACCGCGACCAGCTGGGTATGCCCGCCGGACACCAGCAGCGCCACGAACGGCGGCGCAAGGTCCGGTGCTTCCAGCAGCGGCGCCAGCAGGTGGCCTTCCATGTGGTGGACGGCGATCGCCGGCTTGTCCAGCGCCCAGGCCAACGAGCGCGCCACGCCGGCGCCGACCAGCAGCGCGCCGACCAGGCCGGGCCCGGCGGTGTAGGCGACGCCGTCCAGGTCCGCCACGCTCAGCCCGCCTTCGGCCAGGGTCTGGCGGATCAGCGGCAGCAGCTTGCGCACGTGGTCGCGGCTGGCGAGCTCGGGCACCACGCCGCCGTACTCGGCGTGCAGCGCGACCTGGCTGTAGAGCGCCTGCGCCAGCAGGCCGTCCGCACCCGGCCGCGCGGTGTCGTAGACGGCCACGCCGGTTTCGTCGCAGGAGGTTTCGATGCCGAGGACGCGCATGGGCTGGCCGGGACGTGGAGGGGAAGGCGGGCGCAGGCCGCGGAGCCGGGCGTCGCCGCCACCGGCCATGCGCCTCCCACCCGGGGCCCACACGGCTTGCATCCCCGCGAAGGCAGCCGCTATCATACGCGGCTCGCCCGCTCGACCGGGCGGTTTCCCGTCCAGAGAATCCCGCATGCCCAGCGTCAAAGTCCGCGAAAACGAGCCTTTCGAGTTTGCCCTGCGCCGCTTCAAGCGCACCTGCGAGAAGGCCGGCGTGCTGGCCGAGACCCGCAAGCGCGAGTTCTACGAGAAGCCGACCCAGGAGCGCAAGCGCAAGGCCGCCGCCGCGGTGAAGCGCCAGGCGCGCCGCAGCTCGCGCGACGTCACCAAGCGCCAGCGCCTGTACTGAGCCATGGCGGGCCTGCCCGCCAGCGCCATCGCCTGACGAAAGCCGGCCGCGGCCTCCGCGACGCCGGCTTTCCGCGTTCTGGGCCGGTACGCCCACGCGTCCTTGCGCCCGCTGCGCTTACGATTTCCCTCCCCACTCCCGTTTCCGGCCCGCCATGACCCTCAAGCAACAGCTCACCGACGACATGAAGGCCGCGATGAAGTCCGGCGACAAGGTGCGCCTGGGCGTGATCCGGCTGATCAACGCCGCGATCAAGCAGCGCGAAGTCGACGAGCCCAAAGCGGGTAACGAGCGTGTCGAGCTGGACGACCCCGCGGTGCTGGCCGTGCTGGAAAAGATGGTCAAGCAGCGCCGCGACTCGATCAGCCAGTACGACGCCGCCGGCCGCACCGACCTGTCGCGGATCGAACGCGACGAGATGGCGATCATCGAGCACTACCTGCCGGCGAAGATGGGCGAGGCCGAACTCATCGACGAGATCGACAAGGCCGTCGCCGAAACCGGCGCCGCGACGCCCGCCGACATGGGCAAGCTGATGGCCGTGCTCAAGCCGCGCCTGGCCGGACGCGCCGACATGGGCGACGTGTCGAAGCTGGTGAAGCAGCGCCTGTCCGGCGGCTGATCGGTTGTCGGTAGGCGCGGCTTCAGCCGCGAGCTCTTCCGCCCCCGCCTGCATCGCCGCGTAAAGCTCGCGGCTGAAGCCGCTCCTACCCAATCCAGCGCCCGTGGCATCCTGAGCGTCGCATGGCCCGCATCCCCGACCTCATCGAAGATCGCGCAGCGACTGCACTCGCTTGCGACCAAATCCGACGCGCCGCCGCGCGCTGGGGAATCATCGCGGCTGGCTTTGGAACTGGAGCCTAGACGTGGCTCGCCTGCCGGATTCCTTCATCGATGACCTGTTGGCCCGCACCGACATCGTCGAGGTGGTCGGCTCGCGGGTGCCGCTGAAGCGCCAGGGCAAGGAATACGCGGCGCGGTGCCCGTTCCACGACGAGCGCTCGGCATCGTTCACGGTGTCGCCGACCAAGCAGTTCTACCACTGCTTCGGCTGCGGCGCGCACGGCACCGCGATCTCGTTCCTGATGAATTACGACCGGCTCGAATTCCTCGATGCCGTCGACGAGCTCGCCAAGCGCGTGGGCATGGAAGTGCCGCGGGACACCCGCGTGCGCAACGAGGACAGCGACAGTCGCGATCTCTACGCCGCGGTCGACGCGGCGGCGAAGTTCTTCCAGAAGCAGTACGCCGCCAGCGACAAGGCGCGTGATTACGTGCAGCGTCGATCCATCGACGGCGCCATCGTCGACGCCTACATGATCGGTTATGCGCCCGATGGCTACAGCGGTTTGAAGGATGCGCTGGGTACCGATCCGCGGCGGATGTCGCTGCTCGAACGCGCGGGCCTGTTCTCGAAGAACGACAAGGGACACGTCTACGACAAGTTCCGCGACCGGCTGATGTTCCCGATCCACGACCGCCGCGGCCGCGTGATCGCCTTCGGCGGCCGCGTGCTCGATGCCGACGACTCGCCCAAGTACCTCAACTCACCGGAAACGCCGCTGTTCCACAAGGGCCGCGAGCTCTACGGCCTGTGGCAGGCGAAGCAGGCCAATCCGAAACTCGACCGGCTGGTCGTCGTCGAGGGCTACATGGACGTCGTCGCGCTGGCGCAGTACGGCGTGACCCAGGCGGTGGCGACGCTCGGCACCGCGACCACGCCCGACCACGCCGAACTGCTGTTCCGCAGCGCGCCGGATGTCTACTTCTGCTTCGACGGCGACCGCGCCGGGCGCAGTGCGGCCTGGAAGGCGCTGGAGTCGGTGCTGCCGCGGATGAAGGACGGGCGCCAGGCGCTGTTCCTGTTCCTGCCCGAGGGCGAGGATCCGGACACCATCGTGCGCAAGGAAGGCGCTGACGGATTCGCCGCGCGCCTGGCGCAGGCGATGCCGCTGTCGGAATTCTTCTTCGGCGAACTGTCCAAGGACGTCAACCTCGGCAGCCTCGATGGCAAGGCGCGCCTGGCCGAACGTTGCAAGCCGCTGCTGGCGCAGATCCCCGACGGCGCCTTCGGCGACCTGATGCGCCAGCGCCTGACCGAGCTGACCGGCGTCGGTGCGCGCGCGAGCTCGCCGCAGACGCATGTTCCGGTGCAGCGCGCGCGCACCGCACCGATGGCGCATGCACCGCGGCAGACGCTGGTGCGCAGCGCGATCGTGCGCCTGCTGCACCAGCCGGCGCTGGCCTCGTCGCTGCAGCCGCCGTACCGCTTCGCGATGCTGCGCCAGCCCGGCGTGGAATTGCTGGCCGAGATCGTGGCGCTGGTGCGCGAGCGACCGGAAATCACCACGGGCGCGCTGCTCGAGCACTTCGGCGGGCGCGAGGAAGCCGCCGCGCTGCACAAGCTCGCGCTGCAATCGTTGCCCGGCGAGGAAGCCGCCTGGCGCGAGGAATTCCTCGACACCATGGCGCAGCTGGAAAAGCAGATGCTGCAGCAGCGCGTCGAAGAGTTGCAGGCCAAGCAGCGCGAAAGCGGCCTGGATGAAAGCGACAAGGAGGAGATGCGCGCGCTGCTGCAGGCGCGGTTGGCGTGATCAGTCGCGCACGCCGCTCCAACCACCAGGATCGTCCTCGCCGTAGGGGCCCGGATCGGGAAACGACCACGCCTCGGGGCCATTCCACTTCCCTTTGAATCGTCCCTGGTCGAAGTCAAAATGGAAGTTCACGAAGCCATGGCCGGCATGGTCGGTCCACTGGCATAGCAGGTTGTCGGCGGACAGCTTCATGCAGGGATGCAGCTCGCCCCAGTCGCGGTGCCCAAGCAGATAGCTGCCCTCGATGCCGACGCCGTCGCGACGCTCGCGCAGCACGGTGATGACGGATCCGCCCTCGACCGACGAGATCGTCCCGCGCCAGGTGCCGAAGTAACGCTCGTCCCCACGGCGTGCCGGAGGCGCATGGCGCAACAGCAGGAACGCGGCCCACCGCGGATCGCGGGCAAGGTCGGCGCGGATCGCGGCCTCTTCGCGCTCCAGCGCCCGCGCGACGTCCGTGTAGAAAGCGACCTCCCAGGCGCGATCGTCGATGTCGCGGTTGTCGATATGGCGCACGCGACCCAGCGTGTCGTACGGCCAGGCGGTACCCCAATATTCGAATGGCTGGATCGCCGGCGCGCGCTGCAGCGACAGGTCGGCGGCACCCGTGCTCGCCATCGTGTAGAAACGTCGTGCCCGCACCGCGATCGCCTGGTCCAGCATCCACGCCCGCTCGCAACCGTCGACCAGCACGTCGTCATCGCTGCCGGGATGGCCGCAGTTGGCATAACGCGGCGCGACCGACATCGCGCCGCTCTCCATCACCTGTTGCAGTTGGGCAAAGCGCTGCGTCGATTCGCGCTGGCGGCATTGCCGGTCCTGCGGTGCTTCACCGCGGGCGCAGTTCGAATCGGCCAGGTCAGGCCACGTCCGCGGCGCGCGATCATGGTATAGCGCCGGCGCGAAGCCGACCGCTTCCAATCGCCGCCGCGCGATGGCCTGGTCGGCCGCGTCGCTGGAGCAGTCGGCGGCGATGCCGGTGCGATCGAGCAGCGGTGCCGTCTCGCACAGCCGCAGTACGACTTCCGCCACGCCATCGCCGTGCGTCGCCGCCGATTCCAGCGCCGGACGCCAGGCGCGACTCAGCCTGGCGAGGGCGGCATCGCGCGCGGCCGTGATCCGTCGTTGCGCGTCGATGCAGCGCGCCCGGCGTTGCTCGATGCGCCGCTCGCGCTGCTGCGCGCGTCGCGGGTCGGCGTCCTGCGGGCCGTCCGCGTCGTCGCCTCGCCAGCAGCCATCCTCGTCGCCACTCGGCAACGCGTCGACCTGCCGCAACTGCGCGCCCAGCGCCCAGGGGTCGATGAACCCGCGCGCATCGACCACCGCCTGGAGCGGCTGCGCCAACACCGGCCGCGGCGACAGGCCCGCAACAGCGACGAGCAACGCGAGGGCAAGCGCCTGGGCCCCGGACGCGCGGCGCATGCCCGGCGTCGCCTGGCCCGGTCGCCCGCCGGGTCCGCGCGGAGGCCGCGGCCGTACCGGCGCCATCGTCCTCATTTCCACACCTCGTGCATCACCCGTGCGCAATTGCCGCCGGGCATCTTGCCGATACGCGCGTCAGGATGCCCGCGCGCGGCGGCAGGTTCCGCGGCGACGGCGGGATTGTCGAGGAACATCAGGTTGGTTCCCGACGCGCGATCGCGATGGTGTCGGCGCGCGGCGCCCAGTGCACGGGGGTCGCAGCGTCGCTGCCGCGAGCGTTGGCCGTGGACGCCGCAGTGCCGAACACCCCGCCGATGGCAAGGCCGCCGGCAGCGGCGAGGACGTCATGTCGTGTGGCCATGTGTCGCCTCCGCGGGATGCACGCCATCCTGCCACGCGCGCCCGGCCGGTCAAACGCGCCTCAGAAGTGCTTGCGCCAGGTCTCGCGGAAGCGGATGTGGCGGCCCGATTCGTGCGTGCCTTTCAGCCGGCGTCCGTGGGCGGCGAGGATGTCGCCGCGGGTGAGCATGCCGATCAGCGGATGCGGCGCTTCGTGGCCGACGACGATCAGGCGGCCGATGTTTTCCGAAACCATGTGGTCGGCGGCTTCGCGCAGCGAGTGGTGCTCGTGCACGACCACTGGCGGGCGCAGGCCGAGGTCGCCGATGTGGCGCATGTTCGGTTCCGAGGGATCGAGCAGCGTGCGGCGGGTGATCACGCCACGCACGCGGCCGCTGTCGTCGATCACCGGGAAGCCCTGGTGCTGGTATTCCGGGCGCCCGGAATTGAGCCGGTGGCGCACCTCGCCGAGTTCCTCGCTGGTGCGCAGGAACACCGGATCGCGGCTGCAGGCATCGCGCACCAGCACTTGCTCGAGGTAGTCGGCCTGGTACTCGGTCGGCACCCGCACGCCGCGGCGCGCGATCTTCTCGGTCATGATCGTGTTGCGCATGATCAGCGCCGAGACCAGGTACGCCGCCGCGCAGCCGCCGAGCAGCGGCAGCAGGCCCGCCGGCTGCTGGGTGGTCTCGAACGCGAACACCACCGACGCCAGCAGCGCGCGCGAGGCACCGGCGAAGATCGCCGCCATGCCGACCAGGCCGGCGATGCGCGGATCGATCCCCAGCTGCGGCGCCACCGCGACCAGGCCGAAACCCGCCAGCGCGCCCAGCGCGCCGCCGATGGTGAACAACGGCGCGAGCGTGCCGCCGGAGGTGCCGCTGCCCAGCGCGATCGACCACGAGATGAACTTCATCACGCACAGGAAGGCAAGCGCGCCGACCGCGAGATGGCCGGACACGATCGCCTCGATGTTGGTGTAGCCCACGCCCAGCGTCAGCGGCGCGAAGTAGCCGACCACGCCGACCGCCACGCCGCCGATCGCCGGCCACCACATCCAGTGCACAGGCAATTTCTCGAACGCATCCTCGATGCCGTACACCAGTCGCGTGACGCCAACGCTGACCAGCCCGATCATCGCGCCCAGCACCACGTAGCAGCCCATCGCCGCCAGGCCCGGCTCAGCGACGTGAGGCATGCCGAACACCGGCACGTTGCCGAGGAAGGCATAGCGCACGCCCGCCGCCGCCACCGCCGCCATCGCGACCGGGATCAGCGAACGCGGGCGCAGTTCGAACAGCAGCAGCTCCACGGCCAGGATCACCGCCGAGACCGGCGAGCCGAACACCGCGGCCATGCCACCGGCCGCGCCCGCCGACAGCAGCACCTTGCGCTCGTCGCCGGTGACGTGCAGCAGCTGGCCGAGGAACGAGCCCAGCGCGCCGCCGGTGGCGATGATGGGGCCTTCGGCGCCGAACGGGCCGCCGGTGCCGATCGCCACCGCCGAGGACAGCGGCTTGAGGAAGGTGATGCGCGGCGGGATCTTCGACTCGTTGAGCAGCACCTGCTCCATCGCCTCGGGGATGCCGTGGCCGCGGATCGCGCGCGAACCCCAGCGCGCCATCACCCCGACGATCAGGCCGCCGATCACCGGCACCGCGATGACCCAGAGCCCCAGGTGGTTGTTCGCCGGACTCACGGCGCCGAACGACCACTGTCCGTAGAAGGACAGGTTGGTCACCAGGTTGATCAACGACACCAGGATCCGCGCGATGAAGCCGGCGGCGATGCCGAGCACGATCGCCACCGCGGTGATGAACAGCACCCGCGGCTCGACCAGGTTCGCGCGCCGCGGCATGTTGGCCGCTTCCAGGCTGATGCCCAGCGACGGCGCCAGCGGCAGTGCGCCGGGGCTGGCCGCCTCCTCGCGCAGGGGCAGATGGTCGGGATCGGGAGCGTGCGGTGCCATCGTCCAGCGTGTGGAGTGAACAGGCGACGATGCTACGCGGCATCGCCGCGGATTTCAGGTGTTGACAACGCCGATCGCCCGAGTGCGCGCGCGGGAGCGGCTCCACCTGCGGGCTGTTCGCCGGCACGCGCTTGGCCGCGCAGGGCTTGTCCCGTGATCGCCAACTGCCCTCCGCGATGCCCGGCCGGCCGCCGCGCATGCGAAGCTACCGGCATGCCCACCGTCCCCAACCCGCTCGCCCGCGCCCAGTACCTGCTGGCCGCGCACACCTGGCGCCAGCTGCCGCCCGATGGCGGTTACGAAGTCGCCTTCGCCGGGCGTTCCAATGCCGGCAAGTCGAGCGCGCTCAATGCGCTGTGCCAGCAGAACGCGCTCGCGCGCGTGTCCAAGACGCCGGGCCGTACGCAGCAGCTGGTGTACTTCGACATCCCACCCACCACCGACCGCTTCCTGGTCGACCTGCCCGGTTACGGCTATGCCAAGGTGCCGCAGGATTTGCAGGCGCACTGGCAGGCCTTCCTCGACGGCTACTTCGGCAGCCGCGAAGCGCTGCGCGGACTGGTGGTGGTGATGGACATCCGCCACCCACTGAAGGACTACGACCGCCAGATGCTCGGCTATGCCGTGCAGCGCGGACTACCGGCGCATGCGCTGCTGACCAAGGCCGACAAGCTCGGTCGCGGCGCGCAGGGCAATGCGCTGCTGGCGGTGCGCAAGGAGCTGTCGTCGGCGTTTGGCGACACCGTCAGCGTGCAGACGTTCTCGGGCGAGTCCAAGCAGGGCGTCGACGAAGCGCGCGCCGTGGTCGGGCGCTGGTTGCAGCTGTAGCGCGCTTACGCCGGCAGGCCGGACAGCCGCCCCACCAGCGCGGTCGCGAGCATCGCCAGCGCGCCCCACGCCACCACGCGCAGCGCGCCGCGCACGGGACTCGCGCCGCCGGTCCAGCCGGCCAGTGCGCCGGACAAGGACAGCGCCAGCAGCGTGGTGGCCACGGTGGCCAGCTGCACCTGCGTCGCCGGTGCCAGCAGCACCGCGGCCATCGGCAGCAGCGCGCCGACGCTGAAGGCCGCCGCCGAGGCCAGCGCCGCCTGCACCGGGCGGGCGCGCAGGGTCTCGGTGATGCCCAGTTCGTCGCGCGCATGCGACCCCAGCGCATCGTGCGCGGTGAGGTGTTCGGCGACCGAGCGCGCCAGGTCCGGCGGCAAGCCACGCCGCGCGTAGATGCCGGTCAGTTCGGCCAGCTCGCTCGCCGGATCCTCGGCCAGTTCGCGGCGCTCCTTCGCCAGGTCCGCGCGCTCGGTATCGGCCTGCGATTGCACCGACACGTACTCCCCGGCCGCCATCGACAGCGCACCGGCGACGACGCCGGCGATCCCGCTGGCCAGCACCACCCCATGCCCCGCGCCGCTGGCGGCGACGCCGACCACTAGCCCGGCGATCGACACGATGCCGTCGTTGGCGCCCAGCACCGCCGCGCGCAGCCAGCCGGCGCGGTCGGACCGATGTTGCTCCACATGCCAGCGGCGCATGGCGGATCCTCCGGTGCGAAGACGCCATCTTCCACGATCCGGCGTCGTGAAGCCCATGCCATCGGGCCGCCGTGCCCGCCGGGCTATAGTCGCGCTCTTGCGATGCGCGGGGACCGGCCCCAACTCGCACTCCCCCCTGCGAGCGGTTGCGATGTCGAGCCCGAGCAACGTTGCCGATTCCCCGATCACCGATCGCCACGCGCTGGTCGACTACCTGGCCCGCGGCGGCCGCGCGCGCGCCGACTGGCGCATCGGCACCGAGCACGAGAAGTTCGGCTTCCGCCTCGACGACCTGCGCCCGCCGCCGTTCGATGGCGAGCGCGGCATCGAGGCATTGCTCAAGGGCCTGACGCGTTTCGGCTGGGACGCGATGGAAGAAAACGGCCGGGTGATCGCGTTGTTGCGCGACGGCGCCTCGGTGTCGCTGGAGCCGGCGGGGCAACTGGAACTGTCGGGCGCGCAACTGGAGACCATCCACCAGACCTGCTGCGAGGTCGACAGCCACCTGCGTGAGGTCAGGACCGTCGCCGACGAACTGCAGCTGGGCTTCCTGGGCATGGGCTTCCAGCCCAAGTGGAAGCGCTCGGACATGCCTTGGATGCCCAAGGGGCGCTACAAGATCATGCGCGACTACATGCCCAAGGTCGGCTCGCTCGGCCTGGACATGATGACCCGCACCTGCACGGTGCAGGTCAACCTCGATGTCGCCGATGAAGCGGACATGGTGAAGAAGTTCCGCGTGTCGCTGGCCTTGCAGCCGGTCGCGACCGCGCTGTTCGCCGACTCGCCGTTCACCGAAGGCCAGCCCAACGGCTACCAGAGTTACCGCTCGCACATCTGGACCGACACCGACGCCGGCCGCACCGGCATGCTCGATTTCGTGTTCGAGGACGGCTTCGGCTACGAGCGCTACGTCGACTACCTGCTCGACGTGCCGATGTATTTCTCTTATCGCGATCCCGGCGACGGCCACAAGCAGTACGTCGACCTCGCCGGGCAATCCTTCCGTCGCTTCATGGACGGCAAGCTCGCCGCACTGCCGGGACAATTGCCGACGCTGCGCGACTGGTCGGACCACATGACCACCGCGTTCCCGGAAGTGCGGCTCAAGCAATACCTGGAGATGCGCGGTGCCGACGGCGGCCGCTGGAACCGGCTGTGCGCGCTGCCGGCGTTCTGGGTCGGCCTGCTGTACGACGACACCGCACTCGACGCGGCGTGGGACCTGGTCAAGGACTTCAGCATGGCCGAGCGGCACGCGCTGCGCGACGGCGTGCCGAAGCACGCGCTGACACTGCCGTTCCGTGGTGCGACCGTGCGCGAGCTGGCGATCGAGGCGCTGAAGATTTCCGCCCACGGCCTGCAGCGGCGCGCGCGGCTTAACAAGGCCGGCACCGACGAAAGCATCTTCCTGGTGCCGATGATCGAAGCGGCCGAAGCCAATCTCACCCCGGCGCAGCGCAAGCTCGCGCTGTTCCACGGCGAGTGGAATGGCGACATCGACCGCGTGTTCCGCGAATACGCCTATTGATCGTCGCCATCGTCGCCGCCTTCCGCAGCGCGGCTGTCGGCAGGAGCGGCGTCCACGACGTCGACGTAGCACAGCGATCGCGTCACATTGAACGACTGCAACGACTACAGGAGCCACCCATGAAATCACGCGCCGCTGTCGCCTTCGCCGCCGGGCAACCGCTGCAGGTCGTCGAGATCGACGTCGAACCACCGCGTGCCGGCGAAGTGCTGGTGCGCATCCTCGCCACCGGCGTCTGCCACACCGATGCGTTCACGCTCAGCGGCGACGATCCCGAAGGCCTGTTCCCGGCGGTGCTCGGCCACGAGGGCGGCGGCATCGTGGTCGAAGTCGGCGCAGGCGTCACCAGCGTCAAGCCCGGCGACCACGTCATCCCGCTGTACACGGCCGAATGCCGCCAGTGCAAGTTCTGCAGGTCCGGCAAGACCAACCTCTGCCAGGCCGTGCGAGCCACGCAGGGCAAGGGGTTGATGCCGGACGGCACGACGCGCTTCTCGTACAACGGCCAGCCGCTGTACCACTACATGGGCACCAGCACCTTCAGCGAGTACACGGTGGTGCCGGAGATCTCGCTCGCGGTGATCGATCCCGACGCGCCGCTGGAGAAAGTCTGCCTGCTTGGTTGCGGCGTCACCACCGGCATCGGCGCGGTGTTGAACACGGCCAAGGTCACGCCCGGATCGACGGTCGCGGTGTTCGGGCTCGGCGGCATCGGGCTGGCGGTGATCCAGGGCGCGGTGATGGCAGGCGCCAGCCGCATCATCGGCGTGGACACCAATCCGGGGAAATTCGAACTCGCGCGCGCGATGGGCGCGACCGATTGCATCAATCCGAAGGATTCCGAGGCGCCGGTGCAGGACGTCATCGTCGCCATGACCGACGGCGGGGTGGATTTCAGTTTCGAATGCATCGGCAACGTCGATGTCATGCGCGCGGCGCTGGAGTGCTGCCACAAGGGCTGGGGCGAGTCGGTGATCATCGGCGTCGCCGGTGCCGGGCAGGAGATCCGTACGCGCCCGTTCCAGCTGGTGACCGGTCGCGTGTGGCGCGGCTCGGCCTTCGGCGGCGTCAAGGGCCGCACGCAGCTGCCGGGCATGGTCGAGCAGGCGATGCGCGGCGAGATCCAGCTCGATCCGTTCATCACCCACGAAATGCCGCTGGAGCGGATCAACGAAGCCTTCGACCTCATGCACGAAGGCAAGTCGATCCGCACGGTGATCCGGTTCTGAGTTCGTGGGCCTGGTGGGCATGCCGAGCGTTTCCTTCGCCCTCCGGGAAAGGTGACCGGAGGGCGGATGAGGGTACGCAGCCCATGAGTTCCAGGCCTGCGGCCCGCATCGCGACACCTCTCCTGGCGGGGGACAGCCCGCACGCTCATCCACATTTCCTCCCGCACCAGAGCGCGCCATCAGCTGAGGTGTTCCCATGCAACGCATCGAATCCCATGCCTGTTTCGGCGGCACCCAGGAGGTCTGGTCGCATCCCTCCGGCACGCTGGGCTGCGACATGCGCTTGGGCATCTACCTGCCGCCGCAGGCGCGGCTGGATCCGTGCCCGGTGCTGTACTGGCTGTCGGGCCTGACCTGCAACGAGCAGAACTTCATCACCAAGTCCGGCGCGCAACGGTATGCGGCCGAACACGGCCTGGTGCTGGTGGCACCCGACACCAGTCCGCGCGGCGCGGGCGTCGCCGATGCCGAAGGCTACGACATCGGACAGGGCGCGGGTTTCTATCTCGATGCGACCCAGGCGCCGTGGTCGGCGCACTACCGCATGCACGATTACATCGTCGACGAACTGCCCGCGCTGGTCGAGACGCATTTCCCGGCCACCGCGGCGCGCGCGATCAGTGGCCACTCGATGGGGGGCCACGGCGCGCTGGTGCTGGCGCTGCGCAATCCCGGGCGCTACCGCAGCGCGTCGGCGTTTTCCCCGATCGTCGCGCCTTCGCGGGTGCCGTGGGGCGAGAAGGCGTTCACCGCCTACCTCGGCGCCGACCGCGACGGGTGGCGTGGATGGGACGCGGTCGAACTCATCGCGCGCGCGGCCGAACGGCTGCCGTTGCTGGTCGACCAGGGCGGCGACGATGAATTCCTCGCCACCCAGCTGCGGCCCGAGCTGCTGCGCGACGCCTGCGCCGCCGCCGGGCATCCGTTGCAGCTGCGCCTGCGGCCCGGCTACGACCACAGCTACTACTTCATCGCCAGCTTCATCGGCGAGCATGTGGCCTGGCATGCCGCGGCCCTGGCCGCCAGCCACGCCAGCTGACGTTGGCCTGACGGACGTTCACCCATCGGAACTCCCATGCGCACGCTACCCATCCTGGCCACCGCCTGCTGCCTGCTCGCCGGTGTCGCCTTCGCCCAGAACACGCCCATGCCCCCGCCCGCCACCGCGCCCGCGTCGCGGCCCTTGATCGCTCCGATGACCCATGCCATGGACATCGATTTCCAGGGGCAATACCGCAAGGAACTGGAGAAGAACCGGCAACTGCGTGGCGAGAACGACAGCCTGCGCCAGCAGCTGGCCGAATACACCCGCCGCGGCGGCAGCCTGGTGCACGCGTATTGCGAAACCGAAACCATGAGCCGCAACACCGCCGGAGCCAGCAACGACTGCGCGCCGACCGGCTATCGCTGCGAGCCGGTCAGCGGGCTGTGCCGGACCTCGGCCAACGACAGCGCCCAATGCGCCGACGGCTTCCTGCTGGAGGTCGACCATTGCGTGCCACGCCCGCGCTGACGATCACCGTCCCAGGCTGAAGTCGGTGTAGGCGAAGCGTTGGTCGCGCAGCACGCATTGGCCGCGCTCCAGCGCGATGGGCGCGGCGAACATCGGGCCGGCCGACACGCAGGTATGGAATTCGCCATTCTCCCCGCAGGGATCGACGCTGGCGGGCAGCGCGTCCAGTAGCGGCGAGTCGAATTCGCGCCCGCTGAAACCCGACTCGAGTTGCTGGGTATCCACGCAGCACACGTGCGCGCGCAGCCCACCGCGCAGCATCGTGCGCGCGAGCTCGGCGGTGTCGCTGCCGAACAGCGGCGTCAGCACCTCCCAGCCGATCTGCGCGCAGCGTGCCTTCCGCCAGGCACGGATGTCCTCGAGGAACAGGTCGCCGAAGGCCGCCGTTCGCAGCGCAGGCCAGCGCGCGCTGGCCTGCGACAGCGCGTGCGCCATGGACGACTCGTAGATGGCGTTGTCGCAGGCCGCCGGGATGCCTGCTTCCAGCAGGGGCAGGCCCGCCGCGGCCGCCTGCGCGTGCAGCACCTCGCGGCGCACCCCCTGCATCGAGGAGCGGTCGTAGTCCAGCGTGATCGTCGACAGCAGTGCGACGACTTCGACGTCATCGCGCTGGCGCAATGCATGCAGGGTCCATGCGCAGTCCTTGCCGCCACTCCACGCGAGCAGCACCGGGGTCGCCATCGCCGCCTCAGGCCGCGCGGACGTCGGTCAGTTTCCATCCGTGACCCGCCAGCAGGCGCAGGCGCTGCTTGAACACGGTGCCGGGGATGGACGTCGTCGCCACCAGGTCGACCTGCAGGTCGCGCTGCTGCCCGGTCACGGTCGCGCCGGGATCCGTGGCGCCGAGCGCGGGATCAACCGCGTCCGGATCGTCCTGGGTCGCGCGCCAGCGCTGGAACAAACTGTCCTCGCGCAGCGCGTCCTGCAGTTCCTGCGCCAGGCCTTCGGCGCCCTGGGCATGGAAGGCGAGGGCGGGATCGTCGCCGCGGGCCTGTCCGGCATCGGGCAGGGTGAGGTAATAGCGGGTCGCCATCGTCGGTCGCATCCTCGTGGGGTGGCGACATCGTAGCGTCGGCCGGCGTCGGCGCGATGTGCGCACCGACAGCCGCCGCGGGTGCGCTGCGCTTACCCGGGCTACGGGTGTGCACTTGCGCCCAGCGGACAACCGGCACCGCGGCTGCGACTGGCTACTGCCACAACCCGAGGATCAGGCCGTACAAGGTGAACTGCAGCGTGTGGTAGCCGCCATCGATCAGCCACAGCTTCGGGCTGCGCCCGGCGAAGCCGTAATTCAGTGCGAAGCTCGTCGCGACCACGCCCAGGCCGACCACCACGCCGTCGATCACCGCCATCCGCAAGCCCGGCGCCGGGCCGATGAGCCAGGCGAACGCCGTGGCGGCGATGAAACTGGCGACGAAGGCGCGCGCGAAGACATGCGACGGGTGCCTGGGCTTGCTGCCGGCATCCACGCCCGCCTCGCGGCACCATGCGTGCCGGAACAGCGGGCCGTACCAGATGCCGCCGAGCACGAACGCCGACAACGCAGCGACCACAATCGCGAGCCATTGGATCGTCATCGCCGCCCTTCCCCGCCATGGACGCGCACGCGCAGGCGTGCGCCGATGCTCATTCGAACTTGTGCGGCTCGGCCGCGAAGCCCACCACCAGCGCGCCCTTGCCGACGTTGACCATGCCGGTCAGGCTCATGACGCTCTCGTACACGTCGATGTTGTGCGTGCGGCAGGTGTCGCGCAGTTGCGTGTAGCCCGGCAGCGCGCGCAGCTCGTCCAGCTCGCCGCCGTAGCTCAGGCACATCGTCGGCGTCAGCAACCCGGCCTTGACCCGTTGCGCGGCAAATCCCAGCACCTTCTGCGCGGCGGCGTCGAATCCCTTGACCTTGCCCACCGGCCCGGTCTCGCCGCGGTTGGCATGCAGGATCGGCTTGATGTCCAGCGCGGTGCCGAGCGCGGCGCTGACCAGGCCGACGCTGCGGTCGCCCTTGCTGCGGGCGCGTGCGCGCAGGTAGTACAGGTCGCGCGGGACCATGTAGCCATGGGTATGCACGGCCAGGTGCTCCAGCCGCGCGCGTATCTTCGGCGGGCCTTCACCGGCCTCGCGCAGGCGCGCGGCTTCCACCGGCAGGATGCCCTGGGCGGCGAACAGATTCTGGCTGTCGATCACCCGCAGCGCGAACGGCGTCTCGTTGCCGGCCGCCGACCGCACCGGGCGGTATTCGTTGAGGATGGCGAAGCTGGCCTGGGTGGCGTTGTCGTAGATCGGGCTGCGGCTGCGGGTGATCGTCATGCAGAACACGTAGTCGTAATCGATCACCAGCTTCTGCAGGAACAGGTCGCGGATCTGCTCGACGGTGAACGGCATCGTCTGCGCTTCGGCGCCGCCTTCGGCGATCTGCGCGTGGAGGAACTCCAGCGTCGCCTGTTCGTTGCGATGGTCGGCCAGCACCGCGTCGCCGATCCGCACCGTGATCGGCAGGATGGTGACGTGGTTGGCGGCAAGGAAGTCCGCCGGCAGGTCGCAGGCCGAGTCGACCACCAGTCCGATGCGCATGGTTCAGTCCCCCCCGAGAATGCGCCGACCGTACCGCATCACGGCAGCGGCTGCATCTGTCCGTGCAATCCGCTGGCGAAGCCGCCCACGCCGCACCTTCGCCGAGCGCACCGCGTTCAGCCCGTGCCGTATCGGGCGCGGATCATCAATAGCGCGCCACCGCCGGGTCGAACTGCGCCCAGGCATCGATCCCGCCGACCACGTTGTAGACCTCGGCGAACCCGCGCTGCCGGAAGTGCTCGGCCGCCTGCGCGCTGCGGCTGCCGTGGTGGCACAGGAACGCCAGCGGCGTGTGCTTGGGCAGGCCTTCGAGCGCGGCGAGGCCGTCGTCGAAGGTCGAGAACGGCGCCGGCACCTGCGCCAGCGCGCGCTCCCCGGCCGGGCGCACGTCGACCAGCGTCAGCGTGCCCGATGCCAGTTGCGCGGCGGCCGCTTCCGGCGTCAGCGCCCGCACCGGTGGCGGCGCGTTGGGGTTGTCGATCACCAGCCCGCGTCCGCGCTCGTCGTCGACCCAGTCGATCGACAGGCCTTCGGCGCGGCGCGCCGAGGCGAGGTCGAACTGCACCCGGATGCCGTCGATCTCGGTGGCGATCGCCTTGTCGTCCACCGGCGCCAGTTGCAGCTTGGCGTTGTAGCGCGCGTCGATGTCGATCCGCAGCGTGTAGCCGCTGCCCGCATCCTGCAGTGCCTGGCTCAGCATCCCGAACGCCGCCGGCGTGATGTTGAGCGCCGGCGGCGTGCGGTCTGGCGGTGGCAGGCCGAGCGCGGCGCCCAGTTCGCCCGACTGCGCCATCTGCTCGATGATGTCGCTGCCGCCGACCAGTTCGCCGTCGATGTACAGCTGCGGGATCGTCGGCCAGTCGCCGTAGGACTTGATGCCTTCGCGGATGTCGGCGTCGGCCAGCACGTCGACGTGCGCGTAGTCCACGCCCAGGCCATCGAGCGCGGCGACCGCGCGCGCGGAAAAGCCGCATTGCGGGGCTGACGGCATGCCCTTCATGAACAACACGACGCGTTGCGCGCCGAGCAGGCTGGCGATGCGCTGGTGCAGGGCGGGATCGAGCGGCATGGCGGCGGTCCTGGATGAGGCACGGCAGGGGCGCGCATCTTACCGGCCGGCGGATCGCGGGCACGCATTGGCCTGCATGCGGAGCCTGGCAGGCTCACCGCGTCGGCCGCCGGCTACCGGCTGCCAGCCAAACGCGTCAGGCCACGGCAAGCCATCGACATGCCGGCACGCCCGCCCATGTCGATGGCGCATTCACCCGCCGCCCGGCATCATCCCCGGATGCATCGCCCCGTCCCGCTGGACTGTCCGCCGCGCCATCCGCACGCGTGGCTTGCCTGCCTGCTGCTGTCGCAGGCGCTGGTCGCGGTGATCTGGTGGCGGCACGCCTGGCAGCTCGGATTGCCGCTTCTGATCGCCACCCACCTGCCGTTCTGGTGGGGCACGCTGTGGCCGCAGTCGCGACTGTTCTGCCCGGTGCTCACGCGCCTGCCGACGACCGAGCGCGCGGTGTGGCTGACGATCGATGACGGCCCGTCCGATCAGACCCTGGCGATGCTTGACCTGCTCGACACGCATTGCGCGAAGGCGACGTTCTTCGTCGTCGGCGAGCGTGCCGCCGCGCATCCGGAGCTCGTGCGCGAGATCGTCCGCCGCGGCCACGGCATCGGCAACCACAGCGCCACCCATCCGGCCCGCTGGTTCTGGGCGCTGGGCCCGCAGACGATGCGCGCGGAGATCGAACGCACGCAGGCGATCCTGGAGCAGATCACCGGCAGCCGCCCGCGCTGGTTCCGCGCGGTGATCGGCATGTCCAATCCCTTCGTCGCCAGCGCGCTCAAGCGCGAAGGCCTCACCCGCGTGGCCTGGAACGCGCGCGGTTTCGACGCCGTCGTCGCCGATCCGCAGCGCGTGCTGCGCGGGGTCGAGCGCAATCTCGGCCCGGGCGCGATCGTGCTGATGCACGAAGGCGCCGCGCACGGGCGCAACCTCGAGGGCATGGCCGTGCTGCTGCAGCGGCTCGATGAGCTCGGCTACCGCACCTTGCTGCCCGAAGCGCTGGAAGTGCCGGTCGACGCCGCGCAGCCGGCGTCGCTCGCGGCCTGAACCGCATCCGTCGCCGTGCGCCGTATCGGATGGGATCGCCGCCCGTCGTAGAGCGCGGCGCTCGGTAGGAGCGCCTTCAGGCGCGAGCTCTTCGCGCGCAGACGTCTTTGCAGAAGCTTGCGGCGGAGGCGCTCCTGCCGGGAACCAGCACCCGATGCGCCCCCAGGCTACCGCGTCGCGACCACCAGCCAGTTGTTGAACGGTGTCTTGCCGCGCAGCGACGCGAATCCGGCGCGCAGGCCGGCGCGGTCCAGGGTGTCGCGCAGCGCATCGGCGCGCGGGTAATTGCGCGGCGCGGCATTCATCCAGCCCAGCAGGTTGGCCGCACGATCGAACGCCCTGGTGACGCGCATGCGCCCGCTGCCGTCCTCGATGCCCGTGCGCAGCACCAGTTTCGCCCCCGGCACCAGCATCGCAATGGCGGCATCGAGCAGCCGCTGCTGCGCACCATCGTCCAGGTACTGCAACACATCGAGGATGGCGACGCTTCCCTGGTGGGCGGGAAAGGCCGACGCCAGGTCGGCGACCGCGAACTGGACCTCGGCCAGCCCGGCGACGCGTGCGGCCTGCCGCGCCTGCGCGATCTTCTTCGAATCGTTGTCGACGCCGCGATACGCCAGTGCCACGCCTTCGGCGCGCAGCGCATGCGCGAGCAGCCCGATCCCGCAGCCCAGGTCCAGCAGCGGCAGCCGGCTGTCGCGCAGCGCGGCCGCGACGCCCGGATACAGCGGATCGCTGCCGAGCTTGATCCGGCTGTAGTGGTAGTTCCAGCGATTGCCGAGCCGGCGCGCTGGCAGGAACGCGCGCGCGATGCGGCGCGCGGTGTCGGCGTCGAAGGCGGCCAGCCCGCTCATCGCGCGAGCAGCCGGCGCGCGGCGGGCAATGCGGCGTCGGTCCACAGCGCGTACATCGCGCGCGAGGGATGCAGGCCATCGTCGACGAGCATCGCATCGGCGCCGCCCTGCGCACGCGAGACCGCGGTGATGTCGACGAAGGCGACGCCGCGCGCATCGCAGGTCGCCTGTGCGGCCGCGTTGCAGGCGTCGAGTTCACGCGCGATGGTCGCGGGGTCGCGCCCGGATTGGGCGCCGAAGCGGGTCACGCCCCAGTCGGGGATCGACAGCACCAGCACCCGGTCGGCGCGCCCGTGCGCGAAGCCGATCGCGCGTTCCAGCAACGCCGCGAACTGCGCGCGGTAGTCGTCCAGCGGCCGCCCGCGGTACTGGTTGTTGACGCCGATCAGCAGGCTGACGAAATCGGCTTCGTGCACCGGCTGCGCAGCGTCGATGCCGGCGTCGAGTTCGTCGGTGGTCCAGCCGGTGGTGGCGATGATGCGTGGATCCGCCAGCGCGACGCCTTCATCGCGCAGCCGCGCCGCCAGCTGTGCCGGCCAGCGATCGGCGGGCGCGACACCTTCGCCGATGGTGTAGCTGTCGCCCAGCGCAAGGTACGACAGCGTTGGCGTGGTTTCGCGCGGCGGACTCATCGCGACGCCCACCCGCCGCGCCGCATCAGGCCACTTCCCGGCAGGGCATCGCGTCGGCCACGCTCACCTGGGATGCCGATACCGCGTCGGCGCGGCGCTCAAGGAGGCGGTCGATGCGCGCGAACACCTCGCCCAGCACCTCGGCCTGCGGCAGCAGCGTCACCCGAAGGTGGTTGCGCCAGGGCACGTTGAAGCCCGAGCCCGGTACCACCAGGACGTCTTCCTCCTCGAGCAACTGCAGGGCGAACGCATGGTCGTCGAAGCCCTGTGCCGCGGCGCCGACGACGCCCGGGAAACCGTAGATCGCCCCGTCGGGCGCCGCTAGCGACAGGTGCGCACTGGCCGCGCAGCAGTCGATCAACGCGCGCCGCGTGTCGTGCAGGCGGCCGCCGGGGGCGCACAGCGCATCGATGGTGGCTGCGCCCTGCAGTGCGTGTTCGATCGCCAGTTGCCCGGGCACGTTCGCGCACAACCGCAGTGCCGCCAGCAGGTCCATCGCATGGTGCAGGTCGCGACTGGTCGCGGCATCGCCCGACAGCACCGCCCAGCCCACGCGCCAGCCGCAGGCGCGATGCACCTTCGACAGCCCCCCGAACGACAGGCAAGGCACGTCACCGGCCAGCGGTGCCAGCGGCTGGAATATCCCGTCGTCGTAGACGATGCCGTCGTAGATCTCGTCGGCCATCAACAGCAGGCCATGGCGTGCGGCGATCGCGACCAGGCGTTCGAGCAGCGCACGCGGATACACCGCGCCGGTGGGATTGTTGGGATTGATCAGCACCAGCGCGCGGACCTTGCCGCGCGGGCGCGACTGGATCAGCGCTTCGATCTCGTCCGGGTCGGGCAGGAACCCGCGCTCCGGACGGCAGGGGTAATACAGCGGCTGGCCGTCGTTGAGAATGGTCGCCGCCGACCACAGCGGGTAATCGGGCGAGGGCAGCAGCACTTCGTCGCCCGGGTCGAGCAGCGCGCGCAGGGACAGATCGATCAACTCGCTGACGCCGTTGCCGATGAAGACGTTGTCCGGCGATGCCGAAGGCGTGCCGCGCGCGTGATGGAACGCGGCGATCGCCTCGCGCGCGGCGGGCAGTCCCTGCTGGTGGGTGTAGGGATCGCTGTGCGCGATGCCGTCCGTGATCGCCCGCTGCAGGTGTTCCGGCGCGCGGAACCCGAACGCGCCGGGATTGCCGATGTTGAGCTTGATCAGCGTGCGTCCCTGGGCCTCGAGCTCGCGCGCCCGGCGGGCGAGCTGGCCGCGGATTTCGTAACGGACTTCGGACAGGCGCGTGCGGGTGGACAGGTGGGGGACGGACATCGCTGCGACGGGCGGGATGGGGCGGCCAGCCTAGCTGAAAGCGGATCGGCCGGGTCCGTTCCCGCCCGGCAGCCACCGTAGTCCGGGTCAGGCCGCAGGCCGCACCCGCGGTTTGCGGGACGCGCGGGCACGGCGCCGCAGGCGGCCCGCGGCCGCGACGTTAGAATCCGCCGATGCCCGCCCACGTCCCGACATGACTCCCCTGCGCGCGATCGGCTGGCCGTTCGCCGGGCCGGCGACCGATCCGCAGTGGGCCGCCGCCCTCGCCGCGCATCCACAGGCGCGACCGGCGCGGGTCAGCGAGCAGCACCGCAGCGGTTACGTGGTCGCCGAGGCTCCCGACACCAGCCACGCCACCGAATCCCCGCCCGAATGGCAGCGCGCGCCCAGCTATCGCAAGGGCGGCCTGCCCAGCGAGCAGCGCGCCGCGGTCGGCGACTGGGTGCTGATCGAAGGCGAGCCCGGCAAGAGCCGCATCGTCGCGCTGCTGCCGCGACACAGCGCGATCAAGCGCAGCGCCGCCGGCGAGCATTACAAGCAGCAGGTGATCGCGGCCAACATCGACATCGTGTTCGTGGTCTGCGGCCTGGACGCGGACTTCAATCCGCGCCGCATCGAGCGCTACCTGCTGCTGGTGCAGGGCAGCGGCAGCGCGCCGGTGGTGGTGCTGACCAAGGCCGACAAGGTCGAAGACGCCCAGGCAGCCATCGACGTGCTCGGCGATCTCGCCGCACAGGGCGTGCCGGTCCGCAGCGTCAACGCCAAGGATCCGGCGAGCGTCGCGCAGCTGACGCCGTGGCTGCCGGCCGGCAC
Organism: Cognatiluteimonas telluris; assembly: GCF_011320095.1. Taxonomy (GTDB): domain Bacteria; phylum Pseudomonadota; class Gammaproteobacteria; order Xanthomonadales; family Xanthomonadaceae; genus Cognatiluteimonas; species Cognatiluteimonas telluris. Next base: position 34,912 of record NZ_JAANOY010000014.1, on the reverse strand, counting down.
CACCGCGGTGCTGGTGGGTTCGTCGGGTGCCGGCAAGTCCACGCTGACCAACACCTTGCTGGGCATCGACCGCATGAAGACCGCCGCGGTGCGCGAGAGCGACGCGCGCGGTCGCCATACCACCACCCATCGCGCGCTGATCCCGCTGCCGACCGGCGCCTGCCTGATCGACACCCCCGGCATGCGCGAGCTCAAGCCGACCGGCGAGGAAGACGTCGCCGAGAATTTCAGCGACATCGAGGCGCTGGCGGAGCAATGCCGCTTCCGCGACTGCCAGCACCAGCGCGAGCCCGGTTGCGCGGTGCGCGACGCGATCGCCGAGGGCCGCCTGGATGCCGCGCGTTACGCGCATTACCTCAAGCTGCGCGACGAAGTCGCCGGCGCCGCCGACAAGCTCGCGACCCGGCTGGCGCAGAAGGCCGACGAGAAGAGCGGCGGCCGCCCCACCGGCAAACGCCAGGACGAGCGCAATGGCCGGCGCTGAGGGCACCTCCCTCATCCGCGTGCAGGGGAGGGCCGCTGACTCCACGCCCTCCCCCGCTTGCGGGGGCGGGTTGGGGTGGGGGTTGCGTGCGATGCAGGCATCCCTGCGTCCGTTTGCCCCCATCCCAACCTTCCCCCGCGCGCGGGGGAAGGGGCGACAGGCATGAGCGAAGCCGACCCCGACATCGCCCGCCACGCCGCGCTCGACGCGCGCATGGTCAAGGCGGTGCGCGGGATCAAGCTGCTCAACCTGGTCAGCTGGCCGATCGCCGTGCAGCACGCGTTCCTCGCGCGCTGGTCGGCGGGCAACGCCGCGCTGCCGCTCGTCGAGTACCCGCGCCATGACTTCAGCGACGCCCGGCGCGAACTGGCCGAAATCACCACGGCCGCCGATCCCGACCACCCGCTGGGCCGCTACCTGGTCGAGTCCGCGCAATCCTGGTCCATCGCCGCCGAACTGCTCGAGGCGATCGGCACCGCCGACGTCACCGCGTGTTCGATCCGCCTGTTCGGCCGCCCGGACGCGCCGCTACCGGGCCACGGCCCGACCACCCGCGATGCCGCGCGCCACTTCATCGCCATCGCCGACGAACTGGACCGTGAGCTGCTGTCGCCGGCCGAACAGGTCTCGATCTCGGCCACGGCGCTTCAGCTGCAGCTGCAATACGACCTCGACGATTTCTTCAACCAGCGCGTGATCGACGTCGTGCTCGACCCGCAGCTGATCTCCAAGGCCGCCGCCGGCGCCACCCGCATCCGCCTGCGTTCGGGCGCGGCGTTCAGCGACTACGACCGCCACCAGCTGCTGCAGCACGAAGCCTTCGTGCATTCGCTCACCGCCCTCAACGGCCGCGCGCAACCGGTGCTGCCGAGCCTGGCGTTGTCGTCGCCGCGCACCACCGCCACCCAGGAAGGCCTGGCGACCTTCGCCGAACAGATCACCGGCAGCATCGACATCGAGCGTATGAAGCGCGTGAGCCTGCGCATCGAAGCGGTCGCGATGGCATTGGATGGCGCCGACTTCCTGCAGGTGTTCGAATACTTCATCGCCGCCGGCCAGCCGCCGCCGGAAAGTTTTTCCTCAACGCAACGCGTGTTCCGCGGCGTGCCGCTCACCGGCGGCCAGGCCTTCACCAAGGACACGGTGTACCTGCGTGGCCTGATCGGCATGCACACCTTCTTCCGCTGGGCGCTGCGGCAACGCAAGCTGCACCTGTGCCGGCAATTGTTCGCCGGCAAGATGACGCTCGGCGACGTGCAGGCCTTCGAGCCGCTGTTCGAATCCGGCGTCCTGCTGCCGCCGCGCTGGCTGCCCGAATGGGTCCAACGCGCCAACGGGCTGGCCGGCATGCTCGCCTTCTCGCTGTTCGCCAACCGCATCCGCCTGGATTCGATCGAAGACGAGCAGGCGCTGCTGCAGCTGTAAGCGCAGGCCCGGACGGGCCGCACGCACACCAGCCCCCCGGCGGCACCGCGGGCCATCGTGCGATCCCACCGGCTGGGTACCGCCGCGCCATCGTCAACACCCACCGGCGCTAGAATCCCCCTTCCCCCGCTGTCCCGACGCCGATGTCCGACCACGACGATTTCAAGCAGGCCGCGCTCGATTACCACCGCGTCGCGCCGCACGGCAAGATCAAGGTCGTGCCGACCAAGGCGATGGTGACCCAGCGCGACCTCGCGCTCGCCTATTCGCCGGGCGTCGCCTACGCCTGCGAAGCCATCGTCGCCGACCCCAACGCCGCCAGCACGCTCACCGCGCGCGGCAACCTGGTGGCGGTGATCAGCAACGGCACCGCGGTGCTGGGCCTGGGCGACATCGGCCCGCTCGCCGGCAAGCCGGTGATGGAAGGCAAGGGCATCCTGTTCCAGAAGTTCGCCGGCATCGACGTCTTCGACATCGAACTCAACGAGCGCGACCCCGACAAGCTGGTCGACATCATCGCCGCGATGGAGCCGACGTTCGGCGGGATCAACCTGGAGGACATCAAGGCGCCGGAGTGCTTCATCGTCGAGCGCAAGCTGCGCGAGCGGATGAACATCCCGGTGTTCCACGACGACCAGCACGGCACCGCGATCATCGTCGGCGCCGCGGTGTTCAACGCACTGGAAGTCGTCGGCAAGAAGATCGAGGACGTCAGGCTCGCCACCGCCGGCGCCGGCGCCGCCGGCATCGCCTGCCTGGACATGCTGGTCGCCCTCGGCATGCAGCCGCAGAACATCCTCGCCGTGGATCGCGAGGGCGTGCTGTACACCGGCCGCGACAAGCTCGACCCCGACAAGGCCCGCTACGCGCGCGACACCGACAAGCGCACGCTGGCCGAAATCGTCGCCGGGGCCGACATCTTCCTCGGCCTGTCCGCCGGCGGCGTGCTGACCCAGGCAATGGTCGAGAGCATGGCGCCGCGGCCGATCATCCTGGCGCTGGCCAATCCCAATCCGGAGATCCTGCCGGAGCTGGCCAAGGCCGTGCGCCCGGACTGCATCATCGCCACCGGCCGTTCGGACTTCCCGAACCAGGTCAACAACGCGCTGTGCTTCCCCTACATCTTCCGCGGCGCGCTGGATGTCGGCGCGACGGAAATCAACGAGGCGATGAAGCTCGCCTGCGTGCGCGCCATCGCGCAACTGGCGCGGATGGAATCGTCCGACCTCGGCAGTTCCTACGCCGGCGAAGCACCGAAGTTCGGACCCGACTATCTCATTCCGCGCCCATTCGATCCGCGCCTGCTGGTGATGCTGGCGCCGGCGGTGGCGAAGGCGGCGATGGATTCGGGCATCGCCACGCGTCCGATCGACGACTTCGACGCCTACGAGGAAAAGCTCGGCCAGTTCATCTACCGCACCGGCCTGCTGATGAAGCCGGTGTACGAACGCGCGCGCGCCGAGCGCCAGCGCGTGGTCTATGCCGAAGGCGAAGAGGAAACCGTGCTGCGCGCGGTGCAGACGGTGATCGACGACCAGCTGGCGCATCCGATCCTGATCGGCCGCCCCGACGTCATCCAGTCGCGCATCGACCGCCTGGGCCTGCGCATGCGCGCGGGTGTCGACTTCGAGCTGACCAACATCAATTCCGATCCGCGCTTCGACGACTACTGGCAGCAGTACCACGCGCTGACCGAACGCCGCGGCGTGACCCCGGCGGCGGCCAAGAACCTGCTGCGTTCGCGTCCGACCCTGATCGGCGCGCTGATGGTCGAGCGCGGCGAAGCCGATGCGTTGATCTGCGGCCTGGTCGGCCGCTACCACAAGAAGCTCGGCTACCTGCGCAGCGTGATCGGCCTGGATCCCGGCGTGCAGAGCACCTCGGCGATGACCGCGGTGATCAACGACCAGGGCGTGTGGTTCTTCCTCGACACCCACGTGCAGGTCGATCCCAGCGCCGAACAGATCGCCGAGGCCACGCTGCAGGCGAGCTACCGGCTCAAGCTCTTCGGCGTCGAGCCCAAGGTCGCACTGCTCTCGCATTCCAACTTCGGCAGCCACGACGATCCCGGCGCCCGCAAGATGCGCGCCGTGCGCGACCTCATCCGCGCGCGTGCACCGCGGCTGGAGATGGACGGCGAAATGATGGCCGACACCGCCTGGAACGAGGAACTGCGGCTGCGGATGATGCCCAACTCCACGCTCAAGGGCCGCGCCAACGTGTTCGTGCTGCCGGACCTGGACGCGGCCAACATTGCCTACAACCTGGTGCGGGTGATGACCGACGGCGTCGCCATCGGCCCGATCCTGATGGGCCTGGACCAGCCGGCGCACATCCTCACCCCATCCTCCACCCCGCGTCGCGTCGTCAACATGACCGCCATCGCCGCGGTCGAAGCGCAGATCCGCAAGGCGCAACGCGGCCTGGCCTGACGCGGGGTCCGGTCGGCGGCATCGCGCCCGGCACGGCGTGGCCACTGCCGAGTCGGTAGATCGAAAACGGCAGGATGCCAAGCACCCCAACCGAGGCGAACAGGCACGCGATCGCGAAGTGGGCATCGCTACGCAGCCGCTGCCACGGCATCGCATCGTCCGCCGCGGGCGGGCCGGGGTTCCCGTGGCGGTGTGCGCGCAGGTTCAGTGGCGGCCAGCGATGCCGTAGGGGCGACCGGCACATGCCTTACTTTGCTACTGTCCCCGCTGCACGGCAGGGCGCCGCCGATCCGGCGGTCCTTGTCCCGGGCGGTCGGCCTGGACCGCTTCCTCTCGTCCACTGAGGCAGGCATGCACGGCGGCGGACTCGAACTGGCACTGGTGTTCCTGCTGGCCGCGGTGATCGCTGTGCCGGTGTTCAAGCGCGTGCGCCTGGGCGGCGTGCTGGGTTATCTCGCCGCCGGTGTCGTGCTCGGCCCGTTCGGGTTGCGCGTGGTGGCCGATGTCGAGCCTGTGCTCGCGGCCAGCCAGATCGGCGTGGTGATGCTGCTGTTCGTGATCGGACTGGAGCTGTCGCCGTCGCGGCTGCGGGTGATGCGCAAGCCGGTGTTCGGCGCCGGCGGACTGCAGGTCGCGTTGTCGTCGCTGCTGCTCGGCGGCATCGCGCTGGCGCTCGACCTGGGCTGGAAGACGGCGCTGGTGGTCGGCGGCGGGCTGGCGCTGTCGTCGACCGCGATCGGCCTGCAGTTGCTGGCCGAGCGCAAGGCGCTGACCAGCGAGCACGGCCGCCTCGGCTTCGCGATCCTGCTGTTCCAGGACCTGGCCGCGATCCCGCTGCTGGCCGCGATTCCCCTGCTGGGCACGGCGTCGGCGCAGGACGGTGCGCAGCCGCTCGGGTGGATGGCGCTCAAGGGCCTGCTGGCGATGGCGGCGCTGGTGTTCGGCGGGCGCCTGCTACTGCGCCACCTGTTCCGCATCGTCGCCCGCACGCGGCTGCCGGAAGTCTTCACCGCCACGGCGTTGCTGGTCGTACTCGGCAGCGCATGGCTGCTGGAACTGGCCGGGTTGAGCATGGGCCTGGGCGCGTTCCTGGCCGGGGTGCTGCTCGCCGATTCGGAATTCCGGCACGAGCTCGAAGCGCAGATCCAGCCTTTCGAGGGCCTGCTGCTGGGCCTGTTTTTCATGGCCGTGGGCATGAGCATGGACCTGGCGCGGGTGGCGGCCGAGCCGCTGCTGATCGCCGCCGGCGTGGCGACGTTGATGGCGGTGAAATTCGCGGTGCTGTTCGGCGTCGGCCTGCGGCCCGGCAAGCTCGACGTGCGCGAAGCGCTGCTGCTGGGCAGCGTGCTGGCGCTGGGCGGCGAGTTCGCGTTCGTCGTCTTCGGCGAGGCGCAGCGCGTGGGCCTGCTCGACGGCGTGCTGCGCGATCGGCTGGTGGCGATCGTCGGGGTGTCGATGGCCTTGACCCCGCTGTTGCTGATCGCGATGGCACGGCTGCTGTCCGCGCATCCGTCGCGCCGCGCGGCGCGCGCCTACGACACCATCGACGACCAGCACCCGCAGGTGCTGATCGCCGGCTTCGGCCGTTTCGGGCAGATCATCGCCCGCCTGCTGGCCGCCCAGCGCGTGCGCTTCGTCGCCATCGAACACAGCCCCGAGCAGGTGGATTTCGTGCGCCGCTTCGGCAGCCAGATCTACTACGGCGATCCGGCCCGCGCCGACCTGCTGCGTTCGGCCGGCGCAGCCGGGGTCAAGGTGTTCGTCGTCGCCGTCGACGATGTCGAGTCCAACCTCAGGATCGTGCGCCTCGTGCGCCGCGAATACCCGCAGGCCAGGGTGCTCGCCCGAGCGCGCAACCGGCGCCATGCGTGGGAGCTGATGGACCTGGGCGCGGAAGTGGTGCGCGAGACCTTCCTGTCCAGCCTGTACCTGGGCGAACGCGCGCTGGTCGCACTGGGGACGCCGGAAGCGATCGCCGCCGATCGCGCGCGCCGCTTCCGCGCCCACGACGAGGCGCTGCTGCATACCCAGCACCAGGTCTACGACGACGAAGCCGCGTTGATCCAGACCTCGCAGGAAGCGCGCCGCGACCTGGAGCAGCTGTTCGCCGCCGACCAGGGCGAAGGCGTGCTCGGCGCACTGGTCGACCGCGGCACGGAGCCAGCGCCGGACCACGCGACCAGCCCGGTGACAGAGGCGTCGCGGTCACGCGACGTCGATCACCAGCCGTAAAGCTTGTAGTAGACCGGCGAGACCTCGCCATGCGCGCGGTCGAGGCGGCCGTCGTCGTTGCTGTCCATCAGGTAATACGCCGGGCCGCGCACCGGCTGCACGCGCACCATCCGCAATTGCCCGGCGACCCGGTATTCGGAAATGACGTCGCCGTTGTCGGCGGTCCGCGTGGCCTGGACGGCATTGGCGGGGATCGGTGGCGCATCGGCATCGGCCATGGTCGCGCAACCGTTGGCGAGCAGCGTCGCCAGGGCCAGCAGCGGAAGCAGGATCGGCGTCTGGCGCATGGCGGGTCTCCGGCGGTGGCGGTCGGCGGCAGTATGCCGGCCGCGATGCGCATGGGTGGTGAGGGAGGGGCCACAGTCCCGGCGCGGGCGCAGCGGCCGGGTGGCCGCCGTGTTCGCTCGCCGGGCCGCGCGTGGGCCGGCCGCGCGCGATGCCCGGCGTAGAATCGACCGATGCACAGACTGGTCCTGATCGACGGTTCCTCCTACCTGTATCGGGCGTTCCATGCGCTGCCGCCGCTGACCAATGCCGCCGGTGAACCGACCGGCGCGCTGTTCGGCGTGGTCAACATGCTGCGCGCGCACCTGAACGAAAAACCCGACTGCGCGGCCTTCGTGATCGACGCCCCCGGCCGCACCTTCCGCGACGACCTGTACGACCAGTACAAGGCCAACCGCGCACCGATGCCGGACGAGCTGCGCGCGCAGCTGCAGCCGATGTGCGAGATCGTCGAGGCGCTGGGCTTCCCGATCCTGCGCGTCGAAGGCGTCGAGGCCGACGACGTCATCGGCACGTTGGCACTGGAGGCCGCGCGTGAGGGCAGCCAGGTCACGATCTCCACCAGCGACAAGGATTTCGCCCAGCTGGTCGGCCGCTTCGAGGGCGGCGGTAGCATCCGCCTGGTCAACACCATGAGCGGCAGCGTGCTGGATACCGACGACGCCGTGATGGCCAAGTTCGGGGTACCGGCGGCGCGGATCGTCGACATGCTGGCGCTGATGGGCGATGCCATCGACAACGTCATCGGCGTGGACAAATGTGGTCCCAAGACGGCGGCCAAGTGGCTGGCGCAATACGACTCGCTGGAAGGCGTGATCGCCAACGCCGCCGGCATCGGCGGCAAGATCGGCGAGAACCTGCGCGCGGCGGTCGAGCGGCTGCCGCTCAACCGCACGCTGGTGACGATCAAGACCGATGTCGCCCTCGAACTTCCCGCCAGTGCGTTGAAGCTGCGCGAGCGCCATGTCGATGCGCTGCGCCCGCTGTACACCCGCTACGGCTTCAACGCGGCGTTGCGTGAACTCGACGGCGGAACGGCGGCTCCGCCCGCGCGCAGCGAGACCGTGAGCGTGCGCGGCACCGAAGCCGGCTATGCGCGAGCGGCGGCCAGGCCGGTGGACGGCATCGATCCGGCGCTGTCGGCCGCGGGCGAGTACGAAACGGTGCTCACGCGCGAGCAGCTCGACGCCTGGGTGGTGCGGCTGCAGGCGGCGGACGAATTTGCCTTCGACACCGAAACCGATTCGCTCGACGCGCTGTGCGCGCGGCTGGTGGGGCTGAGCCTGGCGGTCGAGGCCGGCAAGGCGGCCTACATCCCGCTGGCGCACGACTATCCCGGCGTGCCGGCGCAACTGTCGCAGGACGGGGTGCTGGATGCGCTGCGGCCGCTGTTCGCCGACCCCGGCAAGCGCAAGATCGGCCAGCACGGCAAGTACGACCTGCACGTGCTGCGCTGCCACGGCGTGGAGGTGCGTGGCTACGCCGACGACACGATGATGGAAAGCTTCGTCTTCAACGCCGGCGCCACCCACCACGACATGGACTCGCTGGCCAAGCGTTACCTGGGCTACGACACCATCAAGTACACCGATGTCGCCGGCAAGGGCGCCAAGCAGATCCCGTTCGCGCACGTGGCGTTGGACGACGCGACGCGCTACGCCGCCGAGGACGCCGACATCACCCTGCGCCTGCACCGCGTGCTGCGGCCAAAACTCTCCGCCGAGCCGGCGCTGGAGCGCGTCTACCGCGAGATCGAGATCCCGCTGGTGCCGGTGCTCGAACGCATCGAGGCCAACGGCGTGATGATCGACATGGACGAGCTGCGCCGGCAGTCGGCCGACCTCGGCCGGCGCATGCTCGTGCTGCAGCAGCAGGCCACCGAGCTCGCCGGGCGCACGTTCAACCTCGACTCGCCCAAGCAGGTGTGCGCGCTGTTGTTCGAGGAACTCAAGTTGCCGGCGCTGGTGAAGACGCCGACCGGCCAGCCCTCGGCCAACGAGGAAGCGCTGGAAGCGATCGCCGACCAGCACGAGTTGCCGCGGGTGATCCTGGACTACCGCGGCCTCGCGAAGCTGCGCAGCACCTACACCGACAAGCTGCCGGAGATGGTCAACCGCGACGACGGCCGCGTGCATACCAGCTTCCACCAGGCCGGCGCCGCCACCGGGCGGCTGGCCTCCAGCGATCCCAACCTGCAGAACATCCCGATCCGCACTGACGACGGCCGCCGCATCCGCAAGGCTTTCGTCGCGCCGCCCGGGCGCCGGATCCTGGCCGCGGACTATTCGCAGATCGAGCTGCGGATCATGGCCCACCTGTCGCAGGACCCGGCGCTGCTGCGCGCGTTCGCGTCCGGGGTCGACATCCACCGCGCCACCGCGGCGGAAGTCTTCGGCAAGGCGCTGGACGACGTCAGCGGCAACGAGCGGCGCGCGGCCAAGGCGATCAACTTCGGGCTGATGTACGGCATGAGCGCCTTCGGCCTGGCCAAGCAGCTGGGCATCGCCCGCGGCGAGGCGCAGGACTACATCGGGCTGTATTTCTCCCGCTACCCGGGCGTGCGCGAGTTCATGGACCGCACCCGCGCCGAGGCGCGCGAGCGCGGCTATGTCGAAACCGTGTTCGGCCGCCGCCTGTACCTGGAGAACATCGCCGCCCGCAATGCCGGCCTGCGCGCCGGCGCCGAGCGCGCCGCGATCAATGCGCCGATGCAGGGCACGGCCGCCGATATCATCAAGCGCGCGATGATCGCGTTGCACGGCTGGCTGGAGCCGCACGCACAACGCGCGATGATGGTGCTGCAGGTGCACGACGAACTGGTGTTCGAGGTCGAGGAAGGCTTCGTCGACACCCTGCGCGCGGCGGTGGTGGAGCGCATGACCGGCGCCGCCGAACTGCGGGTGCCGCTGGTGGTCGACGTGGGCGTCGGGGCCGACTGGGACGAGGCCCATTAAGTGTTTTCCGCCATTGAAAAATCCAATGAATCGCCCCTGAACCGCACCGATTTTTAACGACGTCCTTCACGAACCATCAATGCTCCCTTTGGTCATATAGCCCGCGACAGATGCAAGGTCTGTCGCAGATCTCTCCCCTCCCCTGGAGTGATCCGGACCGGCTACCCCTCCCCAGGTGCCGGTCCCCGGCCCCGCAAGCCCCCCCCTGGCTTGCGGGGCTTTTTTATGGGCCTCGTATTCATGCGCCACGTTGGTGTCGCACCGGCGCTCTCAATCCGCGGCCAACCCGGGGCCCGGCCGGCGGATTACCCCGGCCGACCGATCATCCATCCGCGCCGATCCATGACCCCGGGCCTGCGCCTGCGCTGCCGCGACGGCCATCCCGACGATCTGGCCCATGGCGGCTGGATGCCCGTCGAAAGGCTCTTCGCGATCAGCGGGCCAACCACCGGATCAAGCGATCCACCATCCCCACGTAGGGCGGCCGCAGCCGGTCGCTCGCGGCGAACCAGCGCGACTGCCGGAACACGGGCAGCTGCTTGCTGAAGGCGAGGAATCCGGCGTGGCCGTGGATCGCGCCCATGCCGCTGGCGCCGATGCCACCGAACGGCAGCGCGTGCACGCCGAAATGCAGCAGGGTGTCGTTGACGCTGACGCCGCCGGCGAGGGCGTCGTCGACGATACGGTCGGCCAAGGCGCGGTCATGGGTGAAGGGATACAGCGCCAGCGGCCGCTCGCGATCGCGGACGAAGCCGATCGCTTCGTCCATCGATGCATAGCCGCGGATCGGCAGGATCGGCCCGAAGATCTCCTCGCGCATCAGCACGCTGTCGTCCGGCGCATCGACCACCAGCGTCGGCGGGAACAGCCGTTCGCGACGCGCGCGCGCCGGGTCGACCGCGATCGGCTGCACGATGCGGGCGCCGCGGGCGCGGGCATCGGCCAGCAGCGCTTCCAGCCGCCCGAACTCGGCGTCGTTGATGACGCGGGTGTAGTCGTCGATCCGCGACAGGTCGCCATAGCGCGCCGCCAGTTCGGCGCCGAACGCCTGCACCAGCGCGTCGCGCCGCGCGCGGTCGACCAGCACGTAATCGACACCGATGCAGGTCTGGCCGGCGTTGAACCACTTGCCGGCGGCAATGCGCGCGGCCGCGGACGCGATCGGGAAGTCCGCCGCCACCAGTGCCGGCGATTTGCCGCCGAGCTCCAGCGTCACCGGCGTCAGGTTGGGTGCGGCCGCGGCCAGCACCTTGCGCCCGATCGCCGTCGATCCGGTGAACAGCAGGTGGTCGAACGGCAAGGCCGCGAACGCGGCGCCGACATCGGGTCCGCCGAGCGCGACGGCGACGCGATCGGGTGGAAACACTTCCGCCAGCAGGTCGCGCAGCCAGGCGCTGGTGCGCGGCGTGGATTCCGACGGCTTGAGGTAGACGTGGTTGCCGGCGGCAATCGCGGAGACCAGCGGCACCAGCGCCAGGTTCACCGGATAGTTCCAGGGCGCGATGATGCCGACGACGCCCACTGGCCGTGCCTGCACCTGCGCACGCGCCGGCCAGAACTTCCAGCCGACCGCCACCCGGCGCGCACGCATCCAGCCGCGCAGGTTGCGCAGGGCATGGTGGATTTCGGCGCGCACGATCATCACTTCCGACAGCAGGTTCTCGTGCGCGGAGCGGTGGCCGAAATCTGCATCGATCGCCGCGTGCATGGCGTCGACCCGCGCGGCGAAGGCCGCGTCCAGCCGCCGCAGGTCGCTTCGGCGCTGTTCGAAATCCGGCCTGCGTGCGTCCCAGGCCGCGCGCAGGCGCGCGAACGTGGCAGGAAGTTCGGGCAGCGGCGTCGCGTCGGCAGCGTCCATCACGCCAGTGTAGCGAGGTCCGCTGGCACCCTACGGCCGCCATCCACGCGCGCTGGCTAGAATGCCGCCATGAACATCCGTCCCTATCTCGGCACCCTGCCCACGCTGGGCGAACGCGCCTACGTCGACCGCTCCGCCACACTGATCGGAGACGTGGTGCTGGGCGACGACGCATCGATCTGGCCGGGCACGGTGGTGCGCGGCGACGTCAACTTCATCCGCATCGGCGCGCGCACGAACGTGCAGGACGGCTGCATCGTGCATGTCAGCCACGACGGCCCGCACGCGAAGTTGGGCGGATTCGCCACCGTGATCGGCGAGGACGTCACCATCGGCCACAAGGCGATCATCCACGCCTGCCGGATCGAGGACGCGGTGCTCATCGGGATGGGCGCGATCCTGCTCGACGGCGCCATCGTGCGCAAACACGGGTTCGTCGGCGCCGGCGCGCTGGTCGCACCGGGCAAGGAAGTCGGCCCGGGGGAACTGTGGCTGGGCAATCCGGCGAAGAAGGTGCGCGTGCTGGCCGATGCCGAAATCGAAGCGCTGTATTACAGCGCCCAGCACTACGTGCGCCTGAAGGATCGCTACCTGGCCGAAGCGCCGCTGTAGGACGCGTTGCCGGGGTGGGTGTTCGGCGGTCGTCCGTCCGACGACGACGAGGCGGGCGCAATGGATGCTTCGCCTACTCCGACTCGAAGCTGCCCAGCCGTGCTTCGCTTTCGGTCAGCGCGTCGCCCGCGCGATCGATCTGCGCATAGGCCTCGCGATTGTCCTGCAGGAAGGCCTCGTAGTCGGCCCGCGTGCGCCAGCGGTCGAGGGTGACGTACTCCCGCGGCTCCCCTGCGTCGCGCAGCAACCGGGTGCCGAGGTAGGCGGGCGAGGCCGCGAACAACCGGCACCATGCACCGGACGCGCCGTACAGCGCCTCGAACGCCGCCTCGCGACCGGCGGCGACGCGATACGACCAGGCGACCGTGTACACCTCAGTCGGCGCTGACCAGGCGCGCGTCGTGCTCGCGCAGCTGCGCGTACACCGCATCGGTATCCGGACGCACGCCATGCCAGCGTTGGAAACTTTCGGCGGCCTGCTCGACCAGCATGCCGAGGCCATCGATCGCGTCGCGCGCGCCGGCCGCCCGGCCCCAGGCAAGGAAGGGAATCGCCGCCTCGCCGTAACTCAGGTCGACCACGCTGGTGCGCGGCCCCACCAGCGACATCGGCAGGCTCGGAAAGCGGCCCTCGCGCGCGGCCGAGGTCGCATTGAGGACCAGGTCGAACTCTCCCAGCGCCGGCAGGTCGTCGAAGTAACGCGGATGCACGCGCCCGGGCTCGCCCAGCGCATCGGCCAGCGCATCGGCGCGCTCGGGCGTGCGGTTGACGACGTAGAGGTCGCCGACGCCGGCATCGAGCAGGTCCGGCGCGACGCCGCGCGCGCCACCGCCGGCACCGAGCAGCAGGCTGCGCCGGCGCCGGAGGTCCAGCCGATGGCGGCCGGTGAGGTCGCGCACCAGGCCCGCGCCGTCGGTGTTGTCGCCGTGCCACTGGTCGTTGTTGCGGATGAGGGTGTTGACCGCGCCGGCACGGCGCGCGCGCGGACTGAGCACCGCGCATGCGGCCATCGCCTGCGCCTTGTAGGGCAGGGTGACGTTGGCGCCGTCGCCGCCGCTGGCCAGGAAGGCCTGCAGCGCGGCGGGGAAATCCTTGGTGTCGATCGCCACGTAGTCCATCGCGACCCCGGCCTGCCGGGCGAACGCAGCGTGGATGCGCGGCGACAGCGAATGCGCCACCGGATGACCGAAGACCGCGAACCGTTTCATGCCTGCTCCTTCATGCCTGCCGTTTGTAGCCGAAGCGCTTCAGCCGCGTTCCCTCAACCAGGCCGCGACCTGCAAGGCGAAATAGGTGAGCACGCCGTCGGCCCCGGCGCGCTTGATGCAGGTGAGTGCCTCCATCACGCAGGCACGCTCGTCAAGCCAGCCATTGCCGATCGCTGCGCGCAGCATCGCGTACTCGCCGCTGACCTGGTAGACGAAGGTCGGCGCGCCGAAGGCATCCTTCACCTGGCGCACGATGTCCAGGTACGGCATGCCCGGCTTGACCATCACCATGTCGGCGCCTTCGTCCAGGTCGAGCGCGACTTCGCGCAGCGCTTCGGCGGCGTTGGCCGGATCCATCTGGTAAGTGGACTTGTTGCCCTTGCCCAGCGCTCCCGCGCTGCCGACCGCATCGCGGAACGGGCCGTAGAAGGCCGATGCGTACTTCGCGCTGTAGGCCAGGATGCGGGTGTGGATGTGGCCGTCGCGCTCGAGCGCGGCGCGGATCGCGCCGATGCGGCCGTCCATCATGTCGCTGGGCGCGACCACGTCGGCACCGGCGCGGGCGTGCGAGAGCGCCTGCCTGACCAGCGCCTCCACGGTCTCGTCGTTGACGACGTAGCCACTGGGATCCACCAGGCCATCCTGGCCGTGGCTGGTGTAGGGATCCAGCGCCACGTCGGTGATCACGCCCAGGTCCGGGAAGCGCTCCTTCAACGCGCGCACGGCGCGCTGGCACAAGCCGTCGTCCTGCCACGCGGCGGCGGCGTCGAGCGACTTGGCGTCCGGCGCCGTGACCGGGAACAGCGCCAGCGCGGGGATGCGCAGTTCCATCGCGCGCTCGGCGACATGCAGCAGTTCGTCGATCGACAGCCGCTCGATGCCCGGCATCGAGGCGATCGGCGCGCGACCGGAGAGTTCGTGCACGAAGACGGGATAGATCAGGTCGTCGGCGGTCAGGACGGTCTCGCGCATCAGCCGCCGCGAGAAGTCGTCGCGGCGCATGCGCCGGGGACGGGTGTGGGGATGGCTCATGCGGCCATGATACGGCGCAGGCGGCGGCCTGGCTTGCCGCACGATGAGCCGCCGGTGGCGTCAGATCACGCCGCCGCCCAGGTGCAGGCGGACGATCGCGACCACGATCACCAGGCCGTTGAGGACCAGCCCGGCCTTGGCGCGGCCGCGATGGCCGGCGCGGCTGAGGAGCACGCCGATCGCGGCGATGATCGCGCCGACGGCGGCGAAGGGAATCAGGAACCAGTTGCCCCAGCCCAGCAGCGGAACCAGCGCCAGCACCATCCACAGCAGCGCGACGATGCCCCACACGATGCTGATCAGACCCATGGTGCCAACTCCTGGTGGTGGATGAACCTGGTGGTTCGTGGTTCCCGCTTCGCGATGCAGCGCGAAGTCGAATCAATGCGATCGTCGGCGATCCACCTCCAGCGGATCGCCCGGCGCAGCCTACCCGTGCACGCCGTCGATCTCCACGCACAGTTCGCGCCGGCAGATGGCCGCATGCAGCACGATGTGCGGCACGCGATTGCCGAAGCGCGCGCGCAGCGCGTCGGCCACCAGTGCCAGCTCGCCGCGATCGCGCACGTACACCTTGAGCCGGGTACCGGCACCGAACTGCGCGGGCAGCGCCGGCTGCGACTGCCGCGCCGCGCCCAGCAGCGCGTCGAAATTGGCGAAGGTCTCCTCGATCTGCGCCAGCAGCGCGTCGGCGTGCTGGGACGCATGCCCGACCACGCTGGCGGTGCCGGACAGCAGCAGTGGCAGCCGATCGCGGGTAGGCGGCAGCATCGCGCGGGCGAAACTCGGCGGCTGCGGACCGTAGGCGCGTGGATAGCGGTAGGCGCTGACCTGGCGCGGGTTTTCCACCGGTACGCCGGGGGCGGTCGCGGACAGCCAGTAGATCTGCAGCACGCGGGCGTCGTCGCAGCGGCCGATCGCGGTCGCCGCCGGCAGCGCGGTCGGGTCGAAGTCGCCCAGCCCGCGCGCGCGGCCGACGCAGAACTGGCGGTAGCGCTCGGCATCGCCATCGCCCTGGGTGATCGCATCCAGGTAATTCCAGATCCGCAGCAGGTGCGGCGCCTGGCCGTCGCGCACGAACGCGGTCAGGCGCGCGTAGGCGTGCGCGGCGGCGGCGGTGATGCCGCCGTCGCCTTCGGCGACCTCGATCACGCCGAACGCGAGCTGGCCGTTGCTCGACCAGGCGATCTCGCCGTCGCGGCCGCTGGCGATCGGCCCGTCGCTGCGCCAGACCTCGTAGGGCGCCGCGCCGGCGAGCGGTTGCAGCGGCACGTGCAGGTAGCGCGGATCCGCGTGCCGCGATGGCGCCGCGCCGCCGAAGCCGAACACCGCCAGCACGCCCGCCTGCGCCAGCAACGCATCGGGCGCAGCGGCGACGACGTAGTCCACCGCGAACGGCGGCAGGCTGGCGGCGGGCAGGGGCCGTTGCGCGCTCATGGCGTTTCCGCCTGCATGGCATCGCCCGCCAGCCCGCGGCGGATGCCGCGCCTGCGTTGCCACCAGCTGCGCAGCGCCGACGGTGCGATGCGCAACGCGGTGACGGCATAGATCACGCGGAAGATGCGCAGCCGCCACAGCACCGGGCGGGCGTCGAACACATCGCCGGCCAGCATCGAGATCACCGCCTGCTCGACCTGCAGCACGTTGCGCGGCGAGGCGAACAGCCGCTTCATCGTCGGCGACGTGAAGCGGTAGATGAACCACTTGAATTCCTTCAGTCCGCGCGTCAGGTGCCGCTCCAGCGCGCGCATCAGCGCCGCTTCGCGCGCGGGATCGCGCAGGGCGCCGTCGATGGCTTCGGCGGCGCGCTCGGCGTGGTTCATCGCCAGGAACACGCCGGAGGAGAACATCGGGTCGACGAACGTCCACGCATCACCCACCAGCGACCAGCCCGGCCCGCTCATGCGGCGGCAGTCGTAGGCGTAGTTGCCGGTGACATGCACCGGGCCCTCGCGCACCGCATCGCGCATGCGCTCGCGCGAGGCTTCGACCGAATTGAGCGTGCGCAGCAGGAAGGCCTCGGTTTCGCCGCGACGCTGCTTGAGGTAGTCCGGCGAGCACACCGCGCCGACGCTGGTGGTGCCGTCGCTCAGCGGGATCAGCCAAAGCCAGCCGTGCTCATGGCGACAGATGGTGACGTTGCCGGCATCGTCGCCGTCGCGTCGCGGCACGTTGCGGTAGTGGCTGAACACCGCCGCCGACTGGTGCCGCCGGTTGCGCTGCTTGAGCCCGAGCTTGCTGCCCAGCAGCGCGTCGCGCCCGCTGGCATCGACGACGTGGCGCGCGCGGATCACGAGTTCGCCTTCGGCATCGCGCGCATGCACCTGCTTCGGACGGCCGCTGGCATCGAAGTCGACGCGCTCGACTTTGACCGCCTCGCGCGCATCGACGCCTTCGCCGCGGGCATGGTCGAACAGCAGCTTGTCGAAATCCTCGCGCTTGACGTGGAAGGCGTAGCCGGCGCCGCCGCGCAGCGCGCGATCGAAGCGGAACACGTTGTAGTTGCCGCCTTCGACCGGGAAATCCGCGCCGAGCTTGAGCACGCCGATCGCGCGCACCTGCTCCAGCACGCCCAGCCGCTCCAGGATCGGCATGTTCATCGGCAGCAGCGACTCGCCGATGTGGAAGCGCGGATGGCGCTCCTTCTCCAGCAGCAGCACCTTCCAGCCGCGGCGCGCCAGCAGGGTCGCGGTGGTGCTGCCGGCGGGGCCGCCGCCGATCACCAGCACGTCGGTGTCCAGCGCCCGGGGCGCGCGGTCGGGCCCGGCGCCGGCCGCGCCGTCGGCGCGGGTCGCTGCGGTGGGAACGGGTTGGGTCATGGGTGGTTCGTGCGCTGCAATCCAGCACGCATGATAGCGGCGGGCGCCGGCGCCGGTCGCGCGCGCAGTTGCGCGGCGGCGCGCGATGGCTGAAGGTGGCGGCCTTTCCCACTGGATCAACGTCCCGATGTCCGCGCAGACCGCAGCCGAACGTGAACTGGCCGAACTCCTGGTCGACAGCCTGAACCTGGAGGACGTCGCGCCGGAATCCATCGACCCGGACGCGCCCCTGTTCAACAGCGGCCTGGGGCTGGATTCGATCGACGCACTGGAACTGGCGCTGGCGATCAGCAAGCGCTACGGCTTCCAGCTGCGCTCGGACAACGACGAGAACCGCAAGATCTTCGCCTCGCTGCGCGCGCTGGCCGCGCATGTCCAGCAGCACAAGGCCGCCTGACGCGGACGCCCCGCGCGGCACGCTCGCCGGGCATGCGGCCTGGCTGCGGCTGGTGCTGGTCGCGGCGTACCTGCTGTGCTCGCGCCTGGCCGGCCAGCCGCATGGCGATGGCCGCATCGCCGCGCTGGCGCTGGCCGACCTGGCGCTGATCGTGCTGCTGCGGCCGCTGCTGGAACGGCGCGCCGGTGCGTGGCTGCTGCTGGTGGCGATCCTCGCGGCGCTGGCCTGGCTGGTCCCCGCGGCGGGGGTGCATGCGGCGCTGCTGCTGGTGCCGGCGGCGATCATCGGCGCGGTGGCGTGGACCTTCGCGCGCACGCTGCGCACGGTGCCGCTGATCACCCGCATGGTGGCCGGGCTCGACGGCATCCCGGCGACCGAACTGGCGCCGGACCTGCGCCGCTACACGCGCAACCTGACGCGTTCATGGGCGTGGCTGCTCGGCGTGCTCGCGCTGCTCAACCTGCTGCTGGCCCTGCTGCGCGTCCCCGACGGATTGCTGGCGACGCTCGGCATCGCGCCGCCGTGGGCGCTGGCGCAACCGTGGTGGTCGTGGGCGGCCGGGGTCTTCAACCTGGTCACCATGGTCGGCTTCTTCCTGGCCGAATTCGCGCTGCGGCAACGGCGGTTCCCGGGGCGTTACCGCAACCTGGCGGACTTTTTGCGGCAGATGGGCGGGCTCGGCCCGGCGTTCTGGCGCGACGTCACGCGCTGAATGCGCATGCGCTTGCGATGACCCCCGCGCGGCCCTCATGCTGCGCGCGCACAGGGGTTCGTCCGTCATGTCGTTCATCATTCCCGCCGACCATCCCAGCCTGCCGGGGCACTTTCCCGGCCGCCCGATCGTGCCCGGCGTGGTGGTGATCGAGCGCGTGCTCGACGCCATCGAGGCCGCGCACGGCCCGCTGGGCCCGTTGCGCCTGCCGCAGGTGAAGTTCGCCCAGCCGCTGTTGCCCGGCGAAGCGGCCGACATCGTCGTCACCGGCGAGGCGCCGCGCTGGCGCTTCCGGGTAGTGCGCGGCGACACGCTGCTGGCCAGCGGCGAGGTCTGCGCATGAGGGCCGACACGCAGTCAGGCCCGCAGTGGAAGCAGCGCCCCGAAGGCGGCGGCCGCTTCGCGATCTGGCTGATCCGCTGCATCGCGCGCTATTGCGGGCGCCGCGTCGCGCGCCTGCTGCTGGGACCGATCACGCTGTATTTCCTGCTGGTGCGCGGGCCGGAGCGGCGCGCCTCGATCGGCTATCTCGAACGCGTGCTCGACCGGCCTTCGACCTGGCGCGATGGCGCGCGCCACATCCACACCTTCGCGTCGACCATCCTGGATCGCGTGTTCCTGCTCAGCGGCCGGCTGCGGCAGTTCGACTTCACCCTGCACGGCCTGGACGACGTGCACGCTCAGCTGGACAAGCGCCAGGGCGTGCTGCTGTTCGGCTCGCACCTGGGCAGCTTCGAGGTGATGCGGGTGCTGGCGCGCGCGCGCCCGGACTACGTCATCCGCGTGGTGATGGACACCAGCCACAATCCGGCGATGACGCAGCTGCTCGATGCGCTGGACCCGGTGATCGCAGGCAACGTCATCGATGCCGGGCAGGACGGGCCGTCGCTGATGCTTGCGATCCAGCAGGCGGTGTCCGACGGCCATTGCGTCGCGCTGCTGGTCGACCGCGTGCAGCCCGGCGACGAGGCGGTGCGGGTGCCGTTCCTGGGCAGCGAGGCGCCATTCCCGCGCGCGCCGTGGCTGATCGCCTCGGCGCTGCACGTACCGGTGGTGCTGGCGTTCGGCCTGTATCGGGGCCGCAACCGCTACGAGCTAGCCTTCGAGACCTTCAGCGATGGCCTGCACATCCCGCGCGCCGAGCGGGCGCAGGCGCTGGCGGCGCTTATCCGCCGTTACGCCACGCGGCTGGAACATTACGCGCGCCTGGCCCCCTACAACTGGTTCAACTTCTATGACTTCTGGAATCCCGACGCCCCGTCGCCCGCCGCTGCGCCGCGCGCTCACGTCGATGCTGCTGTCGGCGAGCGTGCTGGCGATGGCACCGCTCTGCGCCGCGCCTGAGGCCGGCGGGGACGCGGTCGACACCGGCTGGATCCTGTCGCACCTGGCGCGGCCGGCGCCCACGCGCACGGCCTTCGTCGAGCTGCGCGATTCGAAGCTGCTCAAAGCGCCCTTGCGCATCCAGGGCGAATACCGCAGACCGGCCGCCGACACGCTGGTGCGCGAGGTTCAGGCGCCCTACGTCGAGACCACCACGATCCGCGACGGCAACGTCAGCATCGCGCGCAACGGCAAGGCGCCGCGCACGTTCTCGCTGGCCCGGGTGCCGGAACTGGCCGGCCTGCAGGCCGGTTTCGGAGCGCTGCTGTCGGGCGACCGCACGCAGCTCGAGCAGCATTACCGGCTCGCCAGCGAGGGCGTCCGCCAGCATTGGACGCTGACGCTGACACCCAAGGACGCTGGGTTCGCGGCCAAGGTGCGCGACATCACCCTGTATGGGCGCGGCGCGGAACTGCGCTGCATCGAGACCACGCCGGCTGCCGGCAGCGAGGTCCAGCGCACGCTGCTGGCAGGGGCCGCGGCCGATGCCGCCGGAGCCAGCACCAGCGCCGCGCTGGCGACGCTGTGCCACGGCCAGGGTTGACCGCTTCGGCCAACGCAGCGCGGTGACGTAAGCAGGCGCGAGCTTCGCAGTTTCCATCGCAGCCGCCCGGCGCGGCCCAACGTCCGATCCGCGCGGCGATGATGGCCTGGCGGCGCCGCTGCGGCACAATCCACGCTTTCGCCGCCCGGCGATGTCCACGCGCGAGCGCCGATGACCGCCCTGACCTCGACCCACCGCCTGCTGCTCGCACTGCTGTGGCTGGCCTTGCTGCTCGGCGCCGGCTGGCTCGTCGGGCAGCACCTGCACCTGAGCGGGGATCTGCGGAAGTTCATGCCGTCGCCGCACACCCCGGCGCAGAAACTGTTGATGGACGAACTCGGCGAGGGTCCGGGTTCGCGCCTGCTGCTGGTGGGCCTGTCGGGCGCGCCGCCGCAGGAACTGGCGCGGCAATCGCAGGCGCTGCGCAAGCGCCTGGCGGCGGATCCGCAGTTCGCGCTGGTCGCCAACGGCGATGTCGGGCTCGACGCGATTCCCGCACGGCTGCGTCCGTATCGCTACCTGCTGTCGGACACGCTGGACACGCAGGCGCTGGATGCGTCCACGCTGCGCGACGCGCTGGACGCGCGGGTCGAGGACCTCGGCTCGCCGGCGGCGTCGCTGGTCGAACCGCTGGTGTCGTCCGATCCGACGCTGGAAACCCTCAAGCTTGCCGAATCCTGGCAGCCGGCCAACGCGCCGCAGCGCCTGCATGATGTCTGGTTCGACCGCGCCGGCACGCAGGCGCTGCTGGTGGCCGAGACCATCGCGCCCGGCTTCGATCCCACCGGGCAGCAGGCGGCGGTGAACGCGATCGGGCAGGCGTTCGCCGCGGTCAAGGCGAAGAGCGGATCGCGACTGAGCCTCAGCGGACCGGGCGCGATCTCGGTGGAGATCGGCAATCGCACGCAACGCGAGGCCGGCTGGATCGGCACCGTCGACACCATCAGCCTGGTGCTGCTGCTGTGGTTCGCCTATCGCAGCTGGAAGGCGCCGCTGCTGGGCGTGCTGCCGCTGGCCAGCGCGGGACTGGCGGGGCTGGGCGCGGTGGCGTTGCTGTTCGACGGCGTGCACGGGATCACGGTGGCCTTCGGCTTCACCCTGATCGGCGTGGTGCAGGACTACCCGATCCATCTTTTCAGCCACCAGCACGCGGGGCTCTCGCCACGTCAGGGCGCGCGCGAGTTGTGGCCGACGCTGGCGACCGGCGTCGCCTCGACCTGCATCGCCTACGTCACCTTCCTCGCCTCCGGCGTCGATGGCCTGCAGCAGCTGGCGGTGTTCACGATCACCGGGCTGGCCACCGCCGCGCTCACCACGCGCCTGCTGCTGCCGTCGTTGATCGACCCGCGGCCGCACGATGTCGCCGATTCCCGGCGCCTGCAGCAGGTGTGGGCGTGGACCACGCGGCTGCCGCGTCCGCGCGCTTCGCTGTTCGTGCTGGCGGCGATTGCGGTCGCGGTGCTGGCGTTCGCGCCGGGCGCGTTCTGGCAGAACGACCTGTCGAAACTCACGCCGGTGCCACCGGACGCGATGGCGCGCGATGCCCGCCTGCGCGGCGCACTCGGCGCGCCCGACGTGCGCTACGTGATCGCGGTCGCCGGCCGCGATGGCGAGGCTGCGCTGCGGGCCAGCGAACGCCTGCGCTCGCCACTCGATGCGCTGGTCACCCGGCGTGCGCTGGACGGCTACGACCTCGCCGCGCGCTACCTGCCCAGCGCCGCGACCCAGCGCGCGCGGCAGGCGGCGCTGCCGGATACGGCGACGCTGGAGGCGGCGCTGGCCGAGGCCGTCGCGCAGACGCCGTTCCGGCCGGATGTGTTTGCCGATTTCCTGCACGACGTCGCGGTCGCCAAACGCGCGCCGCCGCTGACCGCGCGTGATCTTGCCGGCACGCCGCTGGCGACCAGCGTGTCCGGGCTGCTGCTGCAGCGCGCCGACCACGCCACCGCGCTGATCTCGCTGAGTGGCTTGCGCGACCCGGCGGCGGTCGCACGGGTGGCCGCCGCGCACGGCGCGCAACTGCTGGATCTCAAGCAGGCCTCCGAATCGCTGGTGGTCGAGTACCGGCAGCGGGTGTTGTTCGCGCTGGCGATCGCCGCGCTGCTGCTGGTGGCGACGGTGTGGCTCGCGCTGCGGCAGCCGCGTCGCGTGTTGCGGGTGCTGGCGCCGATGGCGCTGACGACGCTGCTGATCCTGGCCGTATTGCGCGGCTTTGGGGTGGAGCTGAACCTGTTCCACCTGGTCGCGCTGATCCTCGCCGCGGGCCTGGGGCTGGATTACGGCCTGTTCTTCGACCATGCCGGCGACAGCCGCGAGGAGCAGCTGCGCACGCTGCACGCGGTGATCGTGTGCAGCCTGACCACGCTGCTGGTGTTCGCGCTGCTGGCGCTGTCGTCGATCCCGGTGCTGCGCGCGATCGGCAGCACGGTGGCGATCGGTGTGTTCGGCAACTTCGTGCTGGCGCTGCTGGTGACCCGGCGACCGGCGGTGGCCGGCGATGGCGCCTGAGGACATGCGCGTGGCAGGCGCAGCGTGCCCGCCTGCGACGGATGGCGACGCACCGATCGGACGCGAGGCCATCCTGTCGCTGGTCCCGCACCAGGGCGCGATGTGCCTGTGGGACGAAGTGCGCGCGTGGGATGCCCGCCGCATCCACGTCGCCGCGCACAACCATCGCGACCCGGCCCACCCGCTGCGCAGCGCGGGACGCCTGCGCGCGCTGCACCTGTGCGAATACGGCGCGCAGACGATGGCGGTGCACGGCGGCCTGCGCGCGCGCGCGGCTGGCGGTCGCGCAAAACCCGGCCTGCTGGTGGCGCTGCGCGGCATCGCGTTGCACGTGGCGCGGATCGACGACCTGCCGGGCGTGCTGGAATGCCACGCGGAGGTGCTGACCGACGGCGACGCGGGCTGGCAGTACGCCTTCCGCATCGTGCATGGCGACGCGCTGCTGGCCGAAGGCCGCGCGGCGGTGATGCTGCAGGCCACGCTCCCCGAGGGAGAAGGCAGAGCCGCGTCCCCGGGCAGCTAGCCGCTTCTCCCGATGGGAGAGGGGCTGGGGTGAGGGGCGCGTGGCGGCACGCTAAGATCGCGCCGCACTGTTGCAGAGCCATCGTCCCGCATCCGGCGCTGCGCGCCACCTTCTTCCTTTGGGAGAAGGGCACCGAGTCGAACGACCCATGCCAGAACACACATTGCGCCGCGCCCTGGTCACCGGCGGCAGCGGCGACATCGGCGGCGCGATCTGCCGCCAGCTCGCCGCCGACGGGCTGCATGTCGTCGTCCACGCCAATGGCAACCTTGCGCGCGCGCAGTCGGTCGTCGATGACATCACCGCAGGCGGCGGCAGCGCCCAAGCGGTCGCCTTCGACGTTGCCGACGGCGATGCGACGCACGCCGCGATCGATGCGCTGCTTGCCGCGGGCCCGATCCAGGTCGTGGTCAACAACGCCGGCATCCACGACGACGCCCCGATGGCCGGGATGCGCGACGCGCAATGGAAGCGCGTCATCGACGTCTCGCTGCACGGCTTCTTCCATGTCACCCAGCCGTTGCTGCTGCCGATGGCGCGCACGCGCTGGGGTCGGATCGTCAGCGTCTCGTCGGTCGCCGCGGTGCTCGGCAACCGCGGCCAGGTCAATTACGCCGCCGCGAAGTCCGCGCTGCACGGGGCGTCGAAGTCGCTGGCGCGCGAGATGGCCTCGCGCGGGATCACCGTCAACGTCGTGGCGCCCGGCGTGATCCAGGGACGCATGGCCGATGACAGCTTCGGCCCCGACCAGGTCAAGGCGCTGGTCCCGGCCGGTCGCGCCGGCACGCCCGACGAAGTCGCCGCACTGGTGCGCTTCCTGTGCTCGGACGCCGCCGGTTACATCAACGGGCAGGTGATCGGGGTCAACGGCGCGATGGGCTAGTACCGGCCGCACCGACGGGATAGATGGCTGGACCGCCGGGGACGGCGGCCGCCAACCAGGCCAAGGGGAAAGCATGAAGGCGTTTTTCGGGATCCTGCTCACAAGCGTGGCGCTGGCATCGACGCCGGCCCATGCGCATTCCAACAAGCTCATGCAACCGGCGGCGCAGCAGCAGGCTCCCCAGTTGGAGGCCGGCAAGGCGATGCTCGTGATCCTTCGGCCATCGCGTGCGGGCGGCGCGATCGCCGCATCGACGTACGACATTACCGGCGATCAGACGACCCTGATCGGCGTGCTCGGCCCGCACGACGAAATCGCATATCAGGTCGACCCCGGCCAGCATCGTTTCATGGTCGTTGCCGAGAACGCCGATTTCATGGATGCCACGTTCGACGCCGGCAAGACCTATTACGCGGTGCTGCGTGTGCGGCCGGGAGTGTGGAAGGCGCGCTTTTCGCTGCTGCCGATCCATGCGACTTCCGACGACCAGTACAACCTGCAATCGCCTGACCTTGCCGACTGGAAGGCCGGCTGCGAATGGGTCGAGCGGACCGACCGCGCCGACGCGTGGTTCGTCGCCAATCGTCCGAGCATCGAGAACAAACGCCGCGAATACCTGGTCAAGTGGGACCGGATGGCGCCCAACGACAAGGCCGAACTCACCATGGGTGCCGGCGATGGCGTGGCGCAACCTTGAGCCAGGCGTGAGCGGCATGGCGCCGTCGCGCCATGCCGGCGACATCAGCCGTGCGGGCCGCCCATCACCGGCAGAACCACGCCGTTGACGTAGCTCGCGCACGCGGGCGAGGCGAGGAAGACGTAGGCCGGAGAGATCTCCTCCGGCTGCGCCGGTCGGCCCATGTCGCTGTCCTGGCCGAATTTCGACACCTTGTCGGCGGTCTGGTCGGCTGGATTCAGCGGCGTCCACACCGGGCCCGGCGCGACGGCGTTGACGCGGATCCCGCGCTCGAGCAGGTTGCTGGCCAGCGACTTGGTGAAGGCGTGGATCGCGCCCTTGGTCGCGGAGTAGTCGAGCAGTTCCTTGCTGCCGAACAAGCCGGTTTCCGAACCGGTGTTGATGATGCTGCCGCCTTCGCGCAGGTGCGGCAGCGCCGCGCGCGCCATATGGAAGTAGCCGCCGATGTTGGTCTGCAGGGTCTCCTGCAGGTGCGATTCGGTGAGGTCCTCCAGCGACTTGCTGTGCATCTGGAAGGCGGCGTTGTTGACCAGGATGTCGAGCCCGCCGAGGGCGTCGACCGTTTCCTCCACCGCCTGCCGGCAGAAGGCCGGATCCTTGACGTCGCCGGCGATCAGCACGCAGCGCGCCCCCTCGCGCTCGACATGGCGCTGGGTTGTCTTCGCATCGTCTTCCTCGCTCAGGTAGACCACCGCGACGTCGGCGCCTTCGCGTGCGAACAGCACCGCCACCGCGCGCCCGATGCCCGAATCCCCGCCGGTGATCAGCGCGGTCATGCCGGCGAGCTTGCCGCTGCCGGCGTAATCGGGGGCGAGGAAGCGCGGCTGCGGATCCAGCGCCGCTTCGCTGCCCGGCTTGCGCTGATGCTGCCTGGGCAGGGGGTTTTGCGGCTGCCGCCGGGATCCGGCCTGGACGGGGGTCTTCTTCGCGGACTTGCCGGCGCTTTTCGACGCCTGCTTGCTGGCCGGCTGTTTGGGGGTGGCCTGTTTGGATGCCGTCTTGGCCGACGGCTTCTGCGCCGCTCCCTGCTTGCCGCTGGAGCTGGCCGCCTTGCGCGCCGCATTCAAGGCATCCGCCTGGCGCTGGATCGCCTGCTGCTTCGATGCAGTGCGCGTGCCTTCCCCGGTCTTGCCTGTGTTGCCCGAGCTGCGGGTGCCGGTCGCGGTCGACGCGCCGGACACGGGGGAACGTGCGGCCTGGGTGCGGGTGGCGGTCTTCCTGCTGGCCATGGCAATGCTCGGGCGGGAGGGAACCACGACCCTACGAAGGCCTGCGTTGAAAACGCGTGACCTCTGCGGCGACAGCGTCATCCAGCGCATGCGTGTAGCCCTCGCGCGCCGGCGCTGCCATGCTAGTGCGATGCCCGACTCCCCCACGACGGCCGTGCTGCTGGTCAACCTCGGCACGCCTGCGGCACCCACGCCGCGCGCGGTGCGCCGCTATCTCGGCGAGTTCCTCGGCGATCCACGGGTGGTGCAGATTCCGCGCTGGCTGTGGTGGCCGTTGTTGCACGGCGTGATCCTGCCGCTGCGCGGCAAACGCGTCGCCGCCAAGTACGCCGCGATCTGGCTCGACCGTGGTTCGCCACTGGCGGTATACACGCATGACCTTGCCGTTGCGCTGCAAGCGCGCTTGCCGGCGATGCGGGTGGCCGACGCGATGCGTTATGGCGCGCCGGCGATCGCCGCCACCGTGGCCGGGCTGCGCGCCGACGGGGCGACGCGGGTGCTGGTGTTGCCGTTGTATCCGCAGTATTCGACCACCACCACCGCGTCGGTCGCCGACGCGCTGGCCGACTGCCGCGATGTCGACGTCCGGATGGTCCACGACTACCACCTCGATCCGCGCTGGGTCGCCGCCGTCGCCGGTTCGATCCGCGCGCACTGGCAGGCGCATGGGCGCGGCGCGCACCTGGTGCTATCGCTGCATGGGCTGCCGCAACGTGTCGTCGACGGCGGCGATCCGTATGCGCGCCAGTGCGAGGCCAGTGCGTGCGCGATCGCGGCCGCGCTCGGCCTGGACGACGGCCAGTGGACGCTCGCCTACCAGTCGCGGTTCGGCCGCGAGCGCTGGCTGCAGCCATCGACGCTGGAGGTGCTCGATGGCCTGCTGGCACGCGACGTGCGCCGGATCGATGTCGCCTGCCCGGGTTTTGCCGTCGACTGCCTGGAAACGCTGGAGGAGATCGCGATGCAGTTGGCCGAGCACGTCGCTGCGCGCGGTGGCGAGCTGCGCGCCATCCCTTGCCTGAATGCCTCACCCGCGCACGCCGATGCGCTGGCGGCGCTGCTGCAGCTTGAACTCGAGGCCTGGGCATGAGCGATGCGCCCGTGCCTGCATCGCGCGAGGTGTTGCGCGAAGACACGCTCACGATTCCACTCGGCGCGATCCGCGTGCTACGCACCGCGTCGCCCTCCGCGCCGGCGTGCCGGGTGCTGGCGCTGCACGGCTGGCTCGACAACGCCGCGAGCTTCGTCCCGCTGGCGCCGCTGTTGCAAGGCATCGAGCTGGTGGTTCCGGACCTGCCCGGCCATGGCCGCAGCGCCCACCTGGCAGCGGGCGCAGACTACTCGTTCGCCGGCGCGGTCAACGCCGTGCTCGACATCGCCGATGCCCTGGGCTGGCCCCGGTTCGCGCTGCTTGGTCATTCGATGGGCGCCGGCATCGGCAGCCTGCTCGCCGCCGCCTGCCCGGAGCGGATCGAACGCTTCGTCGCGATAGAAGCGCTAGGCGCGCTGGCCGAGACACCCGAGCGAACCGTGCAGCGCATGCGCGACGCGGTCGCCGCCACGCGTGCCCTGCCCGGCAAGCGCCTGCGCGTCTTCCCCGACATCGCCACCGCGGTGCGCGTGCGCATGCAGGCCAACGCCCTGAGCGAGCCGGTGGCGCGGCTGCTGGTCGAACGCGGGCTGGTGCCGGCGCCCGCCGATGCATCGGCGCAGGGCTACGTCTGGAGCAGCGACCCGCGCCTGACCCTGCCCACGATGCTGCGCACCACCGAGGCGCAGGTGCGCAACCTGGTCGAGGGCATCGGCTGCCCGACCCGCGTGATCTACGCCGATCCCGCGCAGCCCTACCTGCCCGATCCGCTGCGCCGCGATCGTGCGGCGCTGTTGCCGGACGGCGACATGCGCATCCTCGCCGGCGGGCATCACCTGCACATGGAAAATCCGGACGCCGTCGCCGCCGCGATCGGCGATTTCCTCACCGCCGGCGCGGCCTGACCGCGCGCGGCGTTACTGCCTGGTGGTGAGCTGCAGGCCGACTTTCACCGCGCCGTCCTGCTCGTCGAAGGTCAGCATCGCGCTGCGCCGGTCCTTCTCGAAGGCCAGCATCTGCGCGCTGCCGGACTGCTGCATGGCCATGGTCTGCTTCCAGCCCTGGGCCTGCATCTGCTTGCTGGCGTCGGCGAACAGCGTCGCCGCACTGCCGCTGGCGGCGAGCGAGACGACCTGCGCGTTGGGCATCTCCATGACGCTGTCGATGCTGTACTCCGCCGGCAGGTAGACGTCCTTGGGGAAGCTCGCCGGCAAGGCCGCCGACTCGCCGCTGGCGATCTTCAGATCGCCCTGGTCGCTCTTGATGGTGACCTGGCCGCCGTCCTTGTCGACCTCGACCTTGTGGCCGCTCGCCGCCGAGACCGCGGCCTCGGCCAGGCGCTCGCTCGGCGACTTGCCGCAACCGGCAAGGCACAGCGCACCCGCGACGAGAAAGAGAAATGAACGCACGCGAGGCCCCTGGTGGTGTCGCGGCCGGATTCGCCGCACCACTGTGAACGCAATCGCGCGTGCCCGCCGGCCACGCGCGACGGGCGCTGCAGGCGGCGAATGCCGCATCCCTGGCCTACTCCAGCAATCGCGATTGCGAGCGCGAATACCCCATCGCGTACCCCATCGCGGCGCCGGCGTCAGTCGAGCAACGCCCGCAGTGCGGACTTGAGCCTGCGTCCGTGTGCATGGAAATACGCGCGTTCGTCGCGCCAGGCCGGAAAGCGCGTTTCGACTTCATGCCAGAACCTGCTCGAATGATTGGCATGGATGAGATGGCACAACTCATGCACCAGCACGTATTCGAAGGCGGACGGGCGCGCCAGCACCAGCGACAGGTCGAGCACCACGTTGCCGTCGGGCGACAGCGAACCCCACTGCGAGCTCATGCGCTTGAACTGCAGCCGGCGCGGCGGGCGCGGCAGCGACGGCACGTACCGAGGCAGCCAACGGCCGAGGTCGGCGCGCGCCTCGCCCTCGTAGAAATCGCGCAGGGCGCGCTGCAAGGCCGCCTGGCCGCCGCGCGGCGGGACGTCGAATGCCAGCGCCGGTGCGCGCGTGGGGCCCGCACTCGCCCCGGCCCAGTGCAGCCTGGCGTAGCGGCCCGGCTGCCAGTGCAGCGGGACATCGGCATCGCGCAGCGGGATCGATGCGGTGGCGTCGCGCTGCAACGGCAGCGGCACCGATTGCGCGTAATGCGCCAGCTGCGCGGCGAGCCAGTCGCTGTGCTCGGCCAGGAACCGCTCGCCGGAGACCAGGCTCGCGCGCGGCGGCAGCGTAAGGCGCGCACCGCGCTCGTCGACGCTGAGCTTGAGCCGCCGCGCACGCGGGTTGCGCACGCGCTGCACCGCGATGTCGCGGCCGTCGGCGAGCGTGAATGCCAGCGTGTCGCGTTCGAGCGTGCGCGGCTGCGGTGCGAGGAAACGACGGATCAATGCAATCGGCTTCGGGAGCGTTTACGGACGGCCATTGTAGGCGTCGCGCCGTCGGTGGACTTCACGATGCCGGCGCTCGCAGGCAAACATGCGATCGTCTGATCCATCGGCAGCGACGCGCTGCCGGAGCGCTTGCGCCCCATCGATGCCGCACGCTCCGCAGTCGCGATGCCGGCAATAACCACTCGCCGGGCGAGCATTCCGGGCATCGCGCCGCGATGCGCGGTCAGGCGTCGACCTTGCTCAGCCGCAACGCCGGCTCCAGCACGCTGAACAGGCGCTTGGCTTCGGCCGCCATCAGCGCGAAGCGCGCATCGAGCTCGGCGCGGAGGTCGTCGCGCTCGCTGGATTCGAGCTGGTCGACGGCGCCATCGAGCAGTTTGAACTTGCGCAGCACCAGGTCCTCGCCGAGCACGAAGGAGACGTGGTCGTCGAGATTGAGCGCCAGCCGCGTCACCTGCTTGCCGGCCTCCAGGTGCTTGCCGATCTCGTCGCAGGCCAGGTCGTGGCGCTGGCACTTGACGACCGCGCCGCGGTCGGCGGCGTCCTTCAGCTCGCACTCGTCGCCCAGCGACAGGCCGTCGGGCAGCGGCTCGCCGGCGATCCAGCCGGTGAGCACCGCGCGCGGCGCGACTTCCGCATTCAGCGGCAGCGCGGGGAAGCTGCCCAGCGCGTGGCGGATTTCGCCGACGACGCCCTCGGCGCTCTTGCGGCTGGAGGTGTCGACGATGCACAGCCCGTGCTCGAGGTCGAGCAGCGCATCGGTGCGGCTCGGGCGCACGAACGCGCGCGGCAGCAGTTCATGCACGAGGTCTTCCTTGAGCCGCTTGCGCGCGCGTCCACCGGGCTTGCGGCCTTCCTTCTGCTCCATGTCGGCCAGCCGCTGGGCGAGCATGTCGTTGACGACGGCGCCTGGCAGCAGGCGATCCTCGCCACCGACGGTGAGCCAGATCGCATCGCCGATGCGATGCGACAAGGCCTCGCCATCACGGCCGAAGGGCGAGACGAAACCACGCGAGGACATCTCCAGCGGTCCGACCGGCTTGAGCCGGTGCGCGTCGAGCTGCGATTCAAGGTCGGTGAAGTCGAGCGAGGAGGGGAAGCGGAACAGGGTCAGGTTGCGGAAGAACATCGAAAGTCCGGCAAAGAGAAAAGGGAATGTCCATTGCCCGTCATTCCCGCGACGGCGGGAATGCGGTTGATCGTCGGCGCGGTCGAGCGAAACAGGGAAGCGGGAACCGGGTCAGGTTGCGAAAGGACATCGATGGCGGTCAGCGGGACGGAAAAGAGCGTTATTGCCCGGGTGGAAACGTCGCGCTCATTCGTCGTCGCCCGAGCGCCCCGTTGCGTCCCCCGCCAGCCACGCGTGCGCATCCGCCAGTGCCGCACCCCCGCGCGCGCCGAGGTTCAGGAAGTCGAACAGCTTCGGATCGCCCAGCTGCGAGGGCCGGATGTCGCCCAGCGCGCGCGCGATCATCTCGACCCGTCCCGGCGACTCGCGCTCCCATTGCTCGAGCATGCGCTTGACCTGCACGCGCTGCAGGTTGTCCTGCGAGCCGCACAGGTTGCAGGGAATGATCGGGAAGGCCTTGGCCTGCGCATAGGCGGCGATGTCGTCCTCGCGCACGTAGGCCAGCGGGCGGATGACGACGTGGCGGCCGTCGTCGGAGAGCAGCTTCGGCGGCATGCCGCTGAGCTTGGCGTGGAAGAACAGGTTGAGGAAGAACGTGGCGACGAGGTCGTCGCGATGGTGGCCGAGCGCGATCTTGGTATAGCCCTGCTCGGCGGCGAACGAATACAACGCCCCGCGGCGCAGCCGCGAACACAGCGAGCACAGGGTCTTGCCTTCGGGGACGACGCGGGTGACGACCGAATAGGTGTCCTGCTCCAGGATCCTGTAGTCGACGCCCAGCGATTCCAGGTAGGCGGGCAGCACGTGTTCCGGGAAACCCGGCTGCTTCTGGTCCAGGTTCACCGCGGTGAGCGAGAAGCGGACCGGCGCCTTCTTCTGCAGCTGCAGCAGGATGTCCAGCAGGGTGTAGCTGTCCTTGCCGCCGGACAGGCACACCATCACCTTGTCGCCGTCCTCGATCATGCCGAAGTCGGCGATCGCGCGGCCCACCTGGTGGCGCAGGCGCTTGGCGAGCTTGTGCCGTTCGTGCGCGTCGGCGTGCGCGCGGGCGGCGCGGCGCGGGACGGGTTCGGCGAGGGGCAGGACGGTGCTCACGGCGGGCGATCGGATGCGGCGGAACGGGCGGCCATTCTAGCCGCGCACGCCGCGCGCCGTCGGCGAACATCGCCGCGGTTTGGCATTAAGCTGCGGGCGTGAACCAGCCGACCGATCCCGCCGAACTCTCGCGCCTGGCGCTGCGCGTGGTCGAACTGCGGCAGGAGCATCGCGACCTCGATGTCGCCATCGCCACCCTGCAGGCGAAGGTCGATGCCGATGAACTGGCGATCAAGCGCCTGAAGAAACGCAAGCTGCAATTGAAGGATTCCATCGCGAGGATCGAATCGGCGCTGATCCCCGACGAGCCGGCCTGAGCCGGCCCACGCCGGCACCCCGATCCTGCACAACGGGGCCCGGCGCGCGCCGGGCCGATTACTCGGCCGGTGCGCCGGTGTCGCGCGCCGCCGCTTCCGGACTCACTTTTTCGATCGTATGCCGCAGTTCGCGGCCGAGGATGACCTTGGCGTCCCGGGCCCAGGTGTCCAGCCGCTGGTCGAACACCAGCTTGCTGTTGCCGTCGGGCCACACCAGGCGCAGTTCGCGCAGCTTGAGGATGAAGGTGCGGAACAGCGACTTGTCGAAGAACTCCGGCGCCGCCGGCGCGTACAGCAGGCTCAGGCGCTGCGCGGCCAGCTGGCACAGGCTTTCCAGCTCACCGGTGCCGAGCGTGCCCGGGCCGTTTTTCGCCAGCACCGAGATCGCGATGTAGTAGCGCTCGAATGCCTGCTGCAGCGCATGCCCGATCGCGCGCAGGCGGAACATCTCGTCGCTCTGGCCGGCGTTGCGGCCAAGCATATCGCCGCCGTCCTCGCCGACTTCGGACAACAGCCCTTCGCGGATGAAGACGTCGATCGTGCGGTCGATGCGCTGGGCGAAGCCGTCGTCGTCCCAGGGCAGGAAGAGCTCGGCCTTGAGGAACGGATACATCGCCTGTCCCAGGCGCAGCATCGACTGCCGCGACATGCGCCGGTTGTGCAGGAAGCAGCACGCGATCCACGCCGACGCGGTGAACAGGTGCAGCACGTTGTTGCGGAAGTAGCTCAGCAACACTGCGGTCTCGTCGTCCACGCTGAGCACATCGCCCAGCGGATGCGCGACGCGCGTCAGCAGGCCGATCTCCTCGCCGTGGGCGATGATCTGCTCGGGCGTGTGCGGGGTGACGGTGATGCGCTCGCCGTAGGGCACGTCGGCCAGCAGCGTCTTCGACAACGCGATCTGTGCCAGCAGGTCCGACTCGCCCATCGCATGCTTGGGCGTGGACAGCAGCGACAGCGCGAGCAGGTTGACCGGATTGACGTCGGCGGCGCGGTTGACGTTGACGTTGATGCGCTGGGCGACGGCGTCGATGGTTTCGGCCAGCCACGCCGGCTTCTCGTCCTCGGCCACCGGGCTGCCATCCCACCCGGCCGCGTGGGTGGCCAGCATGTCATTGAGCAGGATGGGTTCTCCGAAGTTCACCACCACCTGGCCGAAGTTGCTCCGCAGCACCTTCGGTATCCCGAGCAGCAGGCCGAAGATCGATTCCTTCGCCTTCGGCTTGCCGGTCAATTCGTCGAGGTAGCTGCGGCCTTCCATCAGCTTCTCGTAGCCGATGTAGACCGGCTGGAACATCACCGGGCGCGTGGGCTGGCGCAGGTAGGCGCGCACCGTCATCGCCAGCGAGCCGCCCTTGGGCGGGAGCAGGCGGCCGGTGCGCGAGCGTCCGCCTTCGATGAAGTATTCGATCGAATAGCCGCCGGCGACGAGCTGCGCCATGTATTCGCGGAACACCGCCGCGTACAGCGCGTTGCCGCGGAAGCTGCGGCGGGCGAAGAACGCGCCGCCCTTGCGCAGCAGCGTTCCGACCACCGGCAGGTTGAGGTTGATGCCGGCGAAGATGTGCGGCGGCACGATGCCATGGGTGTAGAGCAGGTAGCTCAGCAGCAGGTAGTCCATGTGGCTGCGGTGGCTGGGCACGTACACCACTTCGCGGCCCGGCGCGTCGGCCTTGAGCTTGTCCAGGTGGTGCACCAGCACGCCGCGGTAGATGCGGTTCCACACCGGCGTGAGCAGGAAGCTGGCCGAGCGCACCACCGGGTGCGAATAGTCGGCGGCGATCTCGTAGGCGTAGCCGTGCGCCTTCTTCCACGCGTCCTGTTCGCCCTTGCCGCCCTTCTCGCGCCGCGCCTGGTCGGCGATCGCCTCGCGCACGGTGTCCGAGGCCAGCACCTTGTCGATCAGCAGCCGGCGGGTCGACAGGTCCGGGCCGATGATGGCCTCGCGGATGCGGTTGAAGTGCGTGCGCAGCACGCGCGAGAGCTTGCGCACCGTGCGCTCGGGCGGCAGCGCCTCGTCGATCGCCGCGCGCACGCCGACCGGCGGGGCGAAATGCACCAGCGTGTCGCGGCCGTTGAGCAGGATCGCAAGCAGGCGACGGAAGCGTCCGACCAGCGTCCAGTTTTCCGAGAACAGCACCGAGAACCAGCCGCTGTTCTTGTCCGGCGCGCGACCGATGAAAATCGATACCGGCACCAGCTGCACGTCCAGCGCCGGATCCTCGCGATGGGCCTGCAGCAGCCGCGCGAGCGAATCCGAATGCCGCTTCACCGGCGGCGCCGGCTTGTTCTGCGCCAGCTGCGCGGCGCGGTTGAGGGTGCTGCCGGCATTGCGCCGCGACAGCGCGACATACGCGCGCTTGCGCCCCAGTGGATCGCCCGGCAACGGCCGCAGCGGCGATGGCAACCCGGCCTGGCGGCAGGCGCGCTCGAGCACGAGCGCGTTGGACAGGCCGTAATCCTCGAGCACGTAGCAGACCGGGCGCGGGTCCACCAGGTCGGCCGGCGCCGCGGGCTCGATGGTCAGGCCGATCCACGGTTCCAGCAGCTTGCCCAGCAGCGGCGCCCACCAGGGACCGCGGCTGGCGGCGCTGGCGGATGGACGCGGGCCGGGCGGGAGCGGCCCGACCGCGAGCTCGGCCTGGACCGGCGGCGGCGCGGGGTGGCTGCGCGCGCCG
>NZ_JAANOY010000013.1 GCF_011320095.1 Cognatiluteimonas telluris | reverse complement strand
GCAGCCCGGCGCGGATGCCGCCGCCACGCCGAACGCCGCGCGCGTGGCCGCCGAAGTGCGCGCCGGCACCCGCCAGGACAGCGACGTCGCGACCGCGGTGGCGGCGCTGCTGATGCGGCAACCGGGCCTGTCCGCGGTCACGGTGCAGGTGCAGGCCGGCATCGTCACCCTCGGCGGCAAGGTGCCGGAGGAAGCCGACCGCACGCGCGCCGCGACGCTGGCCAAAAGCGTGCGTGGCGTGACCGACGTGGTGAACGTCGTGCAGCTCGATGCCAACCTGCACACACGCCTGGACAGCGCCCTGGACCAGGTCAAGGACAAGCTGGTGCGCATCGTCGCCGCGGTGCCGCTGCTGGCCGTGGCCATCCTGATCGTGGTGCTGGCATGGTGGGTCGGGCGAGTGGTGTCGCGGCGTCCGGCGCGCTGGCTGCGTGAGCGCAGCGGCAATCCCTACATGGATGGCCTGGTGCGGCGCATCCTGCAGACGGTGGTGGTGCTGCTGGGCGTGCTGCTGGCATTGAACCTGCTGGGTAACACCTCGCTGGTCGGCGCCGTGCTCGGTTCGGCCGGCGTGATCGGCCTGGCCTTCGGTTTCGCGTTCAAGGACATCGCCGAAAACTACATCTCCGGCGTGCTGCTCAGCCTGCGGCGGCCATTCGCACCGGGCGACCGGCTGCTGGTGGACCGGTTCGAAGGCAAGGTCGTGGCGCTGACTTCGCGCACGACGCTGCTCATGACCCTGGATGGCAACCACCTGTCGCTGCCCAACGCGCTGGTGTTCAAGTCGGTGGTGCTCAACTACAGCGTCAATCCCAAGCGCCGCTTCGACGTGCTGCTGCCGATCGATCCGAGCCAGTCGATCCGCCGCGCGCAGGAACTCGGGCTGCAGGCGCTGGGGAAAGTCGATGGCGTGCTTGCCGAGCCGGCGCCGAGCTGGTCGGCCGATGGCTACAACGCCAAGGGCATCGACCTGCGCTTCTACGGCTGGATCGACCAGCGCTGCAGCGACCTGACCAAGGTCCGCAGCGAAGCCCTGCGCGCGATCAAGGGCGCATTCGGGCACAACGACGTGCACGGACCCGAAACCGTGCGTTACCGCGCGCCCGAACCCGCGTCCCCTCCGATCTCGACCGCACCCGAACGCATCCAGGCCGGCCGCCGCATCGATGGCGACATCGACAGCGAAGGTGGCTGCGGCGACACGTCGGTCAATCGCGACATCGACGCCCAGCTGGCCGCCGCGCAGCGGGCCACCGAGGAGCGCAACCTGCTGGAAACCAGCGCCAAGCCCAACGACGGCGACAGTGCTTCGCGCACCTGAGCGCAGGGCACACAACGCAGGGATCCATGCCGTGACCACACCAACGATCCGACGGGTCCTGCTCGCACTGTCCGTCGCGGCTGCCAACCCGGCCTTCGCGCAGGCGCAGGCGCCGGCACCCAGCGACGCGGCCGCCTGCGCCTCGATCGAGACCGACGCCGGGCGGCTGGCCTGTTACGACGCCGCATTCGGACGCGTGCGCAGCGATGTGCAACGGGCCGACCGGGAAGCCGACCAGGCCGAGCACGCGCGCCACGCGACCAGCGACCTGTATCGCAATGATGCGCGCCATGCCGTTGATGCCCACGGGGCCGATGCCGAAGCCAATGCCGGCAAGGGTTCGTTGCTCGACAGCCGCTGGGAGCTGGCGAAGGGCTCCAAGCTGGGAACCTTCAACTTCCGCGCCTACAAACCGGTGTACCTGCTGCCGGCGCTGTGGAGCAGCGCGCCGAACGAGCATCCGGCCTCATCCAATCCCGAAGTTCCGCCCGCGACGCAGTCGCTGGATTCGGTGGAAACCGAATTCCAGATCAGCTTCAAGACCAAGGCGTTCGAGAACCTGTTCGGCGACAACGGCGACCTGTGGATGGGCTACACCCAGGTCTCGCACTGGCAGGTCTTCAACGGTGGCGAATCGCGCCCCTTTCGCGAAACCAATTACGAGCCCGAAGTGCTGCTCGTGTTCCGCAACAACTACAGCATCGGTGGCTGGCACGGACGGATGTTCGGGGTCGGCGTCAACCACCAGTCCAACGGCCGCGCGGACCCGCTGTCGCGCAGCTGGAACCGGGTGATGGTCAACGTCGGGCTGGATCGCGAGGGCTGGGCGCTGGTGGCGCGGCCGTGGTGGCGCATCTCCGACGGCCATGCGGACGAAAATCCAGGCATCGAGGATTACATCGGCCGTGGCGATGTGACGCTCGTGCACCAGGTGGGCGGCAACGAATTCGCGCTGATGGCGCGGCATTCGCTGCGCGGCGGGGAGCACTCGCATGGCGCGCTGCAGTTCGACTGGGGATTCCCGATCAACCGCACGCTGCGCGGCCACCTGCAGGTGTTCGACGGCTACGGCGAAAGCCTGATCGACTACGACCACCGCGCCACGTACGTTGGGATCGGGATCTCGCTGCTCGAATGGTATTGACGTAGGGCGGGCCCAGGCCCGCCATGGCGACATCAAGAATTCCGTCGACGGGTTTGGCCGCCATTGGCGACATCAAGAATTCCGGCGGCGCCATCGGTGACATCCAGGACTCCGATGGCGGGCCTGGGCCCGCCCTACGCGACGACCACCGGAATCTTCCCGATCCGCGCCTGCCATTCGCGCGGGCCGGTCTGGTGCACCGATTCACCGTTGGAATCCACCGCGACCGTCACCGGCATGTCCTGCACGGTGAATTCGTAGATCGCCTCCATCCCGAGGTCCTGGAAGGCCACCACACGCGCGGCCTTGATCGCCTTGGACACCAGATATGCCGCGCCGCCGACCGCCATCAGGTAAGCGGACTTGTGCTTGCGGATCGCTTCGATCGCGACCGGGCCGCGCTCGGCCTTGCCGACCATGCCCAACAGGCCGGTCTGCTCCAGGATCTGCCCCGTGAACTTGTCCATGCGCGTCGCCGTGGTTGGCCCGGCGGGGCCGACAACTTCGTCGCGCACCGGATCGACGGGACCGACGTAGTAGATGAAGCGCCCGCGCAGATCCACCGGTAGCGCTTCGCCCTGGTCGAGCATGCCGACCATGCGCTTGTGCGCGGCGTCGCGCCCGGTCAGCAGCTTGCCGTTGAGCAGCAGCACTTCACCGGGCTTCCAGCTGGCGACGTCGTCCGCGGTGACCGTATCGAGGTCGACGCGACGCGCGTTCTGCGGGCTGTACGTCAGCTGCGGCCAGTCGGCGAGCGATGGCGGCTCCAGCATCACCGGCCCGCTGCCATCGAGCGTGAAATGCGCATGGCGCGTCGCCGCGCAATTGGGGATCAACGCCACCGGCAGGTTGGCCGCATGCGTCGGGTAATCCCTGACCTTGACGTCCAGCACCGTGGTCAGGCCGCCCAGGCCCTGCGCGCCGATGCCGAGCGCGTTGACCTTGTCGTACAACTCCAGCCGCAGCTCCTCGGCACGGTTCATCGGCCCGCGCAGCTGCAGCTCGGTGATGTCGATCGGCTCCATCAGCGCTTCCTTGGCCAGCAGCATCGCCTTCTCGGCGGTGCCGCCGATGCCGATGCCGAGCATGCCCGGTGGACACCAGCCGGCGCCCATCGTCGGCACCGTCTTCAACACCCAGTCGACGATCGAGTCGGAGGGATTGAGCATCGCGAACTTCGACTTCGCCTCCGAGCCGCCGCCCTTGGCCGCGACGATCACGTCCACGGTGTTGCCGGGGACGACCTTGACGTTGACGACGCCCGGCGTGTTGTCGCGCGTGTTGCTGCGCTTGCCCGCCGGATCGGCGAGCACGCTGGCGCGCAGTTTGTTGTCCGGATGGTTGTAGGCGCGGCGCACGCCTTCGTGGACCATGTCTTCCACCCCCATCGTCGCGTCATCCCAGCGCACGTCCATGCCGATGGCGAGGAACACGGTGACGATGCCGGTGTCCTGGCAGATCGGCCGATGGCCCTCGGCGCACATGCGCGAGTTGATCAGGATCTGCGCGATCGCATCCTTCGCCGCCGGCGACTGCTCGCGTTCGTAGGCCGCGGTCAGGCTGCGGATGTAATCCACCGGGTGGTAGTACGAGATGTACTGCAGCGCGTCGGCGACCGACTGGATCAGGTCTTCCTGGCGGATGGCGACGGCGCGGCGGCTGGCGGCGGCGGGCGGATCGAGCGGGCGGATCGTGGTCACGGGGCGGGAATCGACGGCGAAACCGCCATTTTACGCCGAGCGCGGACTTCGCTGCGGAGGGCCGGGCTGACACCGGCAGGCCGGGGAGCCGTCCCGGGCCGGCGAGGGTCCGGTCCGGGGGTGCCCTTACTCCGCGGGCGGCGGCTGCAACGTCCCGGCCAGCTCCTCCAGCTCCGCGATCGCCGCTTCCAGCGCGTCGTAGAACTCGCCCTGCTTGGTCATCAGGTCCTCGATGGTCGCCGACTCGCCGAGCTTCTTCAGCTCGCCATCGAACTTCAGCCACTGGCTGG
Organism: Cognatiluteimonas telluris; assembly: GCF_011320095.1. Classification (GTDB taxonomy): domain Bacteria; phylum Pseudomonadota; class Gammaproteobacteria; order Xanthomonadales; family Xanthomonadaceae; genus Cognatiluteimonas; species Cognatiluteimonas telluris. The sequence goes on along the minus strand of NZ_JAANOY010000013.1, from coordinate 59,550 downwards.
TCAGCAGCTCGACGTTGTTCTTCGCGTAGTGCCGCATCTCCTTGAGCTGCGTCACAGTGTCGTTGACGTGGTCGAGCGGCGTCTTTGCGGTTTCATCGCTCATCGCGCGCATCCTGGTCCGGGGAAGCCCCCAGCCTGACGCCCGTGCGTCGCGCCCTGCGTGAAGGCATGCCGCGCCCCAACCGCCCCCGCGCAGCGGGCGCCCGGGGCGCGGGCTGGTGAGGTGAGGCAGGGCGCGGCTCCGCCTGCGCCGGGCGCGTGGTTACTGCAGCGACTTCGACGTGCCCTGGCCGCGCAGCTTCGCCTTTTCACCGGCGATCAGCGTGGCTGCTTCACCGGACTGTTTCCAGGACTCGTACTGCTCGTCCAGGTCCGCGCGCTCCTCGGCGGTGAACAGCTCACGCGCCATCTTGAACATCGTCTTTTCTTCCTCGGTGGCGTGGTGGTCGATCATTTCACCGAAGACCTTGACCCGCCCCGCGAAGACCGGCGTATCCAGATCGGCCGCATTGACTTCCGGGATGACCGAATTTTCCACCGCATGGTGTTCGGACAGGGCTTCGGCGTGGGTCTTGAGGCCGTCGCGATCGGCGCGCTCGGCGAACGCCGGATAGAACACCTGCTCTTCCCATTTCGCATGCGGCATCAGGTTGGCTTCGATCTCCTCCAGCAACGCGCCGCGCGTCTTGAGCGCCCGGTCGGTGGTGTCGTTGATCTGCGAAAACAGCTTGCGCAGCGTGTCGTGTTCGGTCTGCAACGTCTTCAGGATGTCTCGGGCCATGGTGCGCATCTCCGCGGGCTGACGGATCGTCAGAGGACGGTAGTGTTGCCGTCGCCCCCATGATGCCGGCGCGAATTTGCAGGCACGTCACGCACGCAACGCGCGTCGCCACGACGGTGGACCGCCTGTTCATTTCGATCGGCCCGAGTCAACCCGCCGGTGCGATCGGCATGAATGCGCGCCGCATCCGCCGACGCCGCGATCGGCACACCGGGCGGCATGTCCGCCGCCCGGTGGTTCCCCGCCCGCGCGCGCCTCCCGCAAGGCGGCCTCCGCCGCCCTGCGCGATCGGCCTCAGCTACCGATATGGATCCGCAACACCTGCCCCAACCCGACCGGCGGCGGCCCGAACCCGACGTTGGACACGAACAGGTCGCCGTGCGGCCCGAACGTCATCGCCGTCGGCAGCGTCAGGCCCGAGACGATCGTCTGCAGCGAACCGTCGCTGCCGATGCGGACGATGTTGCCGGTGCCGGGCGTCGGTTCGGCATTGCCGGTGGTGTTCTGCAGCACGTACATCCGGCCGTGGCTGTCGAACTGCACGCCGAGCACGGTCGTCAGTCCATTGACCACCGTGGAGACGTGGCCGGTGGGCGTGATCTTCAGGATCTTCGAGGAGCCCTCCACGATCGGGAACGTATTGAGGTTGCCGACGAAGAAATTGCCATAGAACGCCGCCATCGCGGTCGGCACGATATGACCCTGCGTCGCCGAGATGTCCGCAATGCGATGCACCGCGCCACTGGTGGAGACCCGGTCCAGCTCGCCATGGTTGGGCTCGACGACGAACAGGTAACCGCCGGCGGCGACCATCGAGTAGAAGGTGCCATCGGGTTCGAAATCGTCGGCTTCCGGATTCAGCACCGGATGGGCCTTGACGAACTTGCTGAGGTTGGCCACCAGCGTCGGCGTGCCGCCGGCGCCGATGCGCACCACCGCGTTGTCGCGGCCCACGACGCCATGCGAGCAACCCGCACCGCCGATCAGTGCATACAACGTGTGGCCGATGAATGCCACGTCGGCCACGCCGCTGATCAGCGAACCGCTGGCGGCGCTGGTCTGGCTGGAAGGCAACCGGTTGGTGACCGTGGTCCGCACGCCGTGGCTGTCGATCCTCGAAATCCGCCCGCCGGTGGTGCTGCCGGTATAAGGCCCGATCGGTGGGATCACCTGCGGGCACTTGCCCACGGTCGAATGCGTGCCGCCGGTGCCGCCTTCGGCGACATAGAGGTTGCCGTCGGGCCCGAACTTCAGGCCGCGTGGATTGTTCAGGCCGGTGGCATACACCGCGACGGTGACCGGCGACGCGAGTTGCGGCTCGACGAGTGCCGCGATGTCCTGCGCGGCAGGCGTCGACTGACGCGCGGCCGCGTGCAGCGGAAGCAAAGCCACCGCCAGTCCAAGCGCGAGCGCGCCGAGGGGGAATCGTGAAGTCATGGGGGTGTCTCCAGGAAGGGCGGCAGATGGGGGCGCTACCGCTTTCGCCACGCACCAGAAGCCGGCGCTCTCCAGGCCGGTTTACCGGATGGGTTCGGCGCACCGTGCGTGCGCATGTCGTGTCCGTGCCCTGTCAACGCCGGTGGAGTCGGCATGCGGACAGAGGCCCGGGATGAATGCGAGACGGCCTGCGACATCGCTTCGCCAACCCGACCGCGCCGTCAATCAAGCGGCTGCCGCGCCGCGCGGGGATAATGTCCGGCCACGGATTCAGGAACCTGCCTTGAGCATCGCTGCAACCGACGCCTCCGCCGACGCTGGACCGGACGGCGACACCCGCACCACGACCGACACGCTGCGGGTCACCCTGGCCACGCTGGAAGCCATCGTCGACGACCGCAGCCTGCTCGACGCCCTGCCTGCGGAATCACGCGCACGCCTGCTGCAGGCCGTCGCCCTGGTCCACCACCCGGAACCGCGCGCCCGCCGTCGCCAGGCCAAACTGCAGGCGCGCGAGCAGGCGCTGGACAAGGCGCGCCGCACCGAGTCCCTGCTCGACCAGACCGGCATCCGCACCCTGCGCCGCAAGCCGGTGTTCACCACGCCCAATGTCTTTCCGCCGCACGCGCCCGGCCTGCACGACCCCAGCAACCGCGCGTCCGATCCGGTTTCGCACAACGAGTCGCCGGAGCTGCTGCACTGCTACGTCTGCAAGCAGAAGTACACGCGCGTGCATCACTTCTACGACCAGCTGTGCCCGGCCTGCGCCGAGCTCAACTTCTTCAAGCGCACCGAAACCGCGGACCTCACCGGGCGCGTCGCGCTGCTGACCGGCGGGCGCGTCAAGATCGGCTACCAGGCCGGCCTGAAGCTGCTGCGCGCCGGCGCCGGGCTCATCGTCACCACGCGCTTCCCGCGCGACTCCGCGGCGCGCTACGCCGCCGAACCCGACTTCGACCAATGGGGCGACCGGCTGGAAGTCTTCGGCCTGGACCTACGCCACACACCCAGCGTCGAAGCCTTCTGCGCGCAGCTCGTGGCCACCCGCCCGCGCCTGGACTTCATCATCAACAACGCCTGCCAGACCGTGCGCCGCCCGCCGGCGTTCTACGCGCACATGATGGAAGGCGAGACCGCCGCGCTGCGCACCATGCCCGAGGACGTGCGCAAGCTGCTGGGCAATTACGAAGGCCTGCGCAGCCCCGACCTGCTGCCACACGCCGAGGCCAGCGCACTGCAGGCCCATGCGCATGAAATCGTCGGCGCCGCCGGCCTCACCCGCGCCGCCGAGCTCTCGCAGGTGCCGCTGCTGGCCGAGGAACTCCTGGGGCAGGCGCATCTCTTCCCCGAAGGCCGCCTGGACCAGGACCTGCAACAGATCGACCTGCGCGGCCGCAACTCATGGCGCCTGCAGATGGACGAAGTGCCGTCGGTGGAACTGCTGGAAACCCAACTGGTGAACGCCGTCGCGCCCTTCATCATCAACGCGCGCCTGAAGCCGCTGATGCTGCGCACGCCCGATGGCGAAACGCCGACGCGCGACAAGCACATCGTCAACGTCTCCGCGGTCGAAGGCCAGTTCTACCGCAACTTCAAGACCACCAAGCACCCGCACACCAATATGGCCAAGGCCGCGCTCAACATGATGACGCGCACCGCCGCCGCCGATTACCACGGCGACGGCATCCACATGAACAGCGTCGACACCGGCTGGGTGACCGACGAAGACCCCGCCGAGATCGCCGCCCGCAAGGTCATCGAGGAACGCTTCCACCCGCCGCTGGACATCGTCGATGGAGCGGCCCGGATCGTTGACCCGATCATTCATGGGTTCAACACGGGGGAGCATGTTTGGGGGCAGTTCTTGAAGGATTATCGGCCGACGGATTGGTGAGCGGTTGGCTGAGACCAGCTCAGCCAATCGATACGCACCCCGCTCGCACTGTGGGAGCGGCGTCAGCCGCGAGCTCTTGCCACGTTGGAGCGTAAGGCGCGAAGCCAACTCCCCACAATGCCCGCAAGCCGATACGGTTGCTCTCCGTAGGAGCGGCCTTGACCGCGAGCTCCTTCAGAACTTCGCCAGGAAAACATCGTGCCTAACTGGCGGTGGCCGTCGTAGCGACGCCTTTATCGCGCAATGCTTCATACAACTGCGCTGGCCCAAGCAAAATATCCCGCAACCCATCGCGCACCCGCTCGGACCCAAGCGCTTGGCTGCTCATGGTGTTATGCGCGTCAAGCGCGTCCATGATGGCGTGCAGCAACGCATCCTTCAGGTCGGGGGAATTGGCGAACTGTTCTTTGCTGTTGCTAGCAGCTTGCTGCACCAGCGTTTGGTTCTCCAGCAGCTTTCCCTTGAGTACACCGTTGACGTAGACCAGTTGGTCGTCGTCAGTAAGCTGTCCTTCGAACAGGCCGTTGACCTTCTCGATGATCTCCGCGAGATAGGCCTGCTGCTTTTCCTGCAGATGCCCGCTGCCTACAGCCTCCAGCGGCGACAGTTTGTAGCTGCCGTCGGCCCCGAGATTGAGCGGCTGCTTGCCGCCGCTGCGCAGGGTGTGGTGTGTCAGCACCACCTTGGACAGGTCCACTTCATCGCGCTCGCGGCCAAACTCCAACAACGGGATCAGGCGCTTGTAGAAAATAAAGCGCTTTTCGATGTCGGTGTTGCCGTAGTCGAACATCTGCGACAAGAATGCGTAGATACGCACATACGCGCCCATGTCGTTCTTGAAAAGCACCAGCGCTTCCAGCGTGTCTTTGGCAGCCTGCTCTGCCTTGTCGTCATCTTCAGCTTGGGCCGCTGTCTTCGTCTGCTGCGCAGCCTTGTAGCGTTTAAGCAGACGATCTGCGACCGGAGCGATTGCAGCGCTCAGTTGCGCCTGTGTGCCGGCGGGATCGGTCTCCACCTTGGCAACGCGCTCGACTTCGAAGGTGTCGTAGTTCCCGCTGGCATCCAGCTTGGCGCGTAGGTCATAGACCAGGTGCGGATCGGTCGTGGCCTCCAGTTGCGCGGTTTCGTAGTAAGTCTTGAATGCCTTGAGGATTTCCGCTGCGTCGTTGACGAAGTCGAGGATGTACGTCGTGTCCTTGCCTGGGTGCGCGCGATTGAGGCGTGAGAGCGTCTGCACCGCCTGGATGCCGCCCAGCATCTTGTCCACGTACATGCCGCAAAGCAGCGGCTGGTCGAAGCCAGTCTGGAACTTGTTGGCCACCAGCAGCAGGTGGTACTCGGGCTTGGCAAAGGCTTCGCGGATATCCTGGCCCTTCAGCCCGGGATTGAGCAGCTTGCTGGTCTCGGTGACCGGTTCCGGAAAGCTTTCCGGATCGTTGATCTCGCCGGAGAACGCCACCAGCACGCCCAACGGATAACCCTGGCGCTCGATGTAACCGCGGATTGCCTTCTGCCAGCGCACCGCCTCCTTGCGCGAGCCGACCACCACCATCGCCTTGGCCTTGCCATCCAGCAGCGGCTGCACGTTCTCGCGGTAATGCTCCACCACGATCTGCACCTTGGATGCGATGTTGTAGGGGTGCAGGCGTACCCACTGCATGATTCCCTTCATCGCTGCGGAGCGTTCGACCTGCTTGTGGTCGATTTCCTGGCCATCGTGCGCCAGCCGGAACGCCAGATCGTAGGGCGTGTAGTTCTTCAGCACATCGAGGATGAAGCCCTCTTCGATCGCCTGCCGCATCGAGTACACATGGAACGGCTGCGGCAATCCATCCGGCCCCGGCCGTCCGAACAATTCCAGCGTCTTGCTCTTGGGCGTGGCGGTAAAGGCGACGTAGGTCAGCCCCTTGCCACCGGTGCGCCCTTCCATGTTCGCGGCCAGCACCGCTTCCGTGTCGATGCCACCGCCATCCTGCAGATCGGACAACTCCTGCGCGCTCAGCACCTGCTTGATCTTGGCCGCGGCCTCGCCGGTCTGCGAGCTGTGCGCCTCGTCGGCGATCACGGCAAAACGCTTGCCCTCGGTGGCCGCCAGTTCCTGCACCGCCTGCAATGCAAACGGGAAGGTCTGGATGGTGCAGACGATGATCTTCTTGCCGTTCTTGAGCGCCTGACCCAGCTGCGCACTCTTGCTGCCGGACTCGCCAGTGATGGTGGCCACCACGCCGGTAGTGCGCTCGAAGTCGAAGATCGCTTCCTGCAGCTGCGCGTCCAGCACGTTGCGATCGGACACCACAAGCACGCTGTCGAACGCCTTGTCGTGAGCGTCATCGTGCAAGTCAGCGAAGAAATGCGCAGTCCAGGCAATGGAGTTGGTCTTGCCCGAGCCGGCCGAATGCTGGATCAGGTAGCGCTGCCCTGCTCCCTGCGCGCGCACGTCGGCGACGAGTTTTCGCGTGGCATCGAGTTGGTGGTAGCGCGGGAAGATCACGCCGGTGAGCTTCTTCTTGTCGTCGCGCTTGCCGATCAGGTAGCGGCCGAGGATTTCGAGCCAGCTTTCCCGCTCCCACACGTCTTCCCACAGATAGGAAGTGGCAAACCCATCCGGGTTGGGCGCATTGCCCGCCGCGCCCTGGTTGCCGCGATTGAATGGCAGGAAGTGCGTCGCCGGCCCCTGCAGTCGCGTGGTCATCATCACTTCTGCCTGACTGACGGCGAAGTGCACCAGCGCACCACCGGGAAAGCCCAGCAGCGGCTCCGCCAGCCCGCCCTTCGGATGCGGATTGCGATCGAAGCGGTACTGATCCACCGCATCGCCCACGGACTGGGTGAAGTCCGATTTCAGCTCCGCCGTCGCCACCGCGATGCCGTTGACGAACAGCACCAGGTCCACGCAGTCGTGCGGGTTGTTCGGCGAATGCTTCACCTGCCGTACCACCCGCAGCCGGTTGGCTGCGTAGTGCTGCGCGATCACCGGGTTCATCGCCAGCGCCGGCTGGAACTGCACCAGCGACAGCGACTCCTTTAGGCCCAACATCTCCACGCCACGGCGCAGCACGTCCAGCGTGCCGCGCTCATCGAGGTTCTTGCGGATGCGTTCGGCCAGGCGCTGGTCCAGTTGCGCGCCATGCGTCTTCGACAGCGCCTGCCAGCTGGCCGGCTGGGTCGCCTCGATCCATGCCAGCAAGTCCGGCAGGAACAGCGCGTTGGCGCGATCGTAATGCGCGGCATCGCCTTCGACGTACGACCAGCCATGTGCTGCCAAGTGCTGGCAGATCTCATACTCGAAATGGCGCTCCTGGTGCAGGTTCATGCGTCACCCACAAGTTCGGGATGGCGCTCTTGCAGCCAGTTTCCGGCATGTGCAAGCAACGCCCCGGCTTCCTCGATGCAGGATGCCAGCGCCGCATCCGGGATCGGATCCCCGATGTAATCATTGATGTTGCGTTGTTTGCGCAGCCCGTCCAGCACGATCACGGTTTCCTTCGCCACGCCCATGGTCAGGGTCAGGCACTGGATCGCGGTCTGGTGGTGCCCTGGCTGGCTGGTCGCGGTGCGGTAACCGTTGGCCCACAGGCCGAGCATCGCGCACTGCATGATGCATTTGTAGGCCGCATCGAAGCGATTGTCGTTGCCGATGGCATCCACGTGCGCGTCGGCCAGGTTGCGGCGCGCCGAACCCAGCAGCTTGAGGACCGACGCGCGATCAGTGTCGTGCTGCTGCAGGCGCTGGATCGCCAGCAAGTTCTGCAAGGTCATCCTTATCCCCCATCAGGAATACCACGGACTTGCCCGTGATCTCGCGCACGAAAGCTTCTCCCCGCCTCACGCGCTCCACAAACTCCGCAGGCGAGTACAGCACCGGATTGATCTCGCGGCGAAGTTCGGCCTGTGCCGGATACAACGCTTTTACCAGTTCCGAGAAGCCTGCGTCGCCCACCACCAGCAGATCGATATCGCTGCCGGCCGATTGCGTACCGCGCGCCGTCGAGCCGAACACCAGCGCTACCAGGATCTTCGCCGCCAACGGCGCCAGCGCCTCGCGCAGCATCGCCGCAGCCCCGTGGGTCTTGCGGAAGATTGCCGCCAGGTCATCGAACAGCGGGCAAGCCCGATTGGCCTGGTAGTGCACCTGGTTCCCCTGCTCGTTGCGCAGCACCAAGCCTGCCCCGGTGAGCTTGTCGAGCTCCCGCGTCAGAGTTCCGGCATGAGTGCCCGTCAGCCGGGCCAGTTCACGCAGGTGGAAGGCGGCGGAGGGCTCGAGCAGCAACACGGCCAACACCCGCTGGCGGGCGCGACCGAACAACAGGTCCATCAGGGTCATAGTGTTGCTCATATGGCAACGAATGTTGCCTCTTTGGCAACACGGGGGCAAGTACCCCGTTTCCAGCTGGCCGCGCGACTAGACCTCGATCTCCGATATTGGGTCTTGCATCGCCTCAACCAGACGCACCGACAGCTGGATCAACTGGTCCTGGAACAAGGGCCACTGGGACTCTGGAAGCCTCCAGCCACCGGGGACCTCGACGCAGATCCGCGTCCCCGCCCGGTTCGGTAGGCGTTGCCAGTCCAGCTTGCCGCCAAAGCGGGCCTCGATTTCCGCCTTCTGGCCATGGAGGATGTCGAACGCCTGCTTGCTGCGCGACCCATCATCGTTGGCAAGGCGGATGTATATCTCGGCCCGGCCAACATCCTGCGTCAATGCCACGGTTGCCGAGTATCCCGTTCGCCCGATGCCCGCGCTTAGCCAGTGATCGGTCGTGGGGTTCCGATTGGCGAACAATGGCGTTTTTGCCTTGGAGCGCTCCAGGAACTGCGTCCAGAACCGCTTGAACACCTGTTGCCGCGCACCCCCTCCGTTGGGCAACTTCGGATCGGGAGATCCCGGTGGCATGCCCTCGTCCCACTCCGCATAGGTCTGACCCGTGCCCTTCCGCAACCAGGTGATTCGGCCATTGTCAGGTCGACCCAGGATGACGGCAGAGGCTGCACTCGGACTGGTGAATGCGACATCCTGCATGAATTTGAGTCGGTCACCATCTGCCGCCAACATCCCGCTATCGATCAGTTCCTCACGGAGTGTCTTATAGGCGTGCTCATTTCCCATCCATTCCGATTTTGCGTTCGAGCTAGCCAGCACCACGAACTGGTCGCCGATCTCGCGCGCCGTTGCCTTCAAACCGTGCTTGGGGCTCTCCATCTCAAACTCGGGAGCGTCTCCAACTGCTGCCGCGATTTTCGCCATCGCGATCGATTGTGGATTCTTCCGCCCTTCCAGACGCCAGTGGCGCTCCAGTGCTTCGATCAGTTGAGTTTGCCTTTCCTCCAAGACGTCAGCAGTCCACTGCGCGTGCTGCAATACCTGTGTCGTCAACGCGAAGGGAGACACGCCGCCCTTCGTAAAGTAGGCAATCTTCTTCCGATCGAAATCATAGTTATTTGCAGCGCTGTTCTTCTTGCGCGTGAGCAGCGCAAGGTTGCCAAGCCGGTGGACCCAACTCAACCGATCCTGCGGGTCTGGTAACCACGCGAGCCAGTTGCTGCCCTCGCGCGGCTGCTGTGGCATTACATGCTCGACGGTAATGACGTCGTGGTCGTATTTCGCACCACCACCTGATACCAATCCGTCCAATCGCAGCAGGATCACCGAAAGGGCACGTGCCGAATGCGTGTCGTACAGCGGCCCTGACAGGGTCGTGTACGTATGGTTTTGCTCCACCGGAGACAACTGCAGCGGCGAGCCCTCGTCGTAAAGGTCATTGCCACCCTCCACGGCACGGGTCAATAACGAAAAGCGCTCGATGCGCTCATTCACCCCAGAGCGCCGCACCAGCATCGAGTAGGCCAGCCGCTCCAGGTCGCAAAAGAACCGCAGCATCGCGTCCGGATCATTGCGATGGCGCGAGAAGAACGCTAATGCAGGGGGTAGCCAATCCTTGAACTCGATGCGGTTCAGCCATTCCAGATAGCCGTTGATCACCTCGGCGTGCTTCTGGCTGGAATAGTCGGCATCCGTGATCTCCCGGAACGCCTGTGCCATGGGGACCAGTGTCTCATCGATGAAGTTCACCGGATCAGCGACACCGACGTGTTCGCGGAACTCCTTGAGTAGCGTCCCCTGTGGCTTGGCCTTGCGATAAACCATGCGGATGTGGCTGAACAATTCGCCGAATGCATCGCGCCCAAAGTCTTCCTCAAGGCTTTCCCACTTCATCGTGTATGTGTCGCGGCTTTCCTTGGCTACGCCACCGATGATTTCCGCCTTGAGGATGTCGGTCGCGCTGAGGTCCAGTCCGCGGCTGTTGAGCACACCGAAGATGCGATAGGCTGCATCCAGGTCCGGAGTAGCCACCGTCACCAGATAGCAGCGCGTGGCCATGAACTGTACCAACCGCACCAACGTTGCCTCATCGAACTTCGGCAATTGGACAAGAAATAACGCTGCGTTTCGCCGCAGACGCTGCTGGGCGTCAGGCAGCGTGTCGTTCAGGGCAACGAGCTTGTTGATGCCACCCTCGTGTTGCACGTACTCGCGGAAGAAATCGCGGTCGCGGTCGCGCAAAGACAAGCGGTAGCGCGCCGGCGTCGCGGTTACGACGTCACCATGCTCATAAATGCGCTTGGTTATGCCCGTTTGCATGCCCGCATCCTTCACCGTGGCCCGGATGGCCGACAGCAATAGCGTCAGGGTGGTCAGGCGTTGCTGCCCGTCGACGACCGTTGCTTCGGGTGAAGCATCGCCTTTGATCAGGACGATGCTTCCAAGGAAATACGGTGCCACGCCCTCCAGCTTGCTTCCGCCGGACTGCATGTAGGCCACGAGATCGTCCAGCAATTCCTGCGCCTGATCCGTGCCCCAGGAATACGGCCGCTGGTACCCAGGGATGGAAAACACGTAGTCGTCGCTGAAAATCTTTGAGAGTGGCTGTTCCTTGGCCAGAAGTGTGTGGGTCATCGCAAGATTCTCCTGAAAGATTTGTAGGGCTCAACCCACTCCGGACAGCTTGCATACGAGATTGACTAGCAGGCCCTCGCCCATGCGCCGAGCCGCGCGTCCGGCACGTACGAGCGGGTGCGGCGGTTCCGGCAGTTGCGGCAAGTACACATGGCAGCTTGTCTTGAAATGGAAGTGCCGCGCCATGAACCACAGCTCGGCGGCGAGCGCTTCCTCGTTGGCACCTACACCATGCAGGCGGACATAGCGTTCCAGCGCCAACGTGGCGATCTGATCGCCATCGACGAGGGATTCGCGTAGCGGGTCGCCCTGCCACTGCATACGCACGGTGCCACGCTCCTCGTCCCAGTCGGATTCGTCCACCGGCCAGACCAGTGTGCCGTCCTGCAGGGAACGCGCGCACCCGATGCCATCGTGGCTCTCGCATGAATAGAGCGGCAGCAGGTTGGCGATGAAGCCGACGATGGCGGCGCTTTTGCCGCTCATGCGGCCACCTGTTCAACCAGTCCACGCACGTCGATCTTGCCGGTGACGGCGGCGGCGATCAGGGCGCTGCGGCGCTCCTTGAGAAGACCAATTCCGCCTTCGGTCTGCTTGCGCAAATCTCCTAATTTGGCGAGATTTTCTTCAATGTACTGCGCCAGAGCCAGTTGCTCATCCTTTGGCGGTGTGGCAATCCAGAACTCAGCGGCGTGGGCGATATTAAATTGCTCTTGGGCAGCTCCGTATTGCACAACTTCAACTTGATACCGAACCATTCGGCTATTCATGGCGAAACACAGCCAACGCGAATCAAAGTCGCCACGCCGAATTAGGACGACGGAGGCGCAGTTACCGCCTTCACACTCCGGCGGTACAACAGCAGTTACGCCTGGTGCGCCTACACGAACAGTCAACAGATCGCCAGCTGACAAGCGGGTCTTTGGTTGCCTCGCGCTGTCTTCTGGCGGGATGCGGCGACAAGAAGTCGTCGATATTACGCCTTCGGAAATGTCTCCGCCATAGATGAATGGCAATCCAAACTCGGAAATGTAATCGCTTGGATTAACAACAATTCCGACCGTTATTGACGGCGAGATCGACTTAAGACGTCGCATCTCCCAATGCTGTGGCACTTCGCCAAACCAGGGAATTCCCGAGTCTTTCATCGGGGCGTTGGGGTTGAGGCCGCGGGTGACGGCGAGGTAGATGGTGGCCTGGCGCTTTTCGGCCAGCAGCGCCAACAGCTTTTCCTGCTCGGCGATCAGGGTATCGATCTTGGCGGTTTCGTGGTCGAGGAAGTTGGCTATTGCAGCCTGCTCTTCCGCAGGCGCAGTCGGCACCACTACCTCGCCAATAATCGCGCCGTTTAGATTTGCCAGCCCAGTCGTGGAATTGGACAACAGATCTAGTTGTGCCCGTGCGAGACCGTTATTGAGGATGTACCAAGCAATCTTTGGAGAGAGCACGTGCCGGACTCGGATGCGTTGCATGAAGTTGGAGTAGCAGGCGTTTAACTCAGCCACGCCCCTATCAACGAGCGTGGTCTTTCCGATGTGCAACGCACTTCCGCTGGACTTTGTGAGCAGCAAGTCGCCTTCGGCGAGCAGCGCCGAAAGGCGATCCCTCTCTGAAAGTTTGCGCATCGCGGGGTCATCAATCCGCCAGCACCCGTCAACTGTCTGCTCTGTGGAGCGGAGTACAACGGTGTCATCAACGCCATCTGGCTCATCACCCCAAACGCCACCGTCGTTTCGATCGATAAGCCATTTAAAGCGACGTACCTCCCAGTGACTCGGCACATTGCCAAGCCATGGAATCCCACTTTTCTTGTACTCGCCATACTTCGGCAAACTCATTCCGCCAACTCCTCCAGCATCTTCATGATCCTGACCGACACCTGCTTCAGTTCCGCATCGATTTCCTCCAGCCGTCGCGGTGGCTCGAACACGTAGAAGTGGCGGTTGAACGGAATCTCGTAACCGACCTTGTTCTTGTCCTCGTCGATCCACGCATCGGCCGCATGCGGCAGCACTTCGCGCCTGAAGTACTCGCTGATGTCCTGCCCCAGCGACACGTTCTCGGTATCGCGCAGGCTGGAATCTGGCTGTGGTTTGCCCTTCTGTTTCCCCTTCTGGCCGAGGACGATGTTGCCGGCTTCGTCGCGCTGCGGGCGTTCGACGGTGATGGTGGTGTAGCCGAAATCCTCGTTGCGGAAGATGCGACTGATCGGCTTTCCGTCCTGCTCGGCCTCGACGAACTCGCCGAACAACCGGGTGATGGTGGCGATGTGATCGTCGCCCAGTTCCTTGCGCTTGCTGCCCAGCGACTTGCGCATCTTCTGCCAGAAGCCGCTGGCATCGATCAGCTGCAGCTTGCCGCGACGCGCGGCCGGTTTCTTGTTGGAGACGATCCAGACATAGGTGCTGATGCCGGTGTTGTAGAACATGTCGGTGGGCAGGCCGATGATGGCTTCCACCAGGTCGTTCTCAAGCAGGTAGCGGCGGATCTCGCTCTCGCCGCTGCCGGCGCCGCCGGTGAACAGCGGCGAGCCGTTGAGCACGATGCCGAAACGGCTGCCGCCTTCGTCGCCCACCCGCGGCGACATCTTCGACACCAGGTGCAGCAGGAACAGCATGGAGCCGTCGGACACGCGCGGCAGGCCGGGGCCGAAGCGGCCGTCGAAACCCTTGTCCTCGTGCTCCTTGCGCACGACCTTCTCGACCTTCTTCCACTCCACGCCGAACGGCGGGTTCGACAGCATGTAGTCGAACCTGCGGCGGGCAAAGCCATCCTCACTCAGGGTGTTGCCGGGCACGATGTTGCCCACGTCCTGGCCGCGGATCAGCATGTCGGCCTTGCAGATGGCGTAGGACTCGTCGTTGAGCTCCTGCCCGAATAGAGTCAGGCGCGCGGCAGGATTGTGCTGCATCAGGTGCTCGGCGGCGACCGAGAGCATGCCGCCGGTACCCGCCGTGGGGTCGTAGATGGTGCGCACCACGGCATTGCCGGGGCTGAGCACGTCGTCGTCCTCGATGAAGATCAGGTTAACCATCAGGCGGATGACTTCGCGCGGGGTGAAGTGCTCACCGGCGGTCTCGTTGGACAGTTCGGCGAACTTGCGGATCAGCTCCTCGAACACGTGGCCCATCTGCGCGTTGTCGACGCGGTCCGGGTGCAGGTCGATGTTGGCGAACTTCTCGGTCACTAGGTACAGCAGGTTGGACTTGGCCAGGCGCTCGACCTGGGCGTGGAAGTCGAAGCGCTCGAAGATGTCGCGTGCTTCGGGCGAGAAGTCCTGGATGTAGGAGTACAGGTTCCCGCGAATGTTGTCCTGGTCGCCTAGCAATTTGGGCAGGTCCATCGGCGAAGTGTTGTAGAACTTCGCCGCACCGACCTTGCGGCGCAGGAACGGATCGGGATTGATGCCGGCGTCGGTCTTCTTCTTGAGTTCGGCGAGGACCTTGTCCTTGGTGGGCGCCAGCACGCAGTCCATCCGGCGGAGCACGGTGAACGGGAGAATGACGCTGCCGTATTCGTGTGGCTTGTAGTCGCCGCGCAGCAGGTCGGCAACGGACCAGATGAAGGAGGAAAGGCTGGATTGATTCATTACTCTGCTTTTGATTCAGACAAAGACAAGGCTCCGGGCGGGAGAAGCCTGGCGGATCGCCCAGCGGGCAACCCCGCACCCAGCCCCTGGGAGTGCGTCGAATCCCCATGATGCCGGGATTTGCGTCGTACGGCTTGCGACGTGATTGGGAAAGCTGCAAGGACAAGCGGGCCTGGAGGCCGCGTGGTGCGCCCGCGCAGGATGCAGTCATGCGGCGGACTGGCCGGCTCATTCACTGCAACACAACCCCCGGCGCGGATCATGCCAGTGACTTTCCACGTACCGGAGCATCCAATGACAAGCGCCCGACAGGACATCGAACGGCTCGAGAATGCCTTCTGGAAATCGCTGGTCGCCCGCGATGCCGACGCCGCCACTGCCCTGCTCGCCCCGCAGGCGCTGATGGTGAGCAGCCACGGGACGATGCGCTTCGATCCGGCGCAGTACGCGGCGATGCTCAAGGATCCGAAGCACGGACTGCTGGAGTACACGCTGTCGGACATGGACGTGCTGTTCCCGGCGGACGATGTGGCCATCGCCACCTACCGGGCGCACCAGGCGATGCAGATGGATGGCAGGCGGATGGAGCAGGACGTGGTCGACTCGTCGACCTGGGTGAAGGTGGGTGGGGCGTGGAAGTGCGTCGCGCATACGGAGAGTGAGGCGCCGAAGCAGTGAGGGGGTGGTCGGCTGGTAGAGCTGGTTCCATGCGCGGCGGTCGCGGGGAGAGGGCTCGCGGCTGAAGCCGCTCCTGCCGAAGAGCGGCCGCGCCTGCGCGGGTGAAAGCGGGCATGACTTCGGTTGTGCTTTGGCTTGCAGCGGTACTTCCGGCACGTCCCCCTGTCCGGGTCCGCACCTAGCGTTGCGGCACTGCGACCATCGCTACCGGGGACCGTCATGCCGCACCTGGACCGCCGCCAGTTCCTCAAGCTCGCCGCCGCGCTGGGCGCGACGCTGGCCTGGGGTTGCAGCACGCTGCACCCTTCCTCCAGTGGCTGGCGCGAGCGGCGCGACCTGTTTCCGCAGGGCGTCGCGTCGGGCGATCCGGACGACCATAGCGTCCTGCTGTGGACTCGGCGCCCGTATGCCGATGGCCGCGAGCGCGCAACGCTGCTGGTCGAAGTGGCGGCGGATCCGGCGTTCACGCGCGTGATCGCGACGGCGTCGGCACCCGTACTGGCGCAGGCGGACTGGACCTGCCGAGTACTGGTCGGCGACCTGCCCGCGGGCGGCGAGTACTGGTATCGCTTCGTCGACGACGAAGGCAACGGCAGCCGGATCGGCCGCACGATGACGGCGCCCGCGCCGGACGACGGGCGCCCTACCCGCTTCGCCTTCGTCAGTTGCCAGAGCCTGCCAGAGGGCGCGATGAACGCCTGGCGCAGGATGATCTTCGAGGACGAGCAGGCGGCGCCCGACGAGCGGCTGGGCTTCGTGCTGCACCTGGGCGACTTCGTCTACGAGGTCATCCAGACGCCGGCGCAGGTCAAGGACGGGCATCGCTACGACCGCCGGATCAAGTTCCCGGTCAATTACGCGCACGGGCGGGCGGTCGCCAACAACCGCTTCACCGTGCCGGGGTCGCTGGACGATTACCGCGCGCTCTACAACGCCTACCTGCTCGATCCCGACCTGCAGGATGCGCGTGCGCGTTGGCCGTTCGTGGCGATCTGGGACAACCACGAGTTCTCGTGGCAGGGCTGGCAGTCGATCCAGGAATTCCCGGGCGAAGGCCAGATCCCGGCGCAGACGCTGAAGGTCGCGGCCAACCAGGCGTGGTTCGAGTTCCAGCCGGCGCGCGTGATGCCGCCGGGCCGGCCGCTGGACCGCTTCGACGCGCCGCTCGTGGTGGACACGCCGGTCACGCAGTTCGACGACGACGGCCTGGGGCGCGAACCCAACAACCTCGCCGCGATCGAGAGCCTGATCGCGTATCGCGCCCTGCGCTGGGGCCGGCACATCGACCTGATCCTGACCGACCAGCACAGCTTCCGCTCGCGCGATCCCGGCAACCGCGACGAGATCAACCCGCTGTTCGAAGGCGACAAGCTCGGCTGGGTGCCCGAGGAGCTGGCGATGCAGATCGACGCCGGCCGCGACTACGCCAACGGCCATCCGCCGGCGACGCTGTCGTTCGGCGACAAACACGTCGCCAACTACCGCGCCGGCGAAGCCGCGCAGACGGTGCTGGGCGCGAAGCAGAAGGCGTGGTTCCTCGCGCGCCTGCGCGCCGCGACCGCGACCTGGAAGATCTGGGGCAACTCACTGGGCACGCCCGACTGGCGCGTGGATCCGCAGCATCTCCCACCGACATTGGGGACATGGACGGGCGAAGGCTTCGCCGTCATGGCGACGGGCGACTGGGGCGGCACGTACCACGAGCGCGCGGAGATCTTCGATACGGTGCGCGATGCCGGCATCACCGGGTTCGCGATCGTTTCCGGCGATCGCCACAGCTTCTGGGCGGGGTACGCCGCGAAGGCACTGCCGCCTTCAGCGTTCGAGCCGGTGGGCGTCACCTTCGTCGGCGGTTCGATCTCGTCGCCGGGCATGGCCGAAGCCAACGAGCACAATCTCAAACCGGACAATCCGCTGCGCCCGTTGTACGTCGCCAATCCGGGCGGCGGCCCGCCGCAGCCCACGGTCAACCTGCTGATGCACCATGGCGTGCGCTCGGCGTTGGAATACGCCCGCAGCGGCGACCTCGACAAAGCGCACGCGGCGAGCAATCCGGAACTGGCGCCGCACCTGAGTTTCGTCGACATGGGCGGACACGGCTATTCCACGGTGCGCGTGGACGCCAGCACGCTGGCGACAGACTTCGTCTGCATCCCGCGCCCGATCGAGCGCAGCCCTCGCGCCGACGGCGGACCGCTGCGCTATCGCGTGCGCCACGAGGTGTCGCTCTGGCGTGCGGGCGAGGCGCCGCGGATGCGGCAGTCGGTGCTCGAAGGCGACGCCGGACTGGCGGTGTGACCGACGTGCGTTGACGGGCGATGTCCGCTCCGGGTCCAGGCAGCCTCCTGCGCACCCGTTCTAGGGCCCGTCGACGGGCCGGAGCGTTTTCGTCGGCCGGGGCGGCGGCACGCGCCGGGACATCAGAGCGTCTGCCTGTCTCTTGTTGAGCTGGTGCAGCGCGACCAGTTCATCCCAACGCGACCAGAACAGCACCGGATGCCGACCATTCAAGCTGAACAGCCGGTCGACTTCTCGTTCAATGGATTCCACGCGTGTCTCCATGGCGCACGCGTCGTTGCGAGTGCGAGTCACCAGACTAGCGGTCCGGTCGCGAACAAGCACGCTCGAACGCCACAGTTCAGGGAGTGCGCAAGGCGCGCACGCCCAGCCAGCCCTTGACTGCCGCGATCACCAGCGGCACCGCACCGAAGATGATGAACACCACGTCGCCCGGCAACCGCAGCCATTCGAACAGCAGCGAGCGTGAACTGCCGATCGCCTCCAGGCTGCGCGCATGCCAGTAGCCGTGCTGCACGACATCCCAGACCTGCAGGATGCCGCCCGGCAACAGGCTCATGAACACCATCATGGCCAGGCCGGCATTGGTCCCGAAAAACGACACCCGGATGTACTTCTCGATCGCCGGCCATCGCTCCTCGCTCGTGGCCTGGCGCAGCACGAACACCATCAGCGCGATGGCGAGCATGCCGAACACGCCCATCAGCGCCGCGTGCGCGTGGGTCGGCGTCACGCCGGTGCCGACTTCGTAGTAGCTGACGATCGGCAGGTTGACCAGCAACCCGAACATGCCCGCGCCGACGAAGTTCCAGAAGCCCACCGCCATCAGGAAGTAGAAGGTCCATTTGT
Organism: Cognatiluteimonas telluris; assembly: GCF_011320095.1. GTDB lineage: Bacteria > Pseudomonadota > Gammaproteobacteria > Xanthomonadales > Xanthomonadaceae > Cognatiluteimonas > Cognatiluteimonas telluris. The sequence goes on along the minus strand of NZ_JAANOY010000013.1, from coordinate 41,069 downwards.
GCGGAATCGCGATGTCCTTGCCGCAGGTCTCGCAATCCCCGCGCGTGGTGCGCACGAAATCCCAGGCATCCAGCGTCAGCAACGTCAGCGGCACGACTTCCAGCACCGAGAACATCGCCGACATCGCCATGCTGAAATTGCCGTTGCCGCTGAAGTACCAGTGATGGCCGGTCCCGATCACGCCGCCGAGGAAATACAGGATGGCGTCGAGGTAGATCACGCGCAGGGCCACGTTCCGGCGGGTGAGCCCCAGCTGGTAGAACGTCAGCGCGACGACGGTGGTGGCGAAGAATTCGAAATAACCTTCGACCCACAGGTGGATGATCCAGAAGCGCCAGGTGTCCACGACCGTGTAGTTGGTTTCCGCGCCATAGAACAGCGCCGGGATGTAGAACACCGGGATCGCGAGGGCCGCCAGCAGGAACATCACCGACAGCGGCCGCGCCGCCGCGTTCGCCACTTCGCGCGGGCGCGCCATGGCCCAGAGCATGGCGAACCACACGAACAATCCTGCGACCAGGAGGTATTGCCAAACGCGGCCGAGTTCGAGGTACTCCCAGCCCTGGTCGCCGATCCAGAACCACCATGTCCCCAGCGATTGCAGGATGCCTGCCCAGACGCCGAGCAGGCTGCCGGCGATCACCAGCACGAAGGCGCCGAACAGCACGTGCACCCAGGGGCGGAACCAGCGCGGCTCCTCCGCCCGCAGGCTGCGGGCAAGGAACAGCGCGGCGGCGACGAAGCTGGTCGCGATCCAGAAGATCGCCGTCTGCAGGTGCCATGCGCGCAGCAGGTTGCTGGGGAAGATCGTCTCGAGCTGGAAGCCGTAGAAACTCGCCGGATCGGTGCGGTAATGCGCGGTCGCGCCGCCCACCAGCGTCTGCATCAGGAACAGCAGCGCGACGACCACGTAGAACTTCACCAGCGCGCGCTGCCCCGCGCTGGATTCGCCGGGACGCACGTTGGGGCGGATGTGGTGGTCGTGGCTGATCCACCCCAGGTAGTCGAACTTGCCGAACGCGAGCAGCACGGCCGCGATGCCGCCCAGCAGCACCAGCAGGCTCAGCGCGCTCCACAGCAGGGCATTGGGCGTGGCGACGTTGCCCACGCTGGGGTCATAGGGGAAGTTGTTGGTGTAGGAGGATGCTTCCCCCGGGCGGGCGGCCACCGATGCCCAGGCGGCCCAACTCACGAACGCGCTGAACTGCCGCAGTTCGGTCGCGTCGCTGACCAGCGCCGCATGCAGGCCGCCATTGCGCGCCGGGTGCAGGAAATAATCCGTCCACACCGCGACCTCGTCCCGATACGCACGCGCTTCGGCCGCGGTCAGGCGCAGGGTATCGCTGGATGCCTCGAAGCGATTGGTCTTCAGTTGCACCGCCGTCTGCGCATGCACCGAGGCCAGCTGGCCTGGCGACAACGCCTCCAGTGGCCGGTGGTATTGCTGCCGTGCGATGGCGCGGGCGCAGGACTCGCCGACCCGATGCAACGTCGCCGCCGCGTAATCCGGTCCCAGGTACGCGCCGTGGCCCCAGATGCTGCCGTTGTCCATCAGCCCGTACTTCAGGAACACCGCCTGCCCGGCGCGGACATCGTCGCCGCTGAAGACCAGCACGCCCTGGGCATCGACCGTCCGCGCCGGAACCGGCGGCGCAAGGTGATAGGCCGACATCGTCATCGCGCCCAGCCCGGCGAACCCGAGCACCAGCACGATCACGACCGTGCGCAGCCACCAGGGCGACAGCGCGGGATCGTCAGACGTGAGCGGTTGGGCGGCGGTGTGCATGCGTGCGGCCCCGCGGTGCGCCGCAAGCGGCAGGCGTCGAGTGTAACCAGATGGCCAGGCGCCCATGTCCACGCCCGATGCGCCGGGTGAAGCCGGCGTCCCGGGGTTTGCCGCTACCATCGGCCGGTCATCCGGGAGGCCACGCATGGTCCAGGGCACGCAGCATTCGGCGGAGGATCCGCGCAACGCGGACATCTGGATCTGGATCAACGGCGCGCTGAAGCCGCGCGAGCAGGCGGTGGTGTCGGTGTTCGACAGCGGCTTCGTGCTCGGCGACGGGGTGTGGGAAGGCCTGCGCGTGGCCGGTGGGCAGCCGCTGTTCCTGGAGGCGCACCTGGACCGGCTGTACGAGGGGGCGAAGGCGCTGATGCTGGACATCGGGCTGGACCGTGCCGGGCTGACGCGCGCCATCGAGCAGACCCTGCAGGCCAACGGCATGGAGGGCGATGGCGTGCATGTCCGGCTGATGGTCACCCGTGGCGTCAAGCGCACGCCCTACCAGGATCCGCGGGTGGTGGTCGGGCCAGCCACCATCGTGATCATCCCCGAATACAAGACCGCCTCGGCCGCGAGCGCCGAGCGCGGGATCTCGCTGTTCACGGTGCACGTGCGCCGCGGTTACCCGGATGTACAGGACCCCAAGCTCAATTCGCACAGCAAGCTCAACTGCATCACCGCCTGCATCCAGGCCTACACCGCCGGCGCCGACGAGGGGCTGATGCTGGATCCGCATGGCTTCGTCGCCACCTGCAACTCCACCCACTTCTTCATCGTGCGCAAGGGACAGGTGTGGACGTCGACCGGCGAGTATTGCCTGGGCGGGATCACCCGCGGCAACGTGATCGCGCTGTGCCGCGAAAACGCGATCCCGGTGTTCGAGAAATCCTTCAGCCTCACCGACGTCTATGGCGCCGACGAGGCCTTCGTCACCGGCACCTTCGCCGGCGTGGTGCCGGTGCATACGATCGATGGACGCCGGATCGGCGATGCGGATGTCGCCGGGACCGGCAACGCCCGGGGACCGATGGTCGAGCGCCTGCAGGGGCTGTACCAGGGCCTGGTCGCGCGCGACGTGGCGCATCGCAAGGCCATGGCGCCGGCGCGATGACGCTGCGCGTGGCGATGTGGTCGGGGCCGCGCAACATCTCCACCGCGATGATGCGGGCCTGGGAGAACCGCGGTGACTGCGCGGTCAGCGACGAGCCGCTGTACGCGCATTACCTGGCACGCACGGGGCTGGATCATCCCGGGGGCGCGGACGTCATCGCACGGGGCGACACCGACTGGCGGCGCGTGGTCGACACCCTGCTCGGCCCGGCGCCGGGCGATGCGCCGGTCTGGTACCAGAAGCACATGGCGCACCACCTGCTGCCGGGGATGGACCACGCCTGGATCGCGCGACTGCGCAACGTGCTGCTGATCCGCGCTCCGCGCGAGGTGGTGGCGTCCTACGTCAAGTCGCGCGCCACGGTGACGGCCGACAACATCGGACTGCCGCAGCAGCTGGCCCTGTACGAGGAATTGTGCGCCACGGGGACCGCGCCACCGGTGATCGATGCGGGCGATTTCCTGCGTGACCCGGAAGGCTACCTGCGCGCGTTGTGCGGCTGGCTGGGGATCGATTTCACCCCACGCATGCTGCATTGGCCGACCGGGCCGCGCGACAGCGACGGGGTGTGGGCGCCGCATTGGTACGCGCATGTGTGGGCGTCGACCGGGTTCGAGGCGCCGGTCGCGCGCGAGGTCGCCCTGCCCGATGCCGCGGCGGCGGTCGCCGAGGCATGCCAGGGATCCTACCGGCGACTGCACGCGGAGCGGATGCGGGTGTAGCGTCTCGCCTGCGGCCGCACGGGGAGCCGCGACGCACCGTGGATCCGCGAACGCCGGTCCTGCGTGGCGACGAGGCGACCGGGGTGCGGGTGGGTCGGGTGTGGTCGAACCAGGCCGGCGACCCGCCCGCGGCAGCGCATGGGAAGCACGTGTATCCGACGCGGCGCATTACTGACGAGCCATTGGGCGGTGGCGATCGCGACCCGATCGCGGTCCGAGGTGGAGGGCGCGCGCGGGTGCATCGTTACCGTCAGTGCTTCGGCAACCGCGCTCGTCGGGTGCGCAGCGCCCGGCTGCGATGACGATCGTGCGCGCCTGTGGATGCCCCTAGCCGGGCCGACCACCGGCAGCGCGATCCTGCCGGGCGAGGCCCTCCAGGAACGCCTGGCTGCCCATGGCGCGGGCAAACAGGTAACCCTGTCCGAACGGCACGCGCCAGCGGCGCAGGATCTCCACCTGGGATCGGCGCTCGATGCCTTCGGCGATCATGCCCAGCGACAGGGCATGCGCCATCTCGACGATATGGGCCGCGACCTGGCTGGTGACGGTGGTGCCGTCGATGGTGTCGACAAAGGCCTTGTCGATCTTGATGACGTCCAGGTTGAACTGCACCAGCTCGGCCAGGCTGGAATAGCCGGTCCCGAAGTCGTCGACCGCGACGCACAGACCGGTGGCGCGCAGGCGATCGATCAGGCTGCGCACGTGGACGGTGTCGGACAACCCGCGCTCGGTGATTTCCAGGTGCAGCTGCGCGGGGCGGATGCCGGTGCGGGCGACCAGGTCGTGGAGCAGCGCCTCCAGGCCCGGCTCGCGCAAGTCCTGCCGCGACAGGTTGATCGAGAGGAAGGCGTCGTCGTCGCGCGCCGCCAGCGCGGTCAGCGTGGGCGCGACCAGCCGCAGCATGTCGAGGGTGATCGCATGGATCAGTCCGGTCTCTTCCGCGGCGGGGATGAAGAGGTCCGGGCGGATGAGATTGCCGCCCGGCCGCTTCCAGCGGATGAGCGCTTCCGCCCCGACCCAGGCCTCGTCCTCCAGCCGCACCACCGGTTGGAATTCGACGAAGAATTCGCGATTGCGCAGGCCTGAGCGGATCACTGCCGGCAGCGACATCTGCACCTTCGCCACGCGCCTGACCGCGTAGGCGAGCAGCAGTCCGGTGAACACGCCGATGGGCACGAGGATCCTGGCGAACTGCGCCAGCTCGCGTCCGTAATCGTCCTCGTTCATGGCGACGACAGCGAGCAGATCGGCGTCCTGCGAGCGCACCTGGGACACGATGTTGCGGCCGATCGGCCGCGTGGACTGGTGGCCGGGCGCAAGGTCGTCGACTCCAGGCATCCACGCCGGCAGGAAGCGGCCGCGGGTGGCCAGCGTGCGTTGGCCGGCCAGGCTGATGATCGCCAGCGAGACGCCGCGCTCGGCCACGGTGGTATCCACCGGCAGCGACTTGTGGATCACCGCGATGAACCTGTCGTTGCCGACGCCGATGAACGCCTTGTCGGGGGCAAACCGGAAACGCAGCTCGGGCCAGACGCGGTATCCATTGGCGGTGACGAGGTCGGGCTTGCCGACGTCGAGCGGCACTTCGAACTGGCCGTAGGACGCACACACGATGCGGCCGCCCTGGAGCCGGCCGACGAACTGGATGTAACTGGACTGGGCGTCGATGCGCTGCATCACCTGGCGCCGCAGCAGGCTGCACGGCGGCAGGTCGGGCGTGGCGGCGAGCAAGGTGAACGCATCGCCGATCTGGCGCAAGGTGTCCTCGCTGCGACGCATGACGTCGCGGGCGTAGAACAATGCCCGCTGCTCCTGCTGGGCGCGCGCCTGCTGCCGGGCGAGGAGTACCGAGGCGGCGATCGGCAGCAGCGTCGCCACGGCGCCGAGCAGCAGCACCAGCGGCATCAGGTAATGGCGGCGTGGAGCATCCATTCGCATTCGCGATCCACTGAGAGGTGGGATGGGGCACCCGCCGGCCTGGCGCGCGGCAGACTTATCACGAACCGGGGTGCAGATGTGTGGACGGGGGCAACGGCGGGACCGGGCCGTTCCGGCCAGGCGGTCGGCCCCTGGGGTAACGGCACCTGCCGTGCTGGGCGGCACCCGCGCCGGCACCGGAAAGGCGGGAGCCATCCCCGGCAGGCAAGGCCGGGCCGGCCCCGGGGCCGCTCCTAGAATGGCGGGGTGAGCGCGCCGTCCCGCAAGATCATCCACGTCGACATGGACGCCTTCTATGCGTCGGTGGAGCAGCGCGACGATGCGTCCTTGCGTGGGCGGCCGGTGGTTGTGGCGTGGCGCGGGAATCGCTCCGTCGTCTGCGCGGCGTCGTACGAGGCGCGGGTGTTCGGGGTGCGCTCGGCGATGCCGGCGGTGCGGGCCGAGCGCCTGTGTCCGCAGGCGGTCTTCGTACCGCCGGATTTCGTCCGCTACAAGGCGGTGTCGCGCCAGGTGCGGGCGATCTTCGCGCGACATACGGACCTGATCGAGCCCTTGTCGCTGGACGAGGCCTACCTCGACGTCACCCATGCGACCGCCCTGCCCTCGGCGACGGCGACCGCGCAGGCGATCCGTGCGGCGATCCGCGAGGAGACGCAGCTGACCGCGTCGGCGGGGGTGGCGCCGAACAAGTTCATCGCCAAGATCGCATCGGATTTCCGCAAGCCCGATGGGCTGTTCGTGGTGCGGCCGCAGCAGGTGGAGGACTTCCTGGCGCCGCTGGCGGTCGGGCGGCTGCCCGGCGTGGGCCGGGTGATGGAAGGCAAGCTCGCGGGCCTGGGGATCGGCTCCGTGGGCGACCTGCGGGTGCTGCCGGTGGAGCAGCTGGAAGCGCGCTTCGGCCGTTGGGGGCGGCGGCTGCACGAGTTGGCGTTCGGGATCGACGAGCGGCCGGTGGTGTCGGAGCGGCCGACGCTGCAGATCTCCGCCGAGGACACCTTCGCCAGCGACCTGCTGCTGGATGAGCTGGCACCGCACATCGAGCGGCTGGCGGAGAAGGCCTGGGCGTCGTACCAGCGCGAGCAGGTGGAGACGCCGGGGCGCCTGGCGCGGACGGTGGTGCTGAAGCTGAAGACGAGCGACTTCCAGATCCTGACGCGGAGCCTGACGCCGGCGGAGCGCCCGGGCTCGCTGGAGGCATTCGTGTCGATTGCTTGCGGCCTGCGCGAGCGCGTCGGGCTGCCGTCGCGGACGCGATATCGCTTGGTGGGCGTGGGGTTGGGAGGGTTCATCGATCCGCATGCGTTCGATCCCCAGGCGGAGTTGTTTGGGGAAGACGGGTCCCGCTAGGTGGGCATCGGGTCGGCTGGATTTCGCCGCCTCGCCGTTTGGGGATCGAAGTGCGGCGCACCCTCATCCGCCCTTCGGGCACCTTCTCCCGGAGGGAGAAGGGGACAGCCGGCGGCACCTTCTCTCGGAACAGCCGACGGCACCTTACCCGGAGGGAGAAGGCACGCGAAACGGAAAAGGTGAGCGTTGAGGCGGGGTTGTCGTTTTCGGTGGGCGACGCGAGACTCGCGATTCCTCGGCCTTCAGCGCCTTGACCGGAGACCCCATGAACGTCCTGCTTCCGACCTTGCTGCTGTCCCTGCTCGCACCCGCCGCCGTCGCCGCGGATGCGCATTACACGATCGATCCGGCCCACACCTACCCGAGCTTCGAGGCCGACCACATGGGCATTTCGATCTGGCGCGGCAAGCTCGACAAGAGCAGCGGCGGCATCACGCTGGATCGGGAAGCCGGTACCGGCAAGGTCGACGTGGTCGTGGACCTGTCGAGCATCGATTTCGGATTGCCGACGCTGAACGACTGGGCGAAATCCGGCAAGTTCTTCGATGTCGCCCAGCATCCGACCGCGACCTATGCCGGCACGCTCGACGGCTTCGCCAATGGCGCGCCGACGCGGGTGGTCGGCACGCTGACGCTCAACGGGGTCAGCCGTCCGCTGACGCTGCATATCGACCACTTCAAGTGCATCCCGCACCCCATCTTCAAGCGGGAACTGTGCGGCGCCGATGCGACCGGCAACTTCGACCGCAGTGAGTTCGGATTGAGCGCCGGCAAGGATTACGGATTCAGCATGGATGTCGCGCTGCGGATCCAGGTGGAGGCGTTGAAGGACGCCTGAGGTGCGCGGCAGCGACGTGCGACTGCGACGACGGCGGCGTGGTCGCCCGGCGGCCTGCTGCTGGCGTGCGCCAGCGCCGGTAGCCACGCACGCTGCGACGTCCGCGCCCGTCGCTGCCCCCCGGTAGCAGCGGCTTCAGCCGCGTACTCTTTGGAACGTTGCGGAAACGGATGGGAAGAGCTCGCGGCTGAAGCCGCTCCTACGACGGCAGTGAGGATCGAACCGCTCCCGAGAAGCGGAAGGGCCTGTGGCGCCCGATTACAATGGCGGTTTCGCACTGCCGGAGCCCGCCATGTCCCTCGCCATTTCCAGAGTTCCGACGCCGGTCAACGAGCCGGTCAAGTCCTACGCGCCCGGGTCGCCTGAACGGGCGAGCCTGGCGTCGAAGCTGGCGGAACTGTCGGCGACCCAGACCGAGATGCCGCTGGTCATCGACGGCAAGGACGTGCGCACGGGGAAGACCGGGCGCGCGGTGATGCCGCACCGGCATGCGCACGTGCTGGGCGAATTCCACCAGGGCGGCGCGGCGGAAGTGCAGTCGGCGATCGACGCCGCGCTGCGCGCGCAGAAGGGATGGGCGGCGCTGCCGTGGGAGGCGCGCGCTTCGGTCTTCCTGAAGGCGGCCGACCTGCTGGCCGGGCCGTACCGCGACGTGCTCAACGCGGCGACCATGCTGGGCCAGAGCAAGACCGCGCACCAGGCCGAGATCGACAGCGCGTGCGAACTGATCGACTTCTTCCGCTTCAACGTCGCCTTCTACGAGCAGCTGCTGCGCGAGCAGCCGCAAAGCTCGCCCGGGATGTGGAACCGGCTCGAGCACCGGCCGCTGGAAGGCTTCGTGTTCGCGGTGTCGCCGTTCAACTTCACCTCCATCGCCGGCAACCTGCCGACGGCGCCGGCGCTGTGTGGCAACACGGTGGTGTGGAAGCCGGCGAGCACGGCGGTGTACAGCGCGCACTTCCTGATGCAGCTGTTCCGCGAGGCGGGCCTGCCCGATGGCGTGATCAACCTGGTCAGCGGCAGCGGCGGCGACGTCGGCGATCCGGTGCTCGCCAGCAGGCACCTGGCCGGAATCCATTTCACCGGCTCGACCAAGGTCTTCCACCAGATGTGGCGCACGGTCGGCGACAACATCGACAAGTACGTCAGCTATCCGCGCCTGGTCGGTGAAACCGGCGGCAAGGACTTCATCGTCGCCCATCCGAGTGCGGATCCGGTCGCATTGACCACGGCGATCGTGCGCGGCGCTTTCGAATACCAGGGGCAGAAGTGCTCGGCCGCCAGCCGCGTCTACGTCCCGTCGAACCTGTGGCCGAAGATCAAGGACGAGCTCGCCGCGCTGGTCGGCGGGATGAAGATGGGCGACGTCGCCGACTTCTCCAACTTCGTCGGCGCGGTGATCGACGGCGCAAGCTTCCGCACCCAGAAGGCGGCGATCGACGAGGCGAAGGCATCCGGCACCGCCGAGATCCTGGTGGGTGGCGAGTACGACGACAGCGAAGGCTGGTTCGTGCGCCCGACGATCATCGTCACCAGGGACCCCAATTACCGCACGCTGTGCGACGAGCTGTTCGGACCGGTGCTGACGGTGCACGTCTATGACGAGTCGGAGTGGGTCCAGACGCTGGACCTGGTCGACTGCACCAGTCCCTATGCGCTGACCGGCGCGGTCTTCGCGCAGGACCGCTACGCGATCGAGCAGGCGATGGAACGCCTGCGCAATGCGGCCGGCAACTTCTACATCAACGACAAGCCGACCGGCGCCGTCGTGGGGCAGCAGCCGTTCGGTGGTGCGCGCGCATCCGGCACCAACGACAAGGCCGGATCGATCCTCAACCTGATCCGCTGGATCAGCCCGCGCAGCATCAAGGAGACCTTCGTGCCTGCGCGCGACTACCGCTATCCGTACATGGAGTCCTGAGGCCGCTGCCCTCGCCCGCTAGTCGCCGCGCGGCCGGCGGCGAGCCGGCCCAGGATTTCCTGCACCGAGTCCAGCCCGACCGGCTTGACCAGGTGGAAATCGAAGCCGGCACGCTGGGTGCGCTGCTTGTCTTCTTCGCTGCCCCAGCCGGTGACCGCGACCAGCACGGTGCTGGCGCGGCGCGGATCGGCGCGCAGCCGCTTGGCAATCTCGTGGCCGTCCATGAGCGGCAGGCCGATGTCGCAGACGACGACGTCCGGGTCGAAATCCTCGGCCGTGCGCAACGCGTCCTCGCCGCTGTACTCGACCCGGGCCTCGTAGCCGTCCAGGCGCAGCATGATCGCCAGCGAGTCGGCGGCATCGACGTTGTCGTCCACCACGAGCACCCGGACGTCGCGCGACCCCTCATGCGCGCTCGCGTGCCGCATCGGGGTCGCGACGGCAGCTTTGTCGACTGCGGGCAGCCGCAGGGTGAAGGTGCTGCCCTGGTCGCTGCCGGCACTGCACGCGCTGACGCTGCCGCCGTGCAGGTCCATCAGCCGTCGCACCAGCGACAGCCCGATGCCCAGGCCGCCCTGCGCCCGCTCCAGGGTGCGGTCGACCTGGGTGAACATGTCGAACACGTGCTCGAGCATCTCCGGCGGGATGCCGACGCCGTCGTCGCTGACGCGCACGACCGCCTCGCCCGCCTCCTCGGCCAGCGAGACCGCGATGCAGCCGCCGCTGGGGGTGTACTTGGCGGCGTTGTTGATCAGGTTGCTGATCACCTGCGCCAGGCGCAGCGGGTCGCCCATCACGCAGACCTGCGTGTCGGGCAGCGACAGCTGCAGGGTGTGGCTGCCGGCAGTGATCGCCGGCTGGCTGCCTTCGATCGCCGACTCGATGATCGCGCGCATGTCGACGCGCTCGCGCTGCAGCACGACCTTGCCGGTGGCGATGCGGGAAACGTCGAGCAGGTCGTCGATCAGCTTGACCAGCAGCCGCAACTGGCGCTGCATCATTTCGCGCACGCGCGCGGATTCCGGGCTGTCGGCGGGCAGCATCGACTGCACGCTCAGGCCGGTGCGGATCGGCGCCAGGGGGTTGCGCAGTTCGTGGGCGAGGGTGGCGAGGAATTCGTCCTTGCGGCGGTCGGCGTCGCGCAGGGCGCGCTCGACGTGGCGCAACTCCATCATCTGGTCGCGCAACTGGTACTGCCGCCGCCGCGCGCGCAGGGCGGCGAGCACCGCGCTCACCATCGAGCGCGCCGACACCGGGCGGTCGAGCACGGTCACGTTGGTCAGCACCGACAACACGCGCTCGACGACGGGCGAATGCCGGCGATCGGGCGTGAGCAGGATCACCGGGACATCCGACCACGACGGTTGCGCGGCCAGCACCTCGAGCACCCCGGCGATGTCCGGCCCCGCAAGGGCGACGTCGGTCAGCATCAGCGCGCCGACGCCTTCCTGGATTTCCGCCGCCAGCGATTCGAGCCCGTCGAACGCCTCGCAGTACACGCCCGCCTGGTCGAGCAGCGCGCAGGTGACCTCTCCGTCACGCCGGGTTGGCGCGGCGATCAGGACGCGGACGTTGCGCTCGGGTTTGGAGTCAGGCGCCATCGACCCGCGCGTGCGATCGCTGGTTGAGTTGGTCGTGGCTTTCGTGGGCGTGTTCGTCGGAAGGCACGCCGGTCAGCACGCCGCGCAGCGCCACCAGCGGCTCGCTCAGGTGGATGCCATCGGCGTCGAACCAGATCTGCCGGATCGATTCCTCGTGCGCGCCGCTGCGCTTCTTGAGCGTGGAGATCGCCTTCTTGACCCGGCCGGAATGTTCGAACATCCGCAGCATCACCACCGCGTCGGCGAGGTAACTGGTGTCCGCGGGCGAGCGCATGTTGGGGCCCATCAGCCCGCTCTGCGCCGCGACCAGGAACGTCGCCACGCCACGGTTGTTAAGGTAGGAAAGCAACTCGCGCAGCTGCACCATCAACGACTTGTCGTCGGGCATCGCATTGAGATAGCCGTTGAGGCTGTCGATGACGACGATCCGCGCGTCGTCGCGCTCCACCGCGTGGCGAACGAGCTGCGCGAACTCGCCCGGAGTGATCTGCGCTGGATCCAGCTGGCGCACGCTGACCTCTCCCTCGCCGTTGCCTTCCCTGATCCGGATGCCGAGTCCGGCGGCACGGGCCAGGAGGATCGCCTTGGTCTCCTCGAACGCGAAGATCGCCGCATGGTCGCCCTGCGCGGCTGCCGCGGCGGCGTATTGGAGCGCGACCGTGGACTTGCCGGTGCCCGGCGGACCGACGATCAGCGTCGCGGTGCCGCGGTCGATGCCGCCGCCCATCAATGCGTCGAGCCCGGCGACGCCGCTGGCGACCATGTCGCGCTCGAATGCGGAGCCGTGCTCGGAGGCGGCCAGGCGCGGATAGATCTCAAGGCCGCCGTGGCGGATCGACAGGTCGTGAAACCCACTGCGGAAGTCGCTGCCGCGGAACTTGACCACGTGCATCTGCCGCAGCGCGCTGCCGTAGGTGGGCGGCCGGTGGTCGAGCGAGATCACGCCGTGGGCAATGCTCTGCAGCTGCCGGTCCGAGCCTTCCGCGGTACGGTCGTCCAGCAGCAGCACGGTGCAGTTGCGGCCGATGAAGAACTGCTTGAGCGCGAGGATCTGTCGCCGGTAGCGCAGCGAGGTCTGGGCCAGCAGGCGCAGTTCCGACAACGAGTCGAACACCATCCGGGCGGGCCTGAAACGCTCCACCGCGTCGAGCACCTTGCGCGTGGTCTGGGTCAGCTCGACTTCGACCGGGTGGTACATGGTGACGTCCTGGTCCCCGATCAGGTCACGATCGTCGCTGACCAGCTCCAGGATCTCGATGCCGTCCAGCGACCAGCCGTGCGACCTGGCGCCGGCGATGAGTTCGTCGCGACTTTCGGACAGGGTGACGTACAGGCATCGCTCGCCTTGGCGGATGCCTTCGAGCAGGTACTGCAGGGCGAGCGTGGTCTTGCCCGCGCCGGGATTGCCGTCCAGCAGATACAACCGTCCGGCGAGCAGGCCACCGTGCAGGATTTCGTCCAGGCCGGGCACTCCCGTCGGGGAGCGTTCGAAAGTGGCTTTTTCCATTGGGTCCCCTTGGGACTTCGAAGGCGGGCCAGCCATCGAGGGATGCTCGCGGCGACGCAAAGTTTACTTTGCGGTGTCAACGCCGAGTGATGGCGCCACTGCGCGCTCGCGATGCGGCTCTGCCGGGGAGGATCGCGCGGCGTGCGCGGCAGTTGCCTTGGGCGGAGCGCATCGCGCAAGCGTGCGCGGCACTGCCAGCGGACGACGAGCCCGCGCTTGCACGCGCGGATCGACGATCAGGACATGCGTGAATGCGCGGGGTCCGCGGCGCGACGGCGCACCGAGCGACCGCATGCGGATCAGCTCAGGGCACGGCCTTGAGGTTGTCCAGCACCGGGGTCTTCGGCCGCTGGATCACCAGGAACCCATGGTCGGCGATCCTGTGGCAGCCCGAGCACGCGGCCGACAGGCCGTCGTAGGCAGATTCGAACGCCTGCGTGTCGTGGTTGTCGATGGCGTCGCGCAGCCTGGACACCGCCGGTTTCATCATCATTGGCAGCACGTCGGCCAGGCGTTGCGGTTGCAGCGCGGCGGCGTCGCCGTTTTCAGCGACCACGTCGTCGAGCGCTTCGTTGAGCTCGGCCAGCTGGAACTGCGCCAGCAGCCAGTTCTGGTTCTCGCCCGCGGCCCACAGGCGCGCATGGCGGATCTGCAGGTTGAGCATCTGCTGCCCGAGCTCGGCCTTGGGCGCCTGCATTTGGGCGGCCTGCGCCTGCGCCTTCTGCAGGGCATCGACCTGCGCGTGCAATTCGGTGATCTGCTGGGCGACGCCGGCATCGGGCGCGCGCGAGCAGGCGGCGAGCAGGAGGGCGGCAGCGATGAGGATGGCGCGCAGGGGCATGGCGGGATCCGGGTGGGCGGAAACATCGAATGATAATCGTTTGCGTTACCAACCGGGCCCTGCGCATCCGGCTGAATCCGTGGCCCGGGAAGGCCGCAGGGCGCACCGGGGGTTCGCGCAGGGTGCGTTGTCATGCCCCCGGGTGCGCTTCGCTGATCCGGGCTACGCATCCGGTTGAAACCGTAGCCCGGGTAAGGCCGCAGGCCGCACCCGGGGTGTGCGCGGAGACCTGGTGCTTGCCGAACTGCCGCCACAAGGCCTGGATCAGCGCTTTCGCGTGCGGCGCCAGACGCTTTCGACCAGGATCAGCGCGAGTCCGACGAACAGCAGCGCGCCTTCCACGCCGGGCGACCACGGCAGGCGTGGAAGCGCCAGCCAGCACACCGCCAGCCAGGCGAGCACCGCAACGGCGAAACTGCCGTCGTCGACGAACAGCGCGGCCAGTTCGCCGGCCATCGTGCGCAGCCAGTTCATGCGGCGGCTCCCGGTGCACGGCAGGCGCGAGCGAGCAGCAGCGCGATGGCGAGGTAGCCGACGACGAGGGCGAACACCGCCCAGTCGTGCAGCGGCCAGGCGATTCCGATGCCCTCGCCCACCCAGAACGTGCCGAAGGCCGACAGCAGCACGCCGACGGCGAACTTCAGCGTGTTCTCCGGCACCCGTGCCAGCGGACGGTGCACGACCACGCCCAGGGCGAGGACGACGATGAAGGCTGCCAACGCGCCCAGGCTCGCCGACCACAGCAGCTTGCCGCCGGCGCCGGCGCCGATCGCGATGACGGTGAACACCACTTCGATGCCTTCGAGCATCGTGATCTTGAACGCAGCCGCGAAACCGACCTTGTCCCACGCCGCGCGCCGCGCCGCTCCTGTCGACAGCAGTTGCGTCTGCCGCGCATAGATCGCCGCCTCGTCGTGCATCGCGATGACGCCGGCCGCGCGCAGGATCGCCTTGCGCAGCCAGCGCAGGCCGAACAGCAGCAGCAGCGCACCCACCACCAGCTGGATCGACGCCAGCGGAATACGCGTGAGCAGCGTCCCGAGCATTCCGACCAGCGCCAGCAGCACCAGCGTCGCCGCGGCCGCGCCGCCCAATGCATCGCGCCAGCCCCGGACCACGCCGACGGCGAGGACGACTGTCAACGCCTCTACGAATTCCACCAGCGACGCCAGGAAGGCGGCGACGAATGCGGGTCCGGCATGGATCCAATGATTGATCAAAGGGCACTTCTCCCGGGCAGCCATCGGTCACCGGCGCGATGGACGCTGCGCGCCGCGCTCCAGACAATACGCGTGCCGCGGTCGACGCGCCGCTCACCTGCCCACGGAGCCGTCCATGCGTGTCCCGCTTTACCAGGTCGACGCTTTCGCCAGCCGCCGGTTCACCGGCAATCCTGCCGCAGTGATGCCACTGCCGGCGTTCGTGGAAGATGCGCTGCTGCAGGCAATCGCGGCGGAAAACAACCTGGCCGAAACCGCGTTCCTGGTGGCCGATGGCGATGATTACCGGATCCGCTGGTTCACGCCATGGATCGAAGTGCCGCTATGCGGACACGCGACGCTGGCCAGCGCGGCGGTAGTGATGGAACGCTTGCAACCGGGGCGCCAGCGCGTGATCTTCCATTCGGCCAGCGGACCGTTGACGGTCGAACGCCGCGGCGATGGGTATGCGATGGATTTTCCGGCCCGGGCTTCCGAAGACATTGCCGTATCACCGGCAGTGGCGAAGGCATTGGGCGTAAGGCCACTCGCGTTGCGGGTCAACGAGTTCAATTACATGGCGTTACTGGACAGCGAACGCACGGTACGCGAACTCGTGCCGGACCTGGCGGCCGTGGCGGCGCTGGACCGCAGCGGATTGATCGTCACCGCGCGCGGCGACGGCGAATTCGACTTCGTCAGCCGCTACTTCGCACCCGCCAAGGGAATCGCCGAGGATCCGGTGACGGGTGGCGCGCATTGCATGCTCGCGCCGTTCTGGTCGCAGCGGCTGGGCAGGAATGAATTCCGCGCTTACCAGGCATCGCGCCGTGGCGGCGAACTGCGCTGCCGGCTGGAAGGCGCACGCGTGCTGCTGGACGGGCGATGCGTGTTTTACATGGAAGGGGAAGCGGAGATCGGGTGATGGAAATCGCCGGGCCGCCGCCGGCGCGCGATCGGACGTCGCCATCGACTCGACTGACGCTGCACCCGCAGCCGAAGCAATCCATCACCTAAAGAAAAAGCGGGCCCCAAGCCCGCTTTCTCAAAAAGTCCAGCAATCGCGCCCGAGCTCACGCCGCCGGCACGCCCTCGCCTTCCTCGACGGCCTTCATCGACAGGCGGATGCGGCCCTGCTTGTCGACTTCCAGCACCTTGACCTTGACGATGTCGCCTTCCTTGAGCACGTCGCTGACCTTCTCCACGCGGTCGTTGGAGATCTGCGACACGTGGACGAGGCCGTCCTTTCCGGGCGAGATGGTCACGAACGCGCCGAAGTCCATCAGCTTGGCGACCTTGCCCTCGTAGATGCGGCCGGGCTCGACATCGGACGTGATCTGCTCGATGCGCGACTTCGCAGCCTGGCCGGCGGCGGCATTCACCGAGGCAATCGTGATCGTGCCGTCGTCCTGGATGTCGATCTGGGTGCCGGTCTCCTTGGTGATCGCCTGGATGACCGAACCGCCCTTGCCGATCACTTCGCGGATCTTGTCGGGGTGGATCTTGATCGTGATCAGGCGCGGCGCGAAGTCCGACAGCTCGGCGCGTGGCGCGGTCAGCGCGTGCGCCATCTCACCGAGGATGTGCAGTCGACCCTGCTTGGCCTGCGCCAGCGCGGTCTTCATGATCTCCTCGGTGATGCCCTGGATCTTGATGTCCATCTGCAGCGCGGAGATGCCGTTGCTGGTGCCGGCGACCTTGAAGTCCATGTCGCCCAGGTGGTCCTCGTCGCCGAGGATGTCGGACAGCACGACGTAGTTGTCGCCTTCCTTCACCAGGCCCATCGCGATGCCGGCGACCGGCGCCTTGATCGGCACGCCGGCATCCATCAGCGCCAGCGACGAACCGCAGACCGAGGCCATCGACGACGAACCGTTCGACTCGGTGATTTCCGACACGACGCGGATGGTGTACGGGAACGCCTCCATCGTCGGCATCACCGCCAGCACGCCGCGCTTGGCGAGGCGGCCGTGGCCGATCTCGCGGCGCTTGGGACCCATCATGCGACCGGCTTCGCCGACCGAATAGGGCGGGAAGTTGTAATGGAACAGGAAGTGTTCCTTGTACTCGCCGGCGACGGCATCGATGATCTGGCCATCGCGCGCGGTGCCGAGCGTGACTGCGACGATCGCCTGGGTCTCGCCACGGGTGAACAGCGACGAGCCATGCACGCGCGGCAGGATGCCGACGCGCGATGCGATCGGACGCACGGTGTCGAGCTGGCGGCCGTCGATGCGGACCTTGGTGTCGAGCACCGAGCCACGCATGGTCTGGTATTCGAGCTCGCCGAATTCCTTCGACATCTCGCCCGCGTTCCAGCCGGCTTCCTCGGCGCGGCCGGCGAGCGACTGCATCACGTCCTTCTTGATGGCCGAGATCGCGTCGCGGCGCTGCAGCTTGTCGCGCACCTGGAAGGCTTCGGCCAGCTTGTTGCCGACGGCTTCCTTCAGCGCGGCGATCATGGCGTCGTTCTTCGCCGGAGCCTGCCAGGTCGACGGCTTGGTGCCGGCTTCCACCGTCAGCTCGTTGATGGCGTTGATGACCTTCTGCATCTCGCGGTGACCGAACATCACGGCGCCGAGCATCACGTCTTCGGACAGTTCCTTCGCCTCGGACTCGACCATCAGCACCGCGTTGGCGGTACCGGCGACGACGAGCTCGAGCTCGGAATCCTTCAGCTCGCTGACGGTCGGGTTGAGCAGGTACTGACCGCCCTTGTAGCCGACCTTGGCGGCGGCGATCGGGCCCTGGAACGGGGTGCCGGCCAGCGACAGCGCGGCGGAGGCGCCGATCAGCGCGAGCACGTCGCCGTCGATCTCCGGGTTCATCGACATGACGGTGGCGATGATCTGGACTTCGTTCTTGTAGTCCTCGGGGAACAGCGGGCGGATCGGGCGATCGATCAGGCGCGAAATCAGCGTTTCCTTTTCGGTCTGCCGGCCTTCGCGCTTGAAGAAGCCGCCCGGGATGCGGCCGCCGGCGTAGAACTTCTCCTGGTAGTCGACGGTGAGCGGGAAGAAATCCTGCCCTTCGCGCGCGCTCTTGGCCGCGACCGCGGAAACCAGCAGTACGGTGCCCTCGCACGAGACCATGACCGCGCCGCCGGCCTGGCGGGCGATCTCGCCGGTCTCGAGCGTGACCTGGTGGTTGCCGTACTGGAAGCTCTTGGTGATTTTTGCCACGTTGGAATTCCTTGATGTCTTGATCGATGAACCGTGCGGAGCCCTTGCTCCGGACGGGCGGCGGTCGTGGATGACGGCCTTGCTGCGATGTGGACGTTTGCGACGTGGAGGTTCAGGCGGGCCGCATGGCGCGGCAGTCGCGTCCGCCAAAAACAAGACCGCGGCGCATCGCTGCGCCGCGGTCGGAATCGTTGCTTATCGACGCAGGCCCAGTTTCTGGATCAGGGCCTTGTAGCGCTCGCCGTCCTTGCGGTGCAGATAGTCGAGCAGGCTGCGGCGGCGGTTGACCATCATGAGCAGGCCGCGACGGCTGTGGTGGTCCTGCTTGTGGGTCTTGAAGTGCTCGGTGAGCTGGGTGATGCGGGCGGTCAGGAGGGCGACCTGGACTTCCGGCGAACCGGTGTCGTTGGCACTGCGCTTGTTTTCCTCGATGACCTTGCTGGAGTCGATGGACATGGTGACCTTCTGGTGATGCGTGGTCGGCAGGAACGTCGAGCTTGATTGCTCGATGCACCGCCAGGCCCGCCGCGTGCGGATGGAACTCGGAGGTGTTGCGGATGTGCTGTTGCGGACGCGCCACCGGCGCGGGCGAAACAGCCGCGGGATTGTAGCTCGCGGGGCCTTTGCGGACAAGGCGCCGACGCACTCGGACGGGTCTGGCGGGTGCCACCCAGTCGGTGCGAACGCCAATCGCATCGGGACGGGCCGGGAGTGTGGCTCCGTGGGCTGGCCCCGACCTCAGGCCCTTCCCTCCCCGGGCGCTCCGCCGGGCAAGGCATGCGTTGAAACCGTTGTCCGGCTCAACAGCAGCCGCAGCGCCATCCGGAGATCAGGACACCGTCTCACGCTGCGGCTGGACGCAGGCCCAGGCGAACAGCCGCTGCGGGCGCAGGCGGCCCGCGTCGTCGACCTCGCCCAGGCCCAGCGCGCGGCCTGCGGCATCGAACATCGCCACGCTGCCGGCAGGTGCGAAGCCGCCCGCCAGCGACTGCCCCTGCCCCAGCCGGTGCGCCTGGGCATCGTCGATCCGGACCTCCGGCCAGGCGCTCATCCCGGCCTCGATCGGAAGCAGGCAGGCGTCGAGGCTGCGTTCGCCACGCTCGGCCAGCGCCTGCAGCGCATCCAGCGTCCACATGCGCGGGTCGCGGAACGGATCGACCCACAGCCGCCGCAGCTGCGCGACGTGCGCGCCGCAGCCCAGCAGTTCGCCGAGGTCGCGCACCAGGCTGCGCACGTAGGTGCCTGAACCGCATTCGACATGCAGCCGCAGCAGCGAGGCGCCGCCAGCTTCGACCGGGGTGTCGAGCAGGTCGGCGGCCGATTGCAGTTCGAACGCATGCACGTCGACTTCGCGCGTTTCCATCTCGATGGTTTCGCCGCGCCGCGCCTTGGCGTACATCGGCTCGCCGCCGCGCTTGAGCGCGGAGAAGATCGGCGGGCGCTGCTGGATGCGGCCGGTGAGTTCGCGCAGTGCGGCGTCGATGCGATCGATGGTGAGCGTCGGCACCGGGCGTTCGCGCAGCAGCCGGCCTTCGGCATCGTCGGTGTCGGTGACCACGCCCAGGTGCGCGACGGTGTCGTACGCCTTGCGCGCGCCGAGCAGGCCGCCGGCGATCTTGGTCGCCTCGCCGAAGCAGACCGGCAGCAGGCCGGTGGCGAGCGGATCCAGGCTGCCGGTATGCCCGGCCTTCTCGGCGCGGAACAGGTGCCGCACCCGCTGCAGCGCCTGGTTGGAGCTGAGCCCCTGCGGCTTGTCGAGCAGCAGGATGCCGTGCAGCTTGCGGAAGGCGGTGCGCGGCTTGGAGGTCATCGGGGGGATTGTAGGCAAGCGCACACCGGACGTGGGGCGCTTGTGGGAGCGGCTTCAGCCGCGAGGCCTGGCCGTCCGCAAAAACGGCTTGAGCCGCAAACCGTCGCCCTTCGCAGGAGCGGCTTTTCAGCCGACAGCCGTTGGGGATATTAGCTGATGAGGTGATGCAATTCCGAACCGCAGGGCTTCGCGTGCAGTGTATGGCGAAGGGCTCGCGGCTGAAGCCGCTCCCACAGGAGCGGAAGCGGGAGCGGGAGCGCGACTATTCCGGTTTTTCGTCGCTGTCCGCCGGGGCTGTGTCGGGCAGGTCGCGCAACAGGTTGTCGATGCGCTCGCCGCGGTCGTAGGAGGCGTCGTACTGGAAGTGCAGCTCCGGCACGTGCCGCATCTTCACCGACTGGGCCAGCTGGTAGCGGATTTCCGGCGCCAGCGCCTTCAATGCCTTCATCGCCTCGGGCGCGCGCTCGGGCTGCAGCGCGGTCACGAAGATCTTGGCGTGTTCCATGTCGCGGGTGACTTCGACGTCGGACACGCTCACCGACGGCAGGCCATGGTTGCGCACGGCTTCGTGCACGAGCGTGCCCAGTTCACGGCGGAGCTGGGCGGAAACGCGATCGCTGCGGTGGAAGGATTTGTGCGCCATGCCAGCGATCGCTTACAGCGTCCTCTGCACTTCGATGCGCTCGAAGCACTCGATCTGGTCGCCCGGCTTGATGTCGTTGTACGCCTTGACGCCGATGCCGCACTCGTTACCGTTGCGGACTTCGTCGACGTTCTCCTTGAAGCGGCGCAGCGACTCGAGCTCGCCTTCGAAGATGACGGTGTTGTCGCGCAGCACGCGGATCGGCTTGTTCCGGCGGACCACGCCCTCGACCACCATGCACCCGGCGACGGCGCCGAACTTCGACGAACGGAACACGTCGCGCACTTCCGCGGTGCCGATGATCTCTTCGCGGATCTCGACGCCCAGGATGCCGGACGCGACCTGCTTCACCTGGTCGATGACGTCGTAGATGATCGAGAAGTAGCGCAGGTCCACGCCGCTGTTCTCGATCACCTTGCGCGCCGAGGCGTCGGCGCGGACGTTGAAGCCGATGATCGTGGCCTTGGAGGTCGCCGCCAGCTGGGCGTCGGACTCGGTGATGCCGCCGACGCCGGAACCAATCACGTTGATGCGGATCTGCTCGTTCGACAGCCCCACCAGCGCTTCGCGCAGTGCCTGCACCGAGCCCTGCACGTCGGCCTTGACGATCAGCGGCAGGCTGAGCTGGGTTTCGGCCGCGCCCATCTGCGCCATGATGTCTTCCATGCGGTTGCCCGCCTGGCCGACCAGGCGCGTCTCGCGACGCTTGGCATCGCGCTGCTGGGCGACGTCCTTGGCCAGGCGCTCGTCGGCGACCACGACGAAATCGTCGCCCGCGTCCGGCACGCCCGACAGGCCGAGCACCTGCACCGGGATCGACGGGCCGGCGTCGGCGACCTGCTTGCCGGTTTCGTCGAACAACGCACGCACGCGGCCGTACTGCACGCCGCAGACCAGGTAATCGCCCTTGGCGAGCGTGCCCTGCTGCACCAGCACCGTCGCGACCGGACCGCGGCCCTTGTCGAGCGAGGATTCGATGACGACACCCGACGCGCGGCCTTCGCGCGTGGCCTGGAGTTCGAGCACTTCGGCCTGCAGCGAGATCGAGTCGAGCAGGTTGTCCACGCCCAGCCCGGTCTTGGCCGAGAGTTCGACCATCTGGGTGTCGCCGCCGAAGTCCTCGGCGACCACGTCCTGGGCGAGCAGTTCGTTCTTGACCCGCAGCGGATCGGCGTCGGATTTGTCGATCTTGTTGATGGCCACGATCAGCGGCACGTTGGCCGCCTTGGCATGCTTGACCGCCTCGATCGTCTGCGGCATCACGCCGTCGTCGGCAGCGACCACCAGCACGATGATGTCGGTGAGCTTGGCGCCGCGCGCACGCATCTGCGAGAACGCCGCATGGCCCGGTGTGTCGAGGAAGCTGATCGTGCCCTTGGGCGTTTCGACGTGGTACGCGCCAATGTGCTGGGTGATGCCGCCGGCTTCGCCGGAGGCGACCTTGGTGCGGCGGATGTAATCCAGCAGCGAGGTCTTGCCGTGGTCGACGTGGCCCATGATCGTGACCACCGGCGGGCGCGGCTCACGCTCGCCCTGCGACTCTTCGACGTGCGCGAGCAGTGCGTTCTCGACGTTGTCGGCGTCGGCGTGGACGACCGTGTGGCCGAGTTCCTCGACGACCAGCGCCGCGGTGTCGTGGTCGATCGTCTGCGTGATCGTGGCCATGACGCCCATCTTGAACAGCGCCTTGACCACGTCGCCGCCCTTGAGCGCGAGCTTCTGCGCCAGGTCCGCAACGGTGATCGCATCGCCGACGGCGACTTCGCGCACGATCGGTGCGGTCGGGCGCGAGAAGCCATGCACGCCGCCGCCGCTGCGCGACTGCTCGTTCTGCCGGCGCGGCTTGGGCTTGCCACGCACGCTGGTGGTGCGGCGCGCGCGCTCGGAGGCACTCAGGTGCAGCTGGCCGGCGAAACGCGCGGCGGCGCCTTCATCGTCCTCGACGCCCGCCACCATCGCGTGCGAACCACGATTGGGCTTGTGCTTGTGGCCGGCCTTGTCGTCGACGCGGGGCGCCGCTGGCTTGGGATGGCCGTGGCCGTGGGTGTGCGCGGTCTTGCGCGCGCCTTCTTCCTCGGCGGGAACGGCAGCGGCGATCGCAGCCTGGGCCTTGGCGGCCGCGGCTTCGGCTTCCAGGCGCGCGCGCTCGGCGGCTTCCGCGGCGCGGCGCTTGTCGGCCTCGGCCAGCGCCTGCTGCTCGGACAGGTTGCGCTGCTTGGATTCCTCCAGCTTGCGCAGGATCTCCGCGTGCTCGTCGGTCTGCGGGTCCCCGCCGACTTCGGTCGGCTTGACCAGCGTGACCTTCTTGCGCACCACCACGTCGACCGTGCTGCGGTTCTTGCCGCCGCCGACGGTCAGTTCCTGCTTGCGGCTGCGGCTGAGCGTGATCTTCTTGGGCGCCGCGGCATCCTCGACAGGCTTGTCGGCCTTGCCGTGGGTGCGACGCAGGAAGCCGAGCAGCTTCATCTTCTCGGTGCTGGTGACGACCTGGTCGGGACCCTCGAAGCGCATGCCGGCTTCTGCCAGCTGCTCCAGGAGTTTCTCGACCGGTGCGTTCACCAGTTCGGCCAGCTTGCGGATCGTGGTCTGTTGCGACATGCGGAATTCGTGTCCTGTGGCGCGGGCTTCGGCCCGCACGAAAAATCAACTGTTCATTGTAGTCTCGACGCGCTTGGACCCTGCCGGCGGTGCCGCCGGACCGGCCCGACGGCTCAGCCTTCCCGCTCCAGGCGGGCGATCTCCTCGGCACGCGCCGCCAGGATCAGCGCCGCGGCACGGGTTTCGTCCAGCCCTTCGATCCCGAACTCGGCCACCTCATCGGCGCCGAACTCGCCCAGGTCGTCCGCCGTGCGTACGCCATGGCCGGCGAGCGCGAACGCGGTCTCGTCGTCCATGCCTTCCAGCGCCAGCAGGTCCTCGGCCGGCTGGTGCTCGTCGGCTTCCTCCTCCACCGCGAGCGCATCGTTGAGCAGCGCGTCGCGGGCACGGGCGCGCAGCTCCTCGACGATGTCCTCGTCGAAGCCTTCCACCGCCAGCAATTCGCCGACCGGCACGTAGGCGATTTCCTCGACGGTGCTGAAGCCTTCGGCGACCAGGATGCCGGCGATTTCCTCGTCGACCTCGAGCTTGTCCTGGAACAGCGCCTTGGCCGCGGCCTGCTCGGCCTCGGACTTGGCGGACACCTGGTCCTGGGTCATCACGTTGAGCTGCCAGCCGGTCATGCGACTGGCCAGGCGCACGTTCTGGCCGCCGCGGCCGATCGCCTGGGCGAGCTTGTCCTCGGCGACGGCGAGGTCCATCGAGTGCTTCTCTTCGTCGACGATGATCGACTGCACCTCGGCCGGCGCCATCGCATTGATCACGAACTGCGCCGGGTTGTCCGACCACAGCACGATGTCCACGCGCTCGCCGTTGAGCTCGTTCGACACCGCCTGCACGCGCGAACCGCGCATGCCGATGCACGCGCCGATCGGATCGGTGCGGTTGTCGTACGCCAGCACGGCGATCTTGGCGCGGTCGCCCGGATCGCGCGCGCAGGCCTTGATCTCGACCAGGCCCTGGCCGACTTCCGGCACCTCGAGCTTGAACAGCTCGATCATGAATTCCGGCGCGGCGCGGCTGATGAACAGCTGCGGGCCGCGCGGCTCGGTGCGCACGTCGAACAGGTAACCGCGCACGCGGTCGCCGGCGCGCAGCACGTCGCGCGGAATGCCCTTGTCCTTGGGGATGAAGGCCTCGGCATTGCCGCCGAGGTCGACGAAGATGTTGCCGCGCTCCACGCGCTTGACGATGCCAGTGACGAGCTCGCCGACGCGATCCTTCCACTGGTCGACGACCTGCGCGCGCTCGGCTTCGCGCACGCGCTGCACGATGACCTGCTTGGCGGCCTGGGCGGCGATGCGGCCGAAGTCCGGGTTTTCGATCTGCTCTTCGATGTAGTCGCCGACTTCGGCGCCTTCGCTCTCGTCGAGCGCGTCCATCAGCCGCACCTGGCGGTCCGGCGATTCCATCACCACGTCGTCGGCGACGACTTCCCAGCGGCGGAAGGTTTCGTAGGTGCCGTCCTTGGGATCGATCGCGACGCGCACGAGCACGTCCTGCTCGGGATAGCGCTTCTTCGCCGCCGACGCGAGCGCGGCTTCGATCGCTTCCAGGATCACGGATTCCGGCACGCCCTTTTCATTGGCGACCGCATCCACCACCAGCAACAGTTCCTTGCTCATTCTTCAATCACTCCGCACGGGACGGCTTGGCCGCCGGCTTCTTGGTTGGTGTCTTGGTCCCGGCCGCCTTCTCGCGGCCGGTCTTCTTTGCCTTGCCCGGGCGCAGGTCGCGGCCGGATTTGTCGATGGCGGGCGCGAGCCCCAGTGCCGCCCAGTCGGGCACCAGCCGCGCCTTCTCGATGTTGTCGATCGACGCCACGAACGGCTGGCCGTCGACGTCGAAGGTGATCGCGTCGCCCTGGACCGCGGTGATCGCGCCCTGCAGCCGGCGGCGTCCGTCCTGCGGCAGCTTCAGCGTCACCTTGGCGGTCTCGCCGCTGAAGCGCGCGAACTGCGCGGCGGTGAACAGCAGCCGATCGACGCCGGGCGAAGAGACTTCGAGCGTGTAATGGCCGCTGATCGGATCGGCGACATCCAGCTGCGCGGAGACTTCGCGGCTGGCCGCTTCGCAATCCTCGATGCCCACCATGCGCCCGTCGGCGGCGTCTTCGGGCACGTCGATGTACAGGCGCAGCAATGCGCCGCCGGGCGACGGCAGGTATTCCGCGCCCAGCAGCTCCAGCCCGAGCGACTGCACGGTGGGCGAAAGCAGCGCGGCGATGTCCTGGGCCTTGTCGGTCATGTCGATGGAACCTGCGATCTCCAGTAGTGGCGTGGCCCGGAAACGACAAAGGGCCCGATGGGCCCCTTGTCCGATACCGCTGGAGTTCGGTGCGGACGGCGTCGGAAACGCCTCCCGCGAAAGCCCGATCCCTGCCGCAGATGCGGCCAGCCTTCGCCTGAAAATGAAAAAGGCTCCGAGGAGCCTTTTTCGCCAGCGAGAGCTGGTAGCGGGGGCAGGATTTGAACCTGCGACCTTCGGGTTATGAGCCCGACGAGCTGCCAGACTGCTCCACCCCGCAGCAGAGGAGCGGGATTATGCTGATCCGCGCATCGGATTGCAACATCAACCGCTGAACGCCTGCTGGCACCAGGTCATCAGCGGGTTCCAGAACAGGCCCAGCACCAGCAGCGCGAGCGCGTTGGCGGCGAAGGCGACCTGCAGCGGGCGGTCCCTGCGCGGCACCAGTTCGCCGACCGGCTCGTCGAAGTACATCACCTTGACCACGCGCAGGTAGTAGAAGCAGCCGATCACGGCGCACACGATGCCGACGATCGCCAGCCACAGCATTCCGCCATCGATTGCCGCCCGAAGCACTGCGAGCTTGGCCCAGAAGCCGAGGAACGGCGGGATGCCGGCCAGCGAGAACATCACGCACAGCACCATCGCCGCCAGCCACGGGCTGCGCGCGTTCAGGCCCTTGAAGTCGTCGATCTCGTCGGCTTCGAAGCCCTGGTTGGACAGCACGATGATCGCGCCGAACGCGGCCGCCGACATGATCGCGTAGACGATCACGTAGAACATCGCGGCGGCATACCCGCCCGCGTTGCCGCCGGCGAAACCAAGGAAGACGAAGCCGATGTGCGACACCGCCGAGTAGGCCAGCATGCGCTTGAGGTTGGTCTGCATCAGCGCGATCAGGTTGCCGACCACCAGCGATGCGACGGCGAGCCCGGCGATCAGCAGGCGCCAGCGGTCGTCGAGCGGACCGACGCCGCCTTCGAGCAGGCGGAAGGCGAGTGCGAACGAGGCCAGTTCCGGCGCCGAACCGATGAACAGCGTGATCGGCGTCGGCGCGCCCTGGTAGGTGTCGGGCACCCACATGTGGAACGGCGCGGCACCGAACTTGAAGGCGATGCCGGCGATGGCGAATACGGTGCCGGTGAGCAGCAGCGTGGTCTCGGGCGAGGCGGCGATCGCGCCACGCAGCAGCGCCAGGTCCAGCGTGCCGGTCGCGCCATACAGCAGCGACAGGCCGTAGAGCAGCAGGCCCGACGACAACGAGCCGAGCACGAAATACTTGATTGCCGCTTCCGAAGCCAGCGGGCTGTCGCGATCGATCGCCACCAGCGCGTACGAGCACAGCGCCAGCATCTCCAGGCCGAGGTAGACCATCACCAGGTTGCCGGCGGAAATCAGCAGCATCATCCCGGCGACCGCGAACAGCATCAGCACCGCGACTTCGCCCTGGTACAGGCCACGCTGGCGCAGGAACGGCCAGGCGTAGACCAGTGCGAGCGCCGTCAGCAGGCATGAGCCGGCCTTCAGCACGTCGGACATGGGGTCGCGCACGAACATGCCATTGAGCACCGTGCCATGACCGCCGACGCCTGCGGCCGCCAGCCACGCGGCGGCCAGCAGCAGGCCGATCGCCAGCAGGTGGGTGACGATCCGCTTCGATTCGCCCAGGAACAGGTCGAGCATCAGCAGCGCGAACGCGCCCCCTACCAGCACCAGCTCGGGGAGCAGCGGCAGCAGGTCGGCGGCGGTGGGCATGGTCGTCATTCGGCGACTTCTCTCTGTGCGCTTAGAGCTTGGTGGCGGCGAGCTGGCTCGCCAGGTGCGCGATGGAAGGCTCCATCATGCTGGTCAGCGGTTTCGGCCACAGGCCGATCAGCAGCACGCCGGCGGCGAAGGTGCCGAGCACGATCCACTCACGGGCATTGATGTCGCGCATTTCCGCCACGTGGGCATTGCCGACGTCGCCCCAGATCACGCGCTTGGTCAGCCACAGCGTGTAGGACGCGCCGGTGATCAGCGTGGTCGCGGCCGCGAACGCCAGCAGCGGATGCTTCTGGAAGGTGGCCAGGATGACCATGAATTCACCGACGAAGCCACTCGTGCCCGGCAGGCCCGAGTTGGCCATCGCGAACAGCACCCAGAACATCGCGAACCACGGCATCACGTTAACCACGCCGCCGTAGTCGCGGATCATGCGGGTGTGCATGCGGTCGTAGAGCACACCGACGCAGGAGAACATCGCGCCGGAGACGAAGCCGTGCGAGATCATCTGCACCATCGCGCCCTGCAGGCCGAGCCGGGCGGCGTCGGTGTTGCCGAAGTCGCGCACCAGGCCGAAGGCGATGAAGGTGCCCAGCGTCACGAAGCCCATGTGGGCGACCGACGAATAGGCGATGAGCTTCTTCATGTCTTCCTGGACCAGCGCGACCAGGGCGACGTAGACGATCGCGATCAGCGACAGCGCGATCACCAGCCACGCCCACTGGTGTCCGGCGTCGGGCAGCATCGGCAGGGTGAAGCGCAGGAAGCCGTAACCACCGATCTTCAGCATGATCGCGGCCAGGATCACCGAGCCGCCAGTCGGCGCTTCCACGTGCGCGTCGGGCAACCACGTGTGCACCGGGAACATCGGCACCTTGACCGCGAACGAGATCAGGAACGCGAAGAAGATCCAGGTCTGCTCCTGCATCGTCAGCGGCAGCGCGTACATGTCCGCGAGTTGCCAGCTGCCGCCCTTCAGGTACAGGTAGATCAGCCCCACCAGCATGAACACCGAGCCGAGGAAGGTGTACAGGAAGAACTTCAGTGATGCATACACCCGGCGCGGGCCGCCCCAGACGCCGATGATGATGAACATCGGGATCAGCATCGCCTCGAAGAACACGTAGAACAGCATCGCGTCCAGGGCCGCGAAGATGCCGATCATCAGGCCTTCGAGGATCAGGAACGCGGCCACGTACTGGCTGGCGCGCTTCTCGATCACGCTCCAGGCGCCGATCAGCACCAGCGTGGTGGTCAGCGTCGTCAGCGCGATGAGCGGCACCGAGATGCCGTCGACACCCAGGTGGTAGCGGATGTCGTAGCTCGGGATCCACGCCCGCTGTTCGACGAACTGCATGCTCGCGGTGCCGAAGTCGAAGCCGGTCAGCAGCGGCACGCTCAGCGCCAGCGCCACCAGCGCGGTTGCCAGCGCCACCCAGCGCGCGGCTTGCGGGCGGTCGTTGCCGAGCAGCAGGCACAGCACGCCGCCGAGGATCGGCAGCCAGACCAGCAGGGTCAGCAGCGGGAAGGCACTCACGTCGCGGATCCTTGATCGGACAGGTTCGGGGATTGGGTCGTGCGCGTGCTCATGGCGACCACCACATCAGCATGCCGAGCATCGCGATCAGGCCGAGGATCATGGCGAACGCATAGTGGTAGAGGTAGCCGGACTGGCTGACCCGCAGCACGCCGGCGACGATGTCGACCAGCCGCACGCTGCCGTTGACGACCGCGCCGTCGATGACCTTCTCGTCGACCACGCGCGAGACCTTGCCGAGCCTGATGCCACCGCCGGCGAAGCCGTCGATCCACAGCGCATCCATGCCGTACTTGTCCTGCAGGATGCGCACCGGCAGCGAGAAGAATTCGCGGGCGCGGCCGTGCAGCTCCGGCTTCCACCAATAGAACACCGTGGCGACCAGGAATCCGGCAAGCGCCAGCCAGAACGTCGGGCCGGCGAAACCGTGCAATGCATACAGGAACGGGCCGTGGAATTCTTCCGCGAGCTTGCCGATCACATCGCGCGCAGGCGCCACGTCGATGGAACCCAGGAAGAACGGCAACTGCTTGGCATGCCCGAGCATGTCGGTGCCGAACAGCATCGGGCCGACGGTCAGGAAGCCGATGATTGCCGACGGGATCGCCAGCAGGATCAGCGGGATCGTGACCACCCATGGCGACTCGTGCGGTTCGTGGCCATGGCCGTGCCCGTGGTCGTCGTGGTGGGCGACCTCGTCATGCGCATGGTGCGGATCATCGGACGCCACGTGCGCCGCATCGGTGACGTCAGCATGGGAATGTTCCCCGTGCGCAGCGCCGGCATCCCACCGCGGCTTGCCGGCAAAGGTCAGGTACATCAGGCGGAAGCTGTAGAGCGCGGTCACGAAGGCGCCCAGCAGGACCGACCAGTAGCCGTACGTCGCCACCCAGTCGTGCGCCTCGTGCGCATGCTCGGCGGCCGCCTCGATGATCGTGTCCTTGGAATAGAACCCGGCGAAAAACGGCGTGCCGACCAGCGCCAGCGTGCCGATCAGGCTGGTCCAGAAGGTGATCGGCATGCGCGTGCGCAGGCCGCCCATCTTGCGCATGTCCTGCTCGTGGTGCATGCCGATGATCACGCTGCCGGCGGCCAGGAACAGCAGCGCCTTGAAGAATGCGTGCGTCATGAGGTGGTAGACCGCCGCCGAATAGGCTGAAACGCCCAGCGCGACCGTCATGTAGCCCAGCTGCGACAGCGTCGAATACGCGACCACGCGCTTGATGTCGTTCTGCACGATGCCGATCAGGCCGGTCCAGAACGCGGTGGTGGCGCCGATGAAGAGGATGAAGTTCAGCGCCGTCTGCGACAGTTCGAACAGCGGCGACATCCGCGCCACCATGAAGATGCCCGCGGTGACCATGGTCGCGGCGTGGATCAGCGCCGAGATGGGGGTCGGGCCTTCCATCGAGTCCGGCAGCCACACGTGCAGCGGCACCTGCGCCGACTTGCCCATCGCGCCGACGAACAGGCACAGGCAGATCACCGTCGGCACCGACCACTCGTGCCCGGTGAAGATCGGCACCGTCAGCCCGGCGATGGTCGGCGCATTGGCGAAGGCGACGCCGTAATCCAGCGTCCCCAGCCAGTACAGCACGCCGGCGATGCCGAGCAGGAAGCCGAAGTCGCCGACGCGGTTGACCAGGAAGGCCTTGAGGTTGGCGAAGATCGCCGTCGGCCGTTTGAACCAGAAGCCGATCAGCAGGTACGACACCAGGCCCACCGCTTCCCAGCCGAAGAACAGCTGCAGGAAGTTGTTGGACATCACCAGCATCAGCATCGAGAACGTGAACAGGCTGATGTAGCTGAAGAAGCGCTGGTAGCCCGGATCATCGGCCATGTAGCCGATGGTGTAGACGTGCACCAGCAGCGAAACGAAGGTGACGACCACCATCATCATCGCACTGAGCTTGTCGACCATGAAGCCGACGTTGGCGTGGACGCCGCCGACATCGAACCAGCTGTAGACGTTCTCGTTGAATGGCGGCGCGCCCTGCCCCACCAGCTGCCACAGCACCCAGGCCGACAGCACGAAGCTCACCGCCACGCCGAGGATCGTGCAGCTCTGCGCGCCGACGCGGCCGACCTGCTTGCGGAACAGGCCCGCCAGCAGCGCGCCCAGCAGCGGCGCCAGCACGATGGCCAGCAGCACGCCTTTCGAAATCACATGCTCGACGCCCGGCATCGGTCAGCCCTTCAGTGTGTCGATGTCGGCGACGTTAATCGTCTGCCGGTTGCGGAACAGCGTGACCAGGATCGCGAGGCCGATCGCGGCCTCCGCGGCGGCCACCGTCAGGATGAAGAACACGAACACCTGCCCAGCCGGATCGCCGAGCTGCCGCGAGAAGGCGACGAAGTTGATGTTGACGGCGAGCAGCATCAGCTCGATGCACATCAACAGCACGATTACGTTCTTCCGGTTGAGGAAGATGCCGGCGAGGCTGATGCAGAACAGCGCCGCGCCCAGCGCCAGGAAGTGCCCGAGCGACAGATGGCTGGCAACGGAAGTCAGGGCCTGGGGCGTCATGGCGTGGCGTCCTCGCTGGAAATGTCGTCCGCCGCCGGTCGCACCGAAGCCATCTTCACCATGCGCAAGCGGTCCTCCGGGCGTACGCGGGTCTGCCACGCCGGATCCTGGTGCTTGGTGCCGGGCGTGCGGCGCAGGGTCAGCATCACGGCCGCGATCACCGCGATGGTCAGGATCACCGCGGCGACTTCGAACGGCAGCAGGAAGTCGGTGAACAGCGCCTGCGCGAGCCAGGTGGTGTTCGGCAGGTCGGCCGCGCCATGCGCCATCGCCACGTTGTCGGTGAATGGCACCGCCGCGCGGGCGCGGATGCCGATCAGCACCAGCATCTCGACCAGCATCACCACCGCCACCAGCAATCCGACCGGCAGGTAGCGCACGTAGCCTTCGCGGATCCGGGCGATGTCGATGTCCAGCATCATCACCACGAACAGGAACAGCACCATCACCGCGCCGACATACACCAGCACCAGCGCGATGCCGAGGAACTCGGCGCCGGCGAGGATCCAGGTGCAGGCGACGGTGAAGAAGGTCAGCACCAGGAACAGCGCGGCCTGCACCGGATTGCGCACGCCGATCACCGCGACCGCGGACATCACGGCGGCGGCGGCGAAGGCGTAGAAGGCGAGCAACGGGTAATCCATCAGGTCTCTCGCGTGCTCAGCGGTACGGGGAGTCGGCCAGGCGCCGGGCGGCGATCTCGGGCTCGAGGCGATCGCCCAGCGCCAGCAGCTGCGGCTTGGTGACGATGTTCTGGCCACGCTGGTCGAAGTGGTATTCGAGCAGGTGCGTCTCGACGATCGAATCGACCGGGCAGGATTCCTCGCAGAACCCGCAGTAGATGCACTTGAACAGGTCGATGTCGTAGCGCGTCGTGCGGCGGGTGCCGTCGCTTCGCTGCTCCGAGTCGATGGTGATCGCCAGCGCCGGGCACACCGCCTCGCACAACTTGCAGGCGATGCAGCGCTCCTCGCCATTGGGATAGCGGCGCAGCGCGTGCAGGCCGCGGAAACGCGGAGACTGCGGGGTTTTCTCCATCGGGTACATCAGCGTGTACTTGGGACGGAACAGGTATTTCAGCGTCAGCCACATGCCCTGCAGCAACTCGATCAGCAGCAGGCTGCGCAGGTAATGCACCGCGCGGGCGAACGGGGAATGGCGGTCTGCCACGGTGGCCATCAGTGCCCTGCCTCGAACACGCCGTAATACGCCATCAATGCGGTCACGCAGATCCAGGCGATGGTGATGGGAATGAAGACCTTCCAGCCCAGCCGCATGATCTGGTCGTAGCGGTAGCGCGGGAACGTCGCCCGGAACCAGATGAAGACGCTGGCGAAGAAGAACACCTTGGCGAACAGCCACCACCAGCCGTCGACCGACAGCAGCGGAATGCCCAGGCCGTGCAGCGGGCTGAGCCAGCCGCCGACGAAGAAGATCGAGGTCAGGAAGCTGACCAGGATCATGTTGGCGTACTCGGCCAGGAAGAACAGCGCGAACTGCGAGCCGGAGTATTCGACCATGTGGCCAGCCACGATCTCCGACTCGCCCTCGACGACGTCGAACGGCGCGCGATTGGTCTCGGCGACGCCGGAGATGAAATACACCAGGAACAGCGGCAGCAGCGGCCACATGAACCACTCGAACATGCCGGCGTTGCCCGCCTGCGCCATCACGATGTCGGTCAGGTTCAGGCTGCCGGCGGCGATCAGCACCCCGACCATCGCGAAGCCCATCGCGATCTCGTAGCTGACCACCTGCGCGGCCGAACGCATTGCGCCGAGGAAGGCGTACTTCGAGTTAGACGCCCAGCCGGCGATGATGATCCCGTACACGCCCAGCGAAGTCATCGCCAGCAGGTACAGCAGGCCCGCGTTGGCGTTGGACAGCACGACCTGCGCGTCGAACGGCACCACCGCCCAGGCCGCGAACGCCGGCGCCAGGGTGATCAGCGGCGCCAGCACGTACAGCACCGGCTGCGCCTGCGAGGGCTGGATGACTTCCTTGAACAGCAGCTTGAACACGTCGGCGAAGGCCTGCAACACGCCGCGACCGACGTACATCGGCCCGTGGCGCACGTGCATCCAGCCGATCAGCTTGCGTTCCCACACCACGTAGAAAGCGACCGCAACGATCACCGGCATGGCGATCGAGAGCACCTTCAGCACGATCCAGGCCAGCAGGCCGATCATGCCGAACGACAGCAACCAGTCACGGAACGGGTCGACCACGAGTGTCATCGGATTCATGCCGGCGTGACCTCCACCCGGGTGGACGCCAGTGCGGCTGTCGCGCCATAGCCGGATTCGACCCAGGCGCAGCCCGGCGCGACGCGATCGCTGATCGCGACCGGCAGCGCCGCGGTGCCGACGTCGTTGCGGACCTTGGCGACGGCATTGGCCGCCACGCCGAGCACCTGCGCGTCGGACGGATGCAGCGTGATGCGCGCGCCCAGCGTCAGCGGGTGCGCCTGCAGCGCGGCGGCGCGGCGGACCACGGCGTCGGTGCGATAGATGGCCTGGGAGACGATCAGTTCCAATCCGCCTGAGCCCGAAGCACGCGCGGCATCGGTGGACTGCGCCGGATGGGCCTTGTCGGCCATTTCGAGGGTTTCCAGCTCATCGACCTGGAACCAGCTGCTGGGACTCGGCGGGTGCGCCGCCTCCGCACCAGGGGACGCCGGCGACGGCGCCATGGACGCGCGCAGGCCCGCCATGTCGGTGAACTCGAATCCAGGCACGCCGAGCGCGCCACCCAGCGCACGCAGCACGCGCCAGCCCGGGCGGGCGTCCCCGGGCAACTTGCCGCCCGCGACGGCGCGCTGCTCGCGACCCTCGAGGTTGGTGAGCGTCGCCTCGATTTCCGGCAGCGCGCCGATCGGCAGGATCACGTCGGCGATCGCGCGCGTGGATTGGCAGGCGAACTGGCTGAAGGCGACGACCTGCGCCTTGCCCAGCGCCTGCATCGCCAGCGCCTGGTCGGCGAAATCCAGTCCGGGCTCGATGCCATACAGCACGTAGGCGCTGCGTGCGTCACGCAGCATCGCCTGCGCATCGCGCGAACGCGGCAGGACGCCCGCGCGCGCCAGGCCGAGCGCATTGGCGCCCTGCGGGATGCGGCACACGGCGGCATTGCGGGCGCTGGCGAACTCGCGCGCGGCCGCACGGATCGACGCGGCCTGCGCCCCGCTTTCGGCCAGGCTGCCGACGATGACCACGGCATGGTTCGGGCTGCCCAAGTCCACCCGTGCCAGCGCCGCGGCAAGGCCGGACGGCGGCACGATCTGCTTGCTGGCGATGTCGAATGCGAATTCGAAATCCACCGGGTTGACCACGTGCACCCTGGCGCCGCGCAGTGCGGCCTTGCGCACGCGGGCGTGCAGCAGCGGCAGTTCATGGCGCAGGTTGGAGCCGACGATGACTATCGCGTCGGCCTGTTCGATCTCTGCCACCGGCATCGCGAAGGCTTCGGCGACGGCGCGGCCCGACACGTCACGCTGGCCGATGCGGTGGTCGAGGTTGCCAGTGCCCAGCGCCTGGGCCAGGCGGGCCAGCAGCGTGCCCTCTTCGTTCGAGGTCGCCGGGTGCACCAGCATTCCGAGTTGATCGGCGCCGTTGTCGCGCAGGATCTGGGCGGCGCGTGCCAGCGCTTCGTCCCAGCTCGCCTCGCGCCAGTCGCTGGCGTCGCCGCTGTTGCCAACGCGCAGCATCGGCTTCATCGCCCGGTCCTCGGCGTACAGGCCCTGGTGCGAATAGCGGTCGCGGTCGGACAGCCAGCATTCGTTGACGGCTTCGTTGTCGCGCGGCACCGC
Organism: Cognatiluteimonas telluris; assembly: GCF_011320095.1. Lineage (GTDB taxonomy): Bacteria > Pseudomonadota > Gammaproteobacteria > Xanthomonadales > Xanthomonadaceae > Cognatiluteimonas > Cognatiluteimonas telluris. Next base: position 6,148 of record NZ_JAANOY010000013.1, on the reverse strand, counting down.
GCGCAGCACGTCGCCGCGCCGCACGTGCAGGAACAGGTTGCTGCCCAGCGCGTCGTGATAGCCGAGGGATTCCTTGGCGATCAGTTCCCAGGGACGCGCGCGGAAGCGGAACACCTTGTTGGTCAGCGCGCCGACCGGGCAGACGTCGATGACATTGCCCGAGAGTTCCGTCGCCAGCGGCTTGCCGTCGTAGGTGCCGATCTGCAGGTTCTCGCCGCGCAGCATGCCGCCGAGCTCATACGTGCCGGCGATCTCGCCGGTGAAGCGGATGCAGCGCGTGCACTGGATGCAGCGCGTCATGTCGGTCGCGACCAGCGGACCGAGGTCCTCGTCGGCCACCACGCGCTTGCGCTCGCTGAACCGGCTGACCGAGCGGCCATAGCCCAGCGAGAGATCCTGCAATTCGCACTCGCCGCCCTGGTCGCAGACCGGGCAGTCGAGCGGATGGTTGATCAGCAGGAACTCCATCACGTTGCGCTGCGCCTTGAGCGCCTTGTCGCTGCGCGTGCGCACCTTCATGCCGTCCATCACCGGCGTGGCACAGGCGGGCGACGGCTTGGGCGCCTTCTCGACCTCGACCAGGCACATGCGGCAGTTGGCGGCGATCGCCAACTTGTCGTGGTAGCAGAAACGCGGGATCGGGATGCCGGCCTTGTCGGCGGCATGGATGATCATCGAACCCTTGGGCGCGGCGAGCTCGACGTCGTCGATGAAGACGGTGACATGGTCCGGCGGCAGGTTCGGATTGACGGGCTGCGCGCTCATGCCGCCACCTTCGCTTCGACCACGTTTCCGGTGCGCTGGTCGTCGACCAGGAAGCGGCGGTTGACGATCGCGTACTCGAACTCGCTCCAGAAATGGCGCAGGAAACCCTGCACCGGCCACGCGGCCGCTTCACCGAAGGCGCAGATGGTGTGACCTTCGATCTGGCCGGCGGCGGCCCTGAGCATCTGCAGGTCGTCCAGCGAGGACTGACCGTCGACGATGCGGGTAAGCATGCGGTACATCCAGCCGGTGCCTTCGCGGCATGGGGTGCACTGGCCGCAGGATTCGGCCATGTAGAAGCGCGCGATGCGGTGGCAGGCGCGCACCATGCAGGTGGTTTCGTCCATGACGATCACCGCGCCAGAGCCGAGGCCGGAGCCGGCCTTCTGCAGCGCGTCGTAGTCCATGGTCAGCGACATCATGGTGTCCGCCGGCAGCACCGGCATCGAGGAGCCGCCCGGGATCACCGCCTTCAACCTGTGCCCGTTGCGCACGCCGCCGGCCATCTGCAGCAGGTCGGCGAAGCTCGTGCCCAGGCGGATCTCGTAGTTGCCCGGCTTGGCGACGTGGCCCGAAACCGAGAACACCTTCGGCCCGCCATTGTTGGGCTTGCCGAGGTTGAGGAACCACTCGGCGCCGTTGCGGATGATCGCCGGCACCGAGGCGTAGGTCTCGGTGTTGTTGATCGTGGTGGGCTTGCCGTACAGGCCGAAGTTGGCCGGGAACGGCGGCTTGTAGCGCGGCTGCCCCTTCTTGCCTTCCAGCGACTCCATCAGCGCGGTCTCTTCGCCGCAGATGTAGGCGCCGGCGCCGAGCACGTTGTGGATGTCGATGTCGATGCCAGTGCCGAGGATGTTCTTGCCCAGCCAGCCGTTGGCGTAGGCCTCGCGCGTCGCCTCTTCCAGGTGCTCGAAGGGCTCGTGGTGGAACTCGCCGCGCAGGTAGTTGTAGGCCGCGGTGCTGCCGGTCGCGTAGCAGGCGATCGCCATGCCCTCGAGCACCGCGTGCGGGTTGTAGCGCAGGATGTCGCGGTCCTTCGCCGTGCCGGGCTCGGACTCGTCCGAGTTGCAGAGGATGTATTTGGTGCCCGGCGCCTTGGGCATGAAGCTCCACTTCAGGCCGGTCGGGAAGCCCGCGCCGCCGCGGCCGCGCAGGCCGGACTGCTTGACCATGTCGACCACGGCCGAAGGCTCGATCTTGTCTTCGAGGATCTTGCGCAGCGCGCTGTAGCCACCGGTCTTGAGGTAGTTCTCGTACGACCACGGCTTGTCGAAGTGCAGCGTCGTGTAGACGACGTTGTGCTCCTGCGGCGCCGGGCCGACCGGGCCGGTGGGTTCGGCGTAGTGACTGTCGTGGCCCATCGCTTATTTCAACCCGTCCAGGAGCTCGTCGACCTTCGCGGTATCGAGCTTCTCGTGGTAATGACCGTTGATGACCATCATCGGTGCGCCGCAGCAGGCCGCCAGGCACTCCTCCTCGCGCTTGAGGAAGATGCGGCCGTCGGCGGTGGATTCGCCGAGCCTGCAACCGAGCTTCTTCTCCGCGTGCTGCACCAGCGCTTCGGCGCCATTGAGCCAGCAACTGATGTTGGTGCAGAAGGCGACGTTGTTGCGTCCGACCGGATGGGTCTCGAACATCGAGTAGAACGTCGCCACCTCGTACGCCCACACCGGCGGCAGCCCCAGGTACTTGGCCACGCCAGCGATCAGGTCGTCGCTCAGCCAGCCGCCGTTCTGCTCCTGCGCCGCGTGCAGGCCCTGCAGCACGGCCGAGCGCTTGCGCTCCGGCGGGAACTTCGCGATCCAGTGGTCGATGTGCGCACGCGTGGCATCCGACAGGACCACCATCGGATCGACGTTGCGCGCGTTTTCGAAATTGCCTGTCGCTTTCATCGATCCTTACCTGTCGATCTCGCCGAACACGACGTCGTAGGTGCCGATCATGGCGACCACGTCCGGCAGCATGTGTCCGCGTACCACGGTGTCCATCGACGAAAGATGGGCGAAGCCGGGCGCGCGCAGGTGCACGCGGAAGGGCTTGTTGGCGCCGTCGGAGACCAGATAGCAGCCGAACTCGCCCTTCGGCGCCTCGACAGCGCAGTACGTTTCCCCGGCCGGCACGCAGTAGCCTTCGCTGAACAGCTTGAAGTGATGGATCAGCGCTTCCATGTCGTCCTTCATCTCCTCGCGGGAGGGCGGCGCGACCTTGAAGTTGTCCAGCATCACCGGGCCCGGATTGGCCTTCAGCCAGGCGACGCACTGCTGGATGATCCGCGCGCTCTGGCGCATCTCGGCCACGCGCACCAGGTAACGGTCGTAGCAGTCGCCATTGGTGCCGACCGGGATGTCGAAGTCGATTTCGGAATAGCTCGCGTACGGACGCTTCCGGCGCAGGTCCCACTCGACGCCGGAGCCGCGCAGCATCGGGCCGGTCATGCCCCAGGCCAGAGCCTTCTCCGGCTCGATCACGCCGATGCCGACGGTACGCTGCTTCCAGATGCGGTTGTCGGTGAGCAGGGTCTCGTACTCGTCGACGCGCTTGGGGAAGTCGTGCGCGAAGGCCTGCAGGTAATCCAGCATCGAGCCTTCGCGCCACTCGTTGAAGCGCTTGAGCTTCTCGCCCTTGCGCCACGGCGATTCGCGGTACTTGGACATCTGCTCTGGCAGGTCGCGATAGACGCCGCCCGGGCGGTAGTAGGTCGCGTGCATGCGCGCGCCCGAGACCGCCTCGTAGACATCCATCAGCTCCTCGCGCTCGCGGAAGGCGTACAGGAAAACCGCCATCGCACCCAGGTCCAGGCCGCTCGACCCGATCCACATCAGGTGGTTGAGGATGCGGGTGATCTCGTCGAACATCGTGCGGATCCACTGCGCGCGCACCGGCGCCTGGATCCCCATCAGGGTCTCGATCGCACGCACGTAGGCGTGCTCGTTGCACATCGGCGAGACGTAATCCAGCCGATCCATGTAGCCGATCGACTGATTGAACGGCTTGGACTCGGCCAGCTTCTCGGTGCCGCGATGCAGCAGGCCGATGTGCGGGTCGGCGCGCTGCACGACTTCGCCGTCCATCTCCAGGATCAGGCGCAGCACGCCGTGCGCCGCCGGATGCTGCGGGCCGAAGTTCAGCGTGTAGTTGCGGATCGCCTTCTGCGCCTCGGCGGCGTTGCTGGCGAACAGCATGCCTTCGGGCTGGATCGCCGGATTGATCGAATTCACTTCTCGGCCTCCGCGGGCGTCGGCGTGGGGCCGGTGGAACGCAGCGCCGCATCGGCGGGGCCGAGCGTGCTGCCGACCTTGAGGTCGCGATCCTCGCCGGCGGCGGTGGCATAGCGCGCGTCGTCGCGGATCACGCGCGGCACCAGCACGCGCGGCTCGACCGAGGTCACCGGCTCGTAGATCACGCGCTGCTTCTCGGCGTCGTAGCGGACTTCGACATTGCCGATCAGCGGGAAGTCCTTGCGGAACGGATGGCCGACGAAACCGTAGTCGGTGAGGATCCGGCGCAGGTCCGGATGGCCTTCGAAGATGATGCCGAACATGTCGAACGCTTCGCGCTCGAACCAGTTGGTGCCCGGCCACAGGTCGGTCACCGACGGCACGATCGGCAGGTTGTCGTCGGGCGCGAAGCAACGCACGCGCAGGCGGCGGTTGTGCGAGATCGACAGCAGTTGAGCGACGACCGCGAAGCGGCGCGCGGGCGCGTCGATGGCCGTCTCGCCCTGCGGCTGCGCGGCCTGCTGGCTTGGCCGCTGGCCGTAGCCGAAGCGCCCAGGACCGCGCCCTTCGACGCCGCGCGAGAAGCCCTCGGACGAGACGCTGGTGTCCCACTCGTCGCTGCCATGGCCCAGGTAATCGATGCCGCACAGGTCGACCAGCTGCTCGAAGCCGAACTCGTCGCGCAGCGCGCGGCAGGCGTCGTGCCAGGCGGCGGCCTCGAACACGATGCCGACTTCGCCGCGCGGCGATGCGACATCGACCGGCGCATCGGCAAAACGCGCGCGCAGCTGTTCGACGAAACCGGCGGTCGTGCGATCCATCAGCGCTGGCCCGTCTTGGTGTCGCCGAAGTTCGTCGCCCGGCGGATCTTCTTCTGCAGCTGCAGGATGCCGTAGGTCAGCGCTTCGGCGGTCGGCGGGCAGCCCGGCACATAGATGTCGACCGGCACGATGCGGTCGCAGCCGCGCACCACCGCGTAGGAATAGTGGTAGTAGCCGCCACCGTTGGCGCAGCTGCCCATCGAGATCACCCACTTGGGATCGGGCATCTGGTCGTAGACCTTGCGCAGCGCCGGGGCCATCTTGTTGACCAGGGTACCGGCCACGATCATGACGTCGGACTGGCGCGGCGACGGGCGGAACACGACGCCAAAGCGGTCCAGGTCCAGGCGCGCGGCGCCGGCATGCATCATCTCGACCGCGCAGCACGCCAGGCCGAAGGTCATCGGCCACATCGAGCCGGTGCGCGCCCAGTTGAGCAGCGCGTCGGAGGTGGTGGTGACGAAGCCGCGCTCGAGCAGCGGGTTTTCGCCGGCGGGCATCAGGATGTCGTCCACGCGGCCTTCCGGCAGCGGGTTGTTCATCAGCCCATCGATCGTCTTCAGCACGCTCACGGCGTCACTCCCATTCCAGCGCGCCCTTCTTCCAGACGTAGGCGAATCCGATCACCAGCAGCGCCAGGAACACGCCCATCTCGACCAGGCCGAACGGCCCGAGGGTGCGGAACACCAGCGCCCACGGAAACACGAAGGCGATTTCCAGGTCGAAGACGATGAACAGGATCGCGATCAGGTAGTAGCGCACGTCGAACCGCATGCGCGAATCCTCGAATGCCGGGAAGCCGCATTCGTAGGGCGAGAGTTTCTCGGCGGTCGGCCGCTTGGGGCCCAGCACGTTGCCGATCACGATCAGCGCCACGCCGATGCCGGCGGCCACGATCAGGAACAGCAGGGTCGGCAGGTATTCGGCCAGCACGTGCGTCCTCTTCCTCTGCGTTCCTGCCGCGGAGCCGACCGTGTCGGCGGCCCCGGGACAGGGAAATACAACCGTAATGGTGCCCAAAGGGGGACTCGAACCCCCACGACCTAAGTCGCTACCACCTCAAGGTAGTGCGTCTACCAATTCCGCCATCTGGGCAAATGCAGGTTCGGCCTCCTGGCCTGCGCCGTGCGATCCATGCGCGGCGTGACAAAGCGATCCTCTAAATTTTATCCGACCAGCGCGCTTCAGCCACCCGAAGCCGGTGGTGCCGGCGACGGCGCGGCAGGCGCCTGCGATGGCGCCATCGGCGCGGTCGGCACGCTGGCGTCGGGCGCCGCGGTCGAAGGCGTCGCGGGGGCGGCCTGCGCCGGTGCGTTCGGCACGGACGTGTTGCCGGTGGCCGGC
>NZ_JAANOY010000121.1 GCF_011320095.1 Cognatiluteimonas telluris | reverse complement strand
CTTAATTCAGGTGTTAGGCCGCTAAGAGCGGGCCCATTGCGGTTATCCGGCAGTTCGGATTGCTCGCTTCGCTGAGTACCTTGTCGCTTTCGTCCACCATCTTCGGTCGCGCTTGGAGTCATCTAGGCGGCGCTCGTATTTCCACGCGGCAGTCTTGGCGATAGAGGTTACTGGCGGCATCAACGCGGGGCGCTCGCAGTTCCCGGTGCGCGGCCGTGCATCTTCGCTTCGGCACAAGCAGCTTCGGCTAGTCCTCTGGTCGCGCCCGGTTTGAGTTGGAGTGCGCCCGGACCACCCGGCGGCATTGCCGCATTCCTGACCACCAGGCGGCATCTCGGCTGGGCGCCTGTAGCTTCTGGCGCGCGGCCGACTGGTTCCGCCTCAGGTCAAGCGTGTGGCTTGTCAGCCAATGATTCTTGTGGGCAAATGGCGGCCTAACGATTCATTCAAGCCGAACCTACTTCGTTCCAGCAAAAGGCGGCACTGAAAAGCGTGCCACCTTTTG
>NZ_JAANOY010000120.1 GCF_011320095.1 Cognatiluteimonas telluris | reverse complement strand
TCGGCTTAATTCAGGTGTTAGGCCTTACATGGGAGAGTTCCGAGTGATCTGGAAGAAAACATTTGCTGTACTGTTCGCCTCCGTGCTTTTGCTAGTTTCCTCAAGCGCCATAGCAGCAAAGGGAAAACTTGGCTTCGGCACGGAAGCAACGATATCTGGTTTCTTCAACCCAGTCCTTCGGCGCGTCAAGATTACGACTGTCGTACCTGGCTCGCCCGCTGCAGCAGCTGGAGTGATGCCTGGTGACTACATTGTTGAGGCCAACGGACGGGCCATTGACGGCGCACCCGCCCGCGAAATGGCTAAGCAGCTGAAGGACATCGGGCCTGGGGCGCACTTGCGGCTCAAGCTCAAGCGCGGTGAGGCCTTTGTAATGGCAGACATAGTTGCCGGAGCGTAAGGCCTAACAATTCGTTCAAGCCGAAACCGCTTCGTTACACCAAAGGCATGGCAGATACAGCTTGCCATGCCTTTGGCTCCACTACGCGGTTCGGCTTAACTCAGGTGTTAGGC
>NZ_JAANOY010000012.1 GCF_011320095.1 Cognatiluteimonas telluris | reverse complement strand
ACCCGCTCCACACCCAGCAGCCCCTGCCAGATGGCCGCCAGCGCCTGCTCGATCTCCCCCACCGGCGCCGCGTAGGCCCGGCGCACCACCGCGTCCGCACCCGGCGCCGGCAACGCCGCGCGGTCGATCTTGCCGTTGGGCGTGAGCGGCAGCGCCGGCAGGTGCACGAACAGGGCCGGCACCATGTGCGCCGGCAGTTGCATCGCCAACTGGTCGCGCAACTCGACGACGTCCGGCGCCCCGGTGGAGACCACCACGTACGCGACCAGCCGCTTGCCACCCGCGCCATCATCGCTTGCCAGTACCGTTGCGTCGTCAACGCCCGGCATGCGGCGCAACTGCGCCTCGACCTCGCCCAGTTCGATGCGGAATCCGCGAATCTTTACCTGCTGGTCGTTGCGACCGAGGAATTCGACGTTGCCGTCGCGGCGCCAGCGGCCGAGGTCGCCGGTGCGGTACATCCTGGCGCCCGGTACCGGCGAGTAGGGATCGGCCACGAACCGCTCGGCACTGAGCTGCGGCAGGTTGCAATAACCGCGCGCGACGCGATCGCCACCCAGATGGATCTCGCCAACCACGCCGATGGGCTGCAGCGCCAGCGCACCATCGAGTACGTACATCCGAGCGCGATCGAAAGGCCGCCCGACGTTGTGCGTCACCGCCGCCAGCGTCGATTCCGAGTCTCGATAGAAGCTGCTGACAAGCGTGGCTTCGGTCGGCCCATACAACTCGACGACATCGGCGCCGGGCCAGCGCGCTTGCATGCGCTGCAACAGATCGTGTGGCACGGCCTCGCCGCCGACGAGTACGCAGCGCAACCGTTCGAAGCGGTTCGCTCCCGGGCTTTCCAGGTACGCCAGCAGCACCTGCATCAGGCTCGGCACGACATGCAGGTAACTGGCCTGGGATGTCGCTTCCACCAGGGCACCAATGTCCTTGACCTGCGCTGGCGGCACCAGCACGGTGCGACCGCCGCGGACCAAGGGCAGTAACATCTCAAGCAGGGAAATGTCGAACGCATGCGAGGCCAGGCTGGGCAGCACGTCGTCCGGGCCAAACCGTAATTCCTCGGCTGCCGTTTGCAACGTCACCGCCAGTTGCCGGTGCTCGACCATCACTCCCTTGGGTTGCCCGGTCGAACCGGACGTATGAATGATGTATGCCAGGTCCCGTGCACCCAACCCGCGCACGATCGGGTCAAGCGCCGGGTAACCGGAAAGCAGCGCTTCATCGTGCAGGGACAACACGCGCACGCCGGACTCGGGCAGTGCTGCCAGGACGTGCGGCTGGGCCAGTACCAGTACCGGCGCCGAATCCTCGATCAGGTAGGCCAGCCGTTGCGCCGGGTAGGCAGGATCGAGTGGAACATAAACGCCACCCGCCTTGAAGATCGCGAGCAGCGCAACCACCAGCTCGATGCTGCGTTCCGCGCACACCGCGACCGCGGCCCCGGGATCGACGCCATGGGCGCGCAATGCATGCGCGAGCCGGTTGGCGCGCGCATTCAATTCGCCATACGACAGGCGATGGTTACCGGATTCAACCGCCGGCGCGAAGGGCGTCCGCGCCGCCTGGGCCTCGAACAACGCATGCACCAGCGTTTCGGCGGCCTGGTCTTGCGCGGGTGGGTTGAACGCCTCGAGCAATTCGCGACGCTGGCATGCCTCCAGTAGTGGTAGTTCGCCGACGAGGACTTCGCGATCGCCGGTCATGGCCTCGAGCAGCACCGCGAAGTGGATCGCCCAGCGTTCGATGGTCTCGCGGTCGAACAGCTCGGTGGCATACACCAACCGCCCGACCAGCGCGCCGTCGCGATCTTCAAGCGACAGCGCCAGGTCGAACGCGGTGCGATCGCTCTCCGCGGCCTCGAGCACCAGCGACAGGCCATCCAGTTCGGCGTGCGCCGATGGCGCGTTCTGCAGTGCGAGAACCGACTGGAACACCGGGCTCCTGCCAAGGTCGCGTGCAGGTGCCAGCGCCTCGACGACCTGCTCGAACGGCGCGTCCTGGCGGGCGAAACCCTCGAGCACCGTGTCCCGCACTTCCGCCAGGAAATCGCACAGCCGGGCGCCGGGGTGCACCCGCGTACGCAATGCCAGGGTGTTGACGAAGAAGCCGATCAGGCCGTCCAGTTCGCGACGGCCGCGGTTGGCTGCCGGAACACCGACGACCACGTCGTCCTGGCCGCTGAGGCGGGCCAGCAGGATCGTCCACGCCGCATGCAGGACCATGAACATCGTCAGGTCCTCGCGGCGGGCCATGCCGCGAAGTCGGTCGACAAGGAATTGGGGCAGGCACACGCCGACTTCGCCGGCGTGCAAGCCCGCGACTTCCGGTCGGCGACGGTCGGAGGGAAGTTCGAGCGCAGGCGCCCCTGCCAGCTGCTGCACCCACCACGCGATCTTTGCGCGCACGTCGGGCTCGCGGCAACGTGCGTGCTGCCACGACGCGTAGTCCGCATACTGGATTGGAAGGATCGGCAACGGATCGGTTTCGCTGCGGGCGAAAGCGGAATACAGAACTCCTAGTTCCCGCGCGAGCACCGCCAGCGACCAGCCATCGGCCACGATGTGGTGCATTGTCACCAAAAGCACGTGCCTGTTCGGTGCCAGGCGCAGCAGCCGACCACGCACGAGCGGTCCCAGCGCAAGCGCGAAGCCCTGCTCGTGTTCCTGCCGGCAATGCGCTTCGAGCTGCGCGCTCCGGATCCCCTCCGGCAGGTCGTGCAGATCGACGTAGTCCAGCGGGAATCCCGATGGCGGCTGGACCTCCTGCACAACTTCGTCGCCGGTGTGGACAAACCTGGTCCGCAGGGACTCATGGCGCTCGACAATGCGATCCAGGGCGGCGTGCAACGCCGTCGCATCCAGCGGACCTTCGATGCTGATCCGTCCAGGCAGGTGGTTCAGGCTGCCGACGCCACCCAACTGCTCGCCGAACCACAGGCGGGCCTGCGCCGGTGAGAGTCGCAACGGCTGGCAACGATCGACGCGCGGGATCGGGGAACACGCATCACCTCCGGCGACCCTGCGCAGGAATGCCAGGATCTCGGGCTTCTGCGCGCGCAGCTGGTCGATGTCGCCGGCCTGCAGCGCACCGCGCGGCGCATCGACGGCAAGGTTTTCGCCATCAAGCGCCAGCAGGATGTCGCGCCGGCGCAGATCCGCCAGCAGGTCTTCGATCGCGACACTCATATCGTCGCCCGTTCCCGCTCGTCGCCGGCCGGTACGCGTGCCGTGGCAAGACCGCCCTTGGCCCATTTCAGCGTGTCGATGAACGCGGCCAGGCTAGCCGGGGTCTGGCGATCGAACAGGTCGCGCAAGCCCAGTTCCACGCCGAAGGCGTCCGCCGCGCGCGACACCGCCTGCAACGCCAGCAGCGAATGCCCGCCCAGTTCGAAGAAGTTGTCATTGCGCCCGACCCGCTCCAGTCGCAGCAGGTCCTGCCATGCCTCGACGAGCGCACCCTCAACTTCACCTTGCGGCGGTTCGTATGCGTGTACCTGCACGGCGGCACGATCGGGCGCCGGCAGCGCGTCGCGGTCGAGCTTGCCATTGGGCGTCAGCGGCATCTCTGCCAGCACGACGAAGGCGGCGGGCACCATGTAGTCGGGCAGTGCTGACCTGACGTGTTCGCGCAGCGCGTCCGCGCCGACCTCCGCGCCAACTGTCAGGTAAGCGATGAGGCGGCGATCGCCTGACGTTTCCGAGCGCCCGACCACCACCGCCTCGCGGATCGATGGATGTTCCAGCAGGCGGCTTTCCACTTCGCCCGGCTCGACCCGGAAGCCGCGGATCTTGAGCTGATGATCGTTGCGCCCGAGGTATTCGATCGAGCCGTCCGCATGCCAGCGACCGAGGTCGCCGCTGCGGTACATCGTCGCCCCGGACTCGTCCGCGTACGGGTCGGCAACGAAACGTTCCGACGTCAGCTCCGGGCGATTCAGGTAGCCACGGGCAACGCCGACCCCTCCGATCCACACCTCGCCGACCACGCCAACCGGGACCGGGTGCCCGCATGCGTCCAGGATGTAGATCCGGCAATTGGCGATCGGGGTGCCGATGGATGGATAGGTCGGCCACGCTTCTGGCGTGGCGGGCAGCGTGTGCGCGGTCACGACGTGCGTTTCCGACGGTCCGTAATGATTGTGCAGCCGGGCATCGCCAAGCTGCGCGAACAATTGGCGCACAGCTGGCGTGATCTTCAACTGCTCGCCGGTCGCCAACACTTCACGCAGCCCGCGGAACTGTTCCGGACGGTCGCCGTACCGCTCTGCCAGGTGATGCAGCATCACCACTGGCAGGATGACCTTGTCGATGTCGCGCGCCAGGATGAAATCGGCAAGCAGGCGGCTGTCGCGCCGGACTTCCTCGTCGGGGATGACGATGCAGCCGCCGTCGTGCCAGGCGGCGAACAACTCGTGGAAGCTGGCATCGAAGCTCAATGAGGCGAATTGCAGCACCCGTCGTGCCGGGCGCAGTGCTTCCAAATGCCAGTGGATCAGGTTAACCAACGCGCGATGCGGCAACGCAACGCCCTTGGGGCGTCCGGTCGAACCAGAGGTGTAGATGATGTAGCCCAGGTGCTCCGGACCGTGCCCCGGCAATCCGGGCAATTGCTCGCCCGGCTGCTCCGCCACGCAAGCGGCATCATCATCCAGGAGGATCACCCTGCGGCCCGCCAGTGGCAACGACGGCTGCAGGCGCGCATGCGTCAACACGACCCGCGGATTCGCGTCCTGCAGCATCCAGTCGACGCGATCTGGCGGGTAATCCGGATCGATCGGCACGTACGCGCCCCCCGCCTTGAGGATCGCGAGCACGCCGATGGCCGTGTCCAGCCCACGTTCGACGCAGATGCCCACCGGGGTATCCACGCCCACGCCGCAGGCGCGCAAATGGCGCGCGAGCTGGTTGGAGCGCCTTTCGAGCTGCGCGTATGTCAGCTGCTTGTCGCCAGCTTCCACGGCGATCGCGTCCGGGCAGCGCAGCACCTGGGCCTCGAAAAGGTGGTGCGACAGGCATCCGGCCGGATAGTCCCGTCGGGTGGCGTTGAAGGCCTGCACGACCATCGCGTGTTCCGCGACGGAAAGCAGCGGCAGGTCAGCGATCCGCCGGGACGGATCCTCGACGATCGCATCGTAAATCCGGTGCAGGTGCCCCGACCAACGCTCTATCGTCTCGCGGTCGAAGAGGTCGCTGGCGAAGTTGAGTGCCCCCTCCAGGCCGCCCTCGTCGTCGCTCTCCTGCAACGTGAGGGTCAGGTCGAACTTTGCCGTGTCCGATCCTCCCATCTCCAGGCGCATGTCAAGGCCTGGCAGGATCGCCTCGCGCCGCGGCGCGTTCTGCAGCGCGAACATCACCTGGAACAGCGGATTGTAGCTGGCGGTACGCGCCGGATTGAGGCTTTCCACCAGCTGGTCGAAAGGCGTGTCCTGGTGTTCAAACGCGGCCAGCGTGGATTCCTTCAACGTGCCGAGGAATTCGCCCACGGTGGCGCCCGCGCGGACCTGCACCCGCAGCGCCAGGGTGTTGACGAAAAAGCCGATGAGATTTTCCAACACGCTCTGGCGGCGATTGGCCACGGGCGTACCGACCACGACATCTTCCTGCCGGCTCAACCGCGACAGCAGGATCGAAAACCCTGCGTGCAACACCATGAACAGCGTCAGCCCTTCGCGCTTGGCCAGTGCACGCAAGGCGTCGGTGCGCTTGGCATCAAGGGCGAAAGGCACTTCGGCACCGCGAAAACTCTGCCGCACGCCACGCGGACGATCGAGCGGCAGCTCGAGCACGGCTGGCGCCCCGGCCAGTTGCCGCTTCCACCAGGCCAGGCGCGCCTGCCCGGCCTCGCTGCCAAATTCGCTTCTTTGCCAGGCGGCGTAGTCCGCGTACTGGATCGGCAATGGCGCCAGGGGGCTGGGCAGACCCTGCTGGAACGCAGCGTAGAGCGCAGCGAGCTCTCCAGCGAACACCTGCAACGACCATCCATCGGAAACGATGTGATGCATCGTGAGCAGCAATACATGTTCATCGGCAGCCAGCCGAAGCAGGCGGGCGCGGATCAAAGGCCCGCGCGTCAGGTCGAATCCCGAGCGTGCCTCCTTCGCCAGTATCGCTTCGACCGCCTCGGTGGAACTGCCGGAGAGATCGTCCAGCGGCATCGCCAACCCTCCAGCGGCCGGCGCTGGGATCTGCAGGATTTTGCCGTCGCGATGAACGAATCCGGCCCGCAACCCCTCATGCCGCGCAACGATGGCATCCAGCGCACGGCGCAGCGCATCGACATCGATTGTTCCGCGCAGGTGGATGCGCCCAGGCATGTTGTAGGCAGCGCCCGCACCCTCGAATTGATCCAGCAGCCAAAGCCGGCCCTGCGGAAACGAACACACATCGTCCAAGCCCGGGCCACGCCGCGGAATGGCGCCTGCCAACGGTGCCGCCAGGCCGCGCGACGCCAGCATGGCAGCGAGCAGATCGCGCTTTTCGGCGCTAAGGCCCTGGTTTGGAATGGACGATGGCATGGCTGGAATTCCGGAGCTGACGCGGGCGGGCTTCGTCGTTGCAGGTGGGAGGCGAAACCAGGCCTAGGCTTCGGCGAGGTGGCGGTGGTGGTCCGTCGGGCAGGCAGGCAACGACTCCAGGGGCGCGAAGTCGCGGCTGCAAAGGAAGTCCGGGCGCCGGTCGCCATGCAGCGGCAGGTTCTGCACTGAGTTGTACGTGGCCAATGCGACGATGCGATCGAATGGCGAAATATTGGCCGCCGACGCGTGGACCAGGTTCGGGTGGAAGAACAGCAGCGACCCGCGCGGGCCCTTGGGTGCCACCAGGCCGTTGGCTGCCGCCAGCATCGCGACCGTGGCCTGTGGCACCGAGTACTTGATGTCCGCCGTCAGGCTGGCCACCCAGTCCGGCGAATCGGCATAGGCCGCCGGCTTGGCCGCGCGCGATTCCACGTCGATGACGCCAGCGGCATGGGAGCCGGGAACCAGCACCAACGGGCCATTGAATTCGTTGACCTCGTCCAGGAACACCGCAACCGTGGTCATGTGCGGCATCGGCACGCCATCCTCGCGTTGCCAGTAGATGAAGTCCTGGTGCCAGGCCCAGCATTCGCCACTGAACGCCAGCTTGGAATTGATCTTGAACTGGTAGGCATACACGGCGTCGCCGATCAGCTGGCGCGCGGGCTGCAGCATCCTGGCGTCGCGTACGAGCGCGCCATACCTGCTGTCATCCGCATGCGCGCCGTAGTGCGAGCGCACCGTCACGCCATCCGTTTCCAGGATGCGGCGAGGCGTGTCCTGCGAAAACAGCGCAGGCAACGCCGCGTGGAAGCCTGCGATTTCTTCCGCCGACAGCATTGCCGGGAGGAAGAGATAGCCGTCCCGCCGGTAGCTTTCGATCTGTTCGCGACTCAGTTGCATGGATGTTTCCCTCCAGCGGCTGCGCGGGCGCGGGCCACTGGTCTGTCGATGTCGGCTTTGCCATGTCGGTTTCCCACGCATTTGCCCTACGGCACGAGGTGCGCGGCCGGTCGGCCCCTGGTACGTGTCCCGCCCATGGCGGGAATTCGTGGCTGGTTTCTGGCGCTACGCGGGCTCCGCCTGTTCGTCGCGCCGCGATACCTGTCCGAGCAGTCGACGCGCTTCGCCATCCGACATCGCCATGACGGACTCGGCCAGCTCCGCGATGGCATCGGCCACGTCCAGTCCGCGACAGGCCCGCGCCACAGCCTCGGCCGCCTGTGCCACGGTCGACGATTCCAGCAATGCACGGAACGGCAGTTCCACCTGGAAGGTTTCGCGCAGTCGCGCCAAACCCTGTGTTGCAACCAACGAATGCCAGCCGAGCGTCCAGACGTCGTCGTGCAGGCCGATGCGCTCGATTCCGAGCAGCTCGGCCCACATCGACGCGATCAAGCGCTGGGTGGCGGTTTCCGGCGGCACGTACGACGCCGACGGAGCAACCGGGCCCGCACCCATCGCGCGCAATGCAGCGCGATCGATCTTGCCGTTGGCGGTCAGCGGCAATGCATCGACCACCACGATGACCCTCGGCACCAGGTAGTCCGGCATCGAGGCTGACAGCAGCGCGCGCAGCTGCAACGGCTCACAATCGCCCGCACCGCCGCCTGCCGGCACGACCCATGCGGCGAGAAACTTGTTGCCTCCCATGCCATCGAGCGCAAGCACGGCACAGCTGGCGATTGGAGCCTTGGCTAGAAGCTGCGCCTCCACTTCGCCAGGCTCGACCCGGAAGCCACGGATCTTGACCTGGTGATCGTTGCGTCCCTTGAACTCGATCGTGCCGTCCGGACGCCAGCAACCGAGATCGCCCGTTCGATACAGGCGCGCATGCGGCTCGTCGCTGAAAGGATCGGGGATGAATTTCAGCGCGGTCAGTTCCGGTTGCTTCAGGTATCCACGCGCAACGCCAGGCCCGCCGATGTAGAGCTCGCCGCGGACGCCAATCGGGGCAGGCCGGCGCTGCTCGTCGAGTACCAAGATCGTCGTGTTGGCGATCGGCTTGCCGAGCGGAATGGTCTGGGTCCCGGGAGTCACCTGCGCCACCGCATGCATGCTTGCGAACGTCGTCGCCTCGGTGGGTCCGTAACAGGCCTTGAACCAGCGCGGTGCCTGCGCCGAGTTCACCAACGCCCCGACGGTGCGCGGATCGAGCACGTCGCCACCCACGAGCAGGTAGTCCAGCCGGCCGAAGGCTTCGGCCATCGGTTCGACATACTGGTTGTACAGCGCGACCGTGATGAACAGCGCGGTGACGCCCCGCTCCCGGAACAGGTGGTTGAGTTCAATCGGGCTCAGCAAAGAGGCAAGCGACACCAGTAGCAGGCGCGCACCGTGGAGCAGGGTCCCCCAGACTTCCCAGGTCGTGGCGTCGAACGCCGGGCTGGCGCACTGCGCGACGCATGCACCTGGGGCTAGCGGCGCGAAATCGCTGTTGACGACCAATCGCACGACGCTGCGATGCTCGACCATCACCCCCTTGGGGCGTCCCGTCGAGCCGGAGGTGAAGATCACATAGGCGAGGTTCCGGGACCCCAGGGCTGGAACCTCCGGATTGCTGGCCGGTTGAGCAGCGTGGGAGGCTTCGTCCTCGATCAGCCAGACCGGGGCGGCGGTGCCGGGCAACTGCCCGCGGCAAGCGGCCTGGGCAAGCACCAGGACGGGGTCGGCATCGTCCAGCATGTGGCGCAGCCGCTCTGCCGGATAGGCGGGATCCAGTGGCACGTAGGCACCGCCTGCTTTGAGCACCGCCAGCATCGCCACTACCAGTGCGATGCTTCGATCGGCGCAGATCGCCACCAGGCGATCGGGGCCCACGCCCTTTCCGCGCAATGCATGCGCGAGCCTGTTCGCACGCTGGTTGAGCTGGGCATAGGTCAGCGTGCGGCCCTCGTATTCCAGCGCGATAGCGTCCGGAGTCCGCTCGGCCTGCGCTTCAAACAATGCATGGATCACTGCGTCGTCGGGATATGCCACGCGGGTGGCGTTGAATCCCTCAATCAAGTCCCGCTGCTGGGCTGTGTCGAGCAGCAGCAGGTCCCCGGTGCGGGCCAGTGGGTCTGCGCCGAGCGACTCGAGCAGGAAATTCAGGTGGCCGGCCCAACGGTGTGCGGTCTCCGGGTCGATCCGGTCGACCGCGTAGCCCAATCGCAATGCAAAACCGTCCGCGGTTTCGCTCGCCGACAGCCGCACGTCGATCGACGGGTCGATCGGAAGGTCGGCCGACGCATGCCAGCACAGCACCGCACGCAACGGACTGACGAGGGATTCGGGACTCCCGTCCCAGGCCGCGGCATTGGCAAGGCCGTCGCTGACGACTGAAGCTGTTGCCCGCAGCAGCGCCGCGACATCGTCGTCGGCCTTGATGCGCACGCGAAGAGGCAACACCTTGGCGTCGACGGCCAGGCCGGAGACAACGTCCGGCTCATTGCCCAGCCTGCACTGGAGCAGCGACCAGGCCGCAAGCAGCAGCGCGAGCCTCTCCCGCGAACCAGTGCCTGTGACGGATGGAGATGGCACCGGCCAGCCGGCGGGCAGCGGAACCACGACTTCGTGCATGGCGGCTGCCGGATGCCGCGACCGTGGCCGATCAAGCGGAAGTTCCGGGGCGGGCGGGGCGTCATGGAGGCTGCGGCGCCAATAGTCAGCACTCGCGCCCGCTTCCCGCGCTGGCTGCAATGGCGCATCCGGATGGGCCACGAGTTCGGCCATGCCCGCCAGCAACTCCTCGGCGACATCCTCCACCGGACGGCCAGCGAGCATGCCGCTGCTGCAGGCGACCTTCAGCAATTGCGCCTGGTGGCCATCGAAGTCGCAAAGCTTCACGTGCAGCGGGATGTCTTCCTGCCGCGACGCGAGCTCGTGCGCGCTCACTTGCAGGTCCGGGACGGCAGGCCACGGGACGAAGCGTTCGAAGTTCACTGCGACATCGAACAGCGATTGCCTTCGGGCATCGCGCTTGCGCAGTTGCCGAGCGAGTTGCGTAAAGGGGTAGCGCCGATGCGCCATGTCGGCGTTCTGGGCCAGACCGATCGATCGCAACAGTGCCCTGAACGTGTCGATGCCGCCGAACCGGACCCGGCTCGGCATGATCGTGGTGAACATGCCGAACAACGACTTCTGCCGGCGATAAACCCGATTGTGGATCGGAACGCCGACCACGAAATCATCCGCCCCGGTGGAGCGCCGGACGTGGCAGGCGACGACGCCGAGCAGCACGTGCGCCGGACTGACCCCCGTATCGCGCGCCAGCGCGAGCAGCGATCGCGACAGGGCTTCCGGCAGCTCCACGGAGGCTTCCGCGCTGAAGGCAGCATCGGCGGTTGCATCGATGTCCGGCCAGACCGGTGGCGGCAGCCGTGAGTACTTCGTCGTCCAGTAAAGCTCGTCGGCGGCGTGCTCAGCCGATGCCAGGTACCGCCCGCAATCGTCGACTTCCCCGCGAAACGCCGCGTCCGCCGAAGGCAGGTCGGCAACCGTCTCGCCCGCCGACATGCGCAGGTACAGCTGCAGGACGGTCCTGATCTTGAGCGCAAACGAATAGGCGTCGGCCACGACGTGGTGATAGCGGGCGAAATAGAGGACATCGCGCTCGCCAACGCGCAGCAAGGCATGTTCGGACAGCGGCGGCAGCCGCATGTCGAACGGGCAATCCATCCGCGACTGCATCCAGGCAGAGGCGTGGTCCATCGACGGAAAGTCCAGCATCCCCGGAGCGGCCAGCGAGTCGAACGGCGCTTGCCGCTGGTGCGGCACACCCGCGATGGCGCTGATCTCGATCCGCTCTTGCGGATTGGCGCGCGAGAAGCAGGCCAGTGCCTCGCCGAACAGCTGCGGGTCGAATCCACCCTGGATCCGGATGTAGCCACCAATGTTGTATTTCGCGCACGAAGGATCGCGCAGCTGGTCGAAGTAGACGACTTCCTGTGCGGCATGCAACGGCATGCTGGCCGACCCGGAGCCAATCATGCTGCGCCGCGCGCGCGACATCGGTGAATCGCATCCATGCTCGAAAGCCTCCAGGCCGCCGGGACCATGCCGCGGCGCAAGCAAAAATCCGCCCGAGAGTCAAGTCTCGACGTCACG
Source organism: Cognatiluteimonas telluris (assembly GCF_011320095.1). Classification (GTDB taxonomy): domain Bacteria; phylum Pseudomonadota; class Gammaproteobacteria; order Xanthomonadales; family Xanthomonadaceae; genus Cognatiluteimonas; species Cognatiluteimonas telluris. Next base: position 56,134 of record NZ_JAANOY010000012.1, on the reverse strand, counting down.
GATCTAAACGATCGATGTTAGCAGCGCGTGATCCAGCTCGCAATTCGCAGCCCGCCCCCGGTCGACGCCGCCGCATCCCCCTGACCGGATATTCCGCGGCCAAGCGGCGGCGCGCTCCCCCTCAGGCCATCGCGGAGGCCATGCTTTCTTCCAGCGAACGGGTCGGATGGTCCCGGATCGCATCGATGTCGCTTCGGCCCCACTCGGCCTGTACCGCGCCCTCCACGAGTAGGATCGCGCGGTTCACGAACCGCTCGGCCACCTCCAGCGCATGGGTCGCCAGCACGACACAGGCGCCCTGTTCGGCACGCCGTTGCAATTCGACCTTGAGCGCGAGTGCGCTGCGTGGGTCGAGCCCATTGAGCGGCTCGTCCAGCAGCAGCAGCGGCGGTTCGCCCATCAGGCCCACCAGGATCCCGAGCTTCTGTCGGGTACCCAGCGAATACTGATCGACGCGCCGGTCCAGCATCGGCGCTAGCAGCCAGCTTTCGGCCAGCTGCAGCGTGCTTCCGGGGATATCACCAAGTCCACGCCCGTGCGCCCATAGCGACAGGACCTCGCGGCCGGTGAGCAGGCCAGGCAACTGGTTTGGGTCGACGGCCAAGCCAAGGTGGCGCCGAGCCGCGACGGGATCATGGCCAACGCCATGTCCGGCTATGCGGATCGAACCCGTGGCTCCCTGCAGGATGCCGGCACAACAGCGCAGCAGCGTGCTTTTGCCCGCTCCGTTGGGGCCAACCAGGGCGACGTAATCGCCCGCGAGGAAGCGCAAGGAGATGTCGCTGAGGACCCGATGCTTGCCGTGGGCAAAACCAAGATTGGCGATCTCGAGGACGACGTTCAAAAGGCATTTTTCCTGAGGCACGCCGCCAGGCGCACAAACGTGATGGGGCTGGCCAGCACCAGGATCAGGGCGACGGAGGCCACGGCCAACAGGGGCGGCTGCACCGCCTGCAGCAATGCAAAAAGCACGGCCGCGGCGGCGACGCTTCCTGCGAGCGGCAATCGCAGCAGGGCGTTTCGGACGAACGCCTTGGGCAAGGTCCATTGATGGCCGAGGGCGGCAGCCCGTTCGGCGACCCACAGCGACGATTGCATCATGCATCGGTGCCAGGCGACCACCAATGCCATGACGATGAGGCCGAACAACTGCCACTGTGACGGGGCACCTGGAAACAGCAGCAGCACGGCGCCTATCGGCTTGGCTCCCCCGCCCATGCGCCACTGCTGTGCGCACTCTCGATTTTGCCAGGCCACCAGATACGGCAGTTCCCGATGCTCGAGCCATGCCAGCGACAACAGCGGGACACGGACTCCGCGAGTTGCCGGCATCGCCATCGGACGATGCCAGGCACGCAGGGCGATACCGCCCAGGCCAAGACAGGCGATCGTCACACCGACGCAGGACGGGAGGAGTACGGCGAAGTACGCCGAACGGCCCAGGCCCACTCCCAGCCCCGCCAGTCCGATCGCAAGGCAGGCGAGCACCATCGCGCCAAACACGGTGGTGGCCAGCAGCAACGTACTGCGGGTGCTCCGCGCCGGTATCGGCAGCGCGGCCAGCCAGCCGTAACGCAATGCCCGTGCCGCGTTTGCCGCTGGAACGCGTACTGCGAAAAACAAGATGATCGCCGTTGCGATCGCAAAAACAGCCCGCTGATCGAACAACAACTTCGCGGCCTTCGCATCCAGTGCCAGCGTTACGATGCCTGCAAGGCTTGCACAGAACAGCGCGAAGCTCGCCACCAGGAGCGAGCGGTCGAAAGAACGCAAACCATGAAGCCGTGCCTGCGTCCACCAAGGATGCAGTAGCGGAGGCGCAGGGACGGCGTCACTCGACGCCGATGTCCTCCTCGTCACGCAGTTCTCCCGCGTGTTGCGCTCAATTCCATGAGTTCAGCCCATCCTTGTCGCCACCGGTGCCAGCCGGGAATGGTGCCAGCCACTCACCCCAACGTCCACCATAACCTCCCTCTCCAGCTCCGGCGTCCGTTCGGCGTCAGGCATTTGCGGCGGCTTGTCGCTTGATTGTGCAAGCGCGCGCACCGATCCCGGATTGCAGCCTGAGCAGGACCCAGCGCACCCGGTCGAATCGGACACCGTCGGCGGTGGATCCCGGGCAACGCCTGCGAACGCGATTGGGAAGGCTAGGCTGGCCCGTCCGGCAGAAAGTCGGCGTCGTGGTTGGTCGGGCGCGGCTTCTGTTCCTCGGCATTACGCCAGCCGTCATCGCCGGCAAGCAAGGAAGCTACCGGGAACAGGAAAGGGCGGCGTTTCCGGCCGCCTGATCCACGCGTGCGGAGCAGCACGGCATAGTCCACGCCCTCGACGGGCACCAGGCCGCAGATACGGGCGTGGCCGTTTTCGTCCTTCCACAGCTGGCCGGGTTCAAGTTGCATGGCGCGAGGATACGTCGCCATTCGTTTTGCGCCGTGTACACGAAATGAACAGAAGGCCAAGGGCAGCGGGGTTGCCGGCGTAATCCGCTGCGAGCATGCGTGCGATCCGCGCGCCACGACCATCCCGAACTCGCGCAGGGCATCCCCATTCACATGCCCCCTAGCGGATCGGGGTGCCGAAGTGGCCCAGCGGCGCGCCTGCCAGCAGGTGCAGGTGGACCTGGAACACGGTCTGGCCGGCGTCGCCATTGCAGTTGATGACTGTGCGATATCCGGCTTGCGCGAAGCCTTCGCGCTTGGCGTAGTCCGCCGCAGCCAGCGCCAGTTGGCCGATGATCGGCGCCTGCTCCGGGGTCAGGTCGTTGAGGGTTGCGATCGGCGTCTTGGGGACGAACAGGACATGGATCGGCGCCTGCGGCGCGATGTCGCGGAATGCGATCAGCTGCTCGTCTTCGTAGACGATGTCGGCAGGGACCTCGCGGCGGATGATCCGGTCGAAGATGGTTGACATGCATTGCTCCCTCAAGGCGGCGATCGGGTATTGAAGTTCATCACGCAGTCGTGCATCACGCTCGCCACTCGCATCGCTCGCACCGCCGGCCCTACGGCATCTCGCTGCGGCTGCCGAACGCATGCGACAGCGTGCCGCGATCGACGTATTCGAGTTCGCCACCCAGGGGGACGCCGTGGGCCAGCCGACTGGGACGTGCGCCATGCTGGCGGGCGAGCTGCGCGAGGTAGTGCGCGGTGGCTTCGCCTTCCACCGTCGGGTTGGTGGCGATGATCAGTTCCTGCACTTCGCCTTCGGCCAGGCGCGCGGCGAGTTTGTCCAGGCCCAGTTCGCGCGGGCCGATGCCATCGAGCGGGCTGAGCCGGCCCTGCAGCACGAAGTACATTCCGCGATAGCCGGTGGCCTGCTCGATCGCGAGCCGGTCGGCCGGCGATTCCACCGCGCAAAGCAGTTGCGCGTCGCGGCTGGCGCTGGCGCAGGTCGCGCACAGTTCGGTTTCGCTGAAGTCGCGGCAACGCGTGCAGTGGCCAATCCGCTCGACCGCCGCAGCCAGTGTTTCGGCAAGCCGGCGGCCGCCGTCGCGCTCACGCTCGAGCACGTGGTACGCCATGCGCTGCGCCGACTTCGGCCCGACTCCCGGCAGCACGCGGAAGGCGTCGATGAGTTGTTCGAGGAGCGGAGAGCTCATGGGTCGATGTATTCCGCGATTGCGCGACGTGCGATGACGGCGTGTGTCTTTCCGCTCTATCCGTTTCCGGTCCAAGCGCGATTCCGGCACGGTGATGCCGGCGGTTCGATGGTCAGACTGGCGTCGCCAACGAGTGCGCCGCCGCAACGCCAGCTCAGAAAGGAAGCTTCATGCCCGGCGGCAGCGGCATGCCCGCGGTGGCGGCGCCGAGGGTTTCCTGCGACAACGCATTGACCTTGGAGACGGCGTCGTTGAAGGCCGCCAGCACCAGGTCCTCGGCCATTTCAGGGTCCGACAGTGCTGCCGGATCCAGCCGCACCTTGCGGCATTCCATGCGTCCGCTCAGGGTGATGTCGACCATGCCGCCGGCGCTGCCGACGACTTCCACGCCGGCCAGCTTCTCCTGCGCGCGCTGGACGTTTTCCTGCATCTTCTGTGCCTGCTGCATGAGCTGGGCGATGTTTCCACGCATGGTCCTGGCCTGCTATTCGTCGAAGGGGCGGATGGAATCGGGCACCAGGGTGGCGCCGTGCTTGTCGATCAGGTGCTGGATGCCGGCATCGGACAGGAACGCCGCTTCGGCGGCGACCTGGCGCGCATCGCGATCGCGCACGCTGCGCTGGTGCAGGGTTTCGGTCGGTGCCTGCGCGGTTTCGAAGCGGATCTGCGGGACGCCCCCCAGCGCGGGAGCGAGCGCTTCGGCCAGCGCCTTGACCAGGCTCGGCATCTGCAGGTGTTCGTCGGCCGGCGCCAGCGTCAGGCGCAGGATGCCGCCTTCGTGACCGGCGAAGCCTGCGTGGTTGGCGAGCTGCCGCGCCGGCCCGCTCAATCCACTGGCGGCGACGAGTTCGAGCCAACGCTCGCCGTCGATTGCGGCGATGGCCGACGCGGGCGGATCGGATCGCTGCGCCGGGATGGCAATGGCAGGGGGCGCCGCGGCTTGCGGACCGCGCGCCGTCGGTTGCGCCGTTCGCGCCTGGCTCGGGGGGTGCGCGGCCCCTGCCCTGGGTTCGGCCAGCGCAGCGCGCGCCGCGGCGGCACTGGCCACCCGTGGCGCCCCGGAAGCCACAGCCTGCGCGCCCGTCGCACCGGGGCGGAAGGCCAGCATGCGCAACACGGCCATCTCGAATCCAGCGCGCGGACTCGGCGCCAGGTTCAGGTCGCGGCGCGCGTTCAACGCCATCTGATACCACAGCTGGACCAGCTCCGGCCGCAGTTGCGCGGCAAGTGCCTCGATGTCGATGGCGTCGCTTTCGCCTTCCACCGCCGGCACCAGTTGCTTGACCTGCACGCGGTGCAAGGCCTCGGCGATGGCATCGAGCACGCCATGCCAGTCTGGCGAAAATTCCGCCAGCTCCGCGACCTGCGCCAGCAGCACTTCGCCGTCGCCCACGCCCAGTGCGTCCAGCAGCGCATTGACGCGGCTGCGGTCGACGCTGCCCAGCATGCCCGCCACCGCGTCATCGGCGAGCATCACGCCGGCACCGGCGCCGGTGTAGGCGATGGCCTGGTCGAGCAGCGACAGTCCGTCGCGCAGGCTGCCGTCGGCGGCCTTGGCCAGCTGGCGCACCGCGCCCGGCTCGACCGGGATGCCTTCGGCTTCCAGGATCCTGCTGATCTGCCCGCTGATCTGCTGCTCGTCCAGGCGCTTGAGGTTGAACTGCAGGCAGCGCGACAACACGGTCACCGGCAGTTTCTGCGGGTCGGTGGTCGCGAGCAGGAATTTCACGTGCCCCGGGGGCTCTTCCAGCGTCTTGAGCAGCGCGTTGAACGCCGGCTTGGACAGCATGTGCACTTCGTCGATCAGGTAGACCTTCACCCGTCCGCGCGACGGCATGTACTGCGCGTTGTCGATCACCTCGCGCACGTCGTCGACGCCGGTGTTGGAGGCCGCGTCGATCTCGAGCAGGTCGATGAAGCGGCCGGCGTCGATGTCGCGGCAGGAATTGCATTCACCGCAGGGCTCGGCCGAACTTCCCTGCTCGCAGTTGAGCGACTTGGCGAAGATCCGCGCGATGGTGGTCTTGCCCACCCCGCGCGTGCCGGTGAACAGGAAGGCGTGGTGGACCCGGCCGCTGTCCAGCGCATTGGTCAGCGCGCGCACCACGTGCTCCTGCCCGACCAGTTCGGCAAACCGCTTCGGGCGCCACTTGCGGGCGAGGACGAGGTAGGACATCCCTGCATTCTGCCGCGCCGGGGGGAATTTTGCCCGCGCCGCGCGGCGCACCGGCCGGGCGGGCGCCATTGGCGCCATTGGCGCCATTCATCCAGGCGGGCTACGGGCGGGCGCGGCAATGCTTCCTTGTGGCGATCGGGTGCGGCGGCTAGAATTGCCGGCCCTGAATGCAGGCCTTGCATGCACGCGGGTTCCAGCGGAGAGGTGTCCGAGTGGTTGAAGGAGCACGCCTGGAAAGTGTGTAAGCGTCTAAACCGCGCTTCGGGGGTTCGAATCCCCCTCTCTCCGCCAGCTTTGCAAGCGCAGGTCAGCGGGACGCAAGCAAGTCTCTATGGTGGCCCTGTCGGCCCCTCGCGACGCTAGGTCGAAAATCCCGCCAGGGCCGGAAGGCAGCAACGGTATCGATCGACGCGGGCGCCGAGGTCAGCCGGCAGGGCCATCGCCTATTGCAAGGCCCGGCCGCGGCAACTGGTTTCTGCTTCGCTGGCGCCGGACGACTCGAATCACGGCACCTGGGCTTGCGTGTTCAGGTCGATCGACATCCGGGTCCCGCTGCGCGAAATCACGAAATGAATGACCCTGCGGCTGCTGACCTGCGCCCAGTAATCCATCAGCGCGCGTGCGCGCATGCCCGGAACGCGTGCGCCTTCGATTTCAAGGATCTCGTCTTTCGGCAGGAAACCGGCCATCCCCGCCAGGGATTTGTCGACCACCGCCGAGACGTAGACGCGCTTCATGATGGGATCGAGGAAAAAACCCTCGCGATCGCCGCTGAAGGTCAATCCGATGCTGCGCGACTCCCCTGCAATGGCCGCAGTGGCGAACATCAACGCGGCGATCATGAGGGTCAGCTTCCAACGGTTCATGCAGCCTCCTGTGCGGCGATCGCCGCCTGCAGTTGTTCGTAGGACTGGCACAAGGCGGGCTGGCCGCGCACCATCGGAGCGGCCGATGCAAACAGGCGGTGCAGTTCCTGCTGGAGCACGCCAATATCCGTACGGCCGCCCCGGTCCACGAAGGCCGTTGATCGTGACATGAGATTGTCCCAGTAAATCCAGTGGAACGGATCGCGCGTGAAGCGGCGCTCCATGTTTGCCGCGTAATCGCAACTCAGCCGGTAGACGGCAAGGTCCTCATCCTCATCCTCTCCGCCTGGCTGCAGGTGGGGTTGCACCTCCAGGTCGAATCCGAAGTCGCGGCGCGGACACGAATAGATCGGGACGATCGGGACACCCGCCTTGCATGCGAAGTAGGCCGTGCCCGGCATCATCCGCAACAAGCGGTCGAAGAATGGGACCGAAAGCAGCGTTTCGGACTGGAAATAGACGTCCGGCATGATCGCGAGGATCTCGCCTCGCTTGAGGGCCTTGATCACTGCGATGATCCCGCGCCGGTCGGGATAGTGGAATTCGGCATTGTGGCCGACGCGCCTGAACAGGTCTTCGTGACCGCGATTGGACGGGGTCTTGGCCGGATCGTTGAACATCACGTGCAGCTTCCTGCCCTGGTCGAACAGCTGGATCAGGTACACGCACAGCGGCAGGAAAGCGCCGTAATGCGGCGTGGCGATGATGGCACCTTGCGGCCGCTTCTCCAGCTCGCGAAGGTCGGGCCCGGTCACGTGCACGTTGGCATCGAGGAAAGACCAGATGGATTCCTTCGATGCGCCATTGATGTATTGGAGGATCAGGTGCGAGCGCCAGAGCGACATGAAAACCTCGCGCGCGATGGCAGGCCGCGACCGGCCGCCGATGCCCAAGGCGTGGATCACCCCGGCCGCGAGGTCCGCCTTTCGATGTGCGCTGCCATCGAGCATCGACAGCCGCGACAGCAACGGGATCAGCGCATAGCGCCTGCGAAGGGCACGTTCGTGCATGCTTTCAATCACCTCGTTGTCGCTATGGCCTCGGCGGCCTCCTGCAATCGTGACACGAATGATCGCGTCGCTCCGAAATCAACCCCACGCATGTGCATGAGTCGGGCGATCGCGGTCATGTCGCGCGCGGCATCGACGAGCGCCGCGGCCGTTCCGGCGGCGGTCTTGCGATGAAGGGCGGCAGGGTACAGATGGTCGTGTGCGTGGTTGACCACTTCGTGCTCGAGCAAGGCGAACAATTGCTGGATGCGGGCTTCGACTCCATCACCCTCGTCGAAGCTGGCCGGCATCGGCCGCAAGCGGTAACCGAAAAGCGAGGTCCTCGGCGCGTACGGACGGAAGCCTTCGAGGACGAGCCACAGCTCGATCGTCGAAAACGCCAGCAATTCGCCCGCGAACGGAATTACGGCCGCGGAGGCGGTGCCTGCTCCGACCATCTCCGGAAACGATACGAAGGTCCGGCGTGCGCCGCCTGCACGGACGTGGCGATGGACTTCGTAAGGCGACATGAACTCGTGGCGACCCAGTTCACGACACCGGCTGGCAATCGGTTGCCGGGAGCCGATGATCACCAGGGGGCCACGTCGGTCGAGTTTCCCGACCAGCCGCGCGGCACGACGGGTGAAGGGCAGTATGTAGAGGCGGCGACCGGACGCCGCGACCGCGCCTGCGCCTGCGCTGGAGCGGGCCATGTCAGCAGCCATGCCGCACTCCCGAGACGACCTGCGAAACGCTGGTGGCCGCGCGCTTGGCCAACATGATGCTTACGGCCGTGAAGAGCAGCAGCATCGCCCCGTTGACCACCAGTTCGCCCGCCTGCATCGACCCAATCCCGCGAAGATTGGCAAATCGCGCGAGGCCACTCCACGCGTTCGATGCCATGAAATAGAACTGGTAGACGCACAATCCGGCGAACGCGGCCACTCCGCCGACTTCGACGATGCTGACCGCTCGCCCGGGTTTGCCGGCGGCACGCCTAAGCAACAACACCAGTCGGTCGCGAATGTCGCGATGAAGGTTGTTGAGCCCGAAGAAATCGTTCAACACCCAGTAGCCATCGAACTTCAGGGCAGGGTTCAAGGTATGCATCATCAGCGGGACGGTGGCCATTACGACGCCCAGCGCCAGCGTGGCGCCCATGGCAACCCCGGCCGCGCTGACGATGCCAAGGTAGAGCAACTGGAAATACAGGCCCGCGATGTCGACCACCACCTTGCGCCTGTCCGGCAACACCCATGCACCGGTGACATCGGCAAAGAAGGTGGGAAAGCCCCAGTAGATCCCGAGCCCGATCCCGCGGCTGGTGCCGCCGAAGCGAACCAGCGCGCTGGCGTGGCCAAGCTCATGGACCAGGATGCCGAGTACGACCAGGCCCAGCAGGTACCACGCCTCATGCGGCCGGTGCAGGGCGATCCCCCAGTGGTCGGGTCGGAACCTGGCGAAACTCCAGCCGCAGGCAAGCAGGCTCAGCACACCCGCGAGCGCGGCAACGGCCGGATGGAAGAGCCAACCCAAGCCACGCGCCATGACCTGCAACGGCCTTCCCGACAGGATGCGGAATTGGAACAGCAACGGGCTACGGGTTTTTGCGGTTGGCGTTCCGACCCGCCACGAGGCCGGAAAATGCTCGAGGACGTACTGGTCGAGATCGACGGCGGCCACGCCGTATTCGGCGTAAATCCGCTGGCGCGAACGAGGTCCACCACCGTCCTCCTGCAGCGAGCGGACGATTCCGGCAACCGATCGGTCGACGGCGTAATAAACCTCGTCGCACTTGAGGAGGAACCTGGAGCCACGCGAATCGACCACTTCGGCGACTTCAATGCCTGGTTTCAGCATCACGCGTCCTTGCGTCAAATGGCGCCCGGGAGGACCCGGGCGCCAGGTGGATCAATTGGACGGAATCGACGGTGAGAACGTGCAGGTATAGTTTTCGCAGCACGACGCGGCTTCCGCCTGCTCGGCACTGACGGTTCCTTCCATCGCCATCGCGCCGACCACGAACATCTCCATTTCGAAACGGTTGTCGAGCTGCTCGACCATCACAGTGTTGTTCATGCTTTTTCCCTAGCTAACTCCTGACTCCCCCTCAGGCTGGGTGCCACAACGTCAATGTCGGGCTCCTGCATTGACGTTCATCTGGCATTTAACGTCAATGTTTGTTTTCGTGACCGCTGTCACCGTTCCTGCATGCGGTCCTCCGCATTTCCCAGTACAGGCAAGTATGGCCGCCGCAGCCGCGACGCCCGGCAACACCGGCAGATCAGGGCAGCCAGGTCGTCTGGCCGCCCCGATAACGCTCGTGCTTCCAGATTGGGACGCGAGCCTTGACCTCGTCGATGACGAAGCGGCAGGCCGCGAAGGCGGGGGCGCGGTGGGCGGCGGTGACGCCGACCCACACGGCGAGTTCGCCGACGACGAGGTCGCCGGTGCGGTGCGTGCAGCGGGCGTCGAGGATGTCGAATTCCTGCAGCGCCTGCTGGAGGATGCGTTCGCCTTCGGTCGCGGCGAGCGCGGCGTAGGCTTCGTAGCGCAGGCCACGGACGGGGCGCCCGTCGTTGTGCTGGCGCACCCAGCCTTCGAAGCTGGCGTACGCGCCGACGCCCGGGTCGAGCAGGCCGGCGCGCAGGGTCGCGACGTCGAATGGCGTGGCCGCCAGCTGGAAGCGCGCGGCGTCCACCCTCAGCCTCCGCTCACCGGCGGGATGAAGGCGATCTCGCTGCCTTCGCGCAATTTGTCCTGCCAGGTGGCGAAGGTGGCGTCGACCGCGACCCGCAGGCGATCGCGCTCGAGCTTGAATCCATGGCGCGCGCGAAGTTGCGTGTACAACGCGGCCAGGTCGACGGCGTCACTGTCGACGACCTCGCTGGCGATACCGGCGGCATCGCGCAGGCTGGCGAAATACAGCACGGTGGCGCGGGTCATGCGCGCGCTTTCCCGGCCGCGCCTTCGCCGAAGTCGCGCTTGCCACCGCGCTTGCCGAGCAGCTTCGCCGGGCCGATCACGATCGCATGCGACAAGGCCTTGCACATGTCGTACACCGTGAGCGCGGCGACCGTGGCGCCGGTCAGCGCCTCCATCTCGACGCCGGTACGATGGGTGGTGCGCACGCGGCAGGTGATGCCGATGGCGTTGTCGTCGATCCAGTCGATCGCGATCCGGCAGCCGTCGATCGGCAGTGGATGGCAGAACGGAATCAGCTCATGGGTGCGCTTGACCGCCATCGTGCCGGCGATGATCGCGGTCTCGACGATGCCGCCCTTGGCGCTTTTCAGCTTCGCCGCGCGCAACTGCCGGGCCACGGCGGCGGGGAAGCGCACCCGGCAGTGCGCGATCGCCTCGCGCGCCGTCACCGCCTTGGCCGAGACATCGACCATGGCCGGGCGGCCGGCGGGATCCAGGTGCGTTAGCGATGGCTTGGATGTCTGCTTGCGGGTGGCCACTCAACCTCCGATCAGGAACATTTCGACATGTCTGCGCGACCTGCCGTCGGTCGTCGCCGGCGCGCGGCCGCGCAGCTCGCTGTAGCGGTCGGCGCGACCGGACCACAACCCGGCGATGCGCCCCTCCAACGCGTCGGGCCCCGCATGAAGCGCGCCACGCAGGTCGCTGCCCTGCCCTGCGAACAGGCAGGTATAGAGCCTGCCGTCGGCCGATACCCGCGCGCGGTGGCAATCGCCGCAGAACGGCGCGCTGATCGAGCTGACGAAACCGATCTCGCCGGCGCCATCGACGAACGCATGCCGCGCTGCGACTTCGCCGGTGTAATTGGCGTCCAGCGCACGCAGCGGCCAGGCCGCATGGATGCGTTCGCGCAGTTCCGACGACGGCACCACGTGTTCGCGCAGCCAGCCGTTGCAGCTGCCCACGTCCATGTATTCGATGAAGCGCAGCACGTGGCCGCTGCCCCGGAACTTCTCCACAAGCGGCAGCACCTCGCCATCGTTGATGCCGCGCTGGACGACGCAGTTGAGCTTGATCGATCCGAAGCCCGCTGCCTGCGCGGCATCGATGCCGGCCAGCACGTCGCCGACATCGCCGCGACCGCCGCTGAGCCGGCGGAAGACAGCGGGCGAAAGTGCGTCGATGCTGACGGTGAGCCGCCGCAGGCCGGCCACGCGCAGGGCGGCGGCATGGGTGCCGAGCAGCGATCCGTTGGTGGTCAGCGCGAGGTCGTCGATGCCTTCGATCGCCGCCAGGCGCGCGATGAGTTCCGGCAGCCGCCTGCGCAGCAGCGGTTCGCCGCCGGTCAGCCGCAGCTTGCGCACGCCCAGGCGCACGAAGCCGCGCACCAGCGCTTCGATCTCGTCGAAGTCCATCCGCGATGCCGAATCCAGTCCATGGCCGTCGGCAACGCGGTCTTCCGGCATGCAGTACGGGCATCGGAAATTGCAGGCGTCGATCACCGACAGGCGCAGGTCGCGCAGTGGCCGCGACAGGCGGTCGCGCGGCAATGCGACCGGCTCGGGCAGGAATTGCGCGTTCATGCCCGCGCCGCCGACGACAGCACCCATCCGCCGCTGCTCATGCGTGCGTCACCGGCAACGGCCGTGGCGGCTGCAGCGGCACGCAGTCACCCGGCAGCGCGACCCGATATCCGCGCGCGGTCAATGCCTGCGCGTCCCCGGCGCCGCCGTAGTGATAAAGCAGGCAACGATCGAGCAGCCCACGCGGATATTCGCGCTCGAGGTCGTCGATGCCGCTGTGCGAAGGGTTGCCGCGCAGCGCGCAATCGTGCGCCACCAACTCGCCGGCATCGGCGAATTTCGCCAGCTGCTCCGGGATCGGCCGGGTATCGCCGGTCCACGCCAGGCTGCCGCGCAGGCGCAGGCCGAAGGCGGTGTCGGGCCAGTGATGGCGGACCGGGAAGCATTCCAGGCGCACACCGTCGTGCCAGAACGCATCGCCCACCGGCACCAGCCGGAACGCATCCCAGAAGTTGGCGCCGCCCTCGGCGACCACGTTGGGATAGCCGGCAATGCGCTGCTGCAGCAGCGGCAGCAATGCCGCCGGGACATACAGCCGCGTGCCGTCGGGGCGCGGGCTGGCGAAATAGTTGGCGCCGAACAATCGCTCGAACCCGCTGACATGGTCCAGGTGCGCGTGGGTGATGAACAGCGCCTGCGGATACGCGTGGTAATGCGCGATGTACTCCGTCAGCCCTTCACTGCCGCAGTCGATGGTCAGCCACGGCTGGCCGTCGCGCTCGATCGTCGCCATCGCCGAGCCGAGTTCGACCGCGCTGGAATTGCCGGTCCCCTGGAAGCGCAACGCCCACGTCATCTCAATAGCCTCGTGCCCAGGTGGCGTCGTAGGCGCCGCGCAGGCGCGCGAAATCGGCATCGACCTGCGCCGGCTCGCGCGCGCCGCGCAGTTTGAGCAGCGAGCGCCTGAGGCGCGCGAGGTTGCGCTCGCGCCAGGCGGTTTCCGGGATGCACAGGCGGCTGCGGTCGAAGTCGATCAGCCAGCCATGCGCACCGGCATCGAACAGGATGTTGTGCGCGTTGAGGTCGGCGTGGTCGAGCCCGGCGCGATGGAAACGCGCGACGAGTCGTCCGGTTTCCTCCCACGGCGCGTCGCGGCCGGCGACGGCGGCGCGTTCGGCCAGCGAATGCACGCCTTCGAGCCGCTCGATCAGGATCGCGGCGCGGTAGCTGTGCCCGCGACGCCGGTAGCATGCCGCCAGTGGTCGCGGCACCGGCAGCCCGCGTGCGTGCAGGGCGCGGGTGAGCCGGAATTCAGCGAAGCTGCGCACCCGGTTGGCACCGTGCCACACGAACGCGTCGCGGCTCACGTGCGCCGCCCAGCCGCCGCGCAGGTACTGGCGCAGCACCAGAGCGCCCAGCGGGGATTCGACGAACCAGGCGCCGCCGCGGCCGCCGACCGCCACCGGCCGCGCGTGCTCGCCCCAGAACGGGGGCAGGAACCATTCGGGCAGGACATCGCGCGCGCGCTCGGCGTCGAACAGGATCGCGCCATAGCCCTCGTTGCGCCCGTCTCGCCCATACTGGAAGGGCGCCAGGCTTTCACTGGCGTCGAATGCGGCCATCGCGCGAGTCTAGCAAGCACATGACCCCTTCTTCCCTGCCGGATGTCCCGCAAGCGCCGCGCTCGATCTGCCTGTTGCGGCTGTCCGCGCTTGGCGACGCGACCCACGTGGTGCCGCTGGTGCGCACGCTGCGCGCGGCATGGCCCGAGGTACGGCTGGGCTGGGTGATCGGCAAGGCCGAGCACCGGCTGCTGGAAGGACTCGAAGGCGTGGGCTTCGTCGAATACGACAAGCGCAGCGGGCTGGCGGGGATGCGCGCGATCGCCCGCCATTTCGCCGGCGGGCGCTTCGACGCGCTGCTGCAGTTGCAGGTGGCTGCCCGCGCCAACCTGCTGTCGGCCTTCATCCCGGCGCGCCGGCGCATCGGTTACGACCGCGCGCGGGCCAAGGACCTGCATGGACTGTTCGTCAACGAGCGCATCGCCGCGCGCCGCGGGATGCACGTGCTCGATGCGATCGGCAGCTTCGCCGAACCGCTCGGGCTGAAGCAGACCCAGGTCCGATGGGATCTCCCGGTGCCCGCGGCCGCGCGGGGCTGGGCGGCGGCGCAATGGCCGGCCGATGGCGTGCCGACGCTGCTGGTCTCGCCCTGCTCCAGCCACCCATTGCGCAACTGGCGGCCCGAGCGCAACGCGGCCGTCGCCAACCATGCGATCGCGCGCGGCTGGCGGGTGGTGCTGTGCGGCGGGCGCAGCGCGCTCGAACGCGAGACGGCCGATGCGATCCTCGCCGCAATGACCGCTCCGGCGCTGGACCTGGTCGGCAAGGACACGCTCAAGCAGTTGCCTGCCCTGCTCGAACGCGCCGACCTGGTGATGACGCCCGACTCCGGCCCGATGCACATCGCCAATGCGATGGGCACCAAGGTGCTGGGCCTGCATGCGGCGAGCAATCCCGCGCGCAGCGGGCCGTATTCGGACCAGCGCTATTGCGTGGACCGTTACGATGCCGCCGCGCGCAGGTTCCTCGGCAAGCCGGAAACCGCGCTGCGCTGGGGCACCCGGATCGAACGGCCCGGGGTCATGGACCTGGTTACCGTGGACGATGCGGTCGCGGCGTTCGAGCGCTTCGTCAGCGATCGCGGGGCACGCTAGCCATGCGCCTGTGGACACTGCATCCGCGTTTCCTCGATGCGCAGGGCCTGACCGCACTGTGGCGCGAAAGCCTGCTCGCACGCGCCGTCCTGCAGGGACTCACGCGCGGCTACCGGCAGCATCCGCAACTGCAGCGCTTCCAGGCGCATGCGCAACCGCAGCTGGCCATCGACCGATACCTGCATGGCGTCCACGCCGAGTCGCTGGCGCGGGGCTATCGCTACGACGCCAGCAAGCTCGGGCCGCTGGACGCGAGCGCCAGGCTCCAGGCAAGCAGCGGCCAGCTGGCCCTGGAGTGGCAACACCTGCTGGCCAAGCTGCAGGCGCGCAGCCCCGCGCTGTACCGGCAATGGCGCGACATCCAGGCGCCCGATTGCCATCCGATGTTCACCATGGTGCCCGGCCCGGTCGCACCCTGGGAGCGCGCAGGCCATCCGTAGCACCGCCAAAGCGCATCTGCGGCTCTTGCAGGGGCGGCTTCAGCCGCGAGCGCTTCGAGGATCCATATCCTCCCGCTCAGCGCGCCGGCGGTCTGGCGTCGCCGTAATCCTGGTACGACTTCTCCTCGACGTAGGCCGATCCCAACGCGAGGTTGATGTCCTTCTTGATCCGCGCGCGCTCATCGTTCTCGAAGTAGACGCTGCGCGCGAGCTGGATGAAGGCGTCGTCGAACTGCTGCGCCTTCTCCTTGATGCGGATGTCGTCCTCGATCACCCACAGCCGCTCGTTGACGGCCTTGAGCCTCGCGCGCAGCTCGACGATGTCGCCGCCGGCGGCCGGGTGCGCCATCCAGGTTTTTTCCAGCGCACTGAGCTCCCTGCGGATGTTCGCAAGCTTGGCGGGGTCGCCGATCCGCTCGGACTTGATCTGCAGGATCGCGATCTTGTCCAGCAATTCGCCGAAGGACACGGGGACGAGGATTTCGGACATGCGCGCACCGGGTCTGGGCGGGGGATCCTGATTTTACGCATGGACCCCGAACGGCCATGGCATGGGTCACCAGCGCGCGCCGAGGGCCTTCCCAGGTGCCGATCCGCCGCGCCAGGGCTGGATGCCGCCCCACAAATGCAAACGGCGCCCGAGGGCGCCGTGCGCATTGCATCCGTGGCGGAGAGGGTGGGATTCGAACCCACGGTACGCTTACACGTACGCCTGATTTCGAGTCAGGTACATTCGACCACTCTGCCACCTCTCCGGATGACGGGCCTTCCGGTGGTCCGGGAAGGGCGCAAATGATACGGGCCGCGCCGGGCGCGGCACAAGCTGCAACAAAGGAACCATCGGCTGGCGGCATGGTCGATAGCCCGCCGCGGATCGCCGTGGCAGGCATTGCCCGTGTTGCAGCAACGCGTCCATTGCCCGGCGGCCGCTTGGCCGCGATGATTCCGTTGAACGTGCCAGAACCCCACCCCTCGCCACCGGCCTGATCGACCTCATGATCGAATTCGGACACCTGACCCATGTCGGCCTGCGGCGCGAGCTGAACGAGGACACCTATTACGGCGACAGCGAACTGGGGCTGTGGCTGGTGGCCGACGGCATGGGCGGCCACGAATACGGCGAGGTCGCCAGCGCATTGGCGCGCGAGACCATCGTCCGCGAGATCCGCCAGGGCACGCCGCTGCAGCAGGCGATCCGGGTCGCCGACGAGGAGATCATCCGCGCCTCGCGCCGCCGCAACGATGCCCTGCCGATGGGCACCACCGTGGTCGCGGTGCGGGTCAACGGCAACCGCTTCGAGGTCGCCTGGGTGGGCGACAGCCGCGTGTACCTGTGGCGCGACGGCCAGCTGGCCCAGTTGTCGCAGGACCACAGCTACGTGCAGGAGCTGATCAGCCAGGGTGCGATCAGCGTCGAGCAGGCGCGCAGCCACCCGCACCGCAACGTCGTCACCCAGGCACTGGGCGTGACCGACCCGCAGAACCTCAACGTCGAGACCATGGCCGGCGAGCTGCGGCCCGGCATGCAGCTGCTGCTGTGCAGCGACGGCCTGACCGAGGAAGTGGACGACGGCGGCATCGCCCAGGTGCTGGGACACACCGAATGCAGCGCGCAGGAGTGCGTCGACGGCCTGGTCGCCGCCGCGCTCGATGGCGGCGGTTCGGACAACGTGACCGTGGTGCTGGTCCGCCGGCACTGAGCGCTGTTTGGGTAGGACGGCTTGTTTTGGTAGGAGCGGCTTCGGCCGCGAGCGTTTGGTTTTCGTCGGCGTGGAGGGACTCGCGGCTGAAGCCGCTCCTGCGGTGAGCGCCGCTCCTGGGAAGAGCGCCGCTCCGACGAAGAGCGCTTTCCATGACTGCTGCGCCGCTGGTGCTCAGGCGTCGATCAGGTCCCACACGCAGACGGCGGCCTTTTTGCGCAGCGCCGCGAGGCGGGTTTCGTGGGCCTGCACTTCGTCGGCCTGGACCAGCACCCGCGGTCGCGGGCCGGCGGCGGCGCTGTCGCCGATCATCGCGACGGTCACCTGCACGACCTGCTCGGTCGCAAAACCAATTTCGCTCTGGCCCGAAGTCAGCGCCAGGTAGGCCTCGGCCAGCAGCTGCGCGTCCAGCAGCGCGCCATGCAGCTGCCTGTGCGAGCAGTCCACGCCCAGCCGGCGGCACAGCGCGTCCAGCGAATTGCGCTGGCCCGGATAGCGTTGCCGCGCCAGCGCCAGCGAGTCCTCCACCCGGCAGCGCGCGTGCAGGCGACCGTAATGCTCGCCGAGCCGGGACAGTTCGGAATCCAGGAAGCCGACGTCGAAGGCGGCGTTGTGGATCACCAGCTCCGCGCCGTCGATGAAGGCGAGGAACTCGTCGGCCACTTCGGCGAACTTCGGTTTGTCGGCGAGGAAGTCCCAGGTCAGGCCGGTGACCTCCTGCGCGCCAGGCTCGAAGTCGCGCTCGGGATTGAGGTAGCGCTGGAAGGTGCGGCCGGTCGGCCGGCGCTCCACCAGTTCCACGCAGCCGATTTCCACCACGCGGTTGCCGCGTTCCCACGACAGGCCCGTGGTTTCGGTATCCAGCACGATCTGCCGCATCAGGCGTCGATCCCCCGTTCGATTCTGGTTTTGTATTCGATCGCCTGCGCGCGCGCCAGCTGGTCGACGCGCTCGTTGTCCGGGTCGCCGCTATGGCCCTTGACCCAGCGCCAGTCGATGCGATGGCGGGTGCAGGCGGCCTGCAGGCGTTCCCACAGGTCGCGATTCTTGACCGGATCGCCGCCCGACGTCTTCCAGCCCCGTCGCACCCAGCCGGGCAGCCATTCGGTAATGCCCTGGCGGACGTACTGCGAGTCGGTGTGCAGGGTGATCGCACAAGGCTCGCTCAGGGTTTCCAGCCCGACGATCGCCGCCATCAGCTCCATCCGGTTGTTGGTCGTCAGCGGTTCGCCGCCGGCGAGTTCGCGCTCCTTGCCGCGGTAGCGCAGCAGCGCCGCCCAGCCGCCCGGGCCGGGATTGCCCAGGCAGGCGCCATCGGTGTGGATCTCCACCGCCTTCAATGCACTCATGCCGCCGGGACGCCTTCGGTCAGCCGCAACGCCGGCCGTTGCCGCAACGGGGTCAGCGGGAGGACGCGCTTTTCAGCGCGCAGCAGGTAGGCGGCGCGCAGGCCGGGGCCTTGTTGCAGCGCGGGGTCGACCCGGATCTTCCAGACCGGGCCCACGCCTTGCGACATCCCCTGCGGGTGCAGGCCGGCCGCCTGCAGCCGCCGGCGCCAGCGCAGCGGCTCCGAGGCCCCGAGCGCGCTGGCCTGCCAGCGCCAGCGATAGGGCGATAGCGGGTTGAGGACGTAGAGCCAGAGCTGGCCGCCGGGCATCAGAACCCGGGCGCACTCCTCGATCAGGCCGGCGCCGCGCCGGCCCCGGCGCGCCGCGTGCTGGAGCACGACGGTGGCGACCGATTCGTTGGCCAGCGGCAGTGGCAAGGCGCAGCGCAGCGGCCCGTCCCAGGTCTCGCCGGCGCCCTGCAATTGCAGGCCGTGGCCTTGTGGATCAATGGCTTGCGCCACCGGGCCCAACCAGAGCCAGGCCTGTCCGGGGCGGCCGGCGAGCGCGGCCTGGATGCCGGCCGATTCGCTCTCGACCAGGGCTTGGCCAGCGGGGGACCCGAACCAGATGCGATGGCGTTCGGACAGGCCGTCGGGTTGACCGGCTGGTGAGGGGGAAGGCATGGTCGGCATTCTAGCGGCCCGCCCCGGGCCGGGAGCGACCGTCGGATGGTCCTGCAGCCGCTGCCCGCCTTCACGGACAACTACATCTGGACGCTCGCCGACGCCGCCGGGCGCGGGGTGGTGGTCGATCCGGGTGAAGCCCGCCCGGTGCTGCGCGCCGCCGATGCCGGCCTGCAACCGCTGGCGCTGCTGCTCACCCACCATCACGCCGACCACATCGGCGGTGCGCTGGAATTGCTGGCCCGCTGGCCCGGCCTGCCGGTATTCGCCCCGGACGACCCGCGCGTCGACCTGCCGTGCCAGCGCATGCGCGACGGCGACCAGGCCACCGTCGGCGACTGGCGTTTCGACGTCCTGGAGATCCCGGGACACACCTCCAGCCATATCGCCTTCGTCGGCCACGGCCGGCTGTTCTGCGGCGACACCCTCTTCAGCCTGGGCTGTGGCCGGCTGTTCGAAGGCACCCCTGCACAGATGCTGGCGTCGCTGGATCGCCTCGCCGCCCTGCCCCCGGACACCGATGTCTGCTGCGGGCACGAATACACCCTGGCCAACGCCGCCTTCGCGCGGGTGGTCGACCCCGACAACGCGGCCCTGCGCCGACGCACCGAGGAAGCCTTCGCCATGCGCCAACAGCACCTGCCGACCCTGCCCAGCACGCTGGCCGACGAACTGGCCGCCAATCCCTTCCTGCGCATCGACACCGCGCCGGTCCAGGCCGCCCTCTCCGCCCGGTTCGGCCGGGCCCCGGGCGATCGCGTGGACGCCTTCGCCGCGCTGCGGCACTGGAAAGACGGGTTCGGCGCGTGAGCTCGCGCCCGCGGGGCGTGGCCGGGGTGGTCGCCGGGCTGCTGGCGGCGATGGCGGCCCCGCTGGCCGGGGCGCAGGCGCTGCCGACGCCGGCGGTCCGCAATGGCCAGGACATCTATGCCGAATTCCGCGCCGGCCTGGCCGATCCGACCTGCGAGACCGGCAGCAGCCAACGCTGGCGTGGCCTCTACTCGGCGGCGCCAAGCCGGCTGGCGACGCCGGACAGCGACGTGCTGGCCCTGTTCGGCTATGTGGTCGACGCCGTGCGCGAGGCCGACCTGCCGACCGAATACGCCCTGATCCCCTTCGTGGAGAGCGGCTACAGGCCCGGCGCGCGCAGCGCCTCGGGACCGGCCGGGCTGTGGCAGCTGATCACGGTGACCGCCCGCAACCACCAGGTGCCGATCCGCGCCGGGTACGACGGGCGGCTGTCGCCGGTGGACTCGACCCGCGCCGCGGTGCGTTATCTGAAGACCCTGCACGGCATGTTCGCCGGCGACTGGCGGCTGGCGGTGATGGCCTACAACGCCGGCGAATACCGCGTCTTCGACGCACTGCGCCGCAGCGGCCAGGTCGCGCGCCATGCCGACCCCGAGAAGCTCGTCGGCCTGTCCGGCATCACCCGCGCCTACGTGCGCAAGCTGCATGCGCTGTCCTGCCTGCTCGACCAGGCCGACGACCGCGACAGCTGGCTGCAGTCGATCGACCGCCCGGTGCCGGTGCTGCAGGCGATCAGCCTGCCGGCGGGCACGCGCAGCCTGGCCGACTGGTCGGCGGTGACCGGCCGCGACGGCGCGACGGTGGCACGCCTGAACCCGGCCTTCTCCGCCGGCCGGGTGGCCAGGGCCGGCGCCTCTGCCCCACTGGTGCTGGCGCCGCCGCCCACGGCGCAGCTGGCGGCCGCCCTGCAGGGGGCCGGCGTGGATGCAGGGCGGGATCCGGCGCCTGCCCTCGCCAGCACGGCAGCGGCGTCGGCGCCATCTCCCGTCCTTCCAGCCACCGCTGCCGGCGCGCGGCCGATGCTGGCCGCGGCCAATGCCGCCCTGTCGGGCCCCGGGGCCGTCCAGGTCGATCCGGTAACCACGCATGGCCGCGCCGTTTCGTCGCCTGCGGCGACCGCGGACACGCTCGACCTGCACCCGCATACCCACACCGTCAGCCGCGGCGAATCGCTGTGGACGATTGCCAGGCGCTACAAGCTGCGGGTGGCCGACCTGCTGTCGCGCAACGCGCTGGCGCCGCGCGCGATCCTGCACCCAGGCATGGTGCTCAAGCTCGACGGCGAACTGTCCGAGTAGCCCAGGCCGGCGCGCGCGGGCACACTAGCGCCCCGATTTCGACTACGGACACGACATGGGATTCCTGCAAGGCAAGCGCGCCCTGATCACCGGCATCGCCAGCGAGCGCTCGATCGCCACCGGCATCGCCGAAGCCATGCACCGCGAAGGCGCGCAGCTGGCCTTCACCTACCAGAACGAAAAGCTCAAGTCGCGGGTCGAGAAGGCCGCCGCGGAATATCGCCAGCCGGGCCAGTCGGGCGACATCGTCATTCCGCTGGACGTCTCCGACGACGCGCAGATCGCGGCCTGTTTCGAGCAACTCGGCCAGCACTGGCCCGACGGTTTCGACATCCTCGTCCACGCGATCGCGTTCGCACCGCGCGAAGCGATCGCGGGCCAGTTCCTCGACGGCCTGACGCGGGAAAACTTCGCGCTGGCGCTGGACATCTCGGCCTATTCGCTCTCGGCGATGGCCAAGGCCGCGCGGCCGCTGATGCAGGGGCGCCACGGCAGCATCCTGACCCTGACCTACCTGGGTTCGGAGCGCGCGCTCACCGGCTACAACCTGATGGGCGTGGCCAAGGCGAGCCTGGAATCCAGCGTGCGCTACCTGGCCTGCAACCTCGGCCCGGAAGGCACCCGCGTCAATGCGATTTCCGCCGGGCCGATCAAGACCCTTGCCGCGGCCGGCATCGCCGGCTTCCGCAAGATCCTCGGCCATGTCGAGGAGAACGCGCCGCTGCGCCGCACGGTCACGATCGAGGACGTCGGCAACGTCGCCGCGTTCCTGTCCTCGGACCTCGCCGCGGGCGTCACTGGTGAAATCACCTACGTGGACGCGGGCTACAACATCCTCGGCATGACCGGGGTCGAAACCGAATAGCGCTTCGCGCGCCTACCGCTGGATGAAAAAAAGCCCGGCAGTGCCGGGCTTTTCCATCAGTGCAGCCGTCGCTGCATCGCCCCGACTAGAGGCGATCCTCGGCGACGGTCACCTTGACCCGGGCGCGCAGGCTGTCGACCAGCCCAAGCACGTCGTCCTCGCCGATCGCCTGGACCATCTGCTGCTGGAGCGACAGCTTCTGTTCGGCGCTGGCTTCATCCGGGTTGCCCGGGATGATCCGGCTGACCGCGAAGACGACCTCGCGACCGTCCCCCAGCGCGACCTTGCCCGGCGACACCTTGCCCGGCGCGGGCGGGGCCGCTTCGAAGAACGCGCGCACCGCCTGGGCATCGGGCATCGGCGCTCCGCGCGGGAGCGCCGGAACGTCGCTGGCGACCAGCTGCCGCGCGGCCGCCGCATCCTTCAACGGCGTGCCTGCCTTCACCGCGGCGAGGATCCGGTCGGCTTCGGCATCGGCCGCCTTGGCAGCGCGATCGGCGCGGATCGCGGCCACCACCCGGCTGCTGACGTCGGCCAGCGGCAACTGGTGCGCCTGGGAATGACCGGATACGCGAATCAGCAGGCTGTGGCCGTTGCCGACGTCGATCGGATCGCTGACGGTGCCGTCCTCGATCATCGATTCGGAGAAGGCCACGCGCTGGACCGCGGGGTTGGCGAGCAGGCCGTTCCCCTGGCCGCGCGCGATGGGACCCGCGTGCCGGACTTCCACCTTCGCCAGGCGCGCGGCTGGCGCCAGGGTGGTCGGATTGCGATTGACCTCGTCGACCATCCGGCCGATCAGGTCGTTGAAGCCATGCTCGCGATCGTTGTCTGCCTGCTCGCGCGCAAGCTGGTCGCGCACCTGCTCGAACGGCTTCTGCGTGCCTGGCTTGACTTCGCGCAGGTCGATCACGTGCCAGCCGAATTCGGACTTGACCGGATCGCTGACCTGTCCTGCCTGCATCGAGAACAATGCATCCTCGAACGGTTTCACCATCACGCCCTTGGCTACCCAGCCCAGGTCGCCGCCGGAAACCTTGGAACCGGCATCGTCGGAATTGGCGCGCGCCAGGGCGGCAAAGTCCGCACCGGGCTGCCGCGCCTGCTGCGCGAGCGCGGCGGCCTTGGCCTGCGCCGCCTGCTGCTGGGCAGGCGTGGCGTTGGCGTCGACCTTGATGAGGATGTGCGAAGCCAGCCGCTGTTCGGGCTCGACGAAACGCGCCTTCTCGTCGTCGTAGCGCTGGCGCAGTGTCGCATCGTCGGCCACGGCCGGCGCCGGCAGCGCCGACTGGTCGACGTCGATGTAATCCAGCGACACGGTCTCCGGGGCGCGATAGTCGTCGCGATGGGCGTCGTACCACTTCTGGATTTCGGCGGCGGTGATTGGCGCCGCATCCGGGGCCGGCGGCGGGATGATCGCGAAGCTGACGTCGCGGCGTTCGCCGAGCAGCTTGAGCACGCGCTGCAGTTCGGCCGGCGTCACGAACGCGGTCTGCACCACCGCATTGGGGATCAGGCTCTGCTGCAGGCCCTTGCGGACTTCTTCCTGGAACTGCGACGGCGAGCGTGGCGGGTTCTGCGATGCCAGCGCCAGCTGGTAGCGCTGCGGATCGAACCTGCCATCGACCTGGAAGGCCGGAATACCCTGGATCGTCTTGCGGACGAGGTCGTCGCCGACCGCGATGCCGTCGCGATCGGCCGCCATCGCCAGCACGCGCTGGTCGACGATCGTGTCGAGCACCTTGCGCTTGTTGTCGACGGACTCGAACGCGCGCGGATCGAACTGCTCACCCTGCTGCTGCCGCTGGTCCTGGCGCGCACGTTCGAACGCGGCGCGGAATTCGTCGGCCTTGATCTCGTCGCGCTGCCAAAGCATCGTCACCGGCCACACCGCCGGCGCCGACGGCCACCAGTTCGGCGGCGCCTCGATCTTGGCCGCGAAGGTGTCGTTGCGCTGGAACAGGTACTGGTCCATGCCGAAGAAAGCGAACGGGATCGTCAGCAAACCAAGGATGGCGCCAGCGATCCAGCCGGAGGTCTTGTCGCGCAGGTTCTGCAGCATGGGCGGCGTTGCGATGTGGCGAAGCCGCGAAGTCTACCGCGCTTCGCCCTCCGGCCGAAGACGACGACGGGGAGCGCGCAAGGCAAAAAAAGAAGGACGCCACGGGGGCGTCCTTCAAAAACAACTCTGGCGGAGTGGACGGGACTCGAACCCGCGACCTCCGGCGTGACAGGCCAGCATTCTAACCAACTGAACTACCACTCCGCGGAGCCGGGCATGATACAGAGCGTCTCGGCCGACCGCAAGGCGTGCCGGAATCGGTTGCGCAACAAGGGCCGACCTTGCCGTACCGGTCCCCACCAGCGGCGAAGCGCTGCATGGCCATCACGGGACTGGCGCCCGCCGCGCCTCCATCAAGAACGACAGGCCATGGCGCGCAGCACGGCAACCCTGCCATGCGAAGGCATGGTGGGTGCTGAGGGTTTCGAACCCCCGACCCTCTCCGTGTAAAGGAGACGCTCTACCACTGAGCTAAGCACCCATCGGTGGCGATGATACCGGCTCCCGCATGGCGATGCGGGTCCAGGCCGGCGCCGATCCGGTTGGATGTCGGCATGCGCAAGGCACGCCGCGCCCGGTGTCTCGCCAAGCGGCGGGCGCGGGGACGGGAGCAGCGTGCCCCAGCTGCGCTGCGCATGAACCTTGCACGCCAGGCCCACGTGCCGCACGGCCGACGACGATTCCACGGATGCAAAAAAAGCCCGGCATTGCCGGGCTTTCGAATGGCCGGTCCGGCGCGCCAGGCGCCGATCACGGTGGACGCGGATCAGTTGACGGCGTCGCGCAGCGCCTTGCCTGCCTTGAAGGTCGGATTCTTCGAGGCGGCAATGTTGATCGTGTCACCAGTACGCGGATTGCGGCCGGTGCGCGCGCCGCGATCACGGACCTGGAACGTGCCGAAACCGACCAGCGTGACGGCATCGCCCTTCTTCAGCGCCTTGGTGATCGCACCGACCATCGCGTCGACGGCACGGGCGGCTTCCATCTTGGACAGTTCGGCGGCGTCGGCGACGGCATCGACGAATTCGGCTTTGTTCATTGATTGACTCCCTGAGCGAAGCGACGCTTCGCTGCTTGATTCCGATGGGTTCGATGTCGGGGGAGCCGTGCGGCAGTGGCGCGGATTTGTCCCCGACCGCGTTGCCATGACGCGCCATGCGGGCGCCACAGTCGATCCGTTATACCAGCGGCATTTTCCCCACGCAACACGCGAAACCCAATCGCGGCGCGGGTTTGCAGCCGGTGGCTGCAACGTCGCTCGTGCGACCAACAGTTGTCCTGCAAGCCCCGTGAATTCCGTTGGGCTGCCGCCGATCGCGATCGCGAACGGGCACTCGCGCGCCGTTGCAGCGCGCGCGCCAGGCCCGCGGCGGCGGGCAGGCGTCAGTGCTTGACGTCCTGCTGCACCACCACCTTGTCAGTCTCGCGCGCGGCCTCCGCAACCTCCGGAGCCACCGGCCGGGGCGAAATCGGGCGCTCCAGCGCGAGGTCCAGCACCTCGTCGATCCAGCGCACCGGGATGATCTTCATCTGCTGGGTGACCGACTTCGGAATATCGACCAGGTCCTTGCGGTTCTCCTCCGGGATCAGCACCGTGCGGATGCCGCCGCGCATCGCCGCCAGCAGCTTTTCCTTCAGTCCGCCGATTCCCAGCACCTTGCCGCGCAGCGTGATTTCACCGGTCATCGCCACGTCGGCGCGCACGGGAATGCGCGTCAGGGTGGAAACCAGCGCGGTCGCCATCGCGATGCCCGCACTGGGGCCATCCTTCGGCGTCGCGCCTTCCGGGACGTGCAGGTGCACGTCCTGCCGCGCGAGGAAATCCAGGTCGATGCCCAGGCGTTCGGTCCGCGCGCGCACGACGGACAAGGCGGCGGAGGCCGATTCCTTCATCACGTCGCCGAGCTGGCCGGTGAGGATCAGCTGGCCCTTGCCGGGGACCAGCGTCGATTCGATCTGCAGCAGGTCGCCACCGACTTCGGTCCATGCCAGGCCGGTCACCAATCCCACCTCGTTGTCGACTTCGGCGCGGCCATAGTCGAAGCGCTGCACGCCCAGGTACTTGTCCAGGTTCTTGGCGGTGACGACCACCGCCTTGGCGACCTTGCCCTTGGATACCGCGGCAGGCCCCTTCAATGCGATCTCCTTGACGACCTTGCGGCAGATGCGGGCGATCTCGCGTTCGAGGTTGCGCACGCCGGATTCGCGCGTGTAATAGCGCACGATGCCCTGCACCGCCGACTCGGCGATCTTCAGCTCGCCTTCCTGCAGGCCGTTGGCCTTGAGCTGCTTGGGCAGCAGGTAGCGCATGGCGATGTTGATCTTCTCGTCCTCGGTGTAACCGGGGATGCGGATGACCTCCATGCGGTCGAGCAATGGCCCGGGAATGTGCAGCGAATTGGACGTCGCCACGAACATCACTTCCGACAGGTCGAGGTCGACTTCCAGGTAATGGTCGTTGAAGGTGCTGTTCTGCTCGGGGTCGAGCACCTCGAGCAGCGCCGATGACGGGTCGCCGCGGAAGTCCATCGACATCTTGTCGATCTCGTCGAGCATGAACAGCGGATTCTTCGTGCCCGCCTTGTTCAGGTTCTGCACGATGCGGCCGGGCATCGAACCGACGTAGGTGCGGCGATGGCCGCGGATCTCCGCTTCGTCGCGCACGCCGCCCAGCGACAGGCGCACGAACTTGCGGTTGGTTGCCTTGGCGATCGACTGCCCGAGCGAGGTCTTGCCCACGCCCGGCGGCCCGACCAGGCACAGGATCGCGCCCTTCATCTTCTGCACCCGCGACTGCACGGCGAGGTATTCGAGGATGCGTTCCTTCACCCGCTCCAGGCCGTAGTGGTCGGCGTCGAGGACTTCCTGCGCCGCCTTGAGGTCCTTGCGGATCTTGGTGCGCTTCTTCCACGGCACGCCGAGCAGCCAGTCGAGGTAATTGCGCACGACGGCGGCTTCAGCCGACATCGGCGACATCTGCTTGAGCTTGTTGAGTTCGTTCTTGGCCTTGGCTTCCACCGGCTTGGGCATGCCGGCCTCGGCGATCCTGCGCGCAAGTTCGTCCAGGTCGTTGGGCGTTTCGTCGATGTCGCCCAGCTCCTTCTGGATCGCCTTCATCTGCTCGTTGAGGTAGTACTCGCGCTGGCTCTTCTCCATCTGCGACTTCACGCGGCCGCGGATGCGCTTTTCCATCTGCTGCACGTCGATCTCGCCGTCGACGAAGCCCACCAGCAGTTCCAGCCGCTCGCCGGTGTCGGTGGCTTCGAGCAGCCGTTGCTTGTCGGCAAGCCGGACACCCAGGTGCGCGGCGATCGTGTCGGCCAGGCGGCTCGGCTCGTCGATGCCGGCCAGCGTCTGCAGCAGTTCCGGCGGCAGCTTGCGGTTGGTCTTCACGTACTGTTCGAACAGCGTCATCAGCGAGCGCGCCGTGGCTTCGATCTCGCGCGGCTCGCGGCGTTCGGAAGGCTCGACCACCACGGCCTCGCCGCTCAGCGTGCCCTCGCCCTGGGTCACCCGCTCCACCCGCACGCGCTCGACGCCTTCGACCAGCACCTTGATCGTGCCATCGGGCAGCTTCAGCAGCTGCAGCACGTGGGCCAGGGTGCCGATCTCGTACAGGTCGCCGGCGGCGGGGTCGTCGGTCTCGGCGGATTTCTGCGCCACGAGTAGGATGCGCTTGTCGGACTCCATCGCCAGTTCCAGTGCGCGGATCGATTTGTCGCGCCCCACGAACAGCGGAATCACCATGTGCGGGAAGACCACGACGTCGCGCAGGGGCAGCACCGGCAGGGAGAGGGCGTCAGGATGGTCGGTCATGGGGGCTCCGGTTTGGGGCGATGCGATCTTGTGTCGGCGGCGGCGTGGCGTGGGCATGGGAAGACGATAGCCCCGGGCGGATCAAGACAGGTGCATTGCCTCGCAGTCAGCTTGCGCCAGACAGCAACATGGGGGAGTCGTGAAGAGCATACAAGCGGCCCGGAGGTGAATTGGTCGGGCACGGCGCGGATTGGCTGATCTGTGACCGCGCGCGAAGTCAGCCTCCACCCCGAGGCGGGCCGGGGCCGGAGCGGCGGCATGCCGCACCCGGAACCGGCGCGGCGTGCACGTGGCGTTCACATCAGGGCGACCATCAGCGGATCGCGGGCGCGCGGACGGGCCTGCCGAAGTCGATTGGTGCGGGACGGACCCGCACGCCGGCCTCACTCGCCGCTGGCGGCTTTCGGCACGACCGGGGTCTGGTAGATCAGATAGGGCTCGGACTTGTGCTCGATCACCGACTCGTCCACCACGACCTTGCTGACGTTTTCCAGCGAAGGCAGGTCGTACATCGTGTCGAGCAGGACCGACTCGACGATGGTACGCAGCCCGCGCGCGCCGGTCTTGCGCTTGAGTGCCTTGCGCGCGATCGCGGCCAGCGCGTCCTGGCGGAATTCCAGTTCAACGCCTTCCATCTCGAACAGCTTCTTAAACTGCTTGCTGATCGCGTTCCTGGGCTCGGTGAGGATCTTCACCAGCGCGCTTTCGTCGAGTTCCTCGAGCGTGGCGACAACCGGCAGGCGGCCGACGAACTCGGGGATCAGGCCGAACTTGATCAGGTCCTCGGGCTCGACTTCCGCCAGCACCTTGCCGACTTCCACCTTGCGCTCGGAGCTCTTGAGCTTGGCGCCAAAACCAATCCCGCTGGCATCGGTGCTGCGCTGCTGGATGATCTTGTCGAGCCCTGCGAACGCGCCGCCGACGATGAACAGGATGTTGCGGGTGTCGACCTGCAGGAATTCCTGCTGCGGATGTTTGCGCCCGCCCTGCGGCGGCACGCTGGCGACGGTGCCTTCGATCAGCTTGAGCAGCGCCTGCTGCACGCCTTCGCCGGACACGTCGCGGGTGATGGACGGGTTTTCGGACTTGCGCGAGATCTTGTCGATCTCGTCGATGTAGACGATGCCCTGCTGCGCCTTCTCGACGTCGTAGTCGCACTTCTGCAGCAGCTTCTGGATGATGTTCTCGACGTCCTCGCCGACGTAGCCGGCTTCGGTGAGCGTCGTGGCATCGGCCATCGTGAACGGCACGTTGAGCAGGCGCGCCAGCGTCTCGGCAAGCAGCGTCTTGCCCGATCCGGTCGGGCCGACCAGCAGGATGTTCGACTTCGCCAGCTCGACGTCGTCGTTCTTCTGCCGGCTTTCGATGCGCTTGTAGTGGTTGTAGACGGCCACCGCGAGGGTGCGCTTGGCGCGCGACTGTCCGATGACGTACTGGTCGAGCACCTCGAGGATCTCGCGCGGCTTGGGCAGCGAGCTGCGCGCGGACTGCGCCTTCTCCTCGAGTTCCTCGCGGATGATGTCGTTGCACAGCTCAACGCATTCATCGCAGATGAACACGCTCGGGCCCGCGATCAGCTTGCGGACTTCGTGCTGGCTCTTCCCGCAGAACGAGCAATACAGGATCTTGTTGCTGTCGCCGGATCGGCCCTGACGGTCTTCGGTCATTCCCCGTTACCTGTTGCAGCCGCCCACGTACTGTGGCCGGCCCGAGAATAGCACAGGGGCCCGGATCACTCGCGGGCCCGCTGGGCGGGATGAAAGTGCTGCGTAATCAGGCGCTTGCGCGCTGGTTTACGCCACCAGATCAGGACGGCTGGATCGACTCTTCCGGACGCCGTTCGAGCACCGAATCGACCAGCCCGTAGTCGCGCGAGGCCTCTGCGCTCTTGAAGTTGTCGCGCTCGGTGTCGCGCGCGATCGTGTCCAGCGACTGCCCGGTGTGCTTGGACAGGATCTCGTTGAGTCGCTGGCGCATCGAGAGGATCTCGCGCGCGTGGATGTCGATGTCGGTCGCCTGGCCCTGGAAGCCGCCCAACGGCTGGTGGATCATCACCCGCGAGTTGGGCAGCGCGTAGCGCTTGCCCTTGGCGCCGGAGGCGAGCAGCAACGCGCCCATGCTGGCCGCCTGGCCGACGCAGATCGTGCTCACGTCCGGCTTGATGAACTGCATGGTGTCGTAGATCGCCATGCCGGCAGTGACCACGCCGCCGGGGGAATTGATGTACAGGCTGATGTCCTTCTCGGGGTTTTCCGCCTCGAGGAACAGCATCTGCGCGACGATCACGTTGGCGACATGGTCGTCGATGCCGCCGACCAGGAAGATCACGCGTTCCTTGAGCAGGCGCGAGTAGATGTCGTAGGCGCGCTCGCCGCGGCTGGTCTGTTCGACCACCATCGGCACCAGGTTCAGGGCTTTGATCTCGTTGGTCATGTGGGTCTCGTTGTGCGGATCAGCGGTCAGGCCGTGGGGCCGATCGCCTCCTGGAAGGACATCTGCTGCTCGGTATGGCGGGCGCGCTCGGCGATCCAGTCGATCACCTGCTCTTCCATCACCCGCGACTGCAGTCCCGACATCAACTGGGGATCGTTGCGGTACAACTCAATGACCTGCTTGGGCTCTTCGTAGGTCGAAGCGATCAGGCGCAGGGTTTCGTTCAATCGCTTGGGATCGAGCTTGAGCTCGTTGCGGCGCGCCACCTCACCGACGAGCAGGCCGACCAGCACCCGGCTGCGGGCGGCGTCCATGAACTGCAGGTGGGCGTCGGCCGGAAGCTCGCCCTGGGCGCCCTGGCGCCGCGCCTGCTCGAAGGTTTGGTAGGCCATCTGCCGGGCTTCGCTTTCCACCAGCCGCGGGGGCATCTCGACACTGGCGTAGGCGGCCACCAGTTGCTCGCCGACTTCACGGCGCAGGCGGCCCATCAACGCGCCCTTGAGCTCACGCTCGAGGTTGCTGCGGATTTCGCCGCGGAAGGCGTCCAGTTCGCCGGCCTTGACCCCGAAGCTGCGGATGAAGGCGGCATCGACTTCCGGCAACACCGGCTCCGACACCTGCTCGGCCTTCAGGTAGACCTGCACCTGCCTGCCCGCCAGCTGGGGCACGCGCCAATCGGATGGGAAGGTCACGTCCATCGTCTTTTCGTCGCCGGTCTTCATGCCGACCAGCGCCGCCTCGATCTCGGCGAGCATGGCGCCGGTACCGATCACAGCCACGCCCTTCTCGCTGCCTTCGGCCGGAAGCCGTTCGTCGCCGGCCTGCGACCAGGTTTCGACGTCGACCGCGTCGCCTTCCTGCGCCGGACGCGTGACCGCGGTCCAGCTGCGGCGCTGCAGGCGCAGGTTTTCGATCATGCGGTCGATGTCGGCATCGGTGATCTCGGCCGTATGGCGCACCACTTCGAGCTTGTCGACATCGATCTCGCCGAAATCGGGCATCACCTCGAACGTGGCGACGTAGGCCAGGTCGCCTTCCGTTGCCGGATCCGCCGGCTGGATCCGCGGACTACCGGCCAGGCGCAGCGAATTCTCGCGGATGGCGCTGTCGAATCCCTCGCGCAACAGGCCATCGAGCACCTCGGCGCGCACCTGCTCGCCATAGCGCTGCTCGACCACCTTGGTCGGCACCTTGCCGGGGCGGAAGCCCTTGATCCGCGCGGTGCGCGCGATCTCGCGCAACCGCCCACCGACCTGCGTTTCCAGGCTTTGCGCCGGAAGCCGCAAGGTCATGCGGCGCTCGAGGTTGCCGACGGATTCGAGCGAAACCTGCGTATTTGAAGCTGCCATACCCACTCCTGCCCCGCGGCCCGGCCGCGGTCGTGTCTGAGATTGATCGGGCCGACCCCGGCCGGCGCATGTGCGCCCCGGAAAACAGTCGGCGGAACGCGCTAGTTTCGCCGATCGGAGGTCCGGGTGCCAGCGCGGGGACGGAACAGGCATCGCGCCGGCGGGAAAGCCGGCCTGCGACGGCCTGACGGCCCGGCGGGTGCGATCGCCATCCGGGCGTCACCGCGGGGTGGTGCGAAAGGGGGGGCTCGAACCCCCACGCCTTGCGGCGCTGGAACCTAAATCCAGTGCGTCTACCAATTCCGCCACTTTCGCGCCGGCGCATTGTGCCATCGCCGGCATTGGCCCAAGCCATGGCGGGCCACGCATTGTTGCCATTTGCCGCAGTGCGATCACGGCCCGGGCCGCCCTTGTCGCCGATCGGGCGCCGGGGGTCGTCGATCCAACACGGGATCCACTCCACCCGAAAAAAAAGCCCGGCGCGAGGCCGGGCTTTGGAACTGGTGGGCCGTGAAGGATTCGAACCTTCGACCTATTGATTAAGAGTCAACTGCTCTACCAACTGAGCTAACGGCCCGAAACTGATCGCAAATTATAGCGAATACAAACATTGGGGTGGAAGACGGGATTTGAACCCGCGACCCCCGGAATCACAATCCGGTGCTCTAACCAGCTGAGCTACATCCACCATTGAAACCTGTAAACCCCGACCAGCGTCCGCGCCACGTCGCGCCGGCCATGCTATTCGATGCCACCTGCCGCGCGACAGCCGCGAATCCGATCCGGCGGCCGACCGCGCGTTGGCTCGCGCGCCCGGCAGGACTCGAACCTGCAACCGCCGGCTTAGAAGGCCGGTGCTCTATCCGGTTGAGCTACGGGCGCGAGGCGAGGATTCTCGCATCGTTCCCGCGGCGCTGCTCCGATGCCATGCATCCGGCAGCCGGAATGGTCGGGGTAGAGGGATTCGAACCCCCGACATCCTGCTCCCAAAGCAGGCGCGCTACCAGACTGCGCTATACCCCGCCGGCTCAAGCGATTCCACTGCAAAACCCCGCGCAGACCGCGCAGGGCCGGCTATTGTCGGGAGCGGCCCGCAGGCTGTCAAACCCGCGACGGCGCGCGTCCCGGCACGACATGGTTGCCACTGGCGCGGCGCACGCTGGTTCGACCGGCCGGACCGCACTGTCGAGACTGACCGCGCGCTGCACGCCGATGCGTGGCTCACTTGAACGCGCGCCGAACGCCGCCACTCCCACGTTATCCTCAAGCCAGACCCCAGACGGACGACACCATGCGCAGCAGCAACCCCGCCTTGAAGGCTTCGGCATTCCTCGACACCGGTACCGGCACGCTGACCGGGGCGCGCGATGGCGCGATGACCGTCAACGGCACCGTCAATCGCACCGCCTTCCTGCTGATCCTGGCGCTGGTCGGCGCGATGTACACCTGGAACCTGGCGTTCTCGTCGGGTGGCGCTGCCAACCTGGGCCCGTATGTGCTCGTCGGTGCGCTCGGCGGCTTCGTGGTCGCGATGGCGACGATCTTCCGCAAGACCTGGGCGCCGTTCACCGCGCCCTTGTACGCGCTGCTGGAAGGTGTGTTCATCGGCGCGATCTCCGCGGTCTTCGAGCAGCGCTACCCCGGCCTGGTCATGCAGGCCGTCGCGCTGACCTTCGGCACCCTGGGCGCGATGCTGCTGGCCTATCGCAGCGGACTGGTGCGGGCAACCGAGAAGTTCAAGCTCGGCGTGGTCGCGGCCACCGGCGGCATCGCGATCGTCTACCTGGTCAACATCGTGATGGGGTTCTTCGGCCATTCGATGCCCTTCATCCAGGGCAGTAGCTGGGTGGGCATCGCGTTCTCCGGCTTCGTGGTGGTCATCGCCGCGCTGAACCTGGTGCTCGACTTCGACATGATCGAGCAGGGCGTCGCCCAGGGCGCGCCGAAGTACATGGAGTGGTACGGCGCGTTCGGCCTGCTGGTGACCCTGGTGTGGCTGTACCTGGAAATCCTGAGGCTGCTGTCCAAGCTTCAGTCACGCAACTGACCCCCGAACCTGGCAGAAAAAAGGGGCGCCGCAAGGCGCCCTTTCGTTGCGACCGATTCCGATTCAGAGTCGCGTCGCGATCGCCTTGGCGAAGGACATCGTGTTGCCGCTGCCACCCAGGTCGGGCGTCAGCGAATCCTTCGCCTCCAGGGTGGCGACGATCGCCGCGCGCAGGCGCGTCGCCTGCTCCGGCTGGCCCAGGTGGTCGAGCATCTGCGCCGCGCCCAGCAGCAGCGCGCAGGGATCGGCCTTGCCTTGGCCGGCGATATCCGGCGCGGTGCCGTGAACGGCTTCGAAGATCGCCGCATCGGTGCCGATGTTGGCCCCCGGCGCCAGGCCCAGGCCGCCGACGAGGCCGGCGCACAGGTCCGAGATGATGTCGCCGAAGAGGTTCGTCGTCACGATGATGTCGAACTGCTCGGGCCGCATCACCAGCTGCATGCAGCAGTTGTCGACGATCAGCTCGTTGCACTGGATGTCCGGGTACTGCGCGGCGACTTCGCGCGCGACCTTGAGGAACAGCCCGGACGTCGACTTCAAGATGTTGGCCTTGTGGACCACCGTGACTTTCTTGCGGCCGGTGCGCCGGGCCAGGTCGAACGCGTAGCGCACGATCCGCTCAGAGCCGCGACGGGTCACCTTCTGCGTCAACAGCGCGGTCTCGCCGTCTTCCGACAGCGACTGGCCTTCGCCGATATAGGCGCCTTCGGTGTTCTCGCGCACGGTGATCAGGTCGACACCGTCGGGGAAGCGCGACTTCGTGTTCGGGTAGGAGCGCGCCGGGCGAACGTTCGCATACAGGTCGAAGCGCTTGCGCAGTTCGACGTTGATCGAGGAGAAGCCCTCGCCCACCGGCGTCGTCAACGGGCTCTTGAGCGCGACCCGGTTGCGGCGGATCGAATCCATGGTCGCGGCGGGCAGCAGTTCGCCATGCTTCTCCAGCGCGACCAGCCCGGCGTCGGCGAATTCATAGGCCAGCCCCAGCTGCATCGCATCGAGCACGTGCAGGGTGGCGTCCATGATTTCCGGGCCGATGCCGTCGCCACGGATCACGGTGATGGTGTTGGTCATTCAGGTTTCCGGCTGGGACGCCTGCGAATGCGGCGTCGCGAAGCCGTACATTATGCCGCAAGGCCGTGGCTCGACCCAAGCCGATGCAGGCCAGGCATCACGGATTACGCACTGGCTGGTGGCGCGCCGGCGGTCCGTGGAGCGGCCGGGAGCGGACCCCAACCCTCCGCGCCGACGCCGCTCACCCGTGGTCGTGCGCGGGCCTGGCCACGTTTTCGCCGGACTCCAGCCGATCCAGGAAATCCACCGCGCGCCGCAGGTGCGGGATCACGATGCTGCCGCCCACCACCAGCCCCACCGAGAACGTCTCGAACAGCTCGTCGCGGCTGGCCCCGGCCTCCTTGCACTGCGCCACGTGGTAGCTGATGCAGTCGTCGCAGCGCAGCACCAGCGAGGCGACCAGGCCAAGCAGCTCCTTGGTCTTGGCGTCGAGCGCGCCGGCCTGGTAGGTCTGGGTGTCGAGCGCGAAGAAGCGGCGCACGACCTGGTTGGGCTCGGCCAGGATGCGTTCGTTCATGCGCTGGCGGAAGCGGGTGAACTCCGCGATCCGGTCGTCGCTGCCCTCGTCCGCGCCGCTCATGGCTGCGCCCCGCCGACCAGCGGCTCGAACTTGCCCGCGCGATGCAGCGCGATCATGTCGTCGTAGCCGCCGACATGGGTCTCGCCGACGAAGATCTGCGGCACGCTGGTGCGACGGGCGCGTGCGAGCATGCGTTCGCGCTGCTCCGGATGGAGGTCGATCCGGATCTCTTCCCACGCCAGGCCCTTGCTCTTGAGGAAGTTCTTGGCGGCCATGCAGTAGCCGCACATGGCCGACGTGTAGATGGTGATCGGCGCGCTCGGCGCCGCAGGGGCTGGCTGGCTCAACAGTGGACTCCGGAAACTCGCGCGCGGCGAAGAGGTCGAATATGCGGTCGTCCCCGGCTGATTTCCACCCGGCCCACCCCGATCGACCTGTCCAGAGCCCGCGGGGCCATGGGGTGGTCGCCCACCCAAGAGGGCGCGGAGGCGATTATCCAAGGCAACCCACGCTGGTTAACACGTTGTTCACCCCCTTCCCGCTCCGCGCGCCCATCCTCGCCGGGCGCCACCTCCCCCCGCAGCGAGCCTCCGATGCGTAACGCCCTGACTGTCACCGCGCTCACATTCGCCCTGGCCAGCGCGCTGTCGGGCGGTTCCGCGCGGGCGCAGGACGGCCAGCTGCCCGATATCGGATCCTCCGCCGCCACCGTGCTGTCGCCCACCGAGCAGGCCCAGTACGGCCAGATGACGCTGAGCCAGCTGCGCAACTACGGCTTCACCCTGGACGATCCGCTGCTCACCGGCTGGCTGCAGTCGCTGGGCGACCGGCTCGGTGCGGCCAGCGACAAGCCGGACCAGGCGTTCACCCTGTTCCTGCTCAAGGACCGCCAGATCAACGCCTTCGCCACCCTGGGCGGATACGTGGCGGTCAATTCCGGGCTGATCCTCGCCGCCGACCGCGAGGCGGAGGTGGCCGCGGTGCTCTCGCATGAAATCGCCCACGTCACCCAGTCGCACGTGCTGCGCGCGGTGGAACGGGCGCAGCACGACAGCGTGCCCATCCTGCTGGCCATGCTCGGTGCCATCGCGGTGTCGCAGTCCTCGCACAGCAGCTCGGGCGACAACGCGATGATGGCGGCGATGGCCGGGGCCCAGGGACTGATGGTGCAGCGACAGATCGACTACACCCGCGGCAGCGAAGCCGAAGCCGACCGCATCGGCATCCGCACCCTGGCGCGCAGCGGCTTCGACCCGGAAGCGATGGCCGACTTCTTCGAGAAGCTGCAGCGGGTGGTGCGCAGCAACCAGGGCGGCGAGCGCGAGCGCGTGCCCGATTACCTGCAGACGCACCCGGTGACGCTGACCCGGATCAGCGAAGCGCGCGAACGCGCGCGGCAACTGGCCGGCGCCGCCAAGCCGTTCGTGCCGGAGACGAGTGCGATCGACAATCCGCTGTTGCCCGCGACGTTCGCCCTCGGCGCCGTCGCCGCCACGGGCGACGACGGCCAGTTCCCGTGGGCACGCGAACGCCTGCGCGTGCTCAGCGCCGACACGCCATCGGCGGCGGTCCGCGAATACGAGCGCCTGCGCGCCGCCAAGGCGCTGGACGACCCGCAACGTTATGGCCTGGCGCTGGCCCACCTGCTGGATGGCCACGCCAGCGCCGCCGCCGGCGTATTGTCGCCACTGCTCGACGCGCACCCCGGCGACGTCTGGGTCACGCTGGCCCTGGCCCAGGCCGAAGCCCGATCCGGCCATGCGGCCGCGGCCGACGCCCGTTTCGAATCACTGCTGCGGCGCATGCCCGGCAATCGCGCCATCGCGATCACCTACGCCGGCATCCTCGACGAGCGCAACACCCCCGCCGCGGGACGCCGCGCGCAGGAAGTGCTGCGGCCGCTGCTGGCCGCTGCCGGCGACGATCCCGTGTTCCAGCAGACCTTCGCGCGCAGCAGCGAGATCGCCGGCGACCCGGTGCGGGCGGGTGAGGCTTGGGCGGAGGCCGCCTACCTCAACGGCCGGCCGGAGCAGGCGCTGGTCCAGCTCAACACCCTGAAAAAGCGCAGCGACGTCGACTACTACGCGCGCAGCCGGATCGATGCCAGGATCGCCGCGATCACCCCGACGGTGCTCGAACTGCGTCGCCAGGGCGTCCGCGACAAGGACCTCGATCCGCCGTAAGGCGCCGCCTCGGCCGGCACGGGCACGGCGCCTCGCGGCGCTGTCATGCGCCTGTCATGCTGGTGGCGTCCAATGACGCCCGCGCCCAACGCCAGCGGGCCGCCGCGAACCCATGCAGAAACGAATCCTGATCGTCGACGACGAACCCGCGATCCGCGACATGGTCGCCTTCGCGCTGCGCAAGGAAGACTACGCGCCCGTGCAGGCAGGCGACGCGGCCCAGGCACGTGCGGCGATCGCCGAACGACTGCCCGACCTGATCCTGCTCGACTGGATGCTGCCGGGGACCAGCGGCCTGGAGCTGGCGCGCCGGTGGCGTCGCGACGAGCTCACGCGCGACATCCCGATCATCATGCTCACCGCCCGCGGCGAGGAGAACGACCGCGTCGGCGGCCTGGAGGCTGGTGTCGATGATTACGTCGTCAAGCCCTTCTCCGCGCGCGAACTGCTGGCGCGCATCCGCGCCGTGCTGCGGCGCTCGCGCGAGGACGAAGCCGACGGCAGCGTCCGCGTCGGCCGGCTGCGCATCGATGGCGTCGCGCAACGCGTCTTCGGGCAGCCCGTGGACGGCACGGGCGCGGCACCTGCGGGCGCGATCGCGGAAATGCCGCTCGGGCTTGGGCCGACCGAATACCGCCTGCTGCATTTCTTCATGACCCACGCCGATCGCGTCTATACCCGCGGACAACTGCTCGACCACGTCTGGGGCGGCAGCGTCTACGTCGAGGAGCGCACGGTCGACGTGCACATCCGCCGGCTGCGCAAGGCGCTCGAACCCGTGGGCGTGGACGCGATGGTGCAGACCGTGCGCGGCAGCGGCTATCGCTTCTCGGCGACGGCCTGACGGATGCGCGACGCCGACGACGCCGCCTGGTGGCGGTCGCTGGCCGGCAGCGGCCTGCTGCTGGTGGTCGCGGCCATCGCCGGCTGGCTGGCCGGCAGGCCATGGGCGTTCGTCGCGATGGCCGCGCTGGCCCTGGCCGGCTGGCAGCTATGGTCGCTGTGGCGCGTATTGCAGCGGCTGTCAGCGCGCAGCCATGCGCCGGTCGGCCACGGCCGTGGCGGCTGGCAGCGCCTGCAGCGCCTGCTGCATCGCGGCCAGCAGGAAGCGCGGGTGCGTAACCGCAAGCTGGTCGCGCTACTGCGGGCCTATCGCGCCGCCGCCGATGCGCTGCCCGACGCGGTGGTGGTGGTCGAGCCCAGCCACCAGCGCATCGTCTGGTTCAACCAGGCTGCGACGCGTCTGCTCGGCCTGGTCGCGCCCGCGGACATCGATGCGGCACTGGGGGAGCGCCTGCCGGGCTTGTCGATCGCGCACTGGCTGGCCTCGGGCCGGCATGCCGAACCGATCGCCGACATTGCGTCGCCGATGTCGCCGCAATTGCGGCTGAGCCTGCGGCTGGTGCCGTATTCGGACGAGTTGTGGCTGCTGGTCGCGCGCGACGTGAGCAAGCTGGTGCGGCTGGAGGGCATGCGCCGGGATTTCGTCGCCAACGTCTCGCACGAACTGCGCACGCCGCTGACCGTCGTCCATGGTTATCTCGAAATGCTCGACCCCGCCGAGCTGCCCGCCTGGGCGCCGATGTTGGCGGAGATGCAGCGACAATCGCAACGCATGACGCAACTGGTCGACGACCTGCTGACGCTGTCCCGACTGGAGTCGCAGGACACCATTGCCGACGACAGCGTCGCGATGCAGCCGATGCTCGCCGCGCTGCGCAACGAAGCGCATGCGCTGAGCCAGGGCCGCCACGACATCATCGTCGAGGATGCCGCCCCACTGGACCTCCTGGGCTCGCAGCAACAACTGCACAGCGCTTTCTCGAACCTCGTCAGCAATGCGGTGCGCTACACGCCCGGGGGTGGGAGCATCCGGATCGGGTTCGAAGCCGGTGCCGACGGCGGCGCGGTGCTCTGGGTCCGCGACAGCGGCCGCGGCATTGCCGCCGAACACCTGCCGCGCCTGACGGAACGCTTTTATCGCGTCTCCACCAGCCGCTCGCGCGAGAGCGGCGGCACCGGGCTGGGGCTGGCGATCGTCAAGCACGTGTTGCAGTTGCACCAGGCCGACCTGGCGATCGAGAGCCAGCCGGGCAGCGGAAGTCGCTTCGCCTGCCGTTTCCCGCCCGAACGCGTGCAGCATCGCGAGCCTGGATCCAACTGATCCCGACACGGCACCTGCCTCCGGCCGTGATGTCGTAGCCCGGGTAAGCGCAGCGCACCCGGGGAGGCAACACCCGGCGCTGCAATCAATCGGCTCCCGGATGCGGCCTGTGGCCTTATCCGGGCCGCGCGGTCCACCTACCGCGCGCATCCCGCACCGGCGTGCGCCACATCTGCTAATGATTGACTGCCGCGACCCCACCGCATCCGGTCTGCACGTCGCATGCTCCTACAATGCCGCCGATGGCCAACCTCCCGCCGCGCAAGCGACCGACATCCCGACCCGCGCCCTCCCAGCCAGCGGAAGGCGATCCGCTGCGCGAGCCGTCGCTGTATTTCAATCGCGAACTGTCGCAGCTGGACTTCAACTTCCGCGTGCTGGCGCAGGCGCAGGATCCGGCGGTACCGCTGCTCGAGCGCCTGCGCTACCTGTGCATCTCGTGCACCAACCTCGACGAGTTCTTCGAGATCCGCGCCGCCACCGTGCGCCACGCTCAGGATTTCGGCCTGCCGGTCGCGGCCGACGGCATGTCGCCTGCGGTCGTGCTCAACCGCATCCACGACCGCGCCGCGCAACTTGTCGACGCCCAATACCGTTGCTGGAACGAGGTGCTGCGCCCGGCGCTGGGCGACGCCGGCGTGCGCGTGCTCGCGCGCGACCGCTGGAACCAGCGCCAGTCGCGCTGGCTGCGCAATTATTTCCGCAACGAGATCATGCCGGTGCTGTCGCCGCTGGGGCTGGATCCCGCGCATCCGTTCCCGAAGATCCTCAACAAGTCGCTCAATATCGTCGTCGTGCTCAAGGGCAAGGACGCGTTCGGCCGCGCCGGCCACCTGGCGATCGTGCGCGCGCCGCGCTCGCTGCCGCGCATCATCCAGCTGCCGCAGAAGGTCTCCGGCGGGCCGCACGACTTCGTGTTCCTGTCGGCGGTGCTGTCGGCCTTCGTCGACGAGATGTTCCCGGGCATGGAGGTCAAGGGCGCCTACCAGTTCCGGGTGACGCGCAATTCCGAGCTGATCGTCGACGAGGAGGAAGTGGAGAACCTCGCGCTGGCATTGCGCGACGAGCTCATCGGCCGCGGCTACCTGCGCGCGATGCGGCTGGAGATCGCGGCCAACTGCCCCAAGCCGATCGTGCGCACGCTGCTGGAAAATTTCGAACTCCCGGAAAACGCCGTGTACCGGATCGACGGGCCGGTCAACCTCAACCGGGTGATCCAGGTCTATGACCTGGTGCAGCGGCCTGAACTCAAATACCCGACCTTCCAGCCCCGCAACCCCGGCGGCATCGACGCCATCTTCGACCGCATCGAGGACGACGACCTGCTGCTGCACCATCCCTTCGACGCCTTCACCCCGGTGCTGGAACTGGTGCGCCAGGCGTCCGAGGACCCCAACGTGCTGGCGATCAAGCAGACGCTGTACCGCACGGGTCGCGAATCGCAGGTTGTCGAGCACCTGGTGCAGGCGGCGCGCAACGGCAAGGACGTGACCGTGGTCGTCGAGCTGCGCGCGCGCTTCGACGAGGAAGCCAACCTGGGCTTCGCCGACCGCCTGCAGCAGGCCGGCGTGCAGGTGGTCTATGGCGTGGTCGGCTACAAGACCCACGCCAAGATGCTGCTGATCGTGCGTCGCGAAGGCCATGCACTGCGGCGCTACGTGCACCTGGGGACGGGCAACTACCATGCCGGTACCGCGCGCGCCTACACCGACATCGGCCTGATCACCGCCGATGCGGACATCGGCAGCGACGTGCACCAGATCTTCCAGCAGCTGTCCGGCCTGGCGCCCGCGGTCGAACTCAAGCGCCTGTTGCAATCGCCATTCACACTGCACACCGGCGTGCTGGCGCGGATCGAACGCGAGGCGCAGCACGCGCGCAACGGACGGCCGGCGCGCATCGTCGCCAAGATGAATGCATTGAACGAACCGCAGGTGGTGCGCGCGCTCTACGCCGCCTCGCAGGCCGGCGTCCAGGTCGACCTGATCGTGCGTGGCGCCTGCACCCTGCGTCCGGGCGTGCCCGGCGTGTCGGACAACATCCGCGTGCGTTCGATCGTCGGCCGCTTCCTCGAACACAGCCGCGTGTACTGGTTCTGCAACGACGGCGACCCGGACCTGTACTGCGCCAGCGCCGACTGGCTCGAACGCAACCTGATGCGGCGCGTGGAAACGTGTTTCCCGATCCTCGAGCCCGAGCTCGCCGAGCGGGTAAAGGCCGAATCACTGGACAACTACCTGGCCGACAACTGCGACGCCTGGCTGCTGCAGGGCGATGGCCGCTACCTGCGCGCGTCGCCGCAGCCTGGCGAACAGCCGCATTCGGCACAGGCCTGCCTGCTGGCAAAACTGGCCCCGGGCAAGCCGGCATGAACGACACCCACCTGTTCGCGCGCTCGGCGACCCTGCCATTGCAGGACGGAGACCTGCTGGCGGCGATCGACCTGGGCTCCAACAGTTTCCACATGGTGGTCTCGCGCTACGTGCTCGGCCAACTGCGCACCGTCGACCGCCTGCGCGAGATGGTGCGACTGGCCGAAGGCCTGGACGCGAAGCGTGGACTGACGGCCGAGGTACGACAGCGCGCGCTGGATTGCCTGGCCCGCTTCGGGCAACGCCTGCGCGACATCCCGCCCCAACGCGTGCGTGCGATCGCCACCAACACCGTGCGCCAGCTGGCCCAGCCCGATGCCTTCCTGATGCCGGCCGAAGCCGCGCTCGGCCACGCCATCGAAGTGGTGTCCGGTCGCGAGGAAGCGCGCCTGGTGTACCTGGGTGTCGCGCATGCACAGCCGCCGCGTCCGGAGCAGTTGCGGCTGGTGATCGACATCGGCGGCGGTTCGACCGAATGCATCATCGGCAGCGGCTTCGAACCGCTCGAACGCGAAAGCCTGCAGGCAGGCTGCGTGGCGAGCACGCGCCGCTTCTTTGCCGACGGCAAGCTCACCCGCAGGCGCTGGGCCGAAGCACTCACCGAAGTCACCGCCGAATTCCAGCAGTTCGCCGGCGTCTATCGCCACCTGGGCTGGGACGAGGCCATCGGTTCGTCGGGCACCAACAAGGCGATCGGCGGAATCTGCGCCACGCTGAAGCTCACCAAGGGCGCAGTGACGGCCGAAGCGCTGCCACAGGTGCGCGAACGCCTGCTGTCGGCCGGACGCATCGATCGCATCAACCTGCCTGGCCTGTCGGACGAGCGGCGCCCGATCATCGCCGGTGGCGTGCTGGTGCTCGAAGCCGCCTTCGCCGCGCTGGAGCTGCACCGCATGGTGGTGAGCAAGGCGGCGCTGCGCGAGGGCGTGCTGTACGACATGCTGGGCAGGGGCAGCGGCGCCGATCCGCGCGACGCCTCGGTGCAGGCGCTGATGCTGCGCTATGGCATCGACACCGGGCAGGCGTCGCAGGTGGAAGCGACCGCGCTGCGCCTGTTCGACCGCGTTGCGCAGGACTGGCAACTGCAACCGGACGATCGCCTGCTGCTGACCTGGGCCGCGCGCCTGCACGAGCTGGGCATGGCCATCGCGCACAGCCAGTACCAGGTGCATGGCGCATACGTGCTGGAACACTCGGACATCGCCGGATTCTCACAGACCGAGCAGCGCATGCTCGCCGCGCTGGTGCGCACGCATCGGCGACGGGTGCCCAGGTCGGCGTTCGATGCGCTACCCGACCGCCTGCTCGCGTCGGCCAGGCGCACGGCGGCATTGCTGCGGCTCGCCGTGGTCCTGCACCGATCGCACGAGCCCGATGCGCCGCCGTCGCTGCAACTCGTCGCACACGGCGATCGCCTTGCACTCGCGTTGCCCGCGCGCTGGCTGGACGCCAGGCCGCTCCTGCGCAGCGACCTGGAAACCGAGATGCAGGAGATGGCCGGGTTGGGGATGCGCTTGCAGGTGACGGAAATCGAGTCGTAACCGGGGTTACGCCCCCGGGGTACGCTTGGGTACTAATTTCAGTCCTCCGAGCAGAGGTCCTGGATCCAGCGTTCCCGGCGATGACGAGCGGAGGCCAGTCAAGGCCCTGCAACCAACCCGGGAACCATTGATCAGCGCTGCGCCAGCCCGACCCTGCGCTCCCCCACCGCATACCAGTCCACCTTGCGCGTCACCACCATGATCGCGGCCAGGATCGCGAACAGCAGGCCAGCGCCCAGCACCAGGGCGTTGTCCTCCGAGACCAGCAGCCCATACAGCGCGCCATACAGCAGTGCGAGCATCGCCGCGAAACCTGCCCCGCGCGCCGCGCTGCGCAGCACCGCGCTCAGGTAGAAGCCAAGCAGCCCGATGCAGGCGATGCTCGACGCCAGATACGCCCAGCCGAACTGGATGTGCTCGCTCAGGCTCACCAGCAGCAGGAAGAAGATCGCCAGCGCCAGGCCGACCAGGCCGTACTGGATCGGGTGGATCGGCAGCTGCCGCAGCAGTTCATACATGAAGAAGCCGACGAAGGTCAGCAGCACGAACAGCACGCCATATTTGCTGGCGCGATCGGCCTGGGAATAGACGTTCACCGGCTCCACCAGCGACACGCCCACCGAATCGATGCCTTCCGGCCCGGCGTCGCCGCCTGCCGACGCCGTGGTGGCGAGGTCGCCGGACGCAGGCAACCGTTGCCCGGCCAGGAACTGCGCCTGCGCTCGCGTGGCGAGCGCCGAAACCTCCCACCGTGCCGAGAA
The DNA here is from genome assembly GCF_011320095.1 of Cognatiluteimonas telluris. Classification (GTDB taxonomy): domain Bacteria; phylum Pseudomonadota; class Gammaproteobacteria; order Xanthomonadales; family Xanthomonadaceae; genus Cognatiluteimonas; species Cognatiluteimonas telluris. The sequence goes on along the minus strand of NZ_JAANOY010000012.1, from coordinate 11,898 downwards.
CCCTTTCGCATCCACGCGCCGGGTCCGCGGCAGGAAGCTGCCGTCGAAGCGCGGATGTGGCCAGCTCGAATCGATGGCCATGGTATTGCGGTCGCCCAGCGGCACCAGGGCCAGCGATTCGGTGCCGCCGAGGGTGAATTCCAGCCGCGTGCGCAGCCGCAGGCGCGCGCCTTCGGCGGGTTCCGCGAGCAGCGCATGGATGCCGGCGCCATCGTGTGCGCCCTGCGCGATCGGGCGTTCGACGCCGTCGATCGACAGGTGCGGCGTGCCCAACAGGCCGCGCACATCGGCGAAGGAAACGCTGATCCAGGCCGCGCCGATGCTGCGTTCGCGCGCGGGATCGGCGACGGGCAGCTGCGCATCGAAGTCAGCACTGGCAACCGCGTCGCGCAGTTCATAGACGCGCACCTCGTGCAACCCGCGCTTGCGGGTGCCCGGCTGCAGGTGGCCGCGCACGTCGAGGGTGCGCGGGAAAAAAACCCACTGTTTCGCCTGCCGCCGCCAGGCCTTGCGCGAGAACCCCTGCGCATCGCGCTCCTCGACTTCGACCCGCTCGCTGTAGGGCACGACCAGCACCGGCCCGGCAAAGGTCTGTGCGCCGGCATAGCTGCGGGCGATGTCCGCCACCGCCTCGCGCCGATACGCCTGGCGCTCGGTGATCGTGCCGCGGATTATCGCCAGCGGCAGCAGGATCGCCAGCGTCAGCACCGCGACCATCAACATCTTCAACCCGATCCGCATGGCGCCCGCTCCTGTTGGAATTGGGTGCAAGCGTCGGCGCCGCCGGTGAGCGCGCGGCGTGCCCTGGGTGAAGCGGGAATGAAGTCAGGCCGCAGGCAGCCGAAGCACCGCCAGCGAGCCGCCGCCTTCGCGCGGCTGCAGCGCGATCGCCCCTCCATGCAGGCGCGCGACTTCGCGCACGAACGGCAGGCCCAGGCCGGAGCTGCGGCGGCCATCGGCACGCGGCAACGAATAGAACCGTTCGAAAACACTCTCGCGTGCGTAGTCGGGGACACCCGCGCCGCGGTCGGCCACCTCCACCCGCAGGTCGTCGCCGTCACGTCGCGCCGCCAACGTCACCAGCCCACCTGGCGGGGAAAACGCGATCGCGTTGTCCAGCAGGTTGCGCAGCGCCTGCTGCAACAGGAATCCGTCGCCCTCCACCGCCATCCCTGGCGCAGGCACCGCGAGCTCGAACGTGACGCCCCCTGCCGCCAGCACCGGCTGCAGGTCGCGCGCAACGGCCTGCAACCAGGCGTCGACCGCCACCCGTTCGCGCTGCTGCAACCAGCCGCGCTGCTCCACCGCCGCCAGCGCCAGCAGCTTGTCGATCATCGTCGTCAATCGCTCGCCCTGCTCGACGATGTTGGCGGCAAAGCGCTGTCGCTCGGCGTCCGGCAACGGTTCCTGCAGCAGTTCGGCGGCGCCGCGGATGGCCGCCAGCGGGCTCTTCATTTCATGGGTGAGCGCCTGCACGTAGCGTTCGACGTAATCCTTGCCCTCCAGCTTGCGGCGCATGGTTTCCAGCGCCTGCCCAAGAGTGCCGATCTCGTCGCCGCGCGGCGCCGGCGGCGACACCACTTCACCGGCCGCGACCGCGCGCGCATAGCGCGTCAGCCGCGCGATGCCCGCCGCCAGCCAAGCGGTGGTCGCCAGCCCGATCAACGCCGACAACACCAGCAGCAGCCCGCCCTTGCGCAGGATCTCCATCTGGCTGGCGCGGATCACGGGCGCCATCGTGCGGTTGGCCTTGGCCACCGTGAGCACGCCGATGATGCGATCGCCCCGTGGCCCGTGCTGCAGCACGGGCGCGGCGACGTACATCACGGTGTCGGCGCTGGCCTGGGGCGAAGACGCACTCGAACGCGCCCCGTACTGCCCGCGCAACGTCCTGTACACATCGTTCCAGCGCGAGTAGTCGCGGCCGAGCGCTTCGCCGCTGGAGTCGTAGCGGACGATGCCGCGTGCGTCGGTCACGTAGATCCGGTAGTCGAACTGGTGCTTGCGCAGCGCGGAAATCGTCGCCTGCGGCGGCGTGCGCCGGGCCTGCGCGACCGCCTGCGCAAACGCGCCATCGGCGATCGTTCCGTTGGCGAGGTCGTCGGACGCCAGCGCCGCGAGCACGTGCGCGGTATCGACCAGCGTGGCTTCCATCGCCTGGCGCACGCCCGGCTTGACCTCGGCGACGAACACCCGCATCACGAAGAACGCCGCCAGCCCGATGATCAGGAACACGCCGAAGAACAATCGCAGCCCCAGGCGCATTCAGGTCTCCAGCGAATAGCCGAGGCCGCGGTGGGTGCGGATCGGATCGGGATCGGCGCCGGCGGCGCGCAGCTTCGCGCGCAGGGTCTTGACGTGGGTGTCGACGGTGCGATCGCCGCTGTCGCTGCCCAGGTCCCAGCCACGATCGAGCAGCTGCGCGCGGGTCAGGATCGCGCCCGGGCGCTGCAGCAGCGCGGCGAGCAGCGAATGCTCGTAGCGGGTGAGATCCAGCAGCGCATTGCGATAACGGATGCGATGGCCGTCGGTATCGATGGCGAAATCGCCGCGCGCCACCCAACCATCGCCGGCACTTGCCGTGGCGGCGCGCGGCGCGCCGTCGCCGGCACGTCGCAGGCGCGCGCGCACGCGCGCCGCCAGTTCGCGCGGCGAGAACGGCTTGGTCACGTAGTCGTCGGCGCCCAGCTCGAGCCCAAGCACGCGATCGAACTCGGCATCGCGTGCGGTGAGAAAGATCACCGGCACCTGGCTGAAGGCGCGCAGCGCGCGGCAGACTTCGAAGCCATTGCGGTCGGGCAGGCCGACGTCGAGCACCAGCACATCGATACCGCCGGCCCGCACCCGTTGCAGGGCCTGCTCGCCCAGCACGCAGTGTTCGACGTCCATGCCCTCGCTGCGCAGCGCGTAGAGCACCGCATCGGCGATGGCCTGCTCGTCTTCGGCGATGAGGACCCTGGGCATCGGCATGGTCGTGGCGGCGGTTGCGCCGCATCCTAGCGCGACGGCAGGACCGGCGGCTTACCATGCACAGGTTCATTGTCCGCTCCATCGCGTGTCTTCCCTGCCCGACCCGGCCTGCTCCGACCCATGAACTACCGCCACGCCTTCCATGCCGGCAATGCCGCCGACGTGCTCAAGCACGTACTGCTGCTGGCGCTGTGCGAGCGGCTGGTGGCGAAGCCCGCGCCTGCTTTCGCGCTGGACACCCACGCCGGTCGCGGGCTCTACGCGCTCGACGCCGACGCGGCGCGGCGCACCGGCGAAGCCGACGAGGGCATCGCCAGGCTGCTGACCCGGCCCTCCGGCGATCCCGCGATCGCGCGTTATCTCGATGCCGTCCGCGCCTGCCGCGCCATCCACGGCGAGGCCGCCTACCCGGGGTCACCGTGGCTGCTCGCGCATGCCCTGCGCGCGCAGGACCGGATCGCCTGCTGCGAGTTGCAGCCGGACGAAGCGGCTGCGCTGAAGTCCAACCTCGACGGCGATCCGCGCGTGGCGATCCACCGGCGCGATGGTTACGCCGCGCTCAAGGCGCTGTTGCCGCCGGTGGTGAACAGGCAGCGCCTGGCGCGCGGACTGGTGCTGATCGACCCGCCGTACGAGGCACAGCGGGCTGAATTCGACATCGCGCTGGCGGCGCTGCGCGAGGCGCTCGGGCGCTGGCTGCAGGCGACCTATGCCCTGTGGTATCCGATCAAGCAGCGGCGCGACCTGCGCGCATTCCAGCGCGACGCCGCCGGCCTTCCGGCGCGATCGGTGCTGGTGGTGGAACTGCTGGTCCGCCCCGACGACTCGCCCCTGCGCATGAACGGCAGCGGTGTGCTGCTGCTCAATCCGCCTTTCGGATTCGATACGGGGCTGGTGAAGACGCTCGCGGCGCTGTCCGATGCGCTGGCGTCGCAGGCACCACCGCCACGGATCGAGTGGTTGCGCGCACCGGACTGACGCTGGGTGGTCGCGGTCGCTGCGCAGCCCCGTGCGCGCGGAATTCTACAGACCGGCCTTGACGTCCGGCTCGAAGAAGCTCCAGCGCACGTCCGGGAATTCCCGCTTCAGCGCGCGCTCGACATCGTTGATCTGCAATGCGAGCGATCGCGCGCTCTGCTCCTCGTGCATCTCGGCCTGCACCGACACCAGCACGTCGCTGCCCAGTTGCAGCGTGATCAGGTTGATGACGTTGCCGATCTCGGGGCGATCGTCCAGGAAGCGGCGCATGCGCGCCTGCACCGCCGGGTCCACGCTCTGGCCGATCAGCATCGCCTTGATCTCGATCGCGACCAGCACCGCGACCACCACCAGCAGCACGCCGATCATCACCGTGCCGATCGCATCCCACAGCGGATTGCCGGTCGCCGCCGTCAGCAGCACCGCGACCAGCGCGAAGCACAGGCCGAGCAAGGCGGCGAAGTCCTCGCCGAAGATCACCACCAGTTCGCTCTGCCGGCTCTGCCGGAACCACTGCCACAGCGAGCGACCGTCGCGCAGCTTCTCGACCTCCTGCAGGCACGCCCGCATCGAGATGCCCTCGGCGACGATCCCGAAGACCAGCACGCCGGCGGCCCACCACCAGCGCGTCACCGGCTCGGGATGCTGCAGCTTGTGCACGCCCTCGTACAGCGAAAACATGCCGCCCACCGTGAACAGCATCACTGCCACCAGGAACGACCAGAAGTAGATCGCCTTGCCGTACCCCAGCGGATACTCCGGTGATGCCGGCCGCCGCGCCTGGCGCATGCCGAACAGCAACAGCAGCTGGTTGCCGCAATCGGCGAGCGAGTGCACGGTCTCGGCCAGCATCGCGCTGGAGCCGGTGAAGAAGGCTGCCATGCCCTTGGCGCAGGCGATCGCGAGGTTGGCTCCCAGCGCGAACAGGATCGCGCGGGTCGAGTCGCCGCTTCCGGCCATCGGGGGTTCCGTTAAGTTTGTGCGAATGCCGGTGGGTGCGGGCCGGGCGTCCAGGGCCCGATTTCCATTCAGAAAACCGCGGGCCAGTCTAGCAAAGCGCGCGCCGGCCCCGACGTGAGCGCGGCTTCACCTGCCTCGTGCCAGCATCGGGACATGGCCGCGAGAAACCGTCTTCCCCCCTGGCACGAGATGCAGCACCTGCCCAATGGGCGCGACGTGCTGATCCGCCCGATCCGCCCCGACGATGCGATGCCGCTGCGCGCGGCATTCCCCTTGCTCGAACCTGGCGAAGTGCGCATGCGCATGTTGCCCGCCGACGGTGAGTTGTCGTCGGAACAGGCCGAGAAAATGGTGCGGCCCGATCCACGCAGCGAATTCGCCATCGTCGTCGCCGAGCCGCTGCCGCCGGGTGAAGCCATGGTGGGCGCAGTCGCGCGTGCGTCGATCATGCCCGGGGGGCGCGATGCGGAGTTCTCCATCCTCGTCAGCCGCTTCATCGCAGGCATGGGCGTGGGCCGGCACCTGATGCGCCGGCTGGTGCGCTGGGCGCGCGGCAAGAACGTCGACCGCATCTACGGCGACGTGCTCGAGGACAACGAGCCGATGCTCACGCTCGCGCAGTCACTGGGGTTCGAGCGCGCCGAATCCAGCGAAGCGGGCATGGTCCGCGTCGTGCTCGAACTGCAACCGCAGCGGGTCTGAGCTCCGGCGCACCGGGCGCCACGTCGACGCTTCGTCGCGATCGCCCAAGCCACATCGATCCATGCGCGGGCCCTGGTCGCCAGGGCCCGCCCCTCGCGTAAACTTGCCGCCCTCCGCGCTGGCAGCCCCGCTGCCGGCGCTGCACGTGTCTTCCTGCCGCAGCCAAGCCCCCTATCCGCGCGATGTCGAATTCCCCGGCGCCTCCCCTGCCCAAGCCCGGCCAGCAACGGGTGTACTGGCGTGCGCCGGTCACGTCGTCGGCCACTGCATTCCACATCGGACGCGCAGCGATCGCCCACGACGGTCCGTTGCTGGTCATCGCGCGCGACAACCACGCCGCGCAGCAACTGGAGAGCGACCTGCGCACGCTGCTGGCGCGCGACGTGCCGGCCGGCGCCGGCGTGCCGATGCTGCAGCGCCGGCCGTGGCCGCCAATCCTGCATTTCCCCGATTGGGAAACGCTACCGTACGACAGCTTCAGTCCGCACCCGGACATCGTCAGCCAGCGACTGGCCGCGCTGCACCGGATGCCGACGCTCACCCGCGGGATCGTGGTGGTGCCGGTGCAGACGCTGCTGCAGCGCCTGGCGCCGGTGCGCCACGTCAGCGGCGGCAGCTTCGACATCACCCTGCGCGCGCGCCTGGACCTGGATGCGGAGAAGCGCCGGCTCGAGGCGGCCGGCTACCGCAACGTGCCGCAGGTGCTCGATCCAGGCGACTTCGCCGTGCGCGGCGGGTTGCTCGACGTCTATCCGATGGGCGCCGAGCAGCCGTTCCGGCTGGAACTGCTGGACGATGAAGTCGACACCATCCGCATCTTCGATCCAGAGTCGCAGCGCTCGCTGGAAAAAATCGATGCCATCCACCTGCTCCCCGGGCGCGAATTGCCGCTGGATGAAGCCTCGGTTGCACACGCGCTGGCCACGCTGCGCGAGCGCTTCGACATCGACACCCGCCGCAGCGCGCTCTACCAGGATCTCAAGGCGGGCACCGCGCCTGCCGGCATCGAGTACTACCTGCCGCTGTTCTTCAAGGACACCTCCACGCTGTTCGACTACCTCGGCCCCAACATGCTGCCGGTGCTGGGCGAAGGCGCGATGGAGGCGGCCGAACGCTTCTGGGAGCAGACCCGCGAGCGCTACGAGCAGCGCCGCCACGATGTCGAGCGTCCGCTGCTGCCGCCGGCGGAGTTGTACCTGTCGCCGGAATCGCTGCGCGAACGGCTGAACCAGGGCGTGAGGATCGATGTCTGCGGCGAAGGCCATCCGCAACGCGAGCGCGCGCAACCGCTGGGCGACCAGCCGGTGCCGCCGCTGCCGCTGGCGGTGCGCGACCACGCCGGCGCCGATGCGCTGAAATCCTTCCTCGGCAGCTATCCAGGCCGGGTGCTGGTGGCGGCGGAAACCGCCGGAAGGCGCGAGGCGCTGCTGGAAATCCTCCATGCCGCCGGCCTGCAACCGCAGGTGCTGCCCGACTGGCCGGCGTTCCTGCCGCCGCCGCGCGTGGATGCACCGGAATTGGCCACCATCGCCGGGCAAGCGCCCGCTGGCACCACCGCGTTCGCGATCGCGGTGGCGCCGCTGGACGATGGCTTCGCGCTGACCGACCCGGCGATCGCGGTCCTGACCGAGCGCCAGCTCTTTCCCGAGCGCGCCAGCCAGCCACGCCGTCGCAAGCGCACCGGGCGTGAACCCGAAGCGATCATCCGCGACCTCGGCGAGCTGACCGAAGGCGCACCGATCGTGCACGAGGATCACGGCGTCGGCCGCTATCGCGGACTGATCACGCTCGAAGCGGGCGGGTCGCCCGGCGAGTACGTCGAGATCGAATACGCCAAGGGCGATCGGCTCTACGTGCCGGTCGCGCAGCTGCACCTGATCAACCGCTATTCCGGCGCATCCCCGGAAACCGCGCCGCTGCATTCGCTCGGCGGCGAGCAATGGAGCAAGGCCAAGCGCAAGGCGGCGGAGAAAGTCCGCGATGTCGCCGCTGAGCTGCTGGAAATCCAGGCCCGCCGCCATGCCCGCGCTGGACTGGCGATCGACCTCGACCGGTCGCTCTACGAACCGTTCGCCGCGACGTTCCCGTTCGAGGAAACCCTGGACCAGCTCGCTGCCATCGAAGCGGTGATCCGCGACATGGGCTCCTCGCAACCGATGGATCGCGTGGTCTGCGGCGACGTCGGCTTCGGCAAGACCGAGGTCGCCGTGCGCGCCGCCTTCGTCGCCGCCGCCGCCGGAAAGCAGGTCGCCGTGCTGGTGCCGACCACCCTGCTTGCCGAACAGCACTACCGCAATTTCCGCGACCGCTTCGCCGACTGGCCGCTGAAGGTCGAGGTGCTCTCGCGCTTCAAGACGCCCAAGGAGATCAAGGCCGAGATCGGCCGCATCGCCGAAGGCACGATCGACGTCATCGTCGGCACCCACCGCCTGCTGCAGAAGGACGTGCGCTTCAAGGACCTGGGGCTGGTGATCGTCGACGAGGAGCAGCGTTTCGGCGTGCGCCAGAAGGAAGCGCTGAAGGCCTTGCGCGCCAACGTGCACCTGCTCACGCTCACCGCGACGCCGATCCCGCGCACGCTCAACATGGCGATGGCCGGCCTGCGCGACCTGGCGATCATCGCCACCCCGCCCGCGCACCGGCTGGCGGTGCAGACCTTCGTCGTCCCCTGGGACGATGCCCAACTGCGCGAAGCCTTCCAGCGCGAACTGGCCCGCGGCGGCCAGGTGTACTTCCTGCACAACGACGTGGAATCGATTGGTCGCATGCAGCGCGAATTGCAGGACCTCGTCCCCGACGCACGCATCGGCATCGCCCACGGCCAGATGCCCGAGCGCGAACTCGAGCGGGTGATGCTCGACTTCAACAAGCAGCGCTTCAACGTGCTGCTGTGCACGACGATCATCGAATCGGGCATCGACATCCCCAACGCCAACACCATCATCATCAATCGCGCCGATCGCTTCGGCCTGGCGCAATTGCACCAGTTGCGCGGCCGGGTCGGGCGTTCGCACCATCGCGCCTACGCCTACCTAGTCGTGCCCGACCAGCGCACGATCACCAGCGATGCGCGCAAGCGCCTGGATGCCATCGCCTCGATGGATGAACTCGGCGCCGGCTTCACCCTCGCCACCCACGACCTTGAGATCCGCGGCGCGGGCGAACTGCTGGGCGAAGACCAGAGCGGGCAGATGGCCGAAGTCGGCTTCACGCTCTATACCGAACTGCTAGAGCGTGCCGTGCGCAGCATCCGCCAGGGCAAGCTGCCGGACCTGGATGCAACCGCAGCGCGCGGCGCCGAAGTCGAACTGAACATCCCCTCGCTCATTCCCGACGACTACCTGCCCGACGTGCACACGCGGCTGACGCTCTACAAGCGCATCAGTTCCGCGCGCGACGCCGACGAACTGCGCGAGTTGCAGGTGGAGATGATCGACCGCTTCGGCCTGCTGCCGGATCCGGCGAAGCACCTGTTCGCGATCGCGGAACTCAAGCTGAAGGCGACTGCGCTGGGCATCCGCAAGCTCGACCTGGGACCGGCCAGCGGCCGATTGCAATTCGAAAGCCGCCCCAATGTCGATCCGATGACCGTGATCCAGCTGATCCAGAAACAGCCGAAGCATTACGCGATGGATGGGCCGGACAAGCTCCGGATCAAGCTCGATCTTCCGGATGCCCCAGCGCGCCTGCAGGCCGCGCGCGGATTGCTGGCGGCGTTGCAGGTGTAGCGGCATCCGCGGCGGCATCGGAATTTTCCCTTGCCATGCAGGCCTATCCCGTGGACCATTGCATGCCGGCCTGGATGGCCGGACCACCGCCCGGTCTTCGGGCACAACCAAGGAACGGTTCAATGTCATCACTGAAGTTCGCGGCGCTCGGCGCCGCCTCCCTGCTGTTTTCCGGCTGCGCCTCCATCGCCGGCAGTTCGCACACCATGCTCACCGACGACCGTATCCGGTCCGAAAGCTCCGCTGCGCTCGGCTACGCGGCGGAGGATCTGACCCTCGCCAGCCGACGCGTTGAAGGCCTGAACACCTACGCCAGCCTGAAGGCCAAGGACGGCAAGGAATTCACCTGCATGATCAACGGCGGCAACTGGCTGTCCATGGGGCTGACCAATCCACCAGTCTGCAGCCGCAAGGGGGAGCCGCTGAAAGCCGGTCCATTCGGCCAGTGACCAATCGGGGCGCCTTCGTCTTTGCGGAGGCGCCCTGCGGTCTGCCCACCCGTCCTGACAGCGTGGGGTTGAAGACCGCGCAGATGAAGGCGCCCGGGCGAATTCTTTGGCGAGGCCGCGCGCCCGGAGATTCGATCTGGCGATCAGGCCCTAGGACGCGTTCGCCAAAGAGGGCTTCAGTACCGGCTGCGACCCGCAACGACCGGTTTCAGTCGGGACAGAGAGCACCAGCGCGTTGTAAGGCGCCGTCGACTCGCCGCATCGATCCAGCGGACTGACGACTCCGCCGGCACCGCGATTGAGCACGTGGGTATAGATCTGGGTGGTCGCAACATCCTTGTGCCCCATCAACTCCTGGATGGTGCGGATATCCGCTCCCGCTTCCAACAAGTGGGTAGCGAACGAATGCCTCAACGTGTGCGGACTGACCGGTTTCCTGATGCCCGCCGCCTTTGCGGCGATGGACACCGCACGCTGGAGTACCTTTTCGTCTAGGTGGTGCCGCTTCTGCCTGCCATCGCGTGGATCGGCCGCGCGCCGGGTGGCCGGAAACATGAATTGCCAGCCCAGCTCCTTCGGCGCATTGGGGTACTTCCGCGCCAACGCGAATGGCAGCGATACCTCACCAAACCCCGCCTCCAGGTCCGCCGCATGCAGCACGCGCGCGTCCTCCATCTGCCGCAGCAGCGCCTCGCGCAATGAAGCCGGCAACACCGTACGGCGGTCCTTGGCTCCCTTGCCTTCCCGCACGGTGATCTCGTTGCGGGCGATGTCCACGTCCTTCACGCGCAGACGAAGGCATTCCATCAGCCGCAGGCCGCTTCCGTACAGCAGGCTCGCCATCAGCCAGTTGCGCCCCGCCAGGTTGCGCAACAGCAGCGCCACCTCGCCCCGCGACAACACCACCGGCAGCCGGCGTGACCCTTTCGCCCGAACCACGTTCTCCATCCACGGCAGGTTGATCCCAAGCACCTCCCGGTACAGGAACAACAGGGCCGAGAGGGCCTGGTTCTGGGTGCTGGCGGACACGTGCTGCTTCGTCGCAAGCCGGCTGAGGAAGGCCTCGACCACCGCCCCGTCCAGTTCGCGCGGATGACGCTTGCCATTGGCGAGGATGTACCGGCGTATCCACTGCAGGTAGGCTTGCTCGGTACGAATGCTGTAGTGCTTGGCCCGTATCCTGCCGCGCACCTGCTCCAACAACCGCGGTTCCTCACCTGTCGCCGCCCCATCGCTTGGCGGGCTCCGGACCCCACCCCGATACAACTTATCTGTTTGCATAGGACACCCCGGCCGCCTGCGATTGGAACAACAATGCAGGATTGGCAAAGGCAAGGCCGTCGGCGGACAGGCCGTCCAGCCGTGGGGTTTTTCTGGATTGACCAGCTACCAAGTAATGAACAAACTCCGGCAATTACCCCGTACTGGGGTCTACTAGGTGTTAGGCCGCTAAGGAAGGTTATGGCTAATCCGCTTTTGGCATTCGGTGCTGCGTGTAGCGCAGTCGCTGCCTTCCTTCACCTCGGTTGCATTGTTTTTGGCGCTTCGTGGTACAGGTTTTTCGGCGCCGGCGAGCGCATGGTCAGACTTTCAGAGGCCGGGCAGATTGGGCCAGCCATCATCACCGCCGGCATCGCCAGCGTCTTGTTTCTTTGGTCGCTGTTCGCGCTCTCGGGTGCGGGCATCATTCCTCGGCTGCCTTTCACTCGGTTGGCGCTTTGCCTCATTGCGGGCATCTACATTGCCCGCGGGCTAGTCGGCCTGATCTTTGCCGCAGCCGCCCCAGGCACGCACGGCGTAGCGTTTTGGTCATGGAGTTCAGTTATTTGCCTGGGCATCGGCACGCTGTATCTTGTCGGCACGCAGCAGGCATGGCCTTCTTTGTCACGGGCCGCGGCCTAACAGTTCATTCAAGCCGAACTTGCTTCGTTCCAGCAAAAGCGTGGCAGAAAAAGCTTGCCACGCTTTCGCTTCCACTACGCAAGTCGGCTTAATTCAGGTGTTATACCCCGCGAGAACGATCCAGGCGCTTCAGGAAAAGCTTATGCGCCGCGCTGCATTCGTCCGACTGCCGCTGTGGCGCGAAATCTGCTAGAAAAGCGCTGCTGGCG
>NZ_JAANOY010000119.1 GCF_011320095.1 Cognatiluteimonas telluris | reverse complement strand
GCCGATAGTGGAACCAGTGCAAAATTTGAACGACATAGGACTTCTGACGTTCGTCAACGTCAGCCCAAAGCTTGAACTCTGTTTCGACCGCCGGATTGTTCATGATGGGTCTAACACCTGAATTAAGGGGAGCCGCGAAGCGGCTTCCCCTTGAATGAATAGTTAGGCAGCCATTTGCCCACAAGAGTCATTCGGTAGCAAGCCACACGCTTGACCTGAGGCCGAACCAGTCGGCCGCGCGCCAGAATCTACAAGCGCTCAGCCCAGATGCCGCCTGGTGGCATGGGATGCGGCAAATGCCGCCGGAAGGTCCGGGCGCACCCCTGGGCAACTCGGGCGCGACCCGCGGACTAGCCGAAGCTGCTTGTGCCGAAGCGAAGATGCAAGGCCGCGCATTGGGGACTGCGAGCGCCCGGCGTTGATGCCGCCGGTAACCTCGATCGCCAGAACTGCCGCGTAGAGATACGAGCGCCGCTTAGATGACTCCAAGCGCGACCGAAGAGGGTGGACGAAAGCGACAAGGTGCTGAGC
>NZ_JAANOY010000118.1 GCF_011320095.1 Cognatiluteimonas telluris | reverse complement strand
CCGTGCATGAGCCTCTCCAGCAGAGCTAGTGCAACACATGCGATTGCGAAAACAAGCGAGAAGCGGCGCAGCCAGAAGTTGAAAAGGATGCTGGTCATTGAGTTCCCTTCGTGCGGGGCCTAACACCAGAATTAAGCCGACCCGCGAAGCGGGTTCGGCTTGAATGACTTGTTAGGCCTGCGCTGCGACGAGCTCACGGCACGCCTCCATGATCTCGGGAACGCATGACTCAGCATTAATTCCAAGATCCTCATGACCATATTGCTCGTGTCCGAGCAGTAGAAAAGTGCTGAGCGAACTTGGGAAGTTGATCTTCTCGGCGATGCCGGCAATGAGGCCGCAGCCAAGATTTGGATCGATCTCTCCGGCGAGCACTTGCCGAGCGACCCGCACCGCGTCATTTATTGATTCAAAAGTCTGCATGAATCTTTCCGAGCAGGCCTAACACCTGAATTAAGCCGACTTGCGTAGTGGAAGCGAAAGCGTGGCAGGCTTTTTATGCCACGCTTTTGCTGGAACGAAGCAAGTTCGGCTTGAATGAATTGTTAGGGCCCGCCCACCGTACCG
>NZ_JAANOY010000117.1 GCF_011320095.1 Cognatiluteimonas telluris | reverse complement strand
CCTAACACCTGAATTAAGCCGAACCGCGAAGCGGTTTCGGCTTGAATGAATTGTTAGCGGTCACTGGCGGGGAGAACAAATGCGAGCTCTCCACCAGGACACGCGATGACGTCTATCCGATCCCCAGGACTCGACCAAGCCAGACCGGCTTGCCAAGGCTCGTGGACGTCGTTCTTGCCATTGAGAAATAGAACGGAGCCGTCTGTGAAGGTCAGTACCAAATGCGGCCACGGGTGCAACACCTCGATACTAGCCACAACTTTGTGCCGGAGCGTTGAGATAAGTGCGATCTCAGCCTCCTCAGAGTCCGGGCCGGGAGTGTCCTGTTCCTCGGCCGGTAGTGTGGCGGGTCTTTCCGGGTAGACGCACCAAGCTGACCCAAGATTGATGTATGGCTCTCCGGGCGCGTTCTCTGTAGAGAAGAGGATCTGCGGGATTCCTCCGAATCGCATCCCAGATACAGAGGTGCCAGCTATCAGCCCACTCAAGATGCTCTCGGCCTTCTGATTGGTTTGATGTTCGATCATGTTGGCTGTGACCGCTAACACCTGAATTAAGCCGACATGCGTAGTGGA
>NZ_JAANOY010000116.1 GCF_011320095.1 Cognatiluteimonas telluris | reverse complement strand
GCATCCCAGATACAGAGGTGCCAGCTATCAGCCCACTCAAGATGCTCTCGGCCTTCTGATTGGTTTGATGTTCGATCATGTTGGCTGTGACCGCTAACACCTGAATTAAGCCGACATGCGTAGTGGAGGCAAAAGGTGGCACGCTTTTCAGTGCCGCCTTTTGCTGGAACGAAGCATGTTCGGCTTGAATGAATTGTTAGGCCTCGCCCTTTGCGCGACCTAGATACAACGAGACAAGCCCGCACAAAGCTACGCATGCGCCGACTGTCAGCGCATACGTGGCTGTGGAGAGAGACCAACGTAATTGAATCGCTTGGGCGACGACTAGGCCAATTGCAATCGCAAACATACGACGCCAGTCCGGCTTTGAGCCTGACAAGCGGGCAAGCGCGAAGACGACCACCGTAGCCGCCAATGCTATTGCGAAGATCTCTGCCACATTGACTACGAATTCCATGGATGCTCCTAGCGGGGCCTAACACCTGAATTAAGCCGACATGCGTAGTGGAGGCAAAAGGCGGTTACGCTTTTGGTAACCGCCTTTTGCTGGAACGAAGCAAGTTCGGCTTGAATGAATCGTTAGGCCGCCATTTGCCCACAAG
>NZ_JAANOY010000115.1 GCF_011320095.1 Cognatiluteimonas telluris | reverse complement strand
CACCTGCGCCCGCAGCGCCGCCCCCCGATAGCTCTGCTGCGCCGGCCGCGGCCGGTCACTCGGCAACTCCAGCAACGCCGGCGCCCCCGACAGGTGCCCCTGCCAGAACGCCAGTTGCTGCTCCAGCACCTCGCCCTGCAGCCAGTCGCGCTGCCACACGGCGTAGTCCGCGTACTGGATCGCCAGCGGCGGCAGCGGATCGGCCTGGCCCTGCACGAAGGCGCCATACAGGGCGGCCACCTCGCGCAACAGCACCCCCAGCGACCAGCCATCGGACACGATGTGGTGCATCGTGAGCAGCAGCACGTGCGCCTCGTCCGACAGCCGCAGCAACCGGCCGCGCACCAGCGGTCCGGCCGCCAGGTCGAACGGCGCCCGGGCCTCCTCGCGGGCCTGCGCCTGCACCTGCTCCTCGCCCGCCTGCGGCGCCAGCCCCGAAAGATCCTCGAAGCTCATCGCCCAGCCGGTCTCCACCGGCCCGACCACCTGCTGCGCCGCCCCGGTCTGGCCATCGCGGGCGAACACGGTACGCAGCCCTTCGTGCCGGGCCACCACCCGGTCCAGTGCCGCCTGCAGCGCCCCCCGGTCGAGCCGGCCCTGCAGCCGCAAG
>NZ_JAANOY010000114.1 GCF_011320095.1 Cognatiluteimonas telluris | reverse complement strand
GCATCCCAGATACAGAGGTGCCAGCTATCAGCCCACTCAAGATGCTCTCGGCCTTCTGATTGGTTTGATGTTCGATCATGTTGGCTGTGACCGCTAACACCTGAATTAAGCCGACATGCGTAGTGGAAGCAAACGCAGCTAAGCTTTATCTAGCTGCGTTTGCTGGAACGAAGCATGTTCGGCTTGAATGAATTGTTAGAGCGCGTCACGGACTGCCGCTCTTACCAAAGTGCGGATTCTCGATGATCCCGAACCGATTGCCGAAGGGATCGATGACGGCGCCGACCTTAATCCCATCTCCGACCTCCGTCACCGGCTCTAAGGCCGACGCACCAAGCTCCAGAAGCCGAGCGTAAGTGCCCGAAGCATCAGCGACGCCCCATAACGGCTGTGGCCCGGCGGTACCAGACTGTCCATCTGGGACGAGCCCAAGCTCAAAACCGTCGACATTGAAGCCGACGTAGAAGGGCTCATCAAAGTAGGGCGCGAAGCCGAGCACCTGGGCGTACCAGCGCGCTGCTGCCGCCAGATCAGCCACCGGGTAAATTGCTGTGCGAAGCCCGAGAATCATCGTTGCTTATCCGAGTAACAGTCTGAAACGGTCAGCGCGCTAACACCTGAATT
>NZ_JAANOY010000113.1 GCF_011320095.1 Cognatiluteimonas telluris | reverse complement strand
GCCAGGCAGACTGCGACAGAGCCACGACCAAGCTCAACCGCCGACCGAGAAAACGCTATGGCTATGAAACGCCACTCCAACGACTTCAGCGGTCAGGGGTGTTGCACTTGGAGTGTTAATTCACCGCCCATATGACATTTCGGCGACATTTAGCAAAGACTGAAATCGTGGCAATTGCGGCGCTTCTGATTGTCGCCGTTGCTTTCGCCCTGCTCTCTGCTTTTCGGTCTTCGGCCACTTCAGGCGATGCTTTTAGCCCTGGTGGAGCGGCCATGGCTGTCTTCGGCTACACCTTGGTGATTGGCTGCGTTCCAGTCATGGTGTTCGGGGCTCCGCTTTATGCTTGGTTGCTTTCCATTGGCAAGGCTTCATGGGTTGCAGCTCTCGCCATTGGTCTTGTACCCGGCTTGGTCCTTTTCCTTGTTGCATCGGACTTGGCGCTTTGGTCCATGGCATGTGGCGTACTGGTAGCGTTGGCGACTCACGCAATCTGCGGGCTGGGCTCTAACAACTCATTCAAGCCGAAGCCGCTTCGCGGCTCGGCTTAATTCAGGTGTTAGGCCCCGCACGAAGGGAACTCAATGACCAGCATCCTTTTCAACTTCTGGCTGCGCCGCTTCTCGCTTGTTTTCGCAATCG
>NZ_JAANOY010000112.1 GCF_011320095.1 Cognatiluteimonas telluris | reverse complement strand
AGTGTTAACCTGCGAGGCCTAACAATTCATTCAAGCCGAACCCGCTTCGTTCCAGCAAAAGGCGGCACTGAAAAGCGTGCCACCTTTTGCCTCCACTACGCAGGTCGGCTTAATTCAGGTGTTAGGCGGCGGGTTGAAGTGAACAGAGATCTCGAAGAGCTAGCAGCTGCCTGGGCGACATCCCAAGAAATTGATGGCGAACGCACGGAGGCCGAGTGGGCGCCCATCTTCGTGGTTCACGACCTGCTTGGAGACGCGGAGAGACTTTGGCAGTTTGTTTTGGTAGCCGAGCCACTGTGCATCAGCGCGGCTGCTTTTGGCATGTTGGGCACTGGTCCGCTTGAGGATCTGATTCAAGATCATGGCGAAGCGTTCGTGGATAGGATTGAGCAACAGGCCAAGGAGAACCCTCGCTTTGCTCGCCTCTTTGAACACGTTTGGGTGCCTGCGGGCCGTGATCCAATTACCCTGCGTTATTTGGCGCTGGGTTGCACTGAGGTCGGCCCGCACGCCTAACAATTCATTCAAGCCGAACCCGCTTCGTGGCTGCATTGCTCCAGCGGGCTTCTCGGGCGGGTCGGCTTAATTCAGGTGTTAGCGCGCTGACCGTTTCAGACTGTTACTCGGATAAGCAACGATGATTCTCGGGCTTCGCACAGCAATTTACCCGGTGGCTGATCTGGCGGCAGCAGCGCGCTGGTAC
>NZ_JAANOY010000111.1 GCF_011320095.1 Cognatiluteimonas telluris | reverse complement strand
TAGCGGCCTAACACCTGAATTAAGCCGACTTGCGTAGTGGAAGCGAAAGCGTGGCAAGCTTTTTCTGCCACGCTTTTGCTGGAACGAAGCAAGTTCGGCTTGAATGAATTGTTAGGTGCCGGCCCTTGACGCCGCAACGGTCCTATTGTACAAATACACGTACAAGAGGAGACGCCTAGTGGACGCCATTACCTACAGCACCGCCCGAGCCAAATTGGCCGACACCATGGACCGCGTTTGCGACGACCACGAGCCTATCATCATCACGCGCAACGGCGAGCAGGCTGTTGTGATGATGTCGCTCGATGATTTCAAGGCGCTCGAGGAGACCTCTTACCTGCTGCGCAGCCCCAAAAACGCTCAGCGCCTGCTCGAAAGTATTGCGGCCCTTGAGTCCGGGAAAGGCAAGGCGCGGAGCCTGGCCAAGTGAAGCTAGTCTTTTCCGAGCAGGCTTGGGAAGACTATTTGTACTGGCAGAAGATTGACAAGAAGTTGGTGCAACGCATCAACGACCTGATCAAAGAGATCACGAGAACGCCGCACGCAGGAACGGGTAAGCCCGAACCCCTAAAGCACGCGTTGGCTGGCTATTGGTCGCGGCGCATCAACGACGAGCATCGGATCGTCTACAAGGTGGCCGACGGCTCAGTACTTATTGCACAACTGCGATATCACTACTGACGGCACCTAACACCTGAATTAAG
>NZ_JAANOY010000110.1 GCF_011320095.1 Cognatiluteimonas telluris | reverse complement strand
CTAACACCTGAATTAAGCCGAGCCGCGAAGCGGCTTCGGCTTGAATGAATAGTTAGGTGCTGCCTCGTGAGTTCTCGTAGTGATGCCAGATACGCAGAATGACGAGAGCAGAGCCATGCACCGTGTATCGAACGACGTATTTGCCAAAGATGAAGTCACGGATTGAATCTGGTTCTGGAGCTTGCGGAACACTACGCCCCATCTCTGGGAATGCGCAAAGCCCATCAATGCGAGCGACAAGATCCGCCGCGACGCGTGCGGCTGCAGTTGGATCGTTATTGGCGATGAAGGCACGGAGGCGGACTAGATCAGCGACGGCCTCTTGCGAATAAACGAGCCTCACTTATCCGCCTGCGGGGGAGGCAGCTCATCGGAAGTGCCCCAAGACTCCAGCCAGGAGTGAACGGCTTGGCCCGAAACCACCTTGCCGTGGGCCACAGACTCCATGGCAGTGAGCGTCTCTTTCCAGCGCGATTGCTCCAGCTCCTGGCGGGCGACGAACTCCCGAATGGCTTGGTTGACGAGCCAATTCTTGCTGCGGTGCAGCTTGTCCGACATGGCCGCAAGGCCGCTCTCGACCTCAGGTTGCAGGCGAATGGTGGTGACACTCATGGGCGGGCCTCCGGTGGGGATGAATGCACTGTATTACATTGCATTCACTACAGCAACAGAAGCCCGAGCAGCACCTAACACCTGAATTAAGC
>NZ_JAANOY010000011.1 GCF_011320095.1 Cognatiluteimonas telluris | reverse complement strand
TCCGACCTGCGCGCGCCGGGCCGATGCGCTGCCGGCCGAGGTCGCGGCCTCCGATGCCGGCCTTGCCCGCGACGGCGCGCCACTGGCCGCCGACCTGGTGGCCGGGTCCAAGCCGGCCGAATGACCCCGGTGCGACGGCTGCGGGCGGGGCGCTGGTCCCCTCGCACCTGCTTCGCGCGCGGCGCGCGATAATCCGCGCATGGACCTGCATTCCGACAATCCAGAGCACGGCTTCCAGTTTCCCGGCGAATTCGAGATCACGGCCATGGGCCCGGCCGGCAGCGGCCTGGAAGAGCAGATCCCGGCGCTGCTCGAGGCCGCCGGCCTGCTGGTGCTGCACGAGACGGTTTCCACCCGCGAATCCAGCGGCGGCAAGTACGTCTCGATCAAGCTCAGCTTCCGCGCCGAATCGCGCGAGCAGTACGACGTCGCCCATGCCGTGCTGCGCGAGCATCCGGAAGTGAAGTGGACGTTGTGATCCACGGAGCGAAGGGGCTGAGTGCAACGCGGCCCGCACCGACAACGCGCTGGATCCGTTGTTGAGCGCCGGGGCCGCCGTGGTCACGACGCCGGTTGCCGAAGACGCGCCTCAAGCCGTTGCGAAAGCGACCGCGCGCGAATGCCTCGTCCGCGATCTCGGTCGCCGCGCCTACGAGCCGGTCTGGCGCGCGATGCAACGCTTCACCGACGCGCGCGACGACGCCACGCGCGACGAGATGTGGCTGGTCGAGCACGAGCCCGTCTTCACCCTCGGACAGGCTGGCAAGCCCGAGCACGTGCTCGCCCCGGGCGACATCCCGGTGCTGCACGTCGACCGCGGCGGCCAGGTGACTTACCACGGGCCGGGACAGATCGTCGCCTATCCGCTGCTGGACCTGCGAAGGTTGAAGCTGGGCGTACGCGACTACGTGCAGCGGATCGAGCAGGCGGTGATCGACACCCTGGGCGACTGGAACATCGTCGCCGCGCGTCGCGAAGGTGCGCCCGGCGTCTACGTCAATGGCGAAAAAATCGCCGCGCTCGGCATCCGCGTGCGCCGCGGCTGCAGCTTCCACGGCCTGGCCTTCAACATCGCCATGGACCTGGAGCCGTTCGCGCGGATCAATCCCTGCGGTTATGCCGGATTGCAGGTGACCTCGATGGCGCTGCTCGGCGGACCGTCGGATCTGGCTGCCGTGCGGGAGGCGCTGCAGGGGCACATGGCGCGGCAGTTCGGTCTGCGGTTGGCTGCAGCGGAGCCGGTGCTGGTCGACCGGTAGCGTTCGCGCGCTGGCGCGCCATCGTGTCCGCCCTTGCTGGTCATCCCGGCTTTCGCTGGGATGACGGGCGCTGGCGCTGGATCCGGCTTCCGCGGGACGAGGGCCACGCAGGCGCGCCGCCGCCAGCCGCCATTTGGGTTTCCGCCCCCGGCGCGGGACAATGGCGCATCCCACCGTACGTCGACCCCGGCCCCGACCGGGGCGCAGGCCCAATGACCGATACCCCCGCCCGCACCATCCCGCTGGCCGTCCTCGCCGACGGCGCGCTGCCG
Source organism: Cognatiluteimonas telluris (assembly GCF_011320095.1). Lineage (GTDB taxonomy): Bacteria > Pseudomonadota > Gammaproteobacteria > Xanthomonadales > Xanthomonadaceae > Cognatiluteimonas > Cognatiluteimonas telluris. The sequence continues at coordinate 69,914 of NZ_JAANOY010000011.1, read as the reverse complement.
TCGCCCGCACCCCAGGCCGCCACGCTCCAGCCGGGCGTCAAGCAGGTCGCCGGCGACAAGATCGCGCGCTCGCCGGTGCAGTTCGCCGATGCGCCGGTGCTGCGCAAGCCATCGTGGATCCGGGTGCGGATCCCGTCGGGCAATTCGGTCGCCAACCTCAAGGCCAAGCTGCGCGAGAACCGCCTGGTCACGGTCTGCGAGGAAGCCAGCTGCCCCAACATCCATGAATGCTTCGGCCACGGCACGGCCACGTTCATGATCCTCGGCGAGGTCTGCACCCGGCGCTGCTCGTTCTGTGATGTCGCCCATGGCCGACCCAAGCCGCCGGATGCCGATGAACCTGCCAACCTCGCGCGCACCGTCGCCGACATGGGCCTGAAGTACGTCGTGGTCACCAGCGTCGACCGCGACGACCTGCGCGACGGCGGCGCCCAGCATTTCGTCGACTGCATCGCCGCGATCCGGCGCGACAGCCCGCGCACCCGGATCGAGGTGCTGACGCCGGATTTCCGCGGCAAGGGCCGCATGGAGCGCGCGCTGGAGATCCTGGCCACCAATCCGCCGGACGTGTTCAACCACAACGTCGAGACCGTTCCGGAGCTTTACCCCAACGTGCGCCCCGGCGCGGATTATCAGTGGTCGCTGACGCTGCTGCAGAAGTTCAAGGCGCAGCACCCGCAGGTGCCGACGAAGTCCGGGATCATGCTTGGCCTGGGAGAAACCATGGAGCAGGTGCAGGGCACCCTGCGCGACCTGCGCGCGCACGATGTCGACATGGTGACCATCGGCCAGTACCTGCAGCCCAGCGCGCACCACCATCCGGTGCTGCGCTACTGGACGCCGGATGAATTCAAGGCGTTGGAGGAGTTCGGCATGGCGCTGGGTTTCAGCCACGTCGCCTCGGGCCCGCTGGTGCGGTCGTCTTACCATGCCGATCGCCAGGCGATGGAAGCCGGCGTCGCGGCCTGAGGCCGGGCACCGGGCGCCACGAGCCCGCGGCAGCGCGGGACGTGGCTGGAATGTCGCAATGCAGCTGCGTCGCTTTGCAGGAAGCGCATGGCCCGTTCGCCGCTGATCCCGCGTTCACCCGGACATCGATTGCCACGGGTAGAGTGACTTTTGACGTTGGCGCCCGCCGCCACGCAACTTCCGGCACTGTCGCCGGGTCCATGCGGGCCCCAGCCTTCCCCCGTCCCCACCGGCCTTGCGGCCGCGAGAGTCTTGATGAAAGCGTATTACCCCTTGGTCTTCCTGGCCCTGACCGCGCCACTGGCGTTGCTGGCGCGCGCGCCCGGCGACGGTGACGCCGGGACGATCGCCGCCAGCCCGACGACGGCCCAGGCGACCACGTCCAAGCTGGTCTACGGCCTGTTGTCCGACAGCCGCTACGCCTACCGCCCGCGGGCGCTGGACGATGCGATGTCGGCCGACATCTTCAAGCGTTATCTCGATGCCCTCGATCCGGGAAAGCTGTTCTTCACCGCGCAGGACGTGGCCAAGTTCGCCAGCTACAGGACCTCGCTCGACGACGCCATCAAGAGCGGCAACGTCGCGCCGGCCTACGCGATGTTCCAGTTGTACAAGCAGCGCGTGGACCAGCGTTCGGATTACGCGCGCGGCCTGCTCAAGCAGGACATCTTCGACTTCAGCGGCAACGACCGCTGGTACTACGACCGCGAGAAGGCGCCATGGGCGGCCGACAGCGCCGCGCTCGATGGCCTGTGGAAGCAGTCGGTGCGCAACGACTGGTTGCGACTGAAGCTCGCCGGCAAGAAGCCCGACGAGATCCGCAAGACGCTCGACAAGCGCTACGCCACGCTGGATTCGTCGGTCGCCGAGCTCAACGGCGAGGATGCTTTCCAGAGCTTCCTCAACGCCTACACCGCGGCGATCGACCCGCACACCGATTACTTCAACCCGCGCACCGCCGAACGCTTCAACCAGTCGATGTCGCTCTCGCTCGAGGGCATCGGCGCGGTGCTGCAGAAGCAGGACGACGTGGTCGTCATCCGCGAGGTCGTGCCCGGCGGGCCGGCCGCGCGCAGCAACAAGATCAAGCCCGGCGACCGCGTGGTCGCGGTCGGGCAGGGCGCCAGCGGCACGATGGAGGATGTCGTCGGCTGGCGCATCGACGACGTGGTCGAGAAGATCAAGGGGCCCAAGGGCACGCTGGTGCGGCTGGACATGATCCCGCCGGAAGCAGGGCTCGACAGCAAGCCGGTGCGGATCGTCCTCACCCGCGACAAGATCAAGCTGTCCGAGGACGCGGCCAAGGCCGAGACGCTCACCATCCCGGCCTCCGGCGATCGCCCGGCCAAGCGCATCGGCGTGATCAAGCTGCCGGCGTTCTACCAGGACTTCGAAGGCCGTCGCAGCGCCAATGGCGACTTCACCTCGGCCACCCACGACGTCGCCCGCCTGTTGGCGCAGTTCCGCGCGCAGAAGGTCGACGGCGTGGTGATGGACCTGCGCAACAACGGCGGTGGTTCGCTGGACGAAGCGGTGAACCTCACCGGCCTGTTCATCGACAAGGGCCCGGTGGTGCAGGTGCGCGAATCCGGCGGCCGCGTCAGCGTCGATTCCGACACCAGTCCGGGCGTGGCCTGGACCGGCCCGCTGGCGGTGCTGACCAACCGCGGCTCGGCCTCGGCGTCGGAGATCTTCGCCGGCGCGATCCAGGACTACGGCCGCGGCCTGATCATCGGCGAGACCACCTTCGGCAAGGGCACGGTGCAGAACCTGGTCGACCTGGATCGCTGGCCATCGATGGAAGACACCCACCTGGGGCAGGTCAAGCTGACGATCGCGCAGTTCTTCCTGCCCGGCGGCAGCAGCACCCAGAACAAGGGCGTGGTGCCGGATGTCGCCTTCCCGGTCTCGGCCGATGCCAGCGAATACGGCGAGAGCACCTTCGACAATGCCCTGCCCTGGACCCGGATCGCCGCGGTGCCGCACGTGCGTTACGGCAACTTCGCCCCGATCCTGCCGCGACTGGCGGCCCTGCACGCCGCCCGCGTGGCCAACAGCAAGGAATTCCAGTGGTGGTCGCAGGACGTGGCGGAATTCCGCGCCGAGCAGGCCAAGAAATACGTCTCGCTCAACGAAGCCGAGCGCCGCGCCGAGCGCGACCGCCAGGAAGCCAAGCAGGTCGAGCGCCAGGCGCAGCGCAAGGCGCTGGGGCTGGCCCTGGATCCGCTGGCCGACGTGCCCAGCGACGACGGCCTGCAGGTGGGCGAACGCGACATCGCCGCCGACGCCGCGCGCGAGAAGCTCGCCGACAAGCGCCCGGATCCACTGCTGCGCGAATCGGCCGCGATCCTCGCCGACGCCACCAGCCTGCTGGTCCATGACCAGACCCTGACCGCGCAGGTGCTGCCGGAAACCAAGCTCGCCACCCGCTGGGCGCAGTGAGCGTCGGCAGGAATCGGATATCGGTCGCCGCGTGCGCCCGATATCGTCTGCCGCATGGACATGCCCAAGCGACCACCGCCCGCCGATCGCCTCGAACACGCCCGCCAGTTGCTCGATGGCGGTGAGCCCACGCTCGATGCACTGGCGCAGGCCGTCGGCATCGGGGCCTCGCAGCTGCAGCGCCGCTTCCGCGCCCGCTTCGGGCTCAGTCCGGCGCAATACCTTGCCCAGCGCAAGCTTGGCAGGCTGAAGGCCGCGTTGCGCGATGGCGGCGGGGTCAGCGCCGCGCTGTACGACGCGGGCTATGGTTCGCCGTCGCGCGTCTACGAAGCCGGCGCCGCCCGGCTGGGCATGACCCCGGCCCGCTACCGCGCGGGTGGCGCGGGAGAAACCCTGCGCTGGAGCCTGGTCGATACCGCGCTCGGGCTGGCCCTGGTCGCGGCCACGTCGCGTGGCGTCTGCATGGTCGAACTGGGCGAAGATGCCGCCGCACTGGAAGCGAAACTGCGCCATGAATTCCCGCACGCCCGCCACCAGCGGGTCGATGCCGGGCGCGACGAGTTCCTCGCCCCGCGCGTGCAGGCGATCGCCCGGCGACTGGCCGGTGGCGAATCGGCGGTCGCCGTCGACCTGGTCGGTACCGCGTTCCAGAAAAAGGTATGGGATGCGCTGATGCGGATCCCGGCCGGACAGACCCGCAGTTACGCGCAGCTGGCCGCGCAGCTGGGGCAGCCGGCGGCGGCCCGCGCCGTCGCCAGCGCCTGCGCGCACAACCGGCTCGCGGTGGTGGTGCCTTGCCATCGCGTCATTCGCAGCGACGGTTCACTGGGCGGCTATCGCTGGGGTTTGCCGTTGAAGCAGCAGCTGCTGGAGCGCGAACGCGCCGCATGAAACCGTCGCGGTTGCTGCCCATGGCGCGCGTGGCGAAGCTGCGCCCGGCGCTCGCGACCGCGACTACGCCGGACCGCTGCGCCTTGCCCGGCGCCGCGGCGAAGCCCCTGTAGGAAGTTCCAACCCGTGCTTGACCACGTCGAACACCATCCGCGTCTCGTAGCGCTTGACGTTGCCTTCGTCGACGAACAGTCGTTCGGCCACCTGCCGGTAGTGGGTGACGCTGCCGGCGGCCAGCAACACCAGGTAATCCCATTCGCCGGCGATCGCGTAGCACTGCTGCACCTCCGGTGCCGCGCGCATGCGTGCGCGGAACGCCGTGTGCAGGCGCAGGGTGTCGCGCTCCATCGTCACCAGCACCGCCGCCAGCGTGGTTGCCGGGAACGCCGCCGGATCCAGCACGGCCACTTGGCGCAGCAGTCCATGGCGCCGATAGCGCGCGATCCGCCGCTGGACGGCGCTGGGCGACAGCCCGATCGCGTCGCCGAGCGTGGCCAGGGTCGCGGACGCGTCGCGCTGCAGCAGCCCGAGCAGCCGGTGGTCGAAATCGTCGAGCGGGAGCACGCGGTTGGCCATGCAAAAATATTGCGTCCCGGCGCACGAATGATCAATCGCCATCCACGGCCGGCGCCTAGCCTGAGTCGTCCGGATGCCTCCCGAGTCCGCCCGGTCCAAGCCCGCCCATGAACACCCTCGCCGACGTCCGCCCGCGCCTGCCCGTGCTTGCCGTCCCGCTGGCCCTGGCCGCGGTCTACCTGCTGTGGGGTTCGACCTACCTCGCGATCCGCTTCGCGCTGCCGGGCTACTCGCCGTTCCTGCTCGGCGCGATCCGGATGTTCCTGGCCGGCGCGCTGATGTTCGCGGTGTTGCGCGCGCGCGGCGCCACGCCGCCCACGCGCCGGCAATGGCGCACGCTCGCGGTGCTGTCGATCTTCATGGTGCTGCTGTCCAACGGCTTCGTGAACCTCGCCGAGACCCAGGTCGGCTCCGGCCTGGCGGCGATCGCGGTGGCGTCGATGCCGCTGTTCGCCGGCGTGTTCTCGATGTTGCGCGGACGCCATCCCTCGAGGATCGAATGGCTGGGGCTGGTGGTCGGCTTCGCCGGCGTGCTGTGGCTGAACGCGGGCAGCGCGCTGACCGGTTCGATGCTCGGCCTGGTGTGCCTGGTCATCGCACCGCTGGCCTGGGCCTGGGGCTCGGTCTGGAGCCGCGACCTCGACCTGCCCGCGCCGTTCATGTCCGCCAGCGCGCAGATGCTCGCCGGCAGCGGGTGGATGCTGCTGGCCGCGCTGGTGAGCGGCGAGCGCTTCACCGCGGCGCCGTCGCTGGCCGCGACGTCCGCGCTGCTCTATCTCGTCGTCGCCGGCTCGATCTTCGGCTTCACCGCCTACATCTGGCTGCTGCACCACGTGCGTCCGGCACTCGCCACCAGCTACGCCTACGTCAATCCGCCGATCGCGGTGCTGCTGGGCGCGCTGCTCGCCGGCGAACGCTTCACCGCGCACGACCTGGGCGCGATGGCGGTGATCCTGGCAGGCGTCGTCATCATCACCCTGGCCCGGGCGCGCGCGATGCGCGGGAGCGGCGCATGACGCTGGCCACCGAGGCCCGCCGCGGGCTCTGGATCGCGGTGGCGTCGTTCGTGCTGTGGGGCGTGATGCCGTTGTACTGGCACGCGCTCACCTCGGTGCCGTCGCTGCAGATCGTGATGCACCGGATCGTGTGGAGCACGGTGTTCGTCGCCGGCTACCTGACATGGCAGCGGCGCGACTGGCTGCGCGCGGCGCTGGCCAGGCCGAAGGCGGCCTGGATGCTGGCCCTGAGCGGCGTGCTGATCGCGTTCAACTGGGGCCTGTACATCTGGGCCGTCAATGCCGGGCACGTGGTCGAAAGCAGCCTGGGCTACTTCATCAATCCGCTGGTGAGCGTGCTGTTCGGCGTGCTGTTCCTGCGCGAACGGCTCACGCGCGTGCAATGGGCGTCGGTGGCGCTGGCGACCGCCGGCGTGCTGTGGCTGACGCTGCAGTACGGGCGCCCGCCGTGGATCGCGCTGGGGCTGGCATTGTCGTTCGCGCTCTACGGCTTGATCCGCAAGCTGGCGGCGGTGGACGCGATCGCCGGCCTCGGCGTCGAAAGCGTGTACCTGTTCGCGCCGGCGCTGGCGATGCTGCTGTGGGGCGAGGCGCATGGCCAGGGTGGCTTCCTGCCCGCGCATGGCGTGCCGGGCTGGGGCTTTGGCCTGGACGCGATGCTGGTGCTCGGTGGCGCATTGACCGCGTTGCCGCTGATCGGTTTCGCCCATGCGGTGCGACGCGCGCCGCTGTCGGTGGTCGGCCTGCTGCAGTACATCTCGCCGACGCTGCAGTTCCTGATCGGCGTGCTGCTGCTGGGCGAAGCCTTCGACCGCGACCGCGCCGTGGGCTTCGTCTTCATCTGGATCGCGCTGGCGCTGTTCGGCGGTGAAAGCCTGTGGCGAGCGCAGCGGCGCCTGGTCCCGGCGACAGGCCAAAGCGGCGCGTAGCCCGGGTAAGCGCAGCGCACCCGGGGAAGATGAGCGCAAGGGCAGCGGAACGCACGGGTCCGCCGCCCGGGTAAGCGCAGCGCACCCGGAGGGCGATCGTTGCTGCCCCGGGTGCGCTGCGCTTACCCGGGCGACGTTGATGGCGGCTTCGCGGGATCTGCTGGAAGCACCAGCGCAATGACCCGAAGCGGCGGCGTCACGCGGGTTTCCAGGGACAACCCGGTTCAAGGCACCCGCGCAGCCTCATGCGTCGCGCAGCGCCGCCGTGACCGGCAGCCGCGCCGCACGCAGCGCGGGGAACAATCCGCCGACCAGTCCGATCCCCAGCGCCCACTTCAACCCCGTCCACAGCAGTTGCGGCGAGACCTTGAACTGGAACACCACCTGGCTGAAGTTGCTGCCCAGTGTGCTCACGCTGTAGCCGTTGAAGATGAGCCATGCGATCAGGCCGCCGAGCACGCCACCGAGCAGCGCCAGCAGCATCGTCTCCAGCATCACCGCCAGCACCACCGGCAGGCCGCGGAAGCCGATCGCGCGCATGGTCGCGATCTCGCGCGCCCGGCCCGCCACCGCTGCGTACATGGTGTTGAGCGCGCCGAACACCGCGCCGATCGCCATGATCGTGCCGATGACGGTACCCAGGATGCTGATCAGCTTGCTCAGCTGCCCTGACTGCTTGGCGTAGTACGCGCGCGTGGTTTCTACGTCGAGCTTCAATCGCGGATCGGTATCCATCGCTGCCTTGAGCTGGGCGAAGCCGGCCTTGCCGTCGGTGCGCACGGTGATCGACTGGAAGGCGCGGCGATCGTAGGTCGAGGCCACCGTCTCGGCGTCGCCCCATAGCTCGGAGTCGTGCGAGTCGCCGGAAGCGAACTTGCCGACCACCGCCCATGCCTGGTTGCCGAGCTTGATCGATTTGCCGACCTCCAGGCCACGGAACTGCGACTGCGCGCCCTGGCCGACGACGAGTTCGCGCAGGCCGGCGCCGAACTTGCGGCCCTCGACAATCCGGATGTTGCCGCGCACCGCCCACGCCTGCGGACCGACGCCGCGGAACTGCACGTTGGCATCGGTGCCATCGCTCCGGCTGGGCAGGCTGACCACCTGCGACAGTTCCGGCGACAGCAGCGGCTTGCCGTCGGCGCCTTTCGCGATGCCTGGCAGGCTCGACACCAGCGGCACCTGGTCGCGGGTGATGACCGAATTCGTTTCGGCCTGCGAGCCGCCGCGCAGGATGATCGCGGTGTCGTCGCTGCCGGTCGCATCCAGCGTGGCCTTGAAGCCTTCGCCCATCGCCAGCATCGCGACCAGCACGCCGACCACGCCGGCGATGCCGACGATGATCACCGACGAGGCGCCCCAGCGTTGCGGCAGGCTGGCGATGCCGATGCGGGCGGCCGCGAGCGCGAGCCGGCCGTTGCGGGTGAGCAGCAGCCACAGCGCCAGCAGCACCGCCACTGCGAGCACGCCGTACCACGGCAACAGGATCCACGCGACCAGGCCCACGCCCAGCAGCACGATCGACAGCAGGTTCCAGATCCATTGATGCTTCATTGCTTCATCCTCGGGACGTGATGCCGATCGGCGGGCTCAGCGCCCGGCCAATGCGTCGACGATCTTCAGCCGCTTTGCGCGCAATGCCGGCAACAGGCCGACGACGACGCCGATCACGACCATCAATCCCAACCCCACCAGCCAGGTCTGCGCCGGCACGTTCGGCAGCTGGATCACGCCGCCGCTGGCCGCGGCCACGCCGGGCATGATCACCGCCGACAGGCCCAGGCCGATCAGGCCGCCGAGCACGACCAGCAGCACCGACTCGGTCATCACCAGGCCGAGCACGGTGGAATCCTTGAAGCCCAGGGTCTTGAGCACCGCCAGTTCCGGAATGCGCTCGCGCACCGCCTGCGCCATGGTGTTGCCGGTGAGCAGCAGCAGGGTGAAGAACACCGCGCCCATGATCGCGGTGACGATCAGGCCGATGTCGGCGAACTGCTTGGCGAAGGCCTGCTGGAACGCCGATTCGGTCTGGCTCTTGGTTTCGTGGTCGGAGTTGGCCGAGATCGCATCGATCGCCTGCGCTACCCGCGAGGCCTGGTTGGCGTTGGCCAGCTGCACGGTGAACCAGCTGACCTGGCTCTTGATGTAGTCGTTGGATTCGTCGAAGTATTTCCAGTGCATCATCAGCTGTTTTTCTTCGCCGACGCGCTTGCGGTCCCTGGCGCGGAAGATCGCGCTGACCTGCAGGGGCCAGTCGTTGCTGCCGCCGCGCGGGAAGATCGTCGCCTGCAGCGGGATGGTGTCGCCGAGCTTCCAGCCGAACTGCTTGGCCAGCGCCTCGCCGACCGCCGCGCCGGTGCGGTTCTCGCGGAAGGCCTTCAGCTGCGCCGGCGGCACCACGAAGTCGGTGTAGACGTCGAAGTAGTTGTCGGCGACGGAAAAATTCGGGAAGAAGTTCTTCGGGTCCTGGTAGATGCCGCCGAACCACATCGCGTACGTCACCTTGCGCACGCCCGGGACCGATTCGATCCGCGACAGCAGGCTGACCGGCAGCGATTGGGTGATCGACAGCCGCGAGGACACGATCAGGCGGTTGGCGCCATCGACGCTGCCGCCGGAGTTGAAGGCCACGCGCACCGAATCGAGCATCCCGAACAGCAGGAACGCCGCCACCACCGACAGCAGCGTCAGCAGCGTGCGGGTCTTGCTGCGGAACAGCTGCGCCCACACCAGCGAGAGATATTTCATCGCCGCATCCCCGCTCAGTGCGCCAGTGCCGGCGCGTCGACCAGTTCACCCTTGTCCAGGTGCACCGTGTGGGTGGCGTACTCGGCGGCTTTGGGATCGTGGGTGACCATGATGATGGTCTTGCCGTGCTGGCGGTTGAGCGTCTGCAGCAGTCCGAGCACTTCCTCGGCGGAGTGACGGTCGAGGTCGCCGGTCGGCTCGTCGCAGATCAGGAAGGTCGGGTCGGACACGATCGCGCGCGCGATCGCGACGCGTTGCTGCTGGCCGCCGGACAGTTCGTTGGGCTTGTGCGACCTGCGATCGGCCAGGCCGACCAGCTGCAGCGCGATCTCCGCGTTGCGCCGGCGCTGCGCGCTGCCCAGGTTGGTCAGCAGCAACGGCAGTTCGACGTTCTTCTGCGCGGTCAGCATCGGCATCAGGTTGTAGAACTGGAACACGAAGCCGACGTGGCGGCTGCGCCAGTTCGACAGCTGGCCGCCGCTCATCCGGTCCAGGCGCTCGCCTTCGATCTCGATCTCGCCCGAGGTCGGCGTGTCCAGCCCGCCGATCAGGTTGAGCAACGTCGTCTTGCCCGAACCCGACGGCCCCATCAGCGCGACGAAGTCGCCCTTGGGGATGTCCAGGTCGATGCCGTGCAGCACCTCGACCTTTTCCGGTCCGCGCTGGTAGGTCTTGGTGAGGCCGCGGGTCGTGACCAGTGCTGCCATGTCGTGCTCCGGATTAGGTGGCTTCGTTCGTTGTTGCCGTCATTCCCGCCTGCGCGGGATTGACGCTCGGTGGTTCATTCACTGCTGCCGTCGGCGGGTGCGTCCTTCGCGATGCGCACCTTCGTCCCGTCCTGCAACGCATCCGGCGGATCGAGCACCACGCTGTCGCCGGCGCTCAATCCCGACAGCACCTGCCGGTCGTCGCCCATCGCGATGCCGGTCCTGACGGTGCGCTGCTCGACGCTGTCGTCGTCCTGCAGCGCGAACACCACGGCATGCCCGCCGCGCTGCACGATCGCCGCCGCCGGCACCCGCACGCCCTGTGGCTGCTGCGCCGCCGCCGGCCTGGCCGCTTCCAGGAAGCTCACGCGCACGCCCATGTCCGGCACGATCCGCGGGTCGCGCGCGTCCAGGCCCACGCGTACCTTGACCGTCGCCTTGCCGCGATCGGCGGTCGGGATGATCGCGATCACCTTGCCGGGGATCTTCCAGTCCGGATAGGCGTTGAGCGTGGACTCCACCGGCATGCCGGCCTGCACGCGGCCGATGTAGGCCTCGCCGACGTCGACTTCCACTTCCAGCGAATCCATGTCGACGATCGTGCCGATGCCGGTGCGGGTGAAGCCGCCGCCGGCCGACAACGGCGACACGATCTCGCCGGGCTGCGCCGCCTTGGCGATCACCACGCCGGCGAAGGGCGCGCGCACGATGGTGTTCTCCACCCCGTGGCCGGCGATGCGCAGCTGGTCGCTGGCGACCTGGACGTTGCGCTGCGCGGTGGCGAGTTGCGCCCGCAGCGCGTCGCGCTGGGCGATCGCCTGGTCGTACTGTGACCTGGACACCAGCTGCTGCCTGACGAGCGCGGACAGCCGCGTGGCGTCGGCCTCGCTCGCGCGCAGCTGCGCCTGCACGTTGCCCACCTGGCTGCGCGCGGCCGCCAGTTGCGCGGCGACCAGGTCGCGTTCGGCATCGGCATCGATCGGATCCAGCGTCGCCAGGATTTCACCGGCCTCGACATGCTGGCCCTCCTCGATGCGCACGTCGCGGACCTTGCCGGTGATCTTGGAGGACACCGTCGCCATCCGCCGCGCCACCACATAGCCGGTGGCATCGAGCACCGAGCTGCTCGCGCCGCCGTTGCCGATCGCGACCGCGGCCGCGGTGTGCACCTCCACGCCCTTGTCGCGTCCCAGCCAGGACCACGCCACCACGGCGACGACGAGCAGCGCGGCGACCCCGGCGAGCGCGATCCACAGGCCACGACGCGACGGCGATGGCGGCGGTGCCGAGCGGTCGATGCGGAGTTCCTTGAGCAGGTCGGCAGGGCTGTTCATCGTGATCCATGGACGGGGGCATGCAGGCTGGCCAGTGTGACGGCCGCCGGCCGCCGGGTGAAGACCTCGCACCGCAACGGGGGCCAAGCGTAGGCAGCCGGCGCGGCAGTGTCACCTGACGCTTGTCATGCGCAATCGCTGACGGCGGCGACTGCCGCGGCCGGCGCACGCGTCGCAACCTGCACGCCTTCCACCACACGGCGCGGAGATCACGATGCAGACATTGGAGCGGGCCGCCGCATTGGCCCACCTGCGCGGCGTGCGCAAGGCCTACGGCAAGGTGCAGGCGCTGGACGGGCTCGACCTGGAGATCGCTGCCGCCGAGGTGCTGGCGCTGCTCGGCCCCAACGGCGCCGGCAAGAGCACGGCGATCGCGCTGCTGCTGGGCCTGGTGCGCGCCGATGCCGGCGCGGTGGCGCTGTTCGGGCAATCGCCGCAGCAACTGGCGGCGCGCCGGCGGATCGGGGTGATGCTGCAGTCCGCGGCGATTCCCGACACGCTGCAGGTACGCGAGTTGCTCGAGCTCACCCGCAGCTATTACCCCGCGCCGCGCAGCATTGCCGACTGCGTGGCGATGGCGGGTCTGGACGGACTGCTGCAGCGCCGCTACGGCAAGCTTTCCGGCGGCCAGCAACGCCGGGTGCAGTTCGCGCTGGCGATCTGCGGCCGCCCGCAGCTGCTGTTCCTCGATGAACCCACGACCGGCCTGGACATCGACGCGCGCCAGGCCCTGTGGCGCGCGATCCGCGAACTCGTCGCCCAGGGCTGCGGCGTGCTGCTGACCACGCATTACCTGGAAGAGGCCGAGGCGCTCGCCGATCGCGTGGTCGTCGTCGATGGCGGCCGCGTGCTCGCGCAGGGCAGCGTGCAGGCGATCCGCGCGCACGTCGCCCAACGCCGCATCCGCTGCATCTCCGGGTTGGACGTCGACGCTATCGCGCGCTGGCCGCAGGTGCGCAGCGCCGTGCGCGTCGACGCGCGGATCGAGATCGTCGCCGACGCCGCCGAAACCGTCGTGCGCCGGCTGCTCGCCGAGGACGCGGCACTGCTCGAACTGGAAGTCGAGCGCGCCGGCCTGGCCGATGCCTTCGTCGCCCTCACGCGGGACACGAACACCAACGCCCGTCCCGCGATCCACAAGGAGGCCGCATGAGCGCCATCGCCACCGAAACCCGCGTGCCGCAGCTGCGCTGCTACTGGCTCGAAGCCCGCAGCGAGTTCCTGCGCGTGCTGCGCGCGCCGGCGTTCGCGGTGCCGACGCTGGTGTTCCCGCCGATGTTCTACCTGCTGTTCGGGGTGCTGCTCAACGGCGGCCATGGCAAGGCGACGTCCTACCTGCTGGCGACCTTCGGCGTGTTCGGAGTGATGGCGCCGGGCCTGTTTGGCTTCGGGGTGGCGATGGCGCTGGATCGCGAGCGCGGCTTCCTGGCACTCAAGCGCGCGCTGCCGACGCCGCCAGGCGCGATGCTGCTGGCGAAGATGGCGATGGCGATGGTGTTCGCGGTGATGATCTCGATCATCCTGATGACGATCGCGCTGACCCTGGGCAAGGTGACGCTGGCACCAGGGCAACTGCTCGAGATGACGCTGGTCAACGTGCTGGGCGTGTTGCCGTTCTGCGCGATCGGCCTCTACATCGGCACCGTCGTCAGCGGCCAGGGCGCGCCGGCGGTGATCAACATCCTGTACCTGCCGATGGCCTTCCTCGCCGGCCTGTGGATGCCGCTGTCGATGCTGCCGCCGCTGTTCGCCAAGCTCGCGCCGCTGTGGCCGGCCTACCACCTGGCACAGATCGCGTTGTCGGTGGTCGGGTTGGACGATGGCGGACGCACGAGCGTCCACGTCCTCGTGCTGGCGGCGGTGTCGGGCTTATTCTTCCTGCTCGCGCGGCGGCGGCTCGCGCGCGGATGAGCGCGGCGGGCGGCAACGGGCCTTCGATGATGCGACCGGGAGAGACACTGACGATGCGCAAGCGTCCTGGCTGGATGGTCGCGGCACCGGATTCGGCGGTGGCCAACGTGGTGCGTCGTGGCAAGTCGCCATGGACGGACGCGGTGCACCTGATGTGGTCGATCTGGGTGTTCGCGCTGCCGGCGCTGGGCGGCGGCCGTTACGATGCGCGCTGGCTGTGGCTGACGCTGGCGACCTACCCGCTGTTCCTGCTGCTGTACGCGCGCACGCTGCTGGCGCCGCGACGCCGCTCGCCGCTGTACGCCTACGCGATGGCGGCGCTCGGGATCGGCCTGCTGCCGTGGTATCCGTCGGGGATCAGTTACTTCGTCTTCGGCTGCGTGATGCTGCGCACCGACAGCGGGCGCTTCCTGCTGTCGCTGCTGCCGCGGCTGGTCGCGCTAAACACCCTGTTCATCGCCGTGGCGTTGCACTTCGGCTACCCATTGCAGGTGCTGTTCTGGATGCCGGCGATGACGATCATCCTGGGCATCGTCATCAACGTCGAACGCGTGGGACACGAGAAGGACGCCGCGCTCAAGCTCAGCCACGATGAAGTGCGCCGGCTGGCCGCGCTGGCCGAGCGCGAGCGCATCGGCCGCGACCTGCACGACCTGCTCGGCCACACCCTGTCGCTGGTGGCCCTGAAGTCCGAACTCGCCGGCCGCCTGCTGGACACCGACGTCGCGGCCGCGCGCCGCGAACTGGACGACGTCAGCGGCGTGGCCCGCGACGCGCTGGCGCAGGTGCGCAGCGCGGTGACCGGCATCCGCGCCGCGGGGCTTGCCGCGGAACTGGCGTCGTCGAAGCTGCTGCTGGAAAGCGGCGGCATCGCTTTCGACTACGACGTCGCGCCGGAGCCATGGCCGCGCGAGATCGAGATCGTGCTGGCGCTGACGCTGCGCGAAGCGGTCACCAACATCCAGCGCCACGCGCAGGCGCGCAGCGCGTCGGTCGCGCTGGCGCGGGATGGCGACGACGCCGTGCTGCGCGTGCGCGACGATGGGTGCGGCGGCGCGATCGCGCCGGGCAACGGCTTGTCCGGCATGCGGGAGCGGCTCGAAGCGCTGGGCGGTCGCCTGCGGGTGGAATCGACACCCGGCGCGGGCACCTGCATCGAGGCGCGCGTTCGGTGCGCGCCCGCGTCGACGTCCTCGTTGCCGGGCGTTCCCGCCGCACGCGTCTGCTAACGTGCGCGCCGATGCGCAACACGCGCGCGGACGAGGCCGCCATCGATGATCCGGGTGCTGCTGGCCGAGGACCAGGCGATGGTGCGCGGCGCCTTGTCGGCGCTGCTGGGACTGGAAGCCGACATCGACGTGGTCGGCGCGGCTGCCGACGGCGAGGGCGCCTGGCGCGAACTGCAGCGCCTGCAGCCCGACCTGCTGGTCACCGACATCGAAATGCCGGGCCTGACCGGGCTGGAACTCGCGCAGCGCCTGCAACGGCAGGAATGGAAGACCCGCGTGATCATCGTGACCACGTTCGCGCGCCCGGGCTTCCTGCGTCGGGCGCTGGAGGCGGGCGTCGGCGGCTACCTGCTCAAGGACGCGCCGGCCGAGCAGCTGGCCGACGCGGTGCGCCGCGTGCATGACGGCGGCCGCGTGATCGATCCGCAACTGGCGGTCGACGCCTGGTCGGACGCCGATCCGCTCAACGACCGCGAGCGCCAGGTGCTGCGGCTGGCGGGCGAAGGCCTGTCCGCCGGCGACATCGCCGCGCGGCTGTCGCTGTCGCAGGGCACCGTGCGCAATTACCTGTCCGAGGCGATCGGCAAGCTCGGCGTCGGCAACCGCATCGAAGCGCACCGGCTGGCGCGACAGAAAGGCTGGCTGTAGGGCGGGTTTCAACCCGCCGCACAACGCGTGGATTGTCTCGGCGAGCCGACGACGCGTCGCGCCAACGACGGCGATGGAATCGCCTTTTGCGGCAACGCCGGGGGTCGATGGCGGGTTGAAACCCGCCCTACACATCAATCCCGCGAAACGATGGCGGGTTGAAATCCGCCCTACGCCGCGATGCCGAACCGCGCCTTCAGCATCGCGTACACCGCGCGCAACCCCTGCGCTTCGCCGCCGGCCGGTTTGCCCGGGCGGTCGCTGTCGTTCCACGCATACACGTCCAGGTGCGCCCACGGCAGCGATGCCGGCACGAAGCACTCCAGGTACAGCGCGGCGGTGATGCTGCCGGCCATCTTCGACGGCCCGGAATTGGCGATGTCGGCGACGTTGCTGGTGAGGTAGCGCAGATACGGCCGCCACAGCGGCATGCGCCAGACCGGGTCGCGCGTGTGCAGGCCGGCGTCGAGCCACTGCGCGGCGACGGCGTCGTCGTTGGCGTACAGCGCCGGCAGGTCCGGGCCCAGCGCGGTGCGTGCGGCGCCGGTCAGGGTGGCGAAATCCAGCAGCAGCTGCGGCGACTGCTCGCTCGCATAGGCCAGCGCATCGCACAGCACCACGCGGCCTTCGGCATCGGTGTTGTCGATCTCGACGTGGATGCCCTTGCGGGTCGCGATCACTTCACCGGGGCGATAGCTTTCCGGCCCGATCGCGTTCTCCACCGCCGGCACCAGCAGCGTGATCCGCAGCGGAAGCCGGCGCGCCATGATCAGTTCGGCCAGCGCGATCGCGTGCGCCGCGCCGCCCATGTCCTTCTTCATGTTGCGCATGCCTTCGCCGACCTTGATGTTCAGGCCGCCGGTGTCGAAGCACACGCCCTTGCCGACGATCGCCACGTGCGGCGCCGACGCCTCGCCCCAGTGCAGCGCGATCAGCCGCGGTGCGCGATGGGAGGCACGCCCGACGGCGTGGATCGCGGGGAAATTGCGCGCCAGCAGCTCGTCGCCGCAGACCACGTCGATGGTCGCCCCATGGCGGTGGGCGATCCCGCGCACCACCTGTTCCAGCTGCTCCGGACCCATGTGCTCGGTCGGCGTGTTGACCAGCTCGCGCACGCGCACGCAGGCGGCGATGAGCGCACGGGTTTCGTCGTCGATCGCCTCGGGCACCAGCCGCGCCGGCGGCCGCGGCGCCGTGCGGAAGCGCGCGTAGCGATATGCACCGATGCCCCAGCCCAGGTGCAGGGCGCGGCGCGCGTCGGCATCGAGTGCGCCCTCCACCTGCCAGTCGCCGGCGGGCAATGCCATCGGCGCCGGCGCATAGCTCCACGGATCCAGCCGGTCGCCGATGGCCAGCACCGCGCCGGCGAGGCCGGCGTCCCCGGGCAACGCGAGCACGGTGCCCGGTGTGGCATCGAAGCCGTGCGCGGCGAGCCACTGTTGCGTCGCCGGCGACTGGCGCTGGCGCCAGGCATCGAAGCCGGCGCGATCGACCAGGTGCAATGGGCGCGGCTGCAGGCCGGGCGCGGCGGCGAAACCGTCTGGCAGGGTCATGCGGCGTTCCGCGATGGCGCCTGCGCCGCGTCGAGCCAGTCAGCGAGCGCGGCGAGGGTGGGGAATTCGAGGTCCGGACGCGGATGCCGCGATGGCCAGGCGCGCGGCCGGCCGTCGGCATCGCCGCGATTGATCCAGCAGGTGCGCAGGCCGGCATGGGCGGCGCCGACGACATCGAGTTCGACGTCATCGCCGACGTGCAGCACCTGCGCCGGCGCGCACCCGAGCTGCACGCAGGCCGCGTGGAAAATGCTGGCCGCGGGCTTGGCCGCGCCGTGTTCGCGCGCGCCGAGCTGGAACTGGAACAGCGGCATCAGGCCGATCCGGGCCAGGCAGGCATTGCCGTTGCTCAGCGCCGCCAGCGGCACGCGCGCGGCCAGCCGCTGCAGGGCATCGACGCTGTCGGGATAGTGCTCGACCTGGCAGCGCGCGGCGAAGTAGGCCTCGAACGCGGCATCCACCAGGCCGACGTCCTCACCGCTGTCGCGCAGCATCCGCTCCAGCGTGATCAGCCGCTGGCGGGTGAAATCGTGCGACAGCCGGGGGTGTTCGGCATCGACTTCATCGCGCAACCTGCGTCGGGCCGGTAGCGGCCAGCGCGCGGCCGCACGCGGCGCATGCGCCAGCAACCACGCGTCCAGCGCCGCCTCGGCGCGATCGATCGCCGGCGCGATCGGCCAGAGGGTGTCGTCCAGGTCCAGCGTGATGGCGCGGATGGGGAAGGCCATCGGCCTAGTTTACGCCCCGGGTTCCGATGCCGCGTGGAGGCGCCGCGGTAACGCGCGCGGGCGGCAGCCAGGCGCATGGCGGCTCACTCCAGCAGCTTCGCCCATCCCTCCAGGCCTTCGATCTTCCCCAGCACCAGCTTCACGCACACCAGCAGCGGCACCGCGAGCAGCAGGCCGATGATCCCCCACATCCAGCCGAACACCATCAGCCCCAGGATCAGCACCAGCGGCGACAACGCCATCCGCCGGCCGAGGATGATCGGGGTGATGAGCTGGCCTTCCAGCGTATGCAACCCGAGGTACACGGCGGCCGGCAGCAGCGAATGCAGCGGGTCGTTGAAGGCGACGAAGCCCATCACCAGCATGATCAGCATGCCGATCAGCGGGCCGACGTAGGGGGCGAAATTCAGCACCGCGGCCATCGTGCCCCACAGCAGCGCCTCGTCCAGCGGCACCTCGAGGTAGGTCAGGACGCCGGCGAGGATCAGTCCGAACAGCACGTTGATCACGCTGATCGTCAGCATGTAGCGCGAGATCTCGCGCTCGATCGACTGCAGGATCTCCACCGTCAACCGCTTCTGCTGGCGCCCGGGCAGCAGCGCGATCGCGTTCTGCTGCAGGCTCTGGCCGTAGACCATGAAGAAGAACGTCAGCAGCACCACCGCCAGCACCGAAGTCAGCAGTTTCGGCGTCGACGTCAGCGCCTTGTAGGGATCGTTGACCTCGGTCTTGACCACCTGCACCGGGTTGACCGAGCTTTCGCCGCCGGCGGCGCGGGCGATGTTCTCGGCCGCCTTGTTGGCCTCGCGCACCGGCTTGACCAGCGAGCGCAGCTTCGGGGCGAGGTCGCGCATCTGGCTGGGGACCTGGCGCACCCATTCGGCCGCAGGCGTCACCAGCTGGCGGCCGAGCTGGAAGGTCAGCAGCATGCCCAGCGACAGCACCAGCAGCGCGCCGAAGAAGCGCGGGATCCACAGCCGCTGCAGCAGGCGCAGGATCGGATTGCCGACCAGGGCGAAGAACATCGCCAGCAGCACCGGCAGGATCAGGTCCTGCGCGGCCCACAGGGTGTAGCCCACCGCCAGCACCGCCAGCACCTGCAACGACAGCGTCGAGCGCATGCGCGGCTTGGCCGGCCTGTCGGCTGCGACGGCCGCCGGGGGCGGTGGCGTGATCGGCAGCGGCGGCGGGACGGTTTCGCGCGGGTCGCCGGCCACTTCGCTCACAGCAGGCCCGCGGCGCGCAGGGATTCGGGCGTCGGTCGCGGGCGTTGCGAGGGTGGGACCGCGGCCGCGCTCGATGGCGTCGTCGCGTCGGCGTCGGCGCCGGTGGGTGTCACCGCGTCCACGGTCTGTTGCGCCTTGGCCGCCGCGTGCTCGGCATCGCCTGCGGCCGCCTGCGCGCTGCCGCCGGCGAAGAGTCCGGCCACCGCCGAAATCAATTGCAGCGCGCCGCTGCCGCGGGTCATGCGACGCGCCGGTTCGACCTTGCCGACCAGGAAGCCGCTCACCAGGCCGACCGAAAGCAGCCGGCCCGGCGTCCACAAGTCACGCCAGGAGGCCTTGGCCTGGCGCCAGTCGGCGGCGGTCTGGCGCTCGCGCGCTTCGAGCGCGTTTTCGGCCTGGCGCACTTTTTCGATCAGCGATTCAAAGCTCATGGCGATTGCAGGCCTGGGTCGTTGGATCGGTTGGAAGACGACGCCACGCATCCACGCGCGTGCTGCACGCCCTGCATGGAGTCGGCCGCCGCCGCAGGCACCACCGCGGCGTGCGCGCGCACACGGCCTGCGACCATCGCGGCCACGCAGGGCATCGTCGTGCTCATGGCGGTGTCACGTCCATGCCCAGCCCCTTCTTCAGGGGCGTCGCGCTGGCGGTGTCGGTGACGCGATCGGCGGCCTCCCGGGTCGAGGCGCCCGAACCCGCATCGGGCATGTACGCCGCCAGCTCACCGATGCCCAGCCGCGCCAGTTGCCGGCGCGTGGCCTGCAGCCGGGTGTGTTCGAAGTAGCGGCTTGCGCTCCAGCCGCTGAAACCGGCGACCGCCAGGCTCAGCACGCCGGTGGCCAGCAGCGAGGCCGCCCACGGCCACCCCAGGCGCAGGCTCAGCCACGACACCAGCGCGGCCATCAACAGCAGCCACGCCGAGGCACCGAACGCGATCGCCACGCCAGTGAACGCCAGCGTGCGCCCGAAGGCGCTGCGCGCCAGCGAGATGTCCGCCGACAGCAGCACCCGGAACGCCTTGCCGGCATCGCGGCCGGCCTTCCACGTCGCCCGGCCGCTATCGCCGAGCGCCTTGATGTCGGCTTCGATCCGGTGCAGGTCTTCGCGCAGCGATTCCCGGCCTGGACCGCCGGGAGCGCCACCATCGAAGCCGCCACGCTCGCTGCCCGCACTGCCGGCGCCGTCGTGCGCGCCGTCCGCCGGAGGCGACATGGCCGCGGCTTACCGGTCGCTGCCGCGGGCGAGCTTGGCGATGAGCCAGCCGGTGGCGAAGGCCACGCCGAACGACGCCAGCGGACGCTCGCGGATCAGTTCCGACGCGCTGTCCAGCAGGTCGCGGCCCTTGTCCATCAGCGCATCGACCTGCTCGCGGCCGGCGGCGGCGGCGACTTCGGCGGCGGCAATGCCGGACAGCGCGCTTTCGGCCAGTTCCGACTTCACCTGCGCCTTGCCGACCTTCATCTCCTCGCCCGCGGCGCTGGCGGCACCCTTGATCGCGACGCCGGCGTGGCCGGCCGCCTGCTTCAGGTGCGACCCGGCCTGGCCGAGGTTGTTCTTCAGGCTGCCGCTGGCGCTGCCGGTGCTGCTCATCGCCATGTCGCTGTCGGCGCCGTAGCTGCCGGTGCTGCCCAGGCTGGAACTGAGGTTCGAGCCGGAGCTCGTGCCGTCGGTGCCGGTGGTGTTGCTGCCGCCGTTGCTTGCATTGGGGGGAATACTCATGGTCCAGGCTCCTCGGGGTTGCGACATCGCCTGCGACGATGCCGGATGGCTGCGCGAACGCAGCGTCATTGCATGATCAGTTCGCCCTGCTGGTTGCCGCGCACCACGCGCAGCAGCAGTTGTTGCGGCCCGGCCGCGCGCGCATCGCCGCGCTTGCCGGAAAAGCCCAGGCGGAAACCGGACAGGTCGTCGAAGCGACCGCTGTTGGCGGCGATCACCAGATCGCCGGCCTGCAGCCCGTTGGCCGCGGCGCGGCTGCCGCGCGCGACCTGTTCCACCAGTACGCCATTGGCGCCAGCCTGCCGCAGTCGCTCGGGTAACTCGGTGAAGGTCGCGCCAGCCAGGCGTGGATCCAGCGCCGCGCCGTCGACCGAGTGTGGCTGCTCGCGCAGCTGCGCGTTCAGCCGCAGCGGCTTGCCGTCGCGCAGCAGGTCCAGCGCCACTTTGGCCCCGACCGGCTGCAGGCCTTCGAAGTTGTGCAGCGCCTCGCGGCCGTCGATGTGCTGGCCGTTCGCGGACACGACCACGTCGCCGGCCCGCAGGCCCGCGGCCGCGGCGGCGGAGCCGGGATAGACCCGCGTGACCAGCGCGCCGGCCGCGGTGTCCAGGTGCAGCGCCGCGGCCAGCCGCGCGTCGATGTCCTGGGTGTCGATGCCCAGGCTGCCGCGGCGGACTTCGCCGGTGCTGGCGAGCTGGCGCATGACGTCGCCGGCGAGGTTGGACGGGATCGCGAAGCCCAGGCCGATGTTGCCGGCCATCGAACCCTCGCGGCTGGGATTGAAGCTGGCGGTGTTGATCCCGACCAGTTCGCCGCGCAGGTTGACCAGCGCGCCGCCGGAGTTGCCCGGATTGATCGAGGCGTCGGTCTGGATGAAGTTCTGGTAGCCAAGGCCGGGCAGGCCGCTGCGGCCGACCGCCGAGACGATGCCACTGGTGACCGTCTGCCCGATGCCGAACGGGTTGCCCACCGCGACCACGAAGTCACCCACCTGCAGGCGGCTGCTGTCGGCCAGCGGGATGGCGGTCAGCGGCATGTCCTTGGGCACCGCGATGCGCATCAGCGCGACGTCGGTGTCCGGGTCGGAGCCGACGAACTGCGCCGGCAGGTTGCGCCCGTCGGCCAGCGTCACCGACACCTGGTCGGCGCCTTCGATCACATGGTGGTTGGTGAGGATCAGCCCGCGCACGGCATCGACGATCACCCCGGAACCGAGCGACTGCGCGATCCGCTCCTGGGTCAGGCCGGGGAACATCTGCTGGAAGAACGGATCACCGCCGAAGGGACTGACCCGTACCCGCTGCTGGCTGTGCACGCTGACCACCGCCGGCAGCACGCGCTTGAGCATCGGCGCCAGCGAGGGCATCGGCGTGCCTTCGACGCTGGCCGGCAGCGCGGCCATCGCCGGAACGGCCGCTGCCGTGGGCGTGGCCGGCGTCGCCCGCGCGGGCGCCTCCAGGCCTTCGTGCAGCGCGGTGGCGGCGAAGCCGCCGAACGCAGCCGCGGCGGTCAGGGCAAACAGGGTGTTGCGGGGGCTGGGCAGTGGACGCATGCAGGATCGGTCTCCTGGAGTGTTATCGGTCGGCATCGGTGGCAGGGACGTGAAGGGCGCGTGCCCATCGCCGCTGCGGCGGCGAAGGCCACGCGCGCGGCGCCATCCCGGGGCGCAGGGAGTGTGCGCCAGGCGCGGCGCGGGCGACTTGCCCGCAAGTGAATGCGCAGGCCCATCGACCCGGGCGGCAACGCAAAGTTCGCCCGCCAGCGGCCACCACCGCCCGCACGCGCGGCCGCAAAATTTTTCTCGCCTTCCCCGTTGACATCCCGGCGCACCGCGCATAGTTTGGCTCCCCTGCGTCGCCACTACATCTTGTGGTGAACAGGGCAGCGGAAGCCCAAGCAGTAGGGTGAAGCAGGGCAGGGGCGGGGCCGGTTGGCGTTCACGCGACGGCCATCGTTGGTGTCACGCCACGGGGGGCAATCCCCAAGGGGACGGCGGATGCACGCTGCAGTAGACCTCACGGCCCGGACGGGCCACATCCAGACCACGTCGCGACGCGCATGCTGGCGCCGCGGCAGCCCCGTCGCCGCAGTTCGGCCCCCCGGCCGCGACGCCGGGTAGAGACGACGACCAATACATACATGTCGCGGCCGCGGTCGCGCAGGGACGAGGAGACGGGACGCGATGAGCACGGTGCGGCTGGAGGCGATCAGGACGGACATGGGCCAGGTGACGACGGTGGACGGGATGCGCGACGGCGCGCAGGTCATTCCGATGCAGCCGGCATCGACCGACATCTGGGACAAGAAGTACCGCCTGAAGACCAAGGCCGGCGTCGCCATCGATGCCGACATCGACGGCACCTACCAGCGCGTGGCCAAGGCGCTGGCCGAGGCCGAGCCCACCACCGAGCTGCAGCGCTACTGGAACGAGCGCTTCCTGTGGGCGCTGCGCCGCGGCGCGATCCCGGCCGGCCGCATCACCTCCAACGCCGGCGCGCTGGAGCACAAGCCGGCGACCTCGACGATCAACTGCACCGTCTCGGGGACCATCGAGGATTCGATGGACGGCATCCTCGACAAGGTCCACGAGGCGGGCCTGACGCTCAAGGCCGGCTGCGGCATCGGCTACGAGTTCTCGACCCTGCGCCCGCGCGGCGCGTTCGTCGCCGGCGCCGGCGCGTATACGTCCGGCCCGATGTCGTTCATGGATATCTACGACAAGATGTGTTTCACCGTGTCCTCGGCCGGTGGCCGCCGCGGCGCGCAGATGGGCACGTTCGACGTCAGCCACCCGGACGTGAAGGACTTCATCCGCGCCAAGCGCGAGGACGGCCGGCTGCGCCAGTTCAACCTGTCGCTGCTGATCACCGACGGCTTCATGGACGCGGTCGCGCAGGATGGCGACTGGCCGCTGGTGTTCCCGATCAACGCCAAGGAACAGGGCGACATCGACATCGATGATGCCGACAAGGTCGTCTGGCGCGACTGGCCGACGCACAAGAACTACATCACCCGCGACGACGGCCTGGTCGCCTGCCGCATCTACGGCCACATCCGCGCGCGCCACCTGTGGGACATGATCATGGTCTCGACGTACGACTACGCCGAGCCGGGTTTCATCCTCATCGACCGCGTCAACGAGATGAACAACAACTGGTGGTGCGAGAACATCCGCGCCACCAATCCCTGCGGCGAGCAGCCGTTGCCGCCCTATGGCGCCTGCCTGCTGGGCTCGGTCAACCTCACCACCTTCGTGCGCAACGCCTTCACCGACCAGGCGACCTTCGACTGGGACGAGTACAAGGAAGTCGTGCGCGTGTTCACCCGCATGCTCGACAACGTGGTCGAGGTGAATGGTTTGCCGCTGCAGCAGCAGCGCGACGAGATCCTGCGCAAGCGCCGCCACGGCATGGGCTTCCTCGGCCTGGGCAGCACGGTGACGATGTTGCAGATGAAGTACGGCTCGAAGGAATCGTGCGAATTCACCGAGCGCATCGCGCGCGAGATGGCCGTCGCCGGCTGGGAAACCGGCCTGGCGCTGGCGAAGGAGAAAGGCCCCGCGCCGATCATGGCCGAGCGCTTCATCGTCACCGCCGAGATGCTGCGCAAGCGCCCGGAAATGGCGGCCGACGGCTGGAAGATCGGCCAGGAGATCGAAGGCAGGTTGCTGCACGCGCGCTACTCGCGCTACATGCAGCGCGTGGCCGAGGTCGCACCGGAGCTGGTCGACGAACTGGCCGAGGTCGGCTCGCGTTTCACCCACCACAGCTCGATCGCGCCCACCGGCACCATCTCGCTGTCGCTGGCCAACAACGCGAGCAATGGCATCGAACCGTCCTTTGCGCACCACTACAGCCGCAACGTGATCCGCGAAGGCAAGAAGTCCAAGGAAAAGGTCGACGTCTGGTCGTATGAACTGCTCGCCTACCGCGAGCTGGTCAACCCGAAGGCGATGCCGTTCGCGACCGAGGCCGCCGCGCGCCTGCCGGAGTATTTCGTCTCCGCCGACGACATCACCCCGAAGGAGCACGTCGACGTGCAGGCCGCGGCGCAGAAGTGGGTCGACAGCTCGATCTCCAAGACCGCGAACGTGCCCACGGATTACCCGTACGAGGACTTCAAGGACATCTACCGCTACGCGCACCAGCAGGGCCTGAAGGGCTGCACCACGTTCCGCTTCAACCCGGCCGCCTTCCAGGGCGTGCTGGTCAAGGAAGCGGACCTGGAGAACACCCTGTACCGCTTCGAGCTCGAGGACGGCACGGTGCTCGAGGTCAAGGGCAACGAGCAGATCGAGTACGACGGCGAAATGCACACCGCGGCCAACCTGTTCGACGCGCTGAAAGAGGGGTATTACGGCAAGTTCTGAAGGCGCGCCGGCAGCGCGACGCGGCCGCCCACCCGGGTGCCGCGGCGCGACGCCGGAACCGCTGCCGGCGCGGCCCGCCCGGCGTTAGGATCGCGGCGTCCACCGTGCGTGGACCATCCACCACCAGTCAGGCAAGCAGCCCCCGGGAGGGCACATGAGCAACGGTAACGGAGTCACTGCCACGATTTCCGCCGCCGCCGATACGGTCGCCGAGCGCGCGCTGGATTTCGGCACCATCGTCAGCCGCAACGCCGAGGCCGCCACCGAAAAGGTCAAGGACGCCGCCGGCAAGGCGCGCAAGGCCGCCACCAACGCCAGGCAGGCCGCCGGCAAGGCCGCGACCAAGGCAAAAAAGGCCGCGGGCAAGGCCGTCACCGACACCAAGAGCCGGCTCAAGGCCGCCGCCGACAGCGGCCGCCAGGAAGCCGCCGCGCTCAAGCGCGCGCAGGCCGCGCGCAAGGCGAGCAGGAAGACCGCGGCGAAGAAGGCCGGCGCCAAGGGCGCGGCGAAGAAGACCTCCGCCAGCAAGGCGCTGGTCGTGCGCAAGTCGCCGGCCAGGAAGGCCGCCGCGAAGAAGACGCTGGTGAAGTCGCCGGCCAACAAGGCGGCCGCCAGGAAGGCGACGGCCAAGAAGTCGCCTGCGAAGAAGGCCACCGCGAAGAAGGCGATCCCCGCGCGCGCGATGTCCAAGGCGCCCGCGCGCAAGGCCACCGCCAGCAAGGCGACCGGCAAGTCCACCGCGCGCAAGACCACCGCCGGCAAGTCGGCGGGCAAGTCCGCGCGCCGCTGATCGCAATCCACGACCGCCGCGCCCGATGACGGCGCGGCGGCCGCTTCCAACCCATCGCTTCCAATCCACACCGCAACGCGTCACGTCAGGACTCCCATGGCCGTCAAGATCGACAAGAAAATCAAGGGCTACGCCGTCGTCACCCCCGAGGACAAGGCCAGGGACGCCGCCGCCAAGGTGGAG
This sequence comes from Cognatiluteimonas telluris, assembly GCF_011320095.1. Taxonomy (GTDB): domain Bacteria; phylum Pseudomonadota; class Gammaproteobacteria; order Xanthomonadales; family Xanthomonadaceae; genus Cognatiluteimonas; species Cognatiluteimonas telluris. The sequence goes on along the minus strand of NZ_JAANOY010000011.1, from coordinate 43,948 downwards.
TCGGTGGCGCGCGCGACGATCGAAGCGCAGCTGCCGATGGCCGACGTGATCCAGATGCACGAGAAGATCGAGCGCCCCGAGGTGCTGATCGGATCGACCTACAAGATCAAGTCGCCGCTGGTCGAGCACGCGATGTACGTGACGATCAACGACATCGTGTTGAATGCCGGCAGCGAGCACGAGCAGCGCCGCCCGTTCGAGATCTTCATCAACTCCAAGTCGATGGACCACTTCCAGTGGATCGTTGCGCTGACCCGCATCATGTCGGCGGTGTTCCGCAAGGGCGGCGACGTCACCTTCCTGGTGGAGGAGATGCGCGCGGTGTTCGACCCCAAGGGCGGCTACTTCAAGGCCGGCGGCGTGTACATGCCGTCCCTGGTCGCCGAGCTCGGCTCGATCGTGGAGGACCACCTGAAGTCGATCGGCATGATGCACGACCCGGACATGAGCGCCGAGCAGCGCGCGTTGATCGCCGAGAAGCGCGCGGCGTATGAGTCCACGCAGCGCGGCGGCTCAAAAAAAAAGTCTGACGTAAGCGTCAGCTTCGAATCCGAGAATTCATCGCACGCCGAAACCATCGAGGTCACCGGCGACGGCGCGTCGTTCCCGCCGTCCGCCGCGATGTGCCACAAGTGCAGCAACAAGGCGGTGGTGATCATGGATGGGTGTGCGACTTGTTTGAATTGTGGGTATTCGAAGTGCGGGTGATCTCGTGAAGAGGCGTGCGCTGATCTTTGCTGGTGCGGGGGCGTCTTATGCCGTGGATCACGATGCATACCCGACCACTGTGCAGTTTTTCGACAAGCTCCCGTCAGAAATACGCGAGCATTCGTTAATTAAGGCAATTACACACCGGCTCCCCGAGAAATTTGGCTCGGGGCCTCCGGACGTCGAAAAACTTCTTTGGTGCCTGGAAGAATTAAACGAGTATCTCAACGCGATTAATTCAAGCACCCACCCAGCGTCTTGGTTCCTCCCGAATAACCAGCTTCCAGGACTCGTAGGGGTTGGAAAGGACGTGACTGGATTCGTTACGACGGCGCATAGAGCCCACGCTGTAGCAACCGATTTAAGGAACAAGATTGCGGCGAAAGTCTACGAATTCTATTCAAAGCTGCCTTCGCAAGATTCCTTATTGCCGAACTGGCAAAAGATGCTGGGAATTTGCGCCGAAAAATCTTATTGGCCAGATATCGTCACGACGAATTACGATCTAGTCATTGAGCAGGCCGCAGATTTTGCCGGCCAACCCATTGAATATGGGCGTGGCCGCGGAGTTGTGAGCGGACTCAATCTTGAGGTGTGGAAGAGGCAGTTATCTGAACCTGACTACTTGCCATCCGGAGGCACAGGCCTTCTTACAAAACTGCATGGTTCCGTCAACTGGCTCAGAGAACACGGAAAGATTGTTTTCGGAGGTACGGAGTTCAAAGGTGATCACGCTTATCACGGCGTGATCTATCCAGGATTTAAAGGTGTTCCGAAAGACGAGCCGTTCTCGCTCTTACACAGCTATTTGGAAGCTGCAATTCAGCGGGCCGATTTGATTGTTTTTATCGGTTTTGCATTTCGGGATGAGTACATCAGCGCTTGCCTGGAAAGGAATCTTGGGAGCAAGGTAGTGCACTTGATTGATCCTGGAGATGTTGAAATTCCAAGTGGGATCAAGAGCAACGTAAAACACATAAAACTAGGCTTTTCCGAGGCTATGCCAGTGTTGCGCGAAATGGCTTAGCAAGCGTAGCCCGGGCAAGCGCAACGCGCGTAAGGCGGGTTGGAGAGCGGGGTCAGGTTCACTTAATTGGTGAAGCCTAGGATCAAAGGCTTCCGCCTTCGGCGGGTCACTTTTGTTTCGGCAAAAGTAACCAAAACCATCCGCTCCTGACACTCGCCGCCTGCGGCGGTTCCCTGCGCTCCTCGACCGCGACGGCACGGCGCCCAAACTCGCTGCGCTCAAACATGGGCGCCTCTTCGGCCGCCACGGCCTCCGGTGCTCGGCTCGCTTTAAGTCGCTGAAGCGCAATCAACCGCAACGCCGGAACGGGGTCAGGTTCACTTCAGTGGTGGGCGGAGAACGGGTCAGGTTCACTTACTTGGTGAAGCCTAGGATCAAAGGCTTCCGAGAAGGGGGTCAGGTTCACTTATTTGTTGAAGCCAGGATCAAAGGCTTCCGCCTTCGGCGGGTCACTTTTGTTTCGGCAAAAGTAACCAAAACCATTCGCTCCTGACACTCGCCGCCTGCGGCGGTGCCCTGCGCTCCTCGGCCGCGGTGGCACGGCGCCCAAACTCGCTGCGCTCAAACATGGGCGCCTCTTCGGCCGCCGCGACCTCCGGTGCTCGGCTCGCTTTAAGTCGCTGAAGCGCAAGCAACCGCAACGGCAATAGCAATAGCAGCGGCAAACGCAAAAGCACGAGTAACGGCTGCTGCGAGGCGAACACGCGTGCTTCTTCCTTTTCGCGCATCGAAGGAGATTTGGAGAGACTGTCTTGACGTTGACGTTGACGTTGACGTTGACGTGACGTTGACGTTGACGTTGACGTTGACGTTGACGTTGACGTTGACGTTGACGTTGACGTTGATGTGGCTCTTGCTGTCTTGCGACTTAAAGGCCGCCAAGCATCGCAGGCGGGAGCGGCCGTAGAGGCGCCCATGTCTGAGTGCGCGTAGCGCGCGAGTTTGGGCGCCGTGCCGCTGCTGCCGAGAAGCGCAGGGCACCGGGACGGCTGTATCGTCCCGGCGGACGTCAGGAGCAAACGGTTTTGGTGACTTTTGCCAAGACAAAAGTCACTCGCGCGAAGCGCGAAAGCCCTGGGCTTGATCTTGCCCTGCGCGAAGCGCGAAAGCCCTGGGCTTGCTCTTGCCCTGCGCGAAGCGCGAACGCCCCAGGCTTGATCTTGCCCTGCGCGAAGCGCACGCCAAAAGCAATCAAGAGGCGACAACGCCGGGGGTTAGCGTTCAACCTCCACCATGACCTCGTTGCGGCGCATGAACCACAAGGTCCATGGCGGGTTGTATTGGGCCAGGGAGACCGGGCCGATGGTGCGGAGGCGTCGCGACTTCACCTGCGCCAGCAGTTCGTTCGATTTCGCCTCGACGTCACCGGGCAGCGCCAGGCCCGAGAATCGGAGGACCGCAAAACGGGCGGGGTCCATGGATCGCAGCCGGACCCGCGGATCGTCCGGCACCGGAAGCGTCTGCAGCGAATAGGCGCTCGGCATGGTGAAGCGGACGACCCATTCACCAGTCGCCGTTTGCGTCTGCGCGACGGGTGCGGTCATCGCGATTTTCTCGCTGACGGCCTGCTGCGTCACCGGGGCTGTCATGGCGATGCCCTGCCGCCGCTTGTTGCCACCGAAGATGTAGCCGGCGAGCAGCCTGAAGCCTTTGCTCGCGGCGTCCTTCTGTCCGCCCGTGACGGTCACCTCCGCGACCACGAGCGCGGGGTAATCGCGTATGTCGAAATCGCCGTCCCGCAGCACCTGGCGGAAGGCGGGCTCTTCAACCGCCATCGTGGCGCTCGCCCATGTCATGACGACCATCGAGGCGGCCAACAGCCATCGCTTCACGGTCATCGGGGGTCCCCGGCTGCGTCATCGTTCGATCCTGTCCGCTCGGCCGCGTCGACATGCCGGGCGCTAGGTGCAGTGGTAGGCGCCGGGCGATGACGGGCGCGTCATCGTGCGATGTCCGAAGTCAGCGTAGCCCGGGCAAGCGCAGCGCACCCGGGGCGCTTCCCGCGACGATCAACCCGGGTGCGACTTCGGTCTTGCCTGGGCTACGGATGCAACGACCGGATGGATGCCGAGGACATCAGGGATGGTGGGATATCGACGCAATCGCGTGGATGGCGGTACGTTCTTCTTCACCGTCACGCTGCGGGATCGGCGCGGGGATGTGCTGGTCCGGCAGGTCGATGCGTTGCGCGGCCGGGCTGCTGCACAAGCTGCCGGTCGAAGTCGTCTTCGCTTATGTCGCCATGAGCGTCGTGGCGATCGCGCTGTACCCCTTCGACAAGGCGGCGGCCGAACGCGGGCGGCGGCGCACGCCGGAAAACACATGGCACATGGTCGCGTTGCTGGGCGGTTGACCGGGGGCCTTGCTGGCGCAGGGACTGTTCCGCCACAAGTCGAGCAAGGCGGCGTTCCAGGCGGTGTTCTGGATGACTGTGCTCGGCAGTTGGGCCTTGCTGGGCTGGCTCTTGCGGTCCGGTGCGCTGCAGGGCTGAATGCTTTCCAGCCCATCGCGCGAGGTCGCCATGCTGTCCACCCAGGATGTCGAGTGCCCCTATTGCGGCGAAGTCATCACCCTGGCGCTGGACGCCAGCGCCGGACCGCAGCGCTACATCGAGGATTGCCACGTCTGCTGCCGGCCGATCACGGTCGAGCTGGCGATCGATGCCGATGGTGACGTGCACGCCCGCGTGCAATCGGAAGAAGACACCTGAGCCGACGGTGGCCGCGATGCCGACGGGGCACCACGCGCAGCCGACCCCGCGTCAGCGCGAAGACGGCGTTCAGGGCAAGCGGTCGCGGAGGGAGACCGAGCCTGGCCGCCGCTCTGGGCCCGGGCGCGCATGGGCGGCATGCGCATCGTGCGGCCGCCAGTTGCTCCTGCGGTCCAAGCGGGCGCGTGGCTGCAGTATCACCGGGCTGTCACGACGGGCGGCGTCGCGCGCCGCGCTCCACTGCAGCCACCCGGCGGCCACAGCGATGCCGCCGAACGTCAGCGGGCCGCCGGGCCAGGCGTGGGTATTGAAGACCTCCAGGCCCCAGCCGGAGATCGCCAGCAGCAGGACCGGCGGCCACGGGCGCCCGGCACGGCGCAGCGAAATCGCGGCGGTGAGGGTGGCCAGCCCCAGCGCGAGTGCGCCGATGGAGGACAGCGATGGCGTGCCGCCATCGCGCACGCCGCCGACAACGGGGTGCCGCCAGATGACATCGATGGCATCGCGCCACGCCGGCGCATCGCCGGAGGCATGGGCGGCCTGGACGAGCAGGCCCACGACCAGCCCGGCGGCGGTATCGAAGGCGATGAAACTGACCGCGAACACGAACAACGCCACGCGGCTGGCGATCGACGCCAGGTCGCGGCGGCCGTGCAGCAATGCGGCGACGGCGATCGCAGCCAATGGAAACAATGGAATCTGCGCGTAGTGCACGAACAACCAGCGGTCGACATCCAGTTGCAGCACGTTCCCGGCGTGGGGATGAAACAACTCGAGCACGGCCAGGTGCAGGGGCGCTGCGACCACCAGCGAGGCGTTTCGTAACCCGGCACGCGCAGTCGCATCCATGGCGCTTCCCTGTCGACGGGGCGGGGGAAGCGCCGTGGCGGGCCTGGCTCGCGCTGCATCGCGCGGCCGACACGTCCACTCCAGCGTTCCACCCGCCAAGGACGGCCGATCCTAGTCGGGGTCGCTGCAAGCGGCGATGAAGCCCGCGTGCCGGCCTCACCGGTGAGCGGGGCTGCGCCGCCGCGCGTTCTAGCGGTCGTCACCACCAGACGGACGCTGTGCCGCCGGCACCGGCTGGGAAGGCCGCCGCGAGCGGCCGCGCCAACGCCCCCCGACATGCCAGGCGGTGCCCAGAACGACCAGCAGCAGCGGGATCGCACCCGGCTCGCCATCGGCATGGATCTTCCCGGCCATCAGCACGACGCCGACCGCGATCGCGCACGCAGACAGGATGCGTTGCAGCACCCGGCCACGGTTCGTTTTCATGCAGGCTCCTGATCGTGGCCGCGCCATGGCGGCCGTCGGCGACAGCCTGCCTGCGGCGTGTGTGGCGGTAATGAAGCGGGCGTGCAGTGCGCGGGGGGCCTCGGCTCGATCGCGTCGGCAAGCGACCGCGATGGTGCGACCGCGATGGTGCGACCGCGATGGTGCGACCGCGATGGTGCGACCGCGATGGTGCGACCGCGCACTATCTGCGCTTCGGCTTTGCCTTGTTGGTTTTTGCCTTGTGCGCTTTCCCCTTGCGCGCGGCTGCCGCGGCCGCCGCCTCCTCGGCCGCCTGCCGCGCGTGCACGCGTTCGATCTCGGCGGGGAGTTCGCGTTGCAGGATCGCGAGCAGCTGCGCGGCGATGTCGCTGTCGATCGGCGCGCCCCCCGGCGTGCGCGCCGTCACCTGCGTGGTCAGCTCATGCACGGTGTCCGACAGCAGCAACGGCTGCACCAGGATCAGCAGCGGCTGGTCGCGGTAGCGCAGCGAGTACAGACCCATCATCCGCGAGCGGCTGTCGTAGCTCGCGGTCGGCGTGCGCACGAGGATGTCGCCGACGGCGTTCCAGGTGTCCAGCGGCGCGGCATGCAGCGTGAACTGCCCGCGCGTCTCCGTCGGCGCGGCGATGACCGGCTCCGGCGCGGCGGGGTGGCTCGCACAGGCGGCGAGGGCACCCGCGATCGCCAGCGCACAGGCAGGCAGCAGGAGGCGTGGCGTCCGGGGGCGTGGCGTCGGGGCGCGCGTTCGGATCATTCCGGCGTGTTTGCACCATCGGCCGTGACGGGCGGGCCAAGGGCGATCGCCGTTCGCAAGCTGCGGCGCCGCGACGAAGCCACCGATCCTCCATGTGCGCCAGTGTCGAAGGCGCGCATCGGTCGATGCCGGTGCGGTGGCGCGGCCGCAGACACCCATCACTCCCGGTCGACCACGCCGCCCGCTCCCCGGGGGGCGCAAGGGCCCGGCGCGTCGGCGCGCCATTCCGTCGCACCCTTCGCACCACCGCAACCGCATCGCGCTAGATTGCGCCGATGCCGACCGTCTTCCCGCGCCTGTTTTCGCTGATGCCACGCCGCCACCCGTCGGCCTTCCTGCTCGCCGCGCAACTGCTCAGCCTGGTGCTGTATCCATCGATGGACAACACCCAGGGCGGGCGGCTGTTGTTCGGTGCGGTGGCGCTGGTGGTGATTCCACTGACGGTGCTGGTGGTCAATCGCAGTCGTTCGGTCACGAAAATCGCATGGGCGCTGGCAGTGCCGGCGATCGCGTTGACGGTGATGGGCGTGCTGACCGGGCATGCGCGCCTGTTCCGATGGTCGGCGTCGCTGGAAGCGCTGCTGTATTTCTATGCCGCCGGCAGCCTGATCCACTACATGCTGCGCGACCTGCTGGTCACCGCCGACGAGCTGTTCGCCGCGGGTGCGGCCTTCACCCTGCTCGCGTGGGGCTTTGCCTACGCGTACTTCGCCTGCCAGGCATGGGTTCCGGGAAGCTTCACTGGATTGGAGCCGGAACGCGCGCGCAGCTGGGTGGAGCTGTTGTCCATGAGCTTCAGCAATCTCTCCGCGACCGGCAGCGGCGACGTGATCGCGGTCGGTCCGGTGGCGCGGGTGCTGGTGATGCTGGAGCAGTTCGCCGGCGTGGGTTACATCGCCGCGGTGGTGTCGCGGTTGATCGGGCTGACGCTGGCGTCCCACGCGCGCTGAGTGGCCAGGGGCGCCCGCGCGCCGGCGCCGCCTCGGCGATGCTGAACGCTTCCAGCCGCGGCCATCGATGGCGTGGCGCATTCCACACCGGCTTCACGGCCGCCTGCGTTTGATGCACGGGCGGCCCATGACGGGCCACCCCACACGAGTGAAGGAGAGACCCGATGAAGCGTTTGATCGTCCTGATGATGATGGCGGCGTTTTCCACCGCGACGCTGACGGCCTGCAACACCATGGCCGGTGCGGGCAAGGACGTGCAGAAAGTCGGCGAGAAGGTCACCGACAAGGCCCAGGATTGCAAGGACGGCAAGTGCTGATACCTGCGGCACAGGCATGACGTAAAGGATGCGTCGGCAGGGAAGCATGCGGGCCGGAGCCAGCGCTCCGGCCCGCTTCTTTGTGCACGGACCGAACGCGCGCCCTGCGCGGGCGCGCTCGGTGCAGGCTCATCCGTTCGGCGGATCCGGCACGAAGCCGCCCGGGAACGCCTGCGGTGCCGGCCCCGACGCACGCCATGGCGGTAGCGGCCGCGGCACGATGCCCGCCGCGGCGAGCGCGTCGATGTCGTCGTAGCGCAGCTGCAGCACCTGGTCCGGTCGCATGCTGGCGCGCACGAACTGCGTGTGCTGCACCGGCGACCATTCGCGATCGCCGTGGCCAGTGCCCAGCCGTTGCGGCAGTTCGACAGCGGCATCCGCCGCCGTCGGCGCGGCGGCCTTGGCCTGGTTGCGTGCCAGCGCGCCGCGCGCATCCTCGCGCAGCATCGGCGCGACCGGCGGTGGTGGCGGCAGCGGACGAGCCTCGCGGAACACCGCGATGCCGAGCACCCCGACATTGTCCGGCCGCCCGGTGCGCGCGGCGTAGGAATCGGGCAGGTCGGTGAACACGAACTGCGCGACATCGTCGAGCGATTTGCGCCAGCCTTCGACCTCGGTGCTCTGCCAGGGCGCGAGCACGTAGCCGGCCTGCGAAGGATCGGCGGTTTCGCCGCTGACGGCGTTGACGCCGTCCACCGACAACACGACGAGCACGCGCTCGTCGCTGGTATTGGTCAGGCGCACGGCGTAGCGATGGCCGGGCGTGCCGGCCACCCAGCGATCGCCGCGATAGGGGTATTCGGGCAGCCATTGGCCGCTGTCGCGATCCAGCACGGCCAGCTGGACCAGCGGACGCGCATGCAGCGGGTGCGCGGCGAGTGGGCCGCTGGCGCTGGCGGCGACCAGCGCCGCGGTGAGCATCAGGACATTGCGCAACATGGGGTGTCTCCGGGTCGAGGGGCCCCGCTGCCAACGCACCGCGCCGGCCGGTGGGGTTGGCGCGGGTAAACTTGCGCGTTCCGAGCCGCGACCCGCCGCACGCCTTATGACCCCGACCCGCGTCCTCACCGGCATCACCACCTCGGGAACCCCGCACCTGGGCAACTACGTCGGCGCGATCCGCCCGGCGCTGGCGGCCAGCCGTCGCCCGGGTGTCGAAAGCTTCTACTTCCTGGCCGACTACCACGCGCTGGTGAAGGTGCACGAACCCGCCCGCGTGCAGCGCTCGACGCTGGAGATCGCCGCGGCGTGGCTGGCCTGCGGGCTGGACCCGGCGCAGGTGTGGTTCTACCGCCAGTCCGACGTTCCCGAGATTCCCGAGCTCACGTGGCTGCTGACCTGCATCGCCGGCAAGGGCCTGCTCAACCGCGCGCACGCCTACAAGGCGGCGGTGGATCGCAATCGCGGCGAAGGCGAGGACGACGATACCGGCATCAACGCCGGCCTGTTCATGTACCCGGTGCTGATGGCGGCCGACATCCTGCTGTTCGACGCCAACCAGGTGCCGGTCGGGCGCGACCAGGTGCAGCACATCGAGATGGCGCGCGACTTCGCGCAGCGCTTCAACCATCTGTATGGCGAAGGACACTTCGTGTTGCCCGAAGCGGTGATCGAGGCGCAGGTGGCGACGCTGCCGGGCCTGGACGGCCGCAAGATGAGCAAGAGCTACGACAACACCATCCCGCTGTTCGCGCCGCGCGAGCAGCTGAAGAAGCTGATCTATTCGATCGTCACCGACTCGCGTGCACCGGGCGAGGCGAAGGACACCGAAGGCTCGGCATTGTTCCAGCTGTACCAGGCGTTCGCATCGGCGCAGGAAACCGACGCGATGCGCCAGGCCTTCGCCGACGGCATCGGCTGGGGCGAGGCGAAGCAGCGCCTGTTCGAGCGCATCGACAGCGAGGTCGCGCCGATGCGCGAGCGCTACGAGGCGCTGGTCGCGCATCCGGAAACGATCGAGCAGCAGTTGCGCGACGGTGCCCGGCGCTTGCGCGAGCGCTACGCGGTGCCGCGGTTGCGCGCGTTGCGCGAGGCGGTGGGGCTGCGCGACCTGGGTGCGCGCGCATCCGGTGCGAAGGCGGGCAAGCCGGCATCGGCGCCGCTGCCGGTGTTCAAGCAGTACCGCGAGGCCGACGGGAAGTTCTACTTCAAGCTCGTCGACGGCGAGCACGTGCTGCTGCAGAGCACGGGTTTCGATTCGCCCAAGGACGCCGGCGCGCGGATCGCGGCGCTGAAGCGCGGCGCGTTCGATGCTGCCGATGCAAGCGTCGTGCCGGGCAACGATGTGGGCGTCGACGAGATCGATGCGGCGCTGTCCGCACTGCGCGCGGCCGCGGAGGCAAAGTGAACCTGGCTTCGCAACCGGACTTGGCGCTGCTGCTGTTCGCGCCTTGGTTCCTGATCCTGGCGGGGCTGTACTGGGTGTACCCGCGCCAGCCACGCGACGGCGCGCGCCGGCTGTTCGATGCCTGCGCGTTGGCGATCGGCGTCGCGGCGTTTGTGTGGACCCTGCATTGGGCGCATGGCTTCGCCGATCGCCGCCATGGCCTGATGTGGCCGCAGATCCTGGCGACGTCCGCCGGCTACGCGGTGTTCCTGGCGGTCCTGGTGATCGCGCTCTTCGTGCGCCGGGCGTGGCTGCGCCGACGCTGAGTCACGGCCGCGGATTTCCGTAGCTTGGAGAAGGGCAGCGGCCGCACGCTCGACGCCTGTGCAACCGGTCCCGGGTGCGCTGCGCTTACCCGGGCTACGTGACTGCGGATCAGTTCGGGCGCGCCAGGTCGTCCAGCAACGCCTTCAGGAAGCGCGCCGCCTCGCCGCCGGTTGCGGCGCGATGGTCGAAGGTCAGCGAGATCGGCATGCGGCGGTGGACTTCGATGCCGCCCATCACCGCGACGACGTCGTGGCAGAGCTTGCCGGCGCCGATGATCGCGACCGTCGGCGGCACCACCACCGGCGTTGCGTAGCGGCCGGCGAACATGCCGAAGTTCGACAGCGAGATCGTGTAGCCGCTGAGCTCGGACGCCGGGATGCTGCGGTCCTCGACCTGCGCGCGCAGGCGCTGGATCGCGCCGCGCACGCCGTTGGCGTCGAGCATGTCGGCATTGCGCAACGCCGGGACGAACAGGCCGTCGTCGGTGTCGACCGCGATGCCGATGTCGACATGCGGATGCAGCGTGCGCACGAGCTTGTCGCCGTCGAACCAGGCGTTGAGCGCAGGCACGGCCTTGCACGCGGCGACGATCGAGCGGATCAGGCGCGCGGTGATGTCCTGCTTGCCGATCCACGCATGCAGGTCGGCGTCGTCGACCAGCGTCGTCGGCACGACCTTGGCGTGCGCGTCGGCCATGACCCGCGCCATGTTGCGGCGCACGCCCTTGAGCTGCTCGGGCTGGCCGCTGGCCTGCTGCGCGGCCGGCGATTGGGTGCGCATCGGGCGGCCGGCCGCCGACATCGGCGTGCGCTGGGCGTTCGCCGCCGGTGTGTCCTGCACCTGCAGCGACACCACGCGCTGGGCGGGCGCGGCGCCGGCTTTGGCCGAGCCATCGGCCGCGGCGCGCTTGACGTCGTCCATGGTCACCACGCCCTCGGCGCCCGTCGCACGCACGCGGGCGACGTCGACACCGAGCTTGCGCGCCAGCGCGCGCACCGCGGGCATCGCCTTGACGCCGCCGACCGCGACCGCGGCTTCGCTGCGCACGGTATCGGAGGACTGCATCGCGCCGACCACGGTGCCGGCGTCGTCGCGCTTCTCGCCCTTGGGTGCCGGCGTGCCGGCATCACTGATGGTGCCGCCTTCGTCCGACGCGATGACCTGGTGCCCGTTGTTCGATGGCGCATCGGTGCCCGCGCCGCCGTGGGTCTCATCGTCCATCGCCGGCGCGGCGCCGCCGTGGTGGTGGCCGGTGTCCTGGCCTTCGGCGCGCTGCGGCATCGAGGGGTCGATCTCGAATTCGGCGAGCATGCTGCCGGTGACGATCACGTCACCCGCGGCGCCGGCGAGCCTGAGCACCTTGCCCGAGACCGGCGAGGGCACTTCGACCACGGCCTTGGCGGTTTCCATCGAGACGAGGTTGTCGTCGAGTTTGATCGTGTCGCCGACCTTGACGAACCACTCGACGATGGTCGCGTCCGGCAGGCCTTCGCCGAGGTCGGGCAGGAGGAACTTCTTGTTCGCCATGTGCGTGTCTTCCGTAGGGTGGGCCTTGGCCCACCGTGGTTTGTCGAAGGTCTGTGCGGGCAGCGGCGGGCCTGGGCCCGCCCTACGACTGCGCGACCGCGCGTTTCGCGGCAGCGACGATCTTGTCCACGCTCGGCAGGTACTTCATCTCCAGCCGGAACAGCGGGATATGGGTGTCGTAGCCGGTGACGCGCTCGACCGGCGCGACGAGGTCGTACATCGATTCCTCGGCCAGGCGTGCGGCGATCTCGGCGCCGAAGCCGGCGGTCTTGGCCGCTTCATGCACGATCACGCAGCGCCCGGTCTTGGACACCGACTCGGCAATGGTGGCGAAGTCCAGCGGCTTGAGCGTGGCGACGTCGATGACTTCGGCCTGGATGCCTTCCTTCGCCAGCGCGTCGGCCGCTTCCAGGGTTTCCTTGACCTGCGCACCCCACGTCACCAGCGTCACGTCGCGGCCGTCGCGCAGCACGTAGCACACGTCCAGCGGCAGCGCCTCGCCGTCGTCGGCGACCACTTCCTTGTACTGGCGGTAGATGCGCTTGGGCTCGAAGAACACCACCGGGTCCGGCTCGCGGATCGCGGCCAGCAGCATGCCGTAGGCGCGCGCCGGCGAGGATGGCATCACCACGCGCAAACCGGGCACGTTGGTGAAGATCGATTCGTTGGCTTCGCTGTGGTGCTCCGGCGCGCGGATGCCGCCGCCCCACGGCACGCGCAGCACCATCGGGCAGCTCAGGCGGCCGCGGGTGCGGTAGCGCATGCGCGCGGCATGGCAGACGATGAAGTCGACCATCGGGTACATGAAGCCGTCGAACTGCGCTTCGGCGACCGGCTTCATGCCCTGCGAGGCCATGCCGACGGTGAGGCCCGCGATCGTGGTTTCGTCCAGCGGCGTGTCGAGCACGCGCTCGGTACCGAACATCGCCGAGAGGCCGGCAGTGGCGCGGAACACGCCGCCGTTGACGCCGACGTCCTCGCCCAGCACGACGACGCTGTCGTCGTGGCGCATCTCGTAAGCCAGCGCCTGGGTGATCGCCTCGATCAGGGTGATCGCGGCGGGCGCATTGGTTGCTGCAGCGATTTTCTGATCAGCCATTGCGCTTCTCCAGGGCAATCGCCGCGGCTCGTTGCGCGAGCAGGTCCGGCGGCGGATCGGCGTAGAGGTAATCGAACATGGCTTCGACCGGCTGCACCTTGCACTCCAGGTAGGCGTTGATCTCGACGTCGACCTTTTTGCCGCATTCCTCCAGCCAGGCTTTCTCCTGCGCTTCGTCCCACAGCTTCTTGCTGGTGAGGAAGCTGCGCAGGCGCAGCATCGGCTCGCGCGTCCAGCCGGCCTTGACCTCGTCCTCGCCGCGGTAGCGGCGGGCGTCGTCGGCGGTGGTGTGGTCGTGCAGGCGGTAGGTCATGAACTCGATCACGCTGCCACCCTCGCCGCTGCGCGCGCGTGCGCCGGCGCGGCGCATCGCCTCGAGCACGGCGATGAGGTCGTTGCCGTCGACCTGCAGGCAGTTGAGGCCGCCGGCGATGCCCTTCTGCGCCAGCGTCTCGGCGCCGGTCTGCGATGCGCGCGGCACCGAGATTGCCCAGCCGTTGTTGATCACGCACAGCACCAGCGGCAGCTTGTAGGCGCCGGCGGAATTGACCGCGGCGTAGAAGTCGGTCTTCGACGAACCGCCGTCGCCGCAGGTGGCCACCGCGATCCGCGGCTGCTTGCGCAGCTTGAACGACAGCGCCGCGCCAGCCGCCATCAGGCACTGGGTGGAGATCGGCACGCACCACGGGTAGTCGTTGCGCGGGATTTCGAAATCGTTGCCGCGTTCGTCGCCGCCCCAGTACATCAGCACTTCGCGCGGGTGCACGCCGCGCATGAACTGCGCGCCGTATTCGCGGTAGCTCGGCGCGAACACGTCCTCCGGCCGCATCGAGGCGCCGATGCCGATGTGGGTGGCCTCGTGGCCGAGGCAGGCGGCGTAGGTGCCGAGCTTGCCGGTGCGCTGCAGCGCGATCGACTTGGTGTCGAACACCCGCACGAACAGCATCTGCTTGAACAGCGGCACCAGGGTCTTGGGATCGAAGCCCTTGGGCAGGTCGGCGACGAGCTTGCCGTCCGGGCCGAGGTACTGCAGGTATTCGATGTCGAAATGCGCGGCGAGGGTCATCGGTTCGGCCGGAAGTCGCGGGAAGGGTGTCGCGGGACGCCGTGGTACGGACGCGCTCGCGAAGCCCGTCATGATAGCGAATCGGCCCTCCGGCCGGCGAGATGGGCGCCATTGGTGGCCATTTCAGGGCGTTTGAAGGCCGGCCCGGCGGTCCTCGCCGTAGAATGCGCCCCATGACGATCGAGCAGAACGAACGCGCCCTCGAGGCCGGCATCCACACCGACCTGTCCGGCCGGATGACCTATGGCGGCTACCTGCGGTTGGACCGGCTGCTGTCGGCGCAGCAGCCGCTGTCGCAGCCGCCGCACCACGACGAGATGCTGTTCATCGTCCAGCACCAAGTGTCGGAGCTGTGGATCAAGCTGATGATCCACGAACTGCGCGCGGCGATCGACCACCTGCGCCGCGACGAGCTCGGTCCCTGCCAGAAGATCTTCGCCCGCTGCAAGGTCGTGCTGCGCCAGCTGACCGACATGTGGTCGGTGCTGGAGACGCTGACGCCTTCGGAGTACATGGAATTCCGCGAGATCCTCGGGCCGTCGTCGGGATTCCAGTCACTGCAATACCGGACGATGGAATTCCTGCTCGGCAACAAGAACGCGGGGATGCTCAAGGTGTTCGCCCATGACGCCGAGGGCTGCGAAGTGCTGCGCGAGGCGCTGGAATCGCCGAGCCTCTACGACGAGGCGCTGGCCTTCCTTGCCCGCCACGGGCACGCGGTACCGGCGCACGCGCTGGCGCGGGACTGGTCCAGGCCGCACGTGTTCGATCCGGCGCTGGTGCCGGTGTTCGAGCGCATCTACGAAGACAGCGACACGCACTGGGTCGCGTACCAGCTCTGCGAGGACCTGGTGGACCTGGAAACGCAGTTCCAGCTGTGGCGCTTCCGCCACATGCGCACGGTGATGCGGATCATCGGCTTCAAGCGCGGCACCGGCGGCTCCAGTGGCGTCGGATTCCTGAAGCAGGCGCTGGAGCTGACGTTCTTCCCCGAGCTGTTCGAAGTGCGGACGGTGATCGGGACGGGGTCGGCGCCCGCCTAGCGTTGCGCGAGTTCGCGCTTCGGCGGGAGCGGCTTCAGCCGCGAGCCCCGCGCCTCGGATGCGCCGCCGATGAGCGGACTCCGATGGTGCCGGAAAGCGGGCGGCTGAAGCCGCTTCCACCAAGGGCGCGCTTCCGGCGCAGCTGATTGCTGCACCGCAGCAGCGTTTTGCGGTTTGACGCCGCGCGATGCGGCGGGCGATCCTCGGGCGATGCGTGCGACGTGCACGCCATCGCCCAGGGGACTGCATGAACACCACGCCATCCAACGCCGCCGAGCCGATGGGACCGCCGCTGACGCGACCGTCGTCCGCCGACGGCATCCCCAGCTTCCCGCAGGTGCTCGGCCATCCGCGTCCGTTGTGGATGCTGTTCATGACCGAGTTCTGGGAGCGCTTCGCCTTCTACGGCATGCGCTGGGCGCTGACGCTGTACATCGTCGCGCAGTTCTTCGCCGGCGACGCCTCGGGCCAGGCCTACGCCAGCCGCACCTACGGCGCGTTCCTCGCGCTGGTGTATGCGACCGCGATCTTCGGCGGCTATGTCGCCGACCGCATCATCGGCTACCAGCGCTCGATCCTGCTCGGCGCGGTGGTCTCGGCGCTGGGTTACTTCACGATCATGGTGCCGAGCCAGGGCATGTTCCTGCTCGGACTTGCCACGATCATCGTCGGCAACGGCCTGTTCAAGCCCAACATCTCGGCGCAGGTGGGCCAGCTGTACGCGCAGTCGGACGCGCGCCGCGACTCGGGCTTCACCATCTTCTACATGGGCATCAATGCCGGCGCGTTCGTCGCCCCGATCATCACCGGGATCCTGGCCGAGAAATTCGCCAGCCCCGCGATGCCGGCCTACAAGGCGGTGTTCCTCGCCGCCGGCATCGGCATGCTGGTCTCGACCGTGTGGTTCTGGTTCGGCCGCCGCCAGCTGGGCGGCATCGGCCGCCCGCCCGCCGGCGCCGAGGGCATCGGCCGCGTGCTTGCCGTCGTGGTGGGCGTGCTGGTGGCGATCCCGGTGGTCTACTTCCTGATGTCGATCGACGCCAGCATCGTGCTGTGGATCCTCGCCGCGCTGTTCGTCGGGCTGTGCGTGATGGTGCTGGTCGAAGGCGTCCGGGAAGGCAAGGTCAGCCGCGACCGCTCGCTGGCGATGCTGATCATCTTCGTGTTCAACGTGCTGTTCTGGATGTTCTTCGAGCAGGCCGGCAGTTCGTTCAACTTCCTGGCGCAGAACATCGTCAACCGCGACCTGGGCGGCTGGGAATTCCAGGTCGGCTGGTTCCAGTCGGTCAACCCGATCGCGATCCTGGTGCTGGCGCCGCTGTTCGCCTGGCTGTGGATGCGCCTGGGGCGCGCCAATCCGTCGATCCCGCGCAAGTTCGGCATCGGCCTGATCCTCAACGGCCTGGCCTTCCTGCTGCTGATGTTCGCGCTGTCCAGCCTGGTCGATCCGGCGAGCCACACGATCCCGTTCTGGACGCTGTTCATGGTCTACGTGATCCAGACCGCCGGCGAGCTGTGCCTGTCGCCGATCGGCCTGTCGATGGTCACCAAGCTCGCACCGCTGCGGGTGGTCGGCCTGGCGATGGGCGGCTGGTTCTTGTCCACCGCGATCGGCAACAACCTGTCGGGCATCTTCGCCGGCCACGTCAGCGGCGAGAGCGGCATGACGGTGGCCTCGGCGCAGGCCGGCTACACCTTCGGCTTCTGGGCGCTGCTCGGCGCCGGCGTGCTGCTGTTCCTCATCGCGCCGCTGATCAACCGCCTGATGCACGGCGTGAAGTAAGCGAGGGGCTCAGGGCGGGGCGTCGGCTTCGGCCCTGAGTTCGAGTTCGTCCAGCCGGTCGAGCAGGCGGAACAGCAACGCCCGCTCGGCCGCCGCCATGTCGCCGAGCAGGTTGCGCTCGAAGGCCAGCGCCAGCGGCGCGACTTCTGCGTAGATCAGGTGCCCGGCCGGCGACAGCCGCAGCACCGAGCGCCGGCGATCGCCATCGTGGACATCGCGTTCGATCCGCCCGGCGTCCAGCAGGCTGGCGACGGCGCGGCTGACCGCGACCTTGTCCATCGCGGTGCGCTGGGCCACTTCACCCGCCGACAGGTCGGGATAGCGGCCGAGCACCGCCATCACCCGCCACTCGGTCACCCCCAGCGCGAAACGTTGCGAATACTCGCGCGCGATCGCGCCGCTGATGCGGTTGGACAGCACGCTCAGGCGATAGGGCAGGAAGCGCTCGAGTTCGAGCGCGGCCGGCGGCGGCGTGGCGTCGACCGCGGGAGCGGGGGTCGGAGGGGCTGGCCTGGCGGACACTGCTGCGGCGCGCCTTGCAAATGGTTTCAGCTGAAACTATAACGTGCGATCCCACCCGCGCAAGCCGCGCCGCACCAAAGGACCCGCCATGAGCGCGCAAGCAGACGCCACCACCGACCGCCAGCCCAACCTGGGCATGCAACCGACGACCTTCGACAACCCGATGGGGATCGACGGCTTCGAATTCGTCGAGTTCGCCGCGCCCGAAGGCCAGGGCGAGCAGTTGCGCGACTACTTCACGCGCATGGGTTTCAGCGCGGTGCTGCAGCACAGGACCCGGTCGATCACCGTCTACCGCCAGGGCGAGGTCAACTTCCTGCTCAACGAGGATCCGGATTCCTTCGCCGCCGACTTCGCCCGTGCCCACGGCCCGAGCGCCTGCGGCTTCGGCATCCGTTTCCGCAAGCCCGCCGACGATGTCTGCAAGGCGGTGCTGGCCAATGGCGGCGAGGCGATCGACCACAAGCCGGAGACCAAAGCCGTCGACGCCCCGGTGGTCAAGGGCATCGGCGACTGCATGCTGTACCTCATCGACCGCCGCAGGCACGAGGCGGTGTACGCCGATTACCTGCCGGTGCAGGGCGCCGATCCGCGGCCGAAGGGCTTCGGATTGACCTTCATCGACCATCTCACCCACAACCTCTACTTCGGCAACATGCAGAAGTGGTCGGACTACTACGAGCGGCTGTTCAACTTCCGCGAGATCCGCTACTTCGACATCAAGGGCGCCAAGACCGGGCTGGTGTCCAAGGCGATGACCGCGCCCGATGGCGTGGTGCGCATCCCGCTCAACGAATCCAGCGATCCGAAATCGCAGATCAACGAATACCTCGACGCCTACCAGGGCGAGGGCATCCAGCACATCGCCTGCTTCACCGACGACATCTACGCCACGGTGGAGAAGATGCGCGAGGCGGGGATCGAATTCCTCGACACGCCGGACACGTATTTCGAGGTCATCGACCAGCGCGTGCCCAACCACGGCGAGGACGTCGCGCGGCTGGCGCGCAACAAGATCCTGATCGATGCCGACGCCGAGACCAAGCAGCGCAAGCTGCTGCAGATCTTCACCACCAACGCGATCGGCCCGATCTTCTTCGAGATCATCCAGCGCAAGGGCAACGAAGGTTTCGGCGAAGGCAACTTCCAGGCGCTGTTCGAAAGCATCGAGCGCGACCAGATCAAGCGCGGGGTGCTGTAGTCGCTTGTCGAAGTCGCTCCGGAGCAATGCAACGAGGCTTCGCGCGAGCCCCTCTCCCGCCGGGAGAGGGGTTGGGGTGAGGGTCCGGGATCGGCCGATGCCAAAACCACCATTGCCAACCAGGAGCCGTGACTTCGCCCGCGCCTTGCGCGTCTGCTCGACCGATGCCGAGCGCGCACTCTGGCAGCACCTGCGCGCAGGCCGCTTGAATGGCCATAAGTTTCGGCGTCAGCATCCGATCCATCCCTACGTTGTCGACTTCTACTGCGAAACTCTGAAGCTTGTCATCGAACTGGATGGCTCGCAGCACACGCCGGACTCCGATGCAGTGCGCACGCAATTTCTGGAAAGCCGAGGATTGAGCGTCATCCGGTTCTGGAGCCACGATGTGCTGCAGCAGACCGACGCGGTGTTGCAGGCGATCTGGAGCTTCGCCGATCGCCGGACCCTCACCCCAACCCCTCTCCCGCCGGGAGAGGGGCTTTAAGCAAGGCCAGCTTCCATGACCATCCACAGCAACGGCTATCAATCCGGTTTCGGCAACCACTTCGCGACCGAAGCGATCGCCGGCACCCTGCCGGTCGGGCGCAATTCGCCGCAGCGTGTCGCCCATGGCCTGTACGCGGAGCAGTTGTCGGGCACGGCGTTCACCGCGCCGCGCAGCGAGAACCGGCGCAGCTGGCTGTATCGCATCCGTCCTGCGGCGATGCACGGCACGTTCTCGCTGCTGGCCGACGCCCCCGGCGCGAAACCACGTTTCCACAACGATTTCGGCGACGGCCCGGTCACGCCCGACCAGCTGCGCTGGAATCCGCTGCCCCTGCCGGGCGCCGATGGCAATGGCGCGCAGGTCGACTTCATCGACGGCCTGTTCACCATGGCCGGCAATGGTTCCCCCGCCGCATTGCACGGCATCGGCGTGCACCTGTATGCGGCCAACCGCGACATGCACGACCGCTTCTTCCATGACGCCGACGGCGAACTGCTGATCGTCCCGCAGCAGGGCCGGCTGCACATCGAGACTGAGCTCGGCGTGCTCGATGTCGAGCCGCAGGAAATCGCTGTCATCCCGCGCGGCATCCGCTTCCGCGTCGCCCTTCCCGATGGCAGCGCGCGTGGCTACGTCTGCGAGAACTTCGGCGCATTGCTGCGGCTGCCCGACCTGGGGCCGATCGGCAGCAACGGCCTGGCCAACCCGCGCGACTTCCTCGCGCCCAACGCGGCGTTCGAGGATCGCGAGGGCGCGTTCGAGCTGGTCGCCAAGTTCCAGGGCCACTTGTGGCGCGCCGACATCGGCCACTCGCCGCTGGACGTCGTCGCCTGGCACGGCAACGACGCGCCGTACAAGTACGACCTGCGCCGCTTCAACACCATCGGCTCGATCAGCTTCGACCATCCCGATCCGTCGATCTTCCTGGTGCTCACCTCGCCCAGCGATACCGCGGGCGTTGGCAACATGGACTTCGTGATCTTCCCGCCGCGCTGGCTGGTGGCGCAGGACACCTTCCGGCCGCCGTGGTTCCACCGCAACGTGGCCAGCGAATTCATGGGCCTGATCCATGGCCAGTACGACGCCAAGGCCGAAGGCTTCGCGCCAGGCGGCGCTTCGCTGCACAACTGCATGACCGGGCATGGGCCCGACGCGGCAACGTTCGAGAAGGCGAGCAACGCCGAGCTGTCCAAGCCCGACGTCGTCACCGACACCATGGCCTTCATGTTCGAGTCGCGCGCGGTGATCCGTCCGACCGCGCAGGCGATCGACGCCGCGCACCGGCAGCGCGACTATCAGACCTGCTGGGCCGGCCTGCGCAAGCACTTCCGCGCGCCGGGCTGAGCCGGCAGCGACACGCCATTCGCGGTAGGCTCGACGGTTTCCCGCCTGGAGGTTTCGATGCGCCGCACGCCTTTGGTCCCCGTCCTGATCGTCTCCACCCTCGCCGCACTGGCCCTCGGCGCCTGCGATCGCCAGGCCGAGCCCGTCGCATCGACCACGCAAGCCCCCGCGTCGGCGGCATCTACGGCCACCGCGTCGGCGACGATTGCCGCGCCCGCACCCGCTGCCGTGGATCGCACGCCGACGTTCAAGGGTTATGGCGACCTGAAGTTCGGCATGAACTCCAAGGAACTCCACGAAACCTGGAAGGGACCGCTAAAGATCGCGGCGCCCGCCGCGGGCAGCAGCTGCCAGCAGGTGGCGCTCGATCCCGCGGCGCCGAAAGCGCTCAAGCTGATGATCGAAGGCGACAAGCTGGTGCGTTACGACGTCGCCACCGACGCCGAAACCGCGCCCGGCGGCGGCAAGGTCGGCATGGGCATCGACCAGATCCGCAAGCTCTACGACGGCCGCGTGCGCGAGCAGCCCGCCAAGTACGTGCCCGGCGGCGTCGACCTGCGCGTGAGCGCCGATGACGACAGCGGCAGTGCGCTGATCTTCGAGACCGGCGCCGACGGCAAGGTCACCGCGTGGCGCGTCGGCCAGTCGCCGGCGATCGATTACACGGAAGGCTGCTCCTGAGCATTGCCGGCCGTCGCCATCACCGGCGCCTGCCGCCGGTGCCGGCGCAACCGGATCGCCCGGGTTTGGCTGCGGAGCGAACACCCATGCACATTGCACCCCGGGCCAGCGCCGGCATCCTGGCCGCCGTGCTCCTCGCGACCGCTCCCTCGGCGTGGGCGGCGGCCCCGGCGGCGTCCGTGGACCTGACCGGCCACTGGGCGGGCTATACGGCCATCGTCGTGTTCGTGCTTGCCTACATCATGGTGGTGCTGGAGGAATTCACCCACCTGCGCAAATCGCAGCCGGTGATGCTGGCCGCAGGGGCGATCTGGGCCTTGCTGGCGGCGGTGACGACGCGCGCGGGCATGCCGGAAGCGGCGCATGCGGCGGTGGGGACCTACCTGTTGGAATACGCGGAGCTGCTGCTGTTCCTGCTGGCGGCGATGACCTATGTCAACGCAATGAGCGAGCGCAACGTCTTCGAGGCGTTGCGCAGCTGGCTGCTGCGCCACAGGCTGGGCTACCGCGCCTTGTACTGGATCACCGGCGCGCTGGCGTTCGTGCTGTCGCCGGTGCTGGACAACCTGACCACGGCGCTGGTGCTGTGCGCGGTGCTGATGTCGGTGGGCGCCGGCAATGCGCGCTTCATCTCGCTGGGGTGCATCAGCATCGTGGTCGCCGCCAATGCCGGTGGCGCCTTCAGTCCCTTCGGCGACATCACCACGCTGATGGTGTGGCAGAAGGGCCTGGTCACGTTCACCGAGTTCTTCGACCTGTTCCTGCCGTCGCTGGTCAATTGGGTCGTGCCGGCGCTGCTGATGTACTTCGCCGTGCCCAAGGGATCACCCACCAGCGAGGATGCGGGCGTCGGCATGAAGCGCGGCGCCATCCCGATCATCGCGCTGTTCGTGGTGACGATCCTGCTGGCGGTCAGCTTCCACAGTGCGCTGGGGCTGCCGCCCTTCCTGGGCATGATGACCGGGCTGGCGCTGCTCAAGCTCTACGGTTGGCGCCTGCAGGCGAGCAACCGCCAGCTGGCGCTGGCCGGGTTCGAGGACGAAGGCGCGCCCGGCGAAATCGATTCGTTCGACAGCTACGAGCAGGTCGCGCGCGCGGAATGGGACACGTTGCTGTTCTTCTTCGGCGTGATCATGTGCGTCGGCGCATTGGGCTTCTGCGGCTACCTCGCGGTGGCGTCGCACCATTTCTACGGCGTGCTTGGCCCGACCACGGCCAATGTCCTGGTGGGACTGATGTCGGCGGTACTGGACAACATCCCGATGATGGTCGCGGTGCTGCAGATGAATCCCGACATGAGCCACGGGCAATGGCTGCTGGTGACGCTGACCGCGGGTGTCGGCGGCAGCCTGCTATCGGTGGGTTCCGCGGCCGGGGTTGCGCTGATGGGACAGGCGCGCGGCCAGTACACCTTCTTCGGCCACCTCAAGTGGACTTGGGCGATCGCGCTCGGCTACGCCGCCAGCGTGCTGGTGCACCTATGGATCAACGCGCCGCTGTTCGCGATCGGCCAGTGAGCGCGACGCCGGCGACCACGGCGGCCGATCCGCGGGTGCGCAGCGCACTCGTGTTCGGCGGCAGCGGCCAGATCGGTGCGCCGTTGCTGCAACGCCTGCGGCAGGGCGGCTGGAGGGTGCTGGCGGTCTCGCGCGATGCACAGGTCGACGACACCTGCGTGCGCTGGCTGCGCGGTGACCTGTCGCGGGTGGAGCGGTTGCCGGTGGCGGTCGACGCGATCTTCAGCTGCGGGCCGCTCGACCACTTCGCGCGCTGGTATGCCAACTCGACCGTGACCTCGCCACGCGTGGTGGCCTTCGGCTCGACCAGCCTGGAGGTCAAGTCGGACTCGGTCGATCCGCGCGAACGCAGCCTGGCCGCGCGCCTGGCCGAGGGCGAGCGGGTGGTGTTCGCCGCGGCGCGTCGGCGCGGAGCCGCCGCGACGGTGTTGCGTCCGACGCTCGTGTATGGCGCCGGTCGCGACCAGACCCTGACCCGGATCGCGACCTTCGCGCGGCGATGGCATGGCTTCGTCCTGCCCGCGGGCGCGATCGGCCTGCGCCAGCCGGTGCATGTCGACGACCTCGCGGCGGCGGCGCTGCAGGCGTGCGACGTGGAGGCCGCCGCCGGCCATGCCTACGACTTGCCTGGTGGCGAAACCATCGCCTATCGCGACATGGTCGCACGCGTGCTCCGCGCCTTGCCCGCGCGTCCGGCCCTGATCGAAGTGCCGGCGCCGGTGTTCGAAACGGCGGTGCATGCCGCCCGTGGGATCGGCCTGGCGCGCGGCGTCGGCGATGCGGTCGTCGGGCGCCTGCGCGAGGACCTGGTGTTCGACCCGGCGCCGGCGCAGCGTGCGTTCGGCTATGGGCCACGCGGCTTCGCGCCGACCGCCGGGATGTTCGAGCGCGGCTAGCGCGGCGACGGCTTCAGGGGCCAATCGCCGGAGGCTTCAGTACGACCATCCGAGCTTGCGATACAGCTTTGCCAACACCCACGCCGGACCAATCAGCAGGTAGGTCAGGTCGGTAAGGAAGCTCGGCTTGCGGCCTTCGATCCGGTGGCCGACGAACTGCGCGATCCAGGCGAGCACGAACACGCCGGCCGACAGCCACAACAACTGCGGCGTCCCCAAGGTGTCGTGCAGCCAGCGCGTCGCCCAGGTCAGCGCGACGAAGACCGCCAGCATGCCGGTGCCGAGCCGACGCGAGGCGCGGAAGTAGAAGCTCCAGGCGAAGAACATCGCCAGCGCCGCCCACAGCCCGGGCCGGAACCAGCTGCCGACCACCGGGATGCACCACAGCATCCCGATCGCGCTCCACAGGATCGCGGGCACCGCGAAGACGTGGATCCACTGGTTGGTGTCGTTGCGGTGGTCGTCCGAGTAATGGGCGAACCAGCGGTCGATCGGGCGTTCGGAAGCAGTGGTGTTCATGGTCGATCGAACTTTTGTTCGCGGCAATGCGCAGCGGGGCAAGCGTAGCGCACCGCGGCTTGATCGGCCGTGGGCGGCCGGACTCCGCGGTGACGGCTGGGTTGGCGCATCGCCTTCGGGCGAGTCATCGGAAGCGCGCCCTCATCCGCCCTTCGGGCACCTTCTCCCGGAGGGAGAAGGAAAATCATCGCTGCCTCATCCGCGCTTCGGGCACCTTCTCCGGAGCGAGAAGGAACGGCGCGCGATAGGCGCCCGTCAGTCGACCGATATCCCCGCCAGCCGCTGCAACGCTTCGGCGTATTTGGCGCGCGTGCGCTCGATCACCTCGGCCGGCAGGCGTGGGCCGGGAGCGGTCTTGGTCCAGTCCAGCGTTTCCAGGTAGTCGCGCACGAACTGCTTGTCGAAGCTCGGCGGGCTGGTGCCGATCTCGTACTCATCCGCCGGCCAGTAGCGCGAGGAATCCGGCGTCAGCATCTCGTCCATCACGTACAGGCGGCCGTCGGCATCGGTGCCGAATTCGAACTTGGTGTCGGCCAGGATGATGCCGCGCTGCGCCGCGTAGTCGCGCGCGAACGCGTACAGGCGCAGCGTCGCGTCGCGCACCTGCTCGGCGAGGTCGGCGCCGATCGCGCGCACCATGGTATCGAAGTCGATGTTCTCGTCGTGGTCGCCGACCGCGGCCTTCGTCGAGGGGGTGAAGATCGGTTGCGGCAGTTGCTCGGCCTGTTGCAGGCCGTCGGGCAGGGTGATGCCGCTCACGCGCCCGGTGCGTTGGTAGTCCTTCCAGCCGCTGCCGATGAGGTAGCCGCGCGCGATCGCTTCCACCGGCACCGGCTTGAGCTTCTTGGTCACCACCGCACGCTTTGCATACAGCGATGCATCCACGCCGGGCGGCAGCACGCCGGCGACATCGATCCCGGTCAGGTGGTTGGGGACCAGGTGCGCGGTCTGGCCGAACCAGAAATTGCTGATCTGGCACAGCATCTCGCCCTTGCCCGGGATCGGGTCGGGAAGGACGACGTCGAACGCGCTCAGGCGGTCGGTGGCGACGATCAGCAGCAGCGGCTCGGCGCCGCGTCCGGCGGCTTCGCTGGTGCCGGCCGGAAGTTCGAACACGTCGCGCACCTTGCCGCGATGACGCAGCGCCAGGCCCGGCAGGTCGGACTCGAGCAGGTAGGGTCGCAATGGATGTGTCGTCGTCGTCGCCACGCGCGGTCCAGCCGAACAGCCGAGGGTCGACTAGTGTACCGGCCGCGACGGCGGCGCGAGGGGTGGCCTGTAAACTGGCCGGGTGGACGAGCCGCGCAAGCCCTGGATCGGCACCGTGGTCGGCGTGCTTGCGGGCCTGCTGCTGGTGCGCGCGCAACCGCTGCTCGGCGCGCTGATCGGGCTGCTGCTGGGGCACGCCTTCGATGCCGGCTGGTTCGGCGGCCGTCGCCGGCGCGATGCCGACGATCCTTACCGGGTGCTGGGCCTGTCGGCCGATGCCGACGACCGCGACATCGAGCGGGCCCGGCGCCGGCTGCTGGCGCGCTTCCATCCCGATCGTGCCCGCGATGCCGCCGAACGCGAGGACGCCGAGCGCCAGACCCGCACCATCAATACCGCTTACGACCGCATCCGCCGGCTGCGACAATCGCCGCCGCCACGCCGCTGACCTGCACAGGACCGCCATGCAACCGACCGTCATCGCCCCCTCGATCCTGTCCGCCGATTTCGCGCGCCTCGGGCAGGAGGTCGACGACGTGCTCGCCGCCGGCGCCGACTGGGTGCATTTCGACGTGATGGACAACCACTACGTGCCCAACCTCACCATCGGGCCGATGGTGTGCGAGGCGCTGCGCAAACACGGCGTGACCGCGCCGATCGACGTGCACTTGATGGTCGAGCCGGTGGACCGGATCATTCCCGACTTCGCCAAGGCCGGCGCCACCGACATCAGCTTCCACCCCGAGGCCAGCCGCCACGTGCATCGCACGATCCAGTTGATCAAGGCGGTGGGCTGCCGCGCCGGGCTGGTGCTCAATCCGGCGACCCCGGTCGACGTGCTCGACTGGGTGCTCGAGGACCTCGACCTGGTGTTGCTGATGAGCGTCAATCCAGGCTTCGGCGGGCAGTCGTTCATTCCATCCACGCTGGAGAAACTGCAACAGGTGCGCGGGATGATCGATCGCGCCTGCGCGGGCCGCGACGGGCGCGTCATCCGGCTGGAGATCGATGGCGGCGTGAAACCCGACAACATCGGCGCGATCGCGCAGGCCGGTGCCGACACCTTCGTCGCCGGCTCGGCGATCTTCGGCCATCCCGATTACGCGCAGGTGATCGCGCAGATGAAACAGGCGGTCGCGGCCACGCGTTGAGCCGGGCAAGGAGACGGCGACGCAGGCCACAAAGAAAGGACCGATGTCACCTTGGCGACATCGGTCCTGGTTGGACCGTCCCTGTTCCGCGTTTCATCCCTGCGATGACGTTCCATTGTCCGGATCGACGGTGACAATCGCGTGACTTCGGCACCGCGTGCGGTGGCATGCGTGGTCGCCACGAAGCCGCTACAGTGGCGCCCCATGCGACCGCATCCTTCCACGTGTTCCTTCCCCGCCGGCGGCGGTTGGCGATGCCGGCCATCGACTGCTGCAGCGCCTGCCCCGTCCCTGAAGGAATGCCCGCGTGATTTCGTCTTCGCCATCGTCCACCAGCCCTGCGCAGCAGGCGTTCGAGCGCCACGCGGCTGAGGGCCACACCCGCATCCCGGTCGTGCGCCAGGTGTTGTCGGACCTCGACACGCCGCTGTCGGTCTACCTGAAACTCGCCGACGGGCCGCACACCTACCTGTTCGAATCGGTCGAAGGCGGGGAACGCTTCGGGCGCTATTCGATCATCGGCCTGCCGGCCAGGCGCGTGTATGCCTTCGCCGGCCATACCCTTTACGTCAGCGAGCACGGCGAGCTGGTCGAGGCGCGCGACGTGGACGATCCGTTCGCCGAAGTCGAGCGCCTGCGCACGCAATTCTCGGTGCCCCGGCTCGATGATCTTCCCGGGTTCTCCGGCGGGCTGGTCGGCTGGTTCGGCTTCGAATGCATCGGCTACATCGAGCCGCGGCTGGCGCGCGGCACCAAGCCCGACGAACTCGGCACGCCCGACATCCTGCTGATGCTCAGCGAGGAAGTCGCGGTGTTCGACAACCTCAAGGGCCGGCTGTACCTGGTCGTGCACGCCGATCCGCGCGAGCCGCAGGCCTGGGCGCGCGCCAACCGCCGGCTGGACGAACTCACCCACCGCCTGCGCCATGCCGGCGCGGGCTATCCGGAGACGCTGCTGCCCGAAGCGCTGGACGAAAGCCATTTCGTCTCCGGCTTCACCCGCGAGGGCTTCATCGCGGCGGTCGAAAAGTCGAAGGACTACATCGCCTCCGGCGACGTCTTCCAAGTGGTGCTGTCGCAGCGCCTGAGCGTGCCGTTCCATGCGCGGCCGGTGGATGTGTATCGGGCGTTGCGCGCGCTCAATCCCTCGCCTTACATGTACTTCCTCGATGTCGGCGACATGCAGGTCGTCGGCTCGTCGCCGGAAATCCTGGTGCGGCTGCAGCACGACGCCGAAGGCCGCGGCATCGTCACCGTGCGCCCCATCGCCGGCACCCGCCCACGCGGGCGCACGCCGGAAGAAGACCTCGCGCTGGAAGCCGAACTGCTCGCCGACCCGAAGGAGCGCGCCGAGCACCTGATGCTGATCGACCTGGGGCGCAACGACGTCGGTCACGTCAGCGCGCCGGGCACGGTGCAGGTGGGCGAGCGCTTCGTGATCGAACGCTACAGCCACGTCATGCATATCGTCAGCGAAGTCACCGGCACGCTGAAGCGGGGGTTGGGCTATGCCGACGTACTAAGGGCGACGTTCCCCGCCGGTACCGTCAGCGGCGCGCCGAAGATCCGCGCGCTGGAAGTCATCCGTGAGCTCGAACCGATCAAGCGCAACGTCTACGCCGGCAGCATCGGCTACATCGGCTGGCACGGCGACGCCGACACCGCGATCGCGATCCGCACCGCGGTGATCCAGGACGGCAAGCTGCACGTGCAGGCCGGCGCGGGCATCGTCCATGACTCCGATCCCGGGAAGGAATGGGAAGAGACGATGAGCAAGGGCCGTGCGCTGTTCCGCGCGGTGGCGCAGGCGGCGAAGGGCCTCTAGCGGCGGGCCGCCGGTGGGCCCGCTCAGTGCGGGTGCTTGCCCAGCTCGTGCCAGCTCTTCTCGCTGACATCGACGTCGAACTTCTTCGCGGCCGCCCGGATCCGTTTCCAGGCTTCGTCACGCTCCTCGTCGCTCACGCCCTTGACCTGGTCGAAGCGCGCGATCGCGTTGCGGACGTGTTCGGCATCTTCCAGCGGTTCCTTGCGTTGCTTGGGGAATGCGAATTGGCCACGGCCGAGATCGTCGCGGTCGTCTGAGTCGAGCCTGCTCATGCGCGTTGCTCCCGTGTCGGCAGGCCTGCGATCCTGCGCGCCCAGGCGTGAACACCCCGCATTTGCGGCGGCACGATGCCTTCGTTGCCTCCAGCTCTTACGCAGCCAGCCCGGCCGTTGCCGCGGGCAAAAAAAAACCCGGCGACTCGCGTCGCCGGGTCAAATGCGGAGAGAGAGCCGCTTGTCTTACTTGGCTGCCTTGGAGGCGGCCTTGGTGAACTGCGCTTCGGCCTGCTCGGTCGCGTTGCCGGCGGCCTGCTTGGCCTGCGCGGTGGCGCGCTCGAACTGGCCCTTGGCGATCTCGCCGATCGCCTCGTTGGTCTTGACCGTGCGGCCGATGACGTCCTGGCCGGTGCTGATCGCACGCTCGACGTTCTGGCGGGCCACCTGCACCCCCTTCGGCCACAGGGTCTTGAGGCCGTCGAGGTCGCGCGCTTCGGCCAGCTCGCCCCAGAAGGCGAAGGTGGCGTTGACGTTCTGCTCGATCGCGGCCAGCTGCAGGCCGAAGACCTGCTCGGCGTTGCCCAGGGCCAGGCGGCTGACCTGGCCGGCGGTGTCGGCGAACTGGCGCGTGGCCGACGCGAACTGGTCGTTGAACTGGCTGAACTGCTCGGTATTGAACTGGTTCATGGCGGGTCTCCTGCGGATGTCCGGCAGGGAATGCCGGTTTTGTGCGTCGCAGCATAGACCCGCGGATGCTGCATTGCAACATCGATTGCGCTGGCTCCACCGCCGTGTTCAGTATCCGTTGTAAATCAGTGCCTTGGCCGCGATTCGGCGCGGATCTGGCCGCTTACGACCCGGTATGGCGGCAGCCCGAGGTGCAGGTCTCGTGCACCACCACCGCCGCCAGCAAGGGCAGGGTGGGCTTCAGGCGATCCCAGACCCACATCGCCAGCCGCTCGCTGGTCGGGTTGTCCAGGCCGGCGATGTCATTGAGGTAATGATGGTCCAGCTGCTCGTACAGCGGCCGGAATGCCGACGTGATGTCGCCGAAGTCCATGACCCAGCCGCTGTCCTGGCCCACTTCGCCTGACACCTGCAATTCGATCCGGAACGAATGCCCGTGCAGCCGCGCGCACTTGTGCCCGGGCGGCACGTGCGGCAACCGGTGCGCGGCTTCGATGGTGAAGGTCTTGAAGATGTCCAAGGCGCGGGCCGTTGCGGACGCAGGATGGTGGCTATGGGTGGACTCGAACCACCGACCCCAGCATTATGAGTGCTGTGCTCTAACCGGCTGAGCTACATAGCCACGGCGGCCGCGCAGCGCGGCGAACCGCGAATTGTCCATGTCGGTGACGCCGGCGTCAATCGCGTCCCGACGTGCTTGTCCGCTCACGCCACGCATGGCAGAGTCGGGGACAGTGACGTAAGTCAATCCCTTGGAGTCCGCATCGTGATCGATCCGGACGGTTACCGACCCAATGTCGGCATCGTTTTGATGCATCCCGACGGCCGCGTGTTCTGGGCGCGGCGCGTGCGGCGTGACGGGTGGCAGTTCCCGCAGGGCGGGATGAACACCGACGAGACGCCGCTGGAGGCGATGTACCGCGAGCTGCGCGAGGAAACCGGGCTCGAGCCCGATCACGTCGCGGTCCTCGGGGTGACGCCTGGATGGCTGCGCTACCGGCTGCCGCAACGCGCGATCCGGCGCCACGACCGGCTGGTGTGCATCGGCCAGAAGCAGGTGTGGTTCCTGCTGCAGTTCAACGGCAGCGAGGGCGACCTGAAGCTGGACCTGACCGATACACCCGAATTCGATCACTGGCGCTGGGTCGATTTCTGGTATCCGCTCGACCACGTGGTGATGTTCAAGCGCGGCGTGTATGCCAGCGCGTTGCGGCACCTGGCGCCGTTCGCGCGCCAGATCGCTGGCGCCAAGGCCATTCCGGCCCCGGCAACCGCGGCATGGACGCCGGGACCCAGGAGCCGGGGCGTGCGCGCCGTGGCCGGGCTGCCCGCGCTGGCCGTCGCCGGGGGCAAGCCGACCGAAGGCGGGCAGGGCTGAACCGGTCGCCCGGGGCGAATTGACACTCATTCGCATCTGGGGCCAAAATTCCCGCGGTCGCCCGAGGGCGGCGTCCCGCCCCGGAGAGTCCCGCCCGTGTACGTGTGCCTGTGCAACGGCGTCAGCGAACGCCAGATCCGCGAAGTCGCCGAAGCTGGCTGCCGGACCATGTCCGAGCTGACCATGCGCACGGGCTGCGGAGCCACCTGCGGCAGTTGCATCGGCATGGCGACGCAGTTGCTGGAAGAGGTCCATGCCGGCAAGCCACTGCCGCTGCCGGTGCTTTCGCACGCCGCCTGAGGCGCTGCGCGTTGGCCGCCGGCGCCGGATGCGCCCGATTCGCGTTCCGGCACCAGGCCGCAGGCGGCGCTAGGATCGCTCGATCCCCACCGCAAGGACCACGGCCATGAAAGGCGATCCGCAGGTCATCGAGCACCTCAACAAGGCGCTTTACAACGAGCTTACCGCGATCAACCAGTACTTCCTGCACGCCAAGATGCTGAAGAACTGGGGCCTGAAGGAACTGGCCGAGCACGAGTACAAGGAATCGATCGACGAGATGAAGCATGCCGACAGGCTCGCCGAGCGGATCCTGTTCCTGGACGGGCTGCCGAACTTCCAGGCGCTTGGCAAGCTGCGCATCGGCGAGAACCCGCGCGAACTGCTCGAATGCGACCTGGCGCTGGAGCTGGAGGCGTTGCCGACGCTGCGCATCGCGATCGCGCATTGCGAGGCCGTCGGCGACCCTGTCAGCCGCAAGCTGTTCACCGACATCCTCGATTCCGAGGAAGAGCACATCGACTGGCTGGAAACCCAGCTGGCATTGATCGCGCGCGTCGGCGAGCAGAACTACCTGTCGATGAAGATCGAAGGCTGACACGCGTCGCGGTCCGCCCTGCAGCGTCCATACAGGGCTGCCGGCGACACGCCTGGCGGGGACCTCGCCAGGGTCGCCAAGAACATTCGCCATGGTGCCGCTGGCCGGCTGGCATCGCGTTCGCGGATGGTCCTCGCCATGCGGGGCCCCGCACGCCGCCGACGCGCGTCCTAGACCGGCAGTGAATCCGACGGACGCGCGCCCGCTGCGGGCGCGTCGGCCGACGCAAGCAGGGCCCGGCGGGCGTGCGCGAACTCCGAGGCGATCAGCGCCACCGCCACGGCGGGCCGGTCCAGCGTCAGCATGCGCGCGCCAAGTTCCACCCGCTTGGCCGCCGCCGACAGCGCCATCGCACCGAGGTTGGCGCTGGAGGACTTGAGCGAATGCGCGGCCTCGCGCAGTTCATTGAAGTCAGGCGCAAGCGCAGCGGCCTCCAGCCGCGCCAGCAGCAGTGGAGTGTCGTCGAGGAACAGGGCGATCAGCTTGTCCAGCTCGGCGCCGAGCACCGAACGCAGTTCGCCCAGGATGGCCTGGTCCAGCACCGGGTCGTTGCTCCGCGTGGCCGTGCCTGGCATCGCGACCGCGGCGGCTGCGCTGGCATCCGGCTCCGGTGTGCGGGCATGGGCGCCATTGTCCACCGCGCCGCCCACGGCTTCGGCGGGCGAGCGGATCGGTGCCTCGGGCACCGCCGCAGCCGGCGGGGCGGGCTGGGGTTCGGGCGCGGGCGCGCTTCCGGTGCCGGGCAAGGGCCGCGCCAGCGGGTGCATGTCCTGCGCCCTGGGCCGCCACCAGCGATGCAGGCAGCGCTCGAGCTCGGCACGGGTGACCGGCTTGGCGAGGTAATCGTCCATCCCCGCATCCAGGCATTTCTGGCGATCGCCGGCCATCGCGTTGGCGGTCATGGCGATGATCGGCAGATGGTTGCCGTCGCCGGCGGCGTCCTCGGCTTCGCGCCAGCGGCGGGTCGCGGTGTAGCCGTCGACCACCGGCATCTGGCAATCCATCAGCACCAGGTCGTAGCGCGAGCCCGACATCCGCAGCAGCGCGACCTCGCCGTTCTGGGCCGTGTCGCAATCCACGCCCAGCACGCTGAGCAGGCGCTGGCCGACCATCAGGTTCACCGGGTTGTCCTCGACCAGCAGCACGCGCGCGCTGTGGACCGAGCTCTTGCCGTCGCTGCCGCCCTCGCCCGGCTCCGCCACCGCGACCGCCACCGGCGCGGGCGCCGCGGGCTTGCTGGTGAGTGCTTCGCGCAGCGCGGGGTCGGGGGCCTGGCGGCTGAGCAGCGTCACGTTGCGGCGCAGCTCGTCCGGTACCGGCTCGTCGCCATACAGGCAGACCAGCCGCACTTCGCCATAGACCGCGTGGCGCTCGAGGTTGCGGTGCAGCGCCAGCGCCGTGTTGCGCATCCCGGCCAGGTCGGCGAGCACGACGCTGTAGGCCCAGGGAGGGCCCTGGGTCGCGGCAGCGCGCAGCCGGTCGAGCGCTTCCTGGGTGTTCTCGACCAGGGTGATGCGCAGCCCCCAGTTGGGCAGCAGCATGTTCAGGCGCGTGCGCAGGCGCGCGTCGGCGCTGAGCAGCAGCAGCCGCCCGCCATCGAAGGACAGCTCGCGCGCCGGCATGTCGCCCTGCACCTTGAGCAGTGGAACGTCGAAGGAGAAGGTGGCGCCGCGGCCAGCTTCGGACTGCACCTCGATGCGGCCGCCCATCAGGTCGACGATCCGCTTGCAGATCGCCAGTCCCAGGCCGGTGCCGCCATACAGGCGCGTGGTCGACGCATCGGCCTGGCTGAAGGCATGGAACAGCCGTGCCTGCGCCTCGGCCGAAATGCCGATGCCGGTATCGCGCACCTCGAAATGCAACTGGTGCTGGGTTCCGGTTTCCCCGACCCGGCGCACGGTCACCGTGACCGTGCCGCGCTCGGTGAACTTCACCGCGTTGCCGACCAGGTTGCCCAGCACCTGGCGCAGCCGCACCGGATCGCCGCGCACCGGCAGCCGCACTGCCGGGTCGATCTGCAGGTTCAGGCGCAGGCCTTTGGAGTCGGCGGCGCGCTCCATCAGCTGGATCACCGATTCCATCAACTCGCGCAGGTTGAAGGCGGTGGTTTCCAGTTCGAGCTTGTCCGCCTCGAGCTTGGAGTAGTCGAGGATGTCGTCGACGATGCGCAGCAACTGGTGCGAAGACGCCAGCGCGGTGCGGACCAGTTCGTGGTGGTCGGGCGCCAGCCGCGCATGCATCAGCAGGTCGAGCATCGGCACGATGCCGTTGAGTGGCGTGCGAATCTCGTGGCTCATGGTGGCCAGGAACTCGCCCTTGGCCAACACCGCCGACTCGGCCGCCTGCTTGGCCAGCAGCAACTGCTGCTCCAGTTGCGTATGGCGGTCGATTTCGCGCTGCAACTGGTCGACCGTGGCTTCCCCGCGGCGCGCGCGCGCGTCGGTCTGCAGCCACACCTTCTCGCGGCGCCGCGCGGCCAGCACGAAGACCGCGATCGCAAGGACCGCCAGTGCCGCCAGCAACAGCGCGATGTTCTTCCACGGGCCGGCGATACCCCAGGTTTCCATCGCCAGTGCCAGCGTGGCGCCACCGGCCGCGGCGAGCGCCAGCCAGCGGGGCACCTGCGACGGCACGCGGTGCGCGTCGTCGTTCATCGAGGACGCTGCCGGCTAGAGCACCGCGTGCTGGAAGTCGAAATCAAGCGCGTCATCCGCCTGCTGGACCAGATTCCCCTGGATCAAGTCGATCCCGCTCATCCACAGCATCGCCGCGCTCTGCGCATGTTCCACCTGCGGGCCGATGACCTGCAGGCCCAGCCGGTGTGCGCGGTCGATGACGCCACGCAACTCGTCGCGCAGGGCCGGATCGGCATGCGCATCGGAGTATCGTGGCGACAGGCGAAGATACCCCAGCGACAACTGCTCCAGCAATGCATCGGCGTCCGGGCCATGCGCATACTGGCTCAGGCAAAGCTGAACGCCGGCGGCGAGCACCTGTTCGCTGAAGTGGCGCAGCGTCACCGAGTGCAGCAGCGCATCCTCCAGGCGCAGGTCGATCACCAGCGACGGGCCGGGCAATTCGAGGCGCGCAAGCAGGTCCACCAGCCAGGGCGCGTGCAGGTCGCGCGACAGCGTGCGCGGGGACTGCGAGACGAACAGGCGCAGCGGACGGCCTTCCTCGCGCCGCCGCCGCATCAGGTCCAGGGCCTGCTCCAGCACCCAGCGGTCGACGTCGGGCATCAATCCCGCCGCTTCGGCTGCCGGCACCAGGGCGCCGGCGCGATGCAGTGAGCCATCATCGGCGTGCATGCGCAGCAACGCCTGGAACTGCGCCTCCTCGCCGCCGGCCACCGCGACCACGGGCTGGAACGCAAGCTCCAGGCCGCCATCCTGCAGGGCGGCGCGGAGGGCGTCGGCCAGTTGCACCTGGCTGTCGGACGGCAGCGACCGCGGAACCCGCGCGGCGATCCGGGCCGGCTCGGTGCGTGCCTGCCGCGCGGCCTGTTCGAGCGCGTCCAGCAGGTCGACCGGATCGCTGGCATCGAGGACTTCGCCATGGCCCAGCGCCGCATCCAGGTGCTGGGGCGTGCCGCCAAGTTCGAACGGAAGCTGGCGCAGGCCGTCACGCAGGCGCGTGGCCAGCGGCGGTCTGGCATCGGCGCCGGCGCCGGCGGCAAACACCAGGAATGCGTTGTCGTTCAACCGCGCGCAGGGATGGTGGCCGGCCGCCTGCGCGAGCCGGCGGCCGGCGTCGTTCATCAGCTGCTCGAAGCCCGCATAGCCATAGCGCTCGCGCAGCAGGTTCGCGGCCTGGATCTCGACGAACAGCGCGGCGCCGGACGCCTGCGCCGCGATGGCCGCGGCGATGGATTGCAGCACGTGCGCGCGGTGGTACAGGCCGCTCACCGGATGTCGCGCGGCGTCGGCGCCGCGCTGGCGGTGGAGCAGGCGCGCGCGCTTGACCCGGCTGTAGACGGCGGCCATCAGGTGGCGTGGCCGGATCGGTTTGCCGAGGAAGTCGTCGGCGCCGCTTTCCAGTGCCTCGAACTGCTTTTCAGGATCGTTGTCGCCGGTGAGGAACACGATCGGCGTCAGCGCGTAATCCTGGTGGGCGCGGATCATCGCGGTCAGTTCGGTGCCGCTGATGCCGGGCATGTGCAGGTCCATCAGCACCAGGTCAGGCTGGAAGTCCGCCATCGCCGCCATCACTTCGCCCGAGACGCGCACGCCATGGGTCTGGATCCCGGCGCCGCGCAGCACGCTTTCGGCGAACAGTGCCTGGCTGGGGTCGTCTTCCACCACCAGCACGCGGTAGGGCGGCTCGTCGCCCTGGGCAGGCGCGGGATCACCGGGCATGCCGTGCATCGCGGCGTCGGGCGCGGGGTGTCGTTTCGGGGCGGTCACTGGGTCGTCCGTGCGGGTCGAAGGGGCAATGGGATCGGCGCCGCTGGCGTCGGCGGTCCAGCGTCGCCAGTAATGGGGAGGCGGAAATTCCGCGCGCACCCGCGCACCCACCTCCGCCTGGGAATCGGAAGCGGTGGCCGACAGCAGGGATGACGTCATGGCGTCCTCAAGATAGGCGCCGATCGACAACCGCGCCCGGGGCTTAGGTCATGCACGCAATGGTGATCCACGCAATCGGCATACCGAAACGGTCAGCGATGGCGGCCAGCGACTCACCCCCGCGGCCCGTCGCGGCCCGGCGGGTGTTACCGGCGCGGACCGCCACGCAATCCGCCGACCAGGCGCCGCCACAGCCATGCCACCGCGACCGCGAGCGCCACGCTGATGGCGACCGCGCCGCCGAGGGCGAGCCAGGGATGCAGCAACGCCAGCGCCAGGCCGCCGACGACCAGAGCGTCCTCCGTCCCCGACGCCATCCAGTTGCTGACCGGTTCGGGCGAGGTATTGAGCACCAGGCGCGTACCCGACTTCAGCGCGTGGCTGGCCAGCGCCACGCCCGCACCGGTGGCGAGCATGCCCGCACCCAGATGGCCGTCGGCCGACAGCGTGGCCGCGGCGAGGAAGGCGCCCGCCGGCACCCGCAGCAGCGTGTGCAGCAGGTCCCAGCCCGAATCCACGCCCGGGATCTTGTCGGCGAAGAACTCCACCGCCGCCAGGCCACCGGCCACGCCGAGGACCCAGGGCGATTGCGCCGCCTGCAGCGCCGGCGGCAGGTCCAGCCAGCCCAGCGCGCCGGCCAGGCCGACACCGAAGACCGTCAGGTAGACGCGGATCCCGGCCAGCCAGGCCAGCAGCACGCCGAGCGCGAACAGTTGTGGATGCGTCATCGCCCGTTCCCGACCGCGACCGCGCGGTCGCCGCCGCAGTCTAGACCTGCCAAGGGAAACCGCGGGTCCACCGCCGGCTGGCTTGACGCGGGCCGAAGCGGCTGGCTATACCGGCCCGATGACCGAACCGTCCGCAGCGTCACCGGAACCGGCGCGCGCGCAGCCGCCGCCCGGCCCGCGACACTCCGCGGGCGGCGCGTCCGAGCTGGCGCATCTTGGTCATGGCCACGGCCACGGCGTGGCCTACGCCCTGATCGCGGTCTTCCTGGCCGCGCTCGCCTTCGGCGGCTGGGGTCTGTGGCGCGTGCTGTCGCCGCTGCCTGGGGACACGCGCGCGCTGCGGCAGGCGCAGCAGGAGCGGATCGCGGCCCTCGAGCAACGGGTGGCCACGTTGGCGCGTTCGGACCAGATCAGCCGCGAGGCCAACCGCGACCTGCAGGGCACGCTTGCCGAGCGCGACGAGGAGATCGCCGGGCTGCGCTCGGATGTCGCGTTCTATGCCAGGTTTGTCGGCAGCACCGCGCAGCGGCGCGGGCTCAACGTGCACCAGTTGCACCTGGCGCGCCAGGGCGGACAGGCCTGGCATTTCACCGCCACGCTCACCCAGAACCTCAACCGCGGCGCCGTCAACCGCGGCGGCCTGACGCTGTCGCTGGAAGGCAGCCGTGACGGTCGCCTGCAGAAGCTCGACTGGGCACGCCTGCGCCAGCAACCGCAGCCGGCGCCGCTGGCTTATTCGTTCAAGTATTTCCAGCAGGTCGAAG
Organism: Cognatiluteimonas telluris; assembly: GCF_011320095.1. Lineage (GTDB taxonomy): Bacteria > Pseudomonadota > Gammaproteobacteria > Xanthomonadales > Xanthomonadaceae > Cognatiluteimonas > Cognatiluteimonas telluris. The sequence goes on along the minus strand of NZ_JAANOY010000011.1, from coordinate 6,470 downwards.
GCGACATCCTGCTGCCCGCCGGCCTGCAGCCGGTGCGGCTCGTGGTGCGACTGCAACCCGAAGGCGGCGCGGCAGTGGAGCAGTCGTTCACCTGGGCCGAAGCGACCGCCAGGCCGGGCGAGGCCAACGGCGCAGCCGAGTGAGGCCCCCCGGAAGCCGGGCAAGCCCGGTCCCGTCGCCCGGGTAAGTGCGCCGCACCCGGGGCCATGGGGATGCATGCGCCCGTAGCCCGGGTAAGCGCAGCGAACCCGGGGCGTGTGGCACATTGATCCCAAGCACGATTGGGTCCCTCGCATTCCGGAGCGCGCATCTCGCCCCGAGCACCAGAAACCCCGCATGCGCTGCGCTTATCCGGGCTACCGCCATCCAGGGATGACCCTGGCAGCTTCCCCGTGGTTGAATCGCCCCGCCGCGCGCCCCATCCTGTGGCGATGACTTCCCAAACCTCCGCTCCGGCGTCATCGGCGAGCGACTCCCTCCCCGACCCTCCGTCGCTGCAGCGCCCGCTCGAATTCAGCGCGGCCGCCGCGGCCAAGGTGCGCGAGCTGATCGCCGAGGAAGGCAATCCGGCGCTCAAGCTGCGCGTGTACATCCAGGGCGGTGGCTGTTCGGGCTTCCAGTACGGGTTCGAGTTCGACGAACAGCAAGGCGAGGACGACCTGGCGATCATGACCGACGAGGTCACCCTGCTGGTCGATCCCTTGAGCCTGCAATACCTGATGGGCGCCGAAGTCGATTACAGCGAGAGCCTGCAGGGCGCGCAATTCGTGATCCGCAATCCGAACGCGAAGACGACCTGCGGCTGCGGTTCGTCGTTCACGGTGTGAAACCAGCCCCCGTCGTCCATCCGTTCGCTTACGTCGATGGCGCGCTCGATCGCGCCGACCACCTGCGCGACGACGCCGATGCACTGGCATCGCTCTGGCCGCAGGCGCGCGTCATCCTGCTCGACGACGACGGCCGCGCGCTCGCCGACGCCGACCGGCAGCTGCAGGCACCCCTGGGGCGCGACGTGGTCGGGATCCCGGCCGCGGCCGTCTTCCTCGGCCTGCGCGACGGGCGTGCCTGGTTCGCCGCGCGCGCGGCCACCGTGGCCATCGACGCACCGCAACGCGTCGACCTGCGCAGTGCGGCGGCGCTGTGGCCGGTGGTCGACGCGACGGTCTTCGCCCAGGCCCGGGCCCTGCTGCACTGGCACGCGCGCCAGCGTTACTGCGGCGCCTGCGGCGGCGAGGTCGATTTCGTCCGCGCCGGTTGGCTCGGCCGTTGCCGCCAGTGCGCCAGCGAGCACTACCCACGCACCGACCAGGCGATCATCGCCGCGGTCACCGACGGCCGCCGGTTGTTGCTCGGGCGTCAATCGCCGTGGCCGGCGCGGCGGTATTCGGTGCTCGCCGGTTTCGTCGAACCGGGCGAGTCGCTCGAGCAGACGGTGGCGCGCGAGGTTTTCGAGGAGTCCGGTGTGCGCGTGCACGCCTGCCGCTACCTGGCTTCGCAACCGTGGCCGTTCCCCGGATCGCTGATGCTCGGTTTCATGGCCCACGCCGCGCCGGATGAACCGGTGGTCGGCGACGAGCTCGAAGACGCGCGCTGGTTCACCGCCGCGCAGATCCGCACCGCACTGCGGCGCGATCCGGATGTGCCGTTGCGCGACGACGAAGCCGGCATCATCGTGACGCCGCCGGTCTCGATCGCACGCTGGCTGGTGGAGCAATGGTTCCAGGAGTACGGCGGCGATTGACCCCGGCGCCGGAACCCCGCGCCAGCTTCGACCAGGGGCTGGCGCAAAACGGCGTTCCAAGGCGGTTGACGCCGACCGTCCTGCGCGCCGGCCCGCCGCACCGTCGGCACACGGTCCAGTGCGTACAATCCGGGCATGTCGCTGACCCTGATTGCCGTCGTGATCGCGCTGGTGCTGGGCCACCTCGCGCCGGGCCTCGCGTCGTCGGCGCGTGACTTCGGCTGGTATCGCGGCTGGTTACGCTGGCTCGATGCCCGATTCCCTGCCGACGGCGCCTGGCGCGGCCGCTTCGGGATCGCCTTCGCCCTGTTGCCGCCGCTGCTGCTGGTGTTGCTGTTCCAGTGGTCCCTGCACAAGCCGTTGCTTGGCCTGGCCGGGCTGGTGTTCGCGATCGTCGTGCTGTTCCACGCCTGGGGTCAGCGCGACCTCGACCTGGACGTGCAGGCGATCGTCGATGCCCCCGATGCCGCGGCCCGCCGCATCGCGGCCGCACGCCTGCTGCCGCCGGGCGTGCCGGCCACGCTCGATCCACCGGCCTTGGTGGAAGCGGTGTTCCGCAATGCGCAGCGGCGGTGGTTCGGCGTGCTGTTCTGGTTCCTGCTGCTCGGTGCGTTCGGCGCGCTGCTGTACCGGCTCACGGCGCTGGCCTGCGAAGAGGACGTCGCCGACCTGCCGCCGCAGGCGCGCACCGGCGCGCGCGCGCTGCTCGCGGTGCTGGACTGGCCGGTCGCGCAGTTGATGACGTTCGCGCTGGCGCTGGTGGGTGATTTCGACACCGTCGTCGGCGCCTGGAAGGACAATGGCGGCGCCAGCCTGCAGATGGATGCCGCTTTCCTTGCCGCCGCCGGGCGCGCCAGCGTGCGCACCGAACTGGCCGACGAAGCGATGGACTACGCCGACGACGGCCTCGCCGCTCCCGGCGCGCTGGTGGCGGTGATGGGCGAGCTGCCCGAACTGCGCGACGCGATGAGCCTGGTCTGGCGGATCCTGCTGTTGTGGCTGGTGGCGCTGGCGTTGTTCGTGATCGCCGGCTGGGTCGGCTGACGCCCCGCCGCAGGCGACGCTTTGCTCAGCCGGGCGCAAGCCATCCGAACGGCGCCCAGGGCAGGTTGCGCAGCACCGCATAGCCGAGCAATACGACCAGCCACGGCAACGGACGCCCCAGCGCGCGCCACAGCCGCTGCGCACCGGCCGGTTGCCAGCCGGCCGCATTGAGCGCCATCGCCGCCAGCACCGGCAACGCGACCACGAGCAACGGATTCATCGCCAGCGCACCCGGGACGTCGCCCTGCAACAAGGCATGGAGCGCGCGCGTGCTGCCGCAACCGGGGCAGTAGAGGCCGGTCAGCGCATGCAGCGGACACGGCGGCAGCAGGTTGCCCGGGGCATTGGGATCCACCCGCGACAACAGCCAAGCCGTCGCCGTGCCACCGAGCGCAAGCAGCAATGTCGGCGCGATCCGGCGCCACCGTGCATGCACGGCCGGCGAACTGGCGGCCGGCAGCGCATGCATTGCGCTGCCGGTGGCTACCGCCGCCAATGCCGTGCGTGCGGAATCAGTAATTGCCACTCAGCGCGCCCAGCCCCATCAGCCCGCCGAAGAAGATGATCCAGATGGCGAGCAGGATCGGGCCCGACAACGCCGACCAGATCGCCCACATCTTCGCCTTGTGCGACATCTCGCGCGCACCTTCGAGATTGCCGGCCAGGCGCAGGCCATCGACCTTGGCCGCATACACGATCGACACGATGCCCAGTGGCAGGCAGCAGAACAGCGTGGCCAGGATCGCCCACACCAGATGGTTCGGAATGTTTTCCTGCGACACGGTATTCATGCGTCTCCCGTTGATGTCGTGCTGGCGTGGCCAGCGTCCCCGCGGCGATGTTAGCAGCCGCTGGCGCGCCGTTCGGGCGGCGGCAACCGTTGCCCTTCGCCGGCGCCGCAACGGCGCCGTGCGGTCACTGCGACGGGCGCGTCCCGCACCTCATTCGCGATTGCCGCGCAGCGTGCGCACCTGGGCCTCCAGGCTGTCCGCCGTCGCCACCCGACCGTCGACCGGGGCGTCCACAACCACCGCGACATCGGCGCGGAACCGCCGCGGCAACCGCATCCTCCCCAGCCGCCCGCTGGCGGCGGCATCGCCGCGCCGGCTCCACATGCTGGCCCACATCCCGCACAGCGCCATCGGCACCACCGGGACCGGATGCGCCGCGAGCACGCGCTCGACGCCGGACTTGAATGCACCGATCGCGCCGTCGCGCGTCAGCGCGCCCTCGGGGAAGATGCCGACGACTTCGCCCGCGTCCAACGCCGCCCCGATCTCGTCGAACGCGCGCTGCATCAACGCCGGATCCTCGCGCGCACCGGCGATCGGGATCGCCTTGGCGGTGCGGAAGATCCAGCGCATCACCGGGATGTTGAAGATCCGGTAATACATCACGAACCGCACCGGCCGCGGGATCGCGCCGGCCAGGATCAGCGCATCCATGTAGCTGACGTGGTTGCACACCACCAGGGCCGGGCCTTCGTCGGGAACATGGGCGATGCCGTCCACGCGCAGACGGTACAGCGACTTCACAAGCAGCCAGCTGAGGAAGCGCATCAGGAATTCCGGCACCAGGGTGAAGATGTAGAGCGCCACGACGGCATTGGCAATCGCCAGCGCCAGGAAGAACGTCGGGATGCTCCAGTGCAGCAGCTGTTGCGCGGCGATCCCGCACGCCGCCGCGGCAACGATCAACAAGGCGTTGAGGATGTTGTTGCCGGCGATCACCCGCGACAGTTCGGCCTTGGGCGTGCGGCTCTGCACCAGCGCGAACAGGGGAACCAGGAAGAACCCGCCGAAGGTCCCGATCATCAGCAGGTCGAACAGGATCCGCAGGCTGCCATGCGCGTGCAGGAAGCCGGCGACATCCAGTCCCGCCACCGGCGCCGCGCCCGGCCGCGCGCAGTAAAGGTCCAGCACGAACGCACTGATGCCCAGCGCGCCCAGCGGCACCAGTCCGATCTCCACCGTGCGCCCGGACAACTTCTCGCACAGCAGCGAGCCGATGCCGGTGCCGATCGAGAACACCCCGAGCGCGAGCAGGAACAGCGCGCTGCCGCCGCCGAGGTTGACCTGCGCGTACACCGGCAACTGCGCGGTGAGCGCGGTGCCGAAGAACCAGAACCAGGAAATACCGAGCACCGAGTTGAACACCGCGCGCTGGCGCGTGCACAGCCTGAGGATGTGCCAGGTTTCGGCCGCCAGGTTCCAGCGGATCCGCAGCGTCGGTGCCGTCGCCGGTGCCGGCGGGATCGCGCGGCTGGCCAGGTAGCCCGCCACCGCGATCGCCAGCACCGCGATGGACGCGTACGTCGGCCCGTGCGCGGGCGACAGCATCAGGCTGCCGCCGAGGATCATCCCGAACAGGATCGCCAGCGCGGTCCCGGTTTCGACCAGCCCGTTGCCGCCGACCAGTTCCTCCGGGTGCAACGCCTGGGGCAGGATCGAGTACTTGATCGGCCCGAACATCGTCGAGTGCAGCCCCATCAAAAACAGCACCACCAGCAGCAGGCTGGCGTGGTGCGCGTAGAACCCCCACGCCGCCACCGCCATCGCCCCGATCTCGAACAGCTTGATCCAGCGGATCAGGCGCGTCTTCTCGTACTTCTCCGCCAGCTGCCCTGCCAGCGCCGAGAACAGGAAGAACGGCAGGATGAACAACGCCGGCGCGAGATTCGTATACAGCGACGCCTGCGCCGTGCTCAAGCCAAGCTGCGCGGTGATCAGCACGATCGTCGCGTTGCGGAACACGTTGTCGTTGAACGCGCCCAGCAACTGCGTCGCGAAGAACGGCGCGAAGCGCCGCTGCCGCAACAAGGCGAACTGCGAATGTCCCGAACCCATGCATGTCCCCCGACGTTTGGGGGAGCCTAGCAGAGCCCCCGCGCACCCACGTCCCGCCCCGCCCGGTAGGAGCAGCTTCAGCCGCGAGTTCTTCCAGGACCCCCCAAGACCCCCACAAAAAAGCCCCGCAAACAACGCGGGGCCCTCCATCCAAACGCAACGCCTGCTTACGCCCCGGCTGCCGCTGCCACCTCCACCTTGCGCGGCCCGTTGTCGAATCGCTTGCCCAGCAATTTGCGCAGCGCGTCGACGCCTTCACCCTTGCCGGCGGCCTTGAGGAAGGCGTAGCCCTCCAGCGCGGCGACCATCGCATCGCTGCCCAGCGCCGTATCGGTGTCGTGCACCTTTTCCATCAGCCGGGTCAGCCGCACCGCACGCGCATGCAGCGCATCGTGCGATGCCAGGTCGCGGCGCATCTCGTCGACGTCGAAGTTGCGCGGCATCAGCGCGATGTTCTCGCTGATGACGTCCAGCGCCTGCCGGCAGAACGCCTCCGAGCCGTCGCCCATCTTCACCGCGCGCCGTTGCTGTTCGGAGGCCAGCGCCACCAGCAGCGGCTCCAGTGCCGTGTTCAAGCCGTCGATGGCCTGGTCGACGGCGGCCCACTGGGCGTCGTCGAGGTGTCGGGATGCAAAGTTCTGGGTCATGTCGTCCGTGTCTCCTTGGTGGGTGGAACTCCTGTTGCCGGCCTCCTGGCCGGCGGGCGGCAGCTTACCCGCTGCGGCAGCGCCAGCCGCGCGCGGCTGTCCCAGCCTGCGGCGCCGTGCGGGAGCGCGCGGCCGCGGCGGCAGGTGCAGATCGGAAGGGCGCACGGCTGAACTCCTGACACCGGTGTGACT
>NZ_JAANOY010000109.1 GCF_011320095.1 Cognatiluteimonas telluris | reverse complement strand
CTTGTGGGCAAATGGCGGCCTAACGATTCATTCAAGCCGAACCTACTTCGTTCCAGCAAAAGGCGGCACTGAAAAGCGTGCCACCTTTTGCCTCCACTACGCAGGTCGGCTTAATTCAGGTGTTAGGTGCGCATGACACACGATCGCAAAATTGAAGAATACAAACGCCTGATGGCGGAGAAAGGTGTAGGCCCGGCCACAGCATCGCCGCCCCTTTGGCAGTTGCTCTGGTCAATGGGCATTCCGCTGCCGCCGCCGCTCTATATGGGCTTTCTTCCGCTCGCCCTCTTTGGTGGCGCATTCTTCGGGGTCGTGTTTGGCGCTTTTGCCTGGTACATGGGCAACAAGGGCATTCGCACCATGTCGTTCAAGGAGGCGAGCGATGTCGCCCTGATCACTGGCGCGTTTTTTGGCATCACCGTCTCTTGGTTCACCCGCCGTCTGGCCCGCAAACTCGGGTTAGGTTCCTGGTCCGCGTTGGGCACAGCCCGGCTGCGCACCTAACAATTCATTCAAGCCGAACATGCTTCGTTCCAGCAAAAGGCGGCACTGAAAAGCGTGCCACCTTTTGCCTCCACTACGCAAGTCGGCTTAATTCAGGTGTTAGGCCTTACATGGGAGAGTTCCGAGTGATCTGGAAGAAAACATTTGCTGTACTGTTCGCCTCCGTGCTTTTGCTAGTTTCCTCAAGCGCCATAGCAGCAAAGGGAAAA
>NZ_JAANOY010000108.1 GCF_011320095.1 Cognatiluteimonas telluris | reverse complement strand
GTTGGTCGCTGGCATGGCCAGGCATTCGGGCAATTGAACCATCAACCAAAGCCGCCGCATGGGCCGCCCGGCTAGGCAACCCGATGCATGAAGCTGAGATTGAGACTGATCGCTTCCGAATCAACCTAATCTTCCACAGTTTGCGGTGGGCCAAGGTCAGCGATGAGACATCCACAGTTTCAAGCGTCGTTATCCCGCTCTCCTCGCAAGGGAGCTAACAATTCAATCAAGCCGAACCCGCTTCGCGGGTCGGCTTATTTCAGGTGTTAGGCCGCTAAGAGCGGGCCTGCTGCGGCAATTCGGCAGTTCGGGTTGCTCGCTTCGCTCAGCACCTTGTCGCTTTCGTCCACCCTCTTCGGTCGCGCTTGGAGTCACCTAAGCGGCGCTCGTATTTCCACGCGGCAGTCCTGGCGATCGAGGTTATTGGCGGCATCAAGGCGGGGCGCTCGCAGTCCCCGATGCGCGGCCGTGCATCTTCGCTTCGGCACAAGCAGCTTCGGCTAGTCCGCGGGTCGCGCCCGAGTTGCCCAGGGGTGCGCCCGGACCGTCCGGCGGCATTTGCCGCGTCCCATGCCACCAGGCGGCATCTGGGATGGGCGCCTGTAGCTCCTGGCGCGCGGCCGACTGGCTCGGCTTCAGGTCAAGCGTGTGGCTTGCTACCGAATCACTCTTGTGGGCAAATGGCGGCCTAACGATTCATTCAAGCCGAACCCGCTTCGTTC
>NZ_JAANOY010000107.1 GCF_011320095.1 Cognatiluteimonas telluris | reverse complement strand
GGCGCCAACGCACGGCACCGTCGCGTGCCGCTCGCAGCGAGCGGGCGCGCCCACGGCCCCGCGGGGCCCGCGCTCCGGCCGGCCCCGCCCAGGCCGCCGCGGTCAGGACGTGGCGCCGATGAAATCCATCTTTCCGATCTGAACGCCGGCCTCGCGCAGGATCACGTAGCTGGTGGTGCAGTGGAAGAACAGGTTGGGCAGCACGAAGTCCAGCAGGTAGGCTTGGCCTTCGAACTTCATTTCGCCGCTGCGCATCTGCAACACGATCGGGCGCGACTCGCTGCCGTCGACCTGCGCGGCATCGATGCCACGGATGACCTCGATCGCGCGATCGATGCGCGCGTACAGCTGCGCGAAGCTGGTCTCGTCGTCCTCGAACTTCGGCGGCTCGCTGCCGGCCAGGCGGCAGGCGCCGTTCTTGGCCATGTCGGTGGCGATCTGCACCTGGCGCACCAGCGGCAGCATGTCGGCGATCAGCCGCGTCTGCAGCAGCACTTCGGGTGCGAACGCTTTTTCGACGGCATGCGCCTCGCCTTTGTGCAGCACCGCGCGCAGGTTCTGCAGCGCACGCACGAATACGGGCACGGATGCCTGGTACATCGAAATCGTCATCGGGGGACTCCGGCAAGGCACGCGGGATGCGGCCGGCGAAGGTTACGCGCACCGCCGGCGCGCAGGGACCCCGCTGCCCCTGTGGGGCGCTGCGCCGCGGCGCCCACCGGGCGTCAGCGGCCGCCCTCGG
>NZ_JAANOY010000106.1 GCF_011320095.1 Cognatiluteimonas telluris | reverse complement strand
GCCAAGGAAAAGCGAAGCCGCGGCACTCAAAAATGTGGCGGAAAGCAGCAGGAATTGTGAGACGCGAGGCTTTCTCTCCGAGTTCACCATTTGCCTCCTGCGGGGCCTAACACCTGAATTAAGCCGACATGCGTAGTGGAGGCAAAAGGTGGCACGCTTTTCAGTGCCGCCTTTTGCTGGAACGAAGCATGTTCGGCTTGAATGAATTGTTAGACGGCATCCGTACGTGGCCAGCAGTACGTTCCACCATCCGTTGAACTGATAGCCGCCGAGAATATCTCTGTAGGGAAGAAGCCTTTAGTGTTAAGGGCGGCGAAAAATGCCTCGCCACCGTTTCCCTCCGTTGGGATTACGAAAGACTCTGGTCGCAAGTTGGTAAAGATATACAGCCCATCAGACGCATAAATACCCTCGTCCTTGAAGCAAACACGCTCAATCGCAGACCATGGGAATGACTGCTCCCGTGGCTCCTGCCCAGGCGGCTGCGCCTTGACGTGAACCATAACGTCATCGAACGACACGAAAAACCATTGGTCCAGAGGGACTGGCTTAGCCCGCTTTAGAAATGCCAGAACTCGCGAGAGAATTGCCATATGCCGTCTAACACCTGAATTAAGCCGACGCGCGTAGTGGAAGCGAAAGCGTGGCAGGCTGTTTATGCCACGCTTTTGCTGCAACGAAGCAAGTTCGGCTTGAATGAATTGTTAGACCCTTGGCCGTTTAGCCCGAGCAGTTAGCTTGCCAGTGCGAA
>NZ_JAANOY010000105.1 GCF_011320095.1 Cognatiluteimonas telluris | reverse complement strand
TCCGGCGGCATTGCCGCATCCCAGGCCACTAGGCGGCATCCGGGCTGGGCGCCTGCAGATTCCGGCGCGCGGCCGACTGGTTCGGCCTCAGGTCAAGCGTGTGGCTTGTCAGCCAATGATTCTTGTGAACAAATGGCGGCCTAACGATTCATTCAAGCCGAACCCGCTTCGTTCCAGCAAAAGGCGGCACTGAAAAGCGTGCCACCTTTTGCCTCCACTACGCAGGTCGGCTTAATTCAGGTGTTAGGCCCCGCATGAAGCTTTCCGCAGTTGTTGCCTTAATGGCCGGCAGTCTCTCGCCGAGCGAATTTTCCGCGGCGATCGCGGACGAATTGGTGGTACATAGCCGCGCATTGGAAACGCTTGGGGGCTCAGCGCCTGTCGTTGTAAGCGAGGACACGGATCTTCTTCTCAATCGTCACGGCCTTGGCAGTCTTTGCAGATTGTTCGCCTCTGGCCAATTGTCTGCCGCAGAACTCGCCTATACCGCTGACGCGTTGCAGTTGTCGGAGCGCGTCGCGTTTGCCGACCCATCGGTTGCGGACGATCTGGCAGAGTGCACTGATCCGGCCATAAACGGGCCACTCACCATTGCTCGGGCGCTGGAGATTGCAAGCAATGGCGCGGCGGCCTAACAATTCATTCAAGCCGAACTTGCTTCGTTCCAGCAAAAGCGTGGCATAAAAAGCCTGCCACGCTTTTGCCTCCACTACGCAAGTCGGCTTAATTCAGGTGTTAGGCCGCTAAGAGCGGGCCTGCTGCGGCACTTCGGCAGTTCGGGTTGCTCGCTTCGCTCAGCACCTTGTCGCCTTCGTCCACCATCTTCGGTCGCGCTTGGGGTCATCTAAGCGGCGCTCG
>NZ_JAANOY010000104.1 GCF_011320095.1 Cognatiluteimonas telluris | reverse complement strand
CGCTCGTATCTCTACGCGGCAGTACTGGCGATCGAGGTTACCGGCGGCACCAATGCCGGGCGCTCGCGGCTCCTGGTGCGCGGTCGTGCATCTTCGCTTCGGCACAAGCAGCTTCGGCTAGTCCGCGGGTCGCGCCCGATCTGCGTCGGGGTGCGCGCGGACCTTCCGGCGGCATTTGCCGCATCCCATGCCACCAGGCGGCATCTGGGCTGAGCGCTTGTAGATTCTGGCGCGCGGCCGACTGGTTCGGCCTCAGGTCAAGCGTGTGGCTTGCTACCGAATGACTCTTGTGGGCAAATGGCTGCCTAACTATTCATTCAAGGGGAAGCCGCTTCGCGGCTCCCCTTAATTCAGGTGTTAGGCCGCTAAGAGCAGGCCTGTTGTGGCAATGCGGCGGTTCGAATTGGCTCGCTTCGGTGAGTAACTTGTCGCTTTCGTCCACCCTCTTCGGTCGCGCTTGGAGTTCTCTAAGCGGCGCTCGTACTTCCAGACGGCAGTTCCGCTCGTCGAGGCTGCTGGCGGCATCTGCGTTGGGCGCTCGCAGCTCCCGGCGCGCGGCCGGGCAGCGTAGCTTCGGCACAAGCGGCTTCGGCTATTCCGCGGGTCGCGCCCGAGTTGCCCAGGGGTGCGCCCGGACCGTCCGGCGGCATTTGCCGCATCCCATGCCACCAGGCGGCATCTGGGATGGGCGCCTGTAGCTTCTGGCGCGCGGCCGCCTCCCTCGGCCTCAGGTCAAGCGTGTGGCTTGCTACCGAATGGCTCTTGTGGGCAAATGGCGGCCTAACGATTCATTCAAGCCGAACTTGCTTCGTTCCAGCAAAAGGCGGTTACCAAAAGCGTAACCGCCTTTTGCCTCCACTACGCATGTCGGCTTAATTCAGGTGTTAG
>NZ_JAANOY010000103.1 GCF_011320095.1 Cognatiluteimonas telluris | reverse complement strand
GTCAGGCCGGCGCCCTGGATGGCGCCGTGGGTCGGCACGAAGTCGATGTTGTTATGGACCCAGTTGAAGATCTGCACCGGGTTGTGGCCGAGGCTGGCGGCCAGCGCCGTGATCTCGGGCGTCAGCGCGGTCTCCGGTGTTTCCGCCAGCTCCGGCGGCACGACCGCGGCAGGCGCCACTGCAAGCGTCGACGCGCCCGCCACCTGCGGGGACAGGAAGCGATCCAGCCCCGCCCGCGTGCTTGCAGGTGCGCGGCGCTCGGGCTTGACCTGTTGCGCGCGCACCGTCGCCGGATCGAAGGCCAGCCTGCGGGTCACGTCGGTGGACGCCAGCTGCGAGCGCAACTGCGACAGGGCGGACGCTGCCTCCATCGCGTTGCGGCTGCCCAGGGCCGGGCGCACGCGGTTGGCCACGCGCCTGAAGGCCTGCAGCCGCTGGCCCAGCAAGCGCTGGTTGGTTTCGTAACGCTCCCGCAGCTCCGAGGGCACGTGCATGCGCGCCATTTCGGCGCGGTCTTCGATCGCGGACTGATCGAGGACGAGCTCCAGGCTGTCCAGGCTCGCCAACCGGGCACGGACGTCAGCGGCAATGGCGAGGGCCTCTGCGCCGGTGGGCGAGGCGCTCCCCGTCGCGCGCAGTTGGCGGGTGATCCGGTCCATCGCCTCGGCGACGGCATCCAGGCGCTTGCCGGACAAGCTGGCCGGCATGGCGGCCGTCGCCTGCGCGCGGGCGCCCGGCGCAGCGGCGGCGACGTGGTTGGCGTCACCGGCTACGGCCGTGGAATAAGGGGTGGAAAGGCCGGCAACCGCCGACACCATCGCCGTCGCGAACGCGAGCGGAAAACGCGAAAAAAACGCCATGTATCCCCTTCCCCCGAAGGCAGTACGCCAATCCGACCAATGCGG
>NZ_JAANOY010000102.1 GCF_011320095.1 Cognatiluteimonas telluris | reverse complement strand
GAGGCCCGCTGATCCGCGGTCGCGTGCTGTGCCTGTCAGCGGATGAGCACGTACTGCTGGTGGCGATGCACCACATCGTGTCCGATGGGTGGTCGATGGGGGTGCTGGTTCGCGAGGTGGGGGCGTTGTACGGGGCGTTCGTGACGGGGGCTGCGGATCCGCTGGCGCCGCTGGCGGTGCAGTACGCGGATTACGCGGTGTGGCAGCGCGACTGGTTGCAGGGCGAGGTGCTGGAGCAGCAGTTGGGGTACTGGCGGGGGCATCTGTCCGGGGCGCCGACGTTGCTGGCGTTGCCGACGGACCGTCCGCGCCCGGCGCGGCAGAGTTATCGCGGGGCGAGCGTGGAGTTCACGCTGGACGCGGCGCTGACGGCGGGGGTGAAGCGTTGCGCCGAAGCCCATGGGGTGACGGTGTTCATGGTGCTTTACGCCGCCTGGTCGGTGTTGTTGTCGCGGTTGAGCGGGCAGTCGGACGTGGTGGTGGGGGTACCGGTGGCGAACCGGCGCCAGGCCGAGGTGGAAGGGCTGATCGGGTTTTTCGTCAACACCGTGGCGTTGCGGCTGAGGGTGGACGAGGGCTGGAGCGTGTCGCAGCTGCTGGCGCAGGTGCGCGAGCTGACGTTGGCGGGGTTTGCGCACCAGGACCTGCCGTTCGAGCAGGTGGTCGAGGCGCTGAACCCGGCGCGCAGCCTGGGCCACAGTCCGGTGTTCCAGACCTTGTTGGTGCTGCAGAACACGCCGATGTCGGCGGTGGAGCTGCCGGGGCTGCGGCTGAGCGGGCAACCGGTGGAAGCGAGCACGGCGCAGTTCGACCTGTCGTTGCTGCTGCAGGACAGTGGGCAGGGGCTGGTGGGCGCGCTGAACTACGCCAGCGACCTGTTCGATGCGGCGACGATGGAGCGTTGGGTGGGTCA
>NZ_JAANOY010000101.1 GCF_011320095.1 Cognatiluteimonas telluris | reverse complement strand
GACCACCAAACGGTGGTTGGCGCCTAACAATTCATTCAAGCCGAACACGCTTCGTTACAGCAAATGCGGCACAAAGAGCGTGCCACATTTGCTTCCACTACGCGTGTCGGCTTAATTCAGGTGTTAGGGCCCACTCATGGATTTTCTCGGTATCGCAGGTATCGTTATCGGTTTAGCCATCGCGGCATGGGAGTACGTGCGCGCCAAAAAGGCAGAGGCCGAACTTGCTCGCGTACTTCATGAGCTCCCGGGTCAACTGGTAGAAAATATCACTCGGTTCATCTCGCAACCGCTGTCGAACAATCCATCGGAAGTTCACAGCCAAGACAACTACTCATCTGCCCAATACTTCGATATCGACAATGATGGGCGCGACGAATTGATTGTCCAGTTCCCGGCCGGCGCACACGGAAGCGCAATTCAGATCTATGGCTTTAACGGCAACCAGATTCATCTGAGAGCCGAAACCTGGTCCGGCACACCATGCGGTTTTGAAATAGACACAAGCGATCCAACTCACTCCCCGTTGCTCCGCTCGGTAGAGATAAGTGACGCCTCCGAACTTCCGTACGTCTACGGCTTACGCGATGTTGTTTGGCACCGGCTGGAGAACGGAGAGTTGATTGAGTACAAAAGGCAGCATCCGCCGCAGGACGAGATCGACGACAGATTGCGGCTGGCAGAACAGGATCGGGCGGGCTCCGGCTAGTGAGCCCTAACAATTCATTCAAGCCGAACATGCTTCGTTCCAGCAAAAGGCGGCACTGAAAAGCGTGCCACCTTTTGCCTCCACTACGCATGTCGGCTTAATTCAGGTGTTATACCCCGCGAGAACGATCCAGGCGCTTCAGGAAAAGCTTATGCGCCGCGCTGCATTCGTCCGACTGCCGCTGTGGCGCGAAATCTGCTAGAAAAGCGCTGCTGGCG
>NZ_JAANOY010000100.1 GCF_011320095.1 Cognatiluteimonas telluris | reverse complement strand
GTACCAGCGCGCTGCTGCCGCCAGATCAGCCACCGGGTAAATTGCTGTGCGAAGCCCGAGAATCATCGTTGCTTATCCGAGTAACAGTCTGAAACGGTCAGCGCGCTAACACCTGAATTAAGCCGACTTGCGTAGTGGAAGCGAAAGCGTGGCAGGCTTTTGTTGCCACGCTTTTGCTGGAACGAAGCAAGTTCGGCTTGAATGAATTGTTAGACCCTTGGCCGTTTAGCCCGGGCCCCTAGCTGACGACTGCGAAGCAAGCGCTCGGATCGCATGACGTGCAGAACAAAAACAGTCTTTCCATCGTAGCGGTAGAACACGCGGCAGGGCGGCTCTACGATCTGGCGGTAGCGAGAGCGCTTAAGTTCCTGCGGCCGGCTGCCACTCTCCGGATGGTCAGCCAGCTGCTCCACGTGCGCAAAGACACGTTGCACAAGCTCTGTGGCTGCGGCCGGGTTCTCTAAGGCGATGTAGTCACCGATAGCGTCCAGGTCGCTCAGGGCCGGCTCTGACCAGACTATTTCAGCCATCTGGCAAGACGCTTCTTGGCCTGGGTTTGGGAAACGGCACGCCCCTCAGCAATCGCCTGTTCTCCGCGGGCGATACCCTCGAGGATGCTCATGCGCTGCTGCATGAGCTCGTAACTCTCCACGTCCACCAAGTAGGCAGTAGGCAGCCCGTGCTGGGTGATCAGAATCGGCTCCTTGTCCCGCTCCACATCGGAGAGGAGTTCGGTAGCCTGCCGTTTCAGGGTCGTGACGAGTTCAGTGCGCATGGAGTGACACTACAGTATCACTCTGCGGGTGCGCAAGAGGGTCGCCCAAGGGTCTAACACCTGAATTAAGCCGACCTGCGTAGTGGAGGCAAAAGGTGGCACGCTTTTCAGTGCCGCCTTTTGCTGGAACGAAGCGGGTTCGGCTTGAATGAATCGTTAGGCCGCCATTTGCCCACAAGA
>NZ_JAANOY010000010.1 GCF_011320095.1 Cognatiluteimonas telluris | reverse complement strand
ACCACCACCACCGCCGGTCGAGTAGCTGCCGGTCAGGCTGACGCCGGAGAACGTCTGGTAGCCCTTGATGTTGATGTAGTAGGTCCCCGCCTGCGCAGTCGCGATCGCGCAGGTTTCCGAGTTGCCGCTGACGTACGGACGGCAGTCGTAGGACGAGTCGGTCGGCTCGCTGCCGAACTTCACGTACATGTCGGCATCACCGGTGCCGCCGGACATCACGAACTTCAGCCCGGTCGCGCCGGCCGGCACCACCATCGTGTACTTCAGGTACGCACCGGTCGCCGCCGCCAGGCCCGTCACGGTCACGCCGCTGCTCAGCACGTTGCCGCCGGTGCCGCCGCCGCTCACCGTCACCGAGGACGTCTTGCTCGCGCTCAGGCCACCGTCGTCGGTGACCGTCTCGGTCACGCTGTAGGTGCCGCTGGACGCATAGGTGTGGCTGGGGCTGGCCGCCGTCGAGGTGCCACCGTCGCCGAAGGTCCAGGCATGCGAGGCGATGCTGCCATCGCTGTCGCTGGAACTGTCGTTGAAGGTCGCGACCAGGCCGCTGGTGGTGAAGCCGAAGTTTGCCGTCGGCGCCGTGTTGCTCGTCGTGGCGGTGGCGGTGAAGTTCTGACTGCCGACGTTGCCGCCGCTGACGGTGACGCTGCGGCTGGTCGGCGAGAAGCTGTAGCCCGACAGGCTCGGCGTGATCGTGTAGCTGCCGTTGGCCAGGCTCGACAGGGTGAAGGTGCCGCCGCTGCCGGTCGTGGTGCTGACCATGCCGGTGCTGACGGTGACGCCGCCGAGCCCGGTACCGGCGCTGGTGGTGATGGTGCCGGACACGGCGTACGTGGTGCTCGAGGTGCCACAGTCGTCGAACTTGAAGTTCGCGATCTTCGTGTTCCAGCTGCTGCTCGGGCGGTACATGCCGACCATCCAGAACGTGCAGTCATCGCTCGGGTCGACCACCATCGCGTAGTAGTCGCCCCAGCGGCCGGACGTTTCGGCCGCGGCGCCCGGGGCGACGATGTTCTCGCCCTGCGTCATCACGCCCGCGGGATCGCTTGCGAGGCGGCCGGTCCAGCCCAGCGACGCGTAGGTCACCGGCGTGGTCTTGCGGGTGATGTTGTAGCCCAGCGCGATGTTGCCCTTGTTGTCGGTGGCGATGCTGCCTTCCAGGTGCTGGGTGCTGGTGTCGCCCGGGCCGTAGGTGCCTTCCTGCTGCAGCGTCCAGTTGCCGCCGCCGACGCGACGCAGTTCGAACCAGCGGATGCCGGCGTTGACCGTGCTGCCGCTGCGCGCGGAATTGATGTTGGTTGCGAACTGGCCGACGATCGATTCGTAACTGCCCAGGTTGCGATAGACCAGCGAGTTGAGGATCACTTCGCGGATCGGATCGAGCTTCTTGGTGCTGCCCGGCTGCGGCACCGTCGCGAACGTCGAGTAATCGGTGAACCAGCTGTTGAATTCGGTGATCGGGACCTTGGGCAGGGTGGTGATCGCGCTGTTGGCCGGTGCGTTCCAGTCGACCTTGATCGAGTACAGGTCGATGTAGTCCTGGCTGGTGTTGGCCGAACTGCCGGCGTGCGCTTCGTCGTCGTCGTGCCGCGCGAGGATCTGCTGGGTGCTGCTCGGCGGCGCATGCGCGCTGTCGCCGACGTAGGTCGCCGGGGTCAGCGCCTGGAAGCCGTAGCCGGCCAGTGCCGGGATGCTGACGAAACGCTGCTGCGCGCGGGCAGTGGCGCCGAGCAGCATGTTGGCGCGGTCGTAGGCGTAGGCGGTGACGTTGCTGCCACCTTCGTTGTCGGTGCAGACATAGGCGTCGGACCAGACGCCGCAATGCGGATAGTCGTTCTGGGTGGGCGTGGCGAAGCCGTAGAACCACCAGCCGCCCGACACCGGGTTTTCGCTCTTGGAGACGTACACGCACATCTTCGGCGCCGACGACGTGCCGCCCATCTCCAGCAGGAACCAGCGACCGGCCAGGCGATCGAACAACACGATTGGATCGCTCACCGAAGTGCGGCAGCCATCGCCCGAAGGCGCCAGCGACGAGAACGCTGTCGGCCCCGACAACTTGGTGCCGGCCTTGTCGTAGACCGTGAAGCTCGTGCCCGAGCTGGAATTGATGCCGTAGACCAGGTAGTTGGGGCTGACGTCGATCACGGGGTCGCCGGGCGACACGCCGGTATTGCCGTTGTTGATGCTGACGTGGCTGCCGTCGATGCGCAGGTGGCGGTTGGCGGGCGCATGGGCGTCCCAGATGCGCTGCAGCTCGGGCAACCGATCGGGCACGGTGGGGATCGAGGCCGGCGTTGCCGGGCTCACGCGTCCGAGCGGGTGGAACTGGCGCTTGTGCGCCTCGCGGATCGCCATGCCCGGATGCCATGCCGGGACAACCGGCATCCTGCGCAGGTCGACATCGATACTGACCGGCGTCACCGGCTCACCCACCTGCGCGCCACGGTGGATGCGGACAGGCGCGCGCCTTGCTGCCGAATGCGTGCCTGGCGCATGGGCCTTCAGCGGCGGCGCGGCCACCGCCGCGGCCGGCAACAAGGCCAGCGCGAGCAGGCTGGACAGGAACAGGTGGATGGATTTCATGGGTGCCTTCCCGATGGAATTGGTGCTGCCGCGGGCGCGGCAACCTGTGGTTTGATCCGCGCCCAGCACTAGTCGCTGTCGTTGTCTTCCTGCGCTTGTTCATCCGCCTCAGGCGCGTCGCCGACGCTGGTGAAGCGCGCGCGCCTGAGCAGCCGGATCTCGCCGCGCCTGCTGTCCAGCGCCAGCGTCGAATGGTTTTCGCCGATGACGGTGCGCGCGACCTTGTTCGGTTCTTCGCCCACGCGCCGCTCGACCTGGATCGAGTAATCGGTTGCGAACTGCGCCGAGGTCGCCATCCGCACCGCTGCATCGAGGCCATCGTCGACGCCGACCTGCAAGCTGCCGGTGGTGGTGGCCAGGCGCTGGTGCGCGCCCCTCGGCGCGGTGCCGAGCGACGCCTCGATCGCGCCGTCGCCCGTCTGTGCCTGGATGGCGCCCCTGATGGCGCGCAGGGTGATGTCGCCACCGACGCTGGACAGCTCGACATCGCCGTGCACGCCACGCACGTCGATCAACCCTTGCTCCGTGGTGATCTCGAGGTCGTGTCCCTCGGGAACGAACACCGAGAGGTCAAGGCGCTGCCCTTCCTGCAGCCTCGCATTGTCCGGCAGTCGCGGCGCGACGGCATACCGGCCCCGGACCGCCGCCGGAACCAATCCGATGTGCGCTGCACCCGCAGGCTCCTGCAGTACCGCGTGGCCGTCGACCTTGTGCTCGAAGCCACCGAAACGCACATGCACGTCGCCGTAGGGATTATCGATCGTGACCGGCGTGCCTACGGCCAGGGTCGCGGCGAAGTCGCTGCGCGTGATGGTGACGTGCGTGGGATTGGCGTGGGTGGAAGCGGCGGTCGTGTCCGGCGCGCTGTTGCCGGCCGTCTCCGGTTTCGCATCGTCCGCGCGCGGACAGCCGGCCAGCAATGCCAAGGCGGTGAGCAATGCGGCGCAACGAACGGCGGGGAGGTTCAGGCGAATCGGCATGGGCTCACGCGATGGGACACGATGTCGTTGCTTTCGCACGTGGCCATCGCCGCGTGCGTCGTATGGGTGGACCCGATGATCGGGTCCGGTGTGCGGTCGGAATGCGACCTGTGTAGAGCGTTCAGCTTCCCTCGGATCAACACAAACCCCGGCGCATGGCCGGGGTTTGCTGGAGTCAGGTGGGGCGGCATTCCGTCGCCGCCCCGCAGGTAGTGCCTGCACGGATCGCTCCGGGCAGGCGCCACCCGTTTACGGCGAAACGGTGCCCTTGAGCGAGACGCCCGAGTACGCGGCGTAGGCACGCACGTTGATGTAGTACGTGCCGGCCGTCGGCGCGTTGAACGTGCAGGTCTCGTTGTTGCCGGTCAGGTACGGACGGCAGTTGTAGCTGGACGTGGTCGGCGCGCTGCCGAGCTTCACGTACAGGTCCGCGTCGCCGCTGCCGCCGGAGATCGTGATCACCGCGCTCGACGAGCCCGAGGGCACGACCAGCGTGTAGTTCGACGAGACGCCACCGCGGGACTTCGACGGCAGTGCGACGGCCGTGCCACTGCACAGCACGGTGCCACCGCAGTTGCCGCCACCACCACCACCACCGGTCGCGTAATCGCCCTTCAGGCTGACGCCGGAGAAGGTCGAGTAGGCCTTGACGCGGACGTAGTAGGTCCCGACCTGCGGCGAAGCGAAGGAGCAGGTTTCCGAATTGCCGTTGACGTACGGACGGCAGTCGTAGGACGAGTCGGTCGGCGTGCTGCCGAACTTCACATACATGTCCGCGTCGCCGGTGCCACCGGACTGGGTGAAGACCAGGTTGGTCGCGCCGGACGGAACGGCCAGGGTGTAGACGATGTCGCTGCCGGTGCTGGCGGCCAGCCCGGTGACCGTCACGCCCTTGGTCAGGGTGCCGCCGGTGCTGCCACCGCCACCGCCGCCACCGCCGCCGCAGCTGCTGGTATCGACGCCGACCGCGCTGAACGCCGAACCGACATCGCTCGTCGAGTAGCCAAGGTCCGTCGCCGCCGTGACCACGCCGCAGGCGCCGCTGGCGTAGGTCGTGCTGGGCGTCCAGTACAGGGCATTGGCGCGCGCCATCACCTTGAACGCCTTCGGGGTGCCCCAGCCGCTGGTCTTGGCCAGCAGGCAGAACGCCTTGTTGTAGACGCCGGAGGTGTAATGCACGTCCATGCTGCTGGTGTAATCGGCGGCGTTGTCGATGGAGCCACCGTCCTGCGGCGGGTTGCACATGTAGCGCAGCGCGCCGGACGACTTGAAGATCTCCTGGCCGACCAGGAAGTCGTTGGTGCCCTTCCAGTAGTACTCGGTCGCTTCGCCGCCCATGTCGGAGAAGGACTCGTTGATGCCGCCGGACTGGCCGGAGTAGTTCAGGCCCGAGTGCTGCTCGGTGAAGCCGTGCGAGACCTCGTGGCCGGCGACGTCGGCGCTGACCAGCGGGTAGAAGGTGCTGGCGCCGTCGCCGAAGCTCATCGTCGAGCCGTCCCAGAACGCGTTCTCGTAGTTGGTCTTGTAATGCACGCGCATGACCAGCTGGAACGTCAGCGCGTTATAGCCGGTGTAGGCCGGGTACATCGCGGTGATGAACTTGCCGAACGAGAAGGCGTCGTTGATCGGCGAGTAGCCGCCGTTGATGGTCTTGTAGGTGTTGCGCGGGCAGGTGTACGAGAACGCCGTGGTGCTGGTCGTGCCGCCGTTGAGGTTGACGCCCTTCACGTTGGCGTTGTTCATCGTGCAGGTGCTGCCGGACTGGGTCACGTCCATGTACGGATAGATGCCGCCCGAACCCCACTCGTACTGGCCGGTCTTCTGGTTGCCGCCGGGACCGGTGCCCACCAGCGCGTGGGTCAGGCCTTCCCACTTCTTCAGGATCTTGCCGTTGTTGGCATCGACGATGACGAACGGACGCGTCGCCTTGACGCCGGGGCTGTTGCTGTCGGCGAAGAACGACACCACGTACGCCATGTGCGCATGGTTGTTGTCGTCGATGTAGATCATCTGGCGCGCGTCTTCGCGCTCCACGCGCATCACGCTGGCGTGCGACCCAAGCGTGGCGGACTTCGCCATCGACAGGGCATGCGCGCGCGCGACCTTGGGCGCGGTGGCGGGCAGTTCGCCCGCCAGCCCGCTGACCGAGCGGCCAAACAGGTTGCGCACGTGGCCAGCCTTGTCCTCACTGACGATGACGTTCTCACCGAAGATCGGGATGCCGCGGAAGGTCTGCTGGTAACGGTAGTGGCGCGTGCCGTCCGAGTCGGTGCTGGTGGCCAGCACGTGGAGCGACGAATTGGCGCCCATGCCGAGCATCTCGGCGTGACGCTGTGCTGGCTTGGTGGCCGCGCCCAGGTGGCTGCTGGCGACCAGGTACTGGTGGTTGACCTGCGCCACGTCCAAGTGGTGGAGATCGGTGCGGTTGGCGGCCTGGGCCGACAGCGCGGTGAGCGCCAGGGCCAGTGGGGTCAGAGCGACAAGACGATTACGACTGCTGGAGTGCATCACGTTTCGTGTCCTCAAGGCGGTTGGATGGCCGTCGCCCGGCGGGCGGCGGGTGTTTCGGAAGAAACTCCAACATTCATGCCGGTGCGGCGAATCCATCGCCTTGCCGGCTCCGCGCGATGCCATGGATCGCAGGTTGCGACCCGGTTGGCGGTTCCCGAAGCTGAATGGTCCGCAAGTTGCGGCGGTGGTCGGGAAAGCCCCAACCAAGGAGGCGACACGCTGCTCCGTGCCACCGATGTGACGCTACGGGACAGGTTACGTTCAGTCACGCTGCAGTCGCAGCAAAAAACGGGGGGGTATGTGTGACATTGGTCACGTTTTGAGAATGTCGACGGTCGAGTTTTCCATGACCAATGGCACAGGGGGGCGCAGCAGCCCCGGAGGGCGCCTCCTGATCGTCTGGCCGGACCCCGGCCCCTTTGCCGTTTTCGCCCGCACGGTCGCGCCTGCGCTCCAGGGCCTCCGAGGGCGGTGCCGGCAATGGCCGCATGCAGAGGCCAACGGGCCAACGGGCCGACGGGCTCGAACGGCCAGCGGGAAGGCGGGAAGACGGGGAAGGGGCCGGTCGCGGTCGGCCCTGGCGGCAGGCGGAAGCCGCCGGGCGCGCGACGCTAGAAGAGACCGGTCTCGAGCCGCGCGGCGTCGGACATCATCGACCGGTTCCACGGTGGGTCGAACACCAGCTCGACATCGGCCTCGGCGACGGTGGGGATCATTTCGAGCTTGGTGCGGACGTCGTCGACGAGGATGTCACCCATGCCGCACCCCGGCGCGGTCAGGGTCATCCGCACCTCGACCAGGCGCTCACCGTCCTCGCGGTGGGCGACCGTCGCCTCGTAGACCAGGCCCAGGTCGACCACGTTGATCGGAATCTCCGGATCGAAGCAGGTGCGCAACTGCTTCCAGACCAGCTGCTCGACGGCCTCGTCGCTGGCGTCGGACGGCAATTCCAGGGTTTCCGGCGGGTCCTTGCCGATGGCATCGGCATCCGCGCCCGCGACCCGGAACAGGTTGCCCTCGACGAAGACGGTATAGCTGCCGCCGAGCGCCTGGGTGATGTAGCCGGCACTGCCGGCCGGCAACGTCACCACGTCGCCCTGGGGCACCATCACGGCGGCACAGTCGCGCTCGAAGCGCACGGGTTCGCTGTTGCGGGAGTACATGCGGGAAGCGGATCGGCGGCTTCGCGCCGCGAGGTGCCCATTCTAGCGCCGGCGTCGTTCCCGGTGGCCGGCCGCGCTTCCGATGCCCTGCTGGCCGCTATGCTGTCGGGCTTTGGCCGACCCCCACTCCATGACGAATTCCGCCACGCGCGGCTCTCCCTGGCTCGCCACGCTGCTGCTGGCGATCGGTAGCCTGGGACTCGCCTCCGCCTGGGTGATGGTGGCCTTCGCCCGCGACCGCCAATGCAGTTGGATGGCGCTGCTGGCCGCGATCGATGCCGTGCTGCTGCTGCGCCTGGCGCGCATGCCCAAGGGGATACCGCGGATGGCGCTGGCCGTCACCGCGACTGCCGCCACCATCGTGCTGGCGAACTGGGGCATCGCCGCGGCGCAGATCGGCCGCTCGATCGGCATGCTGCCCTGGGAATCACTGACCCGTCTTGGCAGCTTCTATGCATGGACCCTGGCCAACCTGGCCAACACGCCGGCCGACCTGGCGTGGTTGCTGGCCGCGCTGGTGCTGGCGGTCGTCGCATCGCGCTGACCGGCGACCGGTGGCGCATGGCAGTGGCCAGGGCCATCGGCCCGGACTGGGCGCCAGGTCGCCGAATCCCGATGCCACCACCGCGCTGGCTGACGCCGACGACGGGAGCCAGCGCCGACCGCGCCAGTGGCCCCGGCAAACGAGCGGTGGGCACGTGCGGTCAATGCCCGCCGTCGAGCGCCTTGAGTTCGCTCACCAGCGCGCTCGCCATTTCCGCGCCGTCGCCATAGAGCATGCGGGTGTTGTCGGCGTAGAACAGCGCGTTCTCGATCCCCGCGAAGCCGGTGCCCTTGCCGCGCTTGATGACGACGACGTTCTTCGCATCGACGACATCGAGGATCGGCATCCCGTAGATCGGCGAGGAAGGATCGGTCTTCGCCACCGGGTTGACCACGTCGTTGGCGCCGATTACCAGCGCCACGTCGGTGTTCCTGAATTCCGGGTTGATGTCGTCCATGTCGGCGATCAGGTCGTAGGGCACGCCCGCCTCGGCGAGCAGCACGTTCATGTGCCCGGGCATGCGGCCGGCGACCGGATGGATCGCGAACTTCACCTTGACGCCGCGTTCGATCAGCTTCTGCGTGAGCTCCCAGATCTTGTGCTGCGCCTGGGCGACGGCCATGCCGTAGCCGGGGACGATCACGACCCGCTGCGCGTAGGCCATCATCGCCGCGACATCGCCCGCCTCGATGGGCTTCTGCGTCCCGCTGATCTCCTGTGCGGCGCCAGTGGCACCTCCGAAGTTGGAGAACAGCACGCTGCGGATCGAGCGGTTCATCGCCTTGGCCATCAGGCGCGTGAGCAGCATGCCGGCGGCGCCCACCATCATCCCGGCGATGACCAGCGCGGGGTTGTCGAGCACATAGCCCTCGAAGGCCACCGCCAGGCCAGTGAATGCGTTGTACAGCGAGATCACCACCGGCATGTCGGCGCCGCCGATCGGCAGCGTCATCAGCACCCCGAACGCCAGTGCCGCGAGGAAGAAGGCAACGATCACCCATGTGGCCAGCGCGCCGGTCGCCAGCAGGTACAGGCAGGCCACGGCCAACGCCAGCACCAGCATGTTGAAAATCCGCTGGCCCGGAAACACCAGCCGTTTGTCCATCCAGCCCTGCAGCTTGGCGAATGCAACCAGCGAACCGGAAAACGAGATCGCGCCGATCAGTGCCCCGATCGTGGCCAGCAGCAGCGGCGTCGTGGCAGGCAACGGCCCGTCGCTCTGCGTGCTGGCAATCCGCAGGCCCGGTCCGAACGACACCGAAAACTGTGCGTGCGCAGCGGCCGCGAAGGCCAGCAGTTCGACCGCGCCGATCGCCGCCGCCGAACCGCCGCCCATGCCGTTGTAGAGCGCGACCATCTGCGGCATGTCGGTGATGGCGACCTTCTTGCCCGAAATCCACGCCAGCGAGACACCGATCACCAGAGCCAGTGCGATCAGCGCCAGGTTGCCCAGCCCCGGCAGCAGGAACGTCGCGATGGTGGCGATGACCATGCCCGCGCCGGCCCAGCGGATGCCGCTGCGCGCGGTGACCGGCGAGGCCATGCGTTGCAGGCCGAGCAGGAACAAGGTCGCCGCGACGAGGTAACTCGCCGCCGCCAGCCAGGCGAACACCGCGGGGAACGGATTGGACGCGATGCCGCTCATGCGCCGGCCCCGCCATCGCCCGGCCGCTCGCGCCTGGCCGACGGCTTGAACATGTCGAGCATGCGTTCGGTGACGACATAGCCCCCGGCGGCATTGCCGGCGCCGAGCAGCACGGCGACGAAGCCGATCACCTTCTCCAGCGGGGTGTCGGCGTGCCCAAGCACGACCATGGCGCCGATCAGCACGATGCCATGGATGAAGTTGCTGCCCGACATCAGCGGCGTGTGCAGGATCACCGGCACGCGGGAAATGATCACGTGGCCGGCGATGGCCGCCAGCATGAAGATGTAGATCGCGATGAAGCCGTCCGCCATGGCAATGCCCCCGCCCGAGTCCGCCGCATCATAACCGTGGCCTGAATCCATCGCCGCGGTGGTCAACCGCGCGCAGGCGCGGACGTTTGATGCCCTGCAGGATTGGCCCTGCGAGGGAGCCCCCATGAATCGACTTGCCACCACCACATTGACCGCCGCCCTGGCCGCGATGACCCTGCTGGCCAGCGGCGGCGCCGCCGCGATGGATCGCGGCGACCGCGTCGAACAGCGCCTGGATCGACGCGGCGACCGGATCGAGCACCGCCTGGACCACCGCGGCGCGCGCATCGGGCAGCGGATGGACCGTCGTGGCGACCACATCCAGGCGCACCTGGACCAACGCGCGGCGCACCAGGCCGCGCTCGGCCACGCCCGTCGCGCCGACCGGCTGCAGCGCGAAGGCCGCCGGGTCGATCGCCGCTACGACCGTCGCGGCCAACACGCCGAGCATCGACTGGCCGCACGTGGCGACCGCATCGATCGACGCCTGGATCGGGAGGGCCAGCGCCGTGAGCGCCGCTGGGACCGTCGGCACTGAGCGCGCGTAAGCTCGACGCGTGCGCACCGATGTCGATCCTGCCTGCATCGAGCCGCCTCGGCGGAAGGCCATCGATGCCGTGGTCCCCGCGCGCCCGGCAGCGGGATCGGCTGCAATGGACGCGGTTGCCCTCGCGGCGATTCGACCCGACGCACCGGTCACGCTGGAACGGTTCCTCGCCGACATCAGCGCGCGCGCGTTCCGTTTCGCCGAACTGGGCTTGCGCCATCGCGATGACGCGCTGGACGCGGTGCAGGACGCAATGATCCGCATGCTCGGCTATCGAGAGCGCGCGCCGGATGAGTGGACGCCTTTGTTCTGGAGCATCCTGCGCCGGCGCATCGTCGACCTGCAGCGGCGTCGCTCGTTCCGGTTGCGTTGGTTGCAGGGCGCATCCGATCGCGATGGGGACCGCGACATCGACTGGGCCGATGGGTCGCCAGATCCCGCCCGCCAACACGACCAACGCCAGGCGTACACCCGCCTGGCCGATGCGCTGGCCGCCTTGCCCCGCCGCCAGCGCGAGGCCTTCGGCCTGCGCGTGCTGGAGGAACTGGATGTCGCCGATACGGCGCGCGCGATGGGCTGCAGCGAAGGCTCGGTGAAAACCCACCTGTCGCGCGCGCGCGAGGCGCTGCGGCGGCAACTGGAGGAATTCCAATGACACGCCCCCCCGGCATCCCATCGGCGCATGGTCCCGATGCGGCCGATGGTATCGGCATCCATCCATCAACCGACGACGACTTCGACCGGCAACTGGCGCAGTGCCATCGCCAGGCGGTCGCGCAACTGTCGGCGCGTACCCGGGCGCAACTGCGGCAGCGCCTACTTGCCGTGGTTTCGCCGCGCGCGCGCGCGTGGCGCGGCAGGGGACCGGCCTGGGGGTTGGCGGCGACCTGTGCGCTGGCGCTCGTCGCCGTGGCGGGGCTGCCCTGGCAGCCAAGACGGGATAGTGCCGCCGATGCCCATGTCGTGAGCGCCCCGCCCAACAGCAATCCGATGCCCGACAACAGCTCAATGCTTGCCAGCCTCGACGAACCACCGGACCTTTACCTCTGGCTCGCCACCGACGATGCGCGCGCCCTGCTTGCGGAGTAAGCGATGAAATCCCAGCTGCTGCTGTCCTGCCTGCTCACCCTCGCCACCGCGCCAGCGTGGTGCACCGGAAGCCCCGGATCGCTGCCCGCCTGGGACCAGCTGACGCCGGCGCAGCGCGAAGTAGTCATCGCGCCGATCCGCGAACGCTGGAACGCCGATCCGCAACTGCGCGTGCGCCTGTTCGAGCATGCCCTGCGCTGGCAGCAGCTCAGTCCCGACCAGCGTGCACGAATGCGTCGCGGAATGGGTCGCTGGGAGCACATGGCGCCGGAGCAGCGCGATGCGATGCGCGCCCTGTTCCACAAGATGCGCACGATGACGCCGGACCAGCGCCAGGCGCTGCGGGGGAAGTGGCGGGCGATGACGCCGCAGCAACGGCGCGACTGGGTCCGCGCCAACCGGCCGACCGCCGACTAGCGGCGGGAGCGG
The DNA here is from genome assembly GCF_011320095.1 of Cognatiluteimonas telluris. Classification (GTDB taxonomy): domain Bacteria; phylum Pseudomonadota; class Gammaproteobacteria; order Xanthomonadales; family Xanthomonadaceae; genus Cognatiluteimonas; species Cognatiluteimonas telluris. Next base: position 60,285 of record NZ_JAANOY010000010.1, on the reverse strand, counting down.
CGTCGGTTACAGGGCGGGCGGGGCCATGGCAACCCGGGCCGCGGCTGGCGCTTGCGGCCATGCCGTCCTGGCCAGCAGTTCGTCGTTCCAGTCCAGCCGGAGCACGCCATTGGCGAGCAGCAACGTGACGAAATTCAGCACGTTGCGCGCGTACATCTCGCTGGCATGCAGCGCGCCCATGCTGGCCAGGTCCAGCGGGCCGGCCACGATGACGCCAGCGTCCTCGATCGTCTGCCCGGGTTGGGTCAGGACGCAGTTGCCGCCGGTTTCGGCCGCAAGGTCGACGATCACGCTGCCTGGTTTCATGCCGGCAACCATCTGGGCGCTGATGATCCGGGGCGCTGGTCGACCGGGTACGGCCGCAGTGCACACAACGACATCGATCGCCTTGAGGTGTTCTCCCAGGCGGCGTTGCTGCTCGGCGCGTTCCTCGTCGGTGAGCGCGCGCGCGTAGCCGCCTTCGCCGGCCGCGGACACACCCAGATCGAGGAACTTCCCGCCCAGCGATTCGATCTGCTCGCGGGTCTCCGGTCGCACGTCGAAGCCTTCAACCTGCGCACCCAGGCGCCGCGCGGTTGCGATGGCCTGCAGGCCGGCGACGCCCGCGCCCACCACGAGCACCCTGGACGGGCGGATGGTGCCGGCGGCCGTGGTGAGCATGGGAAAAAAGCGCGGGGCCAGTTGCGCGGCGATCAGCACCGCCTTGTAGCCCGCCATGCCCGCCTGTGAACTGAGCACGTCCATGGCCTGCGCGCGGGTCGTCCGCGGCAATCGTTCGAGCGGAAATGCCACGATTCCCCGCGAACGCAATGCGTCCGCGCGCGTGGGATCGGCCTCGGGCTGCAGCAGTCCGACCAGGCAGGCGCCGGGTTTCATCGCCGCAATCGCCTGCGGCAGGGGAGCTTGCACGCAGACGACAACGTCGGCATCACCGGCCACGCTGGCGTCGTCGACGAGTTGCGCGCCCGCGTCCACGTAAGACTCGTCGGCAAGGTAGGCGCGCTCGCCGAGTCCTCGCTCGACGCGCACCTGGACACCCAGTGCGATGAGCTTGCGGCACGTTTCCGGCGTCAACGCCACGCGCCGCTCGCCGGGCGCGGTTTCGCGCGCGCATCCGATCACCGCTGCTGCCGTCATGCCCCGCTCCATCGCTGCCGATGCGGCATCCTAGCGAATGCCGGCAATCGGCGCGCAGGGGCGGACCTCGCGCGCAGCGAGGCCCGTCCGCGGGATCGGCTCAGGCCGCCTTGCTCAACTTCACGCGCACCTGGCGCATGGCTTCGTCGAAGGGCAGGCTCGCCGACTCCTCCACCAGCTTGCCGGCCTTGGCCAACGCGGCCAGCTGCTGCGGCGAGGCGACGAGCTTGCGCAGGCCGCGGCGATTGACCAGCAGCAGCCGGGAGGTCAAGGGACTGACCCACGCGATCTTGACCGAGCCTTCCTCGCCCTCCTCGCCGACCAGGCGCATCCAGCTGCCGGTGGGCAGAGAGGCGATGCGCTGGGCGACCTGCGGGTCGAAATCCAGGACGCCATGCCCATCGACCACCGACAGCAGCCTCGTGTCGTCGCCATCGTCGGACAGTTGCGCCATCGCCGGAAGCGGACGCACGTCGCGCGACACGTCCGGGAACGCCATGGCGCGCGCCATGCCGGCCATCCACTCGCCCGCGACCTGGTCGTCGAGCCCCGAGCTGGACAGGCACTCGATCAGGCCGGCATGCAGTCCGAGCACCCTCTCGGCAACCTCACGGCCATCGCCACGCGCCGCTGCTTCGTCGACCGCGACCAGATCATCGGCCAGCGCCAGCACATGCTTGCAACGATCCGATCCCTGGCCGTCGCGCAGCAGCACCTGTACGAGGTGATGCTGCCAGTGTTGCTCCAGGAACTGCGCCGTCACCGGCGTCAACGGCCGGGCGGCGATGCGCTGCGCCAGCGCCGACGCTGCCTGCAACCGGGCCTGCAACAAGCGCTCGCGCCCATGCACGGTTTCGGCCGAGCGTCGTTCGACGATTTCGGCCCGGCGATTCTGCTGCTGCAGCAACTCCTGCAATTCGTTCGTCGCCAGTTCGAAGATCGCGAGGTCCTCGTTGTATTCGGCGACCACGCGGCCGACCGCGGCATTGGCGCGTTCGAGCAGCGCGCGCTCCTGTGGCGAGCCGCCATCATTGCTTTCGCAACTGAGCGTCAGCGCATCCAGCAGCCGACGCGCGGGATGGTCGGGGCGCACGAACAGGTTTTCGTCGTTGATGGCGACGCGCACGTAGGCCATGACCAGGCGCGCGAACAACCCGCGCGCCGGCCCGACCAGGGCGTGGGTCTCGAGAAGCGATTCGAACATCAGGCCGACCATGTCGATCGCGTCTTCCTCGTGCTCGCCAAGGCGGATCTCTCCGGGATCCAGGCCGAGGCTGCGCGCTCCCTCCAGCAATTGCACCCGGATCGCGGCATTGAGCTGGCCGCGGCCGGACAATGCGGCCTGGAAGGATTTGACGTTGTCACGCTGCAGCAACGAGGTGACCGTATTGAGTTCGCGCGTGCACAACTCCCTCCGCTCCTGCATCGGCATCGCGCCAGGGGCCGTGCCGTCACCGGCACTTGCCGGATCGTGCTGCTGCTGGCGCCAGGCATGCAGCATGTCGCGCAGGCGCTGGTGCTGGACCCGCGCTTCGGCCGACACCCGGAACAGGTCGGCGCCCGACGGTGCCTGGGCAATACGATCGCGCGCCGGGGCCTCGGCCGCCGGTGGCGTCGCCGGAGCCGCGACCGGTCCCGCGGGGCGCGGGGCCGGCCGTGGTGCGGATTCAAGGCGACGGCCGCCATGGAATCCATTCGCGACCAACTCGCTGTTCAAGCGCCCGTACAGGTCGCCGAGGACCTTGGACAATTCGTGCTCGTACTGCCGCACCAGCAGCGGCTGCAGCGTCTGCGACATGTCGCTGTCGTTGAACGTGCGCACGAAGGCGCCGGCCAGGCGCACCGCGCCGACCGGGTTGGTGCTGACGGGAGTGCCGATCGCCTGCGACAACGCCTCGAAACGGGCGTCGAGCAGCTCCAGTGGCGCCTGGTAGCGGCGTGCGATCGATTCGGCCAGCCGCTGCCCGGCCAGGTGGAAGCCGAGCTCGTCCTCACCCACCAGGCCCAGCACCATCCCGCTGCGCGACAGGGCCGGCCGGCCCTGGAAATCGTCGAAATTGCGCGCGATCAATTCGCGGTAGCGCATCTGCATGCTGGCGCTGCGCTGGCGCATCGACAGCAGGCCCACCAGGTCCTTGCGCTGGGCCTGGCTGTCGGCCAGCTGCAATTTGTCCTGCAGGTGCTCTTCCAGCGGCCGGAACAGGCCACCCGGAATCGGGCCCAGGAGTTCGACAGAGACGCGCTTGAGTTCGTCCAGCAGCCGCACAGGGTCAGTTCCGGCCGTGGAAGTGAAAGAGTTGGTCAGCATTGGTCACCTCGCGTCAGTGCGGGGGCACCGGATCGCTGAGGGCGAGCATAGTGTCACCATAGGCACCGTCCACCGCCCGATTCGGGTTCTGTGATGCGATTCCCATTCCCGCTCCAACGGCCGGCCGGCCATCCGGACCCGTACTGCCCATGACCGATCGCTTCGCCTGCCTGGACTCCAGGCGCTCCACCCCCGCCCGGCAGCTTGCCGCCCCGGGTCCCGACGAACCGACCCTTCTGCGGATGCTTGCGGCCGCGGTGCGCGTGCCGGACCACGGCAAGCGGGTGCCGTTCCGCATGCTGCGCATCGCCGGCGAGGCACGCGGCGCGCTGGGAACCGTCCTGGCGACGCGCGCGGTGCAGCGCAATCCTGATGCCAGCGCGGCGGAAGTGGACAAGGATCGACTTCGTTTTTCACACGCACCATTGGTGATCGCGGTGGTTGCCAAGCTGGGACCCGACGACAAGATCCCGGCATCCGAACGGTTTTCATCGGCCTCCTGCGTTTGTTTCGCACTGCTGCAGGCGGCACAGGCGGCTGGCTTCGGGGCGCAGTGGCTGACCGGCTGGCCGGCCTACGATCCGGTCGTGCATGGCATCCTCGGCGTCGACGCGCAGGAAAAAATCGTCGGCTTCATCCACATCGGCACCCCGCAGCTCCAGGCACCGGAGCGCGAACGTCCCGACCCGCGCGCCCTGCTCAGCGACTGGACCCCGCAATGACCTTCGATCCGGCGCCGCCCGGCGCCCCTGCCGCCGTACCGACGCTCTATCTGGTCGATGCCAGCCTGTATGTCTTCCGCGCCTGGCATTCGATGCCGGACGACTTCCGCGACGCCGATGGCTGGCCGACCAACGCCGTGCACGGTTTCGCGCGCTTCCTGCTGGAGCTGCTGGAGCGCGAACGCCCGCGGCACATCGCCATCGCCTTCGACGAAGCGCTGGACAGTTGCTTCCGCAACGCGCTGTATCCGGCGTACAAGGCCAACCGCGACCCGGCGCCGGAACAGCTGCGGCGCCAGTTCGGCCACTGCAAGGCCCTGTGCCTGGCGCTCGGGCTGGTAGTGCTGGCCCACCGCGAATACGAAGCCGACGACCTGATCGGCAGCGCGCTGCATGACGCGCGCGCGCGCGGCTTCCGCGGGCTGATCGTCTCGGCCGACAAGGACCTGTCGCAGCTGCTGGGCGCGATCGACGAGCAATGGGATTACGCACGCGGCGTGCGCTGGGGTGCGGCCGGGGTCAAGGCGCGCCACGGGGTGCACGCGCACCAGATCGCCGATTACCTCGCGCTGTGCGGCGATGCGGTCGACAACATCCCAGGCGTGCCCGGCATCGGCGCCAAGACCGCGGCCGTGCTGCTGGCGCATTTCGAAAGCCTCGACGGTTTGCTGGCGCGCATCGACGAGGTGCCGTTCCTGCGCTTCCGCGGCGCGGCGCAGGCGGCGGCGAAACTGCGCCTGCACCGCGAGCAGGCGCTGCTGTGCCGGCAGCTGTCGACGATCGCGCTGGATGCGCCGCTGCAGGCGGCGGGCGATTTCCGCCGCAGCGACGCCGATGCGCCGACGCTTCTGGAGCTGTGCGATCGCCTGGGTTTTGGCCCCTTGACGCGGCGGCGCCTGCACGAAGCCTGTGGCCTGGCCTTCGCGCCCGCCTGAGGCAACGCGCCGCGACACATCGGCTCCGCTGACGGAACGATCACCCACGTTGGCTACGATCACGCAGGGAGGCGACATGGACCAGCCACGCACCGTCTACGAAGGCCGCTACCTGCGCATGGTCGTGCGCGGGCAGTGGGAGTACGTCCAGCGCACGCACGCCGACGGCATGGCGGTGATCATCATCGCCGTCACGCCGGACGATCGGGTGCTGTTCGTCGAGCAGTACCGGGTACCGCTGGATGCGCGCACGATCGAGATGCCGGCGGGCCTGGTCGGCGACGACCACGCGCACGACACCCTGGAAAGCGCCGCCCAGCGCGAGCTGGTCGAGGAAACCGGCTGGAAGGCGGACAAGGTCGTGGTGCTGCTGACCGGTCCGACCTCGTCAGGCATGAGCAGCGAGCGGATCGCCTTCTGCCGCGCCACCGGCCTGACCCGCGTCGGCGACGGTGGCGGCGTCGATGGCGAGGACATCGTCGTCCATGCCATCCCGCGCCCGGAGGCGCCTGCCTGGCTGATGGAACGGGCCCGCGAGGGCTTCGAGGTCGACCTCAAGCTCTGGGCCGGGCTGTGGATGATCGATCACAACCCCGACGGCAGCCCCGCCAGCGCGGCCAGGTGAGCGTGTGGTTGCCCCGCGGGGAACTTCGCCGAGGCTGCCTCAGGCTCGCACGTTCCCGCCGATGCCTGCGCGTCGAGCGCGGCTTCCCGCGTGCCGGCCGCACGCCGGCGCCGGGCCCCGCCTAGGCGAATCGATCCGTCGCCGAGACCAGTGCGTCGATGTTTTCCGCCTCGAATGCCGAATGCCCCGAGGTCGGGGAAACCAGCAGCTCCGCTTTCGGCCAGGCCTTGTGCAGGTCCCATGCGCTCTGGATCGGGCAGACGACGTCGTAGCGGCCGTGCACGATGACGCCGGGAATATCGGCGATGCGTCCGGCGTTGCGCAGCAGCTGGTCGTCGGCTTCGAAGAAGCCGCCATTGACGAAGTAATGGTTTTCGATCCGCGAGAAGGCGAGCGCGAACGCGGCGTCCTCATGGCCGATGATGAAACCCGGGTCAACGCGCAGGAAGCTGGTGGCGCCTTCCCAGACGCTCCAGGCGCGCGCCGCCTCCAACCGAGTGGCCTCATCGGGTGATGTCAGCCGGCGATGGTAGGCGGCGATGAAATCGTCGCGCTCCGCTTCCGGGATCGCATCGCGGTACGGCTCCCAGGCATCCGGGAACAATCGCGATGCGCCCTGCTGGTAGAACCACTCCAGCTCCCAGCGCCGCAGCATGAAGATGCCGCGCAGCACCAGTTCGCTCACGCGTTCGGGATGGGTCTGCGCATACGCCAGCGCCAGCGTCGAACCCCAGCTGCCACCGAACACCTGCCAGCGATCGATCGCAAGCGCGGTGCGCAGGCGCTCGATGTCGGCGACCAGGTCCCAGGTGGTGTTGTCGACCAGGTCGGCGTGCGGGGTGGAGCGGCCGCTGCCGCGCTGGTCGAACAGCACGATCCGGTACCTGGCCGGGTCGTGGAAGCGCCGCATCTTCGCGCTGCAGCCCGCGCCCGGTCCGCCATGCAGCAGCACCACCGGCTTGCCCTGCGGATTGCCGCACTGCTCGTAATAGAGCGTGTGGCGATCGTCGACCGGCAGCATGCCGCTGTCGAAGGGTTCGATGTCGGGATACAACGTCCGCATGTCGGCGTCCGGTCCGGTGGGGGCGACAGTCTAGCGCCGGGTCGATGAAGGCGGCAGCGGCGCTGCCCCCGGTAGGAGCGGCTTCAGCCGCGAGCTTGTGCGTGCAGGGTTGGCGTGGTTTGGTCCGGTGTCCTGCGGAGAGCTCGCGGCTGGAGCCGCTCCTACGGAACAACTGCCGATGATGGAACGTCCGGCCAACGCCCCGCGCTGACGCGATCGCGCGACTCCAGGTCGCGATGCGTGTCGACTGCCTCGAACCCGGCTTCCTGCAACAACGCGCGCACCGCCGTCCCCTGCGTCCAGCCGTGCTCGAGCAACAGCCAGCCACTGGGCACGAGATGCAGCGGCGCATCGGCAACGATGCGGCGGATCGCGTCCAGCCCATCGCCGCCGGAGGCCAGCGCCGCGATCGGCTCATGCCGCAGGTCGCCCTGCCGCAGGTGCGGATCGGCGGCTTCGATGTAGGGCGGATTGCTCGCGACCAGGTCGAAACGCGCCTCGCCCAGCGCCGCGCACCAGTCGCCGCGCTCGAAATGCAGGTTGGCGACCGCCAGGTGCCTGGCGTTGCCGCGCGCCACCGCCAATGCGGCATCGCTGGCATCGGTGCCGAGCACGCACGCGCGCGGGCGTTCGCGTGCCAGCGCGATCGCGATCGCGCCACTGCCGGTTCCCAGGTCGGCCACGCGCAGGTCGCGGTCACGTGGCAGGCGCGCCAGCGCCAGCTCCACCAGCAGTTCGGTTTCGGCACGCGGGATCAGCGTGTCCGAGGTCACCGCCAGCTCGAAGCTCCAGAAACCGCGCGTCCCGGTCAGGTAGGCGACCGGTTCGCCCGCCGCCCGACGCGCGACCAGCGCGTCGTAGCGCACGGCCGCGTCGGCATCGACGGCGGCGTCGGCATGCGCGTACAACCATGCCGGCGTGCGCGCCAACACATGCGCCAGCAGCCACTGCGCGTCGACCGCCTCGATCCGCGCGCAGGCCTGCCGCAGCAGGCCATCCACGCGTGCGCCGGGAACCGTTTCCATGGGCGCCATCCTACCGGCTGGGTCGCCGTCGGGCGCGGCCTGCCTGCCGCTACGGACGAAGACGACACCGCTGCCGTTTGCCCGCAGCGGAAACGGCGCTGGCCTCAGCGCTGCGGAAACTGCAGCGGCAGCCCCTGGCGCGCAGCCTTCTGCGCCGCGCACAGGTGGATCGCCTCGGCGGTCTGCCGCAGTTCCATCGGCCCGCCTTCGACGTCCTTCATCCGCTGCGCGAACTTGGCCTGCAGCTGCGCGGCATCGGCATCGCTGCACATGCCCTCGGCGTACACGCCGACCAGCCGTGCACCGGCCGGCGCCAGGCGCTTGTCGAGCGCGTCGAAGTTCGCATCCACCCACGCGCGCACCGCCGGACGCAACGCCATGTCGTCGGTCTGCTGCTCGGCGGCGATCAAGACCTCGTTGCGGCGCAGCAGCCCGGGCTCGGACACCAGCGCGCGCGCACGTTCGGCCAGCGCCGGATCGGTCGCGCTGCCCAGCGCGGCCAGCATCTGGCTGCGCACCACCGCATCCTCGCTGGCACGGAACTGGCGCTCGGCCGCATCGAAGGCCGGCGTGCCGCCATCGCGCACGGCCACCGCAAGCGCGGTGCCGCGCAGGTCCTGCGATGTCGCATCGAGGTCGAGCTTGCCATCGCCGTCCAGGCCGAGCACCGCTCGGCCCTGCTTGCCCAAGGCTTGGCGCACCGCCGGATCCTGCAGCGTGTCGGCGAAGAACGCAGCCAGCGTACCGCGCAGCAGGCGATCGTCATCCGGCTCGCCGGGCCTGGGGGCCAGGCCGAGCTGCTGCAAACGCGGACGATAGATCGCCGCGACCTTGGCGTGGAAGGCATCGCGCGCCGCGTCATCGGTGAGCAGGTGTTCGGCCATCCACTGCGTGCTGCCCATGCCGGCGGTGACCGTCTGGCGCACCGGCGCGGCGGCGAACTGCGGCAACGCCGCCAACAGTTGCGACGGCGTCAGCGCGCCGGCGCCGTAAGCCGCCGTGACCGAGTCGGCGAACATCCGCTGCTCGCGCTCGTCGAGGCTGGCGAAGGCGCCGGACAGCGCCTGCTGCAGCTTCGGTTCCAGTGCGAACCGGTAATAGCCCGCACCGTGCGCGTTGGGCATCACCCAGCTCGGGCACTGCTGCGCGTCGGTCAAGGGCAGGCGCGCGCTGGCCTCGAACACCAGCGCCTTCTGCTCGCGGATGGTGCCGCCGTCGGCATAACGCACCGTCAACGGGGTGCCCCAGGTCTGCGCGGCGCTGGCGGTCGACCCCAACGGCAGATAGCGCTGCTGCTGCAGCACCAGCGTCGGTTTGGCGCCCGCGCTGCAGTCCAGTGCGACCTTGACGAACGGGACGCCCGGCTGGTCGATGAAGCTGGAGAACGCCTTGCTGACGCCGGCCTGGTTTTCGCTTTGCGCTGCGACCGCGGCGATCAGGTCGGCGCTGGTGGCGTTGCCGCGCGCGTGCGCCTTCAGGTAATTGCGGATGCCGGTGCGGAATGCGTCCGGACCGATGTAGCTTTCGAACATCGCCAGCGTCGCCCCGCCCTTCTGGTAGGTGATGCCGTCGAAGGCGGACTGGATGTCGGTGAAATCCTTGATCGGCTCATGCACGCGGCGCGTGCTGGCCAAGCTGTCGGCGCCCATCGCATGGATCGCGCCTTCCAGCAGGCCGCGATCGGTGTGCGCATCCGGTTGCAGCTGGCCGTGGATCTTGTTCCCCATCCAGGTGGCGAAACCCTCGTTGAGCCAGATGTCGTCCCACCAGCGCATGGTCACCAGGTCGCCGAACCACTGGTGCGCGAGCTCGTGCGCACTCACGCCCCAGAAGCTCTGGCGGCGCGAGACCGCGGACGTTTCATCGGGGAACATCAGGCTGTCGCGATAGACGATCAGGCCGGCGTTCTCCATCGCCCCGGCCCAGAAATCCGGCGCAGCGACGTTGTCGAGCTTGTCGAACGGATACGGGATGCCGAAGTAGTCCTCCAGCGCGCGCACGATCTGCGGCGTGTGCGCCAGCGAGTAGTGCATGCGTCCGCCCTGCCCGTGCGCGGCGATCCCGCGCAGCGGGATCGGCGTGGTGCGCGCGCCGTTGGCGGCGATGTCCGGCCCCTGCGGGACATCCCACGGGCCAACCGCGAAGGCGATCAGGTAGCTGGGCAACGCCTGCGTGCGCGCGAAGTGGATGCGCTTCCAGCCCTTGCCGGCAGGCTCGCTGCGCGCCTCGGGACTGTTGGCCACCGCGACGTCACCCTGCGGCACCACCAGCGTGATGTCCCACGGCTGCTTGAAACTGGGCTCGTCGAAGCCGGGGAACGTGGTGCGCGCGCCCAGCGGCTCCATCTGGGTGATGACGTAGTCGCGGCCGTCGGGCTTGACCTTGTAGGCGCCCTGGAGCTCGCCGAACGGCGCGTCGTAGTCCATCTCGATCGCGCCCTTGCCGGCGGGGATCGTGCTGGCGCCGGTGACCTTGAGCACACCCGACACATCGGCCTCGCGGGTGGCCAGTGCGATCGGCGCGCCATGCGCGGGCACGAACCGTGCGCGGGTGACGTGCAGGCCGCGGCCATGCATCCAGATCGTGTCGGTGGCCTGGGCGACATCGACATCCATGCGTACCTTGCCGCTGAAGCGCGCCTGCGACGGATCGATCGTGAGTTCCAGCGCGACCTCGCTCGGGACGACGTTGCGCGGCAGCGGGCCGGTGGGCACGGCGTCGCCGGCGGCAGTCGCGGGCGCGGTGGCCGGGGTGACGGGCGTGGTGGCCGCGGCCAGGCCGGTGGCGGCGATCAACGCGGTGGCGAGCAGGTGGCGACGCAGGCGCATGTCGGGTTTTCCATGGCGAAATTCCGTCGAAGGTACCGGGAGCAAGCAGGCCACGGCCCATGACGAAAGTCCCGGTCGGGGGAACGAAGGCGTTGCGGATGGCTCCCGCGCTTGCGCCTGCAGCCGCTCATTGCGAGTCGCGCCCCAGGCGCGTGCCGTGTTCGGTCACGCCGCGCGACTGCGGCTTGCCAACGTGGATCGCGAGCGTGTCGCGGCCGAACGGCCATGGCAGCCGCCATGCCGGCGCCCGCGCTCGCCCTCGCGGTGAGGAAGCGATCAGCGCGCTTCAATCGCGCAGCGACAGCCCCAGGACCCAGCCACGACCCGGGGCAGGTTCGAAATAGCGCCCGTTTGCGTCATTGACGATCACCGCGCCGATGGCATGGCGGTCGAGCACGTTGTCCAGGCGCACGAAGCCGTCGAGCGTCATCCGCCCGATGCGCCAGTGCCGCTCCGCGCCAAGGTCCAGCAGCGCGTAACCGGGCGCGTCGGCCGTATTGCCGTCGTCGGCCTGGATGCGGGCGACCGCGCTTGCCTGCGCGAACAGATCCAGCACCGGCGTCGGCGCATAGCGCAGTTGCGCCCACAGCGACTGCGGCGCGGTGGCCGGGATGCGGTTGCCTGCGGCGACGTAGGTGTCGGGCTGCGCGCAGGGCGGCGCGCGGCAGGTGCCGAAGCCTTCGAGGTACCGCGCGTCCAGCCGGCTGTAGGCGAGCGCGTAACGCCAGCGTGCCGCCAGCGGACCGGATGCCGAGAGTTCCCAGCCGCGGCGCCGCGTGGTCGCCGCATTGGTGTAGGTGCTGCGGCCGCCGAGGTTGCTGGCGACGACGAGCTCATCGCGGGTGCGGCTGGCGAAGGCAACCAGGTCGAAGGCGTGTGCACCGCGCTGCCCGCGCAGCCCCAGTTCGGCACTGTGGGTGCGCGCCGGCCGCAGGGCGTCGTTGAGGCCGCTGCGGCCGTCGGCGCGGTAGCCCAGTTCGGCGAACGAGGGCGTCTCGAAACCGCGACCGGCATTGCCGTACACCTCCAGCCACGGCGTCGCCTGCCACGCCACGCCCACCACCGGGGTGGTCTGCGCGTAATGCAGCGCGCCGCTGTCATCGGGATTGCCGGGCGCGATGTAGGCGTCGCGCGAGCGGAAGTCGATGCGGCTGTGGCGGATGCCGGCCGTGGCCGACCAGCGCGGGGCGAAGGCCCAGCGCAGCTCGGCATAGGCATCGCGGTTGGCAACGCGGTCGCGCTGGTCGCGGCGCAATGCACCGACCACCCCGAGCGTGTCGCCGACGAAATTCTCGAAGCCCAGGCGATGCTCGCTGGAGCGCTGGCTCTCGATGCCGACGGTGAGGCCGAGCGCGCGGCCGCGCAGGTGGGCGTCGAGCTGCCAGCGCAGGTCGACGCCGGCATACGTCCGTGCCAGGTCGATCACCCCGCCGCCGCTGCCCGGCGCCACCTGCGCCATCGCGGGGATCGACAACATCTGGAAGGTGTCCCGCTGGCCGCCCCACGTCTCCAGCCGCAGCCGGTGGGCATCGCCCAGTGCCTGCACCAGCTGAAGCCCGACCTGGCTTTGGCGCACGCGCTTGCGGGTGTCGAAGGCCAGTGCGCCGGCGCTTGCGGCACGCGGAGCCGCCCGCGCCTGGGCCCAGGTCAGGCCCTGCGGATCATCGGCCGACAGGGCGAGCGTGTTGGCGGTCAGCGCGAGCTGCATGCCGCGGTCGCTGGCGAATAGCAGGCGCGCCTGCGCGGTGTCGCGCTGTGCGCGGCTGTGCCGGCGGTAGCCGCCGGTCGCGAAATGGCTCGCGTCCAACCGATAGCCGGTGCCGGGTGTCGCGTTGCCACCGGCGCTGCCATCGGCATCGGTTCCAGCGCGCAGGCCATGGTCATCACGCATCACTCCGGCGGAACCTCCATGGTCACCGCCGACCGCAACGTCGTCACCGCCGGCACCTTGGGCATCCGACCACGGCCCCGCCCACGACAGCGACTCGCGCAGCAGGCCATCACTTCCACCGGCCATGTCCGCGCTCCACCGCATCCGCGCGGGCGGATCGGCGCTGAAGAACTCGATCACACCGCCGGCGGCATTGCCGTACAGCGCCGAGAACGGACCGCGCAGCACCTCGACGCGGTCCAGCGCCTCCAGCGGCACATGCGACACCTGCCCCTGCCCGTCGGGCATCGTCGCGGGAATGCCGTCGGCGAAGACCTGCAAACCGCGCACGCCGAACGCCGAGCGCGCGCCGAAGCCGCGAATCGTCAGCTGCACGTCCTGGGCATGGCTCTGGCGATCGTGCGCGGCGACGCCCGGCACGCGCTCGAGCACTTCGGACACGCTGCGCTGCGCCCGCGCCGGCACGTCGGCGACGTGGACGCGGTCGAGCGACGCGGGTGTGCCCTGGAGCGTGCGCTGTCCAACGACGACGATGCCGGGCAACGTCGCCGTGCCGGCGGGCTCGTGTGCGCCTGCGGGGGTGGACAGCACGCACGCCAGCCCCATGCCGGCCACGGCCCGCCATCGGGGAGAGGTCGTCTGCGACATGCCGGCCATGAATGGGGGAGACCGGCAGACCATGCGCATTCAACGGTCGGCACCGCGTGACCGGGCGGGCGCGGGCACTCCTGCGCGCCGCGTCGCTGAATGCGAATCCCGCTGTTTTTTCAGCGTTTTCCGGCCGAATCCTTCACCAGCGCCGAAGCTCTGCTGGCCTATAAGCTTGGCCATGAACGAACCCGTCCTGGTGATCGTCGACGACGATCGCAGCTTCGCGGCCAAGGCCGCGGACCTCGCCCGCAGCCGCGGCTTCGCCACCCATGTCGCGCATTCGGTCGCCGAATCCGAACGCTTCGCCGGCATGCCGCGCGACCTGAGCCTGCTGGACGTCGACCTGCCCGACGGCTCCGGCTTCGACGTGCTGGCGAAATTCGAGCCGCGCGATTACGAGAAGATCGTGCTCGTCACCGGCCAGCCGAGCGTGGAGTCGGCCGCGCGCGCGGTGTCGTCGCAGGTGTCCGATTACCTGACCAAACCGCTGAGCCTGGAGAAGCTGGACCAGTTGCTGCGCGAAGTGTCGCTGCGGGTCTCGCGACGCAGCGCGGCGGCCAGCGACAGCAACCTGGGGCTGATCGGCGAAAGCCGCGCGATCGAGCGCCTGCGCGCGGAGGTGCTCCGGATCGCGCCCTGTGACCTGCCGGTCCTGCTCACCGGCGAAACCGGCACCGGCAAGGAAGTCGTCGCGCGCGCGTTGCATCGCGCCAGCGGCCGGCCCGGCCCGCTGGTGGCGGTGAATTGCGGCGCGGTGGCGCCGGAACTGCTCGCCAGCCAGCTGTTCGGCCACGAGCGCGGCAGCTTCACCGGCGCCAACGCACGCCACATCGGCGTCTTCGAGCAGGCCCAGCACGGCACGCTGTTCCTGGACGAGATCGCCGAGATGCCGGCGCAGCTGCAGGTGTACCTGTTGCGCGTGCTCGAGTCCGGCGCGGTGACGCGGGTCGGTGGCCATGCCGAGATCACGGTGGCCGCGCGCGTCGTCGCCGCGACCAACCGTTATCCGCAATCGGCGATCGCCAATGGCCTGCTGCGCGAGGACCTGTATTACCGCCTGGCCGGGTACGAGATCGCGTTGCCGCCGCTGCGCGATCGCGATGACGACATCGCGCTGCTGGCGCAGGTGTTCCTGGACGAACTCAATGCCGCCAACGCGACCCGGCGGCGGATGGATTCCCGCTGCGCGCAGGCCATGCGCGAACACGGCTGGCCCGGCAACGTGCGCGAACTGCGCAGCGCCGTCGCGCGGGCCTACTTCGGGAGCGACGGCGAGCTGGTGTCGGTGTTTCCACAGCGCTGCGGCCCGGGCGCCGACGACGCCGCCCAACTGGTGTTCCGTGTCGGCATGAGCTATGCGGAAATGGAAACCGCGATGCTGCTCAAGACGCTTGCCCGGTTCGACGGCGACAAGCGCGCCGCCGCGGCCGCGCTGGGCGTGAGCACCCGCACCATCCACAACCAGCTGGCGCGACTGAAGCATGTCGCCGCCGACGGCGAGCCCGATGCCCCGGCACCGGCGCAGGCCGCCGCGCGCACGGCCTGAGCGCGGTCAGACTTCCACCGGCAGCTCGGTCGACGCCCACGCGTCCCGCCAGGCGCGTGCCGACCGGGCGCTGCGCGCGCCCTCGTCGTCCTGGCACTGCAGTTTTTCCCAGACGCGCCGCGCGGCGGGTGCCGCGCTGGCCCACGGGATGCGCGACCGGCCGCGGATGCGCTGGTAGGCGGCAAGGATGTCCGGCTCGATGCTGTCGAAGTCGCGTTCCGGGTAGGCGAGGTATGCATGGATGCCGACGCGGATCGCCGGCTCCCATTCGTGGAAGAGGAACACCAGCTCGCTGGTCGCGCTGCCTTCGAGTTGCTGCCAGCACGACAGCGCGGCATCGATGTCGATGAGCACCGCGCCGCTCGTGGCGTCGTCGCCCGCCGTCGTCGGGCGCCCTTCACGCTGCTCCATGTCGCTTCCTCCGGTTTCGACCCGCCGCCGGTGTCCCGGCGCCGCATCAGCGTTGCTGGCCTCCCCGCATCGATGCCCCGCCGGCCTCGTCCTGGATGTCGCGATCGCTGCCGGCACCGGCACGGCTGCGCTGGCTGCGGGCTTCGCCGCCCTTGCGTCCGGCCTGGCGCGCTTCCTCGGAGGTGAATTCGTGCGCATGTCCGCTGGCGTGCGCGGCGCGGCCGCCCGCGCTGGCGATCTGCCGCTGCTGCTGGGCATCCATGCCGGCGAAACCGCGTCCCTTGCTGCGACTGGCGTCGTCCTGGCTGGCGTGGTCGTGGTTGCGATTGGGCACGTCGTACTCCTGGTGTCGTTGCGGTGGGGTGCGTTGCTGTCGCCGGCGACGCGCGCCGATGGCAGTCCGGCTGCAGAAGCAGCAGCAACCTTCGTGCCAACCGGCGTCGCGCAGGGGCACGGGCGTGACGAAGGCGCGCAGGCGATCGGCGCGATGCCGGACGCTGTGCGCGTGCCGCGCGATGCGGCCGTGCGCCGGATCGGGAGGAAACAATTTCCACCACGAAGGAAAAAACATCACGCCACGAGCCCGTGCCGACGCAGGAAAGCTCGACGCTGACCGGCTGTCGCGCGCTTCGGCGCTGGCACGGGAATTGCGCCTTTCATCTCCCATCTCCAGCCCAACCACGGAGGAACGCCTCGTGCAGGACAACCACCCCGCCGCGTCGGCTGCACGTGAACTCAAGGCCGCCGCGCGCGACGCGCTACGGATGGGTTCGCAGTGGGCACACACCGCACTTCAATGGGTCGAGGACAGGAGCCACGACATGAATAACCGCACCCGCGGACCAGGGCAGTACGAGCGCGCGCAGTCCGATCGCCATTCCGCCTCCGGCTACGGCACGGGCGAGTACGCAAGCGGCGCCGGGCACGGCGCCGAGCCCGACCGCAACACGGCCCACCTGTCGGGTGGACACCAGGGCGAGCACGCCGATGCCGATCGCGACATCCAGTCGCGCTACGCGAGCGGCGGCTACGCGCAGCACAACCAGGGCCGCGAAGGCAGCTATCCGCAGGCGACGTCGTTGCCCCCCGGCGAGGATGGCGATCGTGGCCACGACTTCGGTTTCGGATCCCCGTCGCGGCCGGCACGCAGCAACCCGGCCTCGTGGGTGGGTCGCGGTAACGAGCGCGACATGGCGCGCGCAAGCCGCGGCGATGACCGCGGCGATGCCGGCCATCGCGGGTTCGACACCCGGGACGTGCCGCGGTTCTACGGCCAGGGCACTGCGGGCGATACCCACGCCACCACTGACGGCACCAGCGGCCTTGGCGGGTACAGCCAGGAGGGTTACGGCGATGCCTCCAGTTGGCGCGATCCGAGGAGCCGCGAATCCTGGCGCGCGCAAGATGTCACCGGGCAGGGCCTGGGCGAGCGCGGCTACGGCGTGCGTGGCGCGACCGGGGCCGGCCGCGGCGGCTATCGCGGCCTGGGGCCGAAGAACTACACGCGCTCGGACGAGCGCATCCGCGACGACCTCAACGAGCGCCTGACCGACTCGGACGAGATCGATGCCAGCGGCATCTCGGTCGACGTCAGCAACGGCGTGGCCACCCTCACCGGCACCGTGGAGCAGCGCTGGATGAAGCATCGCGCCGAGGACCTCGCCGAAGCCTGCAGCGGCGTGCGCGACGTCAACAACCAGATCCGGGTGACGAATGCCTCCTCCCGGCCGCAGGAAAGCCGCGGCGCGATGGGCACCAGCGCAACGCAGGGCAGCGGTCGGGCCGGTGCTTCGACAAGTCCCGGTGGCGGTGCCAGCGGCCTGGGCCATTCGGGCGGCGGCGGCAGCACGTCTCCCTCCGCAGGCAGTGCCTCGACGGGGACGTCGAACCTGTCCACCGGAGCGGGCAGCACGCCCGGAAGCAGCGCGCGCTCCAGCGGAAGTCCCGGCTCGACCGTGGCG
The DNA here is from genome assembly GCF_011320095.1 of Cognatiluteimonas telluris. GTDB lineage: Bacteria > Pseudomonadota > Gammaproteobacteria > Xanthomonadales > Xanthomonadaceae > Cognatiluteimonas > Cognatiluteimonas telluris. Next base: position 43,182 of record NZ_JAANOY010000010.1, on the reverse strand, counting down.
TAAGTCCGGCATGCGCTGGCTCGTCGCCAGCGCCGCCACGACACGGCCTGCCATGCGTCAACGTCACCTGTTTACCCACGTCGTCTGTTCCGCTTCGCAAGTCCCCCACCAGGAGATTCCCATGAACACCAAGACCCGCACGCTCGTCCCGCTCTCGATCGCCATCGCGGCCTGCCTGTTCGCCGCCGGCTGCCACAACAACGTCCGCGATGCCGACGAGACCGGCATGCAGTCCAGCACGTCGACGTCCACCACCGGCAACGGGCAGGACAGCACCACGACGACGACCAGCACCACCACCAACGGCACCGACAGCACGACGACGACCAACACCCAGGGCGATACCACCCAGGACGATTCCGGCCAGGACACCACCAATCCACCGACCTCGCCGTAAGCAACGTCCCGTACTGATGGAGTAAGCACATGAAGAAGACTCTTTCCACCTGCGCATCGCTGGCCGGCGCATTGCTGCTCGGCGCGACGCTGCTCACCGGCTGCAACAAGGGCGAACAGACCGCGGACAACGGCACCGCAGCCGACACCACGCCCACCGCGCCCGCCCAGCCGGCAGGTGTTGCCGCCGACACGTCGGCCACGGCCACCACCGCCCCGACCGACAACACCACGCCGGCCGACGCGACCACCGGCACGACGATGGGCAATGCCAGCGACATGGGCACGGCCGACGACGCCAGCTCCGGCACGACCGACACCAATGGCGCGACCACCACGCCGCCGCCTGCGGACATGCCCCAGCCGACGACACCTCCGCAGGACGACAGCAACCAGGTCCAGAACGCTCCGGCGGACAACCCGGATGCCAATCCCTGATCGAAGACCATCCGCTATGCGCCGTCGATGACGGGCACGCGCAGGAGAGCGCCATGAAACCGCTACTGCATCCCTTCAGCATCACACCGCTGGCTGCCGCCCTGTTCATCGGCGGCACGCTGCTGGCGGCATCGGGTTGCAAGAAGAACGACAACAACACCGCCGCCGACACCACGGCGCCCGCGGAGACCGCGCCGCCGGCCGGCGCCACCACCACGCTGCCGGCCGAGAGCGCAAACGGCATGGACAACGGCATGGATGCCAACGGCATGCCCACCAACGCCAGCAGCGCCAATGCAATGGCCGGCGCCGAGGCCGGCGCCATGGCCGGCGCATCGGCGATGGATGCGCTGGCGTCCGGACCGGTCGAGGACACCCAGTTCTATACCCAGGCGATGATGGGCGGCCAGAAGGAAATCGCCGCCTCGCAGCTGGTCGAGCAACAGGGCAGCAACGCCGACGTCAAGAAGGCCGCCAGGAAGATCGAAAGCGACCACAAGGCGTTCGGCAAGAAGGTCGAAGCAGCGGCGGCTGGGAAGGTCACGCCACCGGCGTCGGAGAGCATCAGTACCATCGCGCTGGAGGGCAAGACCGGCGCGGACCTGGACAAGGCGTATGTCGACGAGATGGTGACCGATCACCAGAAGACGATCGCGATGTTCGAGAACGCGGCGAAGAACGCCAGCACCCCCGAGGCGAAGAAGCTCGCCGAGGCCGGCCTGCCGACGCTGCGCGATCACCTGAAGATGGTGCAGGACCTGCAGCAGAAGCTGGGCGCCAACCCGTAACGCGCCGATTGGGATCGCCGCGACGACAGCGACGCGCCGGCATCGAAGGATGCCGGCGCGTCGTCGTCCGGCCGGCCGGAAAGCGATGCTGGCGAACGCTTCATCGCAACTTCGCCAGCGAACCCTGCAATGCGGCGGCGAGTGCGGCATCGCCGTTGACCATGTCGGCCCATGCCAGTTCGAGTCCTTTGCGCCGGCCCTTTTCGACCAGTTTCAGGCCGTGCGGATCCAGCGTGAGCGTGTAGGCGCGATCCTCGATCATGACTTCGCGCCGCAATGGCTTGTCCAGTGGCGTCATGCGCCCTCCCAGGGTGATCGGCCGCTTTCGCAGCCGGTTTCGCAGCTGGTTTCGCGCTGCTTTCATTTCGCCGCGCACAGCATGGACCTGGCTCATCCACGTGGAGTGAACCCATGTCCGACAGCAAGCGTGAACTGACCACCCCCAACGGCGACGCGCGCTACGTGCGGCGCGATGAACAGGGTCGCTTCAAGGAATCCGACGACGTCGGCCGCTCGCTGGCGCAGGATCGGCGCAAAGACGCCAGGACCGAGGTGAAATCCGGGCAGGGCGATCGGGGCGACCAGGCGAAGCGGTAACCCGGAGCGGGCGGTGTGAGCAGTGGGATGCGTGCAGGACGCAACAATGGCGCGTGTTCCTGATTCAGGACCAACCGCCCCTGCTGGCGTCGGGCCGCGAATGGCGGCACGCACCTGAATGCGTGTCGCCGGATCCGGACCGTGATCCGCCGGGCTGTCGCATCGGTTGATACGCGAACCGGCCAGCATCGGGAATGGCCGCTCAGATTCGCCTGGATTTCAATGCCGGCTGCAAGGTTCAGCCGCGCGCCGGCGTGGGGCGGGATAATGCCGCGATGTCGCCATCGCCCTCCGCGCCGGCGGTCGATCCGGGCTTCCATCCCGCGGTCACCGCGTGGTTCCAACGCAGCTTTCCCGCGCCGACCCAGGCGCAGGCGCAGGCGTGGCCGGCGATCGCATCCAGCCGCAACACGCTGGTGGCGGCACCCACCGGCTCGGGCAAGACACTCACGGCCTTCCTTGCCGCGATCGACGCCCTGGTGCGCGAAGGCCTCGCGGGCGAGCTGCCCGATGTCACCCAGGTCGTCTACGTCTCGCCGCTGAAGGCGCTGTCCAACGACATCCACATCAACCTGGAGGCGCCGCTGCAGGGCATCCGCGACGAACTCGCGCGGCAGGGGCTGCCGGACGTCGAGATCCGCACCGCGGTACGTACCGGCGACACGCCGCAATCCGAGCGCGCGCGGCTGCGCAAATCGCCGCCGCACATCCTGGTCACGACGCCGGAATCGCTGTACGTGCTGCTGGGCTCGGAGTCCGGCCGCGCGATGCTGGCTTCGACCCGCACCGTCATCGTCGACGAGATCCACGCGATGGTGTCGAGCAAGCGCGGCAGCCACTTGGCGTTGTCGCTCGAGCGCCTGGAAGCGCTGTGCGGGCGACGGTTGACCCGGGTCGGGCTGTCGGCGACGCAGAAGCCCATCGATGACGTCGCGCGCTTCCTGGTCGGCAGCGCGGCGGTGGCGAACGACGGCACGCCCGACTGCGCGATCGTCGACATCGGCTACACCCGCCGGCGCGACCTGGCGCTCGAACTGCCGCCGGTGCCCCTGCAGCCGGTGATGTCCAACGAGCAGTGGGAGCTGGTGTACGCACGCGTGGCCGAACTGGTCGAGGCGCATCGCACCACGCTGGTGTTCGTCAACACCCGGCGCATGGCCGAGCGCGCATCGCGCCACCTGGCCGAACGCCTGGGCAAGGACGCCGTTGCCGCGCACCACGGCAGTTTGGCGAAGGAGCTGCGGCTGGATGCCGAGCAGCGGCTCAAGCGCGGTGATTTGAAGGTCCTTGTCGCGACCGCTTCGCTCGAGCTCGGCATCGACATCGGTGACGTCGACCTCGTCATCCAGCTCGGCTCACCGCGCTCGATCGCAGCGCTGCTGCAGCGCGTGGGCCGCGCCGGGCACCAGGTCGGCGGCGTGCCCAAGGGGCGGGTGTTCCCGCAGTCGCGCGAGGACCTGGTCGAATGCGCGGCGCTGCTGGATTGCGTGCGCCGTGGCGAGCTCGATGCGCTGATCATGCCGGTCGCGCCACTGGACGTGCTGGCGCAGCAGATCGTGGCCGAGGTCTCGGCCACCGAGTGGGGCGAGGACGCCCTGTACGACTGGACGCGGCGCGCGTGGCCCTATGCGCAGCTGCCGCGCAAGGACTTCGACGCCGTGGTGCGCATGCTGGCCGAAGGCTTCAGCACCCGCCGCGGGCAACGCGCCGGCTACCTGCATCGCGACGCCGTGCACAAACGCCTGCGCGGCCGCAAGGGTGGGCGGATGACCGCGGTGATGTCCGGCGGCACCATTCCCGACACCGGCGACTACAACGTCATCCTCGAGCCGCAGGCGACGACGATCGGCAACGTCAACGAAGACTTCGCGATCGAAAGCATGGCCGGCGACATCTTCCAGCTGGGCAACGCCAGTTACCGCATCCTGCGCGTCGAACCCGGGCGCGTGCGGGTCGAGGATGCCCAGGGCCTGCCGCCGAGCATTCCATTCTGGCTGGGCGAGGCGCCCGGACGCAGCGATGAACTCTCGATCGGCGTGTCGCGCCTGCGCAGCGAGATCGCCGCACGGCTGCCGCAGGGCGACGAAGCGGTGATCGCGTGGCTGGTGGACGAGGTGGGCATGGTGGCCGAAGCCGCACGCCAGCTGGTCGATTACTTCGCCCGCCAGCAGGCGTCGCTGGGGATGATGCCCACGCGCGAGACGCTGGCGATGGAGCGCTTCTTCGACGAATCCGGCGGCACCCAGCTGGTCATCCATTCGCCCTACGGCAGCCGCATCAACCGCGCCTGGGGGCTGGCGCTGCGCAAGCGCTTCTGCCGCACGTTCAACTTCGAACTGCAGGCGGCGGCCACCGAGAACGCGATCGTGCTGTCGCTGTCGACCAGCCACAGCTTCCCGCTGATCGAGGTCGCCCACTACCTGCATTCCAACAGCGCCTGCCACGTGCTGGTGCAGGCGTTGCTGGACGCGCCGCTGTTCGGCGCGCGCTGGCGCTGGAATGCGACCACCGCCCTGGCGCTGCCGCGTTTCATCGGCGGGAAGAAGGTCGCACCACAGCTGCAGCGGATGAAATCCGAGGACCTGCTGGCGACCGTCTTCCCCGATCAGGTCGCCTGCGCGGAGAACCTGGTTGGCGAACGCGAGGTCCCCGATCATCCGCTGGTCGCGCAGACGCTGGACGACTGCCTGCACGAAGCGATGGATGCCGAAGGCTGGCTGGCGTTGCTGCGCAAGCTCGAATCCGGCGAAGTCGGCATCGTCGCGCGTGACCTCACCGCGCCCTCGCCGTTCGCCGCCGAGGCGCTCAACGCCAAGCCCTATGCCTTCCTCGACGACGCGCCACTGGAGGAGCGGCGCACGCAGGCGGTGATGAGCCGCCGCTACGGCGATGCCGAGAGCGCTGATGACCTCGGGCGGCTGGATCCGGGCGCGATCGAGTCGGTGCGCGAACAGGCCTGGCCGCAGGTGCGCGACGCCGACGAGATGCACGACGCGCTGATGGGACTGGGCTGCGTCACCGGGGACGAAGCGCAGGCCAACGGCTGGGGCCAACTGCTGCATGGCCTGGCCAGGGCCCATCGCGCGACACGGCTGCGCCCCTTTCCCGTCCGGACAGGGGTTGGGGTGAGGGCGCGTCGAAGCGGGAACGCGCCGCTTGCGAATGGCATCGCCGAAGCACCTCAAGACGCGCCGATCCGCGAATCCTGCACGGGCCAGCGTTCAATCGCCGGAGATGAAGAAAGCAGCCTCTGGTTCGCCGCCGAACGCCTGCCACAGGCCCGGGTGCTGTATCCGGATGCCGCGTGCGTGCCGCCTATCGAGGCGCCGGCGGAGTTCGCCGACCAGGTCTGGCCGCGCGATACCGCCGCACTCGAACTCGTGCGCGCGCGCATGACCGGGCTGGGCCCGACCACCGCCGATGCGCTGGCGACATCGCTCGTGCTCGCACGCGCCGACATCGACCTGGCGCTGCTCGCGCTGGAGACCGAGGGTTACGTCATGCGTGGCCGCTTCACCGCCGCCGCCTGTGCCGACAGCGCCAGCGAGGAGGAATGGTGCGAACGCCACCTGCTCGCGCGCATCCATCGCTACACCATCGGCAGGCTGCGACGCGAGATCGAACCGGTCGAACCGCGCGACTTCATGCGCTTCCTGCTCGACTGGCAGCGCGTGTCCGCATCCACGCGCGTGAGCGGGCCGGAGGCTCTGGCTGGCGTGCTCGCGCAGCTGGAGGGCTTCGAGGCGGCTGCTGGCGCTTGGGAAACCGAACTGCTGCCGGCGCGGGTGAGCGACTACGCGATTTCCTGGCTCGACGACCTGTGCACCGCCGGGCGCGTGGCCTGGACGCGGCTGCGAGGTGCGAGCACCCAGGCCGAGAGCGGTGGCCGCGCCGCGCCGGTGCGCGCGACGCCGATCGTGCTGCTGCCGCGGCGGCAACTGGCGCTGTGGACGCGGCTGAGCGCCGGCCAGCGCGAAGAGGCGCCCGCGCTGTCGTCGCGCGCGCAGAAAGTGGCCGACGTCCTGCACGACCATGGCGCCTCGTTCTTCGACGAACTCGTTGGCGAGGCGCACCTGCTGCGCACCGAACTGGAGGACGCGCTGGCCGAACTCGTCGCCCGCGGACGCGTGCACTGCGACAGCTTCGCCGGGCTTCGCGCGCTGCTGGTGCCGCAGTCCAAACGGCCGTCCAACCATGCGCGCCGTGGGCGGCGGATGGCGCTGCTCGGGATCGAGGATGCCGGTCGCTGGACCTTGACGCGACGCGCGGGTGTCACCACTGCCGATCGGGGTGTTGGCGACGGCGCGAATCCGCTGGCGATGGATCCATCTCGCGGCGCAAGCGCGCCATCGCCAAACCCCCGCCTGCGCGCAAGCAACGACAGGAAGCACGCGCCCGCCGCCGAGGACGTCGAACACGTCGCCCGTACCCTGCTGCGCCGCTATGGCGTCGTCTGCTGGCGGCTGCTCGAGCGCGAAGCGGCATGGCTGCCGCCGTGGCGGGACTTGCTGCGCGTGTACCACCGCCTGGAAGCCCGCGGCGAAATCCGCGGCGGGCGTTTCGTGTCGGGACTCAGTGGCGAGCAGTTCGCGCTGCCGGAAGCGATCGCGTCGCTGCGCGGCGTCCGCAAGCGCGAGCATGATGGGGCGATGCTGGCGCTGTCGGCGCTGGATCCCCTGAACCTGGTCGGCACCCTGCTGCCCGGCGCAAAGCTGCCACGCCAGCCCGGCGCGCGCTTCGTCCTGCGCGACGGCCTGCCATTGGCGACGCTGGTGGCGGGCCAGGTGGAATTCCTCGCAGGCCTGTCGCCCGAAGAGCAGCGCGCCGCGCGCAAGCTGCTGCTGCGCGAGCCGGATTCGCACCTGCCGCTTGCAACCCTTTCCCCGGGCATCGCCTTGCGCTAGGCCCGCGCGCGAGCGTGGTTCGCACAGTGCACGCAAGCGGTCTTCAACCGGCGTCCACGACCGCGACGGATGATGCGCCATGGCCACGCGCAGAGCCGCGCCTCGCAAAGCTCGTGCACCGCGCAAACGCGCGGTCCCGTGGCGGAAACACGCGTCAGTACATTTCGTACTCGAGCTGGAAGCGCACCGTGACATCCGGCGCGGCCTGGTTCATTCCGCCGAGCACGGCGGCGTTGTAGCCGAACTTGTCGCCGCCGGGCAGTCGCTTCACGCCGAACAGCGCCGGACCGAGGATGTGCGAATCATCGTCGCCCAGGTGGTCCATGGTGCCCAGCCCGCCGAAGCCCTGCACGCCGAATTCCAGCGCCTCGTTGCCGCGCCACTTCACCTGCCAGGAGTAGTCCAGTTCGGTGTCGCCGCCGGCGCCATGCCCGACTTCGTGCTCGAAGAAGAGGTTGAGGTTGGCGACCGTGGGGCCGACTTCCTTCTGGAACATCGGCCCGATCTTGATCTCATCCGGACCGGCGGCGAAGCTGTGCTCGTATTCGGCGAACAGCCCGACGTCGGCCCAGTGTTTGCCCTGCTCGGTCAGCACGAACACGTTCTCCCATTCCCAACCTTCCAGCGCGCCACGGTTGCCATCCTCGGAGGCGTATTCAAGCACCGCTTCGGTCCGCCACCAGTTGGTGACGCCATAGCCGACATCGAACACGAACGCATGCTCCTGCGGCGCGCGATCGAAATCTCGCCAGCCGCCGCGGAATTCGAATTCGGTTTCGCCCTGCTCCACCACAGGCGCATACACGGTGTCGGCGGCACCGGCGAAGACCATGGGGCTCAGCGGAGCCAGGCTCGACAGCAGCAGGGCTTGCAGCAACAGGTGGCGCTTGGAAGTCATGTGGTTTCGTCAGGTTGAGCGAAGGGAACGGGCGCGCTGGCGCGCGCCCGGGGTGGGTGGAAACGGGGGTTGCCTGGCGCTTACCTGGCGATCAGCGCGCCCTGCGCGGTGTCCATGTGGAACTCGCCGAAGAACGGATAGCGGCCCGGCTTCAGCGGACCGACGTAGACCTGGATCGTGCCCTTGCCGGTGACGACCTTCTCGCGATTGAGCTCGTGGCTTTCGAACTCTTCCGGCGTCGCGTCCTCATTGACCACCAGCAGCTTGATCTTGGTGTTGGCCGGCACCGCGAGCTCGGCGGGGACGAAACGATGGTTGCGGATCACCAGCGTGATTTCCGGCGGCGACGCCGCCTGCACGGCCGAGGCCAGCAACAGCGCGGGCAGCAGGCACGACCATGGGGCATGTTTGGACACGCGCGAATCCTCAGGCGGTTGGATCAGGGAGGGCGGAGACGACGGGCGCCGAGCGCGGCGCGGCCAGGCGCGCGCCGCCGCTCAACAGCACCACGACCGTGAGGTAGAACAGCACCTGCATGCCACTGGGCTGGGCGCTGTAACCGATCAGCGCGTGCAGGGCGTGCCCCAGCCACACGTCGTCGGCCAGCAGCCAGCTGCTGTCCCACAGCGGATCGGCGAAGGTCGGCAGCACGTCGGCCTGGGTCAGGAAGCCGGCCGCGGCGGCGGCCAGCCCCGCCGCCAGCAGGATCAGCAGTCCATTGGTGGCGCGGAAGAAATGCCGCATCGGAATCCGCAGCAGGCCGGCGTACATGCCCACCCCGACCGCAACGCCGCTGAGCAGGCCGAGCACGCCGCCACTGACGAGGTCGGCCGAGGCCGAGCCGCCGGCGACCATGCCGTAACCGAACAGCACCACTTCGGAGCCTTCGCGCAGGACCGCAAGCGCGACGACGATCATCAGCGCCGTCATCGGCCGCCGTCCGGCGGAGACGTCGTCGCCGAAGCGTCCGGCCTCGGCCGCCAGCGCGCGGCCGTGGCGAGCCATCCACACCACGTGCCAGCCGATCATCGCGGCGGCCGCGAGCAGCACGCCAGCGTTGAACCATTCCTGGCCCATGCCGCTCATGGCCTCGGCCAGGCGCCCGGCGCAGGCAGCAACCACGCCGGCCCCGGCGCAGCCCACGGCCAGGCCCGAGCCGATCCAGCGCCAGCGTCCGGGGACGCCACGGGTCGCGGCGGCCACGATGCTGACGATCATCGCCGCCTCGAGCACCTCGCGGAACACCAGGATCCAGATCGCGAACATGACGCCTCCCGAACAATGGTGCGAATGATAACGGTTATCATTACGTCATTGCAAGCGGGGAGCACGCGCGGCGGCCGTCCTCAGGCCGAAGCCACGCCCTGCTCCAGCGTCACCGCGACGGCATGCACCACCGCGGCGATCTTCAACGTGCTCTGCACGCCCTGGGCGCTGATGTCGTGTTCGCGAACCACGCGCTCGTGCGAATCCAGGCACGCGCCGCAGCCATTGATCGCCGACACCGCCAGCGACGCCAGCTCGAAGGTGATCTTGTCCAGCCCGGAATTGGCGATGACGTTCATCCGCAGCCCGGTGCGCAGGGTGCCGTATTCGTCGTTGTGGATCAGGTGCGTGGCGCGGTAGTAGATGTTGTTCATCGCCATCATCGCCGCCGCCGCGCGCGCACCGGAGATCTCTTCGGGCGACAAGTGCTCGGCCGCGAACGTCTCCAGCGCGCTGACCAGCGGCGCGTGCCGCGCGGCGATCGAGGATGCCAGCGCGATCGCGCGCACCTGCTTGCCGTCCAGTCCCGTGGCGCCGGTGTCGCTGAGCACGGAGTCGAGGTTGAGCTTGAGGTCCTTGGCGTAATCGGGAAGCGTGTTGCGCAGCTCGGTGAGGTTCATGGGGGACTCCTGTTCCAGGTTCGATGCCGCAGGAAACGATGCTTTGAAAAAGCAAAGGCGGCCGAAGCCGCCTTTGCACCCGCGCGACCGGGGGAGGGGGGACCGCCAGGGAGGGAGCGGTGTTGTCGCGCTGGCAAACGGGGCGCCTAACCGACCTTGAGCGTGTCTTCGCCCTTGTGCCAGTTGCACGGGCAAAGCTCGTCGGTTTGCAGCGCATCGAGCACGCGCAGCACTTCTTCCGGGTTGCGGCCGACGCTGCCGGCGGTGACGTAAACGAACTGGATCACGCCATCGGGATCGACGATGAAGGTCGCGCGCTGCGCCACGCCGTCATCGCCCAGGACGCCCAGCGCGGACACCAGCTCGCGCTTGATGTCGGCCAGCATCGGGAACGGCAGCGCGTTGAGGTCCTTGTGGTGCGTGCGCCAGGCGTGGTGCACGAACTCGCTGTCGGTCGAACCGGTCAGCAGCTGCGCGTCACGGTCGGCGAAGGCCTGGTTGAGCTTGGCGAAGCCGGTGATCTCGGTCGGGCAGACGAAGGTGAAGTCCTTGGGGTAGAAGAACACCACCAGCCACTTGCCCTTGTAGGTGTTGTTGTCGATGTCGACGAAGGCGGTGTTGAGGTCGTTGGAAACGGTCGCCTTGAGGTTGAACTGGGGGAATTTCTGGCCGACGGTCAGCATCGTGGATGGACTCCTGTCTGGGGGTGGTCGCCCTGGCGGGCTGGAGGGGTACGCCGGCTAGTCTGCGCGGCGGGGTTTGATTGGGGAAATGGATTGTTCCTATCATATCGATAGCCTGGCCTTATGGCCTGCGACGGACGCACGTCCTTGGGGGAGCGATGAACCTGCGTGACCTGCGATATCTGGTCGCCCTGGCCGATCACAAGCATTTCGGCCGCGCGGCCGAGGCGAGCTTCGTCAGCCAGCCGACGCTGTCCACCCAGATCCGCAAGCTCGAGGAAGAGCTGGGCGTGTCGCTGGTCGAGCGTGCGCCGCGCCGCGTGATGCTGACGCCGGTGGGGCGCGAGATCGCGGAACGCGCGCGCCGGATCGTCGCCGACGTCGCCCAGATGGGCGAGGTCGCGCGCCGCAGTCGCGACCCCGAAGCCGGCAGCGTGCGCCTGGGCGTGTTCCCCACGCTCGCGCCCTACCTGTTGCCGCACGTGCTGCCGGGCGTGCGCGCGCGCTTCCCGCGGCTGGAACTGCTGCTGGTGGAGGAAAAGACCGACGCGATCCTGGCGCGCCTGCGCGATGGGCGGCTGGACGCCGGCATCCTCGCCCTGCCCGTGCACGACGACCAGTTGCATGTCGAGCCGCTGTTCGAGGAGCCCTTCGTGCTCGCGGTGCCGCAGGCGCACCGGCTGGCCAGCCGCGACGCGCCACTGGTGCTGGCCGACCTCGACCACGAACCGCTGCTGCTGCTGGAAGAAGGCCATTGCCTGCGCGACCAGGCGCTGGACGTGTGCCGCCTGGCCGGGGCCAACGAGCGCGACGGCTTCCGCGCCACCAGCCTGGAAACGCTGCGGCAGATGGTCGCCGCCGGTGTCGGCAGCACGCTGCTGCCGCTGCTCGCGGTGCAGCCGCCGGTGCCGCCGTCGCCGGACATCCGCCTGCTGGCGTTCCGCGGCAAGCCGCCGAGCCGCTCGCTGGCGATGGTGTGGCGGCGCAGCTCGGCGATGGGGGGCTTCCTGCAGCAACTGGCCGATCAGTTCCGCAAGGTCGATCCGGCGCTGTTGCGGACGCTGCCGACCGCCGATGCGGCTGTAGCGGCAGGTCAGCGGAAGCGGGCTTCGCACGGCCGGCGGGGCAAGCCATGAGCCTGCGCGGCTGGATGTGGCTGGCGCTGGCGTTGTCGGCGCTGGGCTGGTGGTATTCGCCGCTGTCGCCGCGGGTGCCGGCGGTCGCCGCCCCGGCACCGGGCGCAGTGGCTCGCTGCCCGATGCCGCCGCGGCTGGATGCCGATGCCCCGCCGCTGCAGTCGCCGGTTCCACGCTCGCTGGGACTGTTTCCGCTGGCGGTGGCGCAATTGCAGCCGCTGGCCGGCTTCAGCGTCCGTGCGCGCGTGCTGTCGCGCGAGGATTACCACTTCGGGCGCGAGTCACAGCTGTCGCCCACCGACCTGGCGCTGGGCTGGGGGCGCATGGTCGACGATGCCGTCCTCTCGCACTTGTCGATCCGCCAGTCCTCGCGCTGGTACGAATATCGCTGGCGCGGAGACCCGCCGCTTCCGGCCCCGGAGATCGCGCGGTCCAGCGCAAACATGCACATGATTCCCGCCGACGCCGAGGTCGCCGCCCGATTGCATCGCGTGCGCGAAGGCGACCGGATCCGGGTCGATGGCTGGCTGGTGGAAGCCGACGCGCCCGATGGCTGGCACTGGCGCAGCTCGCTGACCCGCGACGACGTCGGCGGCGGCGCCTGCGAGGTCGTCTACGTCTGCGCGATCACGCCGTTGTAGCGAAAGAAGATCCGGTTCGGCAGCCGCGCGACGGGCGTGCTTACGGCGCGAGCCCGACCGGGCAGCTCACGCCGGTGCCGCCGAGGCCGCAATAGCCACGCGGATTCTTCGACAGGTATTGCTGGTGCTCGTCCTCGGCGTAGTAGAACGTTGGTGCCGGATACATGATCTGAGTCGTGATCTTCCCCAGTCCCGCGTCCTCCAGTCGCTGCTGGTAGGCATCGCGGCTGGCGATCGCCGCGTCGTATTGCGCCTGCGTGTCGCAATGGATGGCCGAGCGGTACTGGGTGCCGGCGTCGTTGCCCTGGCGCATGCCCTGGGTGGGGTCGTGGCTTTCCCAGAACGTGGCCAGCAGCTGCCCGAACGACACCAGCGCCGGATCGAACACCACCAGCACCACTTCCGCATGGCCGGTCTGGCCGCTGCAGACTTCGCGGTAGTCGGCATTGGGGGTGTACCCGCCGGCGTAGCCCGCCGCGGTGGTCACGACGCCCGGGATCGACCAGAACTTGCGCTCGGCGCCCCAGAAACACCCCATGCCGAATTGCACCCGCTGCATGCCGGCGAAGTCGTCGCGCAGCGGCCGCCCGTGCACGTGGTGCCGGTTGTGCAGGGGCCGCCCGGCCGCGCGGCCGGGCAAAGCGTCCTCCGCACGCGGCATGCGCTGCTTGTCAGCACCGATCGCCAGGCTGGACAGTCCGAACATGCGCATCGCTCCATGGCCGTTGATCCACCACTATGCGGTCGTTGCGCCTCGGTTCAAGTGAACACGGCCGGAGCGACCTGGACGCAGTTGCGACCCGCCCGCTTGGCGCTGTAGAGGGCCTGGTCGGCGCGCTTGACCGTCGCGTCGGGCGTGTTTTCCGCCTCCAGCCGCGTGGCCACGCCGATGCTGACGGTCATGCGCTCGGCCTGGTTTTCGTGCCGGAAGGCATGCCGCTCGACGGTCGCCCGCAGGCGTTCGGCGACCTCGCGCCCATCGGCGCCGCCACGGCCGGGCAACAACACGATGAATTCCTCGCCACCGTAACGCCCGAGCACGTCGCCGGGTTCGAGCGCACCACGCAGCGCCGCCGCCACTTCCCGCAGGCACTGGTCGCCGCCGGAATGGCCGAGCCGGTCGTTGACCGCCTTGAAGTGGTCGATGTCGATGAACAGCAGCGACAACGGCTGCCGCTGCTGGTGCGCCTGGGCGAACGTGCGCGCCAGCCAGTGATCCATGCTGCGGCGATTGAAGGTGCCGGTCAGTGCGTCGAGTTCGGCCGAGCGCCGCAATTGCGCGGCGGCCATCGAGTCGTCCGCCTGCATGGTGGCAAGGCGCAGGAACTCGCCGGCCAACGTCATTTCCTCGGTGCTGAAACCTTCGCTGCCGGAACGCTGCAACAACAGCACGCCCCAACCGGGGGCGCGGATCGACAATGGCACCAGCGCTTCGATGCACGGCAGGCCATCGTGCTGCGCGACCTGCTGCAATGGCGTGCCCTGCATGGCCAGCCGCTTGAGGGCGAGCTTGCGCATCGCCACCAGGTCGTGCACGCGCGGCATGCACGCGTCCGGCTCAACCACCTGCACGTCATGGCCGTGATAGCCGAAGGCGATCACCGCCGCCCAGTCGGCGGGAACCTGCGGCGCCAGGTGCTGGAGCAGCAGGCGGAACGCAGTCCACTCGATGTCGGCGCCGTCCATCCCGCGCAGGCGCGACTGCAAGGTGACCGTCAGGTCGGCGCGGGCGGCTTCGCGCGCCATCCGTCGCTCCGAATCCAGCCGCGCCAACTGGTCGCGATCGCGCTCGTTGCGGAATTCGCCAATGCGGCTCAGCAGGCCGACCATGAGGATCGCCAACGTCACCACGATCGCCACCTGGTAACCGAAACGCGTCCATGCCGCGTCCAGCAGCCAGCCCTGCGACAGCCCCGCGCGGACCGCCGCGGCCGTTCCGGTAACCAGCATCATCAGCAGCGACGCCGTGGCCAGCGGCACGTGGCGGCGCAGCGCACCGGCCAGGGTCGCGATCGCGAGCAGGCCCGCGCCCAGCAGCGCCAGCCACACCAGCGTCGACAGCAAGGGATCCAGCGCCTGCAGGTCGACCAGACAGACGCATGCAAGGCCGACCAGGACCAGGCAATAACGGTCCAGCCAGCGGCGCGCGCCCACCGCGCCGCGCAGTCCGGCATAGCGCAGCAGCACCTGCAGCGCGGATGCGGCGAACAGCAGCGACAACGTCCACAGCCCGGACATGCCCCAGTGCGCAAGCACTCCCAGGCCGGGCACCTGGTAGAGGTGGCCATTCTGCGCGGCGAGCAGCACCAGCCCGGCGGCGGTGCAGGCGAACAAGGCCAGGAAGGAGCGTTCGCGGGCCGCCGAATTCAGTGCCAACGCCAGCAACGCAAGCACGAACAGGCCGGCGTAGATCGCGCTCTCGAGTGCGACGCCGCGGCGCGCGAGCTGCATCGCATTGGCTTCGCGCATCACTCGCGGCCGCAGCGACACCCGTTCGTCGCTGGAGGCATGCAGCCGCAGCGTGACCGGGCCCCGCCAGTCGCCCGGCAGCGCCAGCAGGAATCCACCGGGCAGGACGCCCTCGTCGGCGGCGGGCGCGAAGAAATGCCGTTGCGTGCTGGACCAGCCGTCGCCTTCGAGCCACAACGACTCCAGCGGATCACGGCCCATCCAGACCACCCAGCGCGAAGCTCCGGGATCGGGGGCCGGCAACGCGAAGCGCAGGATCGCCACCCCCGACCCGGGGCCGATCGCAAGTACGCGCCCATCGTCGCTGACCCCGGCGCCCGGACCGGCCTGCATCCGCAGGCCCACTTCGCTGGCCGGAACGCGGTTGGCCGCCAGCACGCCGACCACCGACAGCACCAGCAGCCAGGCCAGCCCCACGACCAGCAACCGGTGCTGCCAATCAGCGTGCATGGGGCGCGTGGCCTGTCACGCGGGCAAGGGATCGTCGGGCCAGGGCGTCGGCGCTTCGGTCGCGGGGGCTCCCGCCACCAGCGGCAGCCGCTGCACCAGCGCATCGGCTGCTTCGGCGCAGCTGGGCGGGACGCAGACCGTCAGCAGGCCGCTGGCCGGCAACTCGCCGACACCGCCCAGCAGCGCCTGGCCGAGTACGAATGCCGGCATCCCGGCCTGCTCGATCGCCATCCGCACCAGGTGCGCGTCGAACAGGTTGTCTGCGCGGTAGACCACATGCATCGGCTTTCCCCCTGTCGGAAAGCGGGTAGCAACATGCGTGCCAAACGTAACAGAAAGGCCGTGCCGGACGCGTCCGGTTACACTTCCGGGCTCCCCGCCGCCCCCTTTCCCGTGCCGTCGACCCCCTCCGACCCCCGCCGCGTCGCCGAAACCGCCCCCGCCGCCGGCGATACCGGCGCGCGCCAGGATTTCATCCGCGCCATCGTCCGCGACGACCTCGCCAGCGGCCGCATCGCGGCCCCGAAGACCCGTTTCCCGCCCGAGCCCAACGGCTACCTGCACATCGGCCACGCCAAGGCGATCTGCCTGGATTTCGGCATCGCCGGCGAGTTCGGTGGCAGCTGCAACCTGCGCTTCGACGACACCAATCCGGCGCGGGAGGATCCCGAGTACGTCGCCGCGATCCGGGACGACGTGCGCTGGCTGGGCTTCCAGTGGCAGTCGCTGCGCCACGCCTCGGACTACTTCGAGGTCTTCTACCTGGCTGCGGAAAAACTGGTGCGCCAGGGCGACGCCTTCGTCTGCGACCTGAGCGCCGACGAGGTGCGCGCCTACCGCGGCACGCTGACCGAGCCGGGGCGCAATTCGCCCTTCCGCGACCGCAGCGTCGAGGAAAACCTCGACCTGTTGCGGCGCATGCGCGCCGGCGAATTCGCCGACGGCGCGCGCACGCTGCGCGCGAAGATCGACATGGGCGCCGGCAACATCAACCTGCGCGACCCGGCGCTGTACCGGATCAAGCACGTCGAGCACCAGAACACCGGCAACGCGTGGCCGATCTATCCGATGTACGACTTCGCGCATTCGCTGTCCGATGCGATCGAAGGCATCACCCATTCGCTGTGCACGCTGGAGTTCGAGGACCACCGCCCGCTGTACGACTGGTGCGTGGACAAGGTCGATTTGGCGCACGCGCCGGAACTGCTGGCGCCGCTGCTCGCGCGCGGGCTGCCGAACGAGGCCGGCAAGCCGCGCCAGATCGAGTTCTCGCGCCTGAACTTCAACTACACCGTGATGAGCAAGCGCAAGCTGCTGGCGCTGGTCAACGATGGCCTCGTCGATGGCTGGAACGATCCGCGCATGCCGACGCTGCAGGGCATCCGCCGCCGCGGCTACACGCCGTCGGCGCTGCGGCTGATGGTCGATCGGGTCGGCGTGAGCAAGCAGAACTCGCTGCTGGACATCTCGATCCTGGAAGGCGCGCTGCGCGACGACCTCGACGCCGCGGCGCCGAGGCGGATGGCGGTGGTCGATCCGGTCAAGCTGGTGCTGACCAATGTCCCGGACGACTTCGAGGAGGCGTTGACGTTCTCCAACCATCCCAAGGATGAGGGCTTCGGCCAGCGCGAGGTGCCGTTCGCGCGCGAACTGTGGATCGAACGCGACGATTTCGCCGAAGTCCCGCCCAAGGGTTTCAAGCGCCTGACCACCGGCGGCGAAGTGCGCCTGCGCGGCGCCGGCATCGTGCGCTGCGATGCGGTGGTCAAGGATGACGCGGGGCGCATCGTCGAACTGCAGGGCACCCTCGACCTCGACTCGCGGCCCGGGATGGAAGGTGCCAACCGCAAGATCAAGGGCACCATCCACTGGGTCAGCGCGCGCCATGGCGTGGCGGCGGACATCCGCCTCTACGACCGGCTGTTCACGGTGCCGGATCCGGACAGCGACGAACCGCGCAAGAGTTATGTGGACTTCCTCAACCCCGATTCGATCCGGGTCGTGCGCGGCTATGTCGAGCCGGCGGCGGCACAGGCCGCCGCCGAGCAGGCGTTCCAGTTCGAACGCGTCGGTTATTTCGTCGCCGACCGCTACGACCACCGCCCCGACGCGCCGGTGTTCAACCGCAGCGTGACCCTGCGCGATACCTGGAGTGGCGGCGCCCAACCGTAACCGGCCGCGACGATGCCCGGCCGTCGTGCCAGGCATCGGTGCCGAAGTTCGAACGTCGCGGCCCATCGCTATGATGCCCACGCCTGCCTAGCCGCGGCCCAGCCGCCCCGGAGTTGCCATTCCAGCCGTCCAAGCCACCGACGCCGGACTGCTGTGCTACTGCCGCGCAGGATTCGAACCCGAACTGGCCGCCGAACTCACGCAACGCGCGGCCGAAGCGGGCGTTGCCGGCCACGCGCGCACGCAGCGCGGCAGCGGCCACGTGGTGTTCGCGGTTGCCGACAGCGATGGGCCCGGCGATGCTGGCGCTGCGGCCGCGGCCTTGTCGCAGGCGTTGCCCTGGCGCGAGCTGATCTTCGCGCGACAGAAGCTCGTGCTGCTGGCGGAACTGCGCGACATCGATCCGCGCGATCGCATCGCGCCGATCCTCGATCGGCTGCAGGGCCTGCCTGCCTTCGGCGAATTGTGGGTCGAGCATCCCGACACCGACGCGGGCAAGCCGCTGGCCGGGCTCGCGCGCAGTTTCGGCAATGCGCTGCGCCCGGCGCTGCGCAAGGCGGGCCTGCTCAGCGCGCGCGAAGATGCACGCCGCGTGCGGTTGCATGTGTTCCTGCTTGAGGGCAACCACCTGCTGCTCGCCGCCGGAGATCCGGGCGACAGCGCGCCGTGGCCGCTGGGCATTCCACGCCTGCGCATGCATGCCGAGGCGCCCTCCCGCTCGGCCCTCAAGCTGGAGGAGGCGTTGCTCGTGCTGCTCGACGGCGATGAGCGCGCGCGGCTGCTGCAGCCGGGCATGCGCGCGGCCGACCTCGGCGCCGCGCCCGGTGGCTGGAGCTGGGTACTGGCGCGACAGGGACTGCAGGTCACCGCCATCGACAACGGGCCACTGCGCCAGCACCTGCTCGACAGTGGCCGCGTCGAACACCTGCGTGCCGATGGTTTTGCCTGGCAACCGGCTCGCGCGCTGGACTGGATGGTGTGCGACATGGTCGAGCAGCCACGGCGCGTCGCCGAGCGCATGGCAACCTGGCTGCGCGAAGGCTGGTGCCGCCACGCGATCTTCAACCTCAAGCTGCCGATGAAGAAACGCTGGCAGGAAACCCAGGCCGCACTGGAGGCGTTCGTCGAACAGGCGCAGCAGCCATTGGCGCTGCGCGCGCGCCAGCTCTACCACGACCGCGAAGAGATCACGGTCTTCGCCAGCGTGCTGCGCAA
The DNA here is from genome assembly GCF_011320095.1 of Cognatiluteimonas telluris. Classification (GTDB taxonomy): domain Bacteria; phylum Pseudomonadota; class Gammaproteobacteria; order Xanthomonadales; family Xanthomonadaceae; genus Cognatiluteimonas; species Cognatiluteimonas telluris. The sequence continues at coordinate 24,509 of NZ_JAANOY010000010.1, read as the reverse complement.
CCGCGATCGTCCCCGCGGCGATCGATCCTGAGCGCGGCTGGTGCTGCGAATCCATCGGCGTGCGGCGGGTTTCTCGCATCCGCGTGCGCGTGAAATCTTGCCTTCGCCGTCATCAAGGCCCCCGGCGGCTGAAGCGCCCGCGCCAATGGCAGGCCATGCGCACGCTACCCCTGCGGTTGACACCGACTTGACTTAATGGGAGCTAGCGTCGCCGCGTCCCCCACGTTCCGAGGTTCCGATGAAGACCAAGATGCATGCCCTGACGCTGGCCGTGCTCGCGACACTGGGCGTGGCCGGTGCCGCCTTCGCCCAGGACGCCCCCCCGCCGCCCGCGCCGATGCCGGACACGCCGCCGCCCATGACTCCGCCGGTGCCGCCGGTGCCACCGATCACGGGCGCCGATGCGCCCACGCCACCGGTCCCGAATGCGCCGGACGTGCCACCGGTTCCGGATGCGCCACCACCACCGCCGTCGATGGGCACCGCGCCCGCGCCGCCGCCACCGATGCCTCCGTCTTCGGACATGGCACCGATGCCCCCGATGTCGACCACCCAGGGCAGCACCACCGATGCCGGCAGCCAGGTGACCGTGACTTCGCACCCGGGCAATTCGATCTCGAGCAACTACCACGTCGATTTCGATGCGATGGACGCCAACCATGACGGCAACATCAGCCGCGTCGAAGCCCACGGCAATGCCGACCTGATGCGCGAATTCCACGTGGTCGACAGCAACCACAACGGCCGCCTGAGCAAGGAAGAGATGAAGGGCTGGCTCGACTGAGCCTTGCGTCGCGCGCCTGGCAGCAACCGGCGCGCACCATGGACGCTGGATGATTACGATGGACGCCCCGCAGCCGCGGGGGGGTTCGTTTATCACGCCTGCTCAGCAGCCAGAAGCGTGGCGCCAGAGCAGGTGCGCCAGTGGTGGCAGCCGCCCGCCCATGCCCAGCAGTCGCCCGCGCAGCAGCGTCGCGGCCACGCCGTCGTTGCTGAAAGCGCGGTTGATCGTATCGAAGGCATGCGCGGCCACGGCATTGTCGCTGCGCCGCGCGCGGGCCCAGCGCGCCAGTCGCGTCGGCGACGCCCAGTCCGCGCGCCGTGCCTGCGCCTGCGCGATGCTGTCGCGCAGCGCGGCGACGTCGCGCAGGCCGAGGTTGACGCCCTGCCCGGCCAGCGGATGCACGACGTGCGCGGCGTCGCCGAGCACCAGCACCCGATCGTGATGCAACTGTTGCGCCAGTTGCCGGCGCAACGGGAAAGCCGCGCGCCGCGAGCGCAACCGCATGTCGCCCAACTGGGCGTCGAAGGCACGTGTCAGCGCGGCGTTGAACGCATCTTCGTCCAGCGCCTGCAGGCGCGCGGCTTCGGCGTCGGGCAACGTCCAGACGATCGATCCCATATGCCCGGGACGGCCATCGGGCCCGCCCGCGGCGCAAGGCAGCAGCGCCAGCGGCCCGCTCGGCAGGAAGCGCTGCCAGGCGGTGTCGCGATGCGGCTGCGCGGTTTCGACGTAGGCCACCAGGCCGCGCTGGCCGTAGTCGTGGCGCTGCACCTCGATGCCGGCGAGCGCACGCAGGCTGGATTCGGGGCCATCGACCGCCAGCGCGATGCGCGCATCGACCCGGCTGCCATCGTCCAGGCGCAGGCGCACGCCATCGGCGTCGCGCTCGAGTGCGTCCACGCGCGCCGGGCACTGCAGGCGCACGCCTGCCGCCGGCAGCGCGGCGGTGAGGCGATCGACGAGCAGGCCGTGCTCGACGATCCAGCCCAGTTCGCGCCGCCCGAGCGCATCGGCGTCCAACGACAGCATCCCGCCACCGCCGGCGTCCCACACCCGCATGTGCCGGTAGGGCTGCACGCGCGCGGCGGCGACCTGCGTCCAGACGCCGAGGCGGTCGAGCAGGGCCGCGTTGTCCGGCGCGAAGGCATACACACGAAGGTCCGGCGCATCGGCCCGCCAGGGGGGCGGCGCCTGCGCTTCGACCAGCGCCACGTCCAGCCCGAGGCTGGCCAGCGCCAGCGCCGCGGTGCAGCCGACCACGCCGCCGCCGACGACCGCCACGTCGCGCTGGTTGCGGCGCGCGCTCACGCCGGCGCCCGGCACAGCCGCGGCACGTCGCCGCGATAGCCCATCGCGCCACCGACCAGCATCGCCTGCAGCCACGGCGCGCGATCGATGGCGAACAAGCCCAGGCTGCGCAGCGGGCCCAGCGCCGACGATGGATCGGACGTGATCCGCGCCAGACCGTCGGAGAAGGCGAACGTGCGCGCGTGGTCTTCGGCGCGTCGGCGCGCGTACTCGGCAAGCACCCCCGCGCTGCCAGGATCGTCGCGATGCGCGTCGATCGCTTCGGCCAGCGTCAGTGCATCGCGCAGGCCGAGGTTGAATCCCTGCGCGCCGATGGGATGCAGCGTCTGCGCCGCATTGCCGACCAGGACGGCGCGCGCGGCGGTCAATGCGGTCGCCCGCAAGGCGATCGCCGGATACCGGCTGCGCGGCCCCACCGCGATGAAGCGGCCCGCGCGCCAGCCAAAGGCCTGCTGCAGGCGCTCGAGGAAGCCGTCGTCGTCCAGCGCCGCAACCGCGTCGGCGTCGGCCGCATCGACGCCGTGGACCAGGCCGAAATGGCCATCGCCGCGCGGCAGCAATGCGGTCGGCCCGTGCGCGCCGAAGCGTTCCCACGCACTGCCATCGGGCGCGCGCGCCGCGCGCAGTCGGGCGACGAACAACACCTGCCCATAATCGTGTCGCCGCGCGTCGATCCCGAGTGCGTCGCGCACCGCGCTGCCGCTGCCGTCGGCGCCGACCAGCAACCGCGCGGACAACGCGTGCTCGCCGGTGTCGTCGACGATGCGCACGCGCCGCCCGTGTGCGTCGCCGTCCTCGATACCAAGGAAACGCGCGGGTCGGTAACGCATCAGCCGCGGCAGTTCCGCCAGGCGCGCCTCCAGCGCCTGGCCGAAGTCGCGCGCGACCACGACCTGTCCGAACGCGTCGCGACCGTAATCGCGCGCCTCCAGCACCACGCGGCCGAAGTCGCCCTGGCGGCTGACGTGGATGCGCCGGATCGGCGGCGCTGGCGCGTGCAGCTTGCCCAGCACGCCCAGGGCGGTCAGCGCATTCACCGTCGCATCGGCGAAACTCAGGTTGCGCTGGTCGAACACCGGCGGCAGCGCACCCGCGGCGGCTTCCACCTGCGCCACGTCCAAGCCGCTGTCGTGCAATGCAATCGCCAGGCTCGCGCCGACCAGGCCGCCGCCGACGATCAGCACGTCATGCCGGTGACCGCCGAGACGGTCCCCGGCGGTGCGTGGCGTGTCGATGGAGGCTGGCGGCATGCGGATGAAAGGCCGCGGGACGGGTGGGTTATGCTACCGGTTCCCGTCGCAACACCTGCAAGAACACATGAATCGCCCTGTCGCTGCCGCCTTCGCCCCCGGTCCGCTGGTCCTTGCCGGCCTGATCATCGTCGCCGCGTTGACGCGCCTGCTACCGCATCCGCCCAACGTGTCGCCGGTGGAAGCGATCGCGCTGTTCGGTGGCGCGTATTTCGCCTCGCGGCAATGGGCCGCCGTCGTGCCGCTGCTGGCATTGCTGGTGTCGGACCTTGCGCTGGGCGCGATCCACGGTGCCGGCTACGCGAGCTACCTGGGCAGCGTGAGTTTCTGGTCGGTGTATGCCTGCGTCGCGCTGTCTGTGGTGCTCGGCTTCGGGCTGCGCGGCAAGGTCGGCGGCGCGCGCCTGCTGGGCTATGCGGTGACCGGATCGGTGCTGTTCTTCGCGGTGACAAACTTCGCTGCCTGGCTGTCCGACCCGCTGTATCCGAAGACCGCCGGCGGCCTGGTCGCGGCGTACATCGCGGGCATCCCCTTCTTCCGCTGGACGCTGCTGGGCACGCTGGGCTATTCGGCATTGCTGTTCGGCGGTTTCGCCGTGCTGCGCCGCCGCGCGCCGGCGCTGCGGCTGCAGACAGTGTAGTCCAGGCTGGCGGCGGAGCCACTTCCGCCGCACCTGTCCACGGCAATCGCCGCTTCATTCCAGTCCAGGGCGTCCTTCCCGCATGGGCAACCGCCTCAGCAAGATCTACACCCGCACCGGCGACGACGGCAGCACCGGCCTGGGTGATGGCAGCCGGGTGGCCAAGGATTCGGCGCGGGTCACCGCCTACGGCACCATCGACGAGGCGAATTCCGCGATCGGCCTGCTGCTGGCGGTTCCGGTGGATAGCGATATCGCCGCACTGCTGACCACGGTGCAGCACCAGCTGTTCGATCTCGGCGGCGAGCTGTGCATCCCCGGCCACGCGGCGATCTTCGATGCCGACATCCAGGCACTGGAAGACGTGCTCGACAAGTACAACGCGACGCTGCCTCCGCTGAAGGAGTTCATCCTGCCCGGCGGTGGCGAGGCGGCCGCACGCTGCCACGTGGCGCGCACCATCGTGCGGCGCGCCGAACGCGAGACCGTCACCCTCGCGCGCCATGAACCGGTGCGCAGCGAGGCGATCGGCTACCTCAACCGGCTGTCGGACCTGCTGTTCGTGCTGGCGCGGGTGCTCGCGCGCGCCAGCGGCCACGGCGAGACGTTGTGGAAACACGATCGCCGCAAGCTGTGAACGCACCGCCGCGCGCCGCAATCGCATCACCGCTGCGGGTCTACACCCACGCGGCGTGCCTGGCGCATGACACCGGACCGGCGCACGCCGAGCGTCCGCAACGCCTGGCCGCCGTCACCGATGCGCTGCACGAAGTCTTCGCCGATCGGCTCGACTGGCATGAGGCGCCGCTGGCGGGCGAGGCGGAACTGTTGCGGGCACATGCACCGTCGCTGCTGCAGGCCGTGCTCGCCACCACGCCGCGCGAGCGGATCCTGCTCGACCCCGATACAGTGCTGTCGCCCGCATCGGCCCCGGCCGCATTGCGCGCGGCGGGCGCGGCGATCGCCGCCGTCGATGCGGTGCTGGCCGGCGACACCCTGCGTGCGTTCTGCGCGGTGCGACCTCCCGGCCACCACGCCACCCGCGATACCGCGATGGGGTTTTGCCTGTTCAACAGCGTCGCGGTCGCCGCATTGCATGCGCTCGACGCGCACGGACTCACGCGGGTGGCGATCGCCGATTTCGACGTCCACCACGGCAATGGCACCCAGGCGATCTTCGAGCACGATCCGCGGGTGCTGTTCGCCAGTTCGCACCAGATGCCGCTGTATCCGGACAGCGGGCACGCCGAAGAGCGGGGCGTGGGCAACATCATCAATGCGCCCTTGCCGCCCGGAGCGGCGGGCAATGCCTTCCGCGACGCCTGGACCACGAACCTGCTGCCGGCGCTGGACGCGTTCGCGCCGCAGTTGCTGCTGGTGTCGGCCGGCTTCGACGCCCATCGCCGCGACCCGTTGGCGCAGTTGGAACTGGAGGCGGACGACTATGCCTGGTTGACGGGGCAGCTGGCTGCGGTCGCCGACCGCCACGCGGGCGGCCGGATCGTGTCCCTGCTCGAAGGTGGCTACGACCTGCAGGCGCTGCGCGAATGCGCGGTCGCGCACGTCGGTGCGCTGGCCGGCATCGCTCCGGCCTGATTTCCGCGCGTCGCCCCGCCAAGCCAGCTCCGGCCGCTTGAATCGCGCATGGCCGTGGCTCGGCGCTGGCCGCTGTCATTGCCGCCCCCACAGCGATACGGCAAGCTAGCGGACCGCTTTCCATGACGGATGCCCGCGTGCGCCGAACTTTCCGCCTGCTGCCGCTGCCGTTGTGCATCGCCCTGTCCCTGGCTGCGCACGCGGCGGATCGCAACAAGCCCGAAGACTGGCGCCTTTGCCCGATCCAGGACGCCGTGCCGGCGTTCCCCGATGCGCCCGAGCCGCAGGCCCCCGGCGCCCCAGGCCAGGTCGAAGGCGCGGCGGCGCCAGGCACGGAGCCGGGCGCCGATGCCGGGACGCTGGCGTCCATGCCTGGAACGCCCGTTCCACCTGACGCCGTGGCGCCTGCTTCCGACGCGTCCGAGCCTGCGGCGACCACGCCACCGTCCGCACCGCCTGCGGTGGCCGTCGCCCCGCAGACCACCACGCCGCTGGACGAGGCCGCGGCGACCACCGCGCCGGTGGCCGATGCGACCACCGGTACGGCCGCCGTGGCGCCCACCACTCCGGTCGCCGTCGACGGCACCGTCGTGCCGCGACCCAAGGCACCGCAACGGATCGAACAGCCGACCGATATCGCCGGCGATGAACTCACCGGCACCTACGAAAATCCCGAATACCACGGCAACGTCGTGCTGCGTCGCGCCGACCAGTTCCTCGGCGCCGACAACCTGGATTTCCACAGCGAAACCGGCAAGTACGTCGCCCAGGGCTCGGTGCGTTACCAGGATTCGGGCATGCGCCTGGTCGCCGATCGCGCCGAAGGCGACCAGAACACCGACACCCACAACATCCAGGACGTGCGCTACCAGCTCATCGCCCGTCGCGGCAATGGCGGCGCCGAGCACATCGAGATGCACGGCGCGCAGGGCGCGCTTTATGGCGCGACCTACTCGACCTGCCCGCCCGACGAGCGCATGTGGGAGCTGCGCGCGCAGCGCATCGACGTCAATACCGACGAAGGCACCGGCGTGGCCCGCAACGCGGTGCTGCACGTGGGTTCGGTGCCGGTGCTGTACGTGCCGTGGTTCCCGTTCCCGATCGACAACCGCCGCCGCACCGGCCTGCTCTCGCCGACGATCGGCATGTCCAGCCGAAACGGGTTCGATTACAAGCAGCCCTATTACCTGAACCTGGCCCCGAATTACGACCTCACGCTGTATCCGCGGCTGATGACCGACCGGGGGGTGCAGCTGGGCGCCGAATTCCGCTATCTCACCGACACCGGGCGGGGCGTATTCGATGCCGCCTACCTGCCCAATGACCGCCTGACCGACCGTGGTCGCCAGGACGAGATCGACCGCAACATCAATCCCGACAACTGGCGCGACGACAATCGCGCACTGCTGCACTTCTCCGGATCGCAGGACCTGTCCGACAACTGGCAGGTCCGCACCCGCCTCAACTGGATCAGCGACGCCCGCTACCTGGAGGACTTCAACAACAACCTCGATGGCGCGACGCCGTTCGAGATCACCAGCACGGTCGGCCTGTACGGGCGCGGGCGCTACTGGAATGCCGGGCTGACCGCCAACCACCACCAGCTTGCCGATTACACCCTGCGCGAGTCGGTGCTGCCCTACAACAAACTGCCACGCGCCTACTTCACATGGGAGCAACCGTTCGGGGTGTTCAAGGCCGGCGTCGATGCCGAGGCGGTGCGCTTCCAGGATCCGGTCCAGGCAGGCGGCAGCCGCATCGATTTCAAGCCTTTCATCAGCATGCCGCTTGAAGGAGCCAGCTGGTTCGTGACCCCGAAGTTCGCCTGGCGCTATACCGCCTACGACGTCGACCAAGGGAAGGCGATCAATGGCAACACCAGCCCCAGCCGTGCCCTGCCGATCGCATCGCTGGATGCGGGCATGTACTTCGATCGCGACATGAAGTGGGGCGGCGACAGCTACCTGCAGACGCTCGAACCGCGGCTGTTCTACCTGCGGGTGCCCTATCGCTACCAGGGCGATATCCCGCTTTTCGATACCCGGCCGATGACGTTCAGCTGGGGCCAGTTGTTCCGCGACAACCGCTATACGGGGCCGGACCGGCAGACCGACGCCAACCAGGTCACGCTGGCGATGACCAGCCGCTTCCTGCGCCAGGCCGACGGCCATGAAAAGCTGGCGGTCAGCCTCGGCCAGATCCGCTACCTGGACGACAGCCGGGTCGTCACCGTCCTTTGCACCAGTCCCAATCGACCGCGCAACTGCGAGACACCGGCCGACCGCGGCAGTTCGGCGTGGGTGGCCGACGCCGACTGGAACATCAACGACCGCTGGTCGGTCGGCGGCTCCTACCAGTGGGATCCGAAATTCCGCCGCCAGGACCTGGCCAGCTTCCGTACCCAATACCTGGTCGGCGACGAAGGCGTCGTCAACCTCGGCTACCGCTACCGGCGCAACCTGCTCAAGCAGGCGGATTTCTCGTTCCTGTATCCGGTCAGCCGCTCCTGGAGCCTGATCGGCCGCTATTACTACTCGCTGCGCCGCACCGCGACGGTCGAGCCCAAGCTGCTCGAAGCCATCGCCGGCATCCAGTGGGACAGCTGCTGCATGGCCGTGCGGCTGGTGGAGCGCCGCTACATCCACAACCGCCAGGGCGAGCTCAACAACGCGCTGCAACTGGAAATCGAATTCAAGGGCCTCGGCTCGGCCGGACCGGACACGGAGCGCCGTCTACGCCGTGCTATCCTCGGATACGACCGCGAAGATCTCTACCTCGTCTCGCCCACGGATTTCACCGACAGCGGCGATGCTGACGACAACTCCCCCGACCTGAACCCATGAACAAGCCGTTCGCCTGTCTCCTTGCCCTGACGCTGGTGCTGGCCAGCATCGCGATGCCCGTCCGCGCCCAGGTTCAACCCCTGGACCGCATCGTGGCGGTCGTCGACGACGACGTGATCCTGCAGAGCGAGCTCGATCGCGCCGTGCAGAACGTCCGCGACCAGTACGCCAGCCGCCCCGACCAGCTGCCACCGGCAGACATCCTGCGGCGGCAGGTGCTCGAGCGCCTGATCCTGGTGCGTCTCGAAGTGGCACGGGCGGCGGAGACCGGCATCCGCGTCAGCGACCAGGATGTCGACGCCGCCGTCGCCAACATCGCGCGGCAGAACCGCATCACCCCCGAGCAGATGCGCGCCCAGCTGGCGCAGCACGGCCAGAGTTTCAGCGCCTATCGCAATTCCCTGCGCGACGAGCTCACGGTGCAACGCCTGCATCGCGCCTTTGCCCAGAGCCGCATCAGCGTCACCGATGCCGAAGTCGACGCCGCGCTCGCGGCGCAGGCCAATGGCGCGGCGCAGTACCACCTGGCGCATATCCTGGTCGCGCTGCCCGAAAACCCGACGCCCGAGCAGATCGCCACCGCCAGGACCAAGATCGACGGCATCAAGCAGCTGATCGACAAGGGCGAAATGGATTTCTCCGCCGCCGCCGTGCGCTATTCGGACAGCAGCAATGCGCTTGAAGGCGGCGACCTTGGCTGGCGCAGCCTGGACGAGATCCCGGGGGCATTCGCCGAGGTCATCCGCAGCATGCAGCCTGGCCAGGTGATCGGCCCGACCCGTGGTGCCAGCGGCCTGCAACTGCTCAAGCTGGTGGAAGTCCGGGACGCGTCCAGTGCCCCGCCGCAGATGGTCACCCAGTACCACGTCCGCCACATCCTGGTCCGCACCGGCGGCACGGTCAGCGTCGCCGAGGCCAAGGCCAAGGCCGACACGCTGGCCGCGCGGCTTGCCGGCGGGGCCGACTTCGCCGAACTGGCCCGGGAAGCGTCGGACGACGCCAAGAGTGCCGGCAAAGGTGGCGACCTGGGCTGGATCATGCAGGACACCTACGGTGCCGAATTCGGCGGCCACGTGGCGGCGCTGCAGGACGGCCAGGTCTCCTCGCCGTTCCAGTCGCCTGCCGGTTGGCACATCGTCGAGCGCATGGGCAGCCGCCAGGCCGATGTGAGCGACGAGAACCGCCGCGCCCAGATCCGCGAGACGATCGGCCAGCGCAAGCTCGAGGACGAGTGGAACCGCTACCAGCGGGTGATGCGCAACGAAGCTTTCGTCGACATCCGGCTGGATGCGGACGCCGCGGGTGCCAGCCCGGGTGATACCCCCGCCGCGCCTTCGGGCAGCCAGGCCCCGGCGGCGCCCGCCGCCACCCAGGAAACCGCGCCGCCCCCACCCTCGGCGGACAGCGGCGGCTAGGTGACGCGCCCGCGGCTGGCGCTGGTTCCGGGTGAGCCGGCCGGCGTCGGTCCGGAATTGTGCGTGCGCGCGGCACAGCGCGCGTGGGATGCCAGCCTCGTGGCATTCGGCGATCCCGGCGCCCTGCAACGCGCCGCCGCTGCCCTGGACCTGCCGCTGCAACTGGTCGCCGCCGACGCCACCGCGTCGCCCGGCATCCTGCCGCTCGTCGAAATTCCCGCGCCGGTGGCGGTCGCTTTCGGCACGCCCGACCCACGCAATGCGGCCGCGGTGATCGCCAGCCTCGAGCGTGCGGCCAGCGCCTGCCTGGGCGGCGAATTCGACGGCCTGGTCACCGGCCCGGTACACAAGGCGGTCATCAACGACGGCGGCATCGCCTACAGCGGCACCACCGGACTGCTGGCCGAGCAGGCCGGCTGCGAGGTGGTGATGATGCTGGCCAACGACATCGTCCGCGTGGCGCTGGCGACCACCCACCTGCCGCTGCGCGCGGTTGCCGATGCCATCACTGCCGACGGCCTGGCGCGCACGTTGCGGATCGTGGATGCCGCGTTGCGCAGCGACTTCGGCATCGCATCGCCGGTGATCGCGGTGCTCGGCCTCAACCCGCACGCCGGCGAGGACGGCCACCTGGGACGCGAGGAACGCGACCTGATCGAGCCCCTGCTCGGCCGCCTGCGCGCCGAAGGCATGCACCTTCCGGGACCGCTGCCGGCCGACACCGCCTTCCTGCCGCAGAAGCTGCGCGACTTCGACGCGGTGCTGGCGATGTACCACGACCAGGGCCTGCCGGTGCTCAAGTACAGCGGCTTCGAGCGCGCGGTGAACCTGACCCTCGGCCTGCCCTACCCGCGCGTCGCGGTCGACCATGGCACGGCGCTGGACCTGGCCGGCCGCGGACTCGCGGATCCCTCGAGCCTGTTCGCGGCGATCGAGCGCTGCACGCAGCTGGCGCTCACGCGCGCGGCCCGGCGCGCCGCCGCATGAGCCGCCCGCCGCAGGTCGATCGCCGCGATGCCGACGGCTTCCGCCGCGATGCCAAGAAGCACCTCGGCCAGAATTTCCTCCACGAGCGCAGCGTCGTCGATCGCATCGTGCTGGCGATCAATCCCAGGCCGGGCGACCACATCGTCGAGATCGGCCCCGGCCAGGGCGCGCTGACCTTCCCGCTGCTCGATCGCCACGGCGCGCTGACCGCGATCGAATTCGACCGCGACCTGCTGCAGCCGCTCGCCGCCGCCGCCCAGTCCCACGGCACGCTGACGCTGGTGCCGGCCGACGTGCTGTCGGTCGACTTCAGCGCGCTGGCCGCGGGCACGCCGCTGCGGCTGGTCGGCAACCTGCCCTACAACCTGTCCTCGCCGATCCTGTTCCATGCGCTGGAGCACGCCGACGCCATCGTCGACATGCATTTCATGCTGCAGAAGGAAGTCGTCGAGCGCATGGCCGCGCCGCCCGGCAACAAGGTCTACGGGCGCTTGAGCGTGATGCTGCAGGCCTACTGCACGGTCACGCCCCTGTTCACGGTCGGCCCCGGTGCGTTCCGCCCGGCGCCGAAGGTCGATTCGGCGGTGGTGCGGCTGGTGCCGCGCGCGCCCGCGCAGGTCGGCATCGACGATCCCCGCCGCTTCGCCGACATCGTCCGCGCCGCCTTCGGCCAGCGGCGCAAGACGCTGCGCAATGCGCTGCACGGGGTGCTCGACGGCGACGCCATCCTCGCCGCGGGCGTGCGTCCCGATGCGCGCGCCGAGCAGCTGCACGTCGACGACTTCATCCGCCTGGCCAACCTGCGCGCGCCCTAGCCCACGCGTTCACGCGCGGCGATTACACTGCGCGGCATGAGCCAGGACCACGCCTTCACGATCGACGTCGCCACGCGTTACCTCGACGAGCAGTCCGAGCCCGAGCAGGACCGCTACGTCTTCGCCTACACCATCCACATCCGCAACAACGGCAGCGTGCCGGCGCGGCTGCTGGGCCGGCACTGGGTGATCACCGATGCCAACGGCCAGGTGCAGGAAGTCACCGGCGAAGGCGTGGTCGGCGAGCAGCCGTGGCTGCGGCCGGGCGAGGACTTCTCGTACACCTCCGGCGCCGTGCTGGAAACGCACCTGGGCACGATGCAGGGCAGCTACGAGATGCTGGCCGACGACGGCACCCGCTTCGACGCGCCGATTCCGCAATTCACGCTGTGCGTGCCGCGAACGCTGCATTGACGCGGCATGACGGGACCAGGATGAGCCCCGCATGAGCATCTGGGCAATCGGCGACCTGCAGGGCTGCTACGGACCGACCCGGCGCCTGCTCGAGCGCATCGGCTTCGATCCGGCGGCCGACACGCTGTGGTTCTGCGGCGACCTGGTCAACCGTGGCGGCGAGTCGCTGGAGACCCTGCGCCTGGTGCATTCGTTGCGCGACAGCAGCGTCGTCGTGCTGGGCAACCACGACCTGTCGCTGCTCGCGGTGGGCGAGCGCAGCCGCGACGAGCAGCGCAAGGTGAACCCCGACCTGCAGCGCGTGCTCTTCGCCGAAGATGGCGACACGCTTCTGGACTGGTTGCGCCGCCAGCCGCTGGTACATGTCGACCGCGCGCTGGGCTGGATGATGGTGCACGCGGGACTGGCACCGAAATGGACCACGACACTGGCGCTGCGGCATGCGCAGGAAGTCGAGGCGCGGCTGCGCGGCGACGGTTACCGCAAGCTGCTCAAGAACATGTACGGCGACCGCCCGAGCTGGTCGCCGAAGCTCACCGGCAGCGATCGCGACCGCGCGATCATCAACGTGTTCACCCGCCTGCGTTATTGCACGCCGCGCGGGCGCATCGCCTTCGACGAGAAAGGCGCGCCCGGCTCGCAACCGGCCGGGCTGTATCCGTGGTACGCGGTGCCCGGTCGCGTGGAGCGCGACCTGAAGATCGTCTGCGGCCACTGGTCGACGCTGGGACTGTTCATCGGCAACGGCGTGCACATGATCGACACCGGCGCGGTCTGGGGCGGCAAGCTCACCGCCCTGCAACTGGATACCGACGAGCTGCGCGTGGTGCAGGTGCCCGGACGCGACGTGCCGGCGCAGGTCCACAAGCCGCGGCAGGCATCGCACGGACCGGGGCGGCCGGCGATCCGCAACGCCTGATTCTGCCCGGGCCGCGTGGCGTTACGCCCGCCGGACGTAATCCACGAATTCGAAGTCGAACGCATGCTTCGCGTCCGCGGCATGCGCCTGTCGCGACACCACCTGCCAGCGCGCCGGATCGAAGCGCGGAAAGAATGCGTCGGCGTCGTCGACGACGGTGTCGACCCAGGTCAGTTCCATCCGCGTGGCCAGCGGCAGCGTGAGGGCGAAGACCTCCCCGCCGCCGATCACGACCAGCGCGCCGGCCTCGCGGCCGATCGCCAGCGCCGCGTCCAGCGTCGCCACCGCTTCCATGCCGTCGAACGGGGCGACGCCATGGCGGGTCAACACCACGTTGCGGCGGCCCGGCAATGCGCGGCCGAGCGACTCGGCGGTGCGACGCCCCATCAGGATCGGCTTGCCCAGCGTCAGCGCCTTGAAGCGCCGGAGGTCGGCGGGCAGGTGCCACGGCAGCGCGTTGCCCTTGCCGATGGCGTGGTGGCGATCGAGCGCCGCGACCAGGCTGACGTCCATCACGTATTCATCCAACGCCAATTGCGCAGTCGCGCGGCACCTTGCGGCATGCACCGGCCCCCGTCGGTTTCAAACCGCCACCGGCGCCTTGATCGCGGGCAACGGGTCGTAGCCTTCGATCGCGATGTCGTCGAATTCGAACGCGAACAGGTCGCGCACCTGCGGGTTGAGCTTCAGCGCCGGCAACGGCCGCGGCGTGCGCGCCAGCTGCTCGCGCGCCTGCTCGAAGTGGTTGGAATACAGGTGCGCATCCCCGAGCGTATGCACGAAGTCGCCCACGCCCAGCCCGCACACCTGCGCGACCATGTGCGTGAGCAGCGCGTAGCTGGCGATGTTGAACGGCACGCCGAGGAAGATGTCGCCGCTGCGCTGGTAGAGCTGGCAACTCAGGCGGCCGTCGGCGACGTAGAACTGGAACAGCGTATGGCAGGGCATCAGCGCCATCCGCGGCAGGTCGGCCACGTTCCACGCGCTGACGATCAGCCGGCGGGAGTCGGGATTGCGCCGGATCTCGTCCAGCACCCATTGCAGCTGGTCGATCTCACGCCCGTCGCTGCCGGTCCAGCGCCGCCACTGCTTGCCGTAGACCGGGCCGAGTTCGCCGTCGGCGTCGGCCCACTCGTCCCAGATCGAGACCTTGTTGTCGCGCAGGTAGGCGACGTTCGTCTCGCCTTTCAGGAACCACAGCAGTTCGTGCACGATCGAGCGCAGGTGCAGTTTCTTGGTGGTGACCAGCGGGAAACCCTGCGCGAGGTCGAAGCGCATCTGCCAGCCGAACACGCTGCGGGTGCCGGTACCGGTGCGATCGGCCTTTTCGGTGCCGTGCTCCAGCACGTGGCGCAGCAGGTCGAGGTATGGCTTCATCGCGGCGCCGCCATCAGCGGGCGTCGGCCGCGAGCGGCTGCGGGCGCAGCGTCGGCGCGCCGAACGAACGCCACAGGCAATACAGGCCGAAGGCGATCACCGGCAGTTCCAGCACCTGGCCCATCGTCAGCCAGCCGAAGGCGAGGTAGCCCAGCTGCGCGTCCGGTACGCGCACGAACTCCACCAGGAAGCGGAAGCAGCCGTACATCAGCGCGAACAGCGCGGCGATGCGATACCGCGGCCGGGGCTTGCGCGAATAGACCCACAGCACCACGAACATCACCAGCCCTTCCAGCGTCGCCTCGTACAGCGGCGAGGGATGGCGCGCGTACTGGTCCAGCGCGCCGGCGGCGTAGGCCGCCTGCAACCGCGCCGGCGTCCAGCCGATGAACTCCGGCGCGGTGGGGAAGATCACGCCCCAGCCGGCGTGGGTGAACTTGCCCCACAGCTCGCCGTTGATGAAGTTGCCGATGCGGCCGAAGCCCAGCCCGGGCGGCACCAGCGGCGCGATGAAGTCGGCGACGTCGAAGAAATGCAGCCCCTGCCGGCGCGACCACCACCACGCGGCCACCAGCACGCCGAGCAGGCCGCCGTGGAAACTCATGCCGCCCTGCCAGATCTTCAGCACGTCCAGCGGATGGGCGATGTAGGCGGACAGGTCGTAGAACAGGATGTATCCGATGCGCCCGCCCAGCACCACGCCGAGCATGCAGTAGAACAGCAGGTCGCCGTAGCCGGCTTCGTCGACGCCCGGCAGGCGCCCGGCGCGGATGCGCAGGCGGCCGAGGAACCAGCACGCCGCGAACGCCAGCAGGTACATCACGCCATACCAGTGGATCTGCAATGGCCCGAGCGCCAGGGCGACGGGGTCCAGCTGGTGCAGGTAGATCATGCGCGATGCGTGTCCGGGTCAGGAAAGGAGGGCGCCGGCGGGCGGGGCCATTTTGCCCGACCCCGCCCGCCTGTAGCGACCGCGGGCCGGCGTGCGTTCAGAGCAGCCTGGGCAGGTCGGGCAACTCATTGTGGTCGAGGTCGCCTTCATCGCGCGGGAAAATCGCCGCCAGCAGCGCCGACACGCGTTCGATCGCGACCAGCGCCGCGGCTTCGGCTTCGCCGCGAGCCAGCCGCTGCTCCATCTGTGCGCAGACGCCGCGCCATTGTGCGTCGTCGATGCAGGCGGCAACGCCGCGATCGGCGACGATCTCGATCCGGTGGTCGGCCAGCAGCAGGTACACCAGCACGCCGTTGTTGGCCTCGGTGTCCCATACCCGCAGCCGCGCGAAGGCCTCCAGGGCGCGGGCACGCGCGTCATGGCCGGCGATGACCGCCGCCAGCGGCAGCGACGACTCGACCGCGAAGCAGACCTGCCCCCGGTGCGCGCGTTCGCCCTGGGCGATCCGGTCGGCGATCCGCTGCAGGCTGTCGGCCGGATACAGCGCATGCGCAGGGCGTGCGAACAGGTGCCGCAGCAGGCGCGCGAGGTCCAGCGCCATCACCAGCTCCCCGAGGCGCCGCCGCCTCCGCTCATGCCGCCACCACCCGACCAGCCGCCACCGCCGCCAAAACCACCCCCGCCAAATCCGCCGCCGCCGAAACCGCCGAATCCGCCGCCGCGCGCGAAGCCGCCGGCAGACGGCCGGGCCAGCGCGAGGAAGAAGCCGATCGCCGCGCCGATGCCACCGACCAGCAGCAGCGACGAGATCAGCCATGCGGCCGCGCCGGCGACGCCCGCGCCGAGCACGCCGCGCAGCAGCGACGGCGCGCGGCCGAAGATGCCGCGCACGATCTGGGCGACGGCGAAGGCCACGACCAGGGCGAACACCCAGTCGCCGCCGTCACGGCCGGCCGGGGTGTTGTCGGCCATCGGCGCGGGCAGCGGTTCGCCATCGATGAGCCGGGTGAGCGCCGCCGTCGCGTCGGCCAGGCCGCCGGCATAATCGTCGGCGCGGAATTTTGGAACCAGGTATTCCTGGATGATCCGGTTGGCGATCGCGTCCGGGATCGCGCCTTCCAGCCCGTAGCCCGGCTCGATGCGCACGCGGCGATCGTCCTTGGCCACCACCACCAGCACCGCGTCGTCAACGCCCTTTCGACCGAGCTTGTACTGGTCGAAGGCGCGCGTCGTGTACTGCTCGATCGCCTCGGGCTGGGTCGTGGGCACCATCAGGATCTGCAACTGGCTGCCCTTGCGCTGCTGCAGCGCGAGCGCCTGCTGGACCATCGATTGCTTCTGCGCCGCAGTCAGCGTGCCGGTGGTGTCCACCACCGGCGAATCCAGCGGCGGAATCGGCGCCAGCGCCTGCGCCCATGCCATCGCCGCAACCAGCAACAGCGCTGGCAACGCCAGCCAACGCGGGCCGGGACGCTTCATCCCGTCACGCGCGGTGGCCGGGGACGCCTGCGGGGCCACTCAGCCCTGCGGCGCGGGCGATACGGGCGCCTGCGACGAAGGTGCCTGCTGCGGGGGCAACGGCTGCGACATCGGCGGCGCCTGCGTCGGTGCCGGCGCCGGTGCGCCGAAATCCACGCTGGGTGCCTGCTGGATCTGCTGCTCGTTCTCGACCGTGAAGTTCGGCTTGGTCTGGTAGCCGAACATCTTCGCCGTCAGGTTCTGCGGGAACGAGCGGATATAGGTGTTGTAGTCCTGCACCGCCTGGATGTAGCGGCCGCGGGCGACGGTGATGCGGTTCTCGGTGCCTTCCAGCTGTGCCTGCAGGTCGCGGAAGGACTGGTCGGCCTTGAGGTTGGGGTAGTTCTCGGTCACCACCAGCAGGCGCGACAGCGCACTGGACAGTTCGCCCTGCGCCTGCTGGAACTGCTGCAGCGACGCGGCGTCATCGGCATTGACGTTGATCTGGCTGACCCTGGCGCGCGCCTGCGTCACTTCGGTCAGCACGCGCTCCTCGTGCGATGCGTAACCCTTGACGGTATTCACCAGGTTCGGGATGAGGTCGGCGCGCCGCTTGTACTGGTTGATCACTTCCGACCAGCCCGCCTTGACCGCCTCGTCCTTCTGCTGGATCTGGTTGTAACCGCAACTGCTGAGCAGGCAGGCGAGGACGAGGATCAGGACCGCACGCACTGGCGAGATGACGCGCATGGCAGCACTCCGTGGCGAGAACTGGATTGGCGGGGCATTGCAGCATCGCCCGGGGCGCCGTGCAACGGGCGTCAATCCGCGTGCTTGGCGGCGCGTGCGCGGTGCTTGGCCCACAGGTTGAGCCCTTCCACCAGCGCGGAAAAGCCCATCGATCCATAGACATAGGCCTTGGGGACGTGAATTTCCAGGCCCTCGAGCACCAGGTAGGCACCGATCAGCACGATGAAGGCCAGCGCCAGCATCTTGACCGTCGGATTGTTCTCGATGAACCGGCCCAGCGGCTTGGATGCCCACAGCATCACGCCCACCGCCAGCAGGATCGCCGCAACCATCACCGCGACGTACTGCTCGGCCATGCCGACGGCGGCGATCACCGAATCCAGCGAGAACACGATGTCGATCACCGCGATCTGCGCGATCACCGCGAAGAAGGAATTCGCCGGCCGGGTATGGACGTCCTCGGACTCCGGCTCACCGACGATCTGGTCGCGGATTTCGAGCGACCCCTTGAACACCAGGAAGATGCCGCCCAGCAACAGCACCAGGTCGCGCACCGAGAAGCCGTGGCCCATGACCTGGAACAGGTCTTCCTTCATGTGCGCCAGGAACGCCAGCGTCAGCAGCAGCGCAACCCGGGTCACGCAGGCGGCGGCAATGCCGAACTTGCGCGCGCGTTCGCGCTGGGCCTGCGGCAGCTTGCTGACGGCGATCGAGATGAACACCAGGTTGTCGATGCCGAGCACGATTTCGATCGAGCTCAGCGTGACCAGCAGGATCCACGTCTGCGGGTCGGCCAGCATGGCAAGGCTCATCGGACCCTCACAGATAACGCGGCGCGAGGATCAGCGCCCAGGTCAGCACGACGTTGGCCATCAGCACGAACACCGCCGCCGAGCCCATGTCCTTCGCGCGCCCCGCCAGTTCATGGTGCTCGGCGCCGTAACGCTCGATCACCGCCTCGATCGCCGAGTTCAACAGTTCGGCGGCCAGCACCAGCAGGCCGCTGCCGACCAGCAGCACGCGCTCGATCGGGGTCTGCCCCAGCCAACAACCCAGCGGTCCGAGCACCACCAGCAGGTAGACCTCGAGCCGGAACGAGGACTCGTACAGCCACGCGAAGCGCAGGCCCTGCAGCGACCATTTCGTCGCCAGCAGGATGCGCCGCGGACCGCGCGGCAGGTGGCCGAACGCGTCAGCCACGATCAGGCCGCCGGCCGGAACGAAACGTCGAGTTCCTTGACCGCCTTGACGTCGTCCAGGCGCCGCACCGGCATCGTGTAGGGCGCGCCCTTCATGCGTTCGGGATCCTCGCGCGACTCGGCCAGCAGGCCCGCCATCACTTCAACGAATTCGTCCAGCGTCTGCCTGCTTTCGGTTTCCGTCGGCTCGATCAGCAGGCACTCGGGCACCAGCAGCGGGAAGTAATTGGTCGGCGCGTGGATGTTGTGGTCCAGCAACGCCTTGCTGAAGTCCAGCGCGGTGATGCCGTTGGCTTTCTTCTGCGGCTGCACGGTGACGATGAATTCGTGCGACGCGCGGCGCTCCGGATACGCGAGCGTGAAGCCGGCCTTGCGCAGCTGCGCGGCCAGGTAATTGGCATTGAGCGTGGCGTACTCGGCAACCCGGGTCATGCCTTCGCGGCCGAGCATGCGCGCGTAGACATAGGCGCGGATCAGCACGCCGGCGTTGCCGGCGAAGGCCGACAGGCGGCCGATCGTCTGCGGGCGATCCTTGCGGCGCAGCCAGCGGTAGCTGCCGTCGTCGTTCTTCGCGACCATCGGGATCGGCAGGAACGGCTTGAGCCGTTCGCTCACGCCGACCGCGCCCGCGCCCGGGCCACCGCCGCCGTGCGGCGTGGAGAAGGTCTTGTGCAGGTTCATGTGGATCGCATCGAACCCCATGTCGCCGGGACGCACCTTGCCCAGGATCGCGTTGAGGTTGGCGCCGTCGTAATACAGCAGGCCGCCGGCTTCGTGCACGAGCCTGGCGATCTCGACGATGCGGCGTTCGAACACGCCGATCGTCGACGGGTTGGTCAGCATGATGCCGGCGGTCTTCGGGCCGAGCACCGACTTCAGCGCCTCGACGTCGACATCGCCGTTGTCCAGCGTCGGGATCTCGCGCACCACGCAGCCACACATCACCGCGGTCGCCGGATTGGTGCCGTGCGCCGCATCGGGGACGATGATCTCGTTGCGCGCCAGGTCGCCGCGCGACTTGTGGTAGGCCATGATCATCGCCACGCCGGCGAATTCGCCCTGCGCGCCGGCCATCGGCGCCAGCGACACGCCGCCTTTCATGCCGGTGACCTCGGCGAGGATTTCCTGCAGGTCGTGCATGCATGACAGGAAACCCTGCGACAGCAGGTCGGGCGCGTAGGGGTGGCGATTGGCGAAGCCGTCCATCAGCGCGATCGAATGGCAGGCGCGCGGGTTGTACTTCATCGTGCACGAACCCAGCGGGTAGAAATTCGTGTCGATCGAGAAGTTCTTGCGCGACAGGTTGGTGTAGTGGCGCACGACCTGCAGCTCGGACACTTCCGGCAAGCCGACCGGGGTGGTGCGCAGCAGCGACTTCGGGATGTCGGACGGCACCGGCGAGGCGGCCGGGTGCTGGGCATCGGCGCTGCGGCCGGGCTGGGACTGCTCGAAGATCAACATGGGGCGTGTGGGGTCCGGGAAGGGCCAGGCAGGCGGCGGCAAGCCCCGGATTTTGCCACAAGCGCCCGCCTGCGCCCCAGCAGCCGGCCGGCGACCGTGACTTTCGGCAGGGTGTCCTCCGGGCTGTGCGTGCTATCGATGCGGGATTGCCCGAGGGGGGCGCTTGCCGGACAACCATGAACACCACCGCCACTTCCACCCGCGCCAACGCCATGGCCCCGCGACCGAGCCAGACCAGGTCCTTCAGCACGATCTTCCTGATCGAGATGTGGGAGCGCTTCGGCTACTACGGCATGCAGGCGCTGATCGTCTATTACATGGTCCAGCGCCTGGGCTTCACCGACGACCGCGCCAACCTGGTCTGGGGCGCGGCCGCGGCCCTGATCTACGTCGCCCCGGCGATCGGCGGCTGGATCGGGGACAGGATCCTCGGCACGCGGCGGACGATGCTGCTGGGCGCGGTGATCCTGACGGCCGGGTACACGCTGATGGTCGTGCCGGGACAGAGCGTGTGGTTCCTGTTCTGCGCGCTGGGCGTGATCGTGGTCGGCAACGGCCTGTTC
Organism: Cognatiluteimonas telluris; assembly: GCF_011320095.1. Taxonomy (GTDB): domain Bacteria; phylum Pseudomonadota; class Gammaproteobacteria; order Xanthomonadales; family Xanthomonadaceae; genus Cognatiluteimonas; species Cognatiluteimonas telluris. The sequence goes on along the minus strand of NZ_JAANOY010000010.1, from coordinate 3,838 downwards.
AAATCCAATGCCGGCAACCTGGTGCGGAAGATCTACGAGGGCGACGATTCCAAGATCGACAGTGCTTTCACGATCTACTACATGGCCGTCAACCTGGGGGCGATGATCTCCCAGTACCTGACCCCGTGGTTGAAGGACTACTTCAACGCCAACTCCAGCAACGGCCTGGGCTGGCATATCGCATTCGGCGTCTGCGCCTTCGGCCTGCTGATCGGGCTCACCAACTACGCGGTGATGCGCAACGCCATGTCGCACATCGGATCGGCGCCCGACGAGCGCCCGATGCCATGGGGCAAGCTGGGCCTGGTGCTCGCCGCCGGGATCGCGGTGGTCTTCGCGTCGGCCTACATCCTGCAGCACGAAGCCGTGGCGCGCGCGTTCGTCTACGTCGCGGGCGTGGTCGTGCTGGGCATCTTCGCCTACCTGATCGCCATCGCCGGCCGGAGCGAGCGCGCCGGCCTGATCGCCGCGCTGGTGCTGACCGTGCAGACGGTCTTCTATTTCATTTTCTACCAGCAGATGTCGACCTCGCTGAATCTCTTCGCCCTGCGCAACGTCGATCCGGCGTTCAACGTCTTCGGGGTGCACCTGTGGGATTGGTCGCCGGCCCAGTTCCAGGCCTTCAACCCGACCTGGATCTTCATCCTCAGCCCGGTCCTGGCCTGGGCCTACACGGCCGCGGGCAAGCGCAACAAGGATCTGTCGATCGCCGCGAAGTTCGCGCTCGGATTCGCGATCGTGGCGGCCGGCTTCTTCATCTACGGCGCCTCGGGACACTTCGCCGCGCCCGATGGCCGCGTGTCTTCCTGGCTCATGGTCTGGGGCTATGGCGCGATCTCGCTGGGCGAGCTGCTCGTCAGCGGGCTCGGCCTTGCCATGGTCGCGCGCTACGTCCCGGCAAGCATGGGCGGCTTCATGATGGGTGCCTACTTCGTCGCCTCCGGCATTTCCCAATATCTCGGCGGCGTCGTCGCGACCTACGCCAGCATCTCGGCCGTCAACAGCACCGATCCGCTGGCCAGCCTTCCGATCTACACCAGCCTGTTCAACAAGCTCGGCTTGGCGGCGCTGGTGTGCACGGTGATTGCCGTGGCCGTGTTGCCGCTGATGAAGCGCTTGTCGACGGCCCATCAATGCAGCCAGGCACTGCCACCGGCCGTTGCCGGTATGCCGAGCGTCGCTGCCGAGGAGTGACTGCAATGCGGCGGCGACGGCAACACGCAATGAAATGCGTGCCTGGAAGGCAATCAGAGCCTTTGGCCATCCTTGACTCCATGCATCCGTAGCCCGGGTGAGCGCAGCGCACCCGGGAGGAATCCCGCCCTGGGTGCGGCTTCGCCTTACCCGGGCTACGCCATCACGTCGACCGACATCCGCCCGACGCCGTACGGAAAGCCGGAGGGCCAAGTCACTGGATCCGAACTTCCGCCGGGATGCCGGCCCCCCGGCGCGCAAGCTCCCGCTTCATCGACAACACGCAAAACGCCAGCCTACTGCTGCCGCAACGCCTCGATCGGATCCAGCAGCGACGCCTTGCGCGCCGGGTAATAGCCGAAGAACAAGCCCGTCGCGATCGAGAATCCAGCCGCCAGTCCGACCACTTTGCCGTTGAGCGCCACCGGCAACGATCCGAATTTCCCGACCAGCAGCGCGCCGACCATCCCCAGTGCGATGCCGATCACGCCGCCGATCAGCGAGATCAGCATCGCCTCGGCCAGGAACTGCTTCCGGATATCGCCCGGCCCCGCGCCGACCGCCATCCGCAACCCGATCTCGCGGATGCGTTCGGTGACCGACACCAGCATGATGTTCATGATCCCGATCCCGCCGACGATCAGCGAGATGCCCGCCACCGCGCCCAGCAGCAGCGACATCAGGCGCGTGGTCTGAGTGCGCGTGGCGACGATCTGCGCGATGTTGCGCACGCTGAAGTCGTCGTCGTCGCCCGGCTGGATCTTGTGCCGTTGCCGCAGCAGCGCCTCGACTTCGGTCTGCACATACGACAGGTCTTCGGCGCGGGCCACGCCGAGGGAGATCTGCTGCACCGCGCCCGGCGGCAATGCGGTCGCGCCGGACAGCCGCCGCCGCGCGGTTTCCAGCGGGACGACGACGAGGTCGTCCTGGTCCTGGCCGAAACCGCCCTGCCCCTTGGCTTTCAACGTCGCCACCACGGTGAACGGCACCCGCCCCAGGCGCACGCTCTGGCCGACCGGATCATCGTCGCCGAACAGCTGCCGCGCGACGGTATCGCCCAGGATCACCGACTTCGCGGCGCCGCTGTAGTCGCGCGCATCGAACGGCTGGCCGCTGGCGATGACCCACTCGTTGATGTCGAACCAGTCCGGCTGCACGCCCTGCCACTGCGTGGACCAGTTGTTCTCCGCGTACACGACCTGGGTGCCGCCGCGCAGCGAGGCGGCGACGTATTGCACCTCGGGGATTTCCTTGCGGATCGCATCGGCATCCTCCACCGACAGCGTGTAGCGACTGCCCGCCGCCAGGCGCGCGCCACCGCCGCCGACGCCGCTGCCGCCGCTGATGTCCAGCCGGTTGGAACCCAGCCCGGACACCAGCTTGTCGATTTCCGCCTGCGTGCCCTGGCCCACCGAGACCATCACGATCACCGCGGCGATGCCGATGATCACGCCCAGCGAGGTCAGCGCACTGCGCATCCAGTTGCCGCGCAGGGCGAACACCGCGGTGCGCAGCACTTCCAGGAAGTTCATGCGCGCGGTCCCGGCACGTGCGCCGCATGCAGTTCGCCATCGCGCATCTCGTAGATACGGTCGGCGTGCGCGGCGACCTCGGCGTCATGGGTGATCAGCACCACGGTGCGGTCTTCGTCACGCAGCCGCTTGAACAGGGCGAGGATCTCCTCGCCGGTGCGGCTGTCGAGGGCGCCGGTAGGCTCGTCGGCGAGCAGGATCGGCGGCCGGTTGATCAGCGCGCGGGCGATCGCGACGCGCTGCTGCTGGCCGCCGGACAATTCGCCCGGCCGGTGCTGCGCGCGCGCGGCCAGCCCGACCGCGTCCAGCGCGGCCCGCGCCCGCTGCAGGCGTTCCTCGCGCGGCACGTTGGCGTAACCCATCGGCATGGCGACGTTCTCCAGCGCGCTCATCCGCGACAGCAGGTTGAAGCCCTGGAAGACGAAGCCGATCTTCTCCAGCCGCAGGTCGGCGCGCTGCTCGGCATCCAGGCTGGCGACGTCGATGCCGTCGCAGTGGTAGCTGCCGGCGCTGGGCGTGTCCAGGCAGCCGATGAGGTTCATCAGCGTCGACTTGCCTGAGCCAGACGGACCCATGATGGCGACGAATTCACCGCGCTCGATGCGCATGTCGACGTCGTGCAGCGCGACCACCTCGGCCTCGGTGCCGGCCGAGTACACCTTGCACAGGCCCTGGGTGCGGATGACGGCCACGCGTGCTCCCGTTGCGGCCATGGCCGGCGCGATCACGGCGCCGCCGGCGCGCGTTGGGCGCCGACGATGACCTGGTCGCCGGCATGGATGTCGCCGGAGACCTCCGTGTTGCTGCCATCGGACGCGCCGATGCGGACGATGACCTGCTTCGGCTTGTCGTCGACCAGCAGGTACAACGGTGCGCGACGCGCGCTGGCGATGTTGGCGACCGCGCTGTCCCAGCGCTGCTGCTGTGCCGGTGTGAGCGTGGCACGGAACGCGGCGAACTGCTGGGCCATGCGCTCGAGCATGCGCTGGCGCAGCGCGCCCTGGTTGCCGCTGTCGCCGCCGCCGGCACGACGCTGCCCACCACCGCGGCCACCGAACAGCGACGCGCCGCCACTGCCCGCGACCGGCGTTGGCGCGCCGCGCCGGGCGGCC
>NZ_JAANOY010000001.1 GCF_011320095.1 Cognatiluteimonas telluris | reverse complement strand
GGTCGCGCCGCCGGTGGCGGCCCCGCCGACGCGCGCGGAGCCGGGCATGGCGCAACCGGTGACGTTGCGCGCGCCGTCGCTGGCGTCCGTCGCGGCAGCGTCGGCGCGGCCAGCGACGCCGCCTGGGCTGCAAGCGGCATCGCCGAGTCCGCAAGCGGCAAGCGCGCCGCTTTCGACGGCAGCGACACCGCCGCCGATGCCACCCGCGCCACGCAAACCGCCATCGCTGCCGCGTCCTGGGGTGTTCGAACTCGGCCTGCGTGCGATCCGCCATTGGTTCAGCGTCGGCAACGTGCCGGTGAAGGTCGGCATGCTGGTGTTGCTGGCCGGTGTCGCCGCGCTGCTCAAGTACGCCAGCGACCAGGGCTGGTTGCGGATGCCGGTGGAATTCCGCCTCGCCGGCGTCGCTCTGGCCGCGCTCGCGGGCCTCGTGTTCGGCTGGCGCCAGCGCGCCGGGAAGCGCACGTTCGCACTGGCGCTGCAGGGCGGCGCGATCGGCGTGCTGCTGCTGACGGTGTTTGCCGCGTTCAAGCTCTACGCGCTGTTGCCCGCGGGCGCGGCGTTCGCGCTGAGCGTGGTGCTGGTCGCGGGCCTGGGCGTGCTCGCGGTCGCGCAGGACTCGCGCACGCTGGCGGTGCTGGGCGTGCTCGCCGGCTTCCTCGCGCCGATCTGGCTGTCGACCGGCAGCGGCAGCCACGTCGCACTCTTTTCGTATTACGCGCTGCTCAACGCCGCGATCTTCGCGATCGCGTGGCTGCGGCCGTGGCGGATCCTCAACCTGCTCGGCTTCGTGTTCACCTGGGGCATCGGTACCGCCTGGGGCGTGCTGCAGTACGAGCCGTCGAAGTTCGCGACCACCGAACCCTTCCTGCTGTTGTTCTTCGCCTTCTACCTGGCGTTGCCGATCCTCTACGCGCGCAGGCGCCCGGCGAGCCGGCGCGACCTGATCGATGGCTGCCTGGTGTTCGGCACGCCGCTGGTGGCGTTCTCGCTGCAGGCCGGATTGCTGGTGCGCGATCCGCTCGACGATGGCCGCATGCAACTGGCGCTGTGCGCGCTCGGACTGGCGGTGATCTACGCGGCGCTGGCGTGGACATTGCTGCGGCGCGCAGGTTACGCCGCGCTCGGCCAATGCCATGGGCTGCTCGCGGCGGGCTTCGCGACCCTCGCGGTGCCGCTGGCACTATCGGCGCGCGCGACCGCATCGGTGTTCGCGCTCGAAGGCGCGGGGGCCGCGTGGCTGGGCCTCAAACGCGCGCGGCGGCTGCCGCAATGGTCCGGCGCCGGCCTGCAACTGGCGGCGGCGCTTGCGTTCGCCATCGGCGCCTCGCAGGCCGTGTGGGACCTGCGGCCGGTCGCCAACCCGACCTTCATGGGCGCGCTGCTGGTGGCACTGGCCGGCTTCGCCAGCGCCTGGGCGTATCGCGACAAGCACAGGTCGACGATCGCGACGCTGTATTACCTGTGGGCGCTGGCGTGGTGGTGGGGCGATGCGCACAACGAAGTCCAGCGCTTCATCGAACCCGCCGCGCGTGCCGATGTCCTGCTCGCCTTCGTCGCCGCCAGCGGCTGGCTGGCGGCCGAAGTGCATCGTCGCCGGCCGTCGCCGGCCCTGGCGCTGACGACGCTGGTGGGGTTCCTGGCCGCGATTCCGCTGGCGTTCGCGCAGATGGACGCGCATGGCTCGCCGTTCGCGGGCAACGGCAGCTGGGCGTGGCTGGCGTTCGCGCTGCTGGGCATGCGTGCATTGGTGTGCCTGCGCGGCAACGACGATCGCTTCGCGGCCCACGCGCAGTTCGCGTGGTGGCTGGTGTGGCCGACGGCGCTCTCGCTGCTGGCGTGGCACCTCGCCGACCGGTTCGCGCTGGCCGCCGGCTGGGCGCGCGCGCTGTGGGTGTTGCCATGGCTGCTGGTGGCCGCGGTGTCGCTGTTCCGCTGGCCCTGGCTGGCCGCGCCGCAGGGCGACGGCTTCGCGCGCCATCGCACGCCATTGCAAAGTGTGTACTTCGCCGGCATCGCGCTGTGGTGGCTGGCGGCATTGGCGCAGGCCGGCAATCCGGCGCCGCTGCCGTGGATGGCGCTGCTCAATCCGCTCGACCTCGCGCAACTCGCCGCGTTGTTGCTGCTCGCGCGCTGGCTGTGGTCGCCGCACGCTCCCGCGGCGCTGCGCTCGATGCGCCTGGCGGGCATTGCAACGGCCGGCTTCGTTCTGGTTACCTGCATGACGCTGCGTTCGGTGCACCACTGGGGCGGTATTGCGTGGAATCCGGGGCTGCTCTCGACGAGCCTCGCGCAGGCCAGTCTCACCGTCGTCTGGAGCGTGCTGGGCGTGCTCGGCTGGATCGTCGGCTCGCGCCGCGGCCAGCGCGGCCTGTGGCTGGCCGGCGCGGTGCTGATGGGCGTGGTGCTGGCCAAGCTCGTGTTCGTCGACCGCGAACATCTGGGTAATTTGATGGGCATCGGCTCGTTCATCGCCTACGGCCTGCTGTGCACGCTGGTGGGGTATTTCGCACCCGCGCCACCACGCAACGATGCCCTCGACGCCGCCGGAGTCGCGGCATGACGCGGCACGCGATGCGCCCGCGTCCCGGCATGGCGTGGTTGGCCACGTGCGCCGCGCTGTTGCCGCTGCTGCTGGCATCGGCCGCGGCGCGCGACGATTACCTGCGGCATTGGCCGCTCGACCTGCACGACAGCGATGCCGGCGCGTACCGCGCGGTGCTCGACCGCGCCGTCTACACGACCGCACGCTCGCCTTCGTTGCGCGACGTCGATGTCGTCAATGCCGATGGCCGGGTGGTGCCGGCGGCCATCTTCGATGCCGCGCAGCCGCTGGCGCAGGCGCCGCGGCGGGTGGTGTTGCCGTGGTTCACATTGCCCGGCGGCCAGGCGGCGCAGGCGGCGGACATCACCGTCATCAGCCAGCGCGCCGACGACGGCAGCGTGCTGCAGGTGCAATCGCATGTCGGAGGCGTTCGCACGACGGCGCCAGCGCCGGCACGGGCCTGGCTCGTCGATGCCAGCCAGCTCCACGAACCCATCGCCGCGCTGCAGCTGACGTGGTCGTCGGCGACCGCGCCGCTGGACACCGCCTATCGCGTCGAGGGCAGCGATGACCTGCGCCAGTGGCGCACGCTGCAACCGTCGGCGCCGCTGCTGGACCTGCAGCGCGATGGCCAGCACCTGCGGCAACGGCGCATTCCGCTCGAAGGCAGTGCGCGCTACCTGCGCCTGCTGCCGACAGGCGCCTCGCCGGCACCGGTGCTGACCGGCGTGCAGGCCGAACTGCAGCCGCAGGCGTCCGCACTGCCGTGGACGTGGGAAACGCTACGCGGCAGCCGGCAGGACGATCGCGCCACGGCGTGGATCGTGTTCGAACTCGACGGACGGTTCCCGGTCGAGCGCGCCGATGTCGTCCTGCCGGGCAACAACGCCGGGCAATGGACGCTGCAGAGCCGCGACGACGCGCACGCGCCCTGGCAGACGCGCGCCGGGCCCTGGGTTGCGTACAGCGTGGGACAGGCCGATGGCGACCGCTCGGCGCCGCAGGTGCTCGGCACCACGGTGCGCGATCGCCACTGGCGGCTGTCGTCGACGACGCCGACCGACGGCCTTCCCGAATTGCGCCTGGGCTATCGGCCGGAGGTGCTGGTCTTCGTCGCCCAGGGACGCGCGCCGTTCGCGCTGGTCGCCGGCAGCGCGCGTGCCGTGCGCGCCGATGCACCGCTGGCGGTGCTGGTCGATGCACTGCGCAGGCGGCATGGCGACGACTGGCAACCGGCCGACGCCAGCCTCGGCGCACCGTCCCTGCTGGCCGGCAACGCGGCGTTGCAGCCCGCGCCGGTGCAGCGCGACTGGAAGGCCTGGCTGCTGTGGTCGATCCTGGTTGGCGGTGCGCTGCTGGTCGCCGGCTTTGCGCTCAGCCTGCTGCGCAAGCCCACGGTCGACTGATCGCGTTTGCCCGGCGCGCGCTCAACCGAAGAACGGTTTCGCCGGCCACAGCGCCTGCCACGGTTTGCGCAGGTCGCGGCAAACGTAGATGTCCGGATGCGAGGTTTCCTCGTTGGCGACGCCGGCGGCGTTGTGCAGGCGTCCGGCGAGGGTGCACGTCGCCGGCGCATCGCTGATGCCTTCGGCATCGTCGCCCAGCACGATGACCGTGGTCGGCGTCGGCCCCGGGCCGCGGTACCAGCCGGAATTGACCGGGGTGATGGCACTCGGCAGGCCGTGTTGCGGGCCGTAGAGGTCGATCGCGCCGGCTTCGCCGTAGTTGTTGGCGTAGATCGCGGTCCGCGTACGCTCCGACGCCGGCAGCGCGTGGTACACGGCGGCGACCTGGGCGACGTATTCCGGCCAGCCGATCTGTTCGGCGAAGTTGTCGTGCACCTTCCGGCTCAGCTGCCAGCCGGCCGAGTCGACCGGCGCGATCGGCAATGCCATGTCTGCGACCGAGACGAGGCAGAACAGCACCAGCACCCAGGCCGTCGCGCGCAGCGCGCGTGCACGCGGCGCCCTCATCCGTGCGCAGGCGTGCTGCAACGCGACCACGCCGGCGGCGAGCAGCATCGGATAGGCCGGCGCCAGGTAGTAGTCGCGACCCTTGGCCAGCCAGAACAGCAGCAGCGGCACGACGTACATCCACGCCAGCACCCGCCAGCGCGCGCCGCTGCGCGCAAAAGCCACGAACCACAGCCCGGCGAGCCATAGCGGCGTCAGCAGTGGCCCGGTGTTCGCGTACAGCTGCGCGAGCAGGAAGCCGTCGGTGCGCCCGTTGTCGATGTCGCGGGCATGGATGGACTGCAGGAAGTCGACGCTGATGAAGTCGTGCTGCCACTGCCACCACGCGTTGGGCAGGAACACCAGCAGCGATGCAGCCACGCCCATCCACAGCCAGCGGCTGCGCAGCTGCGCCCGCAGCGGCGTGGCGCAGACGCCGGCCACCAGGCCGGCGACGCAGAACAGCATCGAATAGCGCGTCATCATCCCCGCGCCGATCGCCAGCCCGATGCCGACCCACCAGCGCCGGTCGCCGCTGTTCACCAGCCGCAGCACCAGCCACGCCAGCAGCACCCACCACAGGCCGTCGAAGGCGACGTACATGAATTCGCTGGCGGTGAGCAGCGAGAACGGCGTCGCCGCCACCGCGACGGCCGCCAGCAGCTGCGCCCAGCGCCGGCCACCGAGCTCGCGCGCGATCAGGCCGGCCAACACCATCGCCGCGCATTGCGCGAGCGCCGAGAACACGCGGAAGCCGGTGAGCGAGGTGCCGAAGAGCGCCAGCTCCAGCCGTCCGAAGGCCGGCGTCAGCGGCGGGTAGGCGACGAAACCCCACGCCAGGTGGCGCGCGTCGGTCAGTACCTGCAGTTCGTCGCGATGGAACCCGTAGCGGCCGTTGAGCGCGACGTGCAACGCGAAGCGCAGCAGGGCCAGCGTGAGCAGCCACCACAGCGTGCGGCGCTGGCGCGCGGCATCTTCCAGACCAGGCATGGTCGTCCCTCCCCGTGACGCCGCAGTGTAGGCGGCGCCGGCCGCGTGCGCGCGGATGGACCGGTGCCGGTTTGAAAGCCACGCCGTGGCCCGGGACAATAGCCGGCCCGAATCCGCATGCGGCCCACCGCAGGAGCGCCATGACCATCCTCCGCATGACCGACCTCGACCTGTCCGGCAAGCGCGTGCTGATCCGCGAAGACCTCAACGTGCCGATCGAGCACGTCGACGGCAGCGCGCTCATCACCTCCGGGCAACGCATCACCGCCGCATTGCCGACGCTCAAGCGCGCGCTGGAGCAGGGCGCCGCGGTGATGGTGCTCTCGCACCTCGGGCGGCCGAAGGAAGGCACGTGGAGCGAAGCGGATTCGCTGGCGCCGGTCGCGCAGCGGCTGGCGCAGCTGCTCGGTCGCGACGTGCCGCTGCTGCGCGACTACCTCGACGGCGTCGACGTGGCGCCCGGCCAGCTGGTGCTGCTGGAAAACTGCCGCATGAACGTCGGCGAGAAAAGCGACGACGACGCGCTGGCAAAAAAGTATGCGTCGCTGTGCGACATCTTCGTCATGGACGCCTTCGGCACCGCGCACCGCGCGCAGGCGTCCACCCACGGCGTGATCCGGCAGGCGAAGGTCGCCTGCGGCGGGCCGCTGCTGATGGCCGAGCTGGATGCGTTGTCAAAGGCGCTGGACCAGCCGGCGCGGCCGCTGCTGGCGATCGTCGGCGGCTCCAAGGTCAGCACCAAGCTCGAGCTGCTGTCCTCGCTGGTCGGCAAGGTCGACCAGCTGATCGTCGGCGGCGGCATCGCCAACACCTTCATCGCCGCCGAAGGCTTCGACGTCGGCAAGTCGCTGGTGGAGATGGACCTGCTCGATACCGCGCGGCAGATCATGCGCGATGCGAAATCGCGCGGCGCGCAGATCCCGGTCCCGACCGACGTGGTGGTCGCGCCGCGCTTCGCCGCCGACGCGTCGGCGACGGTGAAGGCGGTCGACCAGGTCGACGGCGACGACATGATCCTCGACATCGGTCCGGACACCGCCAAGCGCTATGCCGCGCTGGTGCGGCAGGCCGGCACCGTGGTCTGGAACGGCCCGGTGGGTGTGTTCGAGTTCGATGCCTTCGGCCACGGCACCCAGGCGCTCGCGCGCGCGATCGCCGAATCGAGCGCTTACTCGATCGCCGGCGGCGGCGACACGCTGGCCGCCGTCGACAAGTACGGCATCGAAGACGACGTCAGCTACATATCCACCGGTGGCGGCGCGTTCCTGGAATTCCTCGAGGGCAAGCAGCTGCCCGCAGTCGCCGCACTGGAAGCGCGCGGCTGAGCAGCGCGGGGTCGTCCGCAAGCGGTCCCCGGTAGGAGCAGCTTCAGCCGCGAGATCTTCCCCAGACGATGCCCAAGCGCACTTCGTAGGCGCGGTTTCAGCCGCGAGCTTTTCGTGCATCGAGGTGAGTCGTAGAGCTCGCGGCTGAAGCCGCTCCTACGAACGGCGACTACGCGGCGCCTTTCCAGTCGCTCGCCAGCAGACCGAACAACTCGGTATCGCTGACTTCGTCGCCCACGAAATAACGCTCGCGCAAGTGCCCCTCGCTGGCGAATCCCAGCCGCGTGAGCAGCCTTTGGGAAGATGCATTACGGGGATCGATGTCCGCTTCGACCCGGTGCAGGCCCAGCGTGCGGAACGTCCAGTCGAGCATCAGCGCCACTGCTTCGCCGGCCAGGCCGCGCCCCCAATGATCGGCGCGCAGCGAATAGCCGATCTCGGCCCGCCGGTGGCGCGCGTCGATGCGGAACAGGGCGCAGGTGCCGATCACGCCGTCGTCGCCCCGCGGCGTGACCACCCAATTGAACAGCGTGCGCCGCGCGAACCCTTCGAGGATCTCCGCGATCAGGCCTTCGGCTTCGGCGCGCACGGTCATCGGCGGCCGGCTCCAGTAGCGCATCACTTCCGGATCGGCGAACAACGCGAACACCGCATCGGCATCCTCCGCAACCGGCGCGCGCAGGCACACCCGCTTGCCTTGCAGGCGTGGAAACGCCTGCAGCCGATCGAGCGTGGCGGCGATGTCGATGCGGGTGCCGCTGTCGTGCCGAAGTGTCATGGCGCAGTCATGGCGCGGTGGCGACGCTGTGCTAGCGTGGCGCGGAGGAGACACTTTGCCATGACCACGCCCGCCAGATCCGACCATCGCCGTCGTACCAAGATCCTTGCCACGCTCGGTCCGGCCACCGACGCACCCGGCATGCTCGATGCGCTGCTGCAGGCCGGCGTCGACGTGGTGCGGCTGAACTTCTCGCACGGCGATCCGTCGGCGCAGGTCGCGCGCGCGCAGGCGGTGCGCGCCGCCGCCGAGCGTGCCGGCGTCGAGGTCGGCATCCTCGCCGACCTGCCGGGTCCGAAGCTGCGCATCGAGCGCTTCGCGCAGGGCAGGGTGCAGTTGCATGCCGGCGACCGCTTCGACCTGGTCGCCAGCAGCGATGCGGCGCCGGGCAACGAGCACGAAGTCGGCATCAGCTATTTGGGGCTGGTCGACGATGTCCGCGCCGGCGACACGCTGCTGCTGGACGATGGCCTGATGCAGTTGCGCGTCGACCGCATCGACGGCGCGCGCATCGTCACCACCGTGCTCAACGATGGCGCGCTGTCCGACCGCAAGGGGCTCAACCGCCTCGGCGGCGGGCTGTCGCTGGGCGCGCTGACCGACAAGGATCGCGAACTGATCGGCGTTGCCGCCCAGATTGGCGCCGAGTTCATCGCGGTGTCGTTCTGCCGCAACGCCGCCGACATGGAGGAGGCGCGCGCGATCGCGCGCAGCCATGGTTGCGACGCGGCGCTGATGGCCAAGGTCGAGCGCGCCGAGGCGATCGAGAACCTGGCCGAGATCATCGATGCCAGCGACGCGGTGATGGTCGCGCGCGGCGACCTGGGCGTGGAAATCGGCGACGCCGAACTGCCCGGCCTTCAGAAGAAGATCATCCGCGAGTCGCTGGCGCGCGGGAAGGTGGTGATCACCGCGACCCAGATGCTGCAGTCGATGGTCGACAGCCCGATCCCGACCCGCGCCGAAGTGCTGGACGTGGCCAATGCGGTGATCGACGGCACCGACGCGGTGATGCTGTCGCAGGAATCGGCGGCGGGGAAATACCCGCTCAAGGCGGTCGAGGCGATGGTGCGCATCTGCATCGGCGCCGAGCGTCAGTTCGAGCCGGACACCAACTTCGAGCAGGCGCAACGCGACCTGCAGCACACCGACCAGGCGATCGCGATGGCGACGATGTTCCTGTCCGAGCACATCGGCGTGCGCGCGATCGTGGCGATGACCGAATCCGGCGGCACCGCGCGCTACCTGTCGCGCTTCCGCTCCAACGTGCCGATCTTCGGCCTCTCGCGCCACGTTGGCGCGCGGCGGCGGATGGCGCTGATGCGCGATGTGTTCCCGATCGACTTCGACAGCCGCGGCCTGGCCACGCGCGAGGCCGCGCGCGACGCGATGAAGCAGCTGTTCGACCACGGCCTTCTGGCCGAAGGCGACCGCGTGATCATCACCAGCGGCGACCACATGGAGCAGCACGGCGCCACCAACACGCTGCGCTTGCTGCAGGTGGGATCGGCCGGCAAGGCCGAAGGATTGGGCGAGTTGTAGGGTGGGTTTCGGCCCGCAATCCACCGGTCCGGACGTAGGCGCACAAGGCGGGTTCCAATCCGCCGTCCACCAGGCGTAGGGCGGATTTCAAGCCGCCATCAAGCCACCCGCACGCAGGCCGATTCCGCCGCGGGCTCTCTCCGGCGCGCGCCCCCGGCGGCCGCCCTGGCCAGGCCGGGATTCCAGGCGTCGGGCGGCGGGTCGGAACCCGCCCTACACGGCCCACGGCTATAATTCTGCCCCATTTCCGTTGCAGGCCGACTTCCCACATGAGCATCGAACAGCTTGCCGAAACCGCCCAGGCGATGGTCGCCGCGGGCAAGGGCATCATCGCGATCGACGAATCAAACAACACCATCGCCAAGCGCTTCGAGGGCGTCGGCATCCCGAACTCGGAAGAAAACCGCCGCGCCTACCGCGAAATGCTGCTGACCACGCCGGGCCTAGGCGAGCACATCTCCGGCGCGATCCTGTACGACGAGACCATCCGCCAGTCGACCAAGTCCGGCGTGCCCTTCACCAAGGTGATGAACGACGCCGGCATCATCCCGGGCATCAAGGTCGACAAGGGCCCCCAGCCGCTGGCCGGTTTCCCCGGCGAAGTCGTGACCGAAGGCCTCGACGGCCTGCGCGACCGGCTCAAGGAGTACTACACGCTGGGCGCGCGCTTCGCCAAGTGGCGCGCGGTGATCAACATCGGCGAGGACATCCCGTCGGGCAGCTGCATCGAGGCCAACAGCCATGCGCTCGCGCGCTATGCCGCGCTGTGCCAGGAGCAGGGCCTGGTGCCGATGGTGGAACCCGAGGTGCTGATGGACGGCAACCACGACATCCAGACCTGCTACGAAGTCACCGAGGTCGTGCTGCGCTCGCTGTTCGATGCGCTGTACCAGCAGAGCGTCATGCTCGAAGGCACGATCCTGAAGGCGTCGATGGTGGTGCCGGGCAAGTCGAGCGGCGACAAGGCATCGGTCGAGGAAGTCGCCGAGTCGACCCTGATGTGCCTGAAGACCACCGTGCCGGCGATCCTGCCGGGCATCGTGTTCCTGTCCGGCGGGCAGTCCGACGAGGACGCCACCGCGCACCTGGATGCGATGAACCGCATGGGCCCGAATCCGTGGCCGCTGTCGTTCTCCTACGGCCGCGCGATGCAATCCGCGGCGCTGAAGCTGTGGTCGCAGGACCTGGCCGGCAACGTCGCCAAGGCGCAGGCCATCGTGCACGAGCGCGCCCGCGACAACGGCCTGGCGGCGCTGGGGAAGTGGTCGCGCGGCTGAGGCGTCGCAATCGGCAATGGGTGGTTCGCAGGCGCCGGCGAAATGCCGGCGTTCTGCATTCCGGCGGCCGCGGTCAGGCGCCCGTGCCTTCGCGCGCGGCGGCGTCGGCGACCGTCCGCGGGATCGTCGCTGCCACCATCGACGATTCGGTCCTGTCGGCGGCACGCACGGCCATGCGGCGGTCGATCCGATCCAGCAACAGGTCGGAAACCGTCTTCAAGCCGGTGAACAGGCACAGTGCAAACCCGCCTGAGGCATTGCCGCCGAGGATGATCGCCAGGTGCATCGGAACCACGCGCAGGTACGGCGTGAACATCAGTGCGCCGAGGTTGGGTTTGCCGCGCACGTCGGCGCGGTGCTGCGCGGCGTAGGTTTCGCGTTGCGATAGTACGAACGACACTCCGCAGGCGACCAGCACGAGGATGTCGCGCAGTTCGCCGACCGCGTGCCCGGCGACCAGGAACGCGCAGTACCCAGCATGGAAGCCGCCGTAGTGCAGGGCGAAGAAGTTTGCGGTGGAGCGTTTGCCCTGTTCGGTCTCCGGGACCGGCTGGTCGTTGCTGGTGAACCCGTCGGTACTGAACCGCGCCAGGGTGAGCATGCGCTTGCGCGCATACCAGCCGATGATCACGCTCTGGATCCAGTACGGCCACAGCAGCCAGCCCACGTCCCAGTGCAGCAGCAGCGCGGCCGCCAGCGTGGCGCCATTGGACAGCAGCAGGTTGCGCGACGACGCATTCATGCAGCGCGAGGATAGCGCGGTGGGCAGGGTTCAGGCGCGCTGTGAAATATTTGTGACGGACTCCCCGATCGCCGCCAGCGCAGGCGCCAGAATGCGGCTGCGGCACGGGATGCCGCCTCCTCGGAATTTCCGCCCACGGGCTGCGCCCCGGGCCGGTGTCGATCACCCGTTGCACGCCTTCCATCAGCCGCCGCCATGACCAGCCTCAACCTCGCCAACATCGATCGCCTGCAGTCCTCCGTCGACGACGCCGCCCGCCTGCACCGCGTCGGGCTGCTGTTGTTCTTCCTCGCCTGCGTTTGCGTCTCGCTGCCGCACGGCAGCATGCACTGGTTGCCGGTAGCGGGGATGCTCGCCACCGCGCTGGCGTTCCTGATCAAGGCGGCAGGAACCGTGCGCGAGATCCGCCTGGCCGGCGTGCTGCGCCAGGTCATGGGCATGCCGCGGCGGATGGGTGCGGCGATCCACGGCAGCGATGCCAATGCCTGGAAACAGACCCGCACCTACATCATCGTCTCGGTGGTGCTGACGGTGGCCGCGGCGCTGACGCCGAGCATGATCGCGTCCTCGGGTGATTCGTTCTTCGCGCACCTGACCGGCATGCTCAGCATGGCCGCGCTGGTGATCCAGTCGTTCGACAATCCCCGGCGCCTGCGCGAGCGGATCATGCTGATCTGCGCCAGCCGCATGGGGTTGCATGCCAGCGACGGTGACGTGCTGGTCGCGTAGCCCGGATGGGCTTCGGTTATCCGGGCGATGGAGCGCGGTGCAGCCTACAGACTCGCCAGCCAGTCGTCGTCCGAGCCTTCGTTGACGCCTTCCATCAGGAACGTCGACAGGTAGCGCTCGCCGGTATCGGGCAACATCGCCAGGATGACGTCGCCATCGCGCGCCTGCCTGGCGACCTCGAGCGCCGCGGCGACGGTGGCGCCGGACGACAACCCGACGAAGATGCCTTCCTCCTGCGCCAGGCGCCGCGACATGTCGCGCGCGAGCGTGTCGTCGACGCCGAGGATGGCGTGCGCGACCGCGCGGTTGAGCACCTCGGGCACGAAATCCGGCGTCCAGCCCTGGATCTTGTGCGGTGCCCAGTCCTTGCCGGCGAGCAGCGACGCACCGGCGGGCTCGCAGGCAATCACCTTGACCTCCGGCCGCGCCACCGCGAGCACTTCGCCGACGCCAGTGAGGGTGCCGCCGGTGCCCCAGCCGCTGACGAACCAGTCCAGCCTGCGCCCGGCGAAGTCGCGCAGGATTTCCGCCGCCGTCGTCTGCCGGTGGTAAGCCGGGTTGGCGGGGTTGGTGAACTGGCGGGCGAGGAACCAGCCGTGCTTCTGCGCCAATTCCTCCGCGCGCCGCACCATGCCGGTACCGCGCTCGGCCGCGGTGGTGAGGATGACCTTGGCCCCGTAGGCGCGCATCAGCTTGCGGCGCTCGATCGAGAACGTCTCGGTCATCACCGCGACGAAGCGGTAGCCGCGCGCGGCGCAGACCATCGCCAACGCCACGCCGGTGTTGCCCGACGTGGCTTCGATGATGGTGTCGCCGGGCTTCAGCAGGCCGCGCGCTTCGGCGTCGAGGATGATTGCGATCGCCAGCCGGTCCTTGACCGAACCGCCGGGGTTGAAGGATTCAACCTTCGCGTACAGTTCGACGTTGGGTGGGGCGATGCGTTGCAGGCGCACGACGGGCGTGCGGCCGATGGTGTCGAGGATGCTGTCGTGGATGGTCATGCTGGCCTCGTGGGCTCGGCCCGGGTACTGGTGGGAAGCTGGATGGGGGCGGGTGGGATGGCTGGAGTCTGCGCCGGGCCAGGTGAGCGCGCCGCGCCGCCGGGCGGTGGGGAAGGCGGGCAGGGAGGATTCCGGAAACCAGCCCCACTTCGACGATCAACTCCGTGCACCAACGCGCCGCGCCCTTGCGGACGGCCGTCCGGCCAGCGCATTACGGCCGCCGGGGCCGGATACCCGCGGCCAGCGCGCCATGCTAGTCGTGCAGTCCGCACTCGCGCTTGAGCCCGTGGAAGCGCGTGTCTTCCTCGCGCATGCCTTCACTCCAGCGCACCGTGCTGTGCACGTCGCCGATCGATACGTAACCCTGCTCCCACAGTGGGTGGTAGGGCAGGTCGTGGCGCGCGAGGTATTGCCCGACATCGCGATCGCTCCAGTCGGCGATCGGATGCAGCTTCCAGCGTCCGTCGCGACGTTCCAGGAATTCGATGCCGGCGCGGCTGGTCGACTGGCAGCGACGCAGGCCGGCGATCCAGGTGCGTGCGCCGAGCGCATCCAGCGCGCGCTGCATCGGCTCCACCTTGCGCATGCGGTTGTAACGCTCCAGTCCCTCGAGGCCTTGTTCCCACAAGCGCCCGTGCCTGGCCTCCATGTGGGCGGGACTGAGCTCGGGCCGCACCACCTGCAGGTTGAGCGCCAGGCGTGTGGCGAGGGTGTCGGCGAAGCGGTAGGTTTCCGGGAACAGGTAACCGGTGTCGACCAGGATGACCGGCAGCTTGGGTTGCAGGCGCGTGCACAGATGCAGCGCCACCGCCGCCTGCGCGCCGAAGCTGCTGGACAAGGCGTGGATGGCGGGAAGCGATCGCAGCGCCCATTCCAAGCGCGCCTCGGCCGACTGCGTGGCCAGCCACGCATTGAGCGCGCGTAGGGCCGAAGGATGCGCCGCAACGGCGTCCAGGGTGGGAAAGGTCACCCCGCACATGGCGGCGTCCCCGGGTCTGCCTGGACGAAGTGCGCGGGCGCCTGGCCTGCCGGCCGCATGCACCGGCCGGGCCGGCGCGGCAGGCGGGTGCAGGCCCCGGACGGGCGATGCATGGCATCACAGGCCGCCCCTGCCGCCGTCACCTCGATGACCCCACGCGTGGCGTGTCTGCGATCCAAGCGGCCCGACCCTTGCAACGGCAGCCGAGTATACGGCCGCACCGCGGGCGAAAGTCCGCGCGTGCAGGACCCGTGGCCGCCTCGCAATCTCCGGGCCAGACTTCCTGTCACGCATTCATGCCGCGATACTGGCCGCTTCCCCTGCCGTGGCAACCCATGGACCTGCCCACCGGATTCCTGCTCTACGCAGCCATCGGCTTTGCCGCACAACTCGTCGATGGCGCATTGGGCATGGCCTACGGCGTGGTCACCGCCAGCCTGTTGCTCGCCTTCGGGCTGCCGCCGTCGCTGGTGAGCGCCAGCGTGCATGCCGCCGAAGTCGCCATCACCGGCGTGTCCGGGGTCAGCCACAGCCTGTTCGGCAACATCCAGTGGCGGCTGTTGCGCGCGCTGGCGCTGCCCGGCGTGATCGGCGGCGTGCTCGGCGCGCTGCTGCTCAGCCGGCTGCACTGGGGCTGGTTGCGGCCGCTGGTGGCGCTGTACCTGCTTGGCCTGGGCGTGGTGCTGCTGCGCCGCGCGTGGCGGCGCAAGCAGGGCGAAGCCAGCGCGCGTGGGCTGGTGCCGCTGGGGCTGGTGGCCGGTTTCATGGATGCGGTGACCGGTGGCGGCTGGGGTTCTCTGACGACGTCGACCCTGGTTGCGCAGCACCACGAGCCGCGTTATGCGATCGGCACCGCGCATGCGGCGAAGTTCTTCGTCAGCCTGGCGATCTCGCTGGTGTTCCTGGCCACGCTGGGCTTCCACCATGCGCAGATCGTGTTCGGGCTGATGACCGGCGGCGTGCTGGCCGCGCCGCTGGGCGCGTGGGCGGTCAAGCGGATCCAGCCGCGGCCGTTGATGCTCGGCGTCGGCCTGCTGGTAGTCGGCTTGGCGGCGCGGACCCTGCTCAAGTCGCTGGGCATGCCCTGACGCGCTTCGGGCGCGGCCGGGCGGATGGCCTTCGCCTGCGCCACGACGGGAAGCGCGCAATGCGTCACAGGCCCTGCGGTTGACGACGGGCGCCTGGGCCTGACGGCACGGGTCCGCTCAGGGCGCGCCCGCTAGACTTGGTGGCTTGCTGGCAATGAACCCGTCGATGCCCAGAGTTCCCCTTGCCGCGCGGCTGCGCGCGCCCTTGTTCCCGTCGCCGACGGCGCCTGCGCATCCACGGCGCGCATGGGTTCCCCGCGTGCGTCTGGCGGCCGCGCTGGTGCTGGCCGCGCTGCTGGCGGGTTGTGGCCACGACGAGGCCGCCAACGCCCAAAAGGGCGGGAATCGCCCGGTGGCCGTCACCACCACCCTCGTCGAACCGCAGGCCTTCAACGACGCCCTGCATGCGCTGGGCACCGCGCAGGCGCGCGAGGCGGTGACGATCACCGCCAAGGTCAGCGACGTGGTCACGCGGCTGGCGTTCGACAGCGGCCAGCGGGTGCGCAAGGGACAGCTGCTCGCCGACATGAACAGCCGCGCGCAACAGGCCGACGTCGCCGCCGCGGAAGCCGCGCTGCGCGATGCCGAGCAGCAGTTGCGCCGTGGCGCCGAACTCGTCCGCGCCCAGCTCATCGCACGCGGCCAGTACGACACTCTGCGCGCCAACCGCGATGCCGCCGCGGCCGCGGTGCAGGCGCGCCGTGCCGCCGTCGCCGATCGCACCATCACCGCGCCGTTCGCCGGCGTGCTCGGCCTGCGCATGGTCAGTCCCGGCGCACTGGTGGCGCCGGGGATGGTGATCACCACGCTGGATGACGACAGCTCGATCAAGCTCGACTTCACCCTGCCCGAGGCCGCGTTGTCGGCGCTGTCGCGCGGGCAGGCGATCACCGCGACCAGCGATGCCTGGCCGGGCCAGACGTTCGAAGGCCGCATCGCCGACATCGACAGCCGGGTGGATCCCGACACCCGTGCGGTGCGGGTGCGCGCGGAACTGCCCAATGTCGACGGCCGGCTGCGCCAGGGCATGCTGCTGCGCGTGCAGGTGCAGTTGCCCACGCGACAGGCGCTGGTGCTGCCGGAGCTGGCGGTGCAGCAGGAGGCTGAGCAGAGTTCGGTGTTCCGCGTGCGCGCCGATGGCACGGTCGAGCAGGTGCCGGTCAAGCTCGGGACCCGCCGCGAAGGCGTGGTCGAAGTGGTGTCCGGCCTGAAGCCCGGCGACCGCGTCGTGGTCGAGGGCACGGTCAAGCTGCACGACGGCAGCCATGTGGTCGACGCCGGGAAGCCGGCGACAGCGAAAGCGGCAACGCCAGGGAAAACAGCGCCAGCCACGGCGGCGCCGGTGACGACGACGCCGCGATGAAGCTGTCCGACATCTCGATCCACCGCCCGGTCTTCGCGACCGTGGTCAGCCTGCTGCTGATCGTGCTGGGCGTGATCTCGTTCACGCGCCTGCCGCTGCGCGAACTCCCCGACATCGATCCGCCGGTGGTGTCGATCAGCACCACCTACACCGGTGCATCGGCGGCGGTGATGGAAACCCGCGTCACCAAGGTCCTCGAGGACGCGGTGTCCGGCATCGAGGGCGTCGACACCATCACTTCGGAAAGCGAGAACGGAACCTCGCGCATCAACATCGAGTTCACCCTGCAGCGCGACATCGAGAGCGCCGCCAACGACGTGCGCGACGCGGTCAGCCGCAACCTGGACAAACTGCCCGACGACGCCGAGGCGCCGCAGATCCGCAAGGTCGCCAGCGACTCGGACGTGATCGTCTGGTTCAACCTCAGTGGCCCGGGCATGGACACGCTCGCGCTGACCGATTACGCCGAGCGTTACCTCGTCGACCGCCTGTCGACGGTCGACGGCGTCGCGCAGGTGCAGCTCGGTGGCGCGCAGGACTACGCGATGCGGATCTGGATCGACCGCGACGCGCTGGCCGCGCGCGGCCTGACCATCGACGACATCACCTCGGCGCTGCGCGCGCGCAACGTCGACATTCCCGCGGGACGGCTGGAATCGACCACCCGCGACTTCACCCTGCAGCTGGATCGCAGCTTCGCCGACACCACCGACTTCGAGCAGCTGCCGATCGGGCGCGCGACCTCGGGCGACGGCCACGTGGTGCGGCTGTCGGAAGTGGCGCGGGTGGAGCTCGGCTCGCGCGAGCGCCGCGCGTATTACCGCACCAACGGCAAGGACCAGGTTGGCCTCGGCATCGTCAAGACTTCCACCGCGAACGATCTCGCCGTCGCCGATGCGGCGAAGAAGGAAGTGGCCGCGATCAACAAGACCCTGCCCAACGGCATGAAGATCGACGTCACCTACGACGCCACCGTCTTCATCGATGTCGCCGTGCATGAGGTCTACAAGACCCTGGCCGAGGCGATCGCGCTGGTGCTGGTGGTGATCTGGCTGTTCCTGGGCAGCGCGCGCTCGGCGCTGGTGCCGGCGGTGACGGTGCCGGTGTGCGTGATGGCGGCGTTCGTGCCGCTGCTGGTGTTCGGCTTCTCGATCAACCTGCTGACGCTGCTGGCGCTGGTGCTGTCGATCGGGCTGGTGGTCGACGACGCCATCGTGGTGCTGGAAAACATCCAGCGCCGCGCCGATCTCGGCGAGCCGCCCGCGCTGGCGGCATTGCGCGGTACGCGCCAGGTCGCGTTCGCGGTGATGGCGACGACCGCGGTGCTGGTGGCGGTGTTCCTGCCGATCGCCTTCCTGCAGGGCAACAACGGCCGCCTGTTCCGCGAGCTCGCGGTGGCGCTGGCGGGGGCGGTCGCGATCTCCTGCTTCGTCGCGCTGAGCCTGACGCCGATGATGGGCTCGCTGCTGGTGCGCCCGCATACCAATCCCAAGGGCATCAGCGCGTGGATGGAAGCGCGGCTGCGCGCGCTGTCGTCGGGATACCGGCGCGTGCTGGCGCGTTTCATTTCCTATCCGCTGTGGTTCGGCATTGCGATGGTCGCCGCGCTGCTGGTCGCGTTCGGGCTGTTCAAGCTGGTGCCGCGCGAACTGGCGCCGAGCGAGGACCGCGGCTCGTTCAGCGTCAACGTCACCGGCCCGGAAGGCGCGGGCTTCGACTACACCGTCTCGCAGATGCACAAGGTCGAGCAGGTGCTGATGCGCTACATCGGTGACGGCAGCGCCGGCGATGCCAAGCCCGGCATGCGCGTGCTCAGCCGCGTGCCGGGCAGCTATGGCGCCTCGGAAAACATGAATTCCGGGCGTGGCATCGTCATCCTCAAGCCCTGGGACGATCGCGACGTCAGCACCGACGACGTGGTCGAGAAGATCCGCCGCGACCTGGCGAAGATCCCCGGCGTGCGCGCGATCCCGCAGACGCGCCAGGGCCTGGTGCGCAGCGGCGGGCAGCCCCTGCAGGTCGTGCTCGAAGGCCCCGACTACAAGGACCTCGTCGCGTGGCGGGACCGCATGCTCGCGCGCATGGACCAGAATCCAGGCCTCTACGGCGCCGATGCCGACTACAAGGAAACCCGACCGCAGGTGCACGTCATTGTCGACGAGGCCAAGGCCGCCGACCTGGGCGTCACCGAGCAGGCGATCGGCGATACGTTGCAGGCGATGCTCGGTTCGAGCCGGGTGACCACCTTCGTACGTAAGGGCCAGGAATACGACGTGGTGCTGCAGGCCGCGGCGGGCGAACGGGCCACGCCCACCGACCTGAGCAACCTCTACGTGCGCAGCCGCAGCGGCGCGCTGGTGCCGCTGGCGAGCGTCGTGCGCCTGGAAGAGCGCGCCGAGGCCGGGAGCCTGGGCCGCTTCAACCGCCTGCGCGCGATCACGTTGTCGGCCGGGCTGGCGCCGGGCTACACGCTGGGCGAGGCGATCGACTGGATGCGAGCGACCGCGCGCGAGGAACTGCCGGCGACCGCGCAGGTGGATTTCAGCGGGCAGTCGCGCGAATACCTGCAGTCGGGCAGCGCGGTCATGTTTACCTTCGGCATGGCGCTGCTGATCGTGTTCCTGGTGCTGGCCGCGCAATTCGAGAGCTTCCTGCATCCGCTGGTGATCATGCTGACGGTGCCGCTGGCGGTGCTGGGCGCGCTGCTGGGCCTGTACCTGTTCGGCAAGTCGCTGAACCTCTTCAGCCAGATCGGCATCGTGATGCTGGTGGGTCTGGCGGCGAAGAACGGCATCCTGATCGTGGAATTCGCCAACCAGCGCCGCGACGCCGGCCTGGCGGTGAAGGACGCCATCCTCGACGCCGCCGCCACCCGCATGCGGCCGATCCTGATGACCTCGATCGCGACGATCGCCGGCGCGATGCCGCTGATGCTCGCCACCGGTGCCGGCGCCGGCAGCCGGACCACCATCGGCGTGGTGGTGGTGTTCGGCGTCGCGCTGTCGACGTTGCTGTCGCTGTTCGTGGTGCCGGCGTTCTACCTGATCCTGGCGCCCTACACGCGGCCGCCGGACGAGCGCACGCGGGTGCTCGACCAGCTCGACCAGGACACGCCCTCGGCCGAGCGCGACGTGCACGGCTGAGGTGCAGCGAAGCGTCGCACGCTGCGATCCGCGCCCACCGCGTAGACTGCCGGCGGCTAAGCGACGGCACGGACATGCAGAACAACGACGGCGACAACAACCGGCCTCCCGGCCCCTGGGTCAGGTCGGCGCGGCCGGGATCCCGTGGCCCGATGCCGCACGGACGCCGCGACAGCGCGCCGCCTCCCGCGCAGCCTTCGTCCCGCGATCCGGCGCCGATGGTCGATGCGACCCATGCCGCGCCGGCGGCCCACGATCCCGAGCTGCGGCTGTACGGCCTCAACGCCGTGCGCGCGGCGTTCGCGCGCCGGCCCGACGCGATCCGCAAGGTCTACCTGCTCGAAGCACGCATTCCGCAACTGCAGCCCTTGCTCAAGTGGTGCGCCGCGCACCGCATCGGCTACCGCATCGTCGAGGACGTCGACCTGCAGAAGCTCGCGGCCAGCACCCACCACGAAGGCGTCGTCGCCGATGTGCGGCGCGAGGAACCGCAGTCGCTCACTGCATGGCTGCGCGGCCTGCCCGAGGGACCGCAATGCGCGCTCTGGCTCGATGGTGTCGGCAACCCGCACAACCTGGGCGCGATCCTGCGATCGGCCGCGCACTTCGGCGCCGCGGCCGTGCTGCTGCCGAAGCATTCGACGATGACGCTGTCGGGCGCGGCGGCGCGCGTGGCCGAAGGCGGCGCCGAGCATGTTCCGTTCGTGCGGCTCGGGCGCGAGGACAATGCGATTGCGCAACTGCATGGCGCGGGCTTCCAGGTCGTCGCCACCGTCGTGCGCGGCGGCAGCGATGTCTTCACGACGCCGCTTCCGCAACGCGTCGTCTACGTGGTCGGCGCGGAAGGCGAGGGCATGGATCCCAGGCTGGTCGCGCTGTGCGACCAGCGCATCGGCATTCCCGGCAGCGGCGCAGTGGAAAGCCTCAATGTCGCGGCGGCAACCACGGTGCTGCTGGCGCAGTGGCGCCAGCGCGCGCACGGCGGCGGCTGACGGCGGTTGCCACGCGGGAGGCAAGTCGCCCAATGCGATCGCCAAACCATTGCCCGGATGCAGGGCTTCGTGCGCCTGCTGACCGCACCGCAGCCGACCGCCTGGGGCAGCCGGCGCGGGCGCGTAACTAGCGCTTGAGCGCGTCGCGGATCTCGCGCAACAGCAGTACTTCCTCCGGCGGGGCGGGGGGCGCCTCGACGGCCGGGCGGCGCATCCGGTTGTAGGCCTTGAGCACGAGGAAGATCACGAAGGCGATGATCAGGAAGTCGATCAATGTCTGGATGAACATCCCGTACTGCACCGCCACTTCGGCCACCTTCTTGCCAGCGGCATCCACCGTTTCCGGCTTCAACACGAATTTCCAGTCGGAGACGCTCACGCCACCGAGCGCGACGCCAACGATGGGCATCACCACGCCGTCGACCACCGCGGTGACGATCTTTCCGAAGGCGGCGCCGATGACCACGCCGACGGCGAGGTCGACCACGTTGCCGCGCGCAATGAATTCCTTGAACTCGCCGACCATGCCCATCGCTGTCTCCGTGCCGATGCCGCTCCCCTGCGGGAGGGAGCCTAGCGCGAAGCCAGCGGCGGCGCGATGGTGCCCTCGAGTTCGGCCACGCCATCGAGGCTGGCGCGGAAACGGTCGCCGACCTGCAGCGGCCCCACGCCGGCCGGCGTCCCCATGAAAACCAGATCGCCGGCCCGCAGCCGATACAGCTGCGACAGCTCGTGCAGGATGTCGTCGACGTTCCAGATCAGGTCGGATAACGCGCCGTGCTGTCGGCGCGCGCCGTTCACGTCCAGGGTCAGGGTGCGATCGGTGAGGGCGTCGACCGCTTCGGCCGGCACGATGCCGCTGATCGGCGCCGAGGCGTCGAACGCCTTGCCGATATCCCACGGCAGGCCCTTGGCCTTGGCCTCGGCCTGCAGGTCGCGGCGCGTCAGGTCCAGGCCCACGGCATAGCCGAACACCAGCGCCTGCGCACCACCGCGCTCGAGCACGCCGACCGGTGCGTCCTGGCCGAGCGCGACCACCAGCTCCACTTCGTGGTGCAGATCGCGCGTGCCGGGTGGGTAGGGCACGACGACTTCGCCGCCGTCATTGGCGGTGACGATCGCATCGTTGGGTTTGAGGAAGAACACGGGCCGGCCGCGTTCGGCAGGCGAGGCCGGGGCGGTGGCGCCCATCTCCTTCGCGTGGTCGGCGAAGTTGCGACCGACGCAGTAGATGCGATGGACGTCGAACGTGCCGCCGCCGTGGATGGGAACCTGCGGCTTCGCCGCAACCGCGACGATGCGCATCGCGTCGCTCAGGCGGTCGGCAATGCGGTCTTGCCGACGACGCGGAATTCGCCGTCGACGATTCGCCCGCGGGAAGCCCGCGGATTACGCGCGAACACCGGCTTGCCGCGCTGGCGCAACAGGCGATAGACCAGGCCCACGGTGAGCATGCCGATCCCGACGAAGACACTGAAGAACACCAGCACCGCCAGCACGCCCAGGCCCAGCAGGCCGATGGCGAGGCGGGCGAGCGGATGGCGCGGCTTGCGCGGCGCCAATGCGGCGTGCAGCCGACGGGGATCGAAGCGGAAAGCCTGGGCGAACATAAGTGGCGTCATGACAGAATGCGCCCGGATCTGGGCGCGTCCGCAGTATCGGACCGAAGGAAAACCGGCGTGTGAGCAGTTCGTTAAACGACGGCATCGGACGCATGGAAACGAGCGCTGGAGCCGTGATCGCGACGCTTGATGCCATCCCGGATGGGGGCTTTGCGGCCGTGGATGCGGTGATCGAAGGCGCGCCCGAATCGCTCATCCTGCATCGCGCAGGCGACCAGGTCCGCGCCTGGCTCAACATCTGCCCGCACGCCGGCAGGCGCCTGGACTGGGCGCCGGGGCAGTTCCTCACCAGTCGCGACGGGCTGCTGGTGTGCGCGGTGCATGGCGCCAGTTTTGAACTCGTGCGCGGCGAGTGCGTGGCCGGTCCCTGTCGCGGCGACAGCCTGCGCGCGGTGGCGGTCGCAGTGCACGAGGGACAGGTGCGGCTCGTGCCTCGGAGATGATCGCGTCCCGGGTGCGGCCGGTGGCCTTACCCGGGCTACGGTGATACGTCGATCGCATGGCTCGAATCCGCATTGACGTCGCCCGGTAAGCGAAGCGCATCCGGGACGCCATACGCCATCACCGGAACATCAGGTTCACCGCTACCAGCATCACCACCAGGTACGCGATCACCAGCGGCGAGCCGATCCGCCACAGGTTCCTGGCGTTGTAATCACCCGGCCCGGTGATCATCGAGATCACCGGGTTGGATACCGTCATCACGTTGTTGGATCCCGACAGCGCGACGACCAGCGCGAATGCGGTCGGATTGCCGCCCACCGCGAGCGCAAGGTTGATTGCCAGCGGCACCATCACGATGGTGGAGCCGACATTGCCGATCATGGTCGCGAACAAGGACGTAAGTACCGCGACCGCCGCCTCCAGCACCCACGGCGGCATGCCCTGCGGCAGCAGGTCCAGCGTGGTGGTGGCGACCCACGCCGCGGCGCCGGTGGAATCCACCGCCCAGCCCAGTGGAATCAGCGCGGCCATCAGGAACACCGTGCGCCAACTGATCGAGGCGTAGGCCTCGTCAATGGTCAGCACGCCGCTGAGCAGCATGCCGACGACGCCGGTCATCAACGCGATGGACACCGGGATGCGCGAGCTCAGCGCCAGCAGCACGGTGACGGCGAAGATCGTCATCGCGATCTTGAACTTGTGCGGCCGCTGCTCGCCCTTCGGGTAATCGGTGACGACGACGAAGTCCTTGCTCGCCGCCGCCTGCGCCAGGTCGGTCCACACGCTGTGCAGCACCAGCATGTCGCCGGCGCGCACCGTCAGCTTGCGGATGTTCTCGCTGATGACGTTCTTCTCGCGGTTCACCGCCAGCAGGCTGATGCCCTGCTGGCGGCGCAACTGCAGCTCGGCGGCGGTCTTGCCGATGAAACGCGAGGTCGGCGGCACCACTGCTTCGGAAATGCCGGCGCGGCTGGGATTGAACAGGTCGCCGAATTCGCGCAACCGCGTCGACAGGCGCAGGAAGTTGTTCTGCGCGAAATCCGCCACCTGCTGCTTCGGCCCCATCGCGCCGAGCACGCTGCCGACCCAGATCCGCGCCTCGGCCGAAGGCGCCAGCCGCGACTCGTTGCCGGTCTTGAGCGCGAGCAGCAGCGGCGCCCCGTACAGCGCTTCGGCCTCGCCGATCGACATGCCTACCAGCGGGCTGTCCGCGCTGACGGTGAGTTCGTAGACGTCGCCTTCGATGCCGTAGGTCTTGGCGAAGTAGCTCTGGGTGCGCGCCGGGGTGACGCTGGACTCGTCGCTGGCGCCTTCGAGCAGGCGATCGCCGAAGAAGTGGAAGTAGGCGATGCAGGTCGCCAGCAGTGCCAGGCCGATCGGCAGCGGCGCGAACATCTTCAGCGGCTGCAGCGTGGCCACGCCCGAGGGCAGGTTGCCGTTGGCCGAGACCAGCAGGTCGTTGAGCATCAGCAACGGCGAGCTGCCGACCATGGTCAGGCTCGAGCCCATGATGATCGCGCACGCGATGGGCAGCAGGAACCGCGACAGCGGCAGGCCGGTGCGCGAGCTCAGCCGCGAGGCGACCGGCATGTACAGCGCCATCACCGCCGGGCTCTGCATCAGCGGCGAGTTCAGGCCGGAAATCGATGTGGTCAGCAACAGCAGCCGGTGTTCCATGCCGTGCGCGCGGCGCAGCAGCCAGCCGGCCAGCCGATTGAGCGCGCCGGTGCGATCCAGGCCCGCGCCGAGGATCATCGTCGCCATCACGCTGATGACGGCGTTACTGGAAAAGCCGTTGAACAGGTTTTCCGGCGCGACCAGCCGCGTCAGCCCGAGGAGCATCAGCACCACCAGCGCGACGACGTCGGCGCGGATGCGCTCGAACAGGAACATCGCCATCGTGAACGCCACCAGCCCGAGCACGAGCTTCATGTCGGGGGTGAGCGCCAGCGCGGTGTCCATCAGCAGCCGGGGATCGCGATTCGTGTTGCGGGACGGGGCGCGGCGACCGCGCGCGAGCCGGCGCCATGGGCGCCGAAGGCCTGTCCGGGAGGTGCGATGGGGTTATCCAATCTCCAATCCCGGGTCCTTAAACGCGGTCGTAAAGCAGGTCCCACACCCCGTGCCCCAGCTTCTGCCCGCGGGTCTCGAAATGCGTCTGCGGACGCCATGCGGGACGTGCGACAGCGCCGCGCGGGCCGGCGTGGTTGCGCAGGCCCGGCGTGGCATCGAGCACGTCCCACATCTGCCCGGCATAGTCGTGCCAATCGGTGGCGAGGTGCAAGCGCCCGCCCGGCGCCAATTTACGCACCAGCAATGCGGCCAGCGCCGGTTGCACCAGGCGCCGCTTGTGATGGCGTTTCTTGTGCCAGGGATCGGGGAAGTAGATCCGCACCTCGTCCAGGCTGGCATCGGCGATCTCATGCTCGAGGACCTCCACCGCATCGTGGTGGTAGAGGCGCACGTTGCGCGCATCGTCTGCGGCCAGCGCATTGAGCAGGCGGCCGACACCGGGAGCGTGGACCTCGATGCCGATCAGGTCGCGCTCCGGGTCCTGCCGTGCGGCGAAACGCAGCGCCTCGCCATTGCCGAAGCCGATCTCGAGCACGCGCCGGGCCCGGCGGCCGAACGCGGCATCGAAGTCGCGCGGCACGCCGGCGTAGTCGAGCCCGAAGCGCGGCCAGAGTTCGTCGAAGGCGCGCTGCTGGGCAGGGGTGAAGCGGCCCTGCCGCAGCACGAAGCTGCGCACCTTGCGATGGCCTTCCTCCACCGTGAATGGTTTGGGCGGCGCCTTGGCGCCTTCGCTGCGGAAGGGATCGGTCATTGAAGTGCGCTTGCCTGGTGGAGGTGCTTCACGCTGGCGCGGAGGTCAACCGATCAGGCCATCCACCGGCGATGAAGCGCTTGCATGGCGCTTGCGCGGAATGCGGCCGGCGAGGAAGGCGTCGCGACCGGCCTGGACGGCGAGTTTCATCGCGCGCGCCATCCGCACGGGGTCCTTCGCGCCGGCGATCGCGGTGTTCATCAGCACGCCATCGCAGCCCAGCTCCATGGCGATCGCGGCATCGGATGCGGTGCCGACGCCAGCGTCGACGATGACCGGGACTTTCGCGTTCTCGACGATTTCCATCAGGTTGTAGCGATTCTGGATTCCCAGCCCCGATCCGATCGGTGCGGCCAACGGCATGACCGCAACGCAACCGATGGCTTCCAGTCGCCTGGCCAGGATCGGATCGTCGGAGGTGTAGACCATGACATCGAAGCCGTCGGCCACCAGCGTTTCGGCCGCGGCCAGCGTCTGCACGACATCGGGGAACAGGGTTTTCGGATCGCCCAGCACTTCGAGCTTGACCAGGGCGTGGCCATCGAGGAGTTCGCGCGCGAGGCGGCAGGTGCGCACGGCATCGTCGGCCGTGTAGCAGCCGGCGGTGTTGGGCAGGAGGGTGTAGCGGTCGGGAGGCAGCACGTCGAGCAGGTTGGGCTCGCCCGGGTTCTGCCCGATGTTGGTGCGGCGGATCGCGACGGTAACGATGCTGGCGCCGGCGGCGTCGGTGGCGCGCCGGGTTTCATCCAGGTCGCGGAACTTGCCGGTTCCGGTCAGCAGGCGCGACGAATAGGCCTTGCCTGCGATGAGGAGGGCGTCCTCGGGTGCATGGGGGAGTGTCATCGAGTGATTATCGCAGGACACGCCTGCGGTGGTGCCGGGTCACCCGCCGCCCAAGGCGTGGACGATCTCGACCCGGTCGCCCGGTTGTAACGCGTGGGTGGCATGCGCGCCGCGCGGGACGATCATGCCATTGACCTCGACCGCGACACGACGGCCGGCCAAGCCGATGCTGTCCAGCAGGCTGGCGATCGTCTGGTGGTCGGGCTGCGGCGTGGGCGCGCCGTTCAACAGGATCTGCATGCGCTCATTGTCCCATCGCCGGTCCGCGCCGGCGACCACTGGCGACGACTTGAGCAGCGAGCAGCGGATATGAAACCATCGGCCCCATCCGGCGGCGTATCGGTCCGGTCCTCTCACAACTGGAGAACAGCATGCGCTTCCGGTTCAATCGCTCGATCCTCGCCGCCGCACTGGCCCTGGCCGCCGCACCCGCCTTCGCCCAGGACACCTTCTCCCAGACGATCTTCTTCGGCGACAGCCTGACCGACTCGGGGTTCTACCAGCCGGTGCTTGTGGCGCAGTTCGGCCCGCAGGCGGGCGTGGCCGCGCGTTTCACCACCAATCCGGGGCTGGTCTGGGCCGAGTTCCTGGCCGATTACTACGGAACCAACGCGACGCCAGCCTGGCAACTGACCCCGACCGGCATCGTCGGCGCGCCCGGCGACAATTTCGCCGCGGGCGGCGCCACGGTCGAGCCGGGCCCGGGCTATCCGGCGACGCCGCCGACATTCTTTGCCCCGTCGCTGACCGACCAGGTCAACGCCTACCTGGCCGGCAGTGGCGGACAGGCCGATCCGGACGCGCTGTACTCCGTCTGGGGCGGCGCCAACGACCTGTTCTTCTTCCTCGGTGGGGCGACCACGCAGGAACAGTTCCTGGCCGCCGCGGGCGACCAGGTGGCCCTCGTCGGCGCGCTGGAGGGTGCCGGCGCACGTTACGTCCTGGTCCCGACGCTGCCGGATGTCGGGCTCACGCCATTCGGGCTGTCGCAGGGTGCCGCGGGTTCGGCCGCGCTGACCCAGTTGTCGGCCGGCTACAACGCGACCCTGTTCGGTGGCCTGCAGGCGGCCGGGCTGCGCGTGATTCCACTGGATGTGTTCGATTTCCTGCATGAGATCAGCGCCGATCCAGGCACCTACGGGTTCACCGACGTCACCACCCCGGCCTGCGGCGCCGCCGCGTCGCTGGGTTGCAATCCGGCCAACTTCGTTTCGCCGGACGCCGCGTTCAGCCACGCCTTCGCCGACGGCGTGCACCCGACCACCGCGGCGCACAAGCTGCTGGCCGACTACGCGATCTCGGTGCTCGAGGCACCGGCGCAGATGGCGGTGCTGCCGCACGCCGAGGCGATGGTGGGGCGCTCGCGCGCCGACCGCATCGGCTACCACGTCGGCGACAAGCCGGCGGCCGATGGCAGCCGCTGGTGGACCGACCTGCGCGGCGACTTCCAGCGCTATGGCGATGGCGACAAGTACGACGGCGCCGGACCGACGCTGACCTTCGGCATGGACTGGGCCAGCGGCAACCTCGTGTATGGCGGCTTCGCCGGCTACGGCCGCCAGGGCACCGACTGGGGCAAGCAGCGCGGCAATTTCGACCAGACCGACACCAGCCTGGGCGGCTTCGTGGGCTGGTATGGCGACAACGCATGGGTCAATGGCCAGGTGAGCTACAGCCGCCTGGGCTTCGACATCGACCGCGACCTGCAGCTCGGGCCGGCAACCCGTACCCACCATGGGTCGACCAACGGCCGCAACATCAGCGCCGGTATCAACGCCGGCTGGAATTTCACCAGCGGGGCATGGAAGCACGGTCCGGTGGCGTCGCTGCTGTCCCAGCACATCCGCGTCGACGATTTCCGCGAGGACAACCCGACCCAGTCGACGTCGCTCGCCTATCCGGAACAGACCTTCAACTCGCTGATCGGAAGCGTCGGCTGGCAGGCGAGCTATCGCATCAACTCGCAGCTGCAGCCCTATGCGAGGGTCACCTGGGATCGCGAATTCGAGCGTTCGCCAGAAGAGGTCTTCGCGCAGATGCAGGCGCTGCCGGGCACGATGCCGTACGCGGTGCCGGGCGCCGAGGCCGATCGCAGCTACGCGACGATCGTGCTGGGTGCACGCACGCAGGTGTTCGGGCTGGATGCGAATGTCGGCGTCAGCACCACCGCCGCGCAGCGCGATGGCAACGATGCCACCGTGTTCGCGACCCTGGGCAGCCGGTTCTGACCCTTGCCCGATGTTGCGCAAGCGTCCCGGGTGCGGCCTTTGGCCTTACCCGGGCTGCGTGGACCAGGAACCCGTAATTCCGGAAACCCTAGCCCGGGCAAGCGTAGCGCACCCGGGTCCCGCTGCCAGGCAGGCTGCATTGCCCGCCAACCGGGCCCGACCCGCGCACGCTCCGCGCGATTGCCACTGGCCGCGGGCGCGGCATAGACTCTGACGCCTCGCGGGCGTAGCTCAATGGCAGAGCTGTAGCTTCCCAAGCTACTGACGAGGGTTCGATTCCCTTCGCCCGCTC
The DNA here is from genome assembly GCF_011320095.1 of Cognatiluteimonas telluris. Taxonomy (GTDB): domain Bacteria; phylum Pseudomonadota; class Gammaproteobacteria; order Xanthomonadales; family Xanthomonadaceae; genus Cognatiluteimonas; species Cognatiluteimonas telluris. The sequence goes on along the minus strand of NZ_JAANOY010000001.1, from coordinate 343,319 downwards.
CATGTTTTTCCCCGCCGCACGCCGATCACGGCGCGATGGCGCGTTCGCCGCCGCCATTGACCCACGGTCCGCAGGGCCGTCGGAGCGCAACCGATGATCGTTCTGGGCTGGCGGGAGTGGCTGGGCTTGCCGGACCTGGGCATCGCGCGGCTGCGGGCCAAGGTCGATACCGGCGCGCGCAGCTCGGCGCTGCATGTCGATGCGCAATGGCGCTTCATCGAAGGCGGTGCGCCCTGGGTCGGTTTCCGGCTGACCCCGCGGCGGGCGGCGGACAGCGCCTGCGAGGCGTTGGCGCCGATCCGCGACGAGCGGGAGGTCGCCGATTCCGGCGGACATCGCAGCCTGCGCGTCTTCATCCGCACCCGGCTGTGGCTGGCCGGCATGGAGCGCGAGATCGAAATCAACCTGGTCGACCGCGGCGCGATGCGCTATCCGATGCTGCTCGGCCGTACCGCGATGGACGGCATGTTCACGGTCGATCCTTCCACGTCGTTCCGGCATGCACGCCCGCCGCGGCATCGGGCCGAGGCGACCGAAGTGTCGTTGCACACGCCGGACCAACGTGTCCGACTGGCCGCTGCGGCTCCGGCGACCGAGGTGCAACCCGGGACGCGCGCGGCATGAAACTCGCGATCCTTTCTCGCAACAGCAAGCTCTATTCCACCCGTCGGCTGGTGGAGGCCGCGCGCGAACGCGACCACACCGTGCGCGTGCTCGATCCGCTGCGCTGCTACCTGCGGATCGGCTGCAACAGCTTCCAGATGCATTACAAGGGCCGCCCGATTTCCGGCTACGACGTGGTCGTGCCGCGCATCGGTGCTTCGATCACCCGCTACGGCACGGCGGTGCTGCGCCAGTTCGAACTGATGGGCACATACACGCCCAATCCATCGGACGCCATCGCGCGCGCGCGCGACAAGCTGCGTTGCCACCAGCTGCTCGCCGCGCAGGGCATCGGCCTGCCGGTGACGGTGTTCGGCGACAACCCTGACGACACCGTCGACCTGCTGTCGATGCTCGGCCCGCCGCCGCACGTCATCAAGCTCAACGAAGGCACCCAGGGGGCGGGCGTGATGCTGACGGAGAAACCGTCGGCCTCGCGCAGCGTGATCGAGGCGCTGCGCGGGCTGTACGCCAACTTCCTTGTGCAGGAGTTCATCGCCGAAGCCAAGGGCGCGGACCTGCGTTGCTTCGTCGTCGGCGGCCAGGTGGTGGCGACCATGCGCCGCCAGGCGCCCAAGGGCGACTTCCGCTCCAACCTGCATCGCGGTGGCAGTGCCCGGCCGGTTCGGGCGTCGGAAGACGAGCAGGCCGCCGCCGTGCGCGCCGCCGCGGTCCTCGGGCTGGGCGTGGCTGGCGTCGACCTGATCCGCTCGGCGCGCGGACCGCTGGTGCTGGAGGTCAACTCGTCCCCGGGCCTGGAAGGGATCGAGGCGGCCACCGGGGTCGATATCGCCGGGCGGATCGTCGACCACGTCGTCTCCGGCGGCCAGGCGCCGCGGCTGCGGCGCAGCCCGAAGGCCCGCTTCACCATTTCGTAACGTCTGGGGGCGGTCCGGGACGGCGGGTTTAACGGAGGTCTAACCGGTCCGGGCGTAGCCTCCTGCGGACCAGATCTGCGCCAGTCGATCGACTTTCGGGCTCGTTCAAGCGGTACTGCAGATACGGTAATCGGGGCACTTCCTTGGCCCAGGTGCGGTCTCCGCCCCTGGGCCTTTTTGTAGGCGCGCCGACGACGGCATCGAAGTTGCCGCCGCCTCGACGCGCCAGCGCCCGCTCGGGGCCCGGCGCCTGAAGCGGCGCATACGCCCGCTGTGCCAGAATCGGACGACCGCAACGCGCAACCGCGGCCGGTCACGCCGGCCTGGATCGTTTGCACCGCTACCAACGTTACCCAGCCGGAAGGCTTGGAGGAATTCAAGTGAATGCACTGCACACATGCGCACTTGCCAGCCTGTTCCTGCTGGCCACGGCCGTCCGGGCGGGCGACAGGGAGCCAAGACTGGCCGCCAGCGACTACGCGGGATTCGAGGCGCAGTCCGCGGTGATCCGGCGCGATCTTGCGCAGGGCAAGATCTACAGCGAACTTGACCAGCGCCAGCGCAACGAGGTGCTCGCGGCGCTCGATCGCATGCACGCGGCCCTGGAGGCGCAAGGCAACATCGCCTCAATGCCGGAGGACGCGAAACTGCGCGTGTTCAACGACCAGGAACTTGTGAACGCCACGCTGACCAAGGGCCGCGAGGACAGCAGCCTGCTGTGCTCGCGCGAGACACCGGTGGGTTCCCATCGTCCGGTGATCTCTTGCGAGACCGTCGCCGAGCGGCGGCGAAAACGCGATCAGTCCAAGGATACGATGCGCGCCCTGCAGCGGGCACCTTCCTCCCTGCCGACGGTCCCGTGACCGCCCACATGCGCATCCTCGTCATTGAAGACAACAGCGACATCGCCGCCAATCTCGGCGATTACCTCGAAGACCGTGGGCACAGCGTCGACTTCGCCGCCGATGGCGTGACCGGCCTGCACCTGGCGGTCGTGCATGATTTCGACGCGGTCGTGCTCGACCTCAACCTGCCCGGCATGGATGGGCTGGAAGTCTGCCGCAAGCTGCGCAACGAAGCGCGCAAGCAGACGCCGGTACTCATGCTCACCGCGCGCGACTCGCTGGAGAACAAGCTCGCCGGCTTCGACTCGGGCGCCGACGACTACCTGATCAAACCGTTCGCGCTGCAGGAGGTGGAGGTTCGGCTCAATGCATTGTCGCGACGCGGGCGCGGCGTGCAGACACGGGTGCTGGAGGTCGGCGACGTCGAGTACAACCTCGACACGCTCGAGGTGCGTCGCGAAGGCAGGCTGCTGCAGCTCAATCCGACCGCGCTGAAGATCCTGCAGGCGCTGATGGAATCCTCGCCCGCGGTGGTGACGCGCCAGGAGCTCGAGACCCGGGTCTGGGGCGAGGAGCTTCCCGATTCGGACTCCCTGCGGGTGCACATCCATGGCCTGCGGGCGGTGATCGACAAGCCGTTCGCGACGCCGCTCATCCAGACCCGCCACGGCATCGGTTACCGCATCGCAGCCCCTGATGCCAATGCCTGAGGGCGCCGCGCCAGCGCGACGTCCAACGCATTACAAGAGGCGCCTGCGCAGCCGCATCATCCTGTCGTTCCTGCTGCTGGGCATGGGCCTGACCCTGCTGCTGGCGGTCGCCACCAACTGGGCGCGAAACCGCGTCGAGAACCAGTTAGTGGAAGACGTCATGAACCGCAACATCGACGAGTACGCGCGCCGGTACTACGCCGATCCCGGGCGCAATCCGGCGGTGCCGGTCGAGCAGATCCGCGCATTCGCGTTCTCAGCCGACAAATTCGCAAGGGTCCGGCTGGAACGCCCGGAGTGGGCCGAGTTGCCCGACGGCATCTACCGCATGAATGGCGTGGACGAGGCGGGCAAGCCGTTCTCCTACAAGCTGTCGGTGCGCAAGACCCCTGACGCGTGGTTCTTCCTCGCCTACGACATGACCCAGTCGCTGCGTGGCGAGCGGCAGTTCAACAACGCGCTGATCGGCGTGGTCATCGTGTTCACCGGGTTGTCGCTGCTGGTCGGCTGGTGGGCGGCGTCCCGGGTGATGAGCCCGGTCTCGGAGCTCGCGCAGCGGTTGCGCGAATCCGGCCGCAGTGCGCAGCCTGAAATCCTGGCGACGCATTTTCCCGACGACGAGGTCGGCCAGCTCGCCAGTGCGCTCGACGATTACGCCACGCGGCTGACAGAGGTCGTCAAGCGCGACCGCGAATTCAACGCCGATGTCAGCCATGAGCTGCGCACCCCGCTGGCGGTGATCAAGGGTGCGGTCGAATTGCTGCTCACGCGCCGGGACGTGGACGAAAAGACCCGGGCCCGGCTGCAGCGCATCCAGCGCGCGGAGCAGCAGTGCACCGACCTGATCAGCGCACTGTTGTTGCTGTCCCGCAACGAGCGCGGCCATGGCGCCACCGATGTCGCGCGCGTCGCCGAGCAGCTGCTCGACGCCCACCGTGCGCAACTGGCGGGCAAACCGTTGGTGCTGCGGATGGAGGGCGAGCGGGGGCTCGTCGTCGATGCGCCCGAGTCGGCGGTGACCGTGGCGCTCGGCAACCTGATCGGCAATGCGGTGAAGTACACGTTGCAGGGCGACGTGGTCGTGCGGCTGCTGCCGGACGCGGTGCAGGTCGTCGACTCAGGCCCTGGATTGACCCCGGAGGACGCCGCCCGCCTGTTCGAGCGCGGCTACCGCGGGACCCATGCCGAGCATTCGCAGGGGGGCGGCATCGGCCTGTCGATCGTGCGACGGCTGTGCTTGCTCTACGGTTGGCACGTGCGGGTGATCCCCGGCGATGAGCGCGGCGTGGTGGCTACGTTGTCCTTCAGCGCCGACAGCGATACCGCCGTCGCGTAGGGCGGGCTTTCAATCCGCCGCTGGCACCAACGAACGACGTCTCGCCAGGTCCCGCAGGAGGGTTTCAACCCGCGGCTGGCAGCAGCCCGAACCGGAATGCCATGTATGCGATGGCGGATCCAGACCCGCCCTACACCTGCTCCAGCCAGCCATATCTGTCCGGCGTGCGGCCATCGAACAGGCCGAAGAACAGTTCCTGCATGCGCAATGTCAGCGGACCCGGCTTGCCGGCGCCGACCTGGCGACCGTCGACCGAACGGATCGGCGTGATCTCCGCCGCGGTGCCGCACATGAACAGTTCGTCGCACAGGTACAGGTATTCGCGCGGCAGGTCGCGTTCGACCACCGCGATGCCGTGGTCGCGCGCGAGCATGATCAGCGAATTGCGGGTGATGCCGTTGAGCAGCGCCGCGCTCACCGGCGGCGTGTGCAACGCGCCGTCGAAGACCAGGAACAGGTTCTCGCCGGCGCCTTCGCTCAGCAGCCCGGTGGATGCCAGCGCGATGCCTTCGCCGAAGCCCAGCCGCCGCGCCTCGCGCGCGACCAGTTGCCCGGACAGGTAGTTCCCGCCGGCCTTGGCGCCGGCGGGAATGGTGTTGGGCGCGAAACGCTGCCAGCTCGACACGCAGGCATCGATGCCGGCCTCGATCACGTCGTGGCCCAGGTACGCACCCATTTCCCAGGCCGACACCGCCACGTCGGTCGGGGTGTCGGCCGACAGGCCGAAACCGCCGAGGCCGCGGAAGGCGACCGGGCGCAGGTAGGCCTTCGACAGGCCATTGGCATCCAGCACCTCGCGGCATGCCGCGTTGAGCTGGTCGACCGTGTAGGGGATCGGCATGTCGTAGATCTTCGCCGAGGCGAACAGGCGTCGCGTGTGGTCGCTCAGGCGGAAGATCGCGGTGCCGTCGACGCCGTCGATCGAGGTCGGATAGCTGCGGATGCCTTCGAACACCGACGAGCCGTAATGCAGCGCGTGCGACATGACATGGGTGGTGGCCTCGGCCCACGGCTTGATCGCGCCGTTGTGCCAGATCCAATCGGGGTAGCGCTGCGCCATGGCGGGCTCCAAGGTCGAATTGCGTAGTCTAGCGGCGGGTCTCGATCCCTGCGCGTGCCGCCGCCTGGACTGGTGGCACTGGGCCGCGCGGCATGGCCCTGCATCGCCGGCGAAGGCATCGATCGCGGCTCGCGGCGACGAAGCTTCGACAGCATCGATGCAACCGACGTGCCCGGTACGCGCAGGCCGCGGGGGACGACCCGGCCTGGTCCGGCCACCGGCGAGTTCGATCGGCGTGTTGCACGACTGGAGCGAGGCCGCCGTCGAAGGCTAGAAGCTCACCCACCAGCAGCCCAGCGCACGCTTCAGGCCCAGCACCGAATGCGTGGGCGTCACGCCGTTGGCAAGCGTCTGCTCCAGTCGCAACGCCACCGGCGGTTGGCGTACGGCATCGGCGTCGGCGTCGGGCTGGTTTGCGTCGGGATAGACGGCGGTGATGTCGACCAGCGGCCGATCGGAGATGGCCTGCAGCCGATCCATGATGTGGAAGGCCACGCTGCTCGACTGGCCCCGCCATTGGTAGACGCTGGCGAGGCGGTTGACGTCGCGGGTGTCGATCGACGTGCTCAGGGTGTCGACCAGGTCGCGCAAGGTGCGCGGGCAGGCGGCACGGTAAGCGGGAGCAGCGATGCCGGAGGGCGGTTGCGGCGCTGCCTGTTCGACGGCGCCCATGTCGGCGCAACGCCGGTCGGTGAAGATCAGGGTGCCGTCGGCGGCGACGCAGCGACGCACCGTGGCTGCCGCCGGACAGACCGCGCATAGCAGCAGCAACAGGAAAGGAAGGCGCAAACGCACCGGCGCAGCCTAGCCCGTGTCGCGCGCCAGCGAAAGGCGCGCGCACCAATGACGGAAGTCGCGGCGACGTGCCGTTCAGGCTTGCGAGCCGACCACCGGTCCGTCCGGTGCGCGCCGCGGCCCGCGCGACGACGGGGCGCCGCCATCGTCAGAAGGTGACGAAATAACAGCCGGCGTAGCGATGCACGTCGAAGTCGATTGCGGTCGGCGCATCGCCGCCCAGCAGGACCTGCAGGATCCCTGCATCCCCGCCGATGCCATCATCGAGGGAGGCCACCGTGGATGCGTCGGCTGTCAGCGCCGGTCCGATCTGCGCGTCGAAGTAATGGCTGTCCAGCACTGGCCTGCCGGTCAGCGCCTGCAGCCGGTCGAGCGTGCGTTCGCCCTGCCGGCTGGACATGCCGACCCAGTGGTAGCTCTCGGCGACGCGATTGACGTCCGCCAGTGCCATCGCGGCGCGCAGGTCCATCGCCAGTTGCGTCGGTGTGTGTGCGCAGCCGAGGCTCGGATCGCGACGGGCGACGACGGCGGGCGCGTTGCCGATGGTGTCGTCGATGGCATCGCCATGCCGCGATTCGTCGCGGTAGATGCGGGTCAGCAATTCGCCAGGCAATGGCGCGGCCTCGGCTCCGAACGCACTGCAGGCCTTGTCGGTATAGACCAGCGAGCCGTCGGGGGACTTGCACCGCAGGATCGCGCTGCTGGCCTGCACAGGCAGGGTGGCCGGCACTGCGGACAACAGCAGCACGGCGGCAAGGGTGGCGAGCAGCGAGCGAAGCATGGCGTGCATCCGATGCGTTGAATGGCATGGATGATCGACATCGATGGGTCAACAGCGCGTGCCAACCCGCGCATTCACCATGAACCGCGTTGAAACTCAGCGCAGGTGCCGAAGCACGTTCAGTGTTGGTTTGGAGAGGTTCAACGTATAGAAGTGCAGCGCCGGCGCGCCGCCATCCACGAGACGACGGCACATGCCGGCCACAAGTTCGGCGGCGAAGTCGCGGATCGCATCGCCGTCGTCGCCGAAAGCCTGCATGCGCTTGGCGACCCAGCGCGGGATCTCGGCGCCGCAGGCATCGGAGAAGCGCTTGAGCTGGGAGAAGTTCGAGATCGGCATGATCCCGGGGACGATCGGCACCTGTACCCCGAGCCGGCGCACGTCGTCGACGAAGCGGAAGTACGCGTCGGCGTTGTAGAAATACTGCGTGATCGCGCCATCGGCGCCGGCGTCGATCTTGGCCTTGAAGTGGCGCAGGTCCGCCAGCGCGTCCTCGGCCTGCGGATGCGTTTCGGGGTAGCAGCCGACTTCGATGTGGAACCAGTCGCCGTGCTCGGCGCGGATGAAGCCGATTAGGTCCGACGCGTAGCGCAGGTCGCCCATGCGCGCCATGCCCGATGGCAGGTCGCCGCGCAGCGCCACCAGCCGCCTGCACCCCAGCGCGCGATACAGCCGCAGCAGCTCGCGGATCTCCTCGCGGCTGCCACCCATGCACGACACGTGCGGCGCGGCTTCCAGTCCGTGCGCCTGCTTCAGATGGCGCACGGTTTCGGAGGTATAGCTCAAGGTCGATCCGCCCGCGCCGAAGGTGCAGGACACGTACTCCGGCGCCTGCGGCTTCAGCCGTTTGGCCGTGCGATCGAGCAGCTGGCGCTGCTCATCGGTTTTCGGCGGATAGAACTCGAAGGAAATGGGAACCAGGGCCATGGGCGATCCGTCTGATGGCGATACACGCAGCACGCCTTTGCTCCACGTTCCCGCGAAAGCGGGAATCCAGTGCCCTGGTTTTGGTCGACCGGTGGCACTGGATCCCTGCTCGCGCAGGGACGACGGCAAAAGACATCAGTAGCGGTAGTGCTCCGGCTTGTACGGACCTTCCGGTGCCACGCCCAGGTATTCGGCCTGCGCCTTCGTCAGCGTCGTCAACTTCACGCCGATCTTCTCCAGGTGCAGCCGCGCGACCTCCTCGTCCAGCTGCTTGGGCAGGCGGTACACGGTCTTCTCGTACGTGTCCTTGTGCTGCCACAGGTCGATCTGCGCAAGCGTCTGGTTGGAGAACGAGTTGGACATCACGAAGCTCGGATGCCCGGTCGCGCAGCCCAGGTTCACCAGGCGGCCTTCGGCGAGCAGGAAGATCGCGTTGCCGTTCGGGAACACATACTTGTCGACCTGCGGCTTGATGTTGATCCGTTGCGCGCCGGATTCATTGAGCGCATCGACCTGGATCTCGTTGTCGAAGTGGCCGATGTTGCAGACGATCGCCTGGTCCTTCATCGCCTTCATGTGATCCAGCGTCAGCACGTCCTTGTTGCCGGTGGTGGTGACGTAGATGTCGCCACGGCCGAGCGTGCTTTCGACGGTGTTGACCTCGAAGCCTTCCATCGCCGCCTGCAGCGCGCAGATCGGGTCGATCTCGGTGACCACGACGCGCGCGCCATAGGCGCGCAGCGAATGCGCCGAGCCCTTGCCGACGTCGCCGTAACCGCACACGACCGCGACCTTGCCGGCGAGCATCACGTCCATCGCGCGCTTGAGGCCGTCGGCCAGTGATTCGCGGCAGCCGTAGAGGTTGTCGAACTTCGACTTGGTGACCGAGTCGTTGACGTTGATCGCCGGCACCAGCAGCTTGCCCTGCTCGGCGATCTGGTAGAGGCGGTGCACGCCGGTCGTCGTCTCTTCGGAGACGCCCTTCCAGTCCTTGACGACCGTGGTCCAGAAGCCCGGGCGTTCCCTGGCGACGCGCTTGAGCAGCGCCTTGATCACGCCTTCCTCGTGCGAGGCGGCGGGTTCGTCGACCCAGGTCGAACCCTGCTCCAGCTCGTAACCCTTGTGGATCAGCAGCGTCACGTCGCCCCCATCATCGACGACCAGTTGCGGGCCGAGGTATTGGTTGTCGCCGCCACCGGGGAAGGTCACCGCATCGAGCGTGCAGTCCCAATACTCTTCGAGCGACTCGCCCTTCCACGCGAACACCGGCGTGCCGGTCGCGGCGATCGCGGCGGCGGCGTGGTCCTGGGTGGAGAAGATGTTGCACGACGCCCAGCGCACGTCGGCGCCGATGTCCTTGAGCGTCTCGATCAGGACCGCGGTCTGGATCGTCATGTGCAGCGAGCCGGTCACCCGCACGCCCTGCAACGGCTTGGAGGCGGCGTGCTTGCGGCGGATCGACATCAGGCCCGGCATCTCGTGCTCGGCGATGTCGATTTCCTTGCGGCCCCAGTCGGCGAGGGCGATGTCGGCGACCTTGTAATCGCCTTCGGTGGAGAAGGTCTTGTTGACAGCGTTCATCTGGCTTTGCTCCGTTCAGTGCGTCCGGCGGGGGACGGTCATCAAACGGGCGCCGTTGGTGCGTGGGGACCATGCCGAGCCTGATTCCGGCTTCGCCTGACGGCATCCGGACTTGCAGCGCCCCTCGGCAGGGGCGGGCATTCTATCGCTTTCTCGCGATGGAGGGATGGATGGGAGATGAAAAACGGGCTGCCGAAGCAGCCCGCGAAGTCGAACCCGGAGACGTCACCCGGGTAAGCGCTGCGCACCCGGGTGGATCGATATCGGCCGCGTCCCGGGTGCGGCTTCGCCTTACCCGAGCCACGGTCCTGCGGTGACCGGTCCTCGCGGTCAGTCGCGCTCCTGCGCGGCGCGCGTATCGGGATCGCCCGAATAGCGCCACGCCACCGGCGCATGCTCGGGCAGGGCGATCTCCGGCATCCCATTGGCCTTGAGCGCGGCATTGGCGGCGGCCAGGTCGCCGTTGCTCAACTGGGTGAATGCGCCCTCGACATCGCCAAGCTCGCGCTCCAGCGCGCCGGAATAGGCCAGCAGCGTCGCCGCCGGCCGGCCTTCGTACGACATCAGCGCGCCGTACAACTGGTCCATGTGCTCGCGCAGGCGTTCCTCGCCGGTGATCGCGCCGCCTTCCTTGGTCGCGACGATCTGCTTGCGGATCGCATCGGCCTTGTCGGACAACGCGGCCAGTTGCGTGCGCAGGGCATCGCCTTCGGGCAGCTTCGCCGCCGCCGCGCCCGCACCGGCGCGCACCGCCTGGATGCGCGCGACCAGGTCGCTCATGCGACCGAACATCCCGTGCACCTTCATCGTCGCGTCGAACTGCGCCTGGCGATCGGCGACGGTGAACGGCGAGCGCGGATCCAGTGCGATGTCGATCTTCTCCTCGTAGACGTGGTCGCCCTTGGTCATGCGCACGGTGTAGGTACCCGGCGGCACGCGCGGCCCCTGCGTGCTGCTGCCGGCGATCGACGCCGCCGGCGGCACCAGCGGCGGCTTGACGTTCATCGGCCAGGCGACGCGATTGATGCCGCGGCGCTTGCCCGCGGGCAAAGTGTCGATGACGCTGCCCCTGGCATCGAGCACTTCCAGCTTCAGCGGCCCGAACAGGTGCCGCGACTTCTGGTAGTACGCGATCATCGCGTCGTCCGACGCACTCGTGCCCGCATAGCTGGCGTCGCCTTCCGGCCAGCCGCCGAATGCGTTGATGCGCTGCTGCTGCGGCCGCGAGGGCAGGAATACCGCTTCCTGCTGCAGCATCGCCGGCGTCAGCGCACGCAGCGGGGTCAGGTCGTCGATGATCCAGATGCCGCGGCCGTGGGTGGCGAGCACCAGGTCGCGGTCGCGCTTCTGCACCACCAGGTCGCGCACCGAGACGGCCGGGAAATCACCGCCCTTGAACTGCGCCCATCTCGCGCCATCGTCCGGCGAGATCCACAGGCCGAATTCGGTGCCGGCATAAAGCAGGCCGCGACGCACCGGATCCTCGCGCAGCACGTGCGCATAGCCCTGGATGCCCTTGGTCTGCGCCGCGTTGGCAAGCGGCTGCCAGTGCGATCCGTAGTCGGTGGTCTTGTAGAGCATCGGCGCCATGTCGCCGAAGGTGTGGCGGTCGAAGGCGACGTAGGCGGTGCCGGCGTCGAACTGCCCGGCGTCGATGTAGGACACCCACGAGTTCGCCGGCACGCCGGCACCGGCGGTGACGTTCTTCCACGACTTGCCGCCGTCGCGGGTGACCTGCACGTTGCCGTCGTCGGTGCCGACCCAGATCACGTCGTGGTCCTTGGGCGACTCGCTGATCGAATAGATCGTGGTGTGCATTTCCGCGGCGGAATTGTCGACGGTGATGCCGCCGGACTGTTCCTGCAGCTGCTTCAGCGGATCGTTGGTGGTCAGGTCCGGCGAGATCCGGTCCCAGGTCTGGCCGTGGTTGCGGGTGCGGAACAGGAACTGCGCGCCGATGTACAGGGTGTCCTTGTCGGTCGGCGACAACGCGATCGGCGCATTCCAGTTCCAGCGCAGCTTTTCCTTGTACCCGGGCCGCGGCTGGATGTCGCGGTACTGGTGCGTGATGCGGTTGACGCGGCCGATGTTGCCGCCCTGCGATTCGGCATAGACGTAATCGTGGTCGGTGGGATCCGGGAACATCCAGAAGCCGTCGCCGCCGAACATGTTCTCCCAGCGCGAGTTGGTGATGCCGCCGGGATACGACGAATCGCCTACCCACGAACTGTTGTCCTGCAGGCCGCCGTAGACGTGGAACGGATCATCGTTGTCCACGCTCACGTGGTAGAACTGCGACACCGGCAGGTTGTTGGCCTTCCACCAGCGGTTGCCGCCGTCCTTGGACAGCCACAGGCCGCCGTCGTCGCCGGCGATGACCTTCTGCGGGTCCTTCGGATCGATCCAGACATCATGGAAGTCGCCATGCGCGCCGCCGCCGACGTTGGCGAAGGTCTTGCCGCCGTCCAGGCTCTGGATCAGCACCAGGTCCGGCTTGAACAGGCGATCGGGATTGGTCGGGTCGACGATGAGGTTGCCGAAGTAGAACGGGCGCCACACCATCATCTGGCTGTCGTCGCGGCGATCCCACGTGTGGCCGCCGTCATCGGAACGGAACAGCGCGCTTTTCGTCGATTCGACGAACGCGTAGACGACGTTGGAGTTCGATGGCGCCACCGCGACCGCGATGCGGCCGTAGGGCTTGGCGGGCAGGCCGCCGCCGGTGACTTCGGCCCAGGTCCGGCCACCGTCGGCCGAGCGATACAGGCCGCTGCCCGACGACTGCTCGGCGTTCTCGCCGCCGGAGCGGAAGGTCCACCCCTTGCGGCGGAAGTCCCATAGCGATGCGAACACGACGTTCGGGTTCTTTGCATCCACGCTCATGCTGCCGCAGCCGGTGGAGGCATTGCCGCCCTTGAGCACCTGAGTCCACGACCTGCCGCCGTCGCTGGTGCGGTACACGCCGCGGTCGCTGGAATCGCTCCACAGCTTGCCGGTGACGCAGGCGAGCACGGTGTTACCGTCGCGCGGGTCCACCGCCATCTTCACGATGCGCTCGGAGTTCGGCAGGCCGACGTTGGACCAGGTCTCGCCGCCGTCGGTGGACCGGTACACGCCATTGCCGATCGACACGGAGTTGCGGGTCCAGGCTTCGCCGGTGCCGACCCACATGTTGTCCGTGTTCGACGGGTCGATTGCGATCGAGCCGATCGACTGCACCGGCTGCTTGTCGAACTTCGGCTTGAACGTCGTGCCGCCGTCGGTGGACTTCCACAGGCCGCCGCTGGCGCTGCCGACGTACAGCACGGTGTCGCCCTTCTTGTCGTGGGTGGCGGTCACGGCGGCGATGCGGCCGCTCATGGTCGCCGAGCCGATGTTGCGGATGCCCAGGCCGGAAATCACGCCCTGGTCGAAGCGCGCGGCGGGGGTCGCGCCGGCCGCCGGCGCGGGCGCCTGCGCGAAGGCGGGCGTCGCGAACGTCGTGGCGACGGCAAGCGCGAGCAATGTCATGGAGCGATGCATGGCGGTCTCCGGCTCAGCGCTTGGCGGGGGTGGAGGAGGGGAAGGCGAACATGGCCGTATCGATCGGGGTGTTGAGCTGCGCCGATTCGATGTGGTTCTGGCCCTGCTCGAAGGGGAAGTACACCCCGTCGACCTTCTCGTATTCGCCCAGGTCCGTGGTCTGCACCTGTTCCTGGCCGCGGATGTTGCGGTGGTCGACGACGCGGATCTCGAGGAAGTAATCCGGGTCCAGGTAGATCACACGGCTGTCGCCGTTCTTGAACGTCACCCGCAGCTTGTGCGCGTCGGTGCCGTCGATGTCCTCGGTGCCGAGGTATTCGATGCGCTCACCCTTCTTCTGCGCGTCGAGCAGCGGACCGGCGATGTCGGCGGCCTGCGCCAGCGCCTTGGTGTCGTCTCCACTGAGTTTCTGCGGGTCGCGACGTCCCTGGAAGGGGTCGATGACCCAACCCTGGTGCCCGTCCCAGGCGTTGACCTGCGTCATCCCCTGCAACGAGAAATCCTGGCGGGCCATGTCCGGCGCCACCATCCAGCTTTCGGCCTTGGCTTCGAGGCCACCACCCAGCCGCAGCTTGCCCAGGGTGTGCATCGAGGTAATGGCGCGCAACGCTTCGGCACCGCCGCGGGCTTCGAGATTCTTTGCGACCAGTTCGTCGGCGCTGACGTGATTGTCAGTGGCCGCCCACGCTGGCAACGACAGGCCGGCCAGCACGGCCGACAACGCGATCATGCACGGACGCATCGTGATCTCCTCGGGAGCGGCGCCGCCAGCCCCTGGCCGCGCGAATCCCGAGCCTACCGCGAAGGGGGTGAAGGCTGTCCCGGGCCGGAGGTCATGGAGGGGCAGGCGCAGGGGCGGGGCAATGTCCCGGATCACCGCATCGGCAGTTGCCGGTGGTGCATCGCAGGTTCCTGGACGAAGGCGGGCGCGTTCACCAACCCCGTTCCGTGCCGCATTCCGCTCGCCCCCAGGCACTGGAACTCCGCCTGCTGGAGTCGGTGCCGGGACTGCGCCAATGGCGTCGCGAACGCGGCATGGAGCGATACCTGCACCCGCCGATGCGCGGGATCGTCGAGCTTGCCCTGCACCACGAACAGCGACTCGCCATCGCGTCCAAGAACAAGATGATCGACGCGCTGGACCCCATGTTCGCGGGCCGATGTCAACAATACCGCCTTGAGTCGCCGCAGCTGCACCGGTGGCTGGTGGTTCAAAGGCCCGCCCAGCGCCTCCACCTGCCGTGAAATCTCCTTCTGGAGGGCGTGATCCGGATGCGCGGGATCAACAGGCGATGGCGATTGCTCCGACCGGCGCAACGCCGAGCGCGTGCGTGGTCCAACATGCCCGACCTCTGGCAATCCGTGTGCATGCTGGAACGCCTTCACTGCCTCCTGGGTACGCGCGCCCCAGACACCATCCAGCCGCAGGCAGTTGCCGCGGGCGTCGCGGTAACCAAGGCGGGTGAGGAGTCGCTGGAGGTGATCGACGTCGTTCGTTGTCGGTGCAGCCGGAACGAGCGGCGCTTGCAGTGAATCACCAACCAGGCTTGCTTCCGGCGCCGGCCGTTCTGGCGGCGGGCGCACGTGCTGGGCGAGGAACTTCTCGAATCCATCGACATACGGCATCACCTGCGCGCGCGAAACCGCGAGGCCGCCGTAGTCTCCATTGGGGCCATCATGGTGATACTTGTAGATGTATTCCTCGCCCTGGCCTCGTCGGTTGGCGATCGCTTCGTTGTCGAGGAAATGGGCGACCAACGCTTTTGCCTGCAATGGCACGTCCCCTCGGTTCTTATCGCTGATGCCGTAATTGGCAGCCGTCCGATCAATGAACTGCCCCAGCCCATAGGCCGATGTCGTACCCGCCGCGGCGTCCGGGTTGAACCCCGATTCCACCCGCGCAATCGCAAGCACGTATGCGGTCCGATGCGGGTTCAATCCGGCCTGCCGTGCAGCCTCGACCAGCATGTCCACGACGCGCGACTGGGTTGCCGCGGTGGCATCGCCCCATACATGCGAGCTGCCCGCCAAGCGACCGTTGCCGCGGTCGATCGGATCGAGATAATGGCTGTGGGCAACGACCTGGCTGGCCCGATATGCCTGCCCGCGGGGTTGGATCAACGCTTCATGGATCGCCGGCTCGGTCATCCTTGACCTCCTTCAGGCACACCGCGCGGCCGTCCTGGTCAGCCGTGCGGTCGCACCGTGCATAGTCGAAAGTCGGGTGCGACATGCCCATGCGACGACGCAACTGATCGTATTCGCGGTTGTTCGGCGATTGCTCCGTGCCGCCGCCGAGCATCGGTGGCTGGCTTCGGGTGAGCACCTTGCCGTCGGTCGAGTAGACGTAGAACCACTCGCAGGCCCCGCAGCCTTCCGGCAGCTCCCCGAACTGCACCACGAAGAACGCCTCGCCGGACCGTGAGTGCGCGCATGCCAGCCCGACCGGCGCGTACCCGGCCATCTCGATCGGCTGCGGCAAAGCCCTCGCCGACGATGCCTGTTCGAGCCGCATGGTTGGATGGGTGCACTCCATCTGCGTGCCGACAGCGGCCGAGCTGCATGTGAGCCTGAGCGTCGATTCGCCGCAGGTGGACGTCGCTAGAGCGACAGACGACATGGAGTCGACCGTGGAACCCGATCCATCCAGTTGGACGGAGGCCTGGGGTGCGGCGGCGGCTGCCGCGCCGGACGCCGTTGGCGAGGAGGCCTGGCTGCAGCCGGCAATCAGACCCAACCCAAAAACGATGAGCGGTGCATTCCTCATTGCATCCTCCCTGATGCGATACGCCCGGCCGACCATAGAGCATCGCGCGAGGCATTTCCATCAGGGGGCGCCCTGCCGGGCTGGCGCGCGCGGGCGCCTTGCGCTGGCCCAAAAAAGAAACGGACCCCGAGGGGGTCCGCTTCCTGCCTGGCGATGCTTCGCGGAGGTTGCCCGTCGCGGCGGGTTACTTCTTCAACCCCGCATCCGCGCGCAGTTCTTCGGCCTTGTCGGTCTTCTCCCACGAGAACGCGGTGGCGGACTGCGACTTGCCGTTGGCGTCGGTGTAGTTGACGTCCTTCGGCTTGCGGCCGAAGTGGCCGTAGGCGGCGGTCGCCTGGTACACCGGGTGGATCAGGTCGAGCATCTTGACGATGCCGTAGGGGCGCAGGTCGAAGTGGCGGCGGATCAGCTGCTCGATCTTCTCGTCGCTGATCTTGCCGGTGCCGAAGGTGGTCACCGAGATTGACGTCGGCTGCGCGACGCCGATCGCGTACGACACCTGCACCTCGCACTTGTCGGCCAGGCCGGCGGCGACGATGTTCTTGGCGACATAGCGCGCGGCGTACGCGGCCGAGCGGTCGACCTTGGACGGATCCTTGCCCGAGAACGCACCACCACCGTGGCGCGCCATGCCGCCGTAGGTGTCGACGATGATCTTGCGGCCGGTCAGGCCGCAGTCGCCGACCGGGCCACCGATGACGAAGATGCCGGTCGGGTTGATGTGGACCTTGTTCTTCGGCAGCGAGGCGAGCATCGGCTTGGGCAGCACCGGCTTGAGGATGTGCTCGTAGACGCCCTCGACGAGGTCCTTCTGCTTGATGCCGGGATCGTGCTGGGTGGATAGCACGACGGCATCGAGGCCGATCACCTTGTGCTGGTCGTCGTAGCGCAGGGTGACCTGCGACTTGGCGTCCGGGCGCAGCCAGGGCAGCTTGGAATTCTTCTGCTTGCGCACCTTGGCCTGCTGCTCGACCAGGCGATGGGCGTAGTAGATCGGCGCCGGCATGAATTCCGGCGCTTCGTTGCAGGCATAGCCGAACATCAGGCCCTGGTCGCCAGCGCCCTGTTCTTCGGGCTTCTTGCGGTCGACGCCGGCGGCGATGTCGGGCGACTGCTTGCCGATGAGGTTGAGCACGCCGCAGGTCTCGCCGTCGAAGCCGACGGACGAGGAGTCGTAGCCGATGTCGAGGATGACCTTGCGGGTGAGGGCTTCGAGATCGATCCAGGCGGACGTGGTGACTTCGCCGGCGACGATCGCCACGCCGGTCTTGACCATCGTCTCGCAGGCGACGCGGGCGCGCTTGTCCTTCGCCAGCAGCGCGTCCAGCACCGCGTCGGAAATCTGGTCGGCGACCTTGTCCGGATGGCCTTCGGACACCGACTCGGAAGTGAAGAGGTAGCTGGACATCGACGGCGGCTCCGGTAGCGGGCTCCCCAAAGGGATATCCCTTGATGCGGATGAAAGGATGGCCGCGCATGATACATGCCCGGCGGCGCCGGCGCATTGTGCGCGAGCGGGGGTTAAGCGGACGGAGGGCCTGGTCACGGGTGGTCCCCGGGCGGCGCCGTTCCCGGGCTGGATGCTCCCGGGCGCCGCGCGGCGTTCGAATCGAGCACCTCCAGGCGCGAAACTGCAACGTGCCTCCGTGTGGAATGCCTGCCGACAAGCAAAGCGCGCAGCCGGGCCGCGGCCTTTAGACTGGCGCGATGGATTCCATCACCCATCTTTTCCTCGGTGGCGCCATCGTCGCCGCCATCGCCCCGGCGCGGGACCGGCGTGCAGCGCTGCTGGCAGGCGCCGCCCTCAACACGCTGCCGGACCTGGACGTGCTGCTGTTGGCGTTCAGCGACAACCCGGTGGTGCGGATGACCTGGCATCGCAGCGCATCGCACTCGTGGCTGGTACTGCCGCTGGTGGCCGCGATCCTTTGGTGGTTCTTCCGCTCGCGCGGCGGGCGCGTGGCGCGGTCGCCGGTTCGCTGGTGGTGGGGGATGTTCGCGTGCCTGATGGCGCATCCGCTGTTCGACGCATTCACCAGTTACGGCACGCAGTTGTTCTGGCCGCTGCCGATGCGACCGGTGATGTGGTCGAGCCTGGACATCATCGATCCACTGTTCACCCTGCCGTGGCTGGTGGCATGCGTGGTCGCCTGGCGTGCGCGCAGCCAGGTGGTGGCGCAGCGTGCCCTGTTGGCGGGCATCGCGCTGGGCGTGGCTTACGTTGGCTGGTCGCTGGCGGCCAAGGCGCTCGTCGAGCGGGACGCGGACCAGGCATTGGCGACGATGGGCCTTGGCGATGCACCGCGGTTCTCGGCGCCGGCGACGATGAACACCGTGCGCTGGCGGGTCATCGCGATGACCCCGGCCGGCTTTGTCGAAGGCCAGCGCTCGCTTCGCGATCCGAACGCACCGATGCGGTTCGTCGCCTATCCATCGGATACCCGGGCCTTGGCGGACGTCCGCGGGGTTCCTGCGGTGCGTCGGCTGGCGTGGTTCAACCACGGCTTCGAACAGGTGCAGGTCCACGGCGGAACGTTGACGATCGTCGACCTGCGCATGGGCAGGGCGCCGGACTTCCCTTTCCGCTTCGATGTTGCCACGCGCGGCGCGGATGGCTGGCAGGCGATCAATCCGCCGCACATGCCCAGCCTGTTCGATGTCGATTACCGGCCGTTGGCCAGGGCGCTATGGCAGCGGCTGCTGCGCGCACTGGATCACGCCGCCACCGGCAGCTCCGGGACGACGCCGGCGACCAGCGCATCGAAGTAATCCTGGGTCAGGCGCACCTGTGCCTGCGCGCTGTCGGCGCAATTGACGATGGCGCGGAAGGCAAGGTGTTCCGGCCGGTCCTTCGCATACCACCCCAGGTGCTTGCGCGCGATGCGCACGCCGGACTGTTCGCCGTAGAAGTCGTGCAGGTGCCTCAGGTGCGCGAGCAGCACGTCGCGCACTTCCTTTAGCGTCGGCTCCGGTAGCAGGGTTTCGGTGGCCAGGTAATGCGCGACCTCGCGGAAGATCCAGGGTCGCCCCTGTGCGGCGCGGCCGATCATCACCGCGTCGCAGCCGGTCAGGCGCAGGACCTCGGCGGCCTTCCGTGGCGAGTCGATGTCGCCGTTGGCGATCACGGGGATCGAGAGTTCGGCCTTGATCGCGGCGATGGTGTCGTATTCGGCAACGCCGCCGTACTGCTGGTCGCGGGTACGGCCATGCACCGCTAGCGCGGCGATCCCGGAGGCTTGCGCGATCCGCGCGATGCTCGGCGCATTGCGGTGGGCGGCTTCCCAGCCGGTGCGGATCTTCAGCGTCACCGGCACGTCGACGGCGCGCACGACGGCGTCGAGGATGCGCCCCACCAGCGCTTCGTCGCGCATCAGCGCCGAGCCCGCCCAGGCATTGCAGACCTTCTTCGCCGGGCAGCCCATGTTGATATCGATCAGCTGCGCGCCGTGGTCCACGTTGTACCTGGCCGCATCGGCGAGGATTGCGGGCACCGTCCCGGCGATCTGCACGCTGACCGGGTCCGGTTCGCCGGCGTGGTCCATGCGACGCCGGGATTTGTCGGTGTTCCAGAAGCGCGGGTCGCTGGTGGTCATTTCCGACACCGCAAGCCCGGCACCCAGCCGCTTGCACAGCAACCGGAACGGCTTGTCGGTCACGCCCGCCATCGGCGCGAGGACGACCTTGGGCACGATGGAATGGGGGCCGATGCGCATGGGCCTAGTTTAAGGCGGGTCCAGCGGCCAGCAGAGCGCAGGCAGCAGGCAGCAGGCAGCAGGCAGCAGGCAGCAGGCAGCAGGTAGCGATGCGCGAGCGCGCCTTCGCCTGGCGTGCGCGTGGGTTGCGCGCCATGGCATCGACGAGGCCCGGTTGGGCCGCCGGGGTATTCCGGCCCTGCGCCTATACGTCGCGGGCGATCACCCGGTTGCAGCCGTCGCGCTTGGCCTGCTGCAGGCGGCGGTCGGCGCCGCGCAGCAGGCCCGACAGGTCGGCGCCGTCCTGCGGCCAGGCGACGAGGCCGGCGCTGAAGGTGATGCGCAAGGGTTCGCCGCCGACTTCCGGCAGGAACGGGCGTTCGGCGACCGCGCGCCGCAGCCGGTCCAGGCGCTCCCAGCCGCTGCCGATCGGGCATTGCAGCAGCAGCACGAACTCCTGGCCGCCGATGCGCACCAGGTGCTCGCGGGCGTCGAGGATTTCCGCCATCAGCGCCGCGGTCTGGCGCAGCGCGCGGTCGCCGTCGCGCGCACCGATCTCTTCGTTGATGCGGCGGAAGCGGTCCAGGTCGACCAGCGCCAGGGTCAGCGACTGGCCGCTGGCGCGCGCGGCATCGAACATCCGCGGCATCTGCTGCAGCAGCCACAGGCGGTTGGGCAGACCGGTGAGGCCGTCGCGCCCCGACAGCTCCACCAGGCGCTGGATGCGATAGACGATCGTCGTCGTCAGCATCCCGGTGAGCAGCAACAGAACCACGCGTTCGATCTGGCTGGCCATCGACACCGTGCCGTAATCCACCGACACCAGTTGTTCTGGCGTGTGCGCCGAGGCGATGATCGCGACCACCAGCATCGCGTACTGCACGATCGCCAGGCTGGTCACGAACAGCGTCAGCCGGCCGTCGTTGCGCAGCGCGGTCATGACGATGCTGATCGGGTAGAAGCCCCAGATCACCAGGCTGTTGAGGCCCGACGCGCGATCGCCCAGCGCCAGCAGCACCAGCACGGCGGTGGTGGTGGTGATGTCGTAGGTGCTGGTGGCGAACGGCAACCAGCCGTGCGCGCGGGGGTTGCGGGCCAGCGCGAGCCACAGTTGCGCCATGATGTTGATGAACACCGCCGCCGCCAGCCCGATCAGGGTTTCGCTGATCGGCGCGCCCGCGATCGCACTGGTCAGCGGCAGCAGCAGGCAGATCGCGGACAGCAGGGCGCGGATGCGCGCCACCAGCAGTTCGCCACCGGCCCCCAGTTCGAGCATGACTTCATCGGGCTGCGCGAACAGCGTCGCCAGCACATCGCCAAGCCATGGCGTCGATTTGCGCAATGTGCCTTCCCGACAGGTCCCGGGTTGCAGCATATCCGCCGCGGTCGCGGCCGCGCCACGCAAGCCCGGCGCGGGATGCAGGGGCAGGGCCGCGGGCGCGACCCGCGCGCCAGCTTCAGCGCACGCCGTGCCAGGCCACCCAGGCGGCCAAGGCCAGGAACAGCAACGCCGCGGCCGTCCGTGCCGCCCGCAGCGGCAGGCGGTGGGCAAAGCGCGCGCCGAGGATGACGACCGGGACGTTGGCCAGCAGCATGCCGATGGTGGTCCCGGCGACCACCTGCCACAGCGGCGAGTAATTGGCCGCCAGCAACACCGTCGCCACCTGGGTCTTGTCGCCGATCTCGGCCAGGAAGAACGCCACCACCGTCGCCATCAGCGCGCCATGCGCCGACACCGGCGTGTCTTCGTCCAACGTGTCCGGCTTGAGCGACCACAGCGCGATCGCCAGGAAGCTGCCCGCGACCACCCAGCGCAACACCTGCGGCGTGAGCCAGTGGGCCACCAGCGTTCCCAGCCAGCCGGCAAGGGCGTGGTTGAGCAGCGTCGCGACCAGGATGCCGGCAACGATCGGCACCGGCTTGCGGAAGCGCGCGGCCAGCACCAGGGCGAGCAGCTGCGTCTTGTCGCCGATCTCGGCCAGCGCGACGGTGCCCGCGGAGACCAGCGCCGGGCTGAAGGAAGCAATGTCCATCGAACACTCCGGGCCAGGCGAACGGTGGACGCGAAAGCGGACAGCGACGCCGCCCGGCCCGGGTGCGCGCTGCCTGCCTTCGGTCTTGCCCGGAACGACACCGACGATGCGATCGCCTGTGCGCTGCCCCACGCGCGCCATGGCCTGCAGGCCAAGTGTGTTGACGCGCGTCCCCGCCGCGCGGGCGACGGGTGGACTACTCCCCGGAGGAGGGAATCGCCATTGTACCGGCCGCTGCGTCGCGGTCGCTACACTGGCGCGCCGCACCCGCCGCCGAAGGAGCCACCGATGGAATACCGCCGCATGGGCGCGTCCGGCCTGCAGCTGTCCGCGTTGTCCTTCGGCGCCTGGGTCACCTTCGGCACCACCGTCGGTCGCAGTCTCGCGCGCGAACTGATCGCCGCCGCCTGGGACCACGGCGTCAATTTCTTCGACAACGCCGAGGTCTATGCCCGTGGCGAGGCCGAGCGCGTCATGGGCGACGTGCTCGCCGACCTGCGGTTGCCGCGCGACGGCTGGTGCGTGTCCAGCAAGGTCTTCTTCGGCTCGGTGGCCGAGCCGCGGCCAACCCAGAAGGGGCTGTCGCGCAAGCATGTCTTCGACGCCTGCCATGGCGCCCTCCGGCGTCTGCGCGTCGATTACCTGGACCTGTATTACTGCCATCGGCCCGATCCGGACACGCCGGTGGCCGAAACCGTGCTGGCGATGGATGCCCTGATCCGGCAGGGCAAGGTGCTGTACTGGGGCACCTCGGAGTGGCCGGCCGAACTCATCGTGCAGGCGCATGCGTTCGCCGCCGAGAACGGGCTGTATCCGCCGGCGATGGAGCAGCCCGAATACAACCTGCTGCACCGCGAGCGGGTCGAGGTCGAGTACGCCGATCTCTACGCGCGTTTCGGCATGGGTACCACCACCTGGTCGCCGCTGGCGTCGGGCCTGTTGACCGGCAAGTACAACGACAGCATTCCCGCCGATTCGCGGCTGGCGCAGAAGGGCAACGACTGGCTGCGGCGCAGCGTGCTCGATCCGCAGTCCACCCGCCTGCAGCGCGCGCGCGCGTTCACCATGATCGCCGCCGAGCTACGGATCCCGCCGGCGACGCTGGCGATCGCCTGGTGCCTGGGCAACCCGCACGTGACCTCGGTATTGCTGGGCGCGACGAAGCTGGAACAGCTGCTGCAGAACCTCGACGCGCTCGAGGCCGGGGCGCGGATCGACGCCGATACCTGGGCGCGGATCGAAGCAGTCACGCGTTGAGCGGACGCCGCCTGGCGCGGCGCGCCGAAGGCGGCCGCGGGGGAAGGGCGGGTTCGGCCGGAGCGGTCCAGCGCCCTGCGCGCCTATACTCGGTCCCGATAACCGGGGAGATGCGCGATGTTCAGTGGCTCGTTGCTGGCGATGGTGTTGCTGGTGGTGTTCGTGGTGATCGTGTCCAAGGCGGTGCGCATGGTGCCGCAGGGCTACGAGTGGACGGTGGAAGCCTTCGGCAAGTACACCCACACGTTGTCGCCGGGGCTGCATTTCCTGATGCCGATCTACCAGGGCATCGGCCGCAAGATCAACATGATGGAACAGGTGCTGGAAGTGCCCAGCCAGGACGTGATCACCAAGGACAACGCGGTGGTCAAGGTCGACGGCATCGTCTTCTTCCAGGTGCTCGATGCGGCCAAGGCGGCGTACGAAGTGGCGACGCTCGAGATCGCGATCCTGAATCTCGTCATGACCAACATCCGTACCGCGATCGGTTCGATGGACCTGGACGAGTCGCTGTCCAAGCGCGACGAGATCAACACCAAGGTGCTGGTCGCGGTCGACCAGGCGACGCACCCCTGGGGCATCAAGGTCAACCGCATCGAGCTCAAGGACATCGCGCCGCCGCGCGACCTGATCGAGGCGATGGCGCGGCAGATGAAGGCCGAGCGCGAGAAGCGCGCCAACATCCTCGAGGCCGAGGGCTTCCGCCAGGCGGCGATCCTCAAGGCCGAGGGCGAGAAGCAGTCGACGATCCTGGAAGCCGAAGGCAACAAGGAAGCCGCATTCCGCCAGGCCGAGGCGCGCGAACGCCTGGCCGGCGCCGAGGCCAAGGCGACGCAGTTGGTGTCCGACGCGATTTCCGGCGGCAACGTGCAGGCGATCAACTACTTCGTCGCGCAGAAGTACATCGAGGCCTTCAAGTCGCTGGCCGAAGCTCCCAACCAGAAGTTCGTGATGATGCCGATGGAGTCGGCCGGCGTGATCGGATCGCTCGGCGGCATCGCCGAACTCGCGCGCGAGGCGATGGAGCGCCAGCCTGCGCGCGTGGTCGCGCCGTCGCCGGCGCCGCGCCAGGGGGGCTGAGCCATGCGCTGGGACGTGTTCGCCTGGGCGGTGGCGGCGCTGCTGCTGTTCGCGGCCGAAGTCCTCGCGCCGGGGGCGTTCATGCTGTGGCTGGGGCTGGCCGCAGCCGTCACCTTCGTGATCGTCCTGCTGCTGCCCATGCCGCTGCTGGCGCAGGTGGGGCTGTTCGTGGTGCTGGGGCTGGTGTCGATCCAGGTCTACCGCACCTGGTTCCGCGGACGCGGCACCCGCAGCGACCAGCCGCTGCTCAACCGGCGCGTGGCGCAACTGGTCGGGCGCGTGGTGCCGCTGGAGCGGGCGATCGTCAACGGCCGCGGACGGGTGCAGATCGCCGATGCGCTATGGGATGTCGAAGGCCCGGAACTGCCGGCCGGCGCCGCAGTGCGGGTCGTCGGCGCCGATGGCACGACCCTGCGGGTCGAACCGGCCTGATGCGAGCCACGGTAGCCCGGAGAAGGCCGAAGGCCGCACCGGGGGGAACGACGAGCCCGTGTCGCCCATGCTGATGAACCCGCAGCCCGGATAAGGCCGAAGGCCGCATCCGGGATGTGCCAGCGCGCGGGCAAAGCCCCCGGGTGCGCTGCGCTTACCCGGGCTACGCACTGCGCACTTTCGCGTGCGGCGGCGCGCGATGTTCAGGCGCGTGCCTGCGGGCGCCGGACGGACAGGCGATAATGTGCGGCTTCCACGTCGAGTCGCGCGGCCCATGACCAGCAAGACCATCCTCAACGACAGCCATCGCGCGCTCGGCGCCAAGATGGTCGACTTCGGCGGCTGGGACATGCCGCTGCACTACGGCTCGCAGGTCGAGGAACATCACCTCGTGCGGCGGGACGCCGGCATGTTCGACGTTTCGCACATGACCGTCGTCGATCTCACCGGTGCGCGCGTGCGCGAGTTCCTGCGCCGGCTGGTCGCCAACTCGGTCGACAAGCTCAAGGTCCCGGGCAAGGCGCTGTACACGACGATGCTCAACGCACAGGGCGGGGTCATCGACGACCTGATCGTCTATTACCTGTCCGAGGACTTCTTCCGCCTGGTGGTCAACGCCGCCACCCGCGAGAAGGACCTGGCGTGGATCCGTTCGCAGGCCGGGGCCTTCGACGTCACGGTCGCCGAACGCAGCGACTTCGGCATGATCGCCGTGCAGGGCCCGACCGCGCGCGAGCGCGTGCTCGGCCTGCTCGACGCCGACGGCGCGCAGGCGGCCGGCAAGCTGGGCAAGTTCGCCGCCGCCGAAGTGAAGGCCAGGGACGGCACGTCGCTGTTCGTCGCCCGCACCGGCTACACCGGCGAGGACGGCTTCGAGATCGTCGTGCCGGAAGCCAGGGCGGTGGCGCTGTGGGACGCGCTGCTCGCCGCCGGCGTCAAGCCCGCCGGCCTGGGCGCGCGCGACACCTTGCGTCTGGAAGCGGGCATGAACCTCTACGGCCAGGACATGGACGAGACGGTCACGCCTTATGAAGCCGGGCTGGCATGGACCGTTGCGCTGGACGAAGGCCGGGCGTTCACCGGCCGCGAGGTACTGGAGCGCCAGAAGTCCGCGGGCGCGCCGCGGCAGCTGATCGGCCTGGTGATGGACGAGAAAGGCGTCCTGCGCCACGGCCAGAAGGTCCTCACCGCCAACGGCGAGGGCGAGATCCTCTCCGGCACGTTCTCGCCGACGCTGGGCAAGGCGATCGCGTTCGCGCGCGTCCCGGCCGGCGCGCCGGGCGACGTGCGCGTCGACATCCGCGGCCGCGAAGTCCCGGTCCGCGTGGTCAAGTTCCCCTTCGTCCGCGACGGCAAGCCGCAGGACGGGATGTGATCCCGCGCTGCCCCTGCTTCGCTAGACTAGGCATCCTTTCCATCGACCTGCCCGACCCGGCCTGGCCACTGCACGGAGCCCCACGATGAGCGAGATCCCCGGCGACCTGAAGTTCCTGAAGTCCCATGAGTGGGCCCGCGTCGAAGGCGACGGCAAGGTCACCATCGGCATTTCCGACCACGCCCAGGGGCTGCTTGGCGACCTGGTCTATGTCGAACTGCCGACCGTCGGCGACCGCGTCGAAGCCGGTAACGCGTGCGCGGTGGTCGAGTCGGTGAAGGCTGCGTCGGACGTCTACAGCCCGGTGACCGGCAAGGTCGTCGAGGTCAATGCCGCACTGTCGGACAAGCCCGAGACGATCAACGAAGACGCCTACGGCGACGGCTGGATCTTCGTGATCGAGGCCGAGGAACCCGAACAGCTCAACGAACTGCTCGACCCGGACGCCTACGCCGAGCTGCTCGAAGACGAAGACCACTAAGCCGCACCGCTCCGAACCCGACCGGCCGCCACGCGCGGCCGGTGTCATTTTCCGCTGTCACAGTCCAATACCCGCAGGTGGAAGTCGCATGCCCTTCATTCCCCACACCGAATCCGACGTCCACGAGATGCTCGCCGCGATCGGCGCGCCCGACATCGAGGCGCTGTTCGACGAGATTCCCGCCGCGCTGAAGGTGCAGTCGCTGGCGAAGGTGCCCGAGGGCCTGTCGGAAATGGACGTCGTCCGGCTGATGCGCGGGCGCGCGAAGCAGGACGAGGCGGTGCTCAACTTCGCCGGCGCCGGCGCCTACGAGCACCACATCCCGGCGGCGATCTGGCAGATCGTCGGCCGCGGCGAGTTCTATTCGGCCTACACGCCGTACCAGGCCGAGGCAAGCCAGGGCACGCTGCAGCTGATCTACGAATACCAGACGATGATGACCCGCCTGACCGGCATGGACATCAGCAACGCCTCCATGTACGACGGCGCCACCGCCGTGGCCGAGGCGGTGCTGATGGCCGAGCGCAGCGCGAAGAAAGGACCGCGCCGGGTGCTGGTGCCCGAGTCGCTGCATCCGGCCTACCGCAAGACGGTGCAGTCGATCGTCGGCCTGCAGGACATCGAAGTGGTGACGCTCCCGTGCCCCGGCGGCTCGCTCGATCCGGCCTCGCTCTCCTCGGTCGAAGGCGAGTTCACCGCGCTGATCGTCCCGCAGCCGAATTTCTTCGGGGTGCTCGAGGATGTCGACGCGCTGACCGACGCCGCCCACGCGCGCGGCATGCTGGTGATCGCGGTGGTCAACCCGATGTCGCTGGCGATGCTCAAGGCCCCGGGCGCATGGGGTGCTACCGGCGCCGACATCACCTGTGGCGACGGCCAGCCGCTGGGCGTGCCGCTGTCCTCGGGCGGCCCGTACTTCGGCTTCCTCGCCTGCAAGAAGGAGCTGGTGCGCAACCTGCCCGGGCGCATCGTCGGGCGCACCACCGACCTCGACGGCAAGGGCGGTTTCACCCTGACCCTGCAGGCGCGCGAACAGCACATCCGCCGGGCCAAGGCGACGTCCAACATCTGCACCAACCAGGGCCTGCTGGTGACGGCGGCGACGATCTACATGTCGCTGCTCGGTCCGGACGGGCTGGCGAAAGTCGCAGCTGCGTCGGCCAACAACCTGCGCGCGCTGCGTGAACGCCTGTTGAAAATCCCCGGCGTCGAGCCGCTGTTCGGCGGCCGCGTCCACTTTCACGAACTGGCGTTGAGGCTGCCCAGACCCGCCGCCGACGTGATCGAAGCGCTCGCCGCGCGCCGGATCGTCGCCGGTGTTTCGCTGGGCGAGGACTTCCCCGGCTTCGACGATGCGCTGCTGGTCTGCACCACGGAAACCAAGCGCGTCGAAGACCTGGACGCGTTCGCCGGCGCGCTCGCCAAAGCGCTGGCGTAGCCACCGGCATCGCGTCGTCCAACCGAACCCGCGATGGCGACATCGCGGGTTTTTCATTGCCCGCGATCTGCGCGCCGAGGTGCGCGACGGTGGCGGAGCGGCGCCGATCGCTTGCGCAATTCCGCGCAAATCGGTTTGTGCGACGCGAAAATCCGACCCTTCGGAGCAAATTATTTTCGACGCCGGATCCGGCCGATGGCGGCCGCGCCGGCTGCCGCGCACGCATTGCACGCGCACCGTGGTGCAACGGCGCCCGATGCCCCGCGCGAAAAAAAAGCGCTTTAAAAAAGCGCTTTGCTGGTACGTGGAATGTGCGCGATGCGATCGGGCATCCGTGATCGCGCGCGAGCATCGCGCTCGCGCCGTGCTTCGGGGCCGCCGGGACGCGTCCGGCCGGACGAAAATAATTGCCTGGAAGTGTTGACACCTGAAAAAACCGTGATTAGGTTTCGCCCAGCAGACGCGACCTGCGGAAGAGAGTGAGTCGAACAACCCGGACAACGAGCAGCACAACGAAGCCCTCCGCCCTGAACTTCCAAAAGGTGGACGCGGGCAGCATCTCCCCCGCGAAAGGCTTCCGCTCCTTCCAGAACACCGACCTGCACCGCTTGGCGATGCAGGTTTTTTATTGCCGGCGCGGTGGCGCCCGGCAACACGAATCCGTCCCGGCGCGCCTTGCGCGTCGGCGGTTGGTCGCGGGTCCGATACCCGCGATGCTGTTTTGCACTGGGCTGCAGTACCCGAAAGTCAACTGACGAGGAGCCATTCCATGGCCATGAAGAAAGCTGCCAAGAAGTCCGCCAAGAAGGCGACGAAGAAAGCCGCCAAGAAACCGGCGGCCAAGAAGACCGCGAAGAAGACCGCACGCAAGTCCGCCGCCAAGAAGCCGGCCGCGAAGAAGACTGCGCGCAAGACCGCCAAGAAGGCGACCAAGAAGACGGCCGCCAAGCGCCGTCCGGCCAAGAAGGCCGCGAAGAAGACCACCCGGAAGACCGCCCGCAAGGCAGCGAAGCGTCCGGCCAAGAAGACCGCGAAGAAGACCGCACGCAAGTCCGCAGCGAAGAAGACCGCCAAGAAGGCGACCAAGCGTCCTGCGAAGAAGGCTGCGAAGAAGACTGCCAAGAAGACCGCAAAGAAGGCCGCCAAGAAGCCTGCTGCGAAGAAGGCCAAGCGTCCGGCGAAGCGTAAGGCGGCCCCCGTGGCCATGCCTTCGGCGCCGGCGCCGATGATGTAAGCAATCCCCGATAAGCCGTACCTGAAGCTCCTCCTCCGCACGCCCAGGCGGAGGGGGAGTTTTTATTTGTGGGCTGGGGAAGGAGTATCAGGCCGGCTGTCAGTCGCGAGCGCGCCCCGCCCTGACGAAAACGGGGATCAGCGTTTTCTCGTCGTCCCGGCGAGAGCCGGAATGACGAGCGAAGGCATGGCGATGTCCGGCATCACGCGCACCCTCATGCCGAAAGTCGGCGGGGTGCCCACTCCGGAGCGGTCACGGTCCGGAGCGACGACCAGCACGTGCGCGGCCTCTCGCAGAGCAGGTGCTGGTTGCGACTTTCACCAGGCCGGCACACAGGCGGGAAGTCACCGGGTACCGGCTTCCGCGGGAACCAGCGGAAGCCGACCGGATTCCGTCCGTCACCGGATGACGACCCGGACAGTCCTTACCGCGGCTTCGCATCCGCCGTCGACGAATCCGTCCCCGGCGCATCGTCCGAAGCACGCGCGTAGTAGCTGTCGCCCAGCGTATCGTCGTCCAGCCAGTGCGGGGTCAACCCCAGGGCACTGTCCAGGATCGTCGGCATCATGCCGCTGGGCAGCGCGCTTTCGCTGTTCCAAAGGATGGCCACGCCCAGGTCGCGTTCGGGCAGCAGTGCGATCACCGCGCGATAACCCTGCACCGCGCCGCCATGGAACACCACCCGATGGCCGGCGTAGTCGTACACGCGCCAGCCCAGCGCGTAACCCGCGGCATTGAGCCGCTCGCCGCGCCAGGATGAGCCGTGCATTTCGCTGGGCGTGTCGATCACCGGTGCGTGCAGCGTCGCCAGCAGCGACGGCGACAGCACGTCGGGGCGATGGCCGCTCTGCGCGATCAGCCATTGCGCCATGTCGCTGATGCTGGCGTTGACGCCCGCGGCCGGCAGCACTTCGTAATAGCTTGGCTTGGGCATCACCGACACCCAGCCACCACCGCCGCGGACGTGGGGTTTCGCCCAGCGCGCGCTGTTCTCGATCCCGGCCAGGCCGGTGCTGGCGTCGGTCATGCCGAGCGGTTTGAACAGGCGGTTGGCGACGTTGTCGCCGTAGCTGTGGCCGGTCGTGGCCTGGATGGCGTCGCCGATCAGGCTGAAGGCGATGTTCTGGTAGGCATAGCACTCGCCCGGATGGCAGGCCATCGGCGCGTATGCCAACCGTTGCACCAGCGTGCGGTAGTCGACGTTGGCTTCCAGATCGCGGTCGTAGGTATTGCGGGTGAGGCCATCGCGATGGCTGAGCACGTCGGCGACCGTCAACTGCTCGGCGGCGCCCGGTTCGGAAAAGCGCAGCGAGGGCATGTAGTTGATCATGCGGCTGTCCCAGCGCAGGGTGCCGTCGGACACCAGCAGGCCGGTGACGGTGCCCGCGAACGCCTTCGACAATGAAGCCAGCCGGAAGACGGTGTGCGCGTCGATCGGCTCGGCGGCCTGCACGTCGGTGACGCCATAGCCGCGCGCGCTGAGGATGCGGCCGTCCTTGACGATCGCCATGGCCAGGCCGGGCACGCGCTGGTTGGCGACCAGGGCCTGGGCGATGGCTTCGAACTGATGCACGTCGAAACCCGCCGCCAGTGGCATCACCTGCCGCGGCGGCGGAACATAGGCGATCTGTTGCGCGCTGGCCGGGACCTGCGCGCTCGCGGGCGTGGTGGCGGCGGGCGTCGGAGCCGTCACGCTGGCGACCTGGTGGTCGGCGGTGGGCCAAGGCAGGCTGGTCTGGGCGGTGGAGCCCAGCGCCAGGGGAAGCAGCAACGCAAGCGTCGCCAGCCTCACGCTGCCCAGGTGCCGGGCCCGATGATTCCCCTCGTAGTGCCGCGCGGTGCCGTCTTTCATCGGCGCTGCCCCCTGCGTATGCTGCTGCTGCAGACAGGGATCATAGCGTCTGTTTTCGGTAGTGCATGAACAAGGGGAAGAACC
This sequence comes from Cognatiluteimonas telluris, assembly GCF_011320095.1. GTDB lineage: Bacteria > Pseudomonadota > Gammaproteobacteria > Xanthomonadales > Xanthomonadaceae > Cognatiluteimonas > Cognatiluteimonas telluris. The sequence goes on along the minus strand of NZ_JAANOY010000001.1, from coordinate 312,496 downwards.
ATGGTCACGCTTTTGATCCTGTTGGTAATTGTGGTTGTGCTGGGGTTCTGGATCGTCGGCATGTACAACGGCCTGGTCACCGGTCGCAACGCCTATAAAAATGCCTTCGCCCAGATCGACGTGCAGCTGCAGCGCCGCTTCGACCTGATCCCCAACCTGGTGGAAACCGCCAAGGGCTACATCAAGCACGAGCGCGAGACGCTCGAGGCCGTAATCGCCGCCCGCAGCGCCGCGATGTCCGGGCTGTCGGTCGCCAAGGCAAATCCGGGCGATCCCTCCGCGATGGCCGAACTGGCCAGCTCGCAGGGCATGCTGAATGGGGCGCTGGGTCGCCTGATGGCGGTCGCCGAGGCCTACCCGGACCTCAAGGCCAACCAGAACATGATGCAGCTGTCCGAGGAGCTGACCTCCACCGAGAACAAGGTCGCCTTCGCCCGCCAGGCCTTCAACGATTCGGTGATGGCCTACAACAATCGACGTGAAGTGTTTCCGTCGAGCGTCGTCGCCGGCATGTTCCAGTTCACGCCCGCGGCGCTGCTGGAAATCCCCGCCGCCGACCAGGCGCAGGTACGGGCGGCGCCGAAGGTGCAGTTCTGACATCAAGCCCCTCTCCCATCGGGAGAGGGGTTGGGGTGAGGCGCGGCGAAGCGACGGGGCCATGGATTCTCGACGAACCTCCCAGCAAGCAGTTGCTCGATTCGCATCGCTCCGCCGCCCTCATCCGCCTTCGGCACCTTCTCCCGCGGGGAGAAGGGAGGAGCTAATACCCCATGAATTTCTTCGAACACCAGGCCGCTGCCCGTCGCGCATCGACGCGTCTTGTCGTGCTGTTCGGCCTTGCGGTCGCCGGCATCGTGCTGGCGGTGGATTTCGCGGTGTGGATCGCCTTTGGCGCCGCCACCGCGCGTGACTCCGGCAGTCCCGCGGCGCTGCTGGTGTTCAGCACCTTCGCGACGCTGGCGATCATCGGCCTGGGCTCGATGTACCGCATCGCCACCCTGCGCGGCGGCGGCGAACCGGTCGCCCTGCAGTTCGGCGGGGTGCCGGTGCCCGAAGGCACGACCGACTTCAACCTGCGCCGGCTGCGCAATGTCGTCGAGGAGATCGCGATCGCCTCCGGCGTGCCGGTGCCGAAGATCTACGTGCTCGAGCAGGAGACCGCCATCAATGCGTTCGCGGCGGGCTATTCGCCTTCCGACGCCGTGGTCGCGGTGACGCGCGGCGCGCTCGACCGGCTCAACCGCGATGAACTGCAGGGCGTGATCGCGCACGAGTTCAGCCACATCCTCAACGGCGACATGCGGCTCAACATCCGCCTGATGGGGATCCTGTTCGGCATCCTCATGCTCGCCATCATCGGCCGCAAGGTGCTGCAGTTCGGCGGCCGCGGGCGCGACAGCCGCGGCGCCGCGGCGATCCTGGTCGCGGCACTGGTGGCGATGATCGTCGGTTACATCGGCCTGTTCTTCGCACGCATGATCAAGGCCGGCGTGAGCCGCACGCGCGAGTCGCTGGCCGACGCGTCGGCGGTGCAGTTCACCCGCCAGACCCAGGGACTGGCCGGCGCGCTGAAGAAGATCGGCGGCATCGCCGAGGGCTCGCAGCTCAACGACCGTGCCGATGCCGAGGAAGCCAGCCACATGCTGTTCGGCGATGGCGTCGGTTTCTCCGGCCTGTTCGCCACCCATCCGCCGCTGCTGCAGCGCATCCAGGCGCTGGAGCCCAGCTTCCGCGCCGACGAACTCGATGCGCTGCAGCGCAAATGGCTCGCCACGCCGCCCGATGGCCTGGCCGAGGACACGCGCCTGGGCCTGGATGGCGGCAGCAGCGCGCGCCTGCCCGGCGCCGGCGACCAGTTCAACGTCACCCCACCGATGGTGGTGGCGCAGGTCGCGCAGCCGGCGGCGGACGATTACCGTCGCGCCGATGCGATCGTGTCGACCATCCCCGACAGCCTGCGCGCACTGGCGGCGCAGCGCGAACAGGTGATGGCGCTGCTGCTGGGCCTGCTGTTGGACGACGATGCCGCAATTGCAGCCGCCCAGCGCACCGAAATCTCCGCGCGCCTGGGCGCCGCCGTCGCCGACCAGGCCGCCTCGCTGCACCAGCGGCTGATCGAAGAACTCCACCCGATGCTGCGCCTGCCGCTGGCCGCGCTCGCCTTCCCCGTGCTGCGACTGCGGCCGCGGCCGGAACTGGACACGTTCATGGACACGGTGGAGGCGGTGGTGCACGCCGACGGCCAGGTGTCGCTGTTCGAATACTGCCTGGGCCGGCTGCTGCAGTCGCAGGTGCGCGAGTCGCTGGATCCCGCGCGGCACGTGCGCTTCGGCCGCACGAAGATTGCCAACGCGCGCAGCGAGATCGCGACGCTGCTGTGCGTGGTCGCGCAGGCGGGCAACGACAGCCCGCAGGACGCGCAGCGCGCCTACCTGTCGGGCGTACAGCGGGTGCTGCCCAGCGACTACCTGCCGTACCGCCCGCGCGAAGGCGGCCCGCTGGTGCTGGATGCGGTCTGGGGGCCGCTGGACGACCTGGATCCGCTGGCGAAACAGGCGCTGATCGAGGCGATCACCGCCACCGTCAGCCACGACAACCGGATCACGGTCGCCGAGTCGGAACTGCTGCGCACGATCTGCGGCGTGCTGCATTGCCCGCTGCCGCCGATGCTGGAACGCGCTGCCTGAGCAGCGGTGGTCGGCGACTGGCGTGGGCACGCACACGGCCCAGGTGTTGTCGAACGTTTGGATCACGCGTCGGCCAGGATCAGGTCGGCCACACGCTCGGCAATCATGATCGTCGGCGCGTTGGTATTGCCCCCGGGAAGCGTCGGCATCACCGAGGCATCCACCACCCGCAGCCCGGCGACACCACGCACGCGCAGCTGCGGGTCGACGACTGCGGCTTCGTCGTTGCCCATGCGGCAGCTGCCCACCGGGTGGTACACGGTCTCGGCCTTGGCGCGGATGAAGGCGACAAGGCCGTCGTCGTCGAGGTCGTCGCGCGCGGGGAAGATCGGCGCACCGCGATAGGCGTCGAATGCGGGTTGCGCCAGCACCTCGCGCGAAACCCTGGCGCATTCGAGCGCCATCCGCAGGTCGAAGCCTTCCGCATCCCCCAGGTAGTTGGCTTCGATCCGCGGCTTGTCGCCCGCACGGCTGCTCGTCAACGTGATGCGGCCACGGCTGCGCGGACGCAGGAAGCAGGCATGCACGGTATAGCCGTCGCCTTGCAGGCGGTGCCTTCCATGGTCGTCGAGCATGGCGGGGATGAAGTGCAGCTGGATGTCCGCGCGCGCATCCGGCGCCAGCGGCGAGCGCACGAAGGCGCCGGCCTCGGCGATATTGCTGGTGCCGGGCCCGCGGTGGCCGCGGAGGAAATAGTCGAAGGCCACGCGCAGATCGCTCAGCCGGTCATAGGTCACCGCCTGCGTGCAATGCCGCACGGTGCTGATGTCCAGGTGGTCCTGCAGGTTGGCGCCGACGCCCGGCAGGTCGGCCACCACGTCGATGTCGAGCCGCCGCAATGCCGTCGCCTCGCCGATGCCCGACAGCATCAACAGCTGCGGTGAATTGATCGCGCCGCCGCACAGCAGCACTTCGCGCGCGGCCTGCGGGTGGAACGCCTTGCCGCGTACCGAGTACATGACGCCGCCGGCACGGCGGCCGGAGCCGCTGCCCTCGAACGTGATCCCCGACACCAGCGCCCCGCTGCGGACCGTAAGGTTCGCACGCGCCTGCGCAGGGCGCAGGTAAGCGACCGCCGCCGAGCAGCGGGCGCCGTCGCGCTGCGTCACCTGGTACAGGCCGAAGCCCGTCTGGCGCGGGCCGTTGAAGTCGTCGTTGCGAGCGTATCCGGCCTGCCCGCCGGCGGTGACGAAGGCGTCCGACAGCACGTTGACGTGGCGCAGCTCCGAGACCGACAGCGGGCCATCGCCGCCATGCAGCGCGTCGGCGCCTCGCGCGTTGGCCTCGGCGCGCCGGAAGTAGGGCAGCACCGACGCCCAGTCCCATCCGCTGGCGCCGTGCGCGGCCCAGTCGTCGTAATCGCCGGCGACGCCGCGCACGTAGCACATCGCGTTGATCGAGCTCGATCCACCGAGGACCTTGCCGCGCGGCCACCACAGCGTCCGCCCGTCCAGATGCGGTTCCGGCGCGGTGCTGTAGTTCCAGTTGAGGCGCGTATTGCCTGCCAGCTTCGCCAGGCCTGCCGGCATGTGGATGAAGGGATGGCGGTCGCGCGGGCCGGCCTCGAGCAGCAGCACCCGGTTCGACGGATCCGCGCTGAGCCGGTTGGCGAGCACGCAGCCGGCGGAGCCGGCGCCGATGATGATGTAGTCGTACATGCGTCCCCTCGTCCCTCCGCGTGCAGCGGCCTGCGTCGTCATGGCACGGCGCGTGCGCCGGTTCGCGGATCCGCCGCGGCCCTGCCGGTCCACGCCGGCCTGCATGCCATCATGACGCCGGCTTCCCGAGGATATCCCGATGCGTCCTGCCTTCCTGCTCGCCACCGTGCTGTCGCTGTCGACGGCCGTCGCCACCCGCGTCCATGCCGCCGACGCCGCGCCGACGGCACCGGCACGGACCGCGGTGCATGCCGCGCACCTGCTCGACGTCGACAGCGGCCGGGTGCTGGACGATCCCTGGGTGCTGGTCGAAGGCGACAAGATCGTCTCGGTGACCTCCGGTGGCGGCGCGCCGGCCGGAGCGGCGGTCGTCGAGCTGGGCAACGCCACCCTGCTGCCGGGCCTGATCGACGTGCACGTGCACCTGACCGGCGACCCGACCACCAGCACCGGCAACTACTACCAGGATGCGCTGACGGCGGGCCCGATGGATGCGGCGGTGATGGCGCCGACCTTTGCCAAACGCACGCTCGACGCCGGCTTCACCACCGTGCGCAATGTCGGCGCGCCGGAATACATCGACGTGGCACTGCGCAACGCGATCAACCGTGGCCTGGTCGAAGGCCCGCGCATGCTGGTGGCGACGGTACCGATCGGTTCCACCGGTAGCCACGTCGACGAGACCACCGGCTTCGCTCCCAACATCGAATTCCACGGCGTGACCGGCGTGGCCAACGGCGTCGACGCCGTCCGCGAGCGCGTGCGCGAGAACGTCAAGCGCGGCGCCGACGTCATCAAGTTCATGGCCAGCGCTGGCGTGCTGAGCAACGAGACTTCGGTGGGTGCGCCGCAGTACTCGCAGGCGGAGATGGACGCGATCGTCGACGAGGCGCATCGCTGGGGCCGCAAGGTCGCAGCGCACGCGCACGGCACCGAGGCGATCAAGATGGCGATCCGCGCCGGCGTCGATTCGGTCGAGCATTGCAGCTTCATCGACGCCGAGGGCCTGAAGATGGCGAAGCAGCGCGGCACCTACCTCGACTTCGACATCTACAACGACGACTACATCCTGTCCGAATACGCCAAGCTCGGCGTCCCGCAGGCGCAGATCGAGAAGGAAAAGCTGGTCGGCCGCGTGCAGCGCGAGAACTTCCGCAAGGCGGTGCAGGCCGGCGAGAAGATGGCCTTCGCCACCGATGCCGGCGTCTATCCGCACGGCTGGAATGGCAAGCAGTTCGCGAAGGAAGTCGAGTGGGGCATGACCCCGCTGCAGGCGATCCGTTCGGCCACGATCAACGCCGCCGACCTGCTGGGCTGGAGCGACAAGGTCGGCAGCCTGAAGCCGGGGTATTACGCCGACATGGTCGCGGTCGACGGCGATCCGCTCGCCGATGTGGGCGTGCTCGAGCACGTGGCCTTCGTGATGAAGGGCGGGCGCGTGGTGCGCGCGCTGCAGCCATGAGCGGCACCTGCGCCGGATGAGCGTGCCCGCCGACCGCGCGCATCGCGATCGCCGGCGTCGCCGGCTCATCAAGCGGCTGGCGTGGCTGGTCACGGCCGCCACCTTCGTGTTCCTGGCCTGGGGGTTCGTCTGGGAGCCCGGCCGTCTGGTCGAACGCGACTACAGCATCGCGCTCAAGCGGTGGCCGGCGCAGTGCGATGGCCTGCGCGCCGACGTGGTGGCGGACATCCATACCGGCTCGCCGCGCAACGGCGTCGACAAACTCGACCGCGTGGTGCGGCAGCTGTCGGCCAGCGACAGCGACGTGGTCATCATGGCCGGCGACTACGTGATCCTGAAGGTCCTGCTGGGCAAGTACGTACCGCCCGAAGTGGTCGCCGCGCACCTCAAGCCGCTGCTCACGCACAAGCGCGTGTATGCCGTGCTGGGCAACCACGACTGGTGGAAGAACGGCCGTCGCGTGCGTCGCGCGCTGCAGTCGGTCGGCGTGACCGTGCTGGAGAACCAGGCGACGGAAATCACGCTGGGACAGTGCCGCCTGTGGCTGGTCGGCGTGGGCGACCTGTGGGAAGGCCATCCCGACATCCGCCATGCCTTCGCCGGCGTCGACGACGACGCGCCGGTGATCGCGATCACCCACAACCCGGACCTCTTCCCGCGGATGCCGGCGCGCGCGTCGCTGGTCATCGCCGGGCATACCCATGGCGGGCAGGTCAACCTGCTGCCCGGGCAACCTTCGGTGCGCTTCGGGCATTACATCGCCGGACCGATCTTCGACCAGGGGCGGCAGTTGTTCGTGACCCCGGGGATCGGGACCAGCATCCTGCCGTTCCGGTTCCGCGTTCCACCGGAAATCTCGCGCCTGACCCTGCGCTCCAAAGGCCCGCCTGCGTCGGCGCAGTGATCGCCGCGTCCGAGGACCCGGCCGCCTTAAACCCTGCGGCGCGTCCCGGCATCCGACTGGCTATGCTCACCGCCACCGTGACCGACTGTCCGCTCGAGTCCCCGTGCGCCGCACCGCCGGTCGATATCGACCAGGGGCTCGCGCGTTCCGCCGCGCGCGGCGAGGTGGCGGCGTTCGAGGCGTTGTACCGCCGCCATGCCGGCCGCGTGCACGGCGTCATCGCCAGGCTGGTTGGACACCATGGCGCGCGGGCCGAGGACCTGACCCAGGAAACGTTCGTGCGGGCTTGGCAGGCATTGCCGGGATACCGCTTCGAGAGCGCCTTCGGCACCTGGCTGCACCGGCTGGCGGCAAACACGGCCTTGATGGAACTGCGCGCGCGCCGCAGCCGGCCGCAGTCCGACGGCGATGGTGGCCTGGATGACATCGGCACCCCCGACTCGGCCGGCCACGCAACTGCATTGTCGCTGGACCTGGAGCGCGCGGTGGCGACGCTGCCGTCACGGGCGCGCGCGGTGCTGGTGCTCTACGACGTCGAAGGCTGGAAACACGAGGAGATCGCCGAGGCGCTCGGCATGGCGGTCGGTAGTTCGAAAGCACAGTTGCATCGCGCACGCGGCCTGCTGCGGGCGCGACTGGGAGGCGAGGCATGAGCGACATCGATGACGATGGGTTGACGACGGATTCCGGTGAAGAGGCCCTGCTCGGCGCACTGCGCCGGTTGCGCGCCGACCGCATGCCCGAGCACGATCTGTGGCCGGCGATCGCGGCGTCGATTGCGGGCGACGCACGGCCGACTCGCACGCCCTGGCCCGGGCGTCGCAGCCGGCGCGTGGTGCCGTGGGCGATCGCCGCCTCCTGCCTGCTGGCGCTCGGAGCCGCCTGGCAGTGGCAGCCATCGCGTCCCGCCGACGCACGGGCGCAACTGATCACGCACGAAGCGCAGGCGATGACGCGCGAATACCAGGGCGCATTGCAGGTCATCGCGCGCAGCGCGCCAGCCAGCGTCGAGGGCGATCCCGCGTTGCACGAGCTCGACGACAGCGCCGCGCAGATCCGCCGCGCGCTGCAGCAGGATCCGGACGCGCGCTTCCTGCTCGACCGCCTGCGTCGCACCTATGCCATGCGCCTGGAACTCACCCAGCGCGCCGCGCTCACCTGACAACCACAGCCATCGCTCGCGATGGCAAGGAGCCCACCATGCAACGCCGACACCAGATCACTTCCCTTGCCCTGGCACTCTGCGCCTGCGTCGCCAGCCCGCTGCTGTTCGCGGCCACGCCCATCGACCGGACGCGCCCGCTCGACGCGCAGGGCAAGGTGCAGATCGACAACCTCAAGGGCCGCATCGAAGTCCGCGCATGGGACCGCAACGAAGTCCACATCAGCGGATCCCTCGGCGACGGGGTCGAAAAACTCGTGATCGAAGGCGGGAGCGACGACCTCGTCGTGCGCGTGCAATATCCCAAGCAGATCGGCGCCTGGCGCGGCGATCGCACCGGACCGACGCTGTTGAAACTACAGGTTCCGTTGCGCGCAAGCCTGGATATCGACTCGGTGTCGGCTGACATCGATATCGATGGCATGGCGTCACGGGAGATCGGCATCGAGACGGTCAGTGGCAATGTGGTCGCCGCGGCCGCTCCAGGACATGCGGATATCGACAGCGTGAGCGGGGACCTGCAACTGACGCTCAACAGCGATGACGTCCGGGTTGAGACTGTCAGCGGCGACACCATCCTCAAGGGTCGCCTGGCGGGCGAGGTCCATGGTGAGACGGTGTCGGGGAAATTGTCCATCGACAGCCTGGGTGGTCGCCTGCGGCGGCTGTCGACCGGGACGGTTTCCGGAGACACCGTGCTCGCCGTCGGCCTGGCCGAAGGCGGCGAAATCCGCTCCGAGACCGTCAGCGGCGATGTCCTGCTGCGGATGCCGGCCAACCTGTCGGCCCGGGTGACCGGAAAAAGCTTCAGCGGAGAGCTCAGGGCTTCCGGGGCGAAAATCCGCAAGGAGGAATTCGGTCCGGGCTCCAGTTTCGAGCAGCGCTACGGCAGCGGTGCCGGCGATGTCCGCATGGAGACTTTTTCAGGCGACGCGACCCTGGAGCTGCGCTAGGACGCACAGGTCTTCCTCACGCCGCGTCGGAATGGCACCAGCGAGGGAGGCCGAGCGGTTCCTGGCGTCGCCGACTGACGACGCCGGGGTTGGAATCCGCGGTTGAAGCCGGCCCTGCGGAAGCGCTTTCACCACGACCTGGCGTGGCGTTCGACGGTCAGGCGAGGGCGCGATCGTGCTGGCGCATCGTGTCGCTGGGTGCACGCTCGCTGAAATCCCCGTAATACGCCGCGCCACGCAGTTCCCACGACGCGAAGTCGTCCACCGAGATCGCGTCGACCGTCATCGCACGCAACTCCTGCAACTGCACGCCCTCCGCGGCACTGATCCAGCCTTCGCGCACGGCCTCGTCGAGCTGGGCGTCGAAGTCCAGCGCCTGGATGTCGTTGTTCTTCAGCGCCTTGAGGAACTTGCGCTCCACCGGCTCGGCCTGGATCACCCTGGGCAGGTAGGCGTCGACACGACCGGCCGGATTGTTGTCGCAGGGCGTGAGGAAGACGCCCGCCGCCAGCCGCGCGCGTGCGTCGCATGGCGTCATGAGGATCGCGGCGGTGCGATGGCCCAGGCGATCGCTCGGCGCCTGCGCACGCCGGCCGAGCGGGAACACCAGCAGCCACAGCAGCCAACCGACTGGACGGATCGGAAAGTTGCGCAGCGCCCCGGACAGCGCGGTCTCGATCTTGTTGATGCTGTCGTGGAAGGCCCACGCCAGCAGCGGCTGGTCGCCGACCGGATTGCCTTCGTCCTGGTAGCGCTTGAGCATCGCGCTGGCGATGTAGAGCTGGCTGAGCACGTCGCCCAGGCGCCCGGACAGTGACTCCTTGAACTTGAGCTTGCCGCCCAGCATCAGCATCGAGGTATCGGCCATCACCGCCAGCGCGGCCGAATAGCGATCGAGCTTGCGATAGAAGCGGCGCGTATAGGCGTCGCCCGGCGCCGTGCCGATCAACGTGCCGGTGAGCCCGAACCAGAATGCGCGCACCGCATTGGAGATCGCGAAACCGATGTGCCCGAACAGATTGCGGTCGAAGGCATCGATTCGCTCGCGCGGATCTTCCAGCTGCGCGGCCTTCATTTCCTTCATGACCCACGGATGGCAGAGGATCGCGCCCTGGCCGAAGATCATCAGGCTGCGGGTCATGATGTTCGCGCCTTCGACCGTGATGCTGATCGGCAGCGCCTGCCAGCCGCGACCCAGGTAATTTCGCGGCCCCAGGATGATGCCCTTGCCGCCATGGATGTCCATCGCGTCGCGCAGCACTTCGCGGCCCATCTCGGTGCAGTGGTACTTGGCGATCGTCGACGGCACCGCCGGATTCTCGCCGCGCGTCACCGCCGCGGCGGTTGCCTGCGCCAGCGCGCTGATCGCGTAGGCCTTGCCGCCGATGCGCGCGAGCGCTTCCTCGACGCCTTCGAAACGCCCGACCGACAGGCCGAACTGCTTGCGGATGCGCGCGTAGGCGCCGGTCACGCACGCGGCCATCTTCGAGCCACCGCTGGCGATGGAGGGCAGGGTGATCGAGCGCCCGATCGACAGGCATTCCATCAGCATCTGCCAGCCGCGGCCGGCGTAATCCTCGCCGCCGATCAGCTGCGACAGCGGCACGAACACGCCGTCGCCATGGATCGGGCCGTTCTGGAACGGATTGTTGAGCGGGAAGTGCCGGCGCCCGATGTCCAGCCCCGGCGTCTCGCGCGGCACCAGTGCGAGTGAAATGCCGATGTCCTTCCTGTCGCCGAGCAGGCCGTCCGGGTCGTACATGCGGAAGGCCACGCCGATCAGCGTCGCCACCGGGGCCAGGGTGATGTAGCGCTTGTTGAGGGTCAGGCGGATACCGAGCACCTGCGCGCCGCCCCACTCGCCCATGCCGACGATGCCGTAGTCGGGGATGGAGGTCGCATCGGAACCGGCGAACGGACCGGTCAATGCGAAGCACGGCACTTCGCGGCCGTCGGCCAGGCGCGGCAGGTAATGCAGCTTCTGCTCCTCGGTGCCGTAATGCATCAGCAGTTCGGCGGGTCCCAGCGAGTTCGGCACCCCGACCGTGGTGCTGACGGTCGACGAGATCGACGACAGCTTCTGGATCACCTTGTGGTTCATCAGCGCGGTGAAGCCCAGGCCACCGTATTCCTTCGGGATGTTCAGCCCGAAGAATTTGTTGCGCTTCATGAAGTCCCAGAGCTCCGGCGGCAGGTCGGCGCGCACATGGGTGATGTCCCAGTCGTCGCTCATCCGGCACAGCGCTTCGCAGGGGCCGTCGAGGAAGGCCTGCTCCTCGGCGGTGAGCTCGGGCTTGGGCTGCGACAGCAGTTGCTGCCAGTCGGGCTTGCCGGAGAACAGTTCGCCTTCGAAACCCACCGTGCCCGACTCCAGCGCGGTGCGCTCGGTGTCCGACAGCGGCGGCAGGATGCGGGTGTAGAACTTCAGCAGGGGCGCGGTGATCAGCGGCTTGCGGATCGCAGGTACCAGCAGCGGGATCGCGACCAGCGCGAGCAGCACGGCGGCGATGGCGACCGCCACGTGGCTGGCGCCGAACAGCCAGCATCCCACCAGCAGCACCGCGCTCATCGCGACCCAGACGGCCAGCCGCAGGCGATGGTAGGCCGCGACCGCGCCGGCCAGCAGCAGGACGAGGAAGGGCAGGACGATGCTCATGCTGTGACTCCGATGGTGATCTGCAATGTGCGCTGGCTGGCCGAGCCGCTGCCGCGGTGCGTTTGCCCCGGCGGCGCGGCAGTCGAAAGCGGCTCTGCGTGTGGCCCGGGCTGGCGATCCCGGGTTCAGCACGTTACCATACGCCAAAGTATGGATAGCCTGCTCGCGGCCTGTCAATTGCCTTGCGGCGCAGTCACATACTGTTCCTGACGCCAGCGTATGGATACACTGTTTCGATGACCGGTGCGACCATAGTCCCCGTGGCGAAGGCCCCCGAGCGCGGCGCACGGCTCAGTGCCGAGGACTGGGCCCAGGGCGCGCTCGACGTGATCGCCGAGCAGGGCGTCGCCGCCGTCGCGGTCGAGCCGCTGGCCCGCCGCCTCGGCGTGACCAAGGGCAGCTTCTACTGGCATTTCCCCTCGCGCGACGCCCTCCTGCAGGCGGCGCTGGAGCGCTGGGAGCGGGTGGAGCAGGAGCAGGTCTTCGGCTCGGTCGAAGCCGTCCCCGAGCCGCGCGAGCGCCTGCGGGCGCTGTTCCAGGTCGTCGCCCACGAGGCGCGGTCGCACATCATCTATTGCGAGCTGCTCAAGGCGCTCGACCACCCGACCGTGAAGCCGGTCATCGAGCGCGTCTCCGGCCGTCGCCTGGACTACCTGACCGCCTCGCTGCGGCAGGCCGGGCTGGGCCGGGTCGAGGCGCAGCATCGCGCGCGGCTGGCGTACGCCGCCTATGTCGGCTTCCTGCAACTCAACCAGCTGCACCAGCCACGGATGCAGCACGACGAGTTCGAGGACTACGTCGGACACGTCATGGCCACGCTGATCCCCGCACCATGAGCGGATCGCCCGGCCGCAACAAACACCAAGCAATGAGGACCTGGTCTTGAACGCAGTCACACTCCCGGACGGTGCGTCCACACCGGCGCCGCACAAGGCACTGGACGATGTCACCACGCAGGCGAACGGTAGCGGCCTGGAATCGCTCAACCAGTGGGTGCTGCAGGTCGCGCTGCTGACCCAGCCCGACCGCATCCACTGGTGCGACGGCAGCGACAGCGAATTCGCTGCGCTGACGACGCAGATGGAGGCCGACGGCACCCTCATCCCGCTCAATCCCCAGACCCATCCGCGCAGCTGGCTGCACCGCTCGCATCCGGACGACGTCGCCCGCGTCGAACACCTGACCTTCGTCTGCACCAGCGAGCGCGACGACGCCGGTCCCAACAACCACTGGATGGCGCCGGCCGACGGCCACGCGCAGATGGACAGCCTGTTCGAAGGCTGCATGCGCGGCCGCACGATGTACGTGATTCCCTATTGCATGGGCCCGATCGGCTCGCCGCTGTCGCGTTGCGGGGTGGAGATCACCGATTCGCCGTACGTGGTCGCCAACATGCGGATCATGACCCGGATGGGCGCACCGGCACTGGCGCGGATCGAGCGTGAAGGCCGCTTCGTGCGCGGCCTGCATTCGACCGGCGAGCTGGATCCCAACCGCCGCTTCATCATGCATTTCCCGGAAGAACTGACGATCAAGTCCTACGGTTCGGGTTACGGCGGCAACGCCCTGCTGGGCAAGAAATGCCACGCGCTGCGCATCGCCTCCCACCAGGCGCGCGGCGAGGGCTGGCTGGCCGAGCACATGCTGATCCTCGGCATCGAGAATCCGCAGGGTGAAACCCATTACATCGCCGCGGCGTTCCCGTCGGCCTGCGGCAAGACCAACCTGGCGATGCTGATCCCGCCGGAAGGCTATCGCCGCGATGGCTGGAAGGTCACGACCATCGGCGACGACATCTGCTGGATGCGCCCCGGCGCCGACGGCCGCCTGTACGCGATCAACCCGGAGGCCGGGTTCTTCGGGGTCGCGCCGGGCACGTCGCAGAAATCCAACCCCAACGCGCTGGCGACGATCCAGCACGACACCATCTTCACCAACGTCGGCCTCACCGCCGACAACCAGCCATGGTGGGAAGGCATCGACAACGGCCAGGTGCCGGTCACCGACTGGCGCGGCGAGCCCTACGACCCGGCGAAGCGTCCCGCCGCGCATCCAAACTCGCGCTTCACCGTGAGCGCGCGGCAATGTCCGAGCTGGTCGCCGATGGCCGAGGACGCGCAGGGGGTTCCGATTTCCGCGATCGTCTTTGGCGGCCGGCGCGCTTCGCTGGTGCCGCTGGTGTTCGAGGCGCGCGACTGGGCGCATGGCGTGCTCGTCGGCGCCGCGATGGGCTCGGAGACGACCGCCGCCGCGACCGGAGCGGTCGGCGTGATGCGCCGTGACCCGATGGCGATGAAGCCCTTCTGTGGCTACAACTTCGCGGACTACTTCGCGCACTGGCTGTCGTTCGACAAACCCGGTGCGAAGCTGCCGAAGGTCTTCCACGTCAACTGGTTCCGCAAGGGCGACGATGGCAAGTTCCTGTGGCCGGGCTTCGGCGACAACCTGCGCGTGCTGGAGTGGATGATCGAGCGCGTGGAGGGCCGGGCGGGCGCGGTGGAGACTCCGATCGGCAACCTGCCGCGTGAAGGCGATCTTCACATCGACGACGTCCCGCTCTCGGACGAAGCCCGGTCCAAGCTGTTCGGATTCGATGCGCCCGGCTGGCGCTCGGAGTTCGCGTCCATCGGCGAGTACCTGGACGGCTATGGCGCCCGCCTTCCCGCCGCCCTGAAGGCGGTCCGTTCATCCATCGCGGCCCAGATGGAACCGCGCTAGGGGGTCACCCGCACCCTCGCCGAAGCCGTAACCAGCTGATATCAAAAGCGTTTTGGGGCCGCGTCACCGATCGCGGCCCTTATTGTTTCCTGTACGTAAAAATTGCGTTACCCTTCGGTCGGCAGCCGCGTCTGATTTGCGCCTGACCCCAGGCCAGGCCCACCAGGGCCGGTCTTTAAATTCAACCGTCATGGTTCGGAGAGAGAAGATGACCGATCGTAAAATGTTGCCCCAGGCGATTCGCCTAGCGTTGCTTGCGGGCTCTGTGTCTCTGGTGGCGGGCAATGCCTTTGCCCAGGACGCCCAGAGCACGGATACCACCACCACCGACACCACCCAGGACACCAAGTCCACCACGCTGGACCGCATCGAAGTCACGGGTTCGCGCATCAAGCGCGCCGAGGTCGAAGGTGCGCTGCCGGTCACCGTGATCACCCGCAAGGACATTGAAGTCAGCGGCAAGACCACCGTCGCCGACCTGCTGCAGAACTCCACCTTCAACTCGTTCGGTTCCAACAAGCCGACCTCGGGCAGCTCGGCCCAGTCGATGTCGGAACTCAGCCTGCGTGGCTTGGGTGGCGGTCGTTCGCTGATCCTGATCGACGGCCGCCGTGCGCCGCTGTCGCCGCAGTTCAGCGAGGCCGGTGCCGACCTCAACTCGATCCCGCTGGCCGCGGTCGAGCGCGTTGAGATCCTGTCCGACGGCGCATCGGCCATTTACGGCGCCGACGCGATCGGCGGCGTGGTCAACATCATCACCCGCAAGGACTTCAACGGCGTTGAAGCCACTGTGGGCATGGGCTCGGGCAACTGGGGTGGCGACACCGAGGAAGGCTCGTTGCTGATGGGCGCCTCCAGCGACAAGGGTCGCCTGCTGGGTGGAGTCTCCTACAACAACCGCGACATTTCGTACGTCAAAGACAAGCCGTGGATGGAAGGCTTCCGCGGTCCGTCGTCGTTCGCCAACAACTACACCACGCCGGCCGTCAACCCGGTGACGGGTGACGTGAGCTACGGCGGCCAGATCGGACCGGTTCCGGGCGGTTGCACCAACCCGGGCTTCTACCTCGACGGGAATAATTTCTGCCGGTACGACTACAACGTCTTCGCGGCGGACACGGCGCAGCTCAAGCAGAAGGGTCTGTTCCTGAAGGGCGACTACCAGATCAATGACGACTGGTCGGTCTACATGAACACCAGCGTGACGCAGGTCGCCAGCTTCGGCCGCTTCGCACCGGCGCTCGCCGACCACGGCATCTTCATCCCGGCCGACAGCCCGAACAATCACACCGGCGAGATCAATGGCACCGGCGTGAACACCGACACGGTGCTGAAGCATCGTTTTGCCGCGCTCGGTCCGCGCGACAACTTCGACACGACCACCACGGTGGACGCGAACATCGGCTTCAACTGGCAGGTCAACGACAGCACGTCGCTGGACTTCGGCGTTCGTCGCGCCCATTCGGGTTACACCAACTTCGGCTACAACTACGTCAACGTGCCGATCGCGACCCAGTTGATCCAGGACGGCACCTACGACATCGTCGATCCGATCAACAACGATCCGGACGTGCTGGATGCGATCCGCGCCACCACCACGCGCGACTCGCACTTCAACGAAGACGAGCTGTACGCATTGGCCAGCATCGACGTGTTCGACCTTGCCGGTGGCACCTCCGGCCTGGCGGTCGGCGTCGAACACCACAAGCAGAACTTCGCCGACATCTACGATGCGCAGTCGTCGGCCGGCAACATCGGTGGATCCTCGGGTAACTCGAGTGCCGGTAGCCGCAACTTCAACTCGATGTACGCCGAGTGGCTGCTGCCGTTCACCAACTGGTTCGAGGCCGACGTGGCTTACCGCTACGACAACTACTCGGATTTCGGCACGTCGTCGGTTCCGAAGATCTCGGTGCGCTTCCACCCGATGGACAACCTGACCCTGCGCGCGAGCTACGGCGAAGGTTTCCGCGCACCGCCGCTGACGATCCTGAACTCGGAGCCTGCGTTCTCCGCCGACACCGTCATCGACGGACCGACCGCTATTGCGTTCGGCCTGGACCCGACCAAGGGCGTCCAGATCGACGGCCTGCGCGTGGCGACCCCGGATCTGCAGGCGGAGAAGTCCAAGCAGTGGAGCGCGGGCGTGGTGTATGACCCGACCGACTGGCTGAGCATGAAGTTGGATTACTACAACATCAAGCTGACCAACCAGGTCAAGTTCTTCTCGAGCCAGGAAGTCGTCAACCGCACCAGGCTTGGCCAGTTCCTGCCCTCGAACCTGTTCGTCATTCGTGACCCGTCCAACGGCGCGATCGTGCAGGTCCGTGCGGGTTATGCCAACGAGGGCTTCATCAACACCGACGGCTTCGACTTCAATGCCGCGACCAAGTTCGACCTGGGCAGCTTCGGCACGCTGAAGAACAACCTGCAGGCGAGCTACATCCGCAAATTTGAAGTCAGTGGTAGCCCCGGTACTGCTCCCTCCGACCAGATCGGAACGACGGATGCGCCGAAGTGGCGCGCGACGTTGACCAACCAGTGGGAGAAGGGTGACTTCTCGCTGGTGTGGACGATCAATGCCATGCAGCAGACCCCGTCGTACACCACTGAACTCCTGGCCGACTACGGCTATGCCAATGCTTGCCAGGCCGGCGTGGACTACGGCTACTCGAACTCGCTGTCGTGCAAGAGCTACTACATGACCCACGACGTCTCGGCCACGATGAAGATGCCGTGGAACGGCAAGATCACCATCGGCGCCATCAACGTGACGAACAAGGAGCCGCGTCTCGACCAGTTCGCCTTCACGCCCCCGTATTACAACCAGGGGCTGTACTGGGGCTACGGTCGTCAGATTTACTTCCGCTACAGCCAGACTTGGTAATCGTTGTTCTTGCGATATCGAGGGGCCCCTTTCGGGGCCCCTTTTTTTTGCGCGCGGCGACGTGCAGGTTCGCAATCCGGCCTTGCTCCCTGTCTCCCGACGATCACTTGCACGAATCAGAAGGCACGTAGCCGGATGCACCGACGGATGTCGCAGTGCGACATCGTCGCGGTTCAATGGGATGCGCCCGGATTGACGCAAGCTCCGGCGACGCGTGATGGCTCGATTGGACCATCCATGTCGGCTCCATGGGTTTTCACCGAGGGGCCGGGAGTTGGCCCGGGAGCCGGGAAAGCGGGCCTGTTGCGGCTAGAATATGCGCGCGTTTTCGATAACCCCCCGGCACGAGTGGCGATGTCCAATATCCAAGAATTGCTTTCCCAGGCTCGCCGGTCGGTTGCCGCGCGGGACATGGCAGGCGCCACGCTGCATTACCGGAAAGTGCTCGAGTCCGCGGAAGATGCGGAGGCGCTATTGCACCTGTCGAATGTCGAGGCACGTTCCGGCCATTACCGGCGCGGTCGCGATCTCGCGCTTCGTGCGCTGGCTGCCGCTGCCGGCAAGCCCGCCCTCGCGCCCAGCGTCTTGTTGTGCCTGCGGCACTTCGAAGAGACAAGCGCGTTGCGCGACTACATCGACCAGTCGCCCTTTCTTCGCGAAATGGCCGACCCGCGCACCCTGCAGCTGGTGTCTGCCCAGCTGAGCTGGAGCGGCGATCAGGAGCAGGCGATCGAGTTCATCAGCAGGGCCATTCGCTGGGATCCGCAAATGGCATCCTTGCGCGTGGCGCGCGCGCAGATGGAGATCTTCCTGGGGGATTTCGATTCGGCGCAGGAAGATCTTGAAGCGGCCCTGCGCAGCGAGCAGGACAAACCAAACGTCTATTGGACGTTGGCGCAAGTCCGCAAGTGGACTGCCGACAACAACCACATCGACGCGATCCGGCGCACCCTCCAAAGGTCTGGCTTGTCGGTGCTGGACCGCACCCGGCTGCAGTACGCCATGCACAAGGAGCTCGATGACATCGGTGATATCCCCGGTGCGTTTGCGGCCCTGGAAGCCGGATGCAGGCTTCAACGGCCCAGCCAGAAATACAGCGCGGAGGAGAATCGCCGGCTGTTCTCAAAACTCAAGGCAATACGCGTCGGCGAATTCGATCCCGGAACATTCGGCTTCACGCCGGTTTTCATTGTCGGAATGTTCCGTTCCGGCACCACGCTGCTCGAACAATTGATGGGCGGTCATCCGGGCGTTCTCAATGCGGGTGAGTTGCACGACATGGCGGCTTGCATGCGCTACGCGGCCGATCATTTTTTCCCAGGTGGTACCGACGAGATCGTGGTCGATCGCTCCGGCGGCATCGACTTCGCGCAGGTTGGCCGGCAGTACATGGAAGGGGTTCGCTGGCGCCTGGCCGGGCATGACTACCTGACCGACAAGTGGCCGCCCAATCATATGAACGTCGGTTTCATCTGCCAGGCGATGCCGTCGGCCAAGATCATCCACATGTCGCGTGATCCGCGCGAAGTCTGTTTTTCGAACCTGCGTGAGCTGTTCGGGAATGCAGCGCCGTATTCGTACGACCAGCTGGAACTGGCAGATTACAGCAACCAGTATCGCGACCTGATGGACCATTGGCGCCAGCGCTTCCCGGGCCGGATCCTCGACGTCAATTACGCGGACCTGACCCGCAAGACCGAAGCGACGATGCGCAACGTCGCCGAGTTCTGTGGCTTCCCCTTCACCGAGAAGCTGTTGCAGCCCAATTCCGAAGGCAAGAGCGTAGCGACTGCCAGCGCCGTGCAGGTACGTGACAAGGTGGTCGCCAGGGATGTGCCGAAATGGGCGCCCTACGAACAATACCTGCAGCCGCTACTCGGTGCGCTGCGATGAATGACCTACCAGTGGAACAAACATGACATCGGCGATTGACCAGACCAAGGCGCGTTACGACGACTTGCCATACAGCTCGTACCCCTACCTGCACAGTGCGCCCGAGCAGCTGGCGGCGGTGGCGACCCTGTTCGGCCTTCCCGGCCCGGAAGTGGCGACGTCGCGCGTCCTGGAGCTGGGCTGCGCGTCCGGAGGCAACCTGATTCCATTCGCACTTCGCCATCCGGCCGCGAAGGCGGTCGGACTGGATATTTCGGGCGTCCAAGTTACGAAAGGTCGTGACTACATCTCCCGATTGGGTGCCGACAACGTTGTATTGCAAGAGGCCGATTTTCTCGGGGTCGAGCCAGCCAAGCTTGGCAAGTTCGATTACATCATCGCGCATGGTGTGTACAGCTGGGTATCGCCGGAAGCGCAGGATGCTGTTCTGCGCATCATCAGCGAGTGCCTCTCGGCGAATGGCGTGGCATTCGTCAGCTACAACACGTATCCGGGTTGGAAGGCCAAGGAAATCCTCCGTGACGCGATGCTCATGCATGGAGGAACCGGCCGAAACGCAACCGAGCAGGTGGCCTACGGGCGTTCGATGCTCGCGTTCCTGCAATCAACCGCGCCGAAAGGAGGATTGACGGCGGTGGCGCTGAACGAAAATCTTGCGCATATCGTACGTGCACCGATCAGCTACTTGGCCCACGATTACCTCGAACCTTTCAACCTCCCGTGCTATTTCCACGAATTCGTGGAGCGCATCCGCGGCCACCAGCTCGCCTACCTCGGCGAAGCCCAGCCTTCGATGATGATGCCTTCCAACTACGGTCCGGAATTGGCGCGGCAGTTGTATGGCGCCCTTGGCGAGGATCAGGTGCGCGTCGAGCAATACCTCGATTTTGCAATCAGCCGCTCGTTTCGGCAGACGTTGCTGGTCCGTGCAGAACGTGCGGCGACGCTGCGCTGGCAATTGGACGAAAAGGCGGTCGGCGACCTGAATTTCGCCGCGCATCTTTATTGCAAGGACGGTCCGATCCGGTTCGACGGACAACCACAGGAATTCGCCGCGCCCTCACATGCGGCGAATCTCACGGTCGGTTTGAGCGGCCTCAAACGCGCCATCGAATTGCTGGAAAAAAGGTGGCCTGCCACGGTGACGCGTGACGAGCTGGTGCACCATGCCCAGCTCACGCAAGGAGACGTGGGTGCGGTCGCCCCGGAAATTCTTGCGGACGCCGTCGACGAGTTGCTTGAGATGCTGGTCCTGCGCGGTATGGCGCGGATCAGGTTGGCGCCGGTCGAAGTCGCCGCGGAGGTTGATGGCGTGATCATTGATCCAATCGTACGGAGGCAAGTGAACGCCATCGATGCCTCCCAGAGCCACGTGGCGAACGTCTGGCACGACAGCGTGGACATCGGCGAAGCCGAACGACTCCTGCTTCCGACCATCGACGGTGCGATCGACCGCAACAAGCTTGCGGCCACCGTCGCGACGGCCCTCCGCGAGGGGCGCATTTCGATTTCCGATGCGGGCGAACAGACCGGTGCCGATCCTGATGAACAGGCAGAGGTTTTCGTGACCCGTTTCCTGCAGCGAATGCGCGAAGCGGCGGTATTGCGGCGCTCCGTTTAGAAGCGCTGGCCCACGTCCGCAAGGCGCCACTCGAGCGGCGTTAGGAACTCGCGGTACTCCTGCCATTTCGGTCGCAACGGAAGGCTTGGTTTCTGCCTGACCTGTACCGCGCTTGCGGTGTTGACACCGCGCACCTGGGAATCGGTCTCGAGCATGGACGGCTGGTACTCGATCCCGAGGTAGGATGCGGCACGTTTGAGCTCGGCGGCTGGGTTGGTCGCCAGGGCCGTATAGGTCACATCGTGGATGCGCCCGGGAAAGCATTGCCGCCAATGCTTCATCAGTGAGAAGTATTGGCGGTAGTAGGCCGCCAGTTCGTGTTGGTCGTAGGAATAGCGGCAGGTCGTGTCCGAGAATGGTTCGCGCAGGTTGGAAAAGCATGTCTCCATCGGATCACGCAGCATGTGCAGGATCTTCGCGTTGGGCAGTGCGCGCAGGATGAATCCGATATTGAGGAAGTTCGACGGAAGCTTGTCGGTGAGAAACCGTTTGCCACCGAGGCGCCAAGCCACTGAATCGGCGTAGCCACGGCCGATGGCGGCATAGTCGAAGTCCGCGGAGGCTTCAACGATGGCAAGGTCGACTTCGGTGGGGCAATGGTGATCGGCGGCAAGCCGCAGTTGGCTGGTGAAGTCGTAGAGCTCGCCTCCCGACGCGATTTCCCCATGTCCGGCGAGCATCTGCTCCAGTAGGGTGGTCCCCGATCGGTGCATGCCGACGATGAACACCGGCGTGAAGGCCGCATCCTCGAATCCGCCTTGGGAGCCGGCTGCCACCGGCAACGATTTGAGTGCCGAAAACAACCGCTCGTCCTGCTTGGGGTCGTAGTCCACGACCTTGCGCATTGAAGTGCAGGCCGTCGCGAGCGCGTTCTTGGCGGCGGCGTAATCCCCTTGTCGATCGAGTTCGCGATGGAGGGTAAAGCCGAGCAGCGCAGCGGCCCGGGGCGTATCGGCACCAGCCAAGTGACGTATTAGTTCATTCAGATCAAGACGGCCCGCCCCGTCCCCCGGCAGCCGCGACAGCTGCCACCACGCGGGGGCGTGGTCGGGCTCGATCCGAAGGCATTCACGCAAACGGGTTTCAGCTTCGTCGAATCGGCCCAGGTTCAGAAGCGCCAGTCCCAATGCAGCCTGCAGGTCCGCCGAATCGGGATGCTCGACCGCAGCCCGGGATGCGAATTCAAAAGCGGCTTGCGGTTCGTTGATCGAACCGAACAGCCGTGCCACCAGGATGGCCACGTCGGCGTCGGTGGCGATCTCCGCGGGAAGATCCGAGATCGCCTCGCGCATTTCAGCGACGAGGTTGAACAGGCGCAGTCGACGCAACAGGAGCAGGCATTGCAGTTTGTCGGTGACCGCGCCTGCACCGTGCGCCGCCAACGCGTACCCGCGCGCGCTGACGTAGTGGTCCTCGGCCGATTCCAAGCGGGAACGCTGGATCAGCGCAAGCCTGTTACCAGGATGCGCCGCGAGGATCTCGTCGCTGATGGCTCGGGCCGCGGCGATCTTGCCAGCGGCGATCAGTTGGCGGGCTCGCACCAGCTTTTGCTGCGGAAACGGCCCTGCCGCCTTGTCGCAAGGCGCCGGCGCGGGTGTAGGCAAAGTCAAAGATCCTGTTCGTACCGGATGTAGGGCATCGCGCCGTCATCCGCTTGCCCGGTGTCGGAATTGTGGAAGGAGAACGGATTCTTTCCCCGGGTAATGACGTTGTCGGCCCCCACGGACAGCTGGCCACTCCAGGGGGTGCGCCAGGTCAGGCCGATCCCGAGCACCTCCCACTTCGATTGACCGGGGGTGTCGATGACGTGTCCCAGGATATTGGCGCCGAAAACCCCGATGCCTCCACTGAGCGACAGCGACCGCGTCGTGAACTGGTTCGGCAACAGGCCACTGGCCTGCGCGTCCAGATAGGGCACCAGGCGCGCCTTGGCCACCGTACCCGCGATGGAGACGTAGCCTTCCTGCGGCAATGCCTTGCGGGCAAACACGGTCAGGTCGCTCACGTCGATCCTGGTCGGTCCGGCGGCTGGCATGAGCCAGGAAGGCAGGGTGTCCCGGCCGCTGCCGACTCCGAGGCCGATACGGGTTCCGCCATGGGAAAAGGGCGAATTGGCCACATTGCGATGGGGAGCACCGTCGGTATCGAGGGATGCGAGCAGGCAATTGTTCGCCAAGTTACCGATCGCCGTGGAAATACCGCTCTTGCGGTCGCACAGCAGGGCCAGAGAGTCGCCCGAATCCATGCCGAAGGTTGCATCCAGCGAATTGCTGCCGAAGCGGAAGCGCCCGCCGGCACTGCTGGCATTGGCGGGCTCGAGCACGAGGACGGCTTCGACCTTGCCGCTGGCGCTGTTCCAGACAGGAAGCACCGTCTTGTCGCCGCTCGGCATCGATTGGGCGCTCGCAGTGCTCGCCGCGCCGAAGGCGAGGAGCAGGGCGAACGACAAGGACAGGCGGCGTGACATGGCGTCGATGAGACCCGTCTGGGGCCGATGAGTTCCTGGAAATCAGACAGGTCGAGCTTAGTCGATTTATGTTTCCTTAACAACTGGCTCGACCCGGGAACCTCCCCCGAGGAGGCTCGCGTGCGGCCAAGCCCCCAGTGGGCGGAAAGTGGCCTACGGGGCGCGCCCGGCGTTGATCAAAGCTCCCCCGAGGCGTCGCTGGAGCCGTTGTAATCGAGGATGCCCTGGATCGTCTCGCAGACCAGCTCCCTCTCCAGGAGGGTCAGCATCGGGTGCCAGACGTCGAAGATCAGGACAACCCGCAGGCGGTCGCTGTAATTCCAAGCCTCGTGCAGGATGGTGTCGTCGAATAGCACCAGCTCGCCCGGCTTCCAGACGTGCGTTTCGCCGCCGACCCGCAACGCACAATCCGGTGGAATGATCAGCGGCATATGGACCGTCAGGCGACTGTTGGTGGCGCCGTTGTGTGCCCCGATGTGCGTTCCCGGCTTCAATGCGGAAAAGAATGTCACAGGCGCACGACCCGGAACCATGCACATCGGTGCGTTTTCCACCAATGCCGCCACCGTCCGTGGGCAGCGTGCCGCATGCTCCTCGATGAGTTTGCCGCTGTCCCAGAAATAATAGGCTCCCCAGTCCGCGTTGTTGTTCAGCGGCTCGAATGGACCCTTGGGTTCGTCATCCGGCATCTGCACGTAGGGAACGAATTCGGCCTGTTCTTCGAGTAGCGACTGCAGTTCCTGCAACATCGCCGGGAAGGCGGCTTCGACGGCCGGCGCCCATTCGAAATCCTCGCGATGAAAGATCGGGATCGATGGCAGTCGTGCGAACGGCAGCGTCTGTGGTTTGGACAGCGCCATGTCGCGCCTTCCGGTGAGCACGTCGAGGCTGTGCTCGAAGCGCTCGAGCTGGCGGGGCGTTCCGGTGCGCATCAGGCCGCCGATGCGTCCGAGCAGGAATTGCCGCAACTCGGACTGGTTCTGTACCTGCACGCTCCTGGCGTGGTCGACGAGTTGCTTCATTTCGGGGGCCTGCTGGACGGCCTCGGGCATGTAAGCGAGTGCCCTGCCGTAGGAAGCAGCGGCGGCGCGATGCTGGTGCTTCGCTTCCAGCAGCCTGGCCTTCTCGATGTGCGGACCCCAGGCGACGGGGTCGGCCTTGATGGCTGAATCGATGGCCAAGAGCGCCGACTCGGGGTCGCCGAGTTCGGAATGCACGCGCGACAGGTTGGCGTGCGCCATCGTGTAATCCGGTGCAGCCCGTACCGCGCGTTGCAGCAGGTCACGCGCCATGGAAAGGTCGCCACGGTGCATCGCCTGCATGGCGAGATTGTTGAGTGCAGGCGGAAAATCCGCTTCGATCTCGAGCACCTTCTGCCAGCACACCGCTGCGGAAACGGCCTGGCCGCGTTGGGCCAGCTGATCGCCTTCGATCATCAGGCGGCTGATCATGGAGTCGGTATTGGCATTCATTGGGTGCTGTCCGGGAAGCCGCTGAAGATCGGCATTTTCCCCCATCGTGGCATTCCGTGCGGGCGATGGCGATGCCCGATCGACTCCCCCCGCCAGGCTGGCGGTGTTCGCAAGTTTGGACCGGGGACTGCCGGCCCTCCCGAGCCGCAAGAGGCCTCTCTCGACAATCGCCTGGCAACGCGACCTGTCACTGCAGTCGCGCGGGCGGCTCGACCTCCACGCCACGCGGCCGGAACAGGTCGCCGATCTGTGCGGCATCGAAGCGGTACTGCTGGCCGCAGAATTCGCAATGAATTTCCGCCATGCCACTTTCCGCGGCGGCCAAGGCTTCCTCTTCGCCCAGCGACTGCAGCATCGACTCGACCCGTTCGCGGGAACACGAGCATGCGAAGCGTAGCGGCCGGTTGCCGAAGACCTCGATCGTGTCTTCCGGGAACAGCCGGTCCAGCAGTGTCTGCGTCGGCCAATCCAGCAGTTCGCGGGCGCTGAGCGTGTCGAACAGGATTGAGGCACGCGTCCACCCGTCCTCGTCGCCCGCATCGCCGGGCAGCTTCTGCAGCATCAGTCCGGCGACGCGCTCCGGGTCGACCGCGAGCAGCAATCGGGTCGGCAGCTGTTCGGATTGCTTGAAGTACGCTTCGAAAGCGCTTGCGAGGTCGTCGGATTCGAGACCGACGATGCCCTGGTAGCGAACAGGCTCGCGGTCGCCGACGCCCGGGTTCTCGATAGTGATGGCAAGCAGGGCGTTTTCCCCGAGCTCGCGCAGGTCGCGCGAAAGTGGTGTGTCGCCGTCGTACTGCGCGATGCCGCGCAGCGTGCCGGCCGCCGTGCATTCGGCGAAGAGCGTGCGCAGTGGCCCGTCGCCGCGCAACTGGACCGACAGGCGTCCATCCACCTTCGCGTGCCCGGTGAACAGCGCAGCCGCGGCGCATGCTTCCCCCAGCAGTTCCTCGACCGCGGCCGGATATTGGGCGCGCGCGCGGATCTGCCGCCAGGTTTCCTCCAGGCACACGCGCACCCCCCGCACGCCGGCCTCCTTCAACAGAAAGCGGGTCAGGGCATTGCGGTCGTCGTCGGGTGGCTTTCGGGTCATGGTCGGTGTTTGGCGCGCCGGGTATGGATAATGCACGCGCCTTTCTGGGGATGGTGTCAATGAGTGGGGACCGAAAACGCGCAAGACAAGCCAATTCCAGCCGTCATTCGCGTACGCGGCGCTGGCTGCGGCGGATCCTGTTGCTGGGTGTCGTCATGATCGGGGTGAGCATTGTGCAGGTCGCGGTCCTGCGCTTCGTCGACCCGCCGTTCTCGGCCTTCATGGCCAGCCGTACGCTGTCGGCCTGGGTCCATGGGGATTTCGGCGGCACCGTCGCCTACGACTGGCGGGATCTCGATCGCATGGCGCCCAGCCTCCCGCTGGCGCTGGTCGCCGCCGAGGACCAGAACTTCCCGGTGCACCACGGCTTCGATTTCAAGGCGATCGGAAAGGCTCGCGCGAGCAACGCGCGCGGGCGCAAGGTCCGCGGCGCCAGCACGATCAGCCAGCAGGTGGCGAAGAACCTGTTCCTGTGGAGCGGGCGCAGCTGGGTGCGCAAGGGGATCGAGGCCTGGTACACGGTGCTGATCGAAAGCCTGTGGCCCAAGCACCGGATCCTGGAGATGTACGCCAACGTCGCCGAGTTCGGCGATGGCGTCTACGGTGCGCAGGCGGCGTCTCGCACGTTCTTCGGCAAGGATGCCAGTCGGCTCACGCCAGCCGAAAGCGCGCGCCTGGCCGCAGTGCTTCCCAGCCCGCGGCGCTACAACGCCGCCCGTCCCGGGCCCTACGTGCAACGCCGCAGCAGGGGCATCCAGCGACAGATGCGCCACCTGGGCGACGGTTACCTGCGCGCCGCGCACTGAGTCGCGGGCGACCGCCGCCACGCCCACTGGCGCACCGGTCAGCCGCGGGCCTCGTACCAGCCGCGCGACCGGTTGACGATGCGCACGATCGACAGCATCACCGGCACTTCGATCAGCACGCCGACGACGGTGGCCAGCGCGGCGCCGGAATGCACGCCGAACAGGCCCACGGCGGCGGCCACCGCCAGCTCGAAGAAGTTGCTGGCGCCGATGAGCGCGGACGGACCCGCCACGCAGTGCGGCACGCCGAACCGCCGGTTGAGCCAGTACGCCAGGCCGGCATTGAAGTACACCTGGACCAGGATGGGGACGGCAAGGATCGCGATGACGGCCGGCTGGGCCAGGATCTGTTGTCCCTGGAAGCCGAACAGCAGCACCAGCGTGGCCAGCAGCGCGAGCAGGGACACCGGGCCGAGCCTGCGCAGCAGGGCCTGCAACCGGGCCATGCCGCCCGCCGCCAGCAGGGCGCGACGCAGGGCGACACTGATCGCCACCGGCACCACGATGTAGAGCCCGACCGACAGCAGCAACGTGTTCCATGGCACCGTGATCGAGGAGATCCCCAGCAGCAGCGCCACGATCGGCGCAAACGCCACCACCATGATGGCGTCGTTGAGCGCGACCTGGCTCAGCGTGAAATTGGGCTCGCCGTCGCACAGGTGGCTCCAGACGAACACCATCGCCGTGCATGGCGCCGCCGCCAGCAGGATCAAGCCGGCGATGTAGGAGTCGAGCTGCGCAGCCGCCAGGTTGGCGGTGAACACATGGCGCACGAAGATCCACGCCAGCAGCGCCATCGAGAACGGCTTCACCGCCCAGTTGACGAACAGCGTCACGCCGATGCCTTTCCATTGCCCGCGCACGCCGGCCAGGGCGCCGAAGTCGATCTTCAGCAGCATCGGGATGATCATCAGCCAGATCAGGCCGGCCATCGGCAGGTTGACCTGCGCGATTTCCAGGCGGGCGATGGCCTCGAACGTGCCGGGGAACCGGTGTCCGACCAGGGTGCCGGCAATGATGCACAAGCCCACCCACAGCGTGAGGTAGCGTTCGAAGAAGCCGATGCCGGCCGCGGCGGCGGGCGCGGGGTCGATGATGGCAGCCTGGCTCACGTGGCAGCCCTGCCGGTGTCGTTATCGGCATGTGCATCGAAACCGTCCAGCGCGCATGCGAGCGCCGCGTGGCGCGCGTAACCGCTCATGCAATCTCCCGCAGCAGCGCCAAAACGCGCGCGCCGATTTCATCGCGCACGCGTCGATAGCCGGCGTCGTCCATGTCGCGGGGATCGGGCAGCGCCCACTCCTCGCGTCGCCTGGCCGGAACCGACGGACACCGGTCGCCGCAACCCATCGTCACCACCGCGTCGAATTCCAGGCCCACGACCGCGTCGAGCGATTTCGATGCGTGCGCGCGCAGGTCATGGCCCAGCTCGTCCATGAAGCGGATGGCCTTGGGATTGACGTGCCCCGAGGGACTGGAGCCTGCGCTGTAGGCTTCGACCGCGTCGCCGCCGTGCACGCGCGCGAAGGCTTCCGCCATCTGGCTGCGATTGGAGTTCTCGACGCAGACGAACAGCACGCGTCGCGGCGTGGCCGGGGTCATGCGCAGCACGCGGCCGTCTCGCCGGCGACCTGCTCGGTGGCCGGCACGCTGCAGGAGGACTTGCAGCTGCCTGCCGCCGCGCCAGCCTTCGCGTCCGGACTTTCAATGCCAGCCAGCGACGGCCCGCAGCAGCGGTCACGCGCCACCGGATCGCTGGCGGGGTCGGCGTAGTACGTGGTCGCATCGCCATGGGTGTGGAAGGTTTCCCAGAGCACGCCCTGTGGATCCTGCGCCCAGAACTTGTCCGACCGCGCGTAGCAGCAGGTGGTGCCCGCCTCCGCCAGCCCGATGGCATCGGCCGACCGCAGCCGCTCGCCGACCGCGGCGAGCGCGTCGGCGGTTTCCGCCTGCAGCCCGAGGTGGGCGATTCCGGATGCGCCGGACTTGCCGGTGGAAATCGCGAAGTTCAAGCGCGGATCCTCGAGCATCCATTTGGCGTAATCGTCCTTGCGCACGCTCGGGGCGGCGCCGAACAGGCGCGAATAGAAGGCGAGGTTGGCCTCCAGGTCGGAAACGTGGAGGTGGACGTGGAAACGGTGGCTGGTCATGGCATCAACTCCGGGGTGGGCAGGTGGGATCGCAATCGCCGCTGGCGCAGCAGTTGTCGGTCAGGTAGGCAAGCAGGGCGTCCATGCGCGGGTAGCTCGCGCGCACGCGGATGACGCGGCCTTCGCGGGTGTCGTCGACCAGCCCGGCCGCGCGCAGCACGTTGAGATGCGCGCTGAGGGTGGCTGGCGGGATGTCGAGCAACTCGCGCAGGCCGCCGACCGGCAGGCCGCCGGCCCCGGCCTCCACCAGTGCGCGGAAGGCCGCCAGGCGGGTGGAGTTGGCCAGGGCGGAGAGGGCGTCGACGGCGTCTGCGTGATTCATAATTCCATAATTCCGGAAATATAGAACAGTGTCAACCCCCCGCGGCGCTGGCACCATCGCGCCATGGATCGAACCCTGTTGACCGTCGTCGTGGCCGCCTTCAATGAGGAAGCCGCCTTGCCGCTGCTGCATCCGCGCCTGGCCACGGTGCTGGACGGCTTGCGCGCCGGCGGCGTGGAGTCGCGCGTGCTGTACGTCGACGACGGCAGCCGCGATGGAAGCTGGCGCGTCCTGCAGCAGATCGCCGCGGCCGATCCGCGGGTGGCGCTGCTGCGGCTGTCGCGCAATTTCGGCAAGGAGGCCGCGTTGACCGCCGGGCTGGACCTCATCGACGAAGGCGCCGCGCTGCTGCTCGATGCCGACGGCCAGGATCCGCCGGAGCTGATCCCGCAGTTCGTCGCCAAATGGCGCGAAGGCTTCGACGACGTCCATGGCACCCGCACCTTGCGCGAGGGCGAGGGCTGGCTGAAGAAATCCACCGCGCACGGCTTCTACCGGCTGATCGGACGCCTGTCGAAGACGCCGATTCCCGCCGACACCGGCGACTTCCGGCTGCTGTCGCCGCGCGCGCTGGCCGCGTTGCGGCAGTTGCGCGAGCGCCATCGCTTCATGAAGGGCCTGTTCGGCTGGATCGGCTTCCGCCAGGTCTCGATTCCCTACCAGCGCGAAGCGCGCGTGGCCGGCGACAGCAAGTTCAACTTCTGGAGGCTGTGGAATTTCGCGCTCGAGGGCATCACCAGTTTCACCACCGCGCCATTGCGGCTGGCGACCTATCTCGGCGTCGTCACGGCGTTGCTCGCCTTCGCCTACGCGCTGTGGATCGTGGCCAAGGCGCTGCTGTGGGGCGACCCGGTCGCCGGCTGGCCGACGATGATGTCGGTGATCCTGTTCCTGGGCGGGGTGCAGCTGGTCGCCCTGGGCCTGATCGGCGAATACCTCGGCCGCCTGTACACCGAATCCAAGCAGCGGCCGCTCTACCTCGTCGACACGTGGCGCCCGGCGTCGGGAGTATCCTCGGCCCAGGCTCCCGCAGGAGACAGCGATGCGCACCGTACGCCAGTTGCTCGAGGCGAAAACGCCTGAGGTATTCGCGATCGGGCCCAACGCGCCCGTATACGAAGCGATCGGCCTGATGGCCGACAAGCGCATCGGCGCGCTGCTGGTGATGGAGGCCGGCAAGCTCGTCGGGATCGTTTCCGAGCGCGACTATGCGCGCAAGATCGTATTGCAGGGGCGCTCGTCGAAAGACACGCCGGTGCGCGACATCATGACCCCCCAGGTGGTCAGCGTCGGGCTCGACCACAACAGCGACCAGTGCATGCAGATCGTCACCGAGCGCCGCATCCGCCACCTGCCGGTAGTGGAAGGCAATGCCGTGCTTGGCGTGGTTTCGATCGGCGACCTGGTCAAGGCGGTGATCGAGGACCAGCAGGTCGAACTGGAACAGTTGCAGCGCTACATCGCCAGCTAGGGCCTGCCGTGCGGCGCCTGTGGACGATCATCGGCGTGGCGGACGTGGCCGTCGCCCTGCGCTGGTACCAGTCGCTGCTGGGACTTGCGATGACGCCAGCGGCGCACGGGGACTTCGGCCAGGTGCTCGATACCGACGGCACCGTGCTGCTGTGCCTGCATGCCTGGGGCGCGCACGAACACCCGCCATTGAAGGATCCAGGTCCAGGGGCTCCGGGCAAAGGCCTGCTGCTGTTTTTCCGCGTCGCCGATTTCGATGCGACGCTGCAGCGGGCGCGCAGGCTGGTCGAACGCCTCGAGCACGAGCCGCACCTGAGCCCGCATACCGGCACGATGGAATTCGCGCTGCGCGATCTGGATGGGCACTACGTCATGGCCAGCGCGCTGTCGATGGAAGACGGCCGCGCGGGCGGGCGGCCATCTCCGATGCCCACCGGTTGACCACCCGGCAACGCTGCCTTGGCTTCGGCTGGGTGCCGATGCGGTTGCCTGGTCCCGGTTCCCCAGCCACTCCAGGCCAGGCGACCGTCATTTGGCGTAATGCCCGCCGCAGTCGGCATTCTTCCCGGGTCCGAGTTCGAGCGTCGCCAATAGCGCCGCCGGGGGGGCGATGCTGCCCAGCGCCAGCGCGATCGCCCCCCGCAGCCCCAGGCGCTTGAGGTCGGGCCGGAAGCTGGGGTCCTTGAACGTCCCGCCCACGACCAGCGGCGAACGCAGCACCAGCAGGCTGCGGTCCTTCGGGCGCGGGCGCAACCGGAGATCCAGCGTCTCCTCGCGCAGGTTGATGCTGCCGTCGCCGACAATGATCGTGTCGGTGGTGTCGAACGCCAGCGCGCGCGACGTCATCACGCCGTTGGCGACGGAGAAGTCGCCGAACGCGCAGCGGATCGGGATCGTGTGGTCGCCTTCGATCAAGTATTTCAACGACTCCTCGATATCGATCCCGGCCAGTTCCATCACCAGGTTGCTGATGCGTCCGCGCCCCATGCCGACGGCAACATCGCCATCGGAGCTGCCCAGCATTTTCGCGATCGAATTGCCGCTACCCGTCAGCGCCGCCCGCCCGCCGACCTTGCCGATCGCCTCCTTCACCAGCTTGGGCTCGGGCATCAGCTTGCCCAGGTCCAGCCCGCGCATCGCGATCTCGGCGTGGGTCTGGATCGGCGTCCGGCTGGCATCCATGCGGATGGTCGATCGGATATGGCCGTCGGCCACGCCGAAATCCAGCGGAACCAGCTGCAGCACGCCGGCATCGAGTTTCAGGTGCGCATCCATGTCGTCCAGCGGCAACCTGGGCGCGTTGATCCGGCGCGCCTTCCAGCGCACGTCGGCATCCATCGCGCGCAGCTTGGCCAGGTTGTAGGGCGTGTCGGGGATCACGCGCGTGCTCGCGGCCTCGCGCGCCGACAGGGCGCTGAGGCTGGCGTTGGTGGATTCGCCGCCTCCGGACTGCGGCGCCTTGCCGATGAAGACCGCCAGGTCGTCGAAGTCCAGCCGTTGCGAAACCAGGTCCGCCTTCAGGAACGGTCGCTTGCCGCCGACCGTGATGTCGGCATCCCCTGCAAGGTCGCTGTCACCGACCTTGCCGTGGAAGTCGTGGTAGTGCCACGTCGACCGCTTGCCATCCAGGTCGCGTGTCAGCCGGCCGTCGAACGCATATGGCGGCGATGGCGGCAACGCGATGCCGAGCATCGGGTAGAGCGCTTCAAGATCCTGGCCGCTGAGTGCAAGCATGAGGTCGAAGTCGCGCAGTTGCAGCGGATCGACCAGGGTGCCGCGCGCATGCGCGCGGGTCGCGCCCGCCCTCGCGTTGGCATCGATCCGATACGGCTGCTGCTTGTCGCGCAACGCCAGCGGCGACTGCGCGTGGCCCTGCACGCTGAAGGGATTGCCCTGCCAGCGACCGCTGCCCTTGACGTCGATCGGCGGGGCAACATCGCCCTTGCCGGGCGCGGTGCTGTCGACCTGGACCTCGATGTCGGTCCTGGCCGCGGCGTCGCGGTAGTGCAGGTGGCCGTCGTCGATCCAAAGGCGCCCGAATCGCGCCCGGGTATTGCCCTGTTCGCCGAACACCCAGTTGCCGACGCCCTTGGGACCTTTCTCGAGCAACAGTTCCGGATGCGCCAGGTGGATCGTCGGGATGCGCACCTGGCGGTGGAACAGCAGTGGCCAGACTTCGATGCCGAAGTCGAGCCGGTCGACGCTCGCCATCGTGTCCTGCTTCGACCAATCGGCGTTGCCGAAGCGCAGCTTGTCGGCGCGGATGGTGGTGACGCGGCCCAAGTCGACATCCAGCTGGCCGCCGATGTCGAAACTGCGGCCGGTGCGCGATTGCACCTGGCGCTCCACCGGGCCCTTGAACCAGTTCCAGTCCCACATGGCGACGAGGACCACGATGGTGATCGCCAGCACCGCCAGGCCGGTTAGCCGGGGGTGGCGGCGCAATGCTGCGACGGGCGGGACGGTGGTGCTGGGCATCGGGACTCCCGCATCGCCGCGACAGGACAGTCCGAATGGCGACGCGATGCGATGAATGCGATCGCCACCTTCACTGCCGGCAGGTCAACCGGCGGTGAAAGCCTCCCACTGCGCGTCGGATCGGCTATGCCCGCCGTGTTCGCGAGATACCTCCCGGGCGGGCCGACACGGCGCATCCACCGCACGCCACCGATGCTTAGGTGGGTCAGTCCTGCCGGGCCGCCTGCGCGTGCTCGCGGGTGGCGGCGAACCGCACCGCGGGCGCGCGCTCCTGCGCCAGCTGCAGGTTGACCCGGGTCGGGGCGAGGTAGACCAGCTCGCCGGCGGCATCGACCGCGAGGTTCATCGCGTTCTTGTCGCGGAATTCCTCGAGCTTCCTGGCGTCATCACAATGGACCCAGCGCGCGGTGGTGACCTGCACCGGTTCGAACGACGCATCCACCCCATATTCGTCCTTCAGCCGATAGGCGACCACGTCGAACTGCAGCGTGCCCACCGCGCCGAGGATCAGGTCGTTGGACATCAGCGGCCGGAAGAACTGCGTCGCGCCTTCCTCGCTCAGCTGCGCCAGGCCCTTTTGCAGCTGCTTGAGCTTCAGGGGATCGCGCAGGCGCGCGCGACGGAACAATTCCGGCGCGAAGTTGGGAATGCCGGTGAACGACAGCGACTCGCCTTCGCTGAAGCTGTCGCCGATCGAGATCGTGCCGTGGTTGTGGATGCCGATCACGTCGCCCGGGTAGGCGGTTTCAACGATCTCACGATCAGACGCCATGAACGTCAACGCATTGGCAAGCTTGACCTCCTTGCCGGTGCGCGCCTGCAGCGCCTTCATGCCGGCGCTGAACGTGCCCGAACAGATGCGCATGAAGGCGACCCGGTCGCGGTGCTGCGGATCCATGTTGGCCTGGATCTTGAAGACGAAGCCCGACAGCTGCGGTTCGTCGGGCGCGACCTCGCGCGAGGTGGTCGCACGCGGGCGCGGCGACGGCGCGTGCTCCACGAAGAAATCCAGCAGCGGCTGCACGCCGAAGTTGTTCACTGCCGAGCCGAAGAACACGGGTGTCTGCCTGCCGGCGAGGTAGGCGCTGGCGTCGAAGGGATGCGACGCGCCCTGCACCAGTTCCAGTTCATCGCGCAGTTCGCGCAGCATGTCCGCGCCGATGCGCGCTTCCAGCCGCGGATCGTCCACCGACGCGAAGATCGTCGAGTCCTGGCGGGTGAAGTTTCGCCCCTGCTCGTACAAATGGACTTCGCCCGAAACCAGGTGCACGACGCCCTTGAGCCGCTGGCCCATGCCGATCGGCCAGGTCACAGGGGCGCACTGGATGCCGAGCACGGATTCGACTTCGTCCAGCAGGTCGATCGGGCTTCGGCCCTCGCGGTCGAGCTTGTTGATGAAGGTCATGATCGGCGTGTCGCGCAGCCGGCAAACTTCCATCAGCTTGATCGTGCGTTCCTCCACGCCCTTGGCGACGTCGATCACCATCAACGCCGAATCCACCGCGGTGAGCACGCGATACGTGTCCTCGCCGAAGTCGGCGTGGCCGGGCGTGTCGAGCAGGTTGACAATGCGGCCTTCGTAAGGGAACTGCATCACCGACGACGTCACCGAGATGCCGCGTTCCTTTTCCAGCGCCATCCAGTCAGAGGTCGCGTGGCGGGCCGCCTTGCGCCCCTTCACGCTGCCCGCCATCTGGATCGCGCCGCCGAACAGCAGCAGCTTTTCGGTCAGCGTGGTCTTGCCCGCATCGGGGTGCGAGATGATCGCGAACGTGCGCCGCCGCGCGGCTTCTCTGGCCACTTCGCTTTTCTGTTCGGACATGGGAACGGCGCGCAAAGGCGCGTCAGGAAGCGGGGAAGGCCGCGATTATAGCGGCTGCCGCCTCCTTTCCCTGTCCTGGCACGGGAACCGCCGGAAGCCGGACGCCGGCGGTCAGCGGCTGCTGCCGAATGCCAGCTTGCCCTGCGGGCCGCTCATGCGGAACGGGATCGATTCCAGCCGCATGCCCCGGTTGACCTGCACGACGAAGTGCAGGTGGGGGCCGGTGGTGAAGCCGGTATTGCCCGACGACCCGATCTGCTGTCCGGCCCGGACATGCTGGCCGACGCGGACCACGACGCCGTTTTCCTGCAGGTGGGCGTACAGCGCCATCGTCCCGTCGTCGTGCAGGATGCGCACGAAGTTCGCGCGGCCGCCGAATTTCTCCAGGTTCAACCCGGCCTTGTCGAAGTCGCTTTCGATTTCCATCACGATGCCGTCGCGCGCGGCCAGGACCGGGGTACCGATCGGCGCGACGAAGTCGACCGCGTAATAGTTCTGCTCGTCGTTGTGGCTGAAGCTGCCGCCATAGCCCTGGTCGATGCGCTGTTCCGACTGCCGCAACGGCAACTGGTACAGGACATCGCGCGGTCGTGCGTTGGGATCGCCGGGGACCGTCTGCAGCCGCAATGCCACCGAATGGTTGCTGCCGGTACCCACCGCCGACAGCACCGACACCACCGCGCTGGCGTTGGCGGCGACCGTGGCGCGCGCCGGCAGTGCGGGCGCACCGGTGATGCTGGTGTCGCCGTCGGCATCGAGCATGACTTCGATCGGGCCGTCGATCAGGTTGTCGGCCCAGGCCAGGGTGCGCCCGTTGCTGGTCTCGATGCGCAGTCGCGCGACGGCCGCGGGTTCGGCCCGCACCGGGATCGTGCGGACATCGCGCACCTGCTGGCGCTTGTCCGGCGGGCGATCGCCGTAGTGGGCGATGCCGCTGGCATCGGTCCAGCGATAGATCTTGGCCGGCATCGCGGCCGGTGCCCAGCACAGCGCCAGGACGCAGGCGATCCACGCGATCGGGAGGGAACGCGGGGAGCCGGCACGCCGAAGGTGGAAGAGTGGTTTCGACATGCCGCGGAGTATGCGCAAGGCGGGTGCAACCGCGGGTGGTTGCGTCAACATATCGCTACATCAGGATAAAGCGATTGCAAGCCGGCGCGGGCCGGGGCGCGGGCTTCGGGCCCGTTGCGCCGCCCGGCGACGAAGCCTAAGACCCCGTTGGTGGCAACCCCAGTCCGGCAAGATAGCTCTCGAACGGCTGCGGACGGTCGATCGCGAAGCCCTGCGCGTAGTCAACGCCCATGGCAGTCAGGGCCGCGCACACCGACTTGGTTTCCGTGTGTTCGGCGATCGTGCGCTTGTGCAACAGGTGCGCGATGCGGGTGATCGAACTGACCACTTCGGCCGCCAGCGGCGAGACCTGCATGTCGCGCACGAAGCTGCCATCGATCTTGATGAAGTCCACGTCCAGCGCGCGCAGGTGCCCGAACGAACAGAAGCCGGTGCCGAAGTCGTCCAGCGCGAAGCGGCAGCCCAGGCTGCGCAGTTCGTTGATCACCCTTTGCGCACGCGCCGGGTCGCGCATCGCGCTGGTTTCGGTGATCTCGAAGCACAGGCGTTCGGCAGGGAAGTCGCTGCGGTGCAGTCGCTCGGACACGAAGCCGACGAAACCTTCGTCCATCAGCGTGGCTGCCGACAGGTTGATCGCGCACATCGCCACGCCGCCAGCCGCGATGGGCTGGCTTTCCAGGCGTTCCAGCGCCAGGCGCACGACTTCGCGATCGATCCGCACCGACAACTGGAAGCGTTCGGCGGCGGGGATGAAGCGGTCGGGCAGGTGCGGAGTGCCGCCCCGGTTGTCGCGCATGCGCAGCAGCAGTTCGAAATGCGCACCGGTTTCCATCGCCGGGTGCAGTGGCGCGATCGATTGCGCATACAGCAGGAAGCTGTGTTGCTGCAGGGCCTCGCGGATGCGCACGGTCCAGCGCATGCCCGACGCGGGGTCGGAGGCGTTGCCGCCCACCCCCGCCATCGAGATCCGGTCGCCGCCCAGTTCCTTGGCGTTGAAGCAGGCGGCGTCGGCCTGCGACAGGACTTCCGCGAACTCCACCTGCTCGGGCTGGAACGGCACCAGCCCGATGCTGGCGGTGGTGCCGAACTGCTCGCCGCCGACCGCCTGGTGGCTGTTCTCCACCGCATGCAGCAGCGCCTGCGCGCGCTCGCGCGCGATGGTGGGAGTGGCGTTGTGCAGCAGCACCACGAACTCGTCCCCGCCCAGGTGGCCGAGCAGGTCGCCCGGGCGCATCTGCGCGTTGAGCGAAACGGCGACTTCGCGGATCAATGCATCGCCGACCTCATGGCTGGCGGTGTCGTTGACCAGCTTGAGGTTGTCCAGGTCCAGGTAGGCCAGCGCGAGCGGCACGTTGGTCGGGTCGCGCAGCGCGCGTCGGACCTGCGCCTCGAATTCGCCGCGGTTGGGCAAACCGCTCAATGGATCGGTGCTCGCGCGCCGCAGCAACCGTCGCGCCCCGGCGCGATGCTCGTCGACCGTCATCGACAGCACGATCGGCAGGATCGCGATCAGGCACAGGTACAGCAGCAGGATGGCGACCTCGAGCGTGCCCTGCGCGGCATGGAACCCGGCCAGCCCAAGGCCCGCGAAGCCGGTGATCAATGCCACCGTCAGCAACACCGAGACCGCCGTGCGCAACGGGGTGAAGCGCAGCGCGCTCCAGAGCATCACCGTCAGCGGCAGGCTGGTCAGGCCAAGCGCGAAGTCCCGGCTCAGGCTCATGCCCCAGGCCATCAGCAGGAAGCTGGTCACGAGCGCGATGTTCCACAGCAGGCCTTCGCCGACCCCCGCCGCGCGCCACTGCCGCTTGCCCATCCGGCGGCGGACGAACCAGTCGGCCGCCAGCAGCAGGGCCGGCGTCACGCTGGCCACGCCCAGCACCTCGGCCAGCGACCAGCGCAACTGCATCGACAGCAGTTCCGCCCAGCTGGCCCGGTCGCCCTGCCAGATCGCGATGCTGCCGATGCCCACGCTGAGCAGCACCATCAGCGCCCCGCCCATCAACACCTGGAAGCCGTAGCGGACGGTGCCCGGCCGCAACGCAGGATCCCGGTGCACCACCCAGCTGGCGGCAAGCACTCCCAGGAACGCACCGAGCATCGACCACGGCAGGAACGTATCGGGCCCGGTTGCGATCCACCAGTGCGACAACCACATGGCGATGGGCACCAGCGGTGCCCAGCGCCATCCCCAGAGCACCGCAAGCGCGAGGGCCAGACCGGCCGCGGGCCAGTAAAGCGGCACGTCCCCGGGGGCGGCGATGAACTGCAGCGAATACACCACCCCGGCCCCGTAGACCGCGAGGAAGCCGGCGATGCGGGCGGCATTGCGGACGCCGAGGCGAAGGCGGGTGCCCATCATTCGGCACCCAGCGCGTCGGGCGCGGATTTGGAGCTGAGCAGCTGCAAGCGGTTGGCGCTCAGCAGGTCGGCGCTGCCCTGCTGCAGGTCCCGCATCAATGCCGGCAGTTCGGTCTGCCTGGTCGGGCGGAACGCCGCCCAGCCATCGCGCCCGTGCTCCTTGACCCAGTACAGCGCCGCATCGGCCATTTCCACCATCTGTTCCCAGCCCAGCCCCTGTTGCGCATCGCGGAACAGCGGGTACTCCGACAACCCCACCGAGCAGGTCAGGTGCAACGGTTCGGCCAAGCCAACGTCGAAGTCCGCGGTGGCAATGGCATTGCGGATGCGATGGCCGATCGTTTCCAGGTAACGGCCGCCCATGGGACGGAACACCAGCAGGAATTCCTCCCCGCCCCAGCGGGCGAGGTAATCGCTGCTGCGCGCCAGGGAACCCAGCACCTGCGCCACCTGCAGCAGTACCTGGTCGCCGGCACGATGGCCGTGCTGGTCGTTGATGCGCTTGAAGAAGTCCAGGTCGACCAGGGCGAACACCAGCACCTGGTCGTAATCGCCGCTGCGCTTGCGCTCGCGGTCGTAGTAGGCCAGGTCCGCCGGGATCTGGTTGGCGAGGTAACGACGGTTGCGCAGGCCGGTCAGCGGATCGGTCTGGCTGGCCTTTTCAAGCCGCGCATTGGCGGCATGCAGCTCGCGCGTGCGCGCCTGCACCTGGCCTTCGAGCGCGACGCGTTGCTGGGCGTGCCGCTGCAACTGGTAGCGGTAGCCGGCGTAGAGCAGCACCAGGCCCAGGGCGGCGAGCAGCGCGCGGAACAGCCAGGTCTCATGGAACAGCGGCTGGATGCGGAAACGCAATGTCGCCGGGCGCGGATTCCAGACGCCGGCGTTGTTGGCGCCGATGACCTCGAAGGTGTAGTCCCCCGGCGGCAGGTTGGTGTAGTTGGCGCTGCGCCGGCGCGCATCCTCCAGGCGATGCCAGTTGCGGTCGTATCCACGCAGCCGGTAGCGCAGTTGCACGCTGCCGGGATCCTGGAAGCTCAGCGCGGTGAATTCGAACCCGAGGTCGCGCGCCGAGGCCGGAAGCACCTGCTTGGAACCGTCCGCTGGTACCGACTGCCAGCCATTCGGCGTGCGCAGGCGTTCGACCACCAGTGACGGCGGCTGCGGGTTGCGCTTGATGTCGTCCATGTCCAGTGCCACCACGCCGTCGCGCGATGGCAGCCAGAGCACGTTTCCGGCGCGGAAGCCCTTCGACATCCCGGCGCCGTTGCAGCAGAACCCCTGCTGGCCGGCGTTGGGGTCGCCACGCTCGTTGAGCACCATTTCGCCATGGACCGGGCGGCTTCCGGATTCGCCGCTGGTCGGCAGCTCGGACATCGGCACCCGGCTGATGCCGCGGATGCCGGCGATCCACAACCAGCCATGCGGATCCTGGGTCAGGAAGAACGGCGCGTTGGCCGGCATGCCCTGCTCGGGCCCCAGTGTGTGCCAGCGACCACCGGCAAGGACCAGCAGCTGGCCGGCCAGCGAGCCCAGCAACAGGCGGCCGTCGTCCAGCGGCAGCAGGGCCGAGACGTCCAGCGTGGAGGGTAGGCCATCGCGGACTTCCAGAGGGAGCACGCGCCCGTTACGCAGTTGCCAGACGCCGGACTGCGTGCCCAGCAACATGCGGTGGTCACGATCGAAGGCGATCACCCGCACCCGCGGATCGAGCAGGCCCTGTGCCTGTCCGATCCGGGTGAGCTTGCCGCCGACGTCATGGAACAGGCCGTCGGTGGTCGGGAACCAGAGACTGCCATCGCGATCGCGCACGATGCCGTTGATCTGCGCGCTCGCCATCGGCGCGAACTCCGGACTGGAGACGACCTTGCCGTCGCGCAGCGTGACCAGGCCGTGGCGGGTGCCGATCCAGACCACGCCGGGTTCGGCGAGGATGTTGTAGGCATGCGGATGCGGGAGCGCGCTGCCGGGCACGATCAGCTGGAAGCGGCCGTGGTCGAACAGGCTCAGGCCGTCGTTGCTGCCGACCCAGATTCGCTCGTCGGTGCCGTTGCCGTCCACGGCCGGCGACAGCGACCAGATGATCGGATCATGCAGGCCTTCGCCGGTGCTGTAGCGACGCGTCCAGCCATTCCAGACCCGCGCCAGGCCGTTGAGCTGGCTGCCCAGCCACAAACTGCCTTCGCGGTCTTCCATGCCAGCGGTGACCTGCGGGAATGCCCGCGGGTGGGTATCGGGCACGAACTCCCACAGTGCGCCGTTGCGGAAGCGCCCCAGGCCGGCGTTGCTGCCGACCCACAGGTTGCCGTCCCGGTCGCCCAGCAACATCGTGACCGGCGAACGGTCCAGCGGCGTGGCCGTGACGACCGCCTGCCAGCCCGCGGCGCCGAGCCGGTACAACCCCTGCGACGTGCCGGCCCATAGTTGCCCCTGTGCATCGCGCAGGTGCGAGACCGCGGCGCTGGCGGCATCGGCCGGCAGCGGCAGGCGTGCCACACGGCCATCGGGGCCGATCCGCTCGACTGCGCCGGTGGTCGCGACCCAAAGGCCATCGTGGCGCGGCAGCAGGTCCAGCGCCGGCACCGGCCCAGGCTGGCGCACCAGCTGGTCGCCCACCACCCGGAAGACGCCATCGGTGGTGGCGGCCAGCACGCTGCCGTCGCCCAGTTCGGCCAGCGCATAGATGTCCAGCGAGGGATAGCGCCTGGGATCGGCGGCACGGATCGACCTGAACCTGCCGTTCTCGTAGACCGCCATGCCCTTGTAGGTGCCGATCCAGAGCCGCCCCGCGCGGTCTGCCAGCAACGACCGGATCCAGATGCCGGCCAGTTCGGGGGTGTCCTCCGGCGTATAGCTGACGAAGCGCACGCCGTCGAAGCGGGCCAGCCCGCTCTGGGTCCCGACCCAGATATAGCCGGTGTGGTCCTGGGCCAGGCTCAACGCGCTGATCTGCGGCAGGCCGTCCTGGATCGACCAGGTGTTGAGCACGAAATTGGCGAAGGCCTTGTCGGGCTTGAGCGCCTGCGCGGGACCGGACAGCAGCAGTGCCAGCACGAACAGGCCGGCCAGCCAGTCGCGACCGACGCCGTCAGGTCGCCGGGCCACATCGCGCGCGCGCGCGCGCCTGCGACGCCCACGCAGGAGCGGCAGCCAGCGCATTGGTTGACGCAGCGGCTTCACCACGGTCGAGGCCCCCTTGCGGCGATCCTACGCCAGCCGCGCGCATTTGAGCGAAGGGCTTTGCAAGGGTGCCGGACGGTCCGCCACGAGGCCCTCAACACTCGATGACGTTGACCGCCAGGCCGCCGCGGCTGGTTTCCTTGTACTTGTCCTGCATGTCGCGGCCGGTGTCGCGCATGGTCTTGATGACCTTGTCCAGCGACACCTTGTGCTTGCCGTCGCCGCGCAGGGCCATGCGCGAGGCATTGATCGCCTTCACCGAACCCATCGCGTTGCGCTCGATGCAGGGGATCTGCACCAGCCCGCCGATCGGATCGCAGGTCAGGCCGAGGTTGTGCTCCATGCCGATCTCGGCGGCGTTCTCGATCTGTCCGGGCGTGCCGCCGAGCGCCGCCGTCAGCCCCGCGGCCGCCATCGAGCAGGCGACGCCGACTTCGCCCTGGCAGCCGACTTCGGCGCCGCTGATCGAAGCGTTTTCCTTGTAGAGGATGCCGATCGCCGACGCGGTCAGCAGGAAGTCGAAGATGCCTTTCTCGCGCGCGGCCGGGTC
Source organism: Cognatiluteimonas telluris (assembly GCF_011320095.1). Lineage (GTDB taxonomy): Bacteria > Pseudomonadota > Gammaproteobacteria > Xanthomonadales > Xanthomonadaceae > Cognatiluteimonas > Cognatiluteimonas telluris. The sequence goes on along the minus strand of NZ_JAANOY010000001.1, from coordinate 270,656 downwards.
CTTGGCATCGGCGCAGAAGCGCTCGTAGTAATGCAGCACCGCGGGCAGGATGCCGGCGGCGCCGTTGGTGGGCGCGGTGACGACGCGGCCGCCGGCGGCGTTTTCCTCGTTGACCGCCAGCGCATACAGGTTGACCCAGTCGAGCACCGTCAGCGGGTCGCGCATCGCGGCTTCGGGCTGGGCCGACAGCTCCGCGAACAGCAGCGGCGCCCGTCGCACGACATGCAGGCCGCCGGGCAGGGTGCCTTCCTGGCGGATCCCGCGCGCCACGCACGACTGCATCGCCGCCCACAGTTCGCGCAGTCCGGCGGCGATCTGTTCGGGACTGCGCCAGGCCTGCTCGTTCTCGAACATCAACTGCGCGATCGACAGCCCCGTGCGCTGCGCGTGCGCCAGCAGTTCGGCGCCGCTGTGGAAGGGGTAGGGCAGCGGCGTGGTGTCGGCGACGATGCGGTCCTGCGCGGCATCGTCCTGGTTGACGACGAAGCCGCCGCCAACCGAGTAGTAGTCGCGGGTGGCGATCTCGTTGCCGTCCGCGTCGTACGCGCTGAAGCGCATGCCGTTGGTATGGAAGGGCAGCTTCTGGCGCTTGTTCATCACCAGGTCGCGCTTCTCGTCGAAGGCGATCGGATGGCGGCCGAGCAGCTGGATGGTTTTCGTCGCGCGGATGCGCTCCAGCGCGGCGGGGATGATGTCGGGATCGATTTCGTTGGGCCAGTGGCCTTCCAGCCCCATCAGCACGGCCTTGTCGGTGCCGTGGCCGCGACCGGTGAGCGCGAGCGAGCCGAACACTTCGGCGCGGACCCGCGCGGTGCGCTCGAGGTTGCCGTTGTCGGCAAGCCAGTGGCTGGCGAAACGCGCCGCCGCGCGCATCGGCCCGACGGTGTGCGAGGAACTGGGCCCGATGCCGATCTTGTACAGGTCGAAGGTGCTGACGGCCATGGCGCGCGTGGTCGGGAAGGGCCCGGAGGCATGTCTGGCTATTCTATGCGCCCGCCGACGAACGCCGGCTTGCCATCTTGGACTGCGATGCGCCTGGTCCTGTTCCAGCGAGACGATTGCCAGCTGTGCGACCAGGCGCTGTCGCTGCTGGCCCAGGTGCGCGCACCGGCGTTCGAGAGCGTGTTCATCGACGGCGACGCCGCGCTGGAGGCGCGCTATGGCGTGCGCGTGCCCGTGCTGCGTGACGAAGGCGACGGGCGCGAGCTCGGATGGCCCTTCGATCCGCCGCTGTTGCGCGCCTGGCTCGGCGGGGCGTAGGCGCCGGCATCGCAAGGCTCGTGCGGCGCGTACGGGATCGCGACCGCCGATCCCGGCGGAGCGGTCATTTCGCGGGTTGCAGGCGGACTTTGGTGCTGACCGCGATCGCATCCTGGATCAGGTCGGTATCGGACCAGTCGCCAACGCCGATTCCGAATGCGAGCCGTTGCACGGTCGCCTTGCCCGCCAGGACCGGTTGCGCACCACCGGTCCAGGTGAACTCGAGCGTGACCGGCCTGCTCACCGCGTGCAGCGTCAGCGTGCCGTCGGCAGCGTAGCGGTTGCCACCGAGCGGGCGGAAACCCTCGGCGTGGTAGCGCGCCTGCGCGAAGGTGGCCGCGTCGAGGAAAGCGTCGCCAAGCATCTGGGCGTCGTAGTCGGGATTGCCGGTGGTCGCCGAGGCCAGCGGGATGTCGACGTCGAGCGTGGCGCTGCCCGGATCGGCCGGGTCGAACGAGACGCGCGTGCTGAATCCCGGGAAGCGCCCGGTGAACACCTGGTCCTGGTAGCGGCCGGCGAAGGCGAGCGTCGAGCCCGGGGCCTGCACGTAGTCGGCGGCCCGGGCCATGGCCGGTGCGCAGAGGACCGCAAGCAGGACCATGGTGGCCGTCGTCAGCCTACGCCGCGGGGCAGTCGTCGCGGCGCCCGTGGCTGCTGCCGCCAGCGGCCGGCGAACTGCGCGTTTTGCCGCGGCGCCGGTGCGAGGCGAGCCCCGGAACGTCACCGGTTTGTGCGGGAATCGGACGGCGTCTTCACGCATGGGGGTGCTCCGTTTGCGCCTGGGCCGATGGTGCGCGCAGCCAGCCACGCGGCAGCATGCGCACCAGGGTGTCGTCGCGCTGAAAAAGGTGGTGGTAGATCGCCGCCGCCGCGTGCGCCAGCGCCAGCACCACCAGCGCCCAGAACAACGCTTCATGCAGTGGCCGCACGACTTCATGCAGCGCGTCGCTGCGACTGGCCAGTGGCGGCAGGTTGACCAGGTTGAACCAGCGCAGCGGGAAGCCGGTCGATGAATTGAGCAGCCAGCCGCTGAGCGGCAGTGCGAACAACAGCACGTACAGCGCGCCATGGGTGAGCGTGGCCAGGTGCGCCTGCCAGCGTGGAATCCCGCTGAGCACGGCAGGCCTGCCCGCGTACAGCCGCCATGCCAGGCGCAATACCCCCAGCACCAGGATCGTCATTCCGGTCGACTTGTGCAGCATGTAGAAGAAGATCTTGTGCGGCGTATCCGGCAGGTCGACCATGGTCAGCCCCAGGTAGGCCATCACCAGGATCAAGGCGACGATCAGCCAGTGGAACGCCTGGCTGATCGCACTCCAGCGTTGGCGGTCAGGCGCGGTCATGCCGGGTTGCCCATCGCGGGCGCGGCACCGGTGGGCGCGGGCGGCACGGCTGCAGGCACGGCCGGTTCTGGCGAAGGAGCGCCCGCGGAACGGTCCAGGATGGCTTCGGCCTCGATCCGCAACCGCACCTCGTCGCCGATCACGGTCGGCCAGGCGCGGATGCCGAAATCACTGCGGTGCAGCGTGGCAGTGGCCGAAAAACCGGCCACGCGATGGAATGGCGGCAGCGACAGGCGCTGCAGCTGGTTGAAGGTCACGGCCAGGCAGGTGTCGCGGCCGACCCCATGCAAGGTCAGTGTCCCGCACACCGACGCATGGGTCGGATCCCTCGCCTCAACCCGGTGCGAAACGAACGTCGCCACCGGCCACGCCTGGACATCGAGCAGGTTGCGCGCGGAGGCGGCGCGGTTCCATTCCGCATCGCCCAGGTCAAGCCGGCCAAGCGGCACGCTGACGGAAATGCTGGCCGACGACCAGTCATCGGGATCGAACACCAGCGTGCCCGTGCTGCCCGACACCGTGCCCAGCGCATGCGAGAACCCGGCGTGGCTGATCGCGAACACTACCCGCGTGTGCACCGGATCCAGTCGATAGGTGCCGCCCTGCGACTGCGCCGCCAGTGGCAGCGCGAGCAGGACGCAGGCCACGGCACGCGAAACGCGCCTGCCGCGCCGCGGCGTGTCGCGCCTGCATGCATCGTACGGTCGCGACACCAGCACCCGCATCGGTCTCTCCCGGTCACCGGCAATCCCGGCGCGATGGCGGATTCTAGGCCCGAGCCGATGAATGCCTTGCACGGGCCAGCTCGCGTTGCGACCATCGGGCCCCGCACCTTGCGGCTGGGGAACGACGTGAACGCACGATCCAAGGCCTGGTGGCGGGGGCTGCCGTTGTTGTTGTGCGCCTGGATCGCCGCGGCGCCTGTTGCCCGTGCCGGGCTGCCGGAAACCCCGCAGCCGCAGCAGATCACGGTCGCCGACGGCTTGCCGTCCAACCGCATCAACGACATTGCCGAAGACGCCTTCGGCTACCTGTGGATCGCCACCAGCGACGGCCTCGCCCGTTACGACGGCATCGGCTTCCAGGTCTGGCGCGTCGGGCAGGGCCTGCGCGACAACAACGTCTGGGCCGTGCATGTCGATGCACGCAACCGGGTCTGGGTCGGTACCAGCACGGCGGGACTGGCGGTGCTGGACGTCGACCGGCGCGTGTTCCGCTACTACGACCATGCCTCGGATCCGCGCATCGGCGGCGACGACATCTGGACGATCACCTCCACCCGCGATGGCGCGCTGTGGTTCGGAACCGCCGACGCAGGGCTGCACCGGCTGGATCCCGACGGCCGCATCACCCGCTTCCTCCCGCGCGCCGGCGATCCGCACAGCGTTCCGGATGCGGGGATCGTGCAACTGGTGGTGGCGCCGGACGGCACGCTCTGGGTCGGCACCAAGAATGGCGTCGCGCGCTGGAACGGCCGCGACTTCGACCGCCTTCCGGCATCGGCCTTGAACGCGCCCGCCGTCAACGGCCTGTCCGTCGACACCGACGGCGCGCTGTGGATCGGCACCCCGCGCGGCGTCAGCGTGCGCCGGCCCGACGGCAGCACGTCGCTGCGGCCTTGGCCCGGTTACGACAAACCCTTGTTCCACATGCTGCTGCGCGATGGCGGGGGGATCTACTGGCTGGACACCGTCGACGGCTTGGGACGCGACAGCGAATCCGCGCTGGATGCCTCCGGCGCGACCGAAGCCGGCGTCGTCCGCAACGTGCCGCTGTACAGCAACTCCGCCCACGGCGCGGTCAAGCCGTCGTGGTCGCGCGGCTATGAAGATCGCGAAGGCGGCCTGTGGTTCGGCAGCACCGACAGTGGCCTGTGGTACCTGCGCACCTACTGGCATCGATTCTCGGTGCTGTCGCGCCAGCTCGACGATCCGGCGTCGTCGGCCAACGCCTACGTGCACGGCATCTCCGCCTCCCGGTCGGGCGACATGTGGCTGGTCGGCAGCGGCGGCATGCTCGACCGGCTGGATCCGGAAACCGGCAACATCCAGCACGTGCTCGCCGACGCGGGCCTGGGCTACATGCCGATGGCGGTGCACGAGGATCGCGCCGGCAAGGTCTGGATCAGCTACTACCGCGGGCTGGCGCGGCTGGATCCCGACGACGGCCGCGTGCGCCGCTGGAGCGCCGACGATCGGGTCGACGCTGCGCTGCCGAGCGAGCGCGCGTGGTTCGCCGAGACCTCCGACGGCGTGTTGTGGACGGCCTCCGAACTCGATGGCGTGCAACGCCGCGACGGCGACGGACACGTGCTGGAAACCATACTGCCCGGACATTCCGGCCTGGCCGCGGGCAGCAGCCTGCACCAGATCGACGCTGGCGCCGATGGCGGCATCTGGATCGCCGGGTCCAACGGCCTGCTGGCGTGGAATGCGGGCGACCATCGGTTCCAGCCGGTGCCCGGCGTGCTCGATGCGACCGTCTACGGCTTCGCGCTGGATGCGGACGCGCATACGGTCTGGATCGCGCGTTTCGGCGCGCTGGAGGCCTACCGCTGGCAGGGCGACGGATTGCGGCTGCAACGCCGCTTCGATGCACGCCAGGGCCTGCCGGCGGTGGCGCCCAACGGCCTGACCATCGACAGCAACGGCGTGGTCTGGCTGACCAGCGTGCGCGGCCTGATCCGCTTCGATCCGGCCACGCGCTCGTCGCGCGTCTACGGCGTGCTGGACGGCCTGCCGAGCCAGGAGTTCGGCGAGCGGCCGATCCCGCGGCCGCAGGACGGCCGCATTGCCGCCGCAACGCCGGACGGGCTGGTGCTGTTCGACCCGGCGGTGGTGCATCCGGCGGCCACCGCGCCACGGCTGGTGATCGAGTCGGCCAGCGTGCGCCGCGGCGATGCGACGATCGAACTGCCGGCGACGGACGGCTTCGAGCTCGCGTACGGCGATCGCGACCTGCGCATCACCGCGCGCCTGCTGTCCTTCGACAACGCGCGCTCGCATCGCTACGGCTTCGACCTGAAGCATTACGACACCGACTGGGTCGAAGTCGGCGCCACCGGCGAGCGCACGTTCTCGCAACTGCCGCCCGGCGACTACCGCCTGCGCATCCGCGCCAAGACCGCCGACAACGTGTGGTCGCCCGTGCGCACGCTGGGCTTCCGGATCGCGCCGCCGTGGTGGCGCACGCCGTGGGCGATCGCGGCGCTGGTGCTGCTGGCGGTGCTGGCGGCCTGGCGGGTGGCGGCGACCTATCGCGCGCGCCTGCGGCAGAAGCACGAGTGGCAGCTGGCCGAGCACAAGCGCGACGTCGCCGAGCAGGCCTCGCTGGCGAAGACCCGCTTCCTGGCGACCCTGGGCCATGAAGTTCGCACGCCGATGACCGGCGTGCTCGGCATGAGCGAGCTGTTGCTCGGCACCGACCTGGATCCCCGCCAGCGCAGTTACACCGAGTCGATCCGGCGTGCGGGCAACCACCTGTTGCGGCTGGTCAATGACGCGCTGGACCTGGCGCGGATCGAGGCGGGCAAGCTCGAGCTCGACGACCAGGTGTTCTCGCTGCGCGGCATGCTGGAGGAAGTGGTCGAGCTGATGAAGCCTCTGGCACAGCAGCGGGGGCTGGCGTTCAACGAGCGCATCGATGCCGACGTCCCGTCGGTCGTGCGCGGAGACGCGGTCCGGATCCGGCAGATCCTGCTGAACCTGCTCGGCAACGCAATCAAGTTCACCGAGCACGGCAGCGTCGGACTGCACATCGCCGCGCTCGGTGCGCAGGACGTGCGCTTCGAGGTCAGCGACACCGGCCCGGGGCTCAATGCCGAACAGGCATCGCGCCTGTTCCGCCGTTTCGAGCAGGCCGATGCGCGCACGTCGGCGCGCTACGGCGGCAGCGGCCTGGGGCTGGCGATCAGCCAGGAACTGGCCGCGGCGATGGAAGGGCACATCGAGGTGGAGAGCACGCCCGGCCGCGGCACGCGCTTCATCGTCACCCTGCCGTTGCCGCGCGCCGATCCGCTACCGGGAACTGCCGGGAGCGCAGTTACGCCAACGCCGGGGGCCTCCCGGGGACTCGAGGTCCTGCTGGTCGAAGACGATCCCACCGTGGCCGAAGTCATGGTCGGCCTGCTGGGCGCGCAGGGCCACCATGTCGTCCACGTCGCGCACGGGCTGGCGGCGCTGGCGCGCGTCGCGGGTGGACGCTTCGACCTGGCACTGCTTGATCTCGACCTGCCGGGACTCGATGGCCTGGCGCTGGCGCGGCAGCTGCGGGCGCAGGGATTCAGCGCGCCACTGCTGGCAGTGACCGCGCGTGCCGATGCCGACGCCGAACCCCTGGCCCGCGCCGCCGGCTTCGACGGCTTCCTGCGCAAGCCGCTGACCGGCGGGCTCCTGCTGGCGGCGATCGAGTCGCTGCTGCCGGAGACCGAGGCGACGTAGGCGAACGCCGTCCGCATTCGGGCGGATGAATTTGCGTTTAGGAATGCGGTGATAGCGTGCGCGCACCTTCGCACCATCCGCGAAGCGCGGGCACGCATGAGCATCAACGACGAATCCGCGGCCACGCGGCTGCTATGGACCGGCGGCTGGGCCTCGACGTTCCAGTTGTTGCGGGTGCTGTTGCAGCAGCGCCGGCCCGTGGTCCCCTATTACCTGGTCGACTCCGGGCGGCCTTCGACGCAGGTCGAACTGGCCACCATGGAGCGCATCCGCGCGCGCCTGGCCCTGCTGCATCCCGGCACGCGTGCGCTGCTGGCTGGGACGCGCATCTGCCAGGTCGCCGACCTGGCGCCGGATGCCGAAGTGGATGCGGCTTTCCGGCGGGAATTGCAGGGCGCATTCATCGGCAGCCAGTACGCCTGGCTGGCGCGCTTCTGCCGCCAGCATTCGATCGACGACCTGCAGCTGTGCATCCATCGCGACGACCAGGCGCACGCGGTGATCGAGCCTTTAGTGATCCGCGTCGCCGGAGTCGACGGCACCTGCACCTGGCGCATGGATCCGAACTTCCGCGCCACCGACCCTGATCCCTGCCTGCTGTTCGATCGGTTCTCGCTCCCCTTGTTCGAGACCAGCAAGCTCGACATGTCGCGCGCGGCCGAGGAGCAGGGCTGGACCGCGCTCATGCACATGACCTGGTTCTGCCATCGTCCCGGCCGCGACCAGCAGCCTTGCGGCCGCTGCAACCCGTGCCTGTACACGATCGAGGAAGGCCTGGGCTGGCGCATCCCTGCAGGACGGCGCGCGACCTCGGCCGTCTACCGCACCTTCGTGCGGCCGTTCAAGGCGCCGGCGAAGGCGCTGCTGCAGAAACTGCAACCGCGCGCGGGCTGATCGACAGGCGCTTACGGTTCGCGCCCGGTCGACTCAGGCTGGGCGGTACGGCCGTGCGCTGTGCTCGTGGACGGCCGCGACCAGCGCGGCGACGTGCTGCGGATCCATGTCCGGCGACAGGCCGTGGCCAAGGTTGAAGACGTGTCCCGCACGTGAGCCGCCGTTGCCGGCCGCGTAGCTGTCGAGGGTAAGCCGCACCTGTGTGGCGATCGCTTCCGGCGCGCCGTAGAGCATCGCCGGATCGAGGTTGCCCTGCAGCGCCACCTGGCCCCCGGTACGGCGGGCGGCCTCTTCGAGCGTTACCGTCCAGTCGACGCCGAGACCTTCGCAGCCGCTGGCGGCGAGGTCTTCCAGGTAGGGTGCATTGCCCTTGCCGAACAGGATCAGCGGGGCGTGGGCGTCGCCTTCGCCGCGCGGGAGCTCGCGCGCGATCCGCTGCAGGTAGGGCAGCGAGAATTCGCGATACATCGCCGGCGACAGTGCGCCACCCCAGGTATCGAAGACCTGCAGCACCTGCGCACCGGCGGCGCGCTGCGCGGCGAGGTAGGCGATCACCGCATCGGTGTTGACCGACAGCAGCCGGTGCAGCGCGGCCGGATCGTTGAGCGCCATCGCCTTGATGGTCGGGAAGTTGTCGCTGCCGCCGCCTTCGACCATATAGCAGGCCAGCGTCCACGGGCTGCCGGAAAATCCGATCAGCGGCACGCGGCCGATGCCGTCGGCATCCCGCAGCTCGCGCCGGATCAGGCGCACCGCATCCATGACGTAGCGCAGTTCGGACTCCATGTCCGGCACGCCCAGGCGCGCGATATCGTCTGCCGTGCGCAGCGGGTGCTCGAACTTCGGACCTTCGCCTTCGACGAAATACAGGCCCAATCCCATCGCATCGGGGATGGTGAGGATGTCGGAAAACAGGATCGCGGCGTCCAGCGGGAACCGCGCCAACGGCTGCAGCGTGACTTCGCAGGCGAGTTCCGGCGTCTTGGCCATCGCCAGGAAGCTGCCGGCGCGCGCGCGGGTGGCGCGGTATTCGGGCAGGTAGCGTCCGGCCTGGCGCATCAGCCAGACGGGGGTGCGGTCGACGGGTTCGCGGCGCAGCGCGCGCAGCAGGCGATCGTTGTGCAGGGGCATCGGCGGGAAACTCACTCTTCTATGTCGTCATTCCCGCGACGGCGGAAATCCATGGATGTTGCGGTTGGTCCGGCGCGCAGTCGCAGCCGAGGTGATGCCGGTTTGGAACGCCGCTTGCGGGAAACAAAGGAAGCGGTCGCATTGACGACGCCGCCCGCCGTCAACGCGGTGCCTCCGCCCCCTGCGCGAACATCAGCTGGAAGCCCTTCTTCAACTGCGCATCGCGGGCGCGCTCGAAGGCCGCCTGCGCGCTCGCCTGGTCCAGGTACTGTTCGCGCTTGAGCTGGCTGCGGCCGCCGATCTGCCCGCTTTCGCGCACCAGCGCCCAGCCGCCAAGCAGGTCCGGTTCCAGCATCAGTTGCACGAAGCGGGGGGCTTCGCGGCCGTCGGGATGTTGTTGCAGCAGCAGGCGCATGGCCGCGCATTGTAGCCGGACGCCCCGGTCTTCCCGCTGCAACGCGACCCGCGCTGGGCGGCCGCGGCCGGTGCGGCGGCTGCGTGCGCCGGGAGTCAGGTGGAGTGCAGCACCTGCCGCACCGCGTCGTCCGGCACCGCAGGCTGCACCCGCGCCGCGCCCGCGCGTTCCCACAGCACGAAGCGCAGCCCGCCGGCCTGCGCCTTCTTGTCCAGGCGCATGCGTGCCAGCAGGGCCTCCGGATCCAGGCCGGGCGGCAGCGCTACCGGCAAGCCGAACTGCTGCAGCAGCATCCGCAACCGGTCGGCGTCGGCCGCGGGCGCCAGGCCGAGCGCCGTCGACAGCCTCGCCGCCAGGACCATGCCGATGGCGACGGCCTCGCCGTGGTTGCAGCCGCCGTAACCCTGTTCGCTCTCGATCGCGTGGGCGAAGGTATGGCCGAAGTTGAGCAGCGCGCGTTCGCCGTGCTCGCGCGGGTCGCGCGTGACGATCGCGGCCTTGTGTTCGCAGCTGCGTGCGATGGCCTGCGCCAGCGCGGTCGGGTCCGACGCCAGCAGGGCCTCGGCATGGGCCTGGAGCCAGTCGAGGAACGCAGCATCGACGATCGCGCCGTACTTGATCACCTCGGCAAAACCGGCGCGCAGTTCACGCGCAGGCAACGTGCGCAGGGTATCGGTGTCGGCGAGCACCGCGCGCGGCGGGTGGAAGGCGCCGATGAGGTTCTTGCCCTGCGGCAGGTCGACCGCGGTCTTGCCGCCGACCGAGGAATCGACCATCGCCAGCAGCGTCGTGGGCAGCTGCACAACATCGATGCCGCGCATCCAGCACGCCGCCGCGAAACCGGCCAGGTCGCCGACGACGCCGCCGCCGAGTGCGAACACGCAGGCATCGCGGGTGGCGCCGAGTTCGGCCAGCTCGCGGCTGAGCTCGGCGAAGCTGGCAAGGGTCTTGGACGCTTCGCCCGAGGCGATGCAGCTGACGATGACCTGCGCATCCGCGCGCTTTGCCTGCAACGCCGACGCCACGCGCGCGGCGTACAAGGGCGCGACGTGGGTGTCGCTCACGACCAGCACATGGCGACCGCGCACCTGCGCGGCCAGCCGCGCGCCATCGTCGAGCAGGCCCGGGCCGATGTCGATCGCGTACGGCGCCGCGCCGCCGACATCGACGCGTCGGATCCCGGACGTCATGCCGCGACCGCGCCGCGCTGCCAGCGGCCTTCGAGCAGTCGCGCCAGCGCGCTGGCGGCATCGGCCGACGACAGGCCCTCGGTGTCGAAGCACAGGTCGGCGACCTGCAGGTACAACGGGGTGCGGAAGGCGGACATCGCCTGCAGGACCTCGGCGCGGTCGTCGCGCTGCAGCAGCGGCCGGCTGCGATCGCGCGCCAGGCGTTGCAGCTGGCCGTCGACGCTGACCTGCAGGTGGACCACGAAGCCGCGTGCCTGCATCGCTTCGCGATTGCCGGCATCCAGGATCGCACCGCCACCGGTGGAAATCACGCGGCCGTCGCCGGCGAGCAGTTCGGCCAGCGCCAGTCGCTCGCGGGCGCGGAAACCGGCTTCGCCTTCGCATTCGAAGATCGTGCCGACGGCGGCGCCGGTGCGCAGTTCGACGTCGCGGTCGGCATCGACGAAGGCCAGCCCGAGCGCGTCGGCAAGCCGCCGCCCGATCGACGTCTTGCCCGCGCCCATCGGGCCGACCAGCACGAGGTTGGGTGCCGGGTTCATGTCAATGCGGCCATGTCAACGCGCCCATGTCATCTCGCCCAGCGGATGCCGCTGCGCGTCGAGCGCGATCGTGCGGTCGGCGATCGCGGGCCACGTGCGCATCGCCTGCCGGCTGACGCGCTCGAAGAACTGCACGAAGCGCTGCACCTGCGCCTGGCTCATCGCCTGGCGATCGGGGTGCTGCGCCTGCAGCGTCTGTTCCTGCTGCCAGCGCCACTGCGGCACGATGTCGAAGCCCGGTCCCTGCAGGAACAGCAGCCGGTCCAGTCGCGTCCACAGCGGCGGATAGTCGCGGCCGAGCGCAGCGTTGCTCCAGCGCCGCCAGGTGCCGTCGGGATCCTCGTCGCGTTCGAGCGCATTCATCGGTTCGACGAGATCATCCGGCGCCTGCGGTGGTACTTCCAGGAACCAGCCTTCCAGGATCACGCCGTCGGCGCCCTCCACCAGCGGCCACTGCGCGCGCGGCAGGCGGTCGTCGGCGATCTTGTCGAACCGCGGCAACGCCACCGGCCGCTGCGCGCGCAGGGCATCGAGGGTTTCACAGGCGAGCGCGACGTCGTGCGTGCCGGGTACGCCGCGGGTGGCGCACAACGGATGCACTTGGCGCGCGAGCGCCTGGCGTGCCTCGTGGCCGAGGTAGAAGTCGTCGATCGACAGCGCCACCAGTCGCCGGCCCCGCTGCGCGGCGCGCGCGACCATCTGTGCGCTCAGGGTCGACTTGCCGGTCCCCTGCAATCCGGCGATGGCGTAACAACGGCTGGCGTGGGCCTGCATGTCGGCCAGGATGGCGTCGACGAACGCGTCGGCGTAGCCGGCATGAGCCGGAGGGTGCGGTGCGGCGGTCATCGCGAGACAATGCGCCCGGGCAAGAACGGACGAATAGTATGGCCGACCTGTATGGACAAGCGCTGGCGACGTTCGATGCGCTGTTCGAGGAAGCGCTGGCCGCCGGCGAGCCCGACCGCACGGCGATGGCGGTCGCCACCGCGACGCTGGATGCGCGTCCGTCGCTGCGCACGGTGCTGCTCAAGGCGCACGACGCGCGCGGCTTCGTTTTCTACACCCACCTGGACGGGCGCAAGGGCCGGGAGCTGCAGGCCAATCCGCAGGCCGCGCTGCTGTTCCACTGGCCGCGCGTGCGGCTGGGCGTGCAGGTGCGGATCGAAGGCGCGGTCGAGACCGTGGCCGACGCCGAGGCCGATGCCTACTTCGCCTCGCGGGCGCGGGTGAGCCAGCTCGGCGCGTGGGCGTCGAAGCAGTCCGAGACGCTGGATGCGCGCGAGACCTTCGAGACGCGCCTGGCGCAGGTCGAACGTGAATTCGAAGGCCGCGACGTGCCGCGCCCGCCGCGCTGGACCGGCTTCCGGGTCAAGCCGAACCGGATCGAATTCTGGTACGCCGCGCAATACCGGTTGCACGACCGCACGGTGTACGAGCGCGACCGCGCGGGCGACTGGTCGACGCGGATGTTGTATCCGTGAGCCACGGACGGGCGATTCGTAGCAGCTTCAGCCACGAGCTCTTCCCTTGCGATCGATGCGGCAAGGATGGCTGCCAACTGAGGCCTTGTTTCCAACGATCGATGCCACGAGCGTCCGCGCGACGATCGCCAGAAGCGTTCGCATGAGCGGACCGCAACGGATCGTCTGCCTCACCGAGGAGCCGACCGAAGTGCTGTACGCGCTCGGTGAGCAGGCGCGGATCGTCGGCATCAGCGGGTTCACCGTGCGCCCGCCGATCGCGCGGCGGGAGAAGCCCAAAGTCAGCGCGTTCACTTCGGCCAAGATCGACGAGATCCTCCGGCTGGAACCAGACTTCGTCGTCGGCTTTTCCGACATCCAGGCCGACATCGCCAGTGCGTTGATCCGCCATGGCGTCGAGGTCTGGATCAGCAACCATCGCAGCGTCGACGGCATCCTCGACTACATCCGGCGGCTGGGTGCGCTGGTCGGTGTCGGCGCAAAGGCAGAGGTGTACGGCGACGGTCTCCGCGCAGGCCTGGACGCCATTGCCGCGCGGGCAGCGGCGTTGCCGCGGCGGCCGAAGGTCTACTTCGAGGAATGGGACGAGCCGCTGATCAGCGGCATCCAGTGGGTCGCCGAACTGGTGCGCATCGCCGGTGGCGACGACATCTTTCCCGAACGCGCGGCGCAGTCGCTGGCCAAGGGCCGGATACTCGAAGATTCCGGCGAGGTCGTCGCGCGCCGCCCGGACATCATCCTCGGCTCGTGGTGCGGCAAGAAATTCCGCCCCGACAAGGTGGCCGCGCGCGCGGGCTGGGCGGCGATCCCCGCCGTGCGCGATGGCCAGCTGCACGAGATCAAGTCACCGATCATCCTGCAGCCGGGTCCGGCGGCGTTGACCGACGGCGTGCGCGCGATCGCCGCGATCATCGATGCCTGGGCCGCGGCGCAGCCGCCTACTGCGGATAGAACTCGCGGCTGAAGCTCATCGCCGCCGGCGGCTGTCCCGGCACTGACAGTTGAAGGTCGAAGCGCAGCGTGGCCGGCAACGTGGTGGACATGGTGCCGATCGAATCCATTGCGTCGCCGTCGCGCACCTGCCGCATCGCGACGGTTTGGGTGCCGCCGGTCAGGTCACGTGCACGGGCAGTGACCATCACCGGCACCGGGGTGGCCGACGCCGGCGGCCCCTTGCCCGCGACCACCAGCAACAGCAACGTGCGTGGATCGCGCGCGACGCCATATTGCCGGGCGACGCTCGCCGGGAGGAGCGAGGTCTGCACGACGCTGGCCCGCACCCAGGTGTCGCCGACCTGAAGGACCGCATCGCCGGTGGCGACGGCCGCGGCGCTGTCGTTGTCGTTGGCCGCAGGGGCAGGCGATGGCGCGTTGCATGCGCTGGCCAGCACCATCGAAAGCGCCAGGGCTGCCAGCCTGAGGAGGCGAACGTTCATGCGCACGGCGCCTGCTCGAACTGCCGGGACAGTTCACGGCTGCGCCGGCTGGCCGCATCGATCGCATCGCCGACCAGCGCGGGCAGTCGCCCATGCTCGAAGACCTCGATCGCGGCCTCGGTCGTCCCGCCGCCGGAGGTCACGCGCGCGCGCAGCTCGGCCGGCGTCGCGTCCTCCTCCACCAGCATGCGCGCCGCCCCCAGGATCGTGCGCAACACCAGCGTCCGCGCCGCTGCTTCGGGCAGGCCCTGCGCGCGGGCGGCGTCGAGCATCGCCTCGGCCAGCAGGAACACGTAGGCCGGGCCGCTGCCCGACACCGCGGTCACGGCGTCCAGCAGCGCCTCGTCGTCGAGCCACACCACCGGGCCGGCGCTGGCGAGCAGGCGTTCGGCGCAGGCGCGGCCATCGGCGTCGACGCGCGCGTTGGCGAACAGACCGGTGACGCCCGCGCCCAGCAGCGCCGGGGTGTTGGGCATCGCGCGCACGATCGGCAATCCGCCGCCGAGCCATCGCTCCAGTTGCGCGGTGGTGATGCCGGCGGCAATCGAAACCACCAGCGGCGATGCTGCCTGCGCGGGCCCGGAGAGCGCCTCGCAGATGTCGCGCATCACCTGCGGCTTGGCGGCCAGCAGCCAGGTGCCGGCGCCAGCGACGGCGTCGCTGTTGTCCGAGAAGACCGGGACATCGAAATCGCGATGCAGGGCTTCGCGCACGCCTGGGACCGGTTCGGCGACCTGGATCGACGCCGCCGCGGTGCCGTCCCCCAGCAGGCCGGCGATCAGGCTGCGCGCCATGTTGCCGCCGCCGATGAAGGCAAGTGTGCCCGGCGTGGCCGGCAGTGCATCCGTATCCGTCATGGTCGTCCGTGTTTGCGGGCAGGGCAGTGTAAGGTGCCGTGAGTGATCCCTCAGTGCGCGCCCCGGCCGGTTGTCGGCGCCGGACGGGCCCCGAACAAGGCCGTGCCCACCCGCACCAGCGTGGCGCCTTCGGCGATGGCCTCGGAGAAATCGCCGCTCATGCCCATCGACAGGGTGTCGATCGCGGGATGGTCTTCGCGCAGGCGGTCGAACAGCCGCTTCATCCGCGCGAAGGCCTCGCGCCTGCGAGCCATGTCGGGAGCGGGCGCGGGAATGGCCATCAGTCCGCGCAGCGCCAGGCGTGGCTGGGCCACGATCGCCGACGCCAGCGCGGCGACATCCTGCGGCCGGCAGCCGTGCTTGCTGGCCTCGTCGTCGATGTTCACCTGCACCAGCACGTTCAGCGGCGGCATCGATGCCGGCCGGTGCCGTGCCAGGCCATCGATCAGTTTCTCCCGGTCGACGGTCTGCACCCAATCGAAGGTCTCGGCCGCATCACGCACCTTGTTGGATTGCAGGTGGCCGATCAGGTGCCACTCGAGCCCGGGATCGGCGAGCAGCGCGCGCTTGGCCTGTGCTTCCTGCACGTAGTTCTCGCCGAACGCCGGTCGCCCCTGTTCATCCCGGCCGCGTCCCTGTTCATGCAGCAGCACGCGCCATGCGGCCGCCATTTCCGCGACCGCGGTCGCAGGCTGGTGCTTGGAGACCGCCAATAATCGCGGCGATGGCCGACCAGCGCTGCCTGCGGCGTTTTCCAGTCGTTGCAGCAGGGATTTCAAGGCGCGCGCAGGCACGTCGGGATCCTGTCGGGTCGGCGGATTGACGCCGGAAATTTCAGCCTATACTGCGGCGCGGGGGGCCTGGATTCCACCCGGGTGCGGCTGGATGCGCATCCTGGCGGTCAACAAAGCGCCGCGGAAACTTCGCAAGCATCAGTCGAGCTCAGGGGAGCACGCATGGATATCGCCGAGCTGTTGGCGTTTTCGGTCAAGAACAAGGCTTCGGACCTGCACCTGTCGGCCGGCCTGCCGCCGATGATCCGGGTCGATGGCGACGTCCGCCGCATCAACATACCGGCGCTGGACCACAAGCAGGTCCATGCGCTGGTGTACGACATCATGTCGGACAAGCAGCGGCGCGATTACGAGGAATTCCTCGAGGTCGATTTCTCGTTCGAGATCCCCGGGCTGGCGCGCTTCCGTGTCAATGCCTTCAACCAGAACCGCGGAGCGGGCGCGGTGTTCCGCACCGTGCCGTCGGAAGTGCTGACGCTCGAGGACCTGGGTTGCCCCAAGATCTTCAAGGACCTGATCGACCAGCCGCAGGGGCTGATCCTGGTGACCGGGCCGACCGGCTCGGGCAAGTCGACCACGCTGGCGGCGATGATCGACCACATCAACAAGAGCGAATACGGTCATGTCCTCAGCGTCGAGGACCCGATCGAATTCGTGCATACCGCGCAGAAGTGCCTGATCAACCAGCGCGAGGTGCATCGCGACACGCATGGCTTCAACGAGGCGCTGCGCTCGGCGCTGCGCGAGGACCCCGACTACATCCTGGTCGGCGAGATGCGCGACATCGAGACCATCCGCCTGGCGCTGACGGCCGCGGAAACGGGCCACCTGGTGTTCGCCACGCTGCATACCTCGTCGGCGGCCAAGACCATCGATCGCATCATCGACGTGTTCCCGGCCGGCGAGAAGCCGATGGTGCGCTCGATGCTGTCCGAGTCGCTGCGTGCGGTGATTTCGCAGGCGCTGCTCAAGAAGGTCGGCGGCGGGCGCACCGCGGCCTGGGAAATCATGGTCGGCACCCCGGCCATCCGCAACCTGATCCGCGAAGACAAGGTCGCGCAGATGTACTCCTCGATCCAGACCGGCCAGCAGTACGGAATGATGACACTGGACCAGCACCTGCAGGACCTGGTCAAGCGCAACCTCGTCACCAAGGGCCATGCGCGCGATTATGCGAAGGACAAGCGGCTGTTCGACTGACCTCGACGGCCGTGGGTATTCGGACTGGGAATCCGGACCCGGATTGGCAGGCAGTCGTGTGATGCTTCCGCCATGAACCGTTTTCCCGAAGACCGATCCCGAACCGAACCCCCGGAGTCACGGCATGAGCAGCATCGATTTCACCTCGTTCCTGAAGCTGATGGCGCACCAGAAGGCGTCCGACCTGTTCATCACCGCCGGCATGCCGCCGTCGATGAAGGTCAACGGCAAGATCTCGCCGATCACCCAGAACCCGCTGACGCCGCAGCAGTCGCGCGACCTGGTGCTGAACGTGATGTCGCCCCCGCAGCGCGAGGAGTTCGAGCGCTCGCACGAGTGCAACTTCGCCATCGGCGTGTCCGGCGTCGGCCGTTTCCGTGTCAGCTGCTTCTACCAGCGCAACCAGGTCGGGATGGTGCTGCGCCGGATCGAGACCAAGATCCCGACGGTCGAGGAGCTCAGCCTGCCGCCGATCATCAAGACGCTGGCGATGACCAAGCGCGGGATCATCATCTTCGTCGGCGCCACCGGCACCGGCAAGTCGACGTCGCTGGCGGCGATGATCGGCTATCGCAACCAGAATTCCACGGGCCACATCATCACCATCGAGGATCCGATCGAATTCGTGCACAAGCACGAGGGCTGCATCATCACCCAGCGCGAAGTCGGGATCGACACCGACAGCTGGGACGCGGCGCTGAAGAACACCCTGCGCCAGGCGCCGGACGTGATCATGATCGGCGAGGTGCGCAGCCGCGAAGGCATGGACCACGCAATCGCCTTCGCCGAGACCGGCCACCTGGTGCTGTGCACGCTGCACGCCAACAATGCCAACCAGGCGATGGACCGCATCATCAACTTCTTCCCCGAAGACCGTCGCGGCCAGCTGCTGATGGACCTGTCGCTCAACCTCAAGGGCGTCGTCGCGCAGCAGCTGATTCCAACGCCCGATGGCAAGAGCCGGCGGGTGGCGATGGAGATCCTGCTCGGCACGCCGCTGGTCCAGGACTACATCCGCGACGGGGAGGTGCACAAGCTGAAGGAAGTGATGAAGGAATCCACCAACCTTGGCATGAAGACCTTCGACCAGGCGCTGTTCGAGCTGTACCAGGCCGGTGAGATCTCCTACGAGGACGCGCTACGTTATGCGGACTCGGCCAACGAGGTCCGCCTGCGGATCAAGCTCGCCCAGGGTGGCGATGCGCGCACGCTGTCGCAGGGCCTGGATGGCGTCGAGGTCGCGGAAGTCCGCTAGGGGTTTCCACCGCCGGCCAGCGGCCGGACCGGTCCGACACGGGACCCATCGGCATCGGCCGTGGGTCCCGTGGCCGTTTATCGCCGGCCCGGTATCGCCCGGATGCGCGCCATCAATGCCAATGCATCGAACGGCGCGTGCACCTTGGCGTCGTTGTCGAAATAACAATAGACGTCGCGCCCGCCCCGCTTGCGGGCCGCGCCGCCGATGCGCCGCGCGCCGGCGAGCTCGGCGCCCTGCGACCATGCCGTGATGCGCGTCGCCCAGCGGTCCAGGGCCGCGCCTGCGTAGCCACTCACGTAGAGCTGTGCATCGCCGTGCAGGCGGACGTAGACGAAGTCGGCGGTGACATCCTCGGCATAAGGGAATTTCCCCCCCGTGTCGGCGACGACGAGCGCGACGTTGTGGCGACGCAACTGGGCGAGGAAGGGAGCCGTGCAGAAGCTTTCGTGCCGGACCTCCATCGCGTGCCGGAGCGGACGATCGCGGTCGATCGCCAGTGCGCTGCGCCCGCGCATGCGGCCGACGTCGCGGCGGCGGGCGACCGCGAGCGCTTGCCCGCTGCTGCGCGGAAGTTTCGCCAAAAAGGCTTCGATGACATCGGCGTCGTAGCGGAAGGTTGGCGGCAATTGCCAGAGCATCGGCCCCAGCTTGTCGCGCAGGCGCAGCACCCCGGAGGCAAGGAAATTCGCCAGCGGCTTGTCCAGGTTGCGCAGCCGCAGGATGTGGGTCAGGTACCGCGGGCCCTTGACCGCGAATTCGAAATCTTCCGGCGTCGCGTCATGCCAGGCGCCGTAGCTCGCCGGCGTCTGCAGCGAGTAGAACGATCCGTTGATCTCGATGCTGTCGAAGCGGCGCGAAGCGTAGTCCAGCTCGGCACGCTGCGGCAGGTCGCGTGGATAGAACACGCCGCGCCACGGCGCATAGCGCCAGCCGGAAATGCCGATGCGGATCGCCATCGGGCGATGCTGGCGCGAGGGTGGTTGAAGCCGCGTGAGCCGCCTCCGGCATCCGGCATCCTGCGTCCCGGTAGAAGCGGCTTCAGCCGCGAGCTCTTGTTTTGGAACCGGCCGGAAAAGCCCGCGGTCGAAGCCGCTCCTACGTAGCGGTGCGGTTGCGCGAAGTCACGTTACTTCGGCGCCAGGCGCGTGGGCAGCGGAACGTTGCACAGGTCGATATGGCCAGCCGGCACCTTGTACCAGTCGTCGCGACGATTGCGGCGTGACTCGACCACGGCCCGGAACAGCGGTGTATCCGTGCGCAAGACCTGCAGGGCGGTGCGCTGCGCGGCCGGTACGTCCGAGGCCAATGCGATCGACTGGATCGGAACGCGCTGCGCCGCCTTTTCGTAGAAGCCCAGCGGTCCGGTGCCACGGGGCAGCGTGGATAGCAACTCCATCCCCTGCACCACGCGACCGACGACGGTGATGTTGCGATCCAGCTGCCGGGGCGACTGGCCATCGACCACGTACAGCTCGCTGCCGTTGCTGGAGTCCGCGGCCATGTCGCGCCCGGCCCCGACGGCGCCGTAGCAATGCGCCAGCCAGGTGCTCCCCTGCTGCGGATCGCGCGCGACCGGGAAGCCGTCGCTGAAGCCAACCTCGGGCGCCCAGCCGTCGCTGTCGGGCAGTCGTTCGAAGGGAACCCCGGTACTGCTACGAGTGAATTCCGCCGGCAGGTGCGCCTTCGCCGTGCCAAGCGACCTGCGGTCCTTGTCCTCTTCGGTCGGATCGCCCCATTGCACGACGAAATTGTCCTGCGAACGGTTGATGCTCAGCCCGTCCCAGTAATGTTCATGGGCCAGCGTGCGGATGTTGGCCACGTGGGCGGGTGCGAAAGCCGGCGCCAGTTCGATCACCACCCGGCCGCTCGCCAGTTGCAGGTAGAGCGTGTTGGCCGGATCCAGGCGACGCCAGTCCGAAGGCTGCGAGGCATCCAGCAGCTCCTGCATCGATTTGGGCTTGTCCGCGTTGGGCGCGACGCCATCCGCCGGCCGCGGCGTGACCGGCCCGGCGGCGCGTGCCGGCGCGCAGGCTGGCAGGAGACAGGCCGAAAGCAGGCAGGCGGACAGCAGGCAGGCGGACGGCGTGGCGATGCGCATGGGCAACTCCTCGAAGGTCGCCCGAGTTTAAAGGCGGTCGTGCGCCCTGCGGCGAGCCTGCCCATGCGCGTGTGGCGATCCTCAGTCGTCGTGGCTGCGACCGGAACCGGATTTCTTGCCGCCGCCGTCCTGCTTGTTGACGGTGGCCCAGGCGATGCGCTCGGCGTCGTCCTTGGATTTGCCTTCCTTCTTTTCGCTCTCCTCGATGTGCTGCGCCTGGCGCTTCTGCTTGTCGGTGTAGCTGGATTTATCGCCCTGTGTCATGGGTTCCTCCGACGGCCGCGAGGGGAAGGCGGCCTGCGCGGGAACCTTACGTCGGCGACCGTCAACGGCCAGCGAACCGGTGCCACGCAACGGGTCGTCTGTCCGGGGGACACGGTGACTACTGGCACATCCGCTATATCGGAGTGGACACTAGTATTGCCTCCGTCCTAGATGTAGGTCTCCCATGAGCGATCCCAATCCCACTGCCGAGCTCGTCGAGTCGCAATCGCGCAAGTTCCAGAAGGAACTCAGCGCAGGCACCGTGTCGCTGGCGCTGCTGGCGGTCCTCGGCGGCGCGCCCGAACCGATGTACGGCTACCAGATCGCCAAGCGGCTCGAGCAGACCGGCCAGGGCGTGCTCGCCGGCAAGCAGAGCGCCCTGTATCCGGTGCTGCGCAACCTCGAGGGAGCGGGCCTGCTCGACAGCCATGTCGAACCCTCGATCGCCGGCCCTCCGCGCCGCTATTACCGGATCACGATCGCCGGCCGCGAGGTGCTCGCGGCCTGGATCGGCGCCTGGCGCGCCACCCGCGATTGCGTCGAATCCGTCCTGCCGGGCGGCAGCAGCCCCAACCCCAGCGCCAATCACCTGGAACCTGCACCATGAACAGCCTTCCAACCAGCATCGCGTCCTACCTCGAGCAGCTGCGCGCCGCGCTGGGCAACGCCGATCCGGCCCTGGTGCAGGACGCGCTTTACGACGCCGAGGAATACCTGCGCTCGGAACTGGCCGAGCAGCCGGGGCGATCGGAAGCCGAAGTCATCGCCTCGGTCGCCGGCAGCTATGGCGCGCCGGCGGAAGTCGCCGACATCTACCGCGAAACCGAAGCCACCGTGCAGACGGCCCTGCGCGCGCCGCCACCGCCGCCGCGACGTTCGCTGATCGGCCGCTTCTTCGGCGTCGCCGCCGAACCCCGTACCTACGCCGCGCTGTTCTACATGGTGCTGGCGCTGGCGACGGGCATCTTCTATTTCGTGTGGGTGGTCACCGGGATCTCGATGTCGGCGGGATTCGCGCTGCTCATCATCGGGGTGCCGTTCGTGATCCTGTATTTCGGCTCGGTGCGCGTGCTGTCGCTGGTCGAAGGTCGGATGGTCGAAGCCATGCTGGGCGAACGCATGCCACGCCGCCCGTTGTACGGTGGGCGCGGGCGGCCGTGGCTGCAGCGCATCGGCGCGATGTTCACCGATCCGCGCACGTGGTCGACCCAGCTCTACTTCCTGCTGATGCTGCCGCTGGGGATCGTGTATTTCACCTTGGTGGTGAGCCTGCTCAGCCTGTCGCTGGCGCTGGTCGCTACGCCATTCCTGATGCTCGTCGGGCATGGCGACGCGATCACGCTCGATGGCGTCGGCATCGACCTGATCGGCGCGCCATGGAGCGGGCCCTTGGCAGGTATCGTCGGGGTCCTGCTGCTGTTCGCTTCACTGCACCTGGTGCGGCTGATCGGTGGCTGGCACGGGCTGCTGGCCAAGCACCTGCTGGTGAAGTCGGCGGGGTAGCGCGAAGCGTCGGGGAATCGAGTCGCGAGCGGCGAGCTCGCGGCTCAAGCCGCTCCTACGCAGGGCGGCGATCGGCGGCCGCGATGAAATCGCGGACCTGCGGGTAGACCTCGGTGCGCCAGCGGCGGCCACTGAAGATGCCGTAATGGCCAGCCCCGGCCACCGTCAGGTGCGCCCGCGCGGCTTCGTCGATGCCGGTGCACAGCGCATGCGCCGCGCGCGTCTGGCCCCGGCCGGAGATGTCGTCGAGCTCACCTTCGATCGTCATCAATGCGGTGCCATGGATCTTCGCCGGGTTTACGCGCTCGCCGCCGACGTCCCAGAGCCCGCGCGGCAACAGGTGCTCCTGGAACACGATGCGCACGGTGTCGAGGTAGTACTCGGCCGGCATGTCCAGCACCGCGTTGTATTCGTCGTAGAAGCGCCGGTGCGCGGCGGCGTCCTCGAGGTCGCCCTTGACCAGATCCTGATAGAAATCCCAGTGCGACTGGAAGTGGCGCTCGGGATTCATCGCCATGAAACCGGCGTGCTGCAGGAAGCCGGGATAGACGCTGCGCCCGCGCCCCGGGAAGTTGCCCGGTACGGCCTGGATGACGTTGTCCTCGAACCACGACAGCGGCTTGTGGGTGGCGAGGTTGTTGACTGCGGTCGGCGATTGCCGGGTGTCGATCGGGCCGCCCATCATCACCAGCGAGCGCGGCGTCGGCTCACCGGCCGTGGCCATCAGCGACACCGCGGCCAGCACCGGCACCGTCGACTGGCAGACACTGACCACGTGCAGTCGATCGCTGCCGATCGCGCGCATGAAGCGCTGCAGGCTGGCGACGTAATCGTCCAGCGTGAACGCACCGTCGCCGGCCGGCACCATGCGGGCGTCGATCCAGTCGGTGATGTAGACCTTGTGGCCCTGCAGCAGCGTGCGCACGGTGTCGCGCAGCAGCGTGGCGTGGTGCCCGGAGAGCGGCGCGACCACCAGCACCGGCGGATCGTCCTTCAGCCCGGCGATGCTGCCGGCGTCGTCGCTGTAGCGCTTGAAGCGCAACAGGCGGCAGAAGGGGGTGCGTTCGACTTCCTTCTCGACGACCGGGTAGGCGGCGCCGTCGATCTCGACCTCGTGCAGGCCGAACTCCGGCTTTTCGTAATCCTTGCCGATGCGGTAGAGCAGCTCGCAACCGGCCGCCACGCGAGTGGCCTCGGGCATGCCCGCCAGCCAGCTGCCGGGGGCGGAGAACATCTTGGCGCCGGCCTCGGCCCAGTAGGTGTAGGGCGCCATCCCGGCGCGCCAGAGTTCATGGAACTGGTAGAGACCTTGCCCGGCGAACAGCATGCGCATCCCCTGCACCTGCGGATCGGTGCGGCAGTGCAGCATAACCGTGCGAAGTCGCCGCGGCCGTCACCGGACTGTGACGCATGCCTCAGTTTGGCAGGCGTCAGTCCTGGGCCTCCAGCGCAGTCGCCGACCCCCGGCGCGCCGGCGAAAGCCAGCAATGCGAGCCGAGCGCGGTGAAGCCCAGTGCCGCCAAGCGCTGGCGATAGAACCGTGCCGGGCGCGGCTTGAACTCGTGCTCGTCGCCCTCGGCGGCATCCTCGCGGGCGAAAGTCTCCAGGAACGCCACCCCGCCGCACAGCGCCGCCAGCCCCGGCAGTCCGCGATCGAGCTCTCGGGTGGGCAGGTAATGCAGCACGTCGCTGCACACCAGCAGGTCGACCGGCGCGCAGGGGCGCAGCAGGCCGAAGTCGCCGAAGCGCGCGAAGTGCACGTTGCGCGCGCGCCCGTAACGCTCGATCGCGTAATGGCTGGCGTCGAAGCCCAGGTACCGGGCGTCCGGACGCAGCCGCCGCAACGGCGCGCGCCAGGCGCCTTCGCCGCAACCGATGTCCAGCACGCTGCGCAGCGGACGCTCGAGATGGTATTCGGCCGTCGCCACGGCCAGCGCGACCTTGCGCGCCAGCCGCTGCGCGCCGCCGATGCCGCGCTGGCGATACCACTGGTCGAAGTAGGCGCGGTCGTAGGTCTTGGTCATCGGGCGGGCGCCGGGAGGGTGCGTATCATCGCATCACGCCGCGGCCGCCCCGCCGCGCTGGAGCGATGCATGGGCCAGGCCTACTTCCTCACCAAGACCGCCCACGTGGTGTTCGTGATCGCGTGGATGGCGAGCGTGTTCTACCTGCCGCGGATCCTGGTCAACCTGGTCGAAGCCGGCGACGCGCCGGCGGTGCGTGCGCGGTTGCTGCTGATGGGGCGGCGGCTGTATCGCTTCGGGCACGTGATGTTCGGCTTCGCGCTCGTGTTCGGGCTGGCGCTGTGGTTCGGCTTCGGCATCAGCGGGGCGTGGCTGCACGCCAAGCTCGCGCTGGTCGTGCTGCTGCTGGTGCACTTCGTCGTCGCCGGGCGCTGGCTGAAAGGCGTCGATGCGGGACGCGCATTGCCCTCGACCACGGCGCTGCGCTGGTTCAACGAGCTGCCGGTGCTGCTGCTGGTGGCGATCGTCTACCTGGTGCTGGTCAAGCCGGCATTCCTGCACGGATGAGGGGCCGCCAGCGCGAGCTCGCACTGCGCTTCCTCGCCGAACCGGCCGACGTCAACTACGGCGGCAAGGTCCATGGCGGCGTGGTGATGAAGTGGATCGACCAGACCGGCTACGCGGCCGCGCTGGGATGGAGCGGCCGCTACTGCGTCACAGTCGCGGTCGGCGGGATCCGGTTCGTCGCGCCGATCCGCATCGGCGACCTGGTCACCGTCTCGGCCAAGCTGGTGCACACCGGCACCAGCAGCATGCAGTTCGCCGTCGACGTGACCGCGCGCGATCCGCGCGAGGGGGGTGCGGGCGAACGGTTATGCACCCATTGCGTGATCGTGTTCGTCGCGCTCGATGCGGTGGAAGGCGCACCGACGCCGGTGCCGGCCTGGGCGCCGGGCACCGACGAGGACCGCCGGCTGGCGGACTACGCGCGCCAGGTGATGGAATTGAGCAAGGGGATCGAGCAGACCATCGCGCGCTACCGCGACGCGGACGCCGACGCCTGAGCGACGCCTGGCCAGAACGGACGCGCAACAAAAAAGGCCGCCCGGAGGCAGCCTTCGCAATACACCATCAACTGCGCTCAGAGCCCGGCGACGCGCCGCGCTTCCATGTACTTGTCGCTCCAGTAGCCGCTTTCCAAGCTGGAGACGGTGACGTCGCGGCCGGTGCGCGGCGCGTGGAGGAAGCGGCCGTCGCCGACATAGATGCCGACGTGGTCGACGCGCTTGCCGTGGTGGGTGCCGAAGAACACCAGGTCGCCGGGGGACAGCTTGCTGCGGTCGCTGATCAGCTGGCCGCTGGTGGCCATGTCGCGCGAGACGCGCGGCAATTCGATCCCCAGCGCGCTGCGGAACACATAGCCGACCAGGCCGCTGCAGTCGAAACCGTCGGTGCTGGTGCCGCCCCAGCGATAGGGCGTGCCGAGCAGGGCGAGCGCGTGCTGGAGGACGCTCTGGATGCGGCCGGCGGGCGCGGGACGGCCATTGGCCTGGTGCGGGTGGATGGCCGACGGGCGCAAGGTGGCGCCGGCGAACATGGCGCTGCGGTTGGGAAGCTGGATTTCATCGCTGATCGCTGGTGCTGCCAGCGGCGCGGGCGTGATGCTGGCGGCGGCGAGCGAGCCGGTCTCCGCGACGGCGGGTACGGCCTGCTGGGCCAGGACCGGTGCGGCAGTCATCAGCAGCAGGCAGCCGCACAAGGCGGCGCGCAGGCCCCGGCGCGGGGCGGAGGAAGGGGTGGCGGCAGGGCGGCCAAGCGATAGGTCGGATGTCGTCACGCGGACTTCACTGCTGTGAGGTGGACGTGATGGTGCCCCAGCCTTCCCGCCAAAGGGTTCAAATTGCGTTATGAAAAGGTGAAAACAGGGGCGATGCCCGTCACGGTTCAGCCCCGTAACCCATTCATTTCAGTGAAGAACGCGCTTGGCGCCTGAATAGTGGTCGCGCCAGTAGGGTCCGTCGAGCCGGTCCAGCCGCACCGTGCCGCCGGTGCTGGGGGCGTGGACGAAGCGGCCTTCGCCGACATAGATGCCGACGTGGCTGACGGCGCCGGCGCTGCCGAAGAACACCAGGTCCGCGGTCGCCAGGCGATCTTCGGGAATCCGCGGCCCCTGCATCGCCGCCAGGTCGCGCGAGCTGCGCGGCAAGCGCAGGTCGAGCATGTCGCGGTAGACGTAATTGACCAGGCCGCTGCAGTCGAAGCCGCCTTCGGGCGTATTGCCGCCGTAGCGGTAGGGCGTGCCGACCAGGCCCAGGGCGCGCATCAGCACGGCATTGGCCGACGCCGGATCGGCCGGCGCCACCGTCGGCCAGGCGCGCGTGGAAGCCGACCGTGGTGGGGCACGGCGGACGGCGTCGTGGCCGCAGCCGGCGAGCAGTCCCAGGGCCAGCAGGCCGCCGAGCAGCCGTCCTCCGGGAAGGCGGTCCCATCGCGATGGCGCAATCCGCAACCGGCGCTTCGAATCCGTGCCAGCGCGTGCGCCGCACACAACCGCGATCAACGCCTGCCATCGCGCGGCGCGTGGCACAGGGGCGTGTCTCGAGGTCGCGTTGGCTGGCGCCGCGTCGGGTGAGCCGGGATAATGTGCGGCTCCGCGGAGGCCGGCTTGGGCATGCGTATTCACGCCGCACAGCTTCGCGCCTTCACGCCGCTGCGACAAGCGTGCGGGCGACCCGCACGTTTCTCCCCTGCCGCATCGCGGCCCAACACGAGAGCCGCCATGAAGATCGAGAAAGACCGCGTCGTGCGTTTCCACTACGCCGTGTCCGAGCCCGGCCAGGAGGCGCTGGAGAGTTCGCGCGAAGGCGAGCCGCTGGCGATCCTGTTCGGCCACGGCAACATCATCCCGGGGCTGGAAAAAGCAATGGAAGGGCACGAAGCCGGCGACAGCTTCAGCGCCGATGTCGCTGCCGCCGACGCCTACGGCGAGAAGCGCGACAACCTCAGCCAGCGCGTGCCCAAGAAGCACTTCGGCGCCCAGCGCCTGGAGCCTGGCATGCAGGTGGTGCTGAACACCAACTTCGGCCCGCGCGCGGTGACCATCCAGAAGGTCGGCATGAGCGTGGTCGACGTCGACCTCAACCATCCGATGGCGGGCAAGGACCTGCATTTCGACATCGACATCGTCGAGGTGCGCGAGGCGACCGCCGAGGAACTCGAGCACGGGCACGTGCACGGCGACGGCGGCCACCACCACTGATTGGCTGCGTGCGCGGCAGCAATGAAAACGGCCCGCTCGCGCGGGCCGTTTCCGTTTGCAGCCTGGAACGATGGATCAGTTGACGCCGACCGCACTCCACGCCGCGGCCACCGCGCTGGTCGAATATCCCAGGTCGGAGGCGGCGTTGATGGTCGCGGCGCGCGCACCGGCGTAGTTGGTGTTGGACGTCATGTACACCGTCAGCGCGCGGTACCAGATCTTCTCGGCCTGCACGCGGCCGATGCCGGTCACGCTGCTGCCGTTGCACGTCGGCGAGCTGACGGTATGGCCGCCGAACGACTTCGCCGCGCTGCCTTCGGCCAGCAGGTAGAAGAAGTGGTTGCCGATCGCCGAGCTGTAGTGCACGTCGAGCGAACCGACGTTGCTGCTGTAGCAGTCGGGCGACGTGCCATCCAGGCTCGGCTGGTACATGTAGCGCAGCGCCTTGGTGCCGTTGGGATTACTCATGTACAGCTCTTCGCCGATCATGTAGTCCGGGGTGTCGTTGGCATTGTTGGCATAGAACTCGACCATCGTGCCGAAGATGTCGGAGTTGGACTCGTTCAGGCCGCCCGACTCGCCGGAGTAGGTGAGGTTGGCGGTGCGCGCGGTGACGCCGTGCGACATCTCGTGGCCGGCGACGTCGATGTCGACCAGCGGATAGATCGAACGCCCGTCGCCGTCGCCGAAGGTCATGCAGAAGCAGCTGTCCGACCAGAACGCATTGGAATAGCTGCGGCCGTAATGCACGCGACTCAGCGCGCCCTTGCCGTCGTTGGCGATGCCGTTGCGGCCGTGGACGTTCTTGTAATAGTCCCAGGTGGTGGCGACGCCGTAATGCGCGTCGGCGGCCACGGTGGCGCGGTCGGCGGTGCTGTTGTTGCCCCAGCTGTTGTCGGCGTCGGTCAGCAGGGTGCCGGTGCCGCTGGTGCGACCGCCCAGGTCGGTGGTGTAACCGCCGCCGCGACTGTCGTCCTTCATCTGGTAGGTGCCGCTGCTGCACTTCTCGGTGGTGATGGCGACGTCGCCCGAGAACAGCGATTGGCCGGTGCCGCTGGCGCTGGTGATGCCCGAGCAGGTCGTGCCGCCACCGCCGCCGCCACCAGGCCGCTTGGCCTTGGCCTGGCGTGCGGTCTCCACCGTATCCCACTGGCCGAGCAGCGCGCCGGTATGCGCGTTGATGACGTAGTGCATGTCGGTCGGGGTCTGGTCGGCCTTGATGCCCGAATACATGACCTCGTAAGCCAGCGTCGGCGCGCCGCTGCGCGCGTCGATGATCAGGCGCGACGTCGGCACGCCGTTGAAGCCGGTGCCGAAGCGGGTGCCGGCCTCGACGATCGCCTGGTTGGCGCTGATGGTGGGCGTGATGTTGGGCCGGCCCGCGGTCTTCAGCGTCTGGCTGATCGACTTCAGGCTGCCGTTGCGCTCGTGGACGACGACGTCGCCGCCCAGAACGGGCAGGCCACGGTAGGTGCGGTCGAAGCGCACGTGTTCGGTGCCGTTGCGGTCGACGATCACGTCGCGCGCGACGAAGCGGTCGGCATCGGCGCGGTGCAGCGCCGCACCATGGCCGTCGATCAGGCCCAGCGCGCGGCTGACGGAGGCGGCGTGTGCCGGCATCGCGGCGATCGCGGCGGCAGGCAGCGTCAGCGCAGCGACGACAGCGACGCTGAGCAGGTGGTTTTGCAACTTCATTCGGTAGGACCCCTTAAGGTGTGGACGCCGTGCAGGCGGCGGCGTGCCATCTGGCACGGCAGCGACCATTACCCAGCCGGGGCCCTGCGTCATGGCGCGGTGCACCATACGGATGGCGCGACCGACGAATGGCTTCGGGAGCGTGATGTGGTTCACAGAAACCGGCTTGGTGCTCCGGTTTTTCGTGACCACCACCTCGGGAAGTATGTTGCGGTGCAAAATAAATGCGCAGCCGAAGGACGGGTTTTGGCCTGCGGCGAAGGTCCGGGGAGACGCGGTGAAGGAAGTGCTGATCATCGGGGGCGGCGTGGTCGGACTCGCCTGCGGGCTGGCCCTGCGCGAAGCCGGCCGTCCGGTGCGGGTCCTGGAGGCCGGCACCGTCGGCTGCGGAAGCTCGCATGGCAACTGCGGCACGATCACCCCCAGCCACGCGTTGCCGCTGGCCGCCCCGGGCACCGTCGGCCGCGCGCTGCGGTGGATGGCGACGCCGGATGCGCCGCTGTACGTGAATCCGAAATTCGATCCGGCGTTGTGGTCGTGGCTGCTGCGTTTTGCCGGGTGTTGCAACCGCCGCGACTGGCTGCGCGCGGGCGCGGCCAAGGCGGCGCTGTTACAGGCCTCGCGCCAGGCCTTGCCGGAGTGGGTCGCCCGTTACCGGCTGGAATGCGAATTCCAGCCTGGTGGCACCGACCACGTATTCCGCAGCGAACAGGCGCTGGCCGGCGTCCAGGCCGAGCGGCGCGCCCTCGCCGAGCTGGGGATCGCCAGCGAGCTCATCGATGGCCCGCGTTACCAGCGCGAGGAGCCCGCACTTCTCGACGGCGTCGTCGGTGCGGTGCGATTCCAGGGCGACGCCAGCCTGCGCCCGGACCGCTACGTCGCCGGGCTGGCACGCGCATTGCGCGAGGCCGGCGGCGAGATCGTCGAAGGCTGCGAGGTGACCGGCCTGCGCGAGGACGCCGACGGCCCGTGCCTGCGGACCAAGCGCGGCGACATCCGTGGCGCGGCCGTGCTGGTCGCCACCGGCGCATGGTCGCCGCGACTGGCCGCGGCGCTGTCGCCCGGCCTCGGCCCGCTGCGCCGGGCGATGCAGCCCGGCAAGGGCTACTCGATCACGTATGCGCGCCCGACCCCGGCGCCGCGGCGGCCGCTGGTGCTGCACGAGCGCAGCGTCTGCGTCACCACCTGGGAAGACGGCTACCGGCTGGGCAGCACGATGGAGTTCTCGGGCTTCGACGACACCCTCAACCGCCGTCGGCTGGCCGCGCTGGAGCGCGGTGCGCGCGAGTACCTGCGCCAGCCGCTGGGCCCGGCGCGACGCGAGCAGTGGTTCGGCTGGCGGCCGATGACCTACGACGACCTGCCGATCATCGGTGCGGTGCCGGGGACGCGGTCGCTATGGCTGGCGACCGGCCATGGCATGCTCGGCGTCAGCATGAGCGTCGCCACTGCGCAACTGGTCGCGGACCTGATGACGGGCCGCGCGCCGCACGTCGATCCGGCCCCTTATCGCCTGGAACGCTTCTGACGTGAGCCGCGCCCGCCACGACTTCGACCTGATCGTGCTCGGCGCCGGCTCCGGCGGCCTGGCCGCCGCGTTCCGCGCCGCCCACCACGGCGCACGCGTGGCGCTGCTCGGCGAAGGTCCGCTCGGCGGCACCTGCGTCAACGTCGGCTGCGTGCCGAAGAAGGCGATGTGGCTGGCCGCGGATCTCGCGCACCGGATGCAGCTGGCGCAGGCGCTCGGCTTCGACATGGGCACGACCGCGCCTGCGCTCGACTGGCCGGCGTTCATCGCCCATCGCCAGCGCTACATCGGCAACATCCACGCCAGCTACCAACAGCGGCTCGACGCCGCGGGGATCGCGTTGCTGCCGCATCGCGGCCGGCTGCTGGCGCCGGACAGCGTCGAATGCAGCAATGGAGTGCGATTGCACGCTCCTTCGATCCTGGTCGCCACCGGGGGGCGGCCGCAGCGGCCATCGATCCCCGGCGCGGAACGGGGCATCGATTCGGACGGCTTCTTCCATCTGAACGCAGCGCCGGCGCGGGTGGCGATCGTCGGCGCCGGCTACATCGCGGTCGAGCTGGCCGGCGTGCTGCAGGCGCTGGGCAGCCAGGTCGACATCTTCGTGCGCCGCCGCCGGCTGCTGGACAGCTTCGACGAAGACCTCACCACGCAACTGGTCGAGGACCAGCGACAGCACGGCATCCACACCCGCTTCGACAGCAACCTGCAGTCGTTGCATGCCGATGCTTCGGGCAGGCATGTCCTGCGCGACGCGACAGGACACGACAGCGGGCCCTTCGATGCGGTGATCTTCGCCACGGGCCGGAAGCCGGCGAGCGATGGCATCGGACTGGAGGCGCTGGGCGTGGCGATGGATCCGCGCGGGCACGTGCTCGTCGATGCCTTCCAGCGCACCAGCGTTGCCGGCATCCATGCCGTGGGCGACGTCACCCCGGCGGTGGCGCTGACGCCGGTGGCGATCGCGGCCGCGCGGCGCTTGATGGATCGCCTGTTCGGAGGCCAGGCCGACGCGAAACTCGATTACGACGGTATCGCGACGGTCGTGTTCACCCATCCGCCGATCGGCAAGCTCGGACTGACCGAAGCGCAGGCGCGCCTGCGGCATGGCGACGCGGTGCGGGTGTATCGCGCCGGGTTCCGGCCGATGCTGCATGCGCTGGCCGATTCGCCGCAGCGCAGCCTGTTCAAGCTGGTGTGCGCCGGGGAGGACGAGCGCGTGGTGGGCATCCACCTGCTGGGCGAAGGCGTGGACGAGATCCTGCAGGGTTTCGCGGTGGCGATGAAACGCGGCCTGCACAAGCGCGACCTCGACGACACCGTCGCGATCCACCCGACGTCCGCCGAAGAGCTGGTATTGATGCGCTAAGCGGTCGGACCACGCCTGCGCGATCAGGCATCCTTGGCTCGAAAAGGCAAACCGGATCCGCATGGACACCTTCACCCTGCACCACGGCACCGCGCCGCTGCTGGTCAGCCTGCCGCACGACGGCAGCGAAATCCCCGCCGACATCGCGGCACGGATGCATGCCAGCGCCCGTCGCGCACCCGACACCGACTGGCACGTCGCGCGCCTGTATGCCTTCGCGCGCGACCTGGGTGCGTCGGTGCTGGTGCCGCGTCATTCGCGCTATGTCGTCGACCTCAACCGGCCGCCCGACGACGTGTCGCTGTATCCCGGCCAGAACACCACCGGGCTGTGCCCGATCGTGCAGTTCAGCGGCGAGCCGGTGTACGTCGACGACGACCAGCATCCCACGCCCGCGGAAATCCAGGCGCGCGTGGAGCGCTACTGGCGCCCCTACCACGCGGCGCTGGCCGGCGAACTCCAGCGCCTGCGCGCGCAACACCCACGCGTGGTGCTGTGGGAAGGCCATTCGATCCGCGGCGAGTGCCCGTTCCTGTTCGACGGCCGGCTGCCGGACTTCAACCTGGGCACCGCCGGTGGTGGGAGTTGCAGCCCCGCACTGCAGGACACGCTGGTGTCGATTCTGTCGCGGACGGACGGATACGATTTCGTCGCCAACGGCCGCTTCAAGGGCGGCTACATCACTCGCCATTACGGGGATCCGGCCAACGGGATCGATGCCGTGCAGCTGGAGATCAGCCAGCGGACCTACATGGACGAGGACAGCTTCGCGTGGGACGACGCGCGCGCCGCAGGCACCCAGCGGGTGTTGCGCACGCTACTGGAGTCGGTGCTGTGACCGGTGCCTCCACGCGCCCACGCGGCGAGGGCATCGGCCAGCGCCTGCTGGTACTGGTGGTGTTCGCCGCTGTTGCCGGACTCGTGTGGCTCGCGCACAGCGGTCGCTACGACGCGCAGGTCAACCGCCTGGCGGCCGGGCTGCACCATCTCGCGGACGCGGTGCTGCACTGGAGGCACTGAGCGGCGCCGGCGTCGGTGCAGCCGCGTCCGGCAGTACCGGGGGCCCCGACCCGGCGTGCGCCGTGTCGCCGCCTGATCAGACTTCCAGCGTCGCGAGGTCGCCTTTGAGTTCCAGCCAGCTCTTGCGCTCGCCTGCGCGCTTCTTCGCCAGCAGCATGTCCATCAGCGAGCGCGTGCCGGCATCGTCCTCGTTGGTCAGCTGCACCAGCCGCCGCGTGTCGGGGTGGATGGTCGACTCGCGCAGCTGCTGCGGGTTCATCTCGCCCAGGCCCTTGAAGCGGGTGACGTTCACCGCACCGCCGAAGCCTTTCTTCGCATCGGCCTTTTCGCGCTCGATGCGCTCCAGCAACAGGCGCTTCTCCTCTTCGTCCAGCGCATAGAACACCTGCTTGCCGACATCGACGCGGAACAGCGGCGGCATCGCGACGAAGATGTTGCCGGCGGCCACCAGTGCGGGGAAATGCTTGAGGAACAGCGCCGACAGCAGGGTCGCGATGTGCAGGCCGTCGGAGTCGGCATCGGCCAGGATGATCACCTTGCCGTAGCGCAGCCCGGAGATGTCGTCCTTGCCCGGGTCGCAGCCGATCGCCACTGCGAGGTCGTGCACCTCGTTGGACGCCAGCACGCTGCCCGAGGCGACTTCCCAGGTGTTGAGGATTTTCCCGCGCAACGGAAGGATGGCCTGGAAATCCTTGTCGCGCGCCTGCCGCGCGCTGCCGCCGGCCGAGTCGCCTTCGACCAGGAAGAGCTCGGTACGCGAAAGATCCTGCGAAATGCAGTCGGCCAATTTGCCGGGCAGGGCCGGCCCCTGGGTGACCTTCTTGCGCGTCACCTGCTTCTCGGTCTTGAGCCGCGCGCTCGCGCGTTCGATCGCCAGCTGCGCGATCTTCTCGCCGAACTCGGTGTGCTGGTTGAGCCACAGCGAGAACGCATCGTGCGCGGCGCCCTCGACGAAACCCGCGGCCTGGCGCGAACTCAGGCGCTCCTTGGTCTGGCCGCTGAACTGCGGGTCGGTCATCTTCAGCGACAGCACGAACGCCACCCGGTCCCACACGTCTTCCGGCGCCAGCTTCACGCCGCGCGGCAGCAGGTTGCGGAAGTCGCAGAACTCGCGCAGCGCATCGGTGAAGCCGGTGCGCAGGCCATTGACGTGGGTACCATGCTGCGCGGTGGGGATCAGGTTGACGTAGCTCTCCTGCACCAGCTCGCCGTCGGGCACCCAGGCGACCGCCCATTCCACGATCTCGGTCTCTCGGGCCAGCTTGCCGACGAACAGCTGCGGCGGCAGCAGCTCGCTGCCCGCCAGTGCGCCGCGCAGGTAATCGCGCAGGCCATCCTGGTAATGCCATTCGTCGCGTTCGCCGCTGGCCTCGTCCAACAGGCGCACCGTCAGCCCCGGGCAGAGCACCGCCTTGGCGCGCAGCAGGTGGCGCAGCGCGCGCAGGTTGAATTTCGGGGTGTCGAAGTACTTCGCATCCGGCCAGAACCGCAGCCGGGTGCCGGTGTTCTTCCTGCCGACGCTGCCGACGATTTCCAGCTTCGACGTGCGGTCGCCATCGGCAAACCCCATCCGGTATTCATGGCCGTCGCGGCGGATGAAGACATCCACGCGCGAGGACAGCGCATTGACCACGCTGACGCCGACGCCGTGCAGGCCGCCGGAGAAGGTGTAGTTGCGGTTGTTGAACTTGCCGCCGGCATGCAGCCGGGTGAGGATCAGTTCGACGCCCGGGATCTTCTCCTCCGGATGGATGTCCACCGGCATCCCGCGGCCGTCGTCGGCCACCTCGCAGGAGCCGTCGGCGAACAGGGTGACCTCGATCGTGCCCGCGTATCCGGCCAGCGCCTCGTCGACCGCGTTGTCGACCACTTCCTGGGCCAGGTGGTTGGGCCGGGTGGTGTCGGTGTACATGCCCGGCCGGCGCTTGACCGGGTCCAGGCCGGAGAGGACTTCGATGTCGGCGGCGTTGTAGCGGGAGTTCATGGACGATCCGGTGCAGGTTCGGCGCACATTGTCGCAGCATCGCCGCGCAGGCCGCTCGCCGGGCCGCTGGACGCCGCACCGGGCGTGGCGGATGCCGCCGCGGTCGCCGCGCGGACCGCCAGCCGCTAGAATGCGGGTTTCCAGCCACGCCCTGCCCATGACTTCCGCAAGCTCGACCACCCCGCTCGTATTCGTCACCGGCGGCGTCGTCTCCTCACTCGGCAAGGGCATCGCGGCCGCCTCGCTGGCGGCGATCCTCGAAGCGCGCGGCCTGCGCGTGACGATGATGAAGCTCGACCCCTACATCAACGTCGATCCTGGCACCATGAGTCCGTTCCAGCACGGCGAGGTGTACGTCACCGACGACGGCGCCGAGACCGACCTGGACCTGGGCCACTACGAGCGCTTCCTGCGCACGCGCCTGTCGGGCAAGAACTCGATCACCACCGGCAAGATCTACGAGTCGGTGATCCGCAAGGAGCGTCGCGGCGATTACCTCGGTGGCACGGTGCAGGTCATCCCGCACGTCACCGACGAGATCCGCCGCTGCATCGACGATGCGACCGCTGGCTTCGACGTCGGCCTGGTGGAGATCGGCGGCACGGTCGGCGACATCGAGTCGCTGCCGTTCCTGGAGGCCATCCGCCAGATCCGCACCGAACGCGGGCCGGAGAAGGCGCTGTTCATGCACCTGACGCTGGTGCCGTTCATCGCCGCCGCGGGCGAGCTCAAGACCAAGCCCACCCAGCACTCGGTCAAGGAGCTGCGTTCGATCGGCATCCAGCCCGACATCCTCCTGTGCCGCAGCGAACAACCGCTGCCGGACAGCGAGCGGCGCAAGATCGCGCTGTTCACTAACGTGCCGGAGAAGG
The DNA here is from genome assembly GCF_011320095.1 of Cognatiluteimonas telluris. Lineage (GTDB taxonomy): Bacteria > Pseudomonadota > Gammaproteobacteria > Xanthomonadales > Xanthomonadaceae > Cognatiluteimonas > Cognatiluteimonas telluris. The sequence goes on along the minus strand of NZ_JAANOY010000001.1, from coordinate 234,863 downwards.
CGGTCATCTCCGCCGTCGACCTGGACAACATCTACAAGATCCCGATGTGGTTCCACGACCAGCGCCTCGACCAGATCGTCGTCGAGCGCCTGCACCTGCCGGTCACCGGCGAGGCGGACCTGGCCGAATGGGAAGCCGTCGTCGATGCCAGCGTGCATCCGGTCGACGAAGTCACCATCGCGGTCGTCGGCAAGTACATCGACCACCAGGACGCCTACAAGTCGCTCGCCGAGGCGCTCAAGCACGGCGGCATCCGCCAGCGCACGCGGGTGAAATTGAAATGGCTGGAGTCGCAGGACATCGAGCGCGAGGGCGGCCCGGCGCTGGCCGGCGTCGACGGCATCCTGGTGCCGGGCGGCTTCGGCGATCGCGGCTTCGAAGGCAAGGTCCTCACGGCGCAGTACGCACGCGAGCAGGGCATCCCGTACTTCGGGATCTGCTACGGCATGCAGGCGGCGGTCGTCGATTATTCGCGCCACGTGCTCGGGCTTAGCGACGCCAACAGCAGCGAGAATGACCGTCAGTCGGCGCACCCCGTGATCGGCCTGATCACGGAGTGGCGCACGGCGTCGGGCGACATCGAACGCCGCAGTGAAGCCAGCGACCTCGGTGGCACGATGCGCCTGGGCCTGCAGGACCAGCGGATCAAGCCCGGCACGCTCGCGCACAAGCTCTACGGCGCCGATGTCGTCGGCGAACGCCACCGCCATCGCTACGAGTTCAACAACCGCTACCGTTCGCAGCTCGAGGACGCGGGGCTGGTCATCAGCGCCAAATCGATGGACGACCTGCTGGTGGAAATGATCGAGTTGCCGCAATCGCAGCATCCGTGGTTCCTCGCCTGCCAGGCGCACCCGGAATTCCTGTCGACCCCGCGCGACGGCCATCCGCTGTTCGTCGGCTTCATCCGCGCCGCGCGTGAGCACAAGGCGCAGGCCGGTGGGCGCTTGTTGAAGGAGGCGACGGCGTGAGCGCGCTTCGCACGAACGCCCTACGCACCGGAGCGCAGGCATGAAGCTTTGCGGCTTCGAGGTCGGCCTCGACCAGCCGTTCTTCCTCATCGCCGGTCCCTGCGTGATCGAGTCGATGCAGCTGCAGCTCGACACCGCCGCGACGCTGAAGGAAGTCACTGGCGAGCTCGGCATCCCCTTCGTCTTCAAGTCCAGCTTCGACAAGGCCAACCGCACTTCCGGCACCAGCTTCCGCGGTCCGGGCGTGGAAGAAGGCCTGAAGGTCCTGGCCGAAGTGAAGCGCCAGCTCGGCGTGCCGGTGCTCACCGACGTGCATGAGTACACGCCGCTGGACGAAGTCACCGCGGTCGTCGATGTGCTGCAGACGCCGGCGTTTTTGTGCCGCCAGACCGACTTCATCCAGAACGTCGCGCGCGCCGGCAAGCCGGTGAACATCAAGAAGGGCCAGTTCCTGTCGCCGTGGGAAATGAAGCATGTCACCGCGAAGGCCAAGGCCACCGGCAACGAGCAGATCATGGCCTGCGAGCGCGGCGCGAGCTTCGGCTACAACAACCTCGTGTCCGACATGCGCTCGCTCAGCGTGATGCGCGATACCGGCTGCCCGGTCGTGTTCGACGCGACGCATTCGGTGCAGCTGCCCGGCGGTGCCGAAGGCCGGTCCGGCGGCCAGCGCGAATTCGTGCCGGTGCTGTCGCGCGCCGCGATGGCGGTCGGCATCGCGGGAATCTTCATGGAGACCCATCCGGATCCGGACAAGGCGCTCAGCGATGGCCCCAACGCCTGGCCGCTGGCGAAGATGCGCCCGCTGCTGGAGACGCTGCTGGAGATCGACCGGATCACCAAGAAGAACGGCTTCCTGGAATCGATGTAGGGCAGGTTCCGTCCAGCCCATTCTTCGTCTGCATCCAAACGTTCCGCTCGCCCGACCGGCGAATCGACCCCGACCCACAACGCAAGCATCCCCATGACCACGATCAGCAAGATCCACGCCCGCGAAATCCTCGACAGCCGCGGCAATCCCACCCTCGAAGCGGAAGTCACGCTCGACGACGGCAGCTTCGGCCGCGCGCTGGTGCCTTCGGGCGCGTCGACCGGCTCGCGCGAAGCCGTGGAACTGCGCGATGGCGACAAGACCCGCTACCTCGGCAAGGGCGTGCTCAAGGCGGTGGCCAACGTCAACGGCCCGATCGCGCAGGCCCTGCAGGGCTTCGATGCCGCCGACCAGGCGGGCCTGGATCGCCGCATGATCGATCTCGACGGCACCGAGAACAAGGGCCGGCTGGGCGCCAATGCGCTGCTCGGGGTGTCGCTGGCCAATGCGCACGCGATGGCCGGGTCGAGGAAGCTGCCGCTGTGGCGCTATCTCGCCGGCGACCGCGCGCCGATGCTGCCGGTGCCGATGATGAACATCATCAACGGCGGAGCGCATGCCGACAACAACGTCGACCTGCAGGAATTCATGGTGCTGCCGGTCGGCTTCGATTCGTTCTCCGAAGCGTTGCGGTCCGGCACCGAGATCTTCCACGCGCTGAAGTCGGTGCTCAAGGGCCGCGGGCTGAGCACCGCGGTCGGCGACGAGGGCGGTTTCGCGCCCGACCTGCGCAGCAATGCCGAAGCGCTGGACACGATCCTGGAGGCGATCGGCAAGGCCGGCTACAAGGCCGGCGAGGACGTGCTGCTGGGCCTGGACGTGGCCTCGAGCGAATTCTTCGAGAACGGCAAGTACAACCTGGTGGGCGAGGGCAAACGCCTGACCTCCGAGCAGTTCGTCGACTTCCTCGCCAACTGGAGCCAGCGGTACCCGATCATCACGATCGAGGACGGCATGGCCGAGCAGGACCGCGACGGCTGGAAGCTGCTCACCCAGCGCCTGGGCGCGCGCGTGCAGCTCGTCGGCGACGACAACTTCGTCACCAACCCGGCGATCTTCCGCGAAGGCATCCGCGAGGGGATCGCCAACGCGATCCTGGTCAAGGTCAACCAGATCGGCACCCTGACCGAAACGCTGGAAACGATCGCGATGGCCGACGCCGCGCGGTACGCGGCGATCGTCTCGCACCGTTCGGGCGAGACCGAGGACACCACCATCGCCGACATCGCGGTGGCCACCACCGCCACCCAGATCAAGACCGGCTCGCTGTGCCGCAGCGATCGCGTCGCCAAGTACAACCAGTTGCTGCGGATCGAGGAGCAACTGGGTGCTGGTGCGCGCTACGCCGGGCGCGACGCCTTCGTCTCGCTCCAGCGCTGACGCCGCACGCCACGCCATGCGCGCGCTGGGCATCGTGCTGGTACTGCTGCTCGCGCTGCTGGCGTGGCTGCAATACCGGCTGTGGTTCGGCAGCGGCGGCGAACGCGAGGTGGCCGCGCTGCAGGCGCAGGTGCAGCGGCAGGCGCGCGACAACGCCGGCCTGCGGCAACGCAACGACGCGCTGGCCGCCGAGGTGCAGGACCTCAAGTCCGGCGAGGCCGCGGTCGAGGAGCGCGCGCGCAACGAGCTGGGGATGATCAAGCCCGGCGAGACGTTCTATCGCGTGGTCGAGCCGGAATCGGCCGCAGCGCCGCCTGCCACGCCGGAGCGGGAGCCGGCGCCATGACCCGGGACCCCGGCCGCAGCGGCGTCTGGGCGGTGGTGCCGGCCGCGGGGCGCGGGACGCGCATGGGCAGCGACGTCGCCAAGCAGTACATCCAGATCGGCGGCCAGCCGCTCATCGCCCATGCGCTGCAGGCATTGCTGCGACACCCATCGGTCGAAGGCGCCGTCGTCGTCTTGTCGCCGGACGACGCCGCATGGCCAGGCTGGCAGTCGATGGCCGACAAGCCACTGCTTACCTGCAGCGGTGGCGACACGCGGGCCGATTCGGTCCTCGCGGGATTGGCGGCATTGCCCGACAGCGTGCGCGCCGACGATTTCGTGCTGGTGCACGACGCCGCGCGCCCGAACCTGGCGCAGTCGGACCTGGACCAGCTGCTCGAGCGCGGCCGCAACGATCCGGTCGGCGCGATCCTCGCCGCGCCGGTGCGCGACACGCTCAAGCGCGCCGGCGACGATGGCGGCATCGACGGCACCGAGCCGCGAGAGCGCCTGTGGCGCGCGTTGACACCGCAACTCTTCCGTCGCCTGCAGCTGGCGCGCGCGCTGGAAGCCGCGCGCGACGCCGGGCGGGTGGTCACCGACGAATCGATGGCGATGGAGCGCCAGGGACTGCGCCCCCTGCTGGTCGAAGGCAGCGAGGACAACTTCAAGATCACCACCATAGCCGACCTGTCGCGCTTCGCGCACGTGCTGTCGCAGCGATGACCGCCGTGCGCATCGGCCATGGCTTCGACGTCCATGCCTTCGGGCCTGGCGACCATCTCATGCTCGGCGGCGTGCGCGTGTCGTTCGAGCGCGGCGTGGTCGCGCACAGCGATGGCGATGTCATCCTGCATGCGCTTTGCGATGCGATGCTCGGCGCGCTGGCGCTGGGCGACATCGGCAGGCACTTCCCGCCGTCGGATCCGCAGTGGCGTGGCGCCGACAGTCGCGCGTTCCTGCGTCAGTGCAACGAGTTGCTCGGACAGCGCGGCTGGCGGCTCGGCAACGCAGACATCACCGTGGTTTGCGAGCGGCCGAAGATCGATCCGCATGCCGGCGCGATGCGCGCGGTGATCGCCAGCGACCTCGGGATTGATGCCGATGCGATCAGCATCAAGGCCACCACGACCGAGCGCATGGGCTTCACCGGCCGTGGCGAAGGCATCGCCGCGCACGCGGTGTGCCTGGTCGTGCGCGACCTCCCCGCGTGAGCAGCACCTCCCTTCCGCGTGCCCATGGCGGCGCCGTCCTGTCGGCGGTCATGCGACAGGCTCCCGAAGACTTCAGGGTCGAGGAACTCGATGGATTCGAGGCCACCGGCAGTGGCGAACACCTGCTGCTGGATGTCGAAAAACGCGGCATGAACACCGCCTTCGCCGCCGCGCGCATCGCGCAATGGGCGGGCGTTGGCGATGTGGCCATTGGTTATGCCGGCCTCAAGGACCGGCATGCGGTGACGCGGCAACGCTTCAGCGTGCACCTGCCAAAGCGGGTCGCGCCCGACGTGGCGATGCTCGATTCGCCCGAGTTGCGCGTGCTGGGACAAGCCTGGCATGCGAGGAAGTTGCCGCGGGGAGCGCTTGCGGGCAACCGGTTCGAAATCATGCTGCGCGCCGTGGTCGGCGAGCGTGCCGCGATCGACACCCGGCTTGCCGCGATCGCAGCCGAGGGCGTTCCGAATTTCTTCGGCGAGCAACGCTTCGGGCGCGAGGGCGGGAACGTACGCAATGCACTGGCGATGTTCGAAGGCCGCCGGGTCCGCCGCGACCAGCGCACCATGCTGCTGTCGGCTGCGCGCTCGGAACTGTTCAACCGGGTGCTGGCCGCCCGGGTTGAGGCCGGTCATTGGAACCGCGGTCTCCAGGGTGAGGTCTGGATGCTCGATGGCAGCCGCAGCGTGTTCGGCCCGGAAGATCCGACGCCTGCGTTGGAAGCGCGATTGGCGGCGTTCGACATCCACCCCACCGCGCCGCTCTGGGGGCGCGGTACTCCCCGGGTGCGCGACGCCGCGCTGGCGATCGAGCTTTCGGCGCTGGACGACGCGCTTTCGCTGACGTTGCGTGGGGGCCTGGAACAGGCGGGCCTCAAGCAGGAGCGGCGGGCGACGCGAATGCGACCGCAGGCGATGGCCTGGGACTGGCCCCAGGTCGATGTGCTGAGACTGCGATTCGAGCTGCCGCCGGGATGCTATGCGACCGCCGTCACGACCGAACTCGGCCCAACGCAGGACCGCTCGTCGGAAAGCGCCGGCGCGGACGCTCGCCTTCCTGCTGGCGGCGTATAAGCGGGGCCAGGGACATTGGTCTTCCCCGTGGCGATGGAATCGATGCCGAAAGTGCGGTGCCGATCCAGTAGCTTGCGCCCGCATCAAGAGCGCTTGCCCGCCGTAATGGCTGATCGATGCCCACTGCGGCCCACTGAAGGAGCGACCCCATGAATGCAGTGTTCAATGCCGGCTGTACGATCATCGCCGGGATGTTGCTGGCCGGGTGCGCCACCACCCGCGAACCCTCCGCCAATGCCATGAGCCGTGCGCCGGCATCCCAGGCGTCGCAGGAAATCGACACAGCCTACGTCCAGCGGGTCGAACGCGAAGCGCGGCGCGACGATGTCGACGTGCAATGGGTCCATCCGCCGACAAAGGCGGCATCTTCGTCCAGCGATTCCGACTAGGACTTGCCGCCGGCGCCCAGCAGCACCAGCACCGCGCCATGTCCGCCCTGGGCGGGCGGCGCGGAGTGGAAGGCGAGCACGTCCGCGCGCTGGCGCAGGACCCGATCGACGAGGTTCTTGAGCACCGGCACGCCGCTGTCCGAATGCAGGCCCTTGCCGTGCACGATCGACACGCAGCCCAGCCCCGACCGCGTGGCCTCGCGCAGGAAATCGCGTAACAGCGCTTCCGCCTTCACCGCATTGCTGTGATGCAGGTCCAGTTCGTCCTGCGCGGCGAAGTGTCCGCGGCGCAGGCGCTGCAGCACCCGCGCGGGGACGGTGTCGTGCCGGTAGGACAAGGCATCGCCCGCTTCCAGCCGGTCCGCATCCAGTGCGCGACGGAATTCATCGCGCGCGTCGGCTTCATCGCGGACGCGCATGCGCGGCAACGGGCGTGGCCGCGACGGCTGCGGCTGCGCGGGGGCCTGGGGTAATTCGCGCACCGGGCCGATCGCCGCGCGGAACAATGCGGCATCGTCTTCCTCGCCCAGCGGCGTGTCCTGCGGCGGCGGCTTTCGACCCGGGTTCATGCGGCCAGCCTAGCGTGCACGGCGTGCCTGCGCGACAACGTCGGAGTGCTCGTCCAGGTCGCGGCGAGGGCGCGACAGCCGTTCCGCTATCATGGCCGGGATGCGCTTGCGGATGATCGGACGGCGAATGCGGGTACTGGTGAGCAATGACGACGGTGTGGACGCGCCGGGCATCCGCATCCTCGCCGCAGCGCTGCGCGAGGCCGGGCACGATGTGCTGGTCGTCGCTCCGGACCGCGACCGCTCCGGGGCGAGCAATTCGCTGACCCTGGACATGCCGGTGCGGGTGATCCAGGACGACGCCTGCACCTGGCGCGTCTACGGCACCCCGACCGACTGCGTGCACGTCGCCATTACCGGCCTGCTCGATTGCGAGCCGGATATCGTCGTTTCCGGCATCAACAACACCGCCAACCTCGGCGACGATGTCATCTACTCCGGCACTGTTGCGGCGGCGATGGAAGGCCGCTTCCTCGGCCTGCCCGCGCTGGCGCTGTCGCTGGCCAGCCGCGACCACCGTGCCCACCATTACGAAACCGCCGCGCGCGCCGCGATCGAGCTGCTCGCACGACTGGCCGCCGATCCGCTGCCCGCCGACACCATCCTCAACGTGAACGTGCCGGATGTGGCCTGGGCCGACATTGCCGGCTTCGAAGTCACCCGGCTGGGCAACCGCCATCGCGCCGAACCGTGCGTGCAGCAGGCCGACCCCCGCGGCCGGACCTGGTGGTGGATCGGCGCGGCCGGCGCAGCGCAGGATGCGGGCCCCGGGACCGACTTCCATGCGGTCCGCGGCGGCTGCGTCTCGATCAGCCCGATCCACGTCGACCTCACCCGCATGCAGGCGCTGGAGCCGCTCGCGCGCTGGGTCGGCGGCCTGGCGCAATCGCTGCGCGTCGCCCCACCCGGATCCGCACCATGACCGCGCGCATGCGGCTGCAACCCGAGGCGGTCGGCCTGGGCATGACCTCGCAGCGGGTGCGCGACCGCCTGATCGAGCGCCTGCGCGCGGGTTCGCCGCAGACGCCGGGCATCGCAGACGAGCGGGTGCTCAATGCGATCCGCACCGTTCCGCGGCATCTGTTCGTGGATGAAGCGCTGGCCACGCGTGCGTATGAGGACACCGCGCTGCCGATCGGCCATGGCCAGACCATCTCGCAACCGTGGGTGGTGGCGAAGATGACCGAAGCGCTGTTCGCCGATGGCCGGCAGCCGGCGAAGGTGCTGGAGATCGGCACCGGATCCGGATACCAGGGCGCGATCCTGGCCGCACTCGGGTTGGAGGTGTACACCGTCGAGCGCATCGGCGAACTGCTGCGCGTCGCACGCAAGCGGTTCCGTACCCTGGGCCTGAACGTGCGCAGCAAACACGACGATGGCCGCATCGGCTGGCCGGAAGCGGCGCCCTTCGACGCCATCATCGTCACCGCCGCGGCACCGACGCTGGTGGATGCGTTGTCCGCGCAACTCGCGCCCGGCGGCACGCTGGTCGCCCCGGTCGGTGCCAGCGGCGCGCAGTCGCTGCTGCGTCTGCGCAAGCAGGCCGACGGCGCGATCGAAGCGGACACGCTGGCGCCGGTGGTTTTCGTGCCGCTGCTGTCCGGGATCGTCGATCGATGAGGACAGCGGCGGAATGAAATTGTTCGGGCCGCTGTACGAACGCACCCTGCGCTGGGCACGCCATCCGCGCGCGCCGGCCCTGCTGGTGCTGCTGAGCTTCGCCGAGGCGATCATCTTCCCGGTCGCGCCGGAAGTGATGCTCGCGCCGATGTGCCTGTCGCGCCCGCGTCGCGGTTTCTGGTTTGCGTTTCTGAGCCTGGCGGGGTCGCTGGCGGGCGCGATCGTCGGCTACCTGCTCGGGCATTACGCCTTCGAAGCGCTGCGCCCGGCGCTGGCGTCGATGGGATGGCTCGAGCACATCGACGCGCAGGTCGCGATGCTGCGCGGCATCGCCGCACAATCGCCGTGGAAAACATTCTGGTTGCTGGTGCTCGCCGGCTTCGCGCCGATTCCGCTGAAATTCTTCACCTGGGCCTCGGGCATCGTCGGCGTGCCGCTGCTGCCGTTCATGGCGAGCATGTTCGTCGGCCGCGGAAAGCGCGTGTTCCTGGTCGCCGCGGCGATCCGTATCGGCGGTCCGCGCGCCGAAGCGGCATTGCGGCGCTACATCGAACCCCTCGGCTGGATCGCGCTGGCGCTGATCGCCGCGCTCGTCGGCTACGTCGTCTGGAGATCCCGCACTTGATCGATTCGCGCTGGCCCGTTGCCCCGTCGATGTTCGCATTGCTGGCGATCGCGCTGCTGTCCGCACTGCTGCTGTCGTCCTGCGGCAGCGCGCGCGTTGTCCGCGGCTCGGGCACGCGCCATGGCGCCGGTCCGGTGCGCGTCTCGACGCCGAAGTACGGCGCCACCGCCCTCGTCCACCGCGGCCAGACGGTGTATCGGATCGCCACCGACAATGGCATCAGCGCCCTGGATCTGGCCGTGTGGAACGACATTCCGCCGCCTTACACGATCTATCCCGGGCAGCGCCTGCGCCTGTATCCCTCCAGCAATCGCGCCCGCGCGGCGACGCCGACACGCAGGCCGTCGACACGACCGCCGCCGCCACGCGGTTTGGTGGTCGCGCCGACGGAGCAGGAGCGTGCGCCGGTCACCGGCGCTCCGGCCGGCGCTCCCTTTGCATGGACCTGGCCCGCGGATGGCGCCTTGGTCGGCCGCTACGTCGCTGGCGAACCGACCCAGCAGGGCATCGACATCGCCGGCGACGCCGGACAGTCGATCCGCGCGGCGGCCGATGGCGTGGTGGTCTACTCCGGCTCCGGCCTGGTCGGGTATGGCGAGCTCGTGATCGTCAAGCACAATGACGAATGGCTTTCGGCCTACGGCCACAACCGGGCGCGCCTGGTCAACGAAGGCGAGCGGGTGAAAGCCGGCCAGCAGATCGCGGAAATGGGCCACAGCGGCGCGGCGCGCGACATGCTGCATTTCGAGATCCGCTTCAACGGCAAGCCGGTGGACCCGTTGGGATACCTGCCGCGCAAGTAGCGCCGGGAAACCTGACGCGCTCGGCCTGCGGCAGGTGGGGCCGTTTCAATGTCAGCCTCGATGGCGCGCCGGATCGGGCCGCGCGAGTCGACCGTGTTCAGCCACGTTGCCCACAGTCGTGGCGGCGCAGGCGCCTGCACGACGCCGCGCTTGGGACATCTTCAATACGCCGGGTCGTCGCCTGCATTGCGCATGACGAACGCCGCCACCACCCGCCGGCCTTCACCCGCCAGCACGCTGTAGGTGCGTGCGGCGGCGTCGTTGGCCATGACTTCCACGCCCAGTCCGCGGGTCAGGAAGGCGGCGAGGATCGCCGGTGGCGGGAAGACCTGGCGCGCGCCCGTGCCGAGCACGACCAGTTCGGGCGCCAGTGAAAGGATGGGTTCCAGTTGCGCCGGCTGTAGCGCGGCGGCGTCAACCACCGGCCAGTCCTCGACGAGGGCATCGGGTGCGATCAGGAAACTGGCGCGCAGCATGCGTTCATTCACCAGCGCGTGCGCGTGGTCGGCGCCGCGCAGGAACCAGCGGTAATCGGGGCGTTCAAGGTTGAGCTGCATCAGGCTGGACCTCCGAGCCAACGAAGCATCAGGCGTCAAGGCGGCGATACGCGGTCAAAGCGATTGCCGCACGGATCCGAAGGCCTTCGCGGCTAGCCGCGCGGCAACACGATCTGGCGATGATCCTGGCTGGGCTTGTAGAGCACGGCGACATGGCCGATCCGCTGCACCAGCGCAGCGCCGCAGCGCGCGACGAGTTCGTCGATCAGCGCATCGCGGGCCTCGCGATCTTCCGCGGCGACCTTCACCTTGATCAGTTCGTGATGCTCGAGCGCGGCGTCGACTTCCTGCACCAGCGCCGGGCTGATGCCCTTGCCGCCGACCTGCAGCATTGCTTTCAGGCCATGCGCCTGACCGCGAAGGAAACGGGTCTGGGCGTTGGTCAGGGAAAGCGACATGCGCAGCACGGGTGGTGAAGGGCGTGCAGGGTATCATGCGGGGATCGGCCCGCCCTCCGGGCCGCTCCGTCCCGCACGGACGCCCGAGCAAGGCCGCGCATGGCGACCCGCAGCAAATCCAGCCAACGCTGGCTCAAGGAGCACTTCTCCGACCCCTATGTGAAGAAGGCGCGGGCCGAGGGGCTGCGTTCACGGGCGGCGTACAAGCTCGAGGAACTGGTCGAACGCGACCGCCTCCTCAAACCGGGCATGGTGGTGGTCGACCTGGGCGCCGCACCGGGCGGTTGGTCACAGTGGCTGCGCCAGGCGATGGTCACGCTGTACCCCGCCAACAGCGGCCGGGTGATCGCGCTGGACATCCTGGAGATGCCAAGCCTGGCCGGCGTGGAGTTCCTTCATGGCGATTTCAGGGAGGATGCGGTCTTATCGTCGCTGGAGGGGATGCTGGGCGGCCTGCCAGTCGACCTTGTGCTGTCGGACATGGCCCCCAATAAGAGCGGTATGGATGCGGTCGACCAGCCGCGGATGATGCATCTGGCTGAACTGGCGATGGATTTCGCCGACCGCCACCTGCGTCCCGAGGGCACGTTCCTGATCAAGCTGTTCCAGGGCGTGGGGTTCGATGAATACGTGCGGGAGCTGCGGCGGCGTTATGCCAAGGTGGTGATCCGCAAGCCGGATGCGTCGCGCAAACGTTCCCCGGAGGTCTACGCGCTGGCGCTGGGTCGGTTGGCGCAGACGAAGAAATAAAGCGCCCGCGCCTGTGGTATCCGTGCCGGCACGATGCGCGATTGTGGTTCGATGATGTTTCCAAGCCCGTGTTTTGAGCCCGCGAGGGCAAGGTAGCGTAATGAACGATCTGGCCAAGAATCTGATGCTCTGGGTGGTGGTCGCCGTCGTGCTGATGGTGGTCTTCCAGAGTTTCAGCCCGAAGTCGGCCGCCGCCGATGCGCTGACCTACGACCAGTTCGTGCACGAGGTGAAGGACAGCCGCGTCGCCAAGGTCAACATCGCCGAGGATCGCACCAAGATCGAGGGCGAGCGCAAGGACGGCAGCAAGTTCACCACCTACAACCCGGGCGACAAGGATCTGGTCAACGACCTGATCAACCATGACGTCACCACCGTGCAGGCGCCGCCGTCGAGTGGCCTGTCGCTGGGCATGATCCTGCTCAACGTGGCGCCGTGGCTGCTGTTCATCGGCATCTGGGTGTATTTCATGCGCCAGATGCAGCAGGGCGGCGGCAAGGGCGCGATGAGCTTCGGCCGCTCGCGCGCCAAGCTGCTCAACGAGGACCAGACCAAGGCCACCTTCGCCGACGTCGCCGGTTGCGACGAGGCCAAGGAGGAAGTCTCCGAGCTGGTCGAATTCCTGCGCGATCCCGGCCGCTTCCAGAAGCTCGGCGGCAAGATCCCGCGCGGCGTGCTGATGGTGGGTCCGCCGGGTACCGGCAAGACGCTGCTGGCCAAGGCGATCGCCGGCGAGGCCAAGGTGCCGTTCTTCTCGATCTCCGGTTCGGACTTCGTCGAGATGTTCGTCGGCGTCGGCGCCTCGCGCGTGCGCGACATGTTCGAGCAGGCCAAGAAGCAGGCGCCGTGCATCATCTTCATCGACGAGATCGATGCGGTCGGCCGCCATCGTGGCGCGGGCTTGGGCGGCGGCCACGACGAGCGCGAGCAGACGCTCAACCAGCTGCTGGTGGAGATGGATGGGTTCGAAGGCGGCGAAGGCGTGATCGTCATCGCCGCGACCAACCGTCCCGACGTGCTGGATCCGGCGCTGCTGCGTCCGGGCCGTTTCGATCGCCAGGTCACCGTCGGCCTGCCGGACGTCAAGGGCCGCGAACAGATCCTCAAGGTGCACATGCGCCGCGTGCCGCTGGCCGACGACGTCGAGCCGATGGTGGTCGCGCGTGGCACGCCGGGCTTCTCCGGCGCCGACCTCGCCAACCTCGTCAACGAGGCGGCGCTGTTCGCCGCGCGCGAGAACGGCAAGGAAGTGCGCATGGATCATTTCGATCGCGCGCGCGACAAGATCCTGATGGGCACCGAGCGCCGTTCGATGGCGATGAGCGAGCAGGAGAAGACGCTCACCGCATACCACGAAGCCGGCCATGCGATCGTCGGACGGCTGATGCCCGAGCACGATCCGGTCTACAAGGTGACGATCATTCCGCGCGGCCGCGCGCTGGGCGTGACCATGTACCTGCCCGAGGGCGACAAGTACAGCTACAACCGCACCGCGATCGAGTCGCAGCTGTGCTCGCTGTACGGCGGCCGCGTCGCGGAGGAGCTGGTGTTCGGCGAAGGCAAGGTCACCACCGGCGCCTCCAACGACATCGAGCGGGCGACCAAGATGGCCCGCAACATGGTCACCAAGTGGGGCCTGTCGGAACTGGGCCCGATCACCTTCGGCGAGGAGGAGGACGAAGTCTTCCTCGGCCGCTCGGTGACCCAGCACAAGAACGTCTCGGACGAGACCGCGCGCCGGATCGACGAGGTCGTGCGCGGCATCCTCGACCGCGCCTACGAGCGCACGCGCGCGATGCTGACCGAGAACCTCGACAAGCTGCACACCATGGCCAAGCTGCTGCTGCAGTACGAGACCATCGATGCGCCGCAGATCGAGGCGGTGATGACCAATCGCGAACCGCCGCCGCCGACCAACTGGTCCAAGGGCGGGCCGGCGCGCGAGCAGCCCAAGCCGTTCACGATCGGCGGTCCCGCGCCGCAGACCTGAGCACGGCCGCCGCGCCCGACGCGTTTCAGGCCCGAAACCCCCGCCCGAGGCGGGGGTTTTTTATTGCCCGCTGCCGGGCGGCGGCCCGTGTAGCATTCCCGCGTGCCCGGCACCGCCGATGACAGGGAGGCACGCATGCGGAACTGGGCGGCAGCGCTGAAACGGTTCGTCGAGGAAGTCCGGCGCCGTCGCGTGTTCCGCGTCGCGGTGGTGTTCCTGGTCGTGGGCTGGATCGTGATCCAGGTGGCCGGCGCGACGTTCGGCCCGCTGGGGCTGCCGGACTGGTCGCTGAAGCTGGTGATCATGCTGGTGGCGTTGAGCTTCGTGCTGGCCTGCGCCCTGGCCTGGACCTACGACATCACCACGCGCGGCATCGAACGCACGCCGCCCGCAGCGGCGGTGGCTTCGCCGGCACAGCCGCACGCGCCCGAAGCATCGGTCGCCATCTTGCCGTTTGCCGACCTGAGCGAAGCCCACGACCAGGATTATTTCTGCGATGGCCTGGCGGAGGAGATCCTCAATGCGCTGGCCGCGATCAGCGGCATGCGCGTGGCGTCGCGGACCTCGTCGTTCCGCTTCCGCGACGGCCACGCCGACGCGCGCGAGATCGGCAAGGCGCTCAATGTCGCCGCGATCATGGAAGGCAGCGTGCGCAAGGCCGGCGACAGGGTTCGCGTCACCGCGCAGCTGGTCAATGCCGGCGACGGCTACCACCTGTGGTCGGAGAATTTCGATCGCGGGCTGGAGGACATCTTCGCGATCCAGGAGGAGATCGCGCGCAGCGTCGCGCGGGCCCTGCGGGTCACGCTGAACAGGCCGGAAGTGCTCGATCTGGAGCGTAACGCCCCGCGCAACGTCCGCGCCTACGAGTTCTACCTGCGCGGCCGCCAGATCCAGGCGATGAAGAGCACCAACAGCTGGCAGAGCGCGCCGGAAATGTTCCGTCGCGCGATCGAGCTGGACCCGGCCTATGCGCAGGCCCATGCCGGGCTCGCGGACGCGTTGACCGGCCTGTTGATCTGGCGCCTGGTCCGTCCCGAGGACGTGCTGGACGAGGCCTCCGCCGCCGCAAGGCGGGCGCTGGAGCTGGCCCCGGAGCTGGCCGAGGCGCACGTCGCCCACGCCAACACCTTGTCGCTGGCCGGCAACAACGACGAGGCGACGGCTGCCTTCGAGCGCGCGATCGCGCTCAACGGCGAACTCTACGAAGCCCATTACTACTTCGCCCGGCATTGCTATGCGCACGGGCAGTTCCGGCGCGCCGTGGACGAGTTCGAGGCGGCCCATCGCACGCGTCCGGATGAGTTCCAGGCACTGACGCTGGGCATGAATGCCGCCGACGCGCTGGGTGATTCCCGCGACGGCGAATCCATGGCCCGGCGCGCCCTGGCGCTGGCGCTGGCCGAAGCCGATGTGGATCCCGAGAACGGCCGCGCACGCTACCTCGCCGCCGGCCTCCAGGCCCGGCTCGGGGATTACGAAGGCGGGCGACGCAACATGGAGGTGGCCCTGCGGCTGCAGCCGGAGGATTTCGGCACGCTCTACAACGCGGCCTGCTTCCATGCGCAGATCGGCGACACCGAGCGCGCGCTGGACATGCTCGACCTGGCCGTCGACACCGGCCAGGGCTTCCGCGACTGGATCGAGCACGACCACGATTTCGTGGCCATCCGCCACCTGCCGAGGTTCCGGGCCATCGTGTCCCGGATCGACGCCACGCCGGACGCGAAGGCATGACGGCGATGACCGCTGCAACAGCCTGGGCACGGCACGAAACGATGGAGTCGCCCTGATGTTCGATCTCTCCCCACGCCTGGATTGCGCGGGACGCGCCTTGGTGCTCGATCGCCCGCGGGTGCTGGGCATCATCAACGTCACCCCCGATTCGTTCGCCGACGGCGGCGAGCACGCCACCACCCGATCCGCCATCGACCATGGCCTGGCGTTGGCGGAGCAGGGCGCCGACGTGCTCGACGTGGGCGGCGAATCCACGCGCCCGGGTGCGCGTGAAGTCGGCATCGATGATGAGTTGCGGCGGGTGATCCCGGTGATCGAGGCCCTGGCGCAACGCACCGCGCTGCCGATCAGCATCGACACCTCCAAGCCCGGGGTCATGCGGGCCGCGGTGGCGGCCGGGGCGGGAATGATCAACGACGTGTACGCGCTCCGGCGCGACGGCGCGCTCGAAGCCGCCGCCGCGCTCGGCGTGCCCGTGGTGCTGATGCACATGCAGGGCGAGCCGCGGTCGATGCAGGATGCGCCGACGTACGACGATGTCGTCGCCGAGGTGCACCGCTTCCTGGCCGAGCGGATCTTCGCGGCGGAGATGTCGGGGATCGACAAGAAGCGCATCGTCGTCGACCCCGGCTTCGGCTTCGGCAAGACGTCGGCGCACAACCTGCTGCTGCTGGCGCAGTTCGAACGCTTCACCGAGCTTGGCGTACCCGTGCTGGCGGGCCTGTCGCGCAAGAAGACCATCGGCGAGTTGACCGGTCGCGATGATCCGCGCGAGCGGGTGCACGGTTCCGTTGCCGCCGCGCTGATCGCCGCGCAACGCGGAGCGCGCCTGCTGCGCGTGCACGACGTGGCCGCCACCGTCGATGCGCTGAAGGTCTGGAACGCGGTGGCCGCGCAGCCGATGCCGAAACCGAAATCGGCGTCGCCGACGATCCGCTGGCCGGACGACGATTGAACGCCCTCGTAGCCTCCGCCCTGCGTAGCCCGGGCAAGCACAGCGCACCCGGGCGGGGGCGCGAAACAGCCTCGCGAGGCGCCCCTGGCGATGCCCCAGGCACGTCGCATTGCCCACGCCGATCCCGCACTATGCGCACTTCCCGTTCATGTCGCCCGAGGACCGCATGCAGACCTGGCTTCGCCGCAAGGACATCGACAAGGTCTGCATCCATGAGGAAGGGCGCCGGCTGGTCCCCAGCCTGGGCTGGCCGCACCTGGTCGCGCTCGGCATCGGCGCCATCGTGGGCACCGGCATCTACACCCTGATCGGCGTCGGCGCCAACCTCGCCGGGCCGGCGGTGCTGCTGTCGTTCCTGATCGCCGGCATCGTCTGCGCCTGCGCCGCGCTGGCCTACGCGGAGATGGCGACGATGATGCCGGCCGCCGGCAGCGCCTACACCTACAGCTACACCGTGCTGGGCGAAACCATCGCCTGGGTGGTCGGCTGGAGCCTGATCCTGGAATACACGCTGGTGGTCAGCACGGTCGCCGTCGGCTGGTCGGGTTACGCGGTGGGTTTCCTCAAGGGCGTCGGTATCGACATGCCCTTGGCGCTGACGGTGGGCCCGCACGCGGGCGGACTGATCAACCTGCCGGCGATCGCCATCACCTGGGTCGTCGCCGGGGCGCTCATCGCAGGCACGCGCGAAAGCGCCACCGTCAACGCCTTCCTGGTGGTGGCCAAGCTGCTGGCACTGGGCGTGTTCGTCGCCATCGCGCTGCCCGGCTTCGACGCCAGCAACCTGCATCCGTTCATGCCATACGGCTTCGCCGAATCCACCGGCCCGGACAATGTCAAGCATGGCGTGATGGCCGGGGCGGCGATCATTTTCTTCGCGTTCTACGGCTTCGACGCGATTTCCACCGCGGCGGAAGAGACGAAAAATCCGTCGCGCGATCTTTCGATCGGCATCATCGGCTCGATGGTCGGCTGCACGCTGATCTACATGATCGTGGCGCTTGCGGCGGTCGGTGCGATGCACTACACGGTGTTCGGCCACAGTCCCGAGCCGCTGGCGCTGATCATGCGCGAGCTCGGCCACGGCGT
Organism: Cognatiluteimonas telluris; assembly: GCF_011320095.1. Lineage (GTDB taxonomy): Bacteria > Pseudomonadota > Gammaproteobacteria > Xanthomonadales > Xanthomonadaceae > Cognatiluteimonas > Cognatiluteimonas telluris. Next base: position 217,548 of record NZ_JAANOY010000001.1, on the reverse strand, counting down.
GGCGGCGAAGGTCATCGCCGCGGCGGCCGTGATCGCGCTGCCGACGGTGCTGCTCGCGTTCTTCTACGGCCAGAGCCGGATCTTCTTCGTGATGTCGCGCGACGGACTGCTTCCCCGCAGCCTGTCGAAGGTGGGCCGGCGCGGCACGCCGGTCGCGATCACGGTCTTCACCGCGATCGTGACGTCGGCGCTGGCCGGGGTCGCGAGCCTGGACGAGATCGCCGCGCTGGCCAATGCCGGCACCCTCATCGCCTTCATCGCGGTCGCGGCCTGCATGCTGGTGCTGCGCAGGCGCGATCCACGGCGCACGCGCGCGTTCCGGGCGCCGCTGGCGTGGGTGATCGGCCCGGTCGCGATCCTGGGTTGCGCCTATCTGTTCACCAGCCTGCCGACCCGGACCCAGCTGTGGTGCCTGGCGTGGAATGCCTTCGGGCTGCTGGTCTACCTGCTGTATGCGCGTCGCAGCAGCCTGCTCGCGCAGGGCCGCGATACCTGATGCCGGCGCGATGAGTGCCGGCGTGCGACCGTGCGCCATCGCGCTGATGGGCCCGACCGCATCGGGCAAGTCGGCGCTGGCGCTGGAATGGGCGCAACGCTTCGATGGCGAAATCGTCAGCGTCGACTCCGCCCTGGTCTATCGCGGACTGGACATCGGCGCCGCCAAGCCCACGGCGGCCGAGCGCGCGCTCGTCGCGCACCACATGCTCGACCTGCGCGATCCCTGGCAGACGTATTCGGCGGCGGAGTTCGCCCACGATGCGCGCGCGGCCATCGACGACATCGTGTCGCGCGGGAAACTGCCGATCCTCGCCGGCGGCACCGGGCTTTACTTCCGCGCGCTGCTGCGTGGACTGGCGCCGATGCCGGAGGCCGACCCACAGCTGCGCGCGCAGCTGGCCGCGCAGGCGCAGGCGCGCGGCTGGGATGCGCTGCATTCGGAACTCGCTGCCGTCGACCCGCAGGCGGCGGCGCGCATCCATCCCACCGATGCGCAGCGCATCCAGCGTGCGCTGGAAGTCTGGTGCGCCAGCGGGCGCTCGATCAGCGACTGGCAACGCGACCACCGTGGGAAGCCGCTGCCGTTGCGCGTGCTCAAGCTCGCCCTGGCCCCCGTCGATCGCGCGCAGCTGCACGCCCGCATCGAGCACCGCTTCGACGCCATGCTCGACGAAGGTTTTCTGGACGAAGTGCGGCGGTTGCGCGCGCTGCCGGGTCTGCAATCGCATCCGCATCCGCTCGAGTTGCCGGCGGTGCGCGCCGTGGGCTACCGGCAGGCCTGGGAATACCTGTCGGGCGACACCGATGCCGATGCGTTCCGCGACCGCGCGATTTTCGCCACCCGGCAACTGGCCAAGCGCCAGCTCACCTGGCTGCGCGGCGAACTCGACGCGCGCTGGCTGGACACCATCGCCCAGCGCGACGAGCTGGACGCTGCCGCGCGCCTGTTCCTGCGGCAACGCCCCGCGTAGGAGGGGCTTCAGCCGCGAGCCCCTGGCATCGGTCGGGCATTCGGATCCAACCACGCCAAAAGCCTGCGGAAGCCGGCAAGTCCGTTCCCCGAACGCGACGCAGTTCCCTATCCCCGCCGCCGCGGTTGTGCAACCATCGGGCGGTCGCCGCCATGGGGTATGGGTCGGGCGACGCCGAACCGGCACAGACCGGCGGCATCCAACACCGAGAAAATGGGGAAAACACCATGTCCAAGGGGCAATCATTGCAGGATCCCTTCCTGAATGCGCTGCGTCGCGAGCGCGTGCCGGTTTCGATCTACCTGGTCAACGGCATCAAGCTGCAAGGCACGGTCGAATCCTTCGACCAGTTCGTCGTGCTGCTGCGCAATACCGTCAGCCAGATGGTCTACAAGCATGCAATCTCCACCGTGGTGCCCGCGCGCAACGTCCGCGTCGGCCCGGGCGGTGGGTACGTGCAGTCGGGCGAAGGCGAGCCGGGCGAGGGCGACGACGAGGCCGAATGACGCGACCGGCGGGTTGCACCGGGCGGCATGGCCACGACACCTGCGCCTGCCCGGCATGCGGGTCGAACTTCACCCGTGCGTCGTAGCGCCCGGATCGACGCCACCTTGAACCCGGGCCCGGCGACCCCCATTGCATCCTTCCCCGCGCCGTGGGGCAGGAGCCGCCCTTGTTCGAACGATCCCGCCGGGGCGAAATCGCCCTGTTGATCCAGCCCCACGCCGGCGGTCCGCCGGACGACGGCGCGCTGGAGGAATTCTCCGACCTGGCGCGTTCGGCCGGGGCCACCGTCGCCGCCACGCTCAACGCGCGCATCGACAAGCCCAATCCGGCCACCCTGATCGGCAGCGGCAAGCTCGGGGAGGTCAAGGCCGCCTGCGACGCCACCGGCGCCGACCTCGTGCTGGTCAACCACCCGTTGTCGCCCGGCCAGGAGCGCAACCTGGAAAAGGCCCTGCAGCGCCGCGTCGTCGACCGGACCGGGCTGATCCTGGACATCTTCGCCCAGCGCGCGCACAGCCACGAAGGCAAGCTGCAAGTCGAACTGGCCCAGCTCAAGCACATGGCCACGCGCCTGGTACGTGGCTGGACCCACCTGGAGCGCCAGCGCGGCGGTTCGATCGGCCTGCGAGGCCCGGGTGAAACGCAGCTGGAAACCGACCGCCGCCTGCTGCAGAAGCGCGTCGAGCAACTGCAGAAGCGCTTGGACAAGGTCGACGTGCAACACACGCAGATGCGCCGCGCGCGCGTGCGCAGCGAATTGCCGCGCGTCGCGCTGGTGGGCTATACCAACGCCGGCAAGTCAACGCTGTTCAATGCGCTGACCGGTGCCGATGCGTACGCTGACGACCGCCTGTTCGCGACGCTCGATCCGACCGTGCGCCGCATCGTCCTGCCCAGCGGCAGCGCGGTGCTCGCCGACACCGTCGGCTTCGTGCGCGACCTGCCGCACGAGCTCGTCGCCGCCTTCCGCTCGACCTTGTCCGAAGCGCGCGAGGCCGACCTGCTGCTGCACGTGGTCGATGCCGCCGATCCGCTGCGCGACGAGCGCATCGCGCAGGTCGACTCGGTGCTGCGCGAGATCGGCGCGGGCGAAATCGCGCAACTGCTGGTGTTCAACAAGATCGACCGGATCACCGTGGGCGGCGACGATGGCGCGGAGGCGGCGATGGCGCCGCGCCGCGATCGCCCGGCTGCCGATGGTGGCGCACGCGAGCGGGTATGGCTTTCCGCGCGCGACGGCGATGGACTGGAGCTGCTGCGCCAGGCCCTCGGCGCCCGGCTTGGGTTGCGACGGATCCACGCCGAACTGCAATTGCCCTCGTCCTGCGGCCAGCTGCGGGCTCGCCTGCACGAGATCGGCGCCATTCGTGGCGAGCAGCACGACGAGCACGGCTGGACGCTGCGGTTGGACCTGGCCGAAGCCGACGCGCTGAAGATCGCCGCACAAGCCTACGGCCGCCCGCTGCAGCCGCTGCTGGACGGCGCGGCGGCCGCATCGCGGGCCGAACCGGTGGCGGCCGGTTAGAATCCCGCGGTCGACCGGCCCTGCGCCGGACGAACGCCGATGCACCCTTTTCATGGAGCAGGCATGGCCTGGAACATCCCCGGCGGATCGAACAAGGATCCGCGCAACCCCCGCGATCGCAGTGGCGCTGCCGGTGTCGTCGACCGTTTCCTCGCGCCGGTGCGCGGGTTGTTCGGCGGCAGCGGCGGCATCGCGCGCTGGATCGGCCTGCTGGTCGCCTTGTGGCTGGTGTTCAACTGCTTCGTGCTGATCACCGAGCAGCAGCGCGGCGTGGTGCTGCGCTTCGGCCAGTTCGATCGCGTCCTGCAACCCGGTCCGCACCTGAAGTGGCCATGGCCGGTCGAGCGTACGATCAAGGTCAACGCGACCCAGAGCCAGGCGTTCAACGACACCGTCCCGGTGCTGACGCGCGACGGCAACATGGTCAGCGTCGAGCTCAACGTGCAGTACCGGATCAACGATCCGAAGCTGTTCCTGTTCGGCACCCGCGATGCGACCAAGGTGCTCGAACAGGCGGCGTTGAGCACCGTGCGCGAAACCGTCGGCCGCTCGGACCTGGACACCGTGCTGGGTGCGCGCGGCGGCCTGATCGGCACCGTCAACCGGCAGCTGCAGGCGTCGCTGGACGAATACCGCACCGGCCTGATCGTGTCGGAGCTGAACCTGCAGAACGCGCGCTTCCCCGATGAGGTGAAGGACGCCTTCGACGAAGCCCAGCGCGCCAACGCCGACAAGACCACGGCCATCAACCAGGCCAAGGCGTACGCGGCGAAGATCGTGCCCGAAGCGCGCGGCCAGGCGGCGCGCCTGCGCACCACCGCCGAGGGTTACAGGACGGCGTCGATCGCGCGCGCCACCGGCGATGCCGAACGCTTTTCGCTGCTGCTCGACCAGTACAAGCTCGCGCCGGAAGTCACCCGCAAGCGGCTATGGCTGGAAACCGTGCAGGAGGTGCTGTCCGAGAACCGCAAGGTCGTCGGCGGTGACAGCCGCCAGCTGATCTACGTGCCAATGCCGGGCGCCGGCAATGGCGGCGGAAGCACGAGCGGCAACGCACTGCCGCCGCTGCCGGTCGACATCGCCGCGCCGACCGTCAATGCCACCAGGGGCGTCGCCGACAGCGACGCCCGGCCCGAACGCAGCACGCGCCCGACCGGACGCGAGGAGCCATCGCGATGAAATATTCCGCCTGGGTACCGCTGGCCGTGGTGCTGGTGCTGGCGCTGTTCGGCTCGTTCTACGTGGTCAGCGAAGGCCAGAGCGCGATCGTGCTGAACCTGGGCAAGGTCGTGCGCAGCGACATCGGCCCGGGGCTGCATTTCAAGATCCCGTTCGTCGAAAGCGACCGTGTGTTCGACCGCCGCCTGCAGGTGCTCGATGCCAATCCCGAGCGCTACCTGACCTCGGACAAGCAGGACATCAGCCTGGACTTCTTCGCCATCGGGCGCATCGATGACGTGCGCGCGTTCTATCGCGCCACCGGCGGCGACGAGGAAGTCGCCGTGCAGCGCCTGGCGCCGATCATCAAGAACGCGCTCACCGGCGAGATCAATTCGCGCACGTTGCAGGAAGTGGTGTCGGGCGACCGCGAGAAGGTCGTCGCGCGCCAGCTCAGCAGCATCAACCGCGGTGCCGGCACACTCGGTGTGCACATCCTCGACATCCGCATCAAGCGCGTCGACCTGCCCGAGGACAGCAACGTGCTGAAGTCGGTGTATGACCAGATGCGTTCGCAGCGCCAGCAGGTCGCCAGCCAACTGCGCGCCGAGGGCGTCGAGCAGGCGCAGACGATCCGCGCCGAAGCCGATCGCCAGCAGCAGGTGCTGCTCGCCGAAGCCGAGCGCGATGCGCAGAAGCTGCGCGGCGAAGGCGACGCCAAGGCGGCCGGCATCTATGCCGCCGCCTACGGGCGCGACCCCGGGTTCTATGCGTTCCATCGCAGCCTGGAGGCGTATCGCAACGCCTTCGCCGACGGCGACGCGGTGATCGTGCTCGACCGCAACGATGCCTTCCTGCAGTACCTGCGCAGCGACAAATAAGCGATGACCGATCTGTGGTCGGCGCTGTGCCTGGTCGCGGTGCTCGAGGGCCTGTTCCTGTTCGCGACCCCGGGGGCATGGAAGCGCGCGGCCGAAAAGCTGCACGCCATGCCCGACCGCAGCCTGCGCGCCGTCGGCGCGGTGGTGGTCGTGCTGGGCCTGCTGGCGCTGTTCGTCGTCCGGCGGGCTGTAGGAGAGGGCTGAGCCCTCCGTCCATCCGCGCCTTGCCAGGGTAGGCAGCCATCCGGCGGCGTTACGACGCGCCTCTCCCTACCATGGGCGCAGCGCTGGCCCCGGCCGGTCAAAACCCGGATAATGCACAAAAGCCGGGGGGCGACCTCCCGGCTTTTTTCGTGACCGGGTTCTGTGGGCGCGGCTTCAGCCGTGAGTTCTCCCTACGGCCACCGTATCGAAATGCTCGCGGCTGAAGCCGCTCCTACGAAACGCTGCAGGGAGTTCCGCCATGGGTCAGTCAGTCGTCGTTCTCGGGGCCCAGTGGGGCGATGAAGGCAAGGGCAAGATCGTCGACCTGCTGACGCAGGACATCGGCGCGGTGGTGCGCTTCCAGGGCGGCCACAACGCCGGCCACACCCTCGTCATCAACGGCAAGAAGACCGTCCTGCACCTGATCCCGTCCGGCATCCTGCGCGACGATGCGTTGTGCCTGATCGGCAACGGCGTGGTGCTGCATCCGGGCGCGCTGCAGAAGGAAATCGCCGAACTCGAGGAAACCGGCGTCGACGTGCGCTCGCGGCTGAAGATCAGCCCGGCGACGCCGATCATCATGCCGTACCACATCGCACTGGACCAGGCCCGCGAGAAGGCCGCCGGCGGCAAGGCGATCGGTACCACCGGCCGCGGCATCGGCCCGGCTTACGAGGACAAGGTCGCGCGCCGCGGTATCCGCGTCGCCGACCTGAGTTATCCGAAGGAATTGGCGGAGAAGCTGCGCAGCACGCTCGATTACCACAACTTCGTGCTCACGCAGTACCTGAAGGTCGAACCGGTCGACTTCCAGAAGACGCTCGATGAGGCCTTGGCCTTCGGCGAATACATCGAGCCGATGAAGTCCGACGTCGCGGGAATCCTGCACGACCTGCGCAAGCAGGGTAAGCGGGTTCTGTACGAGGGCGCACAGGGCTCGCTACTCGACATCGACCATGGCACGTATCCGTACGTCACCTCGAGCAACACCACCATCGGCGGCGCGCTCGCGGGCACCGGCGTGGGGGCCGATGCGATCGACTACGTGCTCGGCATCGCCAAGGCGTACGCGACGCGCGTCGGTGGCGGTCCGTTCCCGACCGAGCTCGACGACGACATCGGCGAAGGCATCCGCAAGCGCGGCCAGGAATTCGGCGCGACCACTGGCCGCCCGCGCCGCTGTGGCTGGATCGATCTCGTCGCGCTCAAGCGCGCCGTCGCGATCAACGGCATCAGCGGCCTGTGCATCACCAAGCTCGACATCCTCGACGGCATGCCGACGCTGAAGATGTGCATCGCCTACCAGTACCGCGGCAAGCGCACCGAATACGCGCCGCTCGACGCCGAAGGCTGGAACGAGTGCGAGCCGGTGTATCTCGAATTCCCGGGCTGGCAGGAATCCACCCACGGCATCACCGAATGGGAAAAACTCCCCGCCGCCGCCCGCGCCTACCTGCGCGCGCTGGAGGAGTTGTCGGGTTGCCCGCTGGCGATGGTCTCAACGGGACCGGATCGCGACGCGAATATCGTGCTGCAGGATCCGTGGGCGTAATCCAGCGTTTCGAACCCCCATTGCCCTGAATCTGGGTTTCGGAAGCGTTGAAGGGCAAGCATTTTTAATGCAATGTCGCACTTTCAGCACGTCGCCAAGGAAGGCGTCGGCAAAGCGGGAACAACATGCGTGACCTCACATGGAGTAGTGAAAATGCGTCAGATCGAAACTCGATTGCGGCGGGTGCGCCTTGCCACGTTGATCCTCGTCCTTGCCAGTATGTGTTTGGCTGCTTGCCACCCGGAACCTTCGCCCGCCGCCGCCGCGCAGCCATCTAAGAGCGACCTCGCCCAAAGTCGAACAGGCGTGCCCGTAGCGAAGGGTATGACAGAAGGCATGGCGTACGCTGACATGCGCGCCCTCGTTCTGGCCGACGGCTGGGTTCCAGTTGCCGACAAGAAATGCAACTACAACGTAGTCGGCGCCGGCTTCAAACCGCTGTGCGCAGAGCACCCTGACTTGGGCTCATGCAGCATCTGCTCCAACCTCCCCGAACTCAGTGCCTGCAGCGGTGACGCCTATTGCGGCATGTACTTCTCCAAGGACGGGAAGCGCTTGCATGTTGTCAGCTACGGCGATATCCGGGACTGGAATGTCCATGGCGACCGTTCCCAGTTAACGGTAAGCGGATGGGATGCCGCCGTAGAACCCGCTCCGCGTTGAGCAAAGGCACGAATGAGCAAGGAGGCTCAATGACGAATCAGTTGGGAGATCTGATAAGCCGTGGAGAAGGAGGTTATAACTCCTACAATCGTGGCACTTTGCATGGGCACATAGTGCCCGCTTCGAAAGCCTGCGATTTCTCCAATGTGACGATCGGCGAGTTGCTGCGCCGGCAGAGCCTGCCTCCGGGAGATCCCGAAAAGATATTTGCGGTTGGCAAATATCAAATCATTCCGACAACAATGCTGGATGCCGTCCAGAAGATGCGCATTGAGCCAGAAGAACGCTACACGCCCCAATTGCAGGAGCGGATCTTTGCCGACTACCTGATCAAAATCAAACGCCCTCCCATCTACGACTATATTGTCGGGAAAGCAGGCTCGACACTCTACGCAGCGCAAAAAGCAGCCGCGCAGGAGTGGGCGAGCATCGACGATCCGGACACGCCGGGCAAACCGTTTGGGAGCTATGCGAAACACGGGAATCGATCGACCACGCGATCAGACCAAGTCGCTGCGGCACTTGATTCGATGCGTGAAGCCTATGGGGCCGCCATCAATCGGGGATTTGCTTCAGGCGAGGCTTGGCGACTTGTAAGTGGGCAAATCTCAGGGCGAGACCATACTAAAAACGTACTTGATGATGCGCGGGCAACGCCTGCGCGAAAGGATACATCCGAGCAACGCGAAATCCAGACGCTTTTGCAACGGATGGGCTACAAAGGCGAAAACGGTCGGTTGCTCAAGGTTGACGGCGACCTAGGCCCCAACAGCAGGCACGCCATAAGATCATTCCAGTGTGCTCACCACCTCCACGTCGACGGCGTCATCGGCAAGGAGACATCGGCTGCCTTGGAAGACGCCCGCCGTTGGCCATTGCTCTCGGAGGAGACGCATCCACAGCATCGGTTGTACGAACAGGTCGAGCACGGCTTGCGCCAGTTGTCGAATAATCCCCTCCGTGGAAGTCAGGATCTGGCAAACACGGCCGTGGCGCTGACCATCGCCGCGCATGTCAATGGGATGGACCGGGTGGACCACGTCGTGCCCGGATCGAACGGGGTCAACCTGTTTGCGGTGCAGGGTCGCTTGGATGATCCGGCACATCGCCGAGTGCATGTCGAGCTTGCGCATGCGCTGGCGCATGTCGACCGGCCATTCGAAATGCCCGCGCGGCGGCTCGCGCCCACGCAGTCGACACTGCATGCCCCGCACTTGGCTCCGTCTGCGCAGCAGGCGACAGGTGCGCCTGCCATGGCCGGCCCCTGAAGAGGCGTGGATCGTCGTCACCCGACGCGGGGCGCCGGTTCCGGCGAGGGCGGTCGCTTCGCCAGCGATGAAATTCGTCCTCGACTGCTGCCAGAGCGGTAGGATCGCGTAACCGTAATCATGCGTCGAAGTTCGCCTCGTACCTTCTGCCCGCCCAGGGTCAACATGCAGATGAGAGCCATCCTGTCGGTCGCCGCACTGTGCTTACTGGCACTGCCGGCGCACGCGGACCAATACCAATACCTGACGCTGGAGCAGGCGACGCGGGCGATGCAGGCCATCGGTACGGACACCGTCGTCCAATCGTTCTGCGCTCCATGTGACGAAGTGAAGTCGCAGCCGTTGACCGTCGCCTCGATTTCGATCGGCCGTATCTGGGAAGGCGACTCAGCGGAGCCGTACGCGTCCGATGGACGGACGTTCTGGGAGGTGGTGGTCAACGATCAATCCGTCGACCTCGCCTATGTGTACCTCCACCGGGATGGCCGCTGGGAGAACCTGGCGCTCCTGCTGGGCCTGGATGCGGTCAAGGTGCCCCGTTACCTCTCGGCGCAACAGCTCACGCCTTAACCTGGCAGTGCGGGCTCGGCGGAGCCTTCCACGCGTGTCGGCCCAACCGGCATTCGCGCTTTTTTCATGCCTTCCTGCCGAGCATGGCCGGCGCGAGGATCGCTCGCGCCCGCGGCCCGTGCATGAGTCTGGTCGAGTACCAACGCAAGCGCCAGTTCAACAAGACGCGCGAACCTGCGCCCGGCAAGCCGCTGCCCGAGGGCAAGCGGGCGATTTTCGTGGTGCAGCTGCACCACGCGTCCCGTCGGCACTACGACTTCCGGCTGCAGGTCGGCGATGCGCTGAAGTCCTGGGCGGTGCCGAAAGGGCCGAGTTACGATCCGTCGGTCAAGCGCATGGCGGTGGAGGTCGAGGACCACCCGATCAGCTACGCGAACTTCGAGGGCGAGATCCCGAAAGGCCAGTATGGTGGCGGCCACGTGGCGCTGTTCGACACTGGCGTATGGTCGACGCCGCACGATGCCGAGGCGCAGCTTGCCAAGGGCCACCTGCGCTTCGAGCTGTTCGGCGACAAGCTCAAGGGCGGCTGGCACCTGGTGCGCAGCGGCAAGCCGGCGAAGCAACCGCAGTGGCTGCTGTTCAAGGAGGACGACCAGTACGCCGGCGACCTCGAAGCCGACGACCTGCTCGCCGATGTCACCGCGCCGCCCGAGGCCGACGCCAAGCGCGCGGGCCGCGGCAAGGCCAACAAGAAAAAGCAGGCGACCGTGGCGCCGAAGCGCAGGCCGCGGCGCATCGACTGGGCGAAGAAGGCGGCGAAACTCACCGGCGCCCGTAAAAAGGCCCTGAAGAACGAAGCCTTCGAACCGCAACTTGCGCGCCTGGGCGATCACCCTCCGGAAGGGCCGCAATGGCTGCACGAGATCAAATGGGATGGCTATCGCCTCGTGACCACGATCGTCGACGGCGTCGCGCGGATCTGGTCGCGCAATGCCATCGAGTGGACGGCGAAGGTGCCCGAGATCGCAGCAGCCATCACACAGCTCGGGCTCAAGGCGGGCGCACTCGACGGCGAGCTGATCGCGGGCACGGGAACGCAGCAGGATTTCAACCTGCTGCAGGCCACGCTGTCGGGCGAGCAGCAAGGCACGCTCGTGTACGTGCTCTTCGACCTGCTGCATGTCGACGGGATCGCCATCGACAACGCACCGCTCGTGGAACGCAAGCAACTGCTGGCCGAGCTGCTGGACGACCCGCCCAGGCATCTCGCGCTGAGCACACACATCGAAGCCGACGGCGATGCCGCCTACAAGCTCGCGAGCGAACAGAAGTTCGAAGGCATCATCTCCAAGCGCGGGGACCGGCCCTACATGTCCGGTCGCGGCGACGACTGGCGCAAGACCAAGCACCTGCAGACCGAGGAATTCGCGGTGGTCGGCTACACGCCGGGCAAGGGCAATCGCGGTGGGTTCGGGTCGCTGCTGCTGGCGCGGCCAGACCCCGTGCATGGCTGGAGTTACGCCGGGCGCATCGGCTCGGGATTCAACAACGAACAGATCCGCAAGCTGACCCGGCGCATCGGCAAGGCCGGCAGGACGGAGCCGACCGTGCATGTCACCGAGGCGGTGCGCAAGGACATCCGCGGCGCGCTGTGGTTCGATCCGATGTTCGTGGTCGAGGTCTTCCTGCGCGGCACCGGTGGCTCGGGCGTCTTGCGGCAGGCCTCGCTCAAGGCGGTGCGGCCGGACAAGGATGTGGGAAGTCTCGCCGACACCGATCGGGTCGCAGGCGGGACGGGGACGCCGCCACGGACGGGCAGGTCGACGGCACGCAAGGCGACCACGGCAAGATCACCAGGGGCCGTGAGTCGCGGCCGAGGCGAGGGGGCATCGACGCCCGTGCGCATCACCAGCCCTGGAAAAATCATCTTCCCCGACAGCAACATCACCAAGCAGCAGGTCGCCGACTATTACCTGGCGGTCATGGACCACCTGCTGCCCGGTGTTGCGGGCCGACCGCTGTCGATCATCCGTTGCCCCGAAGGCGCGGGGAAACCGTGCTTCTTCCAGAAACACCACACGCCGGGCCTCGAGCACGTCAGCCTCGTGCGCCTGAAGGAAGAGGCCGGCAACAATGCCAGCTATCTCGTCGCCTACGATGCCGCCGGGATCATGGAGCTGGTGCAGTTGAATGGCCTGGAGTTCCATCCGTGGGGCTCGCATGCCGACGATCCCGATGTCGCCGACCGCGTGGTGTTCGACCTCGACCCCGGGCCCAACGTGCCGTGGAGCGAGGTCAAGAAATCCGCCGAGCACGTGCGCGGCCTGCTCAGGCAGGCCGGGCTGAAGTCGTTCCTGCGCACGACCGGCGGCAAGGGCCTGCACGTCGTGGTGCCGCTCAATCCCGGCTGCCATTGGGACATCGTGAGGAATTTCGCCCGCGGCTTCGCCGAAGCTCTCGCCAGGGCCGAGCCGCAGCGCTACCTCGCGGTGTCGACGATCAAGCTGCGGCCGAACAAGATCTTCGTCGACTACCTGCGCAACGGTCGGGGCGCGACCGCGGTGGCGTCGTATTCGCTGCGCGCGCGCGATCGTGCGCCGGTGGCGATGCCGATCGCCTGGTCGCAGCTGGCGGCGCTCAAGCGCGGCGATGCCTTCACCCTGAAGGACGTCCCCGCGTTGCTGAAGCGGCGCAAGCGCGATCCCTGGGCCGGCATCGATGACGTCGGGCAGGACCTGTCGCGCTGGGCGGGCGGCTGATGGCGCGGCCGGACCATGGCCACTGGCCCCGGCGGCCATGGAGCGTCCGCCATGGGCAGAGTGCAGGGACGGTGCGCGGCTGGCACGCCGCATCGGCACGCTGGGCTTCCTGGCGCGCGCGATCGCCGGGCAGATCCCGGCCCTGATGGATGCCTTCGGGCGCCACCACCGCAGGACCCGTCCCGCACAGGCATGATGGCGGCCTGCCAGCCGCGGGAGCATCGCTCCGGGAGCCGCCATGATCGAACTCGTCATCGACCAGCGCCGCAAGGATCTCGGCGGTTTCGAAGTCGGCCGCGTGCTGCCGTATGCAAAGCGGCGCATGGTCGGCCCCTTCGTCTTCTTCGACCACATGGGGCCGGTGGCGTTTGCCCCGGGCATCCCGCGCAGCGTCGACGTGCGGCCGCATCCGCACATCGGCCTGTCGACCGTGACCTATCTTTTCGCCGGCGAGATCATGCATCGCGACAGCGTCGGCTCCGAGCAGCCGATCCGCCCGGGCGAAGTCAACTGGATGACGGCCGGGCGCGGCATCACCCATTCCGAGCGCTTCGAGCAGGCGCGCCACTTCGGCGGGCCCATGGATGGCATCCAGGCGTGGGTGGCGCTGCCGGAGGACGTGGAGGAAATCGCGCCGTCGTTCTCGCATTTCGACGCGGCGGCGTTGCCGTCGTTCGACGATGCCGGCGTGCGCATCCGCCTGATCGCCGGCCAGGCCTGGGGCAGCAGCGCGCCGGTGCCGACGCATTCGCCGATGGCGTATTCGCACTGCGTGCTCGAGGCCGGCGCGCGCCTGTCGGTGCCCGACGACTACACCGAGCGCGCGGTGTATGTCGCCGACGGTTCGGTAGAAATCGCACGGCAGACCTTTGGTGCAGGGCGCATGGTGGTGCTGACCGCCGGCGTGCCGGCCACGGTGCTGGCACTGGAGGCGTCGACGGTGATGCTGCTGGCGGGCGAACCGCTGGGCGAGCGCTTCATCGAGTGGAACTTCGTGTCGTCTTCGCGCGAGCGCATCGCCCAGGCCAAGGCGGACTGGGTGGCCGGCCGGATGAAACTGCCCGACCTGGACCACGAGGAATGGATCCCGCTCCCCCCCGAGCCGGCGCCGCCAAATCCGATGTCCTGATGCGATCGGGCAGGGCGGCGGGCGCGGGCGGCCCGCGGGTGCTGGCGCGACAAACGACGACTCGCGACGGACGCGGCGGCGTTCACCGCGGCACGGCCGGCTTCGCAGCACGCTTACAGCCGCTGGACTAGCGTGACGACAGGAGGGCTGCAATGTCCGAAATCCACTTCGATAGCCTGCAGGACGCGTTGCAGCACGCCAACGACCGCATCGACGTGGCGCTGGCCCGCACGATCCAGCTGGAGGCCATCACCGACGCCCACCACGCGCTGTTGAGCGCGGTCGCCGCGACGCATCCGGACCCGGTGGCCTTGCGCGAGGAATGGCGGCGCATCTCCTCGCTGATCGTCGCCAGCTCGCAGATCCGCCCGCCCGACGATGCTGCAATGGAGATCCGCGCCGAACAGACCCAGGCGCAGGTGGAACTGATCAGCGAAATCCTCGACAGCCTGGCGTCGGAATCGGAGGAGTGAGGGCGGCGTTGTAGCAGGGTAGGCAGGCGATGCGGGTCGGGATGTCAGGGGGCGCCGGTTGCGGCGCAGGAAAGCGCCGCGCCGTTCGATGTCTTCTGGCACGACGGCCCCTCATCCAGCCCTCGGGCACCTTCTTCCCAGCGCTGCGGGGAGAAGGGAACTTCGTCAGAACTCGTACGACGCGCCGATGTAATAGCTGCGTCCCAAGCCCGGCTCCAGGCCGCCGCCGAACACGCGCGAGTAGTACTTGCGGTCGGTGAGGTTGGAAATGCCGCCCAGCAGGCGCACGTGCGGTGCCACCCACCAGTCGGCGGAGGCGTCGACGACCGTGTGCTGCGGCACCCTGGCCGGGATGTAGTTGGCATCCACCGGCGTCCCCAGCGGGTTGTTGGAGTCCTGCCAATACTGGCTGGCGACGGTGACCGCCGACAGCGACAGCTTCAGGTGCTTGTCCTCGCGATACGCGACGCCGACGCGAGCCAGATAACGCGGCGAGAACGCAGGCGTGTTGCCGGCGTTGGCCGGGTTGATCGTCGAGGTGAACCGCGCATCGAGCAGGCTCAAGCTGCCGAACACCGACAGGTGCCGCGTCGTCTGCGGGTCGCGTGCGGCGAGGAAGTCGTAGTCGAGCTGGCCTTCGAAGCCGCGATGGCGGGTGTTGCCGGTATTGACGTTGATGGTGTTGCCGGGAGGCGCCGAGGGGCCCGCCGGCTGGCTTTCGATACGGTCCTTGACGTCGATCCAGAACAGGCTCGCGTCGTAGAACAAGCCCGCAACCGGCGTGCCGTGCACGCCGCCTTCCCAGGACAGCACGTGGGTCGGGTCCGGATCGTTGATGTCGCCGGCGGCGGTACTGCCGAAGGGCGAGCCGATGTCGAAATACCGCACCGGGCGCCAGCCCTGCGAGACGTTGAAGTAGCTCTCGTTGGCGTGGCCGAAATCGTTGCCCAGGCCCAGCCCGAACAGCGGCACGGTGTGCGACACATGGCGATCGACCAGCTCGCGCGACAGCGACAGGGGCTTGATCGTCTCCTTGATGTCGATGCTTTCGTGGTCGATGCGCAGCGACGGCACCAGGTGCCAGCCGTTGCTGAAGCGGAACACGTTTTCCGCGAACACGGCGGCATAGCGGCTCGACCGCGCCTGCCGCAGGCGTGCGCAGGCGACGTCGGCGAAGTCGGCGCAGGCACGGCCGAAGCGGTCGTCCTGCGCGGGCGCGAGGCCGGCTTCGGTCCACTGCCGGAACGGCGCATCCGAGCCGTACAGGGTGGTGCCGACGGTGAAGGCGTTGCCGCGTCCCCAGCGGTGGACCACGCGCGCATCCACGCCGCTGAAACGGAACTGCTCGTCCTGCAGGGTCGAGGTCGTCGGCGCCGGGCCGCGATCCTGCGACCGCGACGCCTGGTCCTGGTAGCCGGTCCAGGCCTTGGCGACCAGCTTGGTCTTCTCGTCGAACTGGCGCTCATGGCTCACGCTCAGCACGTGCCGCTGCGTCCACAGGCGATTGAATGGCGTGGTCGTCTGCGTTTCGTCGGCAGCGAACTGCGGATAGCTCAGCTTGCCCGCTTCGCCCGCGTGCAGGTCGTAGGAGTGCAGGTCCAGCGCCGTGTACGAGTTCGCATCGGGGCGGTAGCCGAGATGCAGGTCGAGCCCGCGCAGCGTGGAGTTGCCATTGTCGCGCTGGCCGTCGCTGCGGCGGTAATGCACGTCGGCCAGGTAGTCCCACCGGCCCGACGTACCCGATACCTGGTTGAAGGTGGCGAACATGCCGTCGCTGCCGACGACGTTTTCGCTATAGCCGGCGAACGGACGATCGGCGACCGGCTTGCGGCTGACAAGGTTGACGGTCGGCGGCGGCTCGGGGCCATACAGCAGCGAGCTGCCGCCACGGATCAGCTGCACTTCCGACAACGACTGCGGCGGCGGGAAGGTGTAGACGGTCGGGAACCCGACCCAGTCGCCTTCCAGTGGAATGCCGTCGAGCAGCACGGTGACGAATTCGGATTCCTGCGGATTGCCGATGCCGCGGTAGCTGAGGTTCAACTGGCCCGGCGCCTGCTGCTCGGACACCAGCAGCCCCGGCGTCTGCGCGAACAGGTTGCGCAGCGTGTTGTCGGGCACCGTGGGGATGTTCTCGACCTTGGTGATCGAGGTCTTCTTGGTCACCGTGATCAGCGCGCCGTCGACCTCCGGCATGATGTGGAGCAGCTTCGGCCAGCGGTCCTCGGGGGAATGTCCAAGCACCTCGACCTTGTCCAGCGTGGCCGCCTGCTGCGGGTCGTCCTGGGCGGGCTGCACCGGCGCAGCGGATTGCGCCAGCGCGGGACAGGACAGGCATTGGGCGACGGCGAGCGCAAGCGCGCCGGGAACGAAGGCGATTGGTTTCATCGGTGATCCTGGGTTTTGACGACGAAGGCGCGGCCCGTTTCCCGCAGGGCCGCGCAAAGCAGGGCGTGATGCTGGCATGGTCCGGACGCGGATGCCAGTCGACGAATGGCAGGGTGGCCGATGGCGGGAATGTGCCCCGGGCCGCCAGGACCCGTGGCCGTGATGCCGCATTCGAGGGCGCCGGCCGCAGGTTCGCCACGCAGCGGCAACGGCTGCGGCGCCAGGCTGCGGACTCGCGGGACCGGCGGTACAAGTGCCGATACCGTGTCCGTCAGCGCGCGCCCGGCGTCGACGAACATTTCACCGCTCCGGGCCTTCATCGGAAACCTCCTCCTTCGCTGCGAGCCAACCATGCCGATCACCATCGCCGCCTTTTCCGGCAGCCTGCGCCGGGGCTCCTACAACACCGCGCTGCTGCAGGCCGCCGCCGGCCTCATGCCTGAAGACAGCCGCATCCAGATCCACTCGATCGCGGCCTTCGGGCTCTACAACGGCGATGTCGAGGCCGACGAGGGCATTCCGCCACCGGTGTCCGCGCTCAAGGATGCGATCGCCGCCGCCGACGGTTTCCTCATCGCCACGCCCGAATACAACAACAGCATTCCGGGCGTGGCGAAGAACGCCATCGATTGGCTCAGCCGTCCGCCTGCCGACATCCGGCGCGTGTTCGGTGGCAAGCCCGTGGCGATGGTCGGAGCCAGCCCCGGCGGTTTCGGCACGATCCTGTCGCAGAACGCCTGGCTGCCGGTCTGGCGCACCCTCGGCGCGGAGCTGTGGACCGGGGCAAAGCTGATGGTGTCGGGCGCCGCCAAGGTGTTCGACGCGCAGGGCAGCCTGGTCGACGAACGCACGCGCGACTCCCTGCGGGGTTTCCTGCAGGGCTATGTGGAGTACGTGCGCGACAGGCAGCGACCCTGATCGCCGCGGGTAGCGGCACGGACCAAGGGCGGCCCGGCGGACTCCGGAAACGGTGACAGGTCACGTTCCTGCCGGTCGGCGGCCGGCATGATGGCGTGATTTTCGCCACAGGGGGCGTTGCGATGAACGATGGGGGCGGGCGGCCATGGGCCGAACCGGAGACGTACCGGACGTTGCTGGAATCCACGCGCGCGATTCCATGGAAGATCGACTGGGCCTCGATGCGCTTCGCCTACATCGGCCCGCAGATCGAGCCCTTGCTCGGTTGGTCGCCGCAGAGCTGGGCGACGGTGCAGGACTGGGCCGAGCGCATCCATGCCGACGATCGCGAGCGCGTGGTGTCGTTCTGCGTGGCGCAGTCGCAGGCGGGCGTCGACCACGAGGCCGACTACCGCGCGCTCACCGCCGCTGGCGACTACGTCTGGATCCGCGATGTCGTGCACGTCGTGCGCGATGCCGACGGCGCGGTCGAGGCGCTGGTGGGTTTCATGTTCGACATCAGCGAGCGCAAGCGCACCGAAGAGCACGTGCTGCGGCTGCAGGCGGAACTGGAGGTGTTGTCCTACACCGACGCGCTCACCGGGCTGGCCAACCGTCGCCGATTCGACGCGGTGATGGCGCAGGCCTGGGCGCAGGCCGCACGCACGCAGGAGCGGCTTGCGTTGGCGATGTTCGATATCGACGATTTCAAACCGTACAACGATGCCTACGGGCACCTGCAGGGCGACGCCTGCCTGAAACAGGTGGCCGGCCTGCTGGCCGCTGCGGTGACGGCGCCCGATGCCTTGCTGGCGCGCTTCGGCGGCGAGGAATTCGCGCTGGTGCTGCCGCGCACCGATGCCGACGGTGCGCGTGCGATCGTCGAGGACTGCCGCGCGCGGCTGGCGGTCGCGCGGATTGTGCATCCGCATTCGCGCACCGGCGGCATCCTCACCATGAGCGCGGGCATCGGCAGCGCCGTGCCTGCCTGGGACGCACCCTGGCTTGCATTCGTGGAGACGGTCGACGGCCGCCTGTACCGGGCCAAGGATGCCGGCCGCAACCGCGTCGTCGGCGAGCCCTAGAGGCTCCAAATCCTCTTTAGACATGGCTGTATGGCGCCTCCGGCTGGAGGCGGACAAGCTGCGCCCGACACCACCACGGGAACCGCCATGAAGCTGCTCGCACCCGCCACCGCGCCCGCACTGGACCTGGTCGACATCTACGGCCTGCCGATCAACATCGGCCGCACCGGGCGTCGGACGCTGCTGTCGTTCTTCCGCGACGCGGCCTGCCCGTTCTGCAACTTCCGTGTCTACGAGCTGACCCATCACCACCAGAGCCTGTCGTCGCTGGGGCTGGACATCGTCGCGGTGTTCGGATCCTCGCAGGCCGAAGTGCTGCGCTTCGTCGCGCGCCACCCGCGCCCGTTCCGCGTCGCCGCCGATCCGGTCGGGCAGTCGCACGCGCGCTATGGCATCGAGCGTTCCCTGCTGCGCAAGCTCAAGGCGATCGTGACCCGCGTGCCGACGCTCCTGCGTGGCCTGCGCATCGTCGGCCTGGCCGGGCTCAACACCAACAACCTGATGCCGGCGGACTTCCTGATCGACGAGGACGGCCGCATCGTCGAGACGTGGTACGGCAGCGATGCCGGCGACCGCATCCCGCTGGAACGGGTGGAACTGTTCCTGGCGCGTGGCCTGATCGCGCGCGCCGCGAAGACACCGGTGCCCACCGCGGAAAGCACGCCGGTCGCGCGCAGGGCATCGGCTTGACGATGGGCTGACCGGCATCGGGCCGCGGTCCGCGCGACGTGTCGCGTGCCGGCCATGTCGCGATGCGGTCAGCAAGATGAACACCAGCGTCGCAGCATCCGCGACGTCGTCACGGCATCGTGCGCCTCCTTTGGAGGCGTCCATGACCCGTCGTTCCGGCAGCGCCGATCTTCCCCTGCACGGTGGCCGCGTGCCGGCGTGGCTGGCCGATCGCATGACCCGCCTGGGCGCGGTGATGTGCGAGGCGATCGTCCACGAATACGGACGCGATGAACTGCTGCGTCGGCTCGCGCATCCGTTCTGGTTCCAGTCCTTCGGCGCGGTGATGGGCATGGACTGGCATTCCTCCGGCATCACCACCAGCGTGATCGGCGCGCTCAAGCGGGGCCTGGCGCCGCTCTCGGGCGAGTTGGGAATCCACGTCTGCGGCGGCCGCGGGCGGCATTCACGCAAGACGCCGGGGGAACTGCTGGCGATCGGCGAGCGCGTCGGGATCGACGGCGCGGGACTCGCGCGCGCCAGCCGGCTGGTGGCGAAGGTCGACAGCGCGGCGGTGCAGGATGGCTTCGACCTGTACCTGCACGGCTTCATCGTCGCCGACGACGGCAAGTGGGTCGTGGTGCAGCAGGGCATGAACGGCGCATCGAAGCAGGCGCGCCGCTATCACTGGCTGTCCGAGCAGCTGACGAGCTTCGTCGACGATCCGCATGCCGCGGTGGAAGGCCAGGGGCAGGGCAACATCGTCAACCTCGCCGACCGGCGCGCGGCGCGCTCACGCGATGCGCAGGTCGAGCTGCTGCGATCGATGGGCGTGGAGGCCATTGCGCGCGAGTACTCCAGGATCGCAGCGGCGGAGGACGCGCCTGGTGCGAAGCGCGCACGTGTCCGGCCTGGCGGTGAAGGCGGAACGGGTGCGATGGAAGGCCGACAGGCGGCACGGTTGCCCGTAACGGCGCGGGCCGCGGGCGGCAGCAACGATGCGACGGCGCCATTGCAGCTTGGCCTGCTGCCGCACCTGTCGCTCCCCGACCACCACGACGTGCGCGGCAGCGATGTCGTCCTGCGCCGCCTGCACGGCAACCTCGCCGCAGCTGCCGAATGTGGACCGCAGGATTTCACCGAGTTGCTGCAGGTCCCGGGCGTCGGCGCGCGCACCGTCCGCGCGCTGGCGCTGGTCGCCGAAGTGCTGCATGGCGCGCCCTGCCGCTTCACCGATCCGGCGCGCTTCTCGCTGGCGCATGGCGGCAAGGACCGGCATCCGTTCCCGGTGCCGACGAAGGTCTACGACCACACGATCGCCGTGCTCAAGCGCGCGGTGCACGACGCCAGGCTCGGGCGCGAGGAACAGCTGCAGGCGTTGCGGCGGCTGGACGCGCAGGCACGCCGGCTCGAAGCACGCGCGCGCGGCCCGTCGGTGGAGGCGCTGATCGCGGACGAGCTTCGCGCCTCGCACGGCTACGGCGGCCGCAGCATCTTCGGCTGGGAGGCCGAGATCGACGCAGCCGCCGCGCACCGCCAACAGGCCTCGCAGTCCGCACGCCGGTAGGAGCGGCTTCAGCCGCGAGCTCCTGCCCTCGATGCGGGTAATGGGTGTCGATGGCTCGATGGCCGGAGGGTCCAGGCTGGGGGAGCTCGCGGCTAAGCCGCTCCCACCGCGACCGCCTGCGAATTACACCCGCTGTCGCCGCTGTCGCCGCTGTCGCCGCTGTCGCTGCTGTCGCGATGGTGCCGCCATCAATCCGTAGGCGCCGTCTCCACCAGCTTGGCCAGCAGCACCAGCGAGTCCTGCCAGCCCAGGTAGCAGTTCTCCAGTGGGATCGCGTCCGGCAGGCCTTCCTGCACCACGTGCAGTTCGGTGCCGCAGGACACCGCGCGCAAGGTGATCGTCACCATGATTTCGCCCGGCAGGTTGGGATCCTCGAAGCGGTCGCTGAAACGGATCAGCGTGTTGGGCTCCAACTCGAGATAGGTGCCGCCGAACGCATGGCTTTCGCCGGTGGCGAAGTTGGTGAACGACATCCGGTAACGGCCACCGACGCGGGCATCGACTTCGTGCACCTTGCCGGTGAAGCCGTTGGGCGGCAGCCACTTGACCTTGGCGTCGGCGTCGAGGAAGGCGCGGTAGACACGCTCTGGCGGCGCGCGCAGCACGCGGTGCAGGCGGACGGTGTTGGGCATGGCGATCTCCTGGTGGCGGGCCTGGCGATCATGCGACGGTTGCGGCGTCATGGCGAATGCGTGCGTCCGGCGATGGCGTGCGTACCTTGGGGCGGCTCCACCGCCGGAGCCGTGCTGACGACAGCTGCGCGTGCTGCGAAGACGTCCAGTCATACTGCGTCGCCACCCGCCGCTGAACCGATCTCCATGGGCGACACGACCGCCACACCCACGTCGCCGACGCGGCCTGCAGGGACCGCGCCGCGGACGATCGGCCTGTTCGCCTACGACGACATGCAGGCGCTCGACCTGGTCGGACCGCTGGACGTGTTCGGGGCCGCCAATGCGCATGCGGCCGGCTCGGCGCCCTACGCATTGTGCGTCATCGGTTTGACGTCCGCCCCGGTGCGGGCGGAAAACGGACTGACGGTCATTCCGGACGTCGTGCTCGAAGATGCCCCGGCATTGGATACGCTGCTGATCCCCGGCGGCGTCGGCAGCCGCACGCTCGCCGGCGATCGGCTGCTGTTGGATTTTCTCGTCCAGCGCGCGTCGTCGACCCGCCGCATGGTGTCGGTGTGCACCGGCATCTACCTGCTGGCGGCCACCGGACTGCTCGATGGCCGCCGCGCCACGACGCATTGGCGGTTCGCCGCGGACGTCGCCCGTCGCTTCCCGGCGGTGCGGCTGCAACCGGAGTTCCTGTTTTTGCGCGACGGCGGCTTCGCGACCTCCGGCGGACTGACTGCCGGCATGGACCTGGCGCTGGCGTTGGTGGAAGAAGACCTCGGCGCGCAGGCGGCACTGGAGGCGGCGCGCGAACTGGTCATGTACGTCAAGCGGCCGGGCAACCAGGCGCAGTTCTCCGCGCCGCTGGCGGCGCAATGCCAGGGCGGAGGACGCCTGGGCGCACTGGTGGACTGGCTGATCGCGCACCCGGGCGAACACATCACGGTTGATGCCATGGCCGATTCCGTGGCGATGAGCGCGCGCCATTTCCGCCGCGTCTTCGTCGAAACCTTCGGCAGCACGCCGGCGCGTTTCGTCGAGCACCTGCGCCTGGACCAGGCCTGCCTGCAATTGGCCGAAGGCCGCACGCCGATCGGCCGCATCGCGGCGAACGTGGGGTTCAACAGCAGCGATGCGTTCGGTCGCGCCTTCCGGGTGCGCTTCGGTGCGTCACCGCTGGAATACCGCGAGCGTTTCGGACGCTGACCTTGGCCGGAATCGTCGGCTGCGTGGCCGCTGCCGCCGTGCGCACGCCGGGACAATGCGGCATCACCACCGCAATGGAATCCCATGAAACTGCTCCTGCCCATCGCAACCATCGTTGTCGCCGGTGTGGCAATCGCCATCGCATCGAACCTCGCATCCGGGGCGCGGGCGAACGACGTGCCCGCGACGCTGGCCCAGGCGCCGGTCTATTCGCTGACCGGGAAGCTGGAGTTGCCGGCCAACTATCGGCAATGGATTTACCTCGGCACCGGGCTGGACATGAGCTACAACCCCAAGGCGACGGCCTCGGATGCGCCGGTGTTCGACAACGTTTTCGTCGACCCGGCGTCCTGGCAGGCGTTCCAGGCCACCGGCACCTGGCCCGAGCAGACCCAGATGCTGCTGGAAGAGCGCGCCTCGTCCAGCAAGGGGTCGATCAACCAGCGCGGGCATTACCAAAGCGGGCAGGTGCTCGGGCGCGAAATGCACGTCAAGGACAGTGCGCGCTTCGACGGTGGCTGGGGCTTCTTCAGCTTCGATGACGACACCGCGGCCGGACAGATCCCGACCACGGCGGCCTGCTACGGCTGCCATCGCGCCCACGCCGCGGTCGACACGACGTTCGTGCAGTTCTATCCAACCCTGTTGCCGGTCGCGCAGGAGAAGCGGACGCTCAGTGCCGGCTACCTGCGCGATGAGGTGCAGCGGCTGCAGGCGTCGCGCAGTCGCTAGCTTCTTTCTCGCCGAGCGCGCCCGCCAGGCGGCGGAGGCATCGCCAGGCCGGCGCACGGCGGGATTGCACCGCGCAACGCGCGCTTGCGCACGCAACGGCTGCCACGATCCCAGGTCGACCTGGCAGTGGGGACTTCGGCCACGCTGTACAGGCCGTTTGCACGGGCCGTCGCCGCGCCATCGCCAGGTCGCGCCTGGCGACAGTCGGTAGTCGCAGGCGCAAGTGGGCCGCTCGACCGGCACCGGCGAAGCGATCCGTCGCCGCGGGCCGTCGCCCGTTCCATCGACAGCGTGGTTCGTCCATGGGGCGGTTCCGCCGGCGTGGCGGATGGCGAGACTGCCTCATCCGCGATGGGGGCTTGTCATGCAGGCAATGGACGGTATCGATGCGAACGGCGTATCGCTCGCGCACACGCCTGCCGTGGCGCCGGCCGCGCGCACGCCGGCCATCGGGCGACGCACGCGCGCCGCGTCGCGCATGGCGGCGATGGCCTGGTTCGCGACCGCGGTCCTGGGGCAGGGCATGTTCGCCACGTACGTCGTCGGCTTCTATGGGCGCGCGGCGGCACACGGCCATCCCGAGCGCTGGAACGAGGTGCTCGCTGTCGGTATGTGCCGGGCGATACCGTCGGCAACCTGGTGCTGGCATCGCACCTGCTGTTCGCGCTGGCGGTGACCGCCGGGGGCCTGCTGCAGCTGGTGCCCGCGATTCGCAACCGATGGCCGCGCCTGCACCGCTGGAACGGACGTGCCTTCGTGGTGTCCGCGATGGCCGATGCTTCGGGCGGGCTGCAAATGGTCTGGACTCGCGATGTCGTTGGCGATGCCTGGCAGGACGTCGGCATGACCGTCCTTGCGCTGCTGATCCTGGGTTGTGCCGCGCTGGCCTGGCGCTAGGCGCGGGCACGCCGCTTCGAGGCGCATCGGCGCTGGGCGCTGCGGCTGTTCCTCGTCGCCAATGGCGGCTGGTTCTTCCGCATCGGCGTGATGTTCTGGCTGGTGGTCAACCAGGGTCCGGTCGGCTTCGATCCCAAGACCTTCACCGGACCCTTCCTCAACGTGCTGTGTTCGCGCAGTTCGTGCTGCCGCTGTGCGCGCTGGAGGCGTACCTGCGCGCCTGGAAGTCCAGCGCAACCGGCGCTGGCCTGATGCGCGCGACAGCCCTCATCGCCGACGACGAACCGCTGCTGCGCGATGCCCTCGCGCGGCAGCTGGCGCAGGCCTGGCCCGAGCTGGCGATCGTCGCGCAGGCCCGCAATGGTCGCGACGCGGTCCGGCTGTTCGAAGCGCACCGCCCCGACATCTGCTTCCTCGACGTGCACATGCCGGGCCTGTCGGGGATCGATGCCGCACGCCAGATCGGCCGGCGCGCGCACCTGGTGTTCGTGACCGCCTACGACCAGTACGCCGTGGAGGCGTTCGCCAGGGCGTGCTCGACTACCTGGTCAAGCCGGTCGAACCGCCGCGCCTGGCCGAGACCGTCGCGCGACTGCGCGAGCGGCTGGCCGTCGCGCCGCCGGCCCCGGACCTGCAGGCGCTGCTGCAGCAACTGGCCGCGCAACTGCAACCACCGGTGGCGTTGCCAGCGCCGGTTCGCTGGATCCGCGCCCAGGCCGGGCAGGGGTTGCGCACGATCGCCGTCGATGACATCGATTACCTGCGCGCGGATGCCAAGTACACCCGCGTCGCCTGGCACGAGGATGGCGGACGCGCCGCCGAAGCCCTGATCGGTACCGCATTGAAGAACCTCGTCGCGCAGCTGGACCCGCTGCAATTCGCACAGGTGCACTGCTCGACGGTCGTCAACCTGCGCGCGATCCTGCGCAATCGCGGCGAAGTACTGCCGGTGAGCCGCAGCTACCTGCACCTGTTCCGGCAGATGTGATCTGGCGCGCCGCGCGCCGCTCATTCGCCGGGGTGGTAGACGCGCTCGATGTGGCCCTTGCGCTGCTCGGGCCAGAAATAGACCGTGCGCAGGTTGCCGGTGGTGTAGCGCTCGGCATCGTCATTGAAGTGCGGCGACTGCGGATGGCCGCTTTCGCCGCCCGCGGTGATCGCGCGCGCCTGGACCTTGTCGCCGAATTCGACCACCGCGACGAAACTGTTGCCGCTGGTGCCGTAGTAGCGCTTCGTGCCGGGCCAGCGGTGCGCGCCGAACGATGCAAGCGAGCCCCAGCGCGATGAGGTGAACGGCACCGGGATGCTCGGTTTTGCGTCGTCGAACGGCTGCACGATTTTACCGTCGATGCGCTGGAAGCGGTTGATCTCGCCCCAGGGCGTGCCCCAGTGGCCGAAGTCGTGCCGCAGCCGGTCGACAGCTTCCACCAGCGCATGCAGGCGCGCCTTCGCGCCGGCTTTTCCCGCCATCGCGTCATAGATCGACAGGCCTTCGGCGGCATCGGCGCGACTGAGCTCGTCCCAGAGCGTGTCGCCCCAGAACACCGCCAGCGAGGTCGGCATCGACGCGATGCCCCAGCGGTAGTCCCAATGGCGCAGCATCGCGATCGGCCCGGCAAGCCGCGCCTTCAACGGATCACTCGCCGGCAGCGCGTCGTAGTCGGCGACCAGGATCGGCAGCTGGCGTTCGAACGCCGGCAGCCACGGATCGAAAGCGGCCGCGATCAGCGAATCCAGGGTGAAATCGCGTCTGCCGTCGAGCACCCGGATCGCATGCAGGCCGCGCGGATTCTCGCCGAAGGTGTCCATGTAGCGCGGATAGTCGGCGCGTTTTGGACTGTATTTCCCGGCGGCAGAATACGGCCAGTCGTTGGTGTTGAACAGCCAGCCGTTGGGCGGGCTGAGCAGGTGCGGCGCCTCGTTGAGCGCGTGCAGGCCATGCCAGTCCGTCGCCGGATCGCTGCCGTCGACCGGCCGGGTGTAGTCGAAGCGGTCGTCGCGGCGCGGGATGAACTGCGGATGCAGATAGGCGATCTCGCCCTTGTCGTCGGCGAAGATGGTGTTGTTGGAGGAATTGGCCTTCAGTTCGGCGACCTTCAGGTAGCTGGCATAGTCGCTGGCCTTGGTGCGCAGCCAGCTCTGCTCGAGCGCCTCGACCGGCTTGTTCATCAGCGCGATCGCGATCCACTTGCCATCGGCGGCGCGCACGATCGGACCGTGATGGGTGGAATACGCGGTGAAGCTTCGCGTTGCCATCGTGCCATCGGGCCTGCGGTACGGCACGTCGATGCGGCGTTCGGCCACCGGCCACAACGCATCGCCGTAGCGATAGGAGCGATGGCCGTCCTTTTCGACGATGGTCTCGGCGAATTCATCGACGACATCGGCGCCGGTCGAGGTGTGCATCCAGCCGATGTGGTGGTTGAAGCCCTGGTAGACGAAGAACTGTCCCCACGTCACCGCGCCGTAGGCATCGAGCCCGGCGTCGCTGGTCATCTGCAGTTCGGAGCGGAAGAAGAACGAGGTGTGCGGATTGATCAGCAGCAGCGCGTGGCCGTCGGTGGTGAGTCCTGGCGCGATGGCAAACCCGTTGGAGCCGGTCGGTTCCTGCCAGCTGGCGGGTTCGGCGCGAGCAACGGATTCCGATCCGTGGTCGTAGAACGCCTGCAACTGCGGCAGCGACACCCGCTCGATGTCGCCACCGATGCTGCCTTCGCTGAAACTCAGCGCCATCCACGGCTCGAAGTGGCGGATCACCCGCGGATGCACGTCCGGGTGCGTGGCCAGGAACAGATTCAGGCCGTCGGCCCAGGCGACCATCAACGACCGCAGCCAGTCGGGGCTTTGCGCATACAGCGTGCGCAACTGCACGGGATCGACGAAGAGTTTCTGTCGCAGGTCGGACCACAGCGCCGACTCGCCTTCGGCCTCGGCCAAGCGTCCGAGCGCGTTGAGGTAGTTGGTTTCGATCCGGTTGAAGTCGTCCTCCGCCTGCGCGTAGGCCATGCCGAACACCGCATCGGCGTCGCTGTGGCCATGCACATGGGCGATGCCCCAGTCGTCGCGCGTGATCGTGGTCGCGGCGACTTCACGCTGCCAGCGTGCGGATTCGGTGGTCGCCGGTGGCGCTGCCGCCTGCGCGCCGCAGGCGAAGAGCAGCGCGGGGAAGACGACGGCAAGCATGCGCGGACCGCGCGTGTTAGACCACGTGTCAGGCCGGCGCATGGCGACTCCGTCGGAGGGTATCGACCGGCAGGATAAGTCGATCCCCGCGCGACCGCACCACTGCACGACTGGGTCTGCCGCACGGCTGCGTGCAGCGGCGCGCAGTGACTCAGCCGATCAGCAGCGTCGCAACCACCACGCCGCCAGGCCGATGCCGACCAGGCCGACCGCGGCGGAGCGCGCGCCAGGCGACTTGCGCACGGGCCTTCCCGGGAACCTTCGTCGGTCCGATGTCGGTGAACGGCACGCGCAGGTACTGCGCCTGGCCGCCGTCGTAACCGCCTGCGGCGTGCGAACAGCCGTAGACACCGCCGACCGCGGTCGCTTCCGGATTGACGTCGTGGCAGTTGGAATGCAGCTCGCGCGGGCAGAAGCAGCCGGTGCCGCAGAAGATGTTGGACGGCACCAGCACGTGGTCGTCGGGCTTGGGGTTCTGCATGTTGCCGCCGACCTCTTCGACGATGCCTGTGAACTCGTGCCCGAAGATCGTGCCCACGCGCGTGTCGGGAACCAGGCCGTGGTGGAGATGCAGGTCCGAGCCGCGGATTCAGTGCGCGTCACCCGTACGATGGCGTCGCCGGGATGCTCGATGTGCGGATCGGGCACGTGTACGGCGCGCACTTTGTAGGGGCGGCGATAGGGGGTCGCAAGCATCGGCGGGTCCTCGATCGGTCGGTATCCGAACTTGGCCGCTGCACCAATCGCGGGCGCCATGGCGAGCGGCCCGCGTGCGCATTCACGATTGCGAATTGTCGCCGTCCGTCGCGGGATCCGACCGGACAGGCTCGACAGTGGGCGGAACTGTGACGACGATGGTTTGCATGAGGCTCGACATGCGATTTGCTTGCGCGATCGGGCTGGGGGGCATCGGCGTCATGGAGCGATTGGGGTGGTGGTTGTGTGCCGGCCTGGCCTCGCTGGGGCTGCCGGTCACCGTGGGCGCGGCGGAGCCGCCGCGGGCGGAGGTTGCCGATCCGGGCGATGGCCACCTGGCGTCGCCGGCGGCGGACGCCTTGCGCGAATCACATATCACCTATCCGCTCGAGGTCGACGGCTGGCACGCGGTGGGTGAGCATCGGTTCGAGGACCAATCGCATGGCGTTTGCGTGCGCTTCGTGCACGGCGACGACCTGGATCGCTGGATCGACCTGTACTTCTATCCCGCTGGCGCGCTGTCACCATCGCAGTTCGCTGCTGCCGCACGCGAAGAGGCAGACCTGATCCGCCAGGCGCATGTCCAGGCCCGGCACGAAGCATTCGACATGGGGCCGCTGCAGGCATTCGCGCCTGTCCCGCAGGATGGAGGCGGCGGCTTGCTTCCCGGGCGGTCGCTGGACCTGGCCTATGCCGTCGACGGTGCGAGCTACAGCTCGGCCATGACCCTGTTGCTGGACAGGATGCATTTCATCAAGGCGCGTTTCAGCATTCGAGACGAGCACCTCTCGCGTGGCGCCACCCGCGAACAGTTGGAACTGTTCACGGCGCGGCTGCAGCAGCGGGTTCGGATCGTGGCGATCGGTGCCAACCAGGGGCCGAACATGGCGGCAGCGGTCCCGCCGCCGTTGCTGATCGCCGATCGACCGGGCATGCGCCAGATCCGGCTCGACTATGGCGTCGCCGGGCTGCTGGGCGCCCGCGAGCCAGCCGCGCAGGCCTCGCAGGCCCAGTCCGGCTGAGCCATGCCTGGGATGCGTGACCGCGTCCGAAGTTCGTGTTCCGCGAAGGACACCATCTTGCGATGCTGTGACCGGTTGCCCAGAAGCGCGCAGCCGCTGGCGTTTCCATTTGCTCCCGAGGAGTGAACGCCATGAGCGCCAGACTGCCCAGCCGCATCGATCGCTTTGAACCCATCTTCCGCGGCCTACTTGGCCTGGCCCTGGTGGCGGGCGTGGCCTGGGCGTTGACCCACGGCAGCACTCCGGGCGGACTGGGCCTGCCGCTGCACTGAATCGTCGCAGCGTAGCGGTGGGTCCGGCGCCGCCTGGCGTCGAGCTTGGCGACGTGCCATTCGACCCGGCGCCCTTTCCTGCGCGCCGACTCAGTGATCCAATATCCGCCGGTTTTGCGCAGGACTCCCCATGTCGTTGCTGTCGGATCGCATCACGGCGGACGACGTCGTGGCGGCGGCCCCATTTCCCCTGCTGGTGGCCCGGGGCGTGCTCGATCCGCTGGCCGCTGCCGCCTTGGGCGAAGATTTTCCCCGTTATCGTGGCGCAGGCTTTTTCCCGCACGCGCGCGAGGATTGCGGACCGGCGATCAACTCCCTGGTCGATCAACTCACCGGGCCGGCGTTCTCCGACGCACTGGGGGAGCTGCTGGGCATCGCGCAGATGTCGCAATACCCCGTACTGGTGACGATCTGCCGCGCGCTGAACCTGCGGCACGGCACCATCCACACCGATAGCCCATC
The DNA here is from genome assembly GCF_011320095.1 of Cognatiluteimonas telluris. Taxonomy (GTDB): domain Bacteria; phylum Pseudomonadota; class Gammaproteobacteria; order Xanthomonadales; family Xanthomonadaceae; genus Cognatiluteimonas; species Cognatiluteimonas telluris. Next base: position 187,754 of record NZ_JAANOY010000001.1, on the reverse strand, counting down.
CAAGGTCGCCACTGCGCTGGTCTACCTCAATCCGGACTGGATGCCGTCGCATGCCGGCTGCCTTCGCTTCCTGCGGGCGAGCAACGACATCGAGGCGCTGGCCTGCCCTGAAATCAGGCCGGTCTATGGAACGCTGGCGGCATTCCGTCGCACCGACAATTCCTTCCACGGACACCTGCCCTACCAGGGCGAACGCCACGTGATCCAGGTCGCCTGGCTCGTCGACGCCGCCGCAGTGGATCGCAAGGCGAGGCGCGGTCGCACATCGCGTGCGATCAAATGGCTGATCGGGCGGATCGATCCCTGGTTCGGCAAGGGCCGCGACAAGGACGCCGCGCACCTGGGCTGAAACTGCGTCAGGCCACGCTGATCTCGTCGTCGCCCACCCGCACCACTTGCCCGGCGTGGATCTTGCAGGTCTTGCGCAGCTCGATCCGGCCGTCGACGCTGACGATGCCCGAAGCCACGATCGCCTTGCCCGCGCCCCCGCTATCGCACAGGCCCGTGAGCTTGAGGAGCTGGTTGAGTTCGACGTACGCCTGTTCGAGCTTGAACCGATGGTGTCGCATAGGGGCGGCGATGAGGGGATCCTCCCAGATTTGCAGCGGCGCAGGCCGGATGCAAGCGCCGTGCGGCTCAACCGCCGCGCGGCTCAACCGCCCTTGTAGAGGCCGGGGAACATGGCCTTCAGGTGTACAAGCTTGGGCGCGTCGTTGTAGACGATGTAGGGATCGTTGGGATGCTGGCTCAGGTAGTTCTGGTGGTAGCGCTCCGCGCGATAGAACCCGTCGAGCGGTTCGACCCGGGTCACGATCGGCGCGGAAAACACCTTGGCTGCCGTCAGTTGCGCGATGTAGGCATTGGCGACTTTCTGCTGCGCGGGAGTCGTTGTGAAGATCTCGGACCGGTATTGCGGACCGACGTCGGGAGACTGCCGGTCGAGCTGGGTCGGATCGTGCGCCACCGAGAAATAGATCTTCAGCAGTTGTCCGTAGCTCACTTTCGTCGGGTCGAAAACGACCTTGACCGACTCGGCATGGCCGGTGCGTCCGGTGCCGACGACATGGTATTGCGCGGTCATTGCCGTGCCGCCGCTGTAGCCCGAGATGGCGCTGGTGACGCCGCGCACGTGGTCGAAGACGGCCTCCACGCCCCAGAAACAGCCGCCGGCGAACACCGCCGTCTGCTCGCCCCGGGCCGCAGTGGCTGGAATGTCGAGCTTGGGATCGGGCAACGCAACCGGATTGCTGCGCGCGAAGCCGGCGCTGCAGGCCATCAGGCCGGCCAGCAGCGACATCCCCAGCAGCGCCTGCATGGGCCGCCCCCGGTTCGGTTCCGCCTGCGGGGACCAGGGCCGGGCATGGGATCGTGGCTGACGCATGGCGAGGCTCCAGTCAGGCGGGGTCATGCCGCGGCGAATGCCAGCGCGACGGAATTCATGCAATAGCGCAGGCCGGTGGGATCGGGTCCGTCGTTGAAGACATGACCCAGGTGCGCGTCGCAACGCGCGCAGGAAATCGCCGTGCGGAGCATCCCGAACCCCTTGTCGGTGGATTCATGCACGTTGCGCCGCGAAATTGGCTTCCAGAAACTCGGCCAGCCGGTGCCGGAGTCGAACTTGGTCCTGGAGTCGTAGAGTGCGGTGTCGCAGCAGATGCACCGGAAGACGCCCCGGCGGTGCTCCTCGAGCAGCGATCCGGTGAAGGCGCGTTCGGTAGCGGCATGGCGGGTGACCTCGAATGCCAGCGGGGTGAGCTGCTGCCGCCACTGGGCCTCGGTCTTGGCCAGCTTGTCGACGCTGACACTGCGCAGCAACCGGCCGTCATTGGAGAACTCGCTGAGCTTGACCTTGGCCGGCAAGGCCGTCGTCCCGGCGACCGCGGCTTCGCTCTGGCGGGCGCAGCCGATCGCCAACCCGGCCAGCACGATGCCGGAATGGGAGAGGAACGCGCGCCGCGACAGGGGCGCATGCGGCAGAGGGTGGGGCGGATGACGATTCATGCCTGACGCGTCCTGGGAAATGAATGCGGGGCGAAAAAACCTATGCGCGCGACGTCGGCCGCGCCATGGTCGGACCGCGCGCCGCCGCGGCGGTTCACCCTGGGGGCGCATCCGGCGTCTGCCCCGGCATCGGGTTTCGGGTCGGTTCAGCGTCCCCTGGACGTCGGCGCGTGCCCGCCTGGCCCGCTCAGCGCGCGTTGATGCCGTAGCGTCCCGGACCGAGCAGGATCAGTGCCAGCGCGGTGCCCAGGAACATCCCCTGCAGCTCCAGCGCCCAACCCCCCTGCGGGCCCAGTTGCGTCAGCATGGCCATGTGCGCGAGTGCGAAGGCGAACAGCATGTTGATCGCCACCAGCGCCGCGCCGATACGGGCGTAGAAGCCCAGCAGGAGCATCAGCGGGCCGAGGACCTCGCCGACCAGCACGCCGTAGGCGATGAAGGTCGGCCAGCCATGCGCGGCGACCATGCCCTCGATCGGTCCGATGCCGCCGCGGAGCTTGGCGATGCCGTGCAGCAGCACAAGCACACCCAATGCAATCCGCAGGATGAGCTTGCCAACGTCGACCTGGTTGTTCTGGTTCATGCATCGCTCCCCGATGGTCGCCGGCCCCCGGCCGGCTGTCGCGAGCATAACCCCAGCGTGCGCCTGCATGCGGCCTTGACGTGCGCTGCGACAGCGTTGGAGGCGGGACCGCAGGAGTCGCCATGCGCACGACCGAATTGAAGTTCGAACCTGGCTTCAGGGTGGCCTTCGATATCCGCCAGCTGCAGGCGGCGGAAATGGTGATCGCCCCGGGCGAAAGCGAAGGCGGGCCCGGCAATCGCCATCGTGGCGCGGACCAGTGGCTGTTCGTGGTCGGTGGCGAGGGTGTCGCCGTCGTTCAACCCGCCGGGGGCGAACGTCGCGAAATCGCGTTGCGCCCCGGCACCCTGCTGGTGATCGAGCGTGGTGAGGCGCACGAGATCCGCAACGACGGCAACGCCCCGTTGCAGACGGTGAACTTCTACTCCCCGCCGGCGTTCGACCGCGACGGCAATCCGGTGGGGCCAGGGCAGGATTGATCCGCGTTTTGAGCAATGAATTCCGCGACCCGGGAGCAGCGGCTGCAGTCGCGAGTTCACGCGCGATCCGGCATGCCTTCGGACGGGGGCACGCTTGCGGCAGGCGCCGGATCGAACGAAGCGTTTTTCGCGTCGCGGGTGCTTCCGCCGGCTGGCTAGCGGATCGACAAGCGGATCCGCCGACCGTTCCAGTCGAGGATCACGCCGTCTTCGGTGATCGCGGTCACCACCGCGTCGCCGGCACGATCGCCTTCGCGCAGCCGGTTGCCGTCGATGATGACGAAGCGCCTGGACGAATCGGCATTCCACAAGTGCATGCTCAGCTTCAACGGCGGCAAAGCCTTGCGCTCGCCGATGCTCAGGTCGGAGAGGGCGATGGTGTCGTCGATGGTGTTTGCCGGCGAGGCCGGCTGCGCCGGCGTGGGGGACGGCATCGGCGTGTCGCGGCCCGCTGCAGCCGGTGGTGGCGGCGCGGGCGCCACAACTCGAGCCGGCGCGGAGGCGCCGGGTGCTGCGGTCGATGCGGAGGCTGCTGGCATGGGCGCCGGTTGCCTTGGCACCTGGTCCACCGGCGAGAGGCGTGCGACCGGTGGCAACGTTGCCCGCGCGGCTTCGTGGCGGTCACTTTCGACGCCGGCAGGCACGGATGGCGTGGGCGCCCGGGCAGGCCACCGGTGCCAGGCGACAAACAGCAATACGGAGACGACCACGGCCGCGCCCGACCACCCCAGCCACGACGGCGGTCCGAGACGGGTGCTGGCCACGGCGAGCGGCAGTTCGCGGTGGATGTCGGGTGCCTGCCCGCGGCGGCGCTCGGCCTCGGACTTGCGCAGCGCTTCCAGGATCAGCGACATGTCAGTCGAGCTCCCGCAGCAGGCGTGGTCCGGGGCCGTCGGCTGCGAGCGCGAAGCGTGTTTCCGGACCGATCACGCCATCGCTGGCCAGGCCATGCTCGGCCTGGAACGCGCGCACGTCGCCGCTCGGCGTCGGGGACGCATTGCCTGCGCGCGGGGTACGCCAGATGGCAATGCAGTCGCCGGTCCAGATTCGCTGCAGTGCGACGCGTGGGACGTCGATGACTGCGCCGCCAACGTCCAGGCGCGCATCCAGCGCGTCGACGCCCAGCAACAGCGCCCATGCGCCGTGGTCGGCAGCGTGCAATCGCAACAGCACCGGTCGTCCGATCGTCGCCAGCGTGTCGATGCCAGCGCGCAGCCGCAGGCAGAACACATCCGCCGCCAGGGTCGGCGCACAGCGCGCGGCGATGGTGATGTCGGCGTCGTCGGTCGGCAGGCTCCACGCCTGCAACAGCGCACGCCATGCCTCGGGGGACGCCGACGGGACTGCAGCGACATGCTGGACCAGCGCATCGCCCTGCAGTCGCGGGGGCCGGATCGTTCCCTTCCCGGTGGGCGGTGGCGCGGTGATCGCGGCCATGCGCGGCGCTGCCGCGCGGGCGACGGCGACCGTTGCGGTCGGTGCTGGGCGCAGGACCAGCCAGGCCGCGCAACCGAGCACGACCAGCGCGCACGCAGCAAGAAGTTCCTTGGAGAAGCCTTCCTGCCGCCTGCGGGGTGCCAGCGCTTCCTTCGCGGCACTGTCCACCAGTCGCGCATCCACGCGCGTGGCTTCGCGCGCGTAGCCCGCCAGCAGGCTGCGCTCGGCAATGATGTTGATCAGGCGCGGCACGCCGCCGGCATGCGCATGCAGGCGCTTGATCGCCGCGGGCGAAAACGGCAGGTGCAGCCCGCCAGCGATGGCGTGGCGATGGCGCAGGTAACGCTCGGTCTCCGCGGCGTCCAGCGGGGTGAGGTGGAAGCGCGCGGTGATGCGCTGCGCGAGCTGGCGCAGGTCCTCGCGCGCCAACAGCGTGCGCAGCTCCGGCTGCCCGAGCAGGATCACCTGCAGCAGTTTCTGGGTATCGGTTTCCAGGTTGGTGAGCAGGCGCACCTGTTCCAGTGCTTCGATCGACAGGTCCTGCGCCTCGTCGATGATCAGCACCACGCGCAGTCCCTGCGCGTAGGCATCGAGAAGGTAGCGGTTGAGTGCGTCGACCAGTGCCTTCAGGCTGCCGCGCGCGGGGCGCTGGGCGCCGTCGATGTCGACGTGCAGTTCCTCGCAGATCGTCTCCAGCAATTCCACCGGCGTCTGCCGCGGATTGAGCACGAGTGCGACGCGGGTGTTGGCCGGCACCTGCTCCAGCAGCAGCCGGCACAGGGTGGTCTTGCCGGTGCCGACTTCGCCGGTCAATTGCACGAAACCGCCGCCGCCGCCCTGGCCGATCCCGAACAACAGGTGCGCCAAGGCATCCCGGTGGCGCTCGCTGAGGAAGACGAAGCGCGGATCCGGGGTGATCGAGAACGGCGGCTCCTTCAGGCCGAAGTGCTCGAGATACATGCGTGGACCGGTCGGACGGGAGCGCTAGCCTGCCACGAAAGCGGCAATGCCCGAAACCAGGCGCTGCGCGGCGCGTTTCCAGGAGTGGCGCGAACTGTGATCACTCAGCCGCGGTCCAGCGCCGCGGCGATCGTCGTCACTCGGCCGCCCCCTTCGCCTCCGCCGTCCCGAGCATTTCCGGATGCTGCAACGGCCGGGGACGGCTGATCAGCGGATGCACGACCACCGCGCCGAGGATGATGGCGACGCCGGCGTAGAACTGCACGGACAGTTGGCGCTGTTCGTGCAGCAGCAGCATCGCCAGCACGATGGCGTAGACCGGCTCAAGGTTCACCGCCAGCTGCGCGGCGAAGGCACTCATGTGACGCAGCGCCACCAGCGACAGGGCGAACGGCAGCAACGTGCAGGCCAGCGAGAGCGCGAGCAGCAGCAGTGCATCGTGCAGGCCCGGCAACACCAACAGGCTTCCGGACAAGGCGGGGAACAGCCGCGGCAGCAGCGGCGCCAGCAGGGTCAGCGCCAGGGTGCCGGCGCCGAGCTCGATCGCGGTCACGGTCAGCGGATCGGCGTGTTCGACCAGGCGCTTGTTGAGCGAACTGAACAGCGCCACGAACACCGCAGACACCGTGCCCACGGCGATCCCAAGGCGCATGCCGTGCGGGACGCCGCCCACAACGAGCGCGACGCCAGGCAGCACCGCGATGCCCAACAGCAGCTCGCGGCGCGAAAAGCGCCGGTGCGCGAGCCTGGGCTCGACCAGGGCGGTGAACACCGTGGCCAGCGCGATGCAGGTGGCGCCGACCGAAGCATTCGACAACTTGATCGCGCCGTAGAACGTCAGCCAGTGCAGCGACACCAGCACGCCGATCCCGGCATACGCCAGCAACAGGCGTGGGCTCATCGCGCGCAGGCCGCGCCACACCGGCGGCAGCAGCGCCAGAGCGACCACGACGATGAGCATCCGCCACCACACCAGCGGCAGCGCGGCGAGGGTGATGAGCTTGCCCAGGATCGCCGTGAATCCCCACAGCAGCACGCAGGCGTGGATCTGCAGGAACGCCTTGCGGGTGTCGGTCATGGGCATCCGTGCATTATCGCCGCCGGGCCGCGGCACGATGCGGGTCTTGCCTCACTCGTCGCGCGGGAAGCCACGACCGGCCTTTGCCAGCCGCTGCCGTGCACCGGGCGCCTCGCCCGGCTCGCCTTCGACGTCCTCCAGCGCGCCGGGGAAGCTCGACAGCGTCCGCAGGATGCTGAATGACCCGTCGGTTTCCGGCACGACGGCAGCGACGGCCTGCACCGAGTCGATGCCTGCTCGCCTCGGGCCTGCCATCCAGGCACGGGACGCGGCACGCGACCGTCAAGGCGACGGGCCGTCCCGGGCGCTATTTAGCGAGCGCGCGCAGCAGCGAGATCGCGGCGGCCGGGTTGCGCTCCTTGGCACTGGCGATGAAGTAGATGAAGACGTCGCGTGGCCGACTGGCGAGCCTGCGGGCCGGCTCCAGCCGCGGCAGGTCGTCCGGTTGCCCGCCGCTGGCCCAGGTCCGCGCGCGTTGCATCCATCTGCGCAGTTGCGGCGCCGTGTAGCCGGTGGCGATGTCGCTGCGCGAACGCATCAGGCGCGCGTAGACGAAGTCGGCAGTGACGTCGGCGAAGGACGGATGTTCGTCCGAGTCGGTGAAGACCGTCGCCATGTCGCGGCGGCGGGCCAGCGCCAGGTACCCGGCGTCGACGAAGTCGTGCACGCGCACGTCGAGCACGTGCCGGATGCTTCGCCCATCGACCGTGTCGGGCAGCAGGTCGAGGAAGGCGGCGAAATCCTTCTTGGCCAATGTTCGCGCCGGGTCGAACTGCCACACGATCGGCCCGAGCTTGTCGCCCATGACGGCGATGTCGCCGAGGAAGGCGTCGACCTGCGCGCCGGTGCTGGCGAGCGTGCGCGCCATGGTGATGCGCATCGGCGCCTTGGCCGAGAACACGAATCCGGCTGGGGCCTCGTCACGCCACTTCGCGTAGGTTGCCGGCTTCTGCGCGCCGTACCAGGTGCCGTTGACCTCGATCGTGTTGACATGGCGGCTGGCGAACTCCAGCTCGCGTCGCTGCACCAGGCCCTTCGGGTAGAAGTTGTCGCGCCACGGCGCGTAGGTCCAGCCGCCGATGCCGACGCGGATGCCATCGACGGCCGGCGGGCACGTCGATGGCAACTGCGGGCCGGTGGCTGGCTTGGCCATGTTCGATTATCGGATCGGTTCGTCCAGCATCAGCTCATGGACGTAGCGCGTCGGCGGCGCCCCATAGGAAAGCACGCGGTCGTGGTAGGCCTTGAGGTTGAACCTGTCGCCAAGCCTGGCCTCCATCGCGCGGCGCAGGTCGTACTGCTCCTGCACGCCGACGAAGTAGGTCGGCAGCTGCGCCGACGACAGCTGCGCGCGCACCCACTTGCCGGCGGCCTCGCGCTCCTGCTGGAACGCCTGCTGCGTCATCAGCTGCATCGCCTGCTCGCGGCTCCAGCCGTCGACGTGCACGCCCTGGTCGAGGATCGCGTTGGCGATCGTGCGCAGGTAGAACTTCAGCTGCACCAGCCGGAACAGCGGGTCCGAATCCATGTAACCGGCCTGCGTCATCATGTTTTCGGTGTAGACCGCCCAGCCTTCTGCGAACAGGCCCGACCGCAGCACCGCGCGCAGGGTGGAGGGGAACTGCGCCGAATGCGCGCCTTCCAGGTAGTGGCCCGGCATCGCCTCGTGGATGGTGAGCAGCTGGATCATCCGCGAGTTGTATTCGCGCAGGAAGCTTTCGGCCTGCGCATCCGTCCAGTCGTCCGGGATCGGCGAGATCGCGAAATAGGTATCCAGCCCCTTGTCCAGCGGCCCGGGTGAATCGCAATAGGCCACCGCGACGCCACGCTGGAACTCGGGCATCAGGATCACCTTCACCGGATCGTTGGGCACGGTGACCAGGTCCTTGTCGCGCACGAACGCCGTCGCCTTCACCAATGCCTGCTTGGCGGCATCGACGACATCGCTGCGCGCCGGATGCTGCACGTAGGCCAGTTCCAGCGCCGCCTCGATCGCCTTCTGCTGCTGCGCATCGGTCGGCGCGGCCGGGGTCGGCGGCGCATGCGGCTTGCCCTTCAGCACGCCGCGCGCGATGTCGTACATCTCGCCGCGCACGCGTGTGAGCTCGGCCTGTGCGCGCTGCTTGATCTCCTGCCGGGACAGCGCCGAATCCAGCGAGAACCGCAGCTTCTCGTCGTAGAGCTTCTGGCCGATGCGGAAGTCGCCCTTGGCGTTGGGAACCAGCGATGTGTCCAGCCACGCCTGGTTGTCGGCCACCGCCTTGCGCAGGCCGGCCACAGCGGCGTCCAGCCGCGAGCGGTCGGCGCCGGTGAGCTGAGCGGCGTTGGGCGTGATGAATTCATCGACCAGGCTCAGGATGCCGGCGTTCTGCTTGGCGACGGTTTCGGCGTGGATCGCCGGCACCCGCGCCGGGTCGAGGTTGGCACGCATCTGGGCGAAGATCCCCGGGATCTTCTCCATGCGCACGGTCGCCGCCTTCAGCCGCTGCGGCAGCGGCGCGTAATCGCGCGCCATGGTGTTGTAGATCGCGCCGCCGGCAAGGCTGTTGTAGACCTGAGGATCCCAGACCCAGCTCTGGAACGTCTGCATGTTCCAGATGTCCGAACGCAGCTGGTTGCGCAGGATCGCGGCGTCGACCTGGTTCTCGCGCGACAGGCGCGCGGGATCCATCGCATCCAGTTCGGCCAGCAGCGCCTGGCTGAAATCGACCATGCGCTGGCGGCCGTCGGCGCTGAGGTCGTCGACCTCATTGTCGAAGCGATGGTCGCCCAGCTGGGTGGCGGTGATCGGGTTGAGCTGCATCCAGCCATCGAGCCAGCGTCGGGACAGATCGGCGAAACGCGCGTCGGCACTGGAGGTCATGGGTGCGCCGGCGGGTGCGGCGGCGGAAGACGCGACGGTGGAAGCAGGCATCGACTGGCACCCCGCCACCACGGCGGTGAGCAGGGCAGCGGCAAGCAGCGAAGGGCGCATGGCAGGTCCCGGCGTTGGAGAATCGCAAGCATACGGACCGCGGGCCCCGGGGCGCCAATGGGGATCGCGGTACGGGACGCCTTACGCCTCGTGGGGGTGTTGTGCCAGCCAGTATTCAGCCGGCTGCGGGCGGCCGAACAGGTAGCCCTGGCCGTACACGCAGCCCATGTCACGCAGCATGCGTAGTTGCTGCTGGTTCTCGATGCCCTCGGCGACGACTTCCAGCCCGAGCGAGCGCGCCAGGGCAAGGATCGCGCCGATCACGGCCAGGCTGCGCGAGGACTCCTCCTGTCCCAGCGGCGAGACGAACGACTGGTCGATCTTGATCATCTTCAGCGGGAAGCGGTGGACGTAACCCAGGGACGAATAGCCGGTGCCGAAGTCGTCGAGCGCCGCCTCGATGCAGGCCGCGCGAAGTCTTTGCAATACCTTGGCCACCGCCGCTGGGTCGCCCAGCAGCGTCCCTTCGGTGACTTCGATCCGAAGCTTGGCGGGATCGAAGCCGGTATCGGTGGTCACCGCGAGCAGGCGTTCGTCGAGGTCCTCGTTCTGGAAATGGCGGGGCGAGATGTTGACGGTGATGAAGCCGCCCTCGCGCACCAGTCCGGCACCCGCGGTGCAGGCCATGTGGTACATCTGCCAGTCGATCGCCTCGATCTGGCCGCTGTCCTCCGCGACGCGCAGGAATTCCCCCGGCAGCAGGACGCCGCGTTGCGGGTGGTTCCAGCGCACCAGCGCCTCGTAGCCGACAGTGTGCGCATCGGCCAGGCGCACGAGCGGCTGGAAATATGGTTCGAACTGGCCATCGGAAAGCGCGGTGCGCAGCTCGTGCTCCACGCCCAGGACGTCCATGGCGGTGCGCTGAAGCGACTCGTCGAACAACACGAAGCGGTGCCGCCCGGCGCTCTTGGCCCGGTACAGCGCGATGTCTGCATCGCGCAGGATCTCGTCGGTGGTCTGGTAACGCGCATCACCGACCGCGATGCCGATGCTCGCCGATGGATGCAGCTCGTGGTCGTTGACGACCAGCGGGCGCTTGAGCGCCTCGAGCACGCGCTGGGCAACCTTGCAGGCGGTCTGCGGGATGGGGGCGTTCTCCAGCAGCAAGGCGAATTCGTCGCCCGACAGGCGGGCCACCACGTCGGGTTCGCGCACGCACTCGCCCAGTCGTCGCGAGACTTCCTGCAGCACCTGGTCACCGGCCAGGTGCCCCAGGCTGTCGTTGATCACCTTGAACCGGTCGACATCCAGGTACAGCAGGGCGAAATGGCGATCGCCATTGCGACGCACGCCGGCTATCGCACGTTCGACCCGGTCGCGCAGGTACACCCGGTTGGGCAGTCCGGTCAGCGGGTCGTGCATCACCTGGTGCTGCAACTGTGCCTCGACCTGCTTGCGCACCGCGATCTGCTCGCGCAGCTCCAAGGTGCGCTCCTCGACGCGCTCTTCCAGGCGCACGTTCGATTCCAGCAGGGCTTCGGCCGCGCGCCGGCGCTGGATGCTGCTCGCCAGCTGGTAGGACACGAATGTCAGCAGTTCGGCGTCGCGCGGGTTGTAGCGGATCTGCGGCATGTAGCTCTGCACGGCAACCACGCCGAAGGCCGCGTCGCTGCCGATCAGCGGTACCCCGAGCCAGCATGCGGTAGGCGAGTCGATGTAGTTGCTGTCGATCTCGCCGGACTCGACCAGCGCGCGTGCGGCCTCGGGGCCGTCGACGAGTTGCGGGCGCACGCTGCGCAGGGTGTATTCGGTCAGCCCGCGCCCGAGAGGCCGCGCGGCCGGGTGCGCCCCTTTCTGGTCGACGCGGTAGGGAAACTCGAGGGTCTGGCCGTCCTCGGACAACAGTGCGATGTAGAAGTTGTCGGCGTTGATGAGGTCGGAAATTATCGAGTGCACGTGCGCGAAAAACCGCTCGCTGCTCTCGTCGGAACTGGCGAGCGCGGCGATCTGGTACAGGGCCGCCTGCAAGCGCTCGCCGCGCAGGCGTTCAGTCACTTCCTGGCGCAACTCCTCGTTGATGTCGGCCAGCTGGCGCGTGCGCTCGTCGACCCGGCGCTCCAGTTCCTCCTGGGTCTGCTTGCGCTCCAGCGCGGTGAGGATGTGCTGGGAGACGAAACCGAGCAGCGCCATGTCGGAGCTGCTGAAGATGCTCTGCTGCTGGTAGCTCTGCACCACGATCACGCCCTGGACCTGGCCTTCGCGCAGCATCGGCACGCCCAGCCAGTCGATGCTGTCGGCGCCATGCGGGCTCATCGGGCCCGGCACCTGCAGCTTGTGCTGCTCGGCGTTGCCGATGAGCGGCTTGCCCTCGCGGATCACCCACCAGGTGGGGCCATGCTTGATCCGGTCCAGGGGGAATTCGGTGCCGGCGACGGGGCCTTCCTCGTCGACGCTGTCGACGAAGTACAGGAAGCGGATGCTGTCGGACGCCTGGTCGAACAAGGCAATGAAGAAGTTCTCCGCATACATCAGTTCGCCGACGATGCGGTGTACTCCGCGCAGCATGTCGGGCATGTCGAGGTCCGAACCGGCCATGTCGGCGATCGCGAACAGCGCTCGTTGCAGCTTTTCGGTCTGTGCGAGCTGGGCCACGGTGTCGTGCAGCCGCTGGATCACCAGCACTTCGGCCATGCGCGCCCCGGCGGCCTGGAGCGTGACCAACCGGTCGCTGGAGATGGCCTGGGACTCGTGCAGCACGGCGACGCCGCCGTCGCGGTCGCAAAGCACGCACGCCTGCGGCGGGCGGTCGCGGCCTTCGCGCGCGGCACCCAGGGCCTGCGTGGCCGCGGCCAAGGCAGCGGGTTCGAGCGCTGGCGAGGGATAGGATTCGATGTTCTGCGGCCATTGGTTCGACCAAAACAGGCAGGTGCCCGCCTCGGCGGGTGCGCCATCGCCATCGAGCAGCACGGCGGCGACCTGCGAAGGCGTCGTGGCATGCAGGAGCCGGTCGGCCAGTGACGCGGCTTCGCTTTCGCAGGTGGAATCCGACATCCTGGTGTCCATGGCGAAATCTTCGTCAAGTATCCATCAAAGCCGCCATCCTGGCGGTGATGGGTGCCGTCAAGGGCGCGGGCCATGCGCCAGGCGCCGGCTGGCGCTGCCGGCGCGGGATGGTCGGCAATCCGGTCGCGCGCCGGATCAGTCGTCTTCGGCCTCGAATTCCACCAGGACATCCAGGTCGAACGCGAGCGCTTCGACGGCTTCGCGGACCTTGGATGCGGTTGCCTGGTTGGGGGCGTTGATTTCGATGTCGTGGGCATCGGCCGCGATGGTGTTCTCGCTCAGGCCCGCGGAACTGGAGTCGGCGTCGTCCATGTGCGGCATCAGGTCGCCCACCTCCTCGACGTGCTCGATTCCGTCGAGGCTTTGCAGCAGGTTGATGACGGCCCGGGTATCGTCTTCGGAACCGGTCAGGCGCATACGCAGGGTGGGCATCGCGGGCTTCTCTTGGCGGGGTGGAAGGAGCCTAGGCAGCCGCTGGCTAAATCGACGTGATGGCGCCCACCCCGGCCCGTACTGAACGTGCGGAACGGGCGCATCGTAGATTGCCGGTGGCCGACGGCAGCGTGGAGAGCGCCGATTCCTTCCCGTGCGATCCAGCGCTTGTGCGGCATCGGGGCAGGCGTGCGCGCGTCGCGGCCATCGCGTCGTCGTGCGGCCGGCCACGTGCATGGGTGAGGGCGACGCCACCGGGCCGCTTGCGCAGGCGCTGGCGCACGCGGAGCGGCTGTTGGCGAGCCACCCGGCGCTGGCGGTCGAGCAGGCCGCCGAGATCCTCGCCGCTGCCCCCGGCCACCCGGTGGCACGGCTGCTGCAGGCGGCCGGCTGCAATGCGCTGGGCCGCCACGCCGAGGCACTGGCGCTGGCCGCCCCGCTGGCCGCCGCGCATCCGTCCTGGGCCCGCGCGCACCTGGAACATGGGCAGGCGTTGGCCGGAACCGGCCGGGCGGACGATGGCATCGTCGCGATGCGGCATGCGCTTGCGCTCAAGCCCGACATGCCGGGAGGCTGGCGGATCCTTGCGGACGTGCTGCAGGCGTCCGGCGACACCGACGCCGCGGGCCAGGCCTATGCCCGCCACGTGCGCCACTCGACCCGCGACCCGGGCCTGCTGCAGGCCGCCGCCGCGCTTTGCGACGATCGCATCCCGGAAGCCGAGGCGTTACTGCGTGCGCACCTGGGTCGCGCGCCTACGGACGTCGCCGCGATCCGGATGCTGGCCGAGGTCGCTGCGCGACTGGGCCGCGACGATGATGCGCTGCAATTGCTCGCGCGCTGCCTGGAACTGGCGCCCGGCTTCCACGCCGCCCGCCACAACCACGCGCTGATCCTCAATCGCTGCAACCGCCACGCCGAAGCGCTGGCCGAAGCGGAGCTACTGCTGGCCGCCGCGCCCGGCAACGCCAGCTATCGCAACCTCAAGGCGGTGATCCTCAGCCGCATCGGCGACGCCACTCAGGCAATCGAACTGTATGAAGCGCTGGTCGCCGAGCATCCCGCGCACCCCAGGCTCTGGACCAGCCACGGCCACGCGCTGAAGACAGCGGGATTCCAGCCGCGCGCGATCGATGCCTATCGTCGCGCTATCGCGCTCGACCCGGGGCACGGCGAAGCCTGGTGGAGCCTGGCCCACCTGAAGACGTTCCGCTTCGACGCCGACGACATCGTCGTGATGCGCCAGCAGTTGCAACGCCCCGGACTGACGCAGGAAGCCCGCCACCACCTGGAGTTCGCCCTGGGCAAGGCCCTGGAGGACGAGGGCGACTACGCCGCGTCGTTCCGCCATTATCTGGCCGGCAATACGCTGCGCAAGGCGACCGCGCCGCATGACCCCGACGACATCACCGCGCGCATGCGCCGGGCACGGCAGGTCTATACGCGCGAGTTCTTCGAGGCACGCGCGGGCGCTGGCAGCCAGGCGCGCGATCCGATCTTCATCGTTGGCCTGCCGCGCGCCGGGTCCACCCTGGTCGAGCAGATCCTGTCGAGCCATTCGGCGGTGGAAGGCACGATGGAGCTGCCGGAGGTCATCGCCATCACCCGGGAACTCCGGCAGCGTTCGGCATCGCCGTGGGCGACGTCGCACGGCGCAACGGCAGGCGCCCGCTTCGGCGGGCGTCCTGCTGTCCGGCCCCGGCCGCCGTGTCCCTGCGATCCGTCACAGGGGCGGCGCAATCCGGATACGACTTGATCGATTCACCAGGGGTATCCGCTGCGGGCATCTTCCGCCCCCTTGTTAGAATTGGCGCATGTCCGACATGTCGTCCCAGGCCGCGGTTTCGCTGGCCAACCAGGTGCTGATCGCCTTGCCGGCGTTGGCCGATTCCCCGTTCGAGCGCAGCGTGGCGCTGATCTGCCAGCACGACGAGGAAGGGGCGATGGGCGTCGTGTTCAACCGCGCTTCGGAATACACCCTGGGAGAGGTCTTCCAGCAGATGGGCATCGAAAGTGCCGACCAGGCCCTGTGCGCACAGCCCGTGCTCGCCGGCGGTCCCGTGCATCCGGAGCGCGGCTTCGTGCTGCACGACGGGGAGCGCGAATGGGATTCGACGCTCGCGATCGCCTCGCGGCTGTACGTCACCACCTCGCGCGACATCCTGGAGGCGATCGCGCGCGGCGACGGCCCGGCTCACGCCACGGTTGCGCTGGGCTGCGCCGGATGGGGCGCTGGCCAGCTGGAAAGCGAGCTGGTGGACAACAGCTGGCTGACCGCCCCGGCGGATCCCGAACTGCTGTTCTCGCTGCCGCTGGATGCGCGCTGGCGGGCGGCGGCAGGACGCATCGGCGTCGACATGAGCCGCATCGCCGATTACAGCGGCCATGCCTGAGGACGCCATCGCCACCGACCCGATGCCTGGCGCAATCCCCCGCGATGGGACGGTGCTTGGTTTCGATGTCGGTTCGCGCCGGATCGGGGTCGCGGTCGCCAGCCTCTTCGGCCAGGGCGCGCGGGCGCTGGCGGTGATCGACGTGCATGGCCACGGCCCGGACTGGGTCGCGATCGATCGCCTGCACGCCGCATGGCGGCCCAATGGACTGATCGTCGGCGACCCGATGACGCTCGACGGTGGCGACCAGCCGATCCGACAGGCCGCCCATGCGTTCGCAGCCCAGCTGCGCTCGCGCTATGCGCTGCCGGTGGTGCTGGTCGACGAGCGCGCGAGCTCGATCGAGGCCGCGCAGCGTTTCGCCGCAGAGCGTGCGCAGGGGCGAAGGAAACGCCGTGATGCGGTCGCCCTGGATGCCGTGGCCGCCGCGGTCATCGTCGAACGTTGGCTGGCGGCGCCGAAAGATGCGGTCGCGATCCCCTGAATCTTCCTACTTCGACGACGTCAACGATGAACCAGCAAACCGACGACGATGGCCGCCTGCGGCACCTGCTCACGCTCGACGGCCTGCCGGCAGCGACGATCCGCGGGCTGCTCGATCGTGCCCAGCAGCTGCATGCCTCCCCTGCGGCATCGCATGCGTTGCGCGGCATGCTCGCCGGTACCGCGGTCTGCACGCTGTTCTTCGAGCCGTCGACACGGACGCGTTCGAGCTTCCAGCTGGCGGCAACCCGACTGGGCGCTGACGTGCTCAACTTCGATGCCGCGACGTCGTCGACCAGCAAGGGTGAGACGGCCGTCGATACCTTCCGCAACATCGAAGCGATGGGCGTGCGCGGTTTCGTGGTGCGCGACAGGATCGATGGCGCGGTCGCGGCGCTCGCCAGCGCCGCCCGCCCGGGCACGGCCCTGGTGAACGCCGGCGATGGGCGCAGCGCGCACCCGACCCAGGGCCTGCTCGACATGCTGACGATCCGGCAGGCCAAGGGCGACCGCTTCGAGGACCTGGCGGTGCTGATCGTCGGCGACATCAGGCATTCGCGGGTCGCGCGATCGGATCTCCATGCACTGCGCGCGCTGGGCGTACGACGCATCCGCGCCTGCGGCCCGGGCAGCCTCCTGCCCGACGACGACACGTTGCAAGGCTGCGAGGTTTTCGACGATTTCGACGCCGCGCTCGAAGGCGTCGACGTGGTGATGATGCTGCGCCTGCAGCGCGAGCGCATGCAGGAAGGGCTGATCGAATCGATCGATGGCTACCACCGCGATTACGGCCTGGGCGTCGAGCGCCTGCGCCGTGCCGCTGCCGATGCCATTGTGCTGCATCCGGGGCCGATGAATCGCGGCGTGGAGATCGACGATGCCGTCGCCGACGGACCGCAATCGCGCATCCTGCAGCAGGTGGCCAATGGCGTCGCGGTGCGGATGGCGATACTGGAAGCCGTGCTGGGTCGCTAGGGAGTCCCGGCTGCGGCCTTTGGCCTTACCCGGGCTGCGTCGCGTGGAATTCCAAATTGCCGCAGCCCGGATAAGCGCAGCGCATCGGCGGACTTCGCGCCAGTCATCGTAGCCAGGACAAGCGCAGCGCATCCGGGGCGCTCTGCGCCAGGTTGCAGCGCGGGCGGTGTCGATGCGACCACTGGCATGGTCGCGCAGTGCGCGATCGCTAGTGCAGCAGCACCAGTGTCGCCAGTCCGAGGAAACTCAGGAACCCCATCACGTCGGTCACCGTGGTGAGGATCACGCTTCCCGCCAGCGCCGGATCGAAGCCCATGCGCTTGAGCGTCACCGGCACCATGACGCCGGCCAGCGCGGCCGAGGCGAGGTTGATCGTCAGCGCACTGGCGATCACCAGCGCCAGCGGCCATTCGCCGAACCACAACCAGACGATTCCGCCCAGCAGCAGTCCGAGCGCCAGCCCGTTGAGCAACGCGACCCGGATCTCCTTCCAGATCAGCACCCGCACGTTGGACGCCGCCAGTTGCCCGAGCGCGAGCCCGCGCACCACCAGCGCCAGCACCTGGGTGCCGGCGTTGCCGCCCATGCCGGCGACGATCGGCATCAACACCGCCAGCGCGACGATGTGCGCGATCGTGCCCTGGAACTGCTTGACCACGCCGGCGGCGAGGAACGCGGTGCCGAGGTTGATCGTCAGCCACAGCAACCGGCGCTTGGTGGCGCGCTTGACCGGCGAGAACAAGTCCTCGTCCTCGTCCAGGCCGGCGGCGCCGAGCGCCTGGTGCTCGGCCTGGTCGCGGATGATGTCGACCACGTCGTCGATGGTGATGCGGCCGAGCAGGATGTTGTTGTCGTCCACCACCGGCGCGGAGATCCAGTCGTGGTCGGAGAACTGCCGTGCGACCGCGCCCGAGGATTCCTCGACGTCGATTGCGGGTTGCTCGTCGTCGAGCAGCTCGTTGATCGGGGTGCTGGCTTCGTGCGTCAGCAGCGATTGCAGCGCGATCCGCCCCAGGTACTGGTGGCGGCGGCTGACGACGTAGATGTGGTCGGTGTGGTCGGGCAACTCGCCGCGCAGGCGCAGGTAGCGCAGCACGACGTCGACGGTGGTGTCGGCGCGCACGGTGACCACGTCGGGGTTCATCAGGCGCCCGGCGCTGTCCTCCGGATACGACAGAACCTGCTCCAGCCGCTCGCGGTTCTCGCGGTCCATCGACTTGAGTACTTCGTCGATGACGGTGTCGGGCAGGTCCTCGACGAGGTCGGCGAGGTCGTCGATGTCCAGGTCCTCGACCGCGGCCAGGATCTCGTCCGGGTCCATGTCGGCGATGAGCCCTTCGCGCACGTCGTCGCCGACATGCAGCAGCACCTCGCCATCATCCTCCGGATCGACCAGGCCCCAGACCACGGTACGCTCGCCGGGCGGCAGCGATTCGAGCAGGTTGCCGATCTCCGCCGGCGACAGGGTGTTGACCAGCCGCCGCACCGGACCCAGGCGCCCGCTGTCCAGCGCGTCGGAAAGCAGACGCAGCTGGCGCGCGGTCTTGTCGTGGCGGACGGCTTCGACCATGCGGGGGTCCGGTTGCCTGGGGCGGGGCGCGCGTCCCCGCGAGGGCGGGACGACGTCAATGCAGGGCGTGCATGCGGGGCATTATCGCCCGCGGCCTGCCTGCTGCCCACCCCGCGCGCGAATGGCCTGGGCAGGACCGCCTAGCGTTCGCGCAGTCGTCCCAGCATGCGACGTATCGCGTTGAATACCTGCCCGGCGAAACCGCCATCCAGCCGCGATTGCAGGGTGGCGATGTCGCAATACAGGCGCCGGTTGTGGCCGTCCCGGGTGGCGAGCAGCTCGCGCAAGTCGGCGACATCGCGCTCGGTCAGCACGCGCCCGGGTTGCAGGTGCGGGGGCAGGGCGCGATCGACGTAGACGGTGGAATGCTTCAACGCCGTCTGCTCGGCCGGACGTTCGCGGGTATGGAAATACAGCGCGATCGACCTGCGGCTCAGATCCTTGCGGTCCGCGGGCAGGGTGATGCGCGGGAACCCATGCCAGCTGTGCTCGGTGGTCTCGACAATCACGCAACGGTTGAAGGCCGGCACGACTTCGACCACTTCATCGGTGTCCGGATCGGGGGGGCGCGATGCAGCTCCAGCGCGCCGCCCCAGCCAGCTTGCCACTCCGGCGTCGGGTACACGATCAGGTTCAGCCGCCGATGCCCCGCCGGTGCCCGGGTGGAGGTTGAAGTCGATGTGGTTGTCCAGCGCCTGCCCGTGGCGGTTCTCATGCGTGCCGCCGCCGCAGTAATCGCGGTCATAAAGCAGGTCCGGGATGTTGGTCAGGCGTCCGACGAATTCGAGGAAGGCTGGCGACTGCACCAGGCGTCGAGTTGCTGGTAGGCGCCGCCGGGCGCTTGGATGCGTTCGAGCACCGACTTATTGCCGGCCACGCCATCCTCGTTGAGCGGGTTGCCGCGCTCGAATGCCGGAACGCGTGCAGCAGCGTCTGCGCGAACGGTGTGGTGAAGAAGCCATCGATGACGCAGTGGCGGAACGGTCGCGCCTGCCCGAAGCCGGCGCGGATCGTGCCCGCCCGGGCGATGACGGCAGGCGCGATGCAGGTGGACAGGTCGCTCGGAAAGGATGTCATCCAGCGGCAGGCCGGTTGTCGTCGAGCCAGGCCTGGATCGCGGCACGGTCGCCCGCCCGGAGCAAGGCCGGCGCGCGCGCGCGCAGGGTCGTCAGGTCGCAGGCTCGGATGGCGCGGCGCACTTCCAGCAGGGTGCCCGGGTGCATGCTGAACTCCACCAGGCCAAGGGCCAGCAGCAGCGGGACGAAGTCCGGTTCCGATGCCATCTCTCCGCAGACCGCCACCGGGATGCCGCGCTTGTTGGCCAGCGTGATCACCGATTGCAGCAGCCGCAGTACCGCGGGGTGCAGCGGCGTGTACAGGTCCGCCAGCGCCTCGTTGTTGCGATCGATGGCCAGCAGGTACTGGACGAGGTCGTTGGTGCCGATCGACAGGAAATCGGTGAGGCCGACGAAACCCGGCACTGCGATCGCCGCCGCCGGCACCTCGATCATCGCCCCCACCGGGATCGCGTCGGCGACCTCGTGGCCTTCGCGACGCAGGTCGGCAACCACCTTCCTGAGCAGGCTGCGCACGGCGACCATTTCCTCGCGGCAGCACACCATCGGCACCAGCAGGCGGACGGGTCCGTAGCCAGAAGCGCGCACGATGGCGCGCAACTGTGCTTCGAACAGGCCGGGATTGCGCATCGACAGGCGTACGCCGCGCACGCCCAGCGCGGGATTGGGCTCGTTGCCCAATGCCAGCCCCGTGCGATCGGCCTTGTCGGCGCCGACGTCCAGGGTGCGGATGGTGACGGTGCGGCCGGTCATCCCCAGGACGAGGTCGCGATAGGCGCGGAACTGGGTGTCCTCGTCTGGAAGCACCCGGCTGTTCAGGAACAGGAATTCGGTACGGTACAGGCCGATGCCCGCCGCCCCGAGCGCGTGGGATTCGGCCACGTCCTCGCGCGATTCGGCATTGGCCCACAGTTTGATGTCGACGCCATCGCGGGTGCGCGATGGCTCGCGGCGCAGGCGGTTGAGCTGCTTGCGCTCGCGTGCATACTCGCGGGTGCGGGCGCGATGCGCGCGAAGGTCGTCGGCATCCGGGTCGCGCACCACCAGGCCGATGCCGCCGTCGACCACCAGGACGTCGCCATCGTTGATCTTGGACAATGCCTGGGCCACGCCGACCACCAGCGGCAGGTGCAGGCTGCGGGCGAGGATGGCGCTGTGCGACAGCGTGCTGCCGCCGGCGGTGACCACCGCCATGACGCCCTGTGACTGCAGTTGCAGCATGTCGGTCGGGGCGATGTTGTCGGCGACCACGATCTCGCCGGCCACCCCGCTGACGTCGGTCTCGCGTCGATGCAGCGCGGCATGGATGCGGCTGATCACCTGGTCGATGTCGTCGATGCGGGTGCGCAGGTACGCATCGTCCATGCCGGTGAAGATCGCGGCGATGCGGTCGCGCTGCAGGCGCAGCGCATAGTCGGCCGAGTAGCGCTCCTTGCGGATCAGCGCGTCCAGGCCCTGCAGCAGTTCCGGATCGTCCAGCAGCAGGGCGTGCAACTCGAGGAACTCGCCGACCTCCTGCGCCAGCACGCCCTGCAGGCGCTGGCGCAGCGCGCGCATCTCGCCCCGGACCACGCGGATCGCATCGTGCAGGCGATCCAGTTCGGCATCGACGTCCTCGATGCGCTGCTCGGTGACCTCCAGCACGTGCGGCAGCCGCACGCGTGCGCGCCCCAGCGCGCTGCCGCGCGAGGCGCCGTTGGCGGGCAATGACAGCCGCATCAGGCGTCCTCGTCGAACTTGCGCTCGAACAGGTCGGCCACGGCGGCGGCGGCGGCGGTTTCGTCCACGCCATCGACGCGCAGCAGCACGCTGGTACCCGGCCCGGCGGCGAGCAGCATCACGCCCATGATGCTCTTGGCGTTGACCTCGCGACCCTTGGCGATAAGCGTTGCATTGGAGCGGTAACCGGCAAGCACCTGGACCAGGCGCGCGCTGGCGCGGGCATGCAGGCCCAGGCGGTTGCCGATGGTGAGTTCGCGCTCGATCACGTCAGGCATCGTCCTGGATGACGCCATTGCGCGCGCCGGCGGCGGCAATGGCAGGGAGTTCGTCGAGTTCGAGGTCGGCGTAATTCATCACCCGCAGCAGCATCGGCAGGTTGAGCGCAGACACCCGCCGCACGGGCGTGCCGATGCGTGCCAGCTTCGACGCCAGGTTGCTGGGCGTGGCGCCATAGAGGTCGGTCAGCAGAAGCGCGCCGTCCCCATCGTCGACGCGCCGCAGTGCCGCGCTCGCGGCCGGCAGCAGGGTGTCGGCATCGCCGTCCCAGGGCACTTCGAACGCCTCGGTCTTCAGCGGCAGCTGGCGAAGCAGCCGCGTGGCCGCGGCGATCAGCGCCGAGCCGATGCCTTCGTGGGTGATGAGCAGGACGCCGACCGTCATGTCATGAAGTTAGCAGGCGCGGCGATGCACCGGAAGCACCGTGGTCGCGTCGGCACCCTCGTCGCTCAGTCCAGCTCGCGGTGGTAGACCGCGACCTCGCCGTAATCGCGGGTGCGGCAATGCTGGGCCAGCCGTTCGGCCAGGTACACCGAGCGGTGGCGTCCCCCGGTGCAGCCGAAGGCGACGGTGACGTAGCTGCGCGTGTCCGAGCGCAGGCGCGGCAGCCAGGTGTCGAGGAACTGCTCGACCTGGTTGACGTACTCGTTGACGAAGTCCTGGCTGTCCAGGTACCAGCGCACGGCCTCATCGCGTCCGGACAGCGGCCGCAGTTCCGGATTCCAGTGTGGGTTGGGCAGCACCCGTGCATCGAAGACGAAATCCGCGTCCGCCGGCACCCCGCGCTTGTAAGCGAAGGATTCGAACAGCAGCGACAGTGAATCCTCGGTCGCCAGGCCGAAATCGGTGATTACCTGGCGTCGCATCTGGTGGACGTTGAGCTGGCTGGTGTCGATCACGATGTCGGCGATCTGCCGCAATGGCTTGAGCACCTGGCGCTCCAGCGAGATCGCGTCGGCGAGCGCAAGCCCGAGGTGGCTCAGCGGATGCCGCCGACGCGTGTCGGCGTAGCGCTTGAGCAGCACCGTCTCGGTGGTGTCGAAGAAGACGAGCTTCGGGTCAAGGCCCAGCGCCCCGACCGCCGACAGCCACTCCGGGATGTTGGACAGGTCGGTATGCCGGTTGCGCACGTCGATGCCGACGGCGAGCTTGCCTGGCGCGCCATCGTCGCGCGCGACGCTGCGCACGAATTCGGGCAGCAGTTCCGCGGGCAGGTTGTCGACGCAGTAGAAGCCAAGGTCTTCGAAGGTGTTGAGCGCGACCGACTTGCCCGAGCCGGACATGCCGCTGACGATGATCAGGGAGGGGGCGGTGGGCGGCTGCATGCCGGTCAGGAGGAGCGTTCGAGGAAATGGCTGTGGCGGGCCATGAATGCAGCGGCCGGATCGACACCCTTGGCGCGCAGGATGTGCCCGCGCGCGGCGGCTTCGGTCAATACCGCGAGGTTGCGGCCCGGCATCACCGGCAAGGTGATCATGGGAACGTCGAGGTCGAGCACGCGGCGCGCGCCGATGTCGCCGGTGATGCGCTCCAGCCCGCCGGTGGACCGGGCGGTTTCGGTCGAGCCTTGGTTCGGCTGGGTCAGGTGCACGATCAGGCGCAGGTACTTGTTCTTCTTCACCGCGGTGTCGCCGAACATCTGGCGGATGTCGAGCACGCCCAGGCCGCGCACTTCCAGCATGTCCTGCAGCATTTCCGGACTGGTGCCGTCGAGCACGTCGGGTGCGATCTGGGTGAACTCGGGTGCGTCGTCGG
Organism: Cognatiluteimonas telluris; assembly: GCF_011320095.1. Lineage (GTDB taxonomy): Bacteria > Pseudomonadota > Gammaproteobacteria > Xanthomonadales > Xanthomonadaceae > Cognatiluteimonas > Cognatiluteimonas telluris. The sequence continues at coordinate 164,557 of NZ_JAANOY010000001.1, read as the reverse complement.
CGACCAGCCGGTGGCCACGCGTGATCAGCTCGAGCGCGAGCTCGCTCTTGCCCGAGCCCGATTCGCCGGTGATCAGCACGCCGATCGAATAGATCTCCATGAACACGCCATGCAACGTCACCCGCGGCGCCAGTGTGCGTGCCAGGTGGTATTGCAGGTGGTTGAGCAGCTCGTGGCCGCGCTTGGGCGACGTCCACAGCGGCGTGCCGAATTCCTCGGCGGCCAGGCGCAGGTCCTCCGGGCAGGGCTGGTCCTTGCTGATCACCAGCGCCAGCGGCGCGAAGCCCACGATCTTGGCGATCGTCTCCCAGCGCTGGCGCGAATCCAGGCCGTCGAGCCAGGTGAGTTCCTCGCTGCCCAGGATCTGCACCTTGTTGGGATAGATCGCGTTGAGGTAGCCGGCCAGCGATGGCCGCCGGGCGACCGTGTCGACCGACTCCAGCACGCGGCATGCGCCATTGAGCCCGGCCAGCCAACGCAGGCCGAGGCGTTCGCGCTGCTGTTCGAACAATTCGCGGGCGCTGATCTTGGACGTCATGCGGGCAGCGGGGTGGTCGCGGATTCGTGCGGTATCGCCAGGCCAGGCCAGCCTGCCGCGGGGCCCGGCGCAAATCGCAGGCCGCGCGCCATCATGGAATCCCGGCGCCCAGCACGCCGCGCAACGCCAGGACATCCGGCGCGTCGCGAAGCGCCGCGCGGAATTCCGGGTCGGCGAAGCGTTCGGCCACCTGCGACAGCAATTGCAGGTGTTGCTGGGTGAAATGCTCCGGCGCGGCCATGGCGAGCACCAGGTCGACGGGCGCGCCGTCGGCCGCGGTGAAATCGATCGGCGGTTGCAGGCGCAGGAATGCCGCGCGCGTCCGGGTGATCCCGGCGATGCGCCCATGCGGGATCGCCACGCCATGGCCGATCGCGGTGCTGCCCATGCGTTCCCGCTGGCGCAGGCCCTCGGCGATCGTGCCGGCCGGCCCATCGCCGGCCGGTCCAGCCAGCAGGCGCGCGGCGGCGTCGAGCACGCCATCGCGACTGCCGGCATCGGTCAGCACCACGATGCGGTCGGGCGCTAGCACTTCGGACAGGGACATCGCGGGCAGGGTCCCGGGCAACTCAGGCGAAATCGCCGCTGCGGGCGGGGCTTTCGCCGCGGTGGTGGTCGACGAGCTTTTCCTTGTGCTTGCCAAGCAGGCGGTCGAGCTTGTCGGCCAGCAGGTCGATCGCCGCGTACACGTCGACGCCGCTGGCGTCCGCGTGCAGCGTGCGGCCGGCAAAGTTGACCGTGCACTCGGCGCGCTGGTCGGTCTTTTCCACGCCCAGGATGACACGGGCGTCGATGGGCTGGTCGAAATGCCGCTCCAGCCGGGCCAGCTTGCTCTGCACGTATTCGTGCAGCGCCGGGGTGACGTCGATCTGCTGGCCGTGGGTCTCGATGCGCATCGGCAACCTCCTTGAACGGTGGGTGGACCGTGGCCGCGTCGCTTTCGACAGGCCACGGCCACAGACTACCCCGGGACGGCGTGGGGCGGCATGAGCCGTACGCCGTTCAGCCGATCCGAACGCGCTCCTGCGAGGACACGATCCCCATTGCCTCGCGGTATTTGGCGACCGTGCGCCGCGCCACCGGGACCCCGGCGGCCTTGAGCGCTTCCGACAGGAGGGCATCGGACAGGGGCTTTCGGGGGTTCTCGGCTTCGACCAGGCGCCGGATCATGCTCTGGATGGCGATGCTGGAGGCCTCCCCGCCGCCGTCGGTGTCGATCCCGGAGGCGAAGAAACTGCGCAACGCCACCGTGCCACGCGGGGTACGCACGTATTTACGCGCGATCGCGCGCGACACCGTCGATTCGTGCAACCCGACCTCCGCCGCCACTTCGCGCAGGGTCAACGGACGCAGCGCCTGGGCTCCGAACTCGAGGAAGCCGGATTGCTGCCTGACCAGGCAGCGCACCACCTTGAGCAGGGTTTCACCGCGGGCCTCGATGTTGCGCAGCAGCCAGCGCGCCTCCTGCAGGCGACCACGCAGGTAGCCGTCGCTGGCCCCGGCGTGGCCGATCATCTGCTCGTAGCCGCGATGGATGGTCAGGCGTGGCGCGCGCCCCGAGGCCAGTCCGACGCGCCAGACGCCCTGCCGCCGCCAGATGACGCAGTCCGGCGTGATGTAGGTATCGGCCGGCAGGCTGCCGATCTGGGCGCCCGGGCGTGGATCGAGCGAGCGCAGCAGTCGCAGCGCGGTATCGGCTTCGCAGAGCGTGCAGTGCAACTCGCCGGCGACGCCGTCGATGCCGATTTTCGGCAGCCGGTCGATCGGGCCAGCGGCGATGCGCAGTGCCAGCGGCTTGCCCGGGGTGTCGTCCGGCAATGGCGCCAGTTGCAGAAGCAGGCACTCGCCGAGGTCACGCGCGCCGACTCCGGCCGGATCGAATCCCTGCAACTGGCGCAGGACCGCGAGCATCTCGTCTTCGCTTACGACCAGGTCGGGACGGACCGCCTCGCACAGCGCCTGCAGCGACTCGCGCAGGTAGCCGTCGTCGTCGATGGCGTCGATGAGCGCGGCACCGATGCGACGGTCGCGCGCGGACAGGTGGGTCAGGTGCAATTGCCACTGAAGGTGGTCGCGCAGCGACTGCGGTTCGGCGACCCGGTCGGCGGCATCGCCATCGTCGTCATCGTCGGAATGGCCAATCCGTTGCTGCCAGGGCTCGTCGCCGCCGGTCCAGGGCGCCACGTCGTCCGGCGGCGGCGCGTCGTCATCGCCGCCAGCGGTACCCGGGGCGTCCCCGGCGCCAGCTTCGGTCGTGCGCAGCTCCCCGGGTTCGGCCCAGTCCAGCAGTGGGTTGGACTCCACGGCTTCGGCCAATTCGGCCTCCAGTTCCAGCGCCGACAGCTGCAGCAGGTGGATCGCCTGGCGCAGCTGTGGTGTCAGCACCAGCTGCTGGCCTAGCGATGTCGTCAGACGGGGCTTCATACCGGAGGACGCGTCCAGGGTTCGGACGGCGATGCGCTCTGGCCGGTCGCTGGGCCCCCGGCGCACCGGGAACTACAGACGGAAGGATTCGCCCAGGTAGACGCGTCGCACGTCAGGATTGGCCAGCAGCGCGTCCGGAGCCCCCTGCGCGAGCACGCCACCCTCGCTGAGGATATACGCGCGGTCGCAAATGCCCAAGGTCTCGCGGACGTTGTGGTCGGTGATCAATACACCGATGCCGCGGTTCTTCAGGTGACGGACGATGCGCTGGATTTCCCCTACCGAGATCGGGTCGACACCGGCGAACGGCTCGTCCAGCAGCATCAGCCGCGGCTTGGCCGCCAGCGCGCGGGCGATCTCCACCCGGCGCCGTTCGCCGCCGGAGAGGCTGGCGCCGCTCTGGTCGGCCACGTGCGCGACCTGCAATTCCTCCATCAGGCTCTGGAGTTCGCGCTCGCGGCCGGCACGATCCAGGTCCGGGCGCAGTTCCAGGACCAGGCGCAGGTTGTCCGCGACGCTGAGCTTGCGGAACACCGAGGGTTCCTGCGGCAGGTAGCCGACCCCGAGCTTGGCGCGGGTATACATCGGCTCGGCGGTGATGTCCCGGCCGTCGAGCACGATGCGCCCGGCGTCCGCCGGCACCAGGCCGACGATCATGTAGAAGCAGGTGGTCTTGCCGGCGCCGTTGGGGCCAAGCAGCCCGACCACCTCGCCGGCGTCCAGGGTCAATCCGAAATCATGGACGACTTCGCGCGCGCGATAGCGCTTGCGCAGTCCTTCGGCGACCAGCATCAGGGCGTGGTCGGCGTCGAGGTGGGCGCCGCGGGGGGGGTCGCCCCGGCCCCCGGAGTGGATTCCGGAGCCGTTCCGGTCGCCGGAGTCGCGGCTGCGGGCGGCGACGCCGGGTGCTTGGGCATGATCCGCATTTTGACCCGGCCGTTGCCTTCGCCGCCGCTTTCGATCGCACCCGTCTTGAGGTTGTAGACGACCCGCTCGCCGCTCATCGACCCGCGTGGCTGCTGCAATTCGACATTGCCGGTGAAGACCACGACCTCGTTGTGCAGGTTGTAGTCGACGTTGCCCGCACGCGCCGTCATCGGCGTACCGTCGTCCATCTGCTGGTTCAGCACGACCGGATTGCCCTTGAAGACGGCACGTGCAATCTCGTCGTCGTGCATCGTGATCTCGGCCGTCGCGGACGTGATGTGCAACGTGCCCTGCGTGATCTCGACACCACCCGTCAGCAACGACACGCTGTCACTCTGGAACGTCCCGCTCTGGTGGCCGGATTCGATGTTCATCGGCTGGTTGCGGTCCGAGGTCCGGGCCCATGCCGCGCCGAAGGCCAGCAATCCCAGCAGGAGCATCGTCGATTTAGCGAGGCGGGACATAGTGGGAGCGTACCTGGGACATGAGTTGGTAGCGTCGCGTGCCGAAGTCGACCTGCATGCCACGAGCATGCATTGTAAGGCCGGGCTGGGTCACGGTCACAAACGCGCGGGTGGCTGCCTTGCGGGAGTTGGGGAAAACGTTCAGCTGCGAGGTCTTCATCGCGATCCGGCTGGGCTCCTCCGATGGACTGAGCGTCCGCACGTTGCCCGTCAGGCGGATCTGGTCACGATTGGCGCTTACCCAACCCTTGTTCGATTTCACATGCCAGTAGTGGCCGCTCTCGTTGGGGAGCAGGAACAGCGGCGTCGTCAGGTCCATGGTCCTGGCGCCCGGGGTCTGCTGCAGCATCGGCGCGCGTAGGGTGAACGCCTCCTTCCCATGGTCGTCCAGCGAGATCAACTCGAAGTCCCGCAGGACGTAATCAGACAGGCCGGTGCCCGCCCCCTGGGTGGGCGCCTTGGGCCGCTGGTGCAGCACCGCCCAGCCGCTGACCAGCGCGCCGGCCAGCAGCAACACGGTGGCGACGGCACGCCAGTTCATTGCGTCACCGCAGGGGTGAGTTGCGCCGAGGGTGTCTGCGATTCCAGAGACTGTGCCAGGGCGTCGCCAGCCTTGCCGTGTGCGGCGAGCAGCAGGTCGCACAGTTCGCGCGCGGCGCCGAGGCCACCGCAGGCGACGGTGCGCCAGTGCACGCGCTCGCGTACCCATGCGTGCGCATCGGCCGGCGCCACCGACAGGCCCGCCGCCTGCAATGCGGCAAGGTCGACCAGGTCGTCGCCCATGAAGGCGACGGCGGGCATGTCGATGCCGAGCTCGCTGGCGATGCCGCCGACGCAGGCCAGTTTGTCGGCGATCTTGGTGCAGGCGCGCACGCCCAGTTCCCGCGCCCGGCGCTCGACGATCACGCTGGCGCGGGCGGTGACGAGCGCGACTTCGAACCCATGCCGGCGCAGCAAGGCCAGGCCGAGCCCATCGCGGACGTGGAAGGCCTTGAGTTCACGCCCTTCGCTGTCGAACAGCAGCCGCCCGTCGGTGAGCGTGCCGTCGACGTCGAAACACACCAGTCGCACGCCGGCCGCACGGGCAAGCACGTCGGCGGGATAGTCGGAAATATGCGAGTAGGTCATCGAATGTCGCGAAGGGTGGTGGCGAAGTCACGGCCGTGGAGGGGTGGCCCGATGCTGTCGGTAAGGCAGGCGGACGGCGGTGGCCGGTGGCATGTCGGGCTGCCGCGATCCCTCGCGGGCGGGGCGACATGGGCCGGGCCCTTAAACCACCCGCGCCCGCAACAGGTCATGAATGTTGAGCGCGCCGACCACGCAGCCGGCGCCATCGAGCACCAGCAATGCGTTGATCTGGTGCGTTTCCATCAGCTTGGCGGCTTCGACGGCAAGGGCGTCGAAGCCGATGGTTTTCGGCGCCCGGGTCATGACCTCGTCGATGCGCGTGCGGCGCAGGTCGATCGCGGCGTCGTCGAGCGTGCGTCGCAGGTCGCCGTCGGTGTAGAGGCCCAGCAGCCGGTTGTCGTCGTCGACGACGGCCGTCATCCCCAGGCGCTTGCGGCTCATCTCCACCAGCGCCTGGCTCAGGGTCGCATCGGCGCGCACGCGCGGGACATCGTCGCCCGAATGCATGACGTCGGTGATGTGCAGCAACAACCGCCGGCCAAGCGCGCCGGCCGGATGCGAGCGGGCGAAATCATCGGCGGTGAACCCGCGCGCCTCGAGCAGCGCGACCGCCAGCGCGTCGCCCAGCGCCAGCGCGGCGGTGGTGCTCGTGGTGGGCGCCAGCGCCAACGGACAGGCTTCGGCGGGCACGCTGACATCCAGGTGCACGTCCGACTCCAGCGCCAGCGTCGACGATGGCCGCCCGGTCATCGCGATCAGCCGGTTGCCCTGGCGCTTGAGCACCGGCAGCAGCATCAGCAGTTCGTCGGTCTCGCCGGAATTGGACAAGGCCAGCACGACGTCGGCATCGGTGATCATGCCCAGGTCGCCATGCCCGGCTTCGCCCGGATGGACGTAGAAGGCGGGGGTGCCGGTGGAGGCGAAGGTCGCGGCGATCTTGCGCGCGACATGCCCCGACTTGCCCATGCCGATGCACACCACGCGGCCGTGGCAGGCGAGCAGCAGCTGGCAGGCGGCGGTGAAGGCGCCGTCGATCCGCGCGGCCACCGCCTCGAGGCCTTGGATCTCCACCGCGAACACGCGCCGGCCGCTCTCGGCGACATCGAACGCGACCGCCTTGGGCATCGAAATCAGGGACTCGGACGGCATGCGGGTCGCGGCTTTCCGCTAGACTGAATGGCTCTTAGTTTACGCGCTTCGCGCAGCGGCCCATGAATCCCGACCAGATCCGTCAGCTGATCGAACAAGGCCTGCCCGGCGCGCGCGTCGAGGTCCAGGGCGCCGACGGGGTGCATTTCGATGCGACCGTCGTGTCGGAGGCCTTCGCCGGCAAATTGCCGCTGGCGCGCCACCGGATGGTCTACGCGACCCTGGGCGGGCGCATGGGCGGCGAAATCCATGCCCTGGCGCTGAAGACCCTCGCCCCCGGCGAAGCGGGGGCCTGATGGACAAGATCCTGGTCGAAGGCGGCCGCGCGCTGCGCGGCGAGGTGCGCATTTCCGGCGCCAAGAACGCCGTGCTGCCGATCCTGTGCGCGGCGCTGCTGGCCGATGGGCCGGTGACGATCCGCAACGTGCCGCGCCTGCACGACGTGCGCACGACCCTGCGCCTGCTCGGCGAACTGGGCGCCGGCATCGACGTCAGCGACGACCACGTCATCGGCATCGACCCGACCCGGGTCAACAGCCACGTCGCGCCCTACGAACTGGTCAAGACCATGCGCGCCTCGGTGCTGGTGCTCGGGCCGTTGCTGGCGCGCCATGGCGCGGCCGAAGTGTCGTTGCCCGGCGGCTGCGCGATCGGTTCGCGCCCGGTGGACCAGCACATCAAGGGCATGCAGGCGCTGGGCGCCGAAGTCAGCGTCGACCACGGCTTCATCAAGGCCAGCGCCAGCCGCCTGCGCGGCGGCCGTGTCGTGTTCGACATGGTCAGCGTCGGCGCCACCGAGAACGTGCTGATGGCGGCCACGCTCGCCGAAGGCCGCAGCGTGCTCGAGAACGCCGCGATGGAGCCTGAAATCGTCGACCTGGCGGCGTGCCTGGTGGCGATGGGCGCGCGCATCGAGGGCGCCGGTACCGGGCGGATGGTGGTCGAAGGCGTCGAGCGGCTGCACGGCGGCGAACATTCCGTGGTGCCCGACCGGATCGAGACCGGCACGTTCCTGGTGGCGGCGGCGATGACCGGCGGCCACGTGACCGCGACCCACGCCCGCCCGGACACCATGGATGCGGTGCTGGGCAAGCTGCGCGAAGCCGGTGCCGCGATCGAATGCAGCGACGACCGCATCACCCTGGACATGCAGGGCCGACGCCCGCGTGCGGTCAACATCACCACCGCGCCGCATCCGGGATTCCCGACCGACATGCAGGCGCAGTTCATGGCGCTCAACTGCATCGCCGACGGCGTCGGCGTGATCAACGAGACGATCTTCGAGAACCGCTTCATGCACGTGCAGGAGCTGCTGCGCCTGGGTGCGGACATCCGCGTCGAGGGCCACACCGCGATCGTGCGCGGCGTGGACGTCCTCAGCGGGGCGCCGGTGATGGCGACCGACCTGCGCGCATCGGCGTCGCTGATCCTGGCCGGACTGGTTGCCCAGGGCCAGACCACGATCGACCGCATCTACCACCTGGATCGCGGTTACGAGAACATCGAAGCCAAGCTGTCGGCGCTGGGCGCGAGCATCCGGCGCGTTTCGTAACCCGTTTGGCAGGAGCGGCTCCAGCCGCGAGCTGCTGCTCTTGCGATCGACACGAGAGCGCGCGGCTGAAGCTGCGGCTACACAAGCCGCTGCGGCGGGGAGCGGGCGCCGCGCTAGTGCAGCGCGGTCAGCTTCAGGTCCATCTCGTCCTTGCCATCCTTGCGCTGCAGGATGCGCGCCGGCACCGGAATGCCGTCGACCACCCATAGCATCGTCTGCTTGTCGCCGTCGGTGCGGGTGACCTTGGTCGCTTCCTGCGGCTTGCCTGCGATGGTGATGGTTTCCTTGCCGGCGACCTGGTAGCTCATCTGCTTGGCGCGGCCGTCGTCGACCATCCGGTAGTTGAGCGGCTTGCCCGCGGCGACATCGCGCGCGATCGCCAGGTTGACCAGCATCGCATCGAGGTCGCCGGCCTGCAGCGCCACCGGACCGCTGCGTTCGGGTTTGACGTCGCCGCTCCAGCGCGCCTCGCCCTTGGCCCAGTCGTAGGTTGCGTTCTTGTCGCTGTGCTTGACCAGCAACATCGAGGAATCGGTGCCCGACAGCGGCCGCCACTTGCCGTCCTTGTCCTCGAACGTCGTGCTCTGGCTGAGGTTGGCCAGGCCGTTGTGCACGTCGAGCGTGTATTTCCAGCGGTTGGCGCCCGCCGATGCCAGCGTCATCCGGCCCTGCGCCTGCAGGCCCATGTAGTTGGCCTGGTAGTCGGCGGTGAACGGCTTGATCGCCAGTGCCGGTGCGCTGGCGGCGAGGACGAAGGCACCCAGCAGCAGCGGTGCCAGGCGCTGGCCGACGGCGGCGCGGAACAACGGAACTCGGTTCATCGGGCGACTCCTTGGTATTGGATCAAGCGCAGGTCGGTGCTGTCGGCACCGTCCTCGCGTTGCAGGATGCGGATCGGCGTGGGGACGCCGGCAGCCACCCAGATCAGGGTGTCGTCGCCGCCGTCCTGCAGGCGGTTGGCGCGCATGGCGTCGTAAGCCAGGTCGCCTGCCGCCATGGTTTCGGTCTGCGGTGCGACGATCCAGTGATGGTCGCGCACGCGGCCGTCGTCGACGAAGCGATAGTCGAGCACGCGCCCCGGCGCCGCATCGCGGATCACGGCCAGGTCGATCAGCAGGCCGCTCATGTCGCCATCGCGCAACGCGACGGGGCCGGCGTGACCGGGCTTGACGTCGCCGGTCCAGGTCGCCGTGCCGCGCGTCCAGTCGTACACGCCCACGGTCTTGCGGCTGGAGAAAAAGGCGCGCTTGACCGTGCTTTGCGCCAGCGGCCGGTAAGCGTGGCCGTCGGTGTCGAACAGCGTGCTCTGCTGCAGGTTCAACCCGGTCAGGCGCGCCAGTCCGCGGCCCTGCATGCCCAGGTCGATGCGCCAGCGCGCGCCGTCGACATGCGTCAGCTGCAGCGTCGCCTGTCCCAGCTCATGGCCATCATGGAAGACCTGGTAGGTGGCGCTGAACGGTTGCAGTGGCGGTACCGGCAGCGTCGACATCTCCGCCGTCGCCGGCACCACGGGTGCCAGCTGCTGGGCCGGGAGTGGTCGCGGCGCCGCGAGCAATGCCAGCGGCAACAGCGCGGCGAGGGGAAGGAGACGGCTCATAGGGGCGCCATCATGGGAAGCGCTGGTTGGCTGCCAGCTGAAGCGGGGTCGCGAGCGGCCTGCCATCGAGCTGCACGCGCTCGTCCCGCAGGGCGATGCGGCCTTGCGCGATCAGCTGCAACGTCCGCACCAGCAGTGGATGCTCGCGCGCCAGCACCCGGCGGGCGAGGGTTTCGGCATCGTCGCCAGGTTGCACCGGCACCCGCGCCTGCGCGATCACCGGGCCGCCATCGAGATCCGGGGTCACGTAATGCACGCTGGCGCCGTGCTCGGCCACGCCGGCCGCCACCGCCTGGGCGTGCGTATGCAGGCCCTTGAAGGCGGGCAGCAACGACGGATGGATGTTGACCAGGCGTCCACGCCGCGCCTGGACCTCGCGTTCGCCGATCAGGCGCATGTACCCGGCGCAGACGATCAGGTCCGGCTTCCGGGCATCGATGGCATCGAACAGGGCCGCGTCGTGCTCCAGCCGCGTCGCGAAGCCGCGCGGCGCCACCACCTGCGTCGCAAGTCCCGCCGATCGCGCGCGCTCCACCGCCGGGGCATTGGCGCGATCGCAGAACACGCCGACGATGCGCGCGTCCAGCTGTCCGTCGCCGATCGCATCGACCAGCGCCTGCAGGTTGCTGCCACGGCCGGAGACGAGGACGGCGAGATCGAGGCTCATGGGGCTGGGTTTTCGTAGCCCGGGTAAGCACGGCGCACCCGGGGTCTGGCTGGGAGAATCCGTGGTGTCGTCGCGGCGCGATTCGTCCCGGGTGCGCTGCGCTTACCCGGGCTACGGACCATCGCGGTCAGCCGATGCGGACGCGTTCGCCGCCGGCCGCGGCCACGACCTCACCGATCGGCCGATGCGCCAGGCCGAGGCGATCGAGGTCGGCGCCGACCGCGGCGACATCGCCCGCGGCAACCACCAGCACGAAGCCGACGCCGCAGTTGAACGTGCGCCACATTTCCTCGTCGGCGACCGCGCCTTCGCGCTGCAGCCAGTCGAACACCGGCGGCAAAACAATCGTCGACGCTTCGATCCGCAGCCCGAGCCCGTCGGGGATCACGCGGATGATGTTCTCGGTCAGGCCGCCGCCGGTGATGTGCGCCATCGCATGGATGCCGCCGTCGCTGACGTCGTGCCGGGACAGCAGTTCGAGGATGGGTTTGACGTACAACGCCGTCGGCGCCATCAGCGCGTCGATCAGCTTGACCCCACCGACGTCGACATCGCCCGGACGCCCGGCGCGGTCGAAGATGCGCCGGATCAGCGAGTAGCCGTTGGAATGCGGGCCGCTGGACGCGATCCCGACCAGCACGTCGCCCGCGCGCACCTTGTGGCCGTCGAGCAGCTTCGATTTCTCCACCGCGCCGACGGTGAAACCGGCCAGGTCGTATTCGCCCGGCGGATACATGTCGGGCATCTCGGCGGTCTCGCCGCCGATCAGGGCGCAGCCGGCGAGTTCGCAGCCCTTCGCGATGCCGCCGACGACCGCGACCGTGGTCTCGACGTTGAGCTTGCCGGTGGCGAAATAGTCGAGGAAGAACAGCGGCTCGGCGCCCTGCACCAGCACGTCGTTGACGCACATGCCGACCAGGTCGATGCCGATGGTGTCGTGGCGGCCGAGCTGTTGCGCCAGCTTGAGCTTGGTGCCGACGCCATCGGTGCCGGACACCAGCACCGGCTCGCGGTATTTCCCGGAGAGGTCGAACAGCGCGCCGAAGCCGCCGAGTCCGCCCATCACCTCGGGCCGGAAACTGCGTCGCACCAGCGGCTTGATGCGCTCGACGACGGCATTGCCGGCATCGATGTCGACGCCGGCATCGCGATAGGTCATCGGCGCCGGAGCGCCCGAAGCAGGGGAGTTGGGGCTGTTCACGCCGATCCAGGCAGCACGCGCGCAGGCGCTGGGCCGGCGATTTTAGCAGCGCGCGGACGCCGGCATGGACGCGATGGCGCGGGTACGGCACCATTTCGGCTCGTTTCGCGGAAGGATGGACGATGCGTCGGGCAATCCGGATGGCGTGGATCACGGGGTCGCTGCTGGGCCTGCTTGCCATGGGGATGGGCGTGGCCTCGGCGCAGCGTGTCGAGGGCGATCGCGCTGCCGCGCAGGGCCTCTACCAGGCCGAAGTCAGCGTCCACAGCCAGGGCGAGAGCGAGCGCGGTACCGGCTTCGCGCGCGCGCTGGCGCAGGTTCTCGGCAGGATCTCCGGCGACCGCAACGCCGCCCAGCGCCCAGGCGTGGGCCAGGCGCTGCGCACTGCGAAGGACCTGGTCGACAGCTACGACTACCGCCAGGACGAGGGGGTCTCGCCCACCACCGGCGCGCCGACCTTCGACACGACCCTGATCGTGCGGTTCGACCCGGACAAGGTCGACAACCTGGTCGCCGCCCTGGGCGTTCCGGTGTGGCCGCAACCCCGGCCCAAGCCGGTGCTGTGGCTGGCGATCGACGACGGCCGCGGTGCGCGCCTGGTGGGCCTGCCGCAGGCCAGCGCAGCGCGCGCGGTGCTCGATCGCGCGGTCGACCGCGGGTTCAAGCTCGGCCTGCCCGCCGGCAGCGCCGCCGAACAGGCCGCGGTCGGCGCGATCTGGCGCGGGGATACGGCTGCCGTTGCGCGCATCTCGGCGCGCTACAACCCGCCGATGCAGCTGATCGGCAAGCTCTACCGCAGCAGTGGCGGCTGGACCGGCGACTGGACATTCGTCGACCACGGCCGGGTCCTGGGCCACTGGACCGACGAGGAGCCCGATGCCCGCCGCGCCATGGCGGCCGGCGCCGATGGCGCGGCCGATGCGCTGGTGCGTCGCTACGCCAAGGCCGAGAGCGCCGGGACGCCGGGCATCTTCCGCGTCACCTTCGTGGGGATCGACAGCAGCGAGGACTTCATGCGCCTGTCGGGCTACCTGCAGGGGATCGCCGTCGTACGCCACATCACCCCGGTGCGCGCGACCCCGGCTGGACTGGAGGTCGACCTGGACCTGGCCACGGGAATGGAAGGCTTCCGGCGCCTGATCGATGACGACGTGCTGGTCGATGAATCCGGCGAGCGGCCGGCCGACGCCGGTGCCCAGGACATCGGCTCGGTCTTCCGGTTGCGCTGACACAGCCATGACCCCGTCGGCGAATCACGAGGTGGCGCTCTTCCTCCGGCGCCTGCAGTGGGGGCTTGGCGCGCTGCTCGCCGGCTGGCTGCTATGGCTGCTGGCGCCGGTGCTGACACCGTTCGTGGTGGCGGCGCTGCTGGGCTGGCTCGGCGACCCGCTGGTGGACCGCCTGGAACGTTCCTGCCGCTCGCGCAACGCCGCCGTCGCGGTGGTGTTCAGCGTGATGACGGCGCTGGTGCTGCTGGCGTTGCTGCTGCTGTTGCCACTGCTGCAGCGCCAGGTCGTGACCCTGGTCGAGTCCCTGCCGCATTACCGCGACTGGCTGGTCGGCACCGGCCTGCCATGGCTGGAGCAGAAGACCGGCCTGGTGCTGGTGGAATGGCTGGATCCGCAGCACCTGATCGCGCTGGTGCGCGCGCACTGGGAGCAGGCGGGCGGAACCGCGGCGACGCTGCTGGGCTACCTGTCGCGCTCGGGCTTCGCGCTGCTGGGCTGGGTGACCAACCTGGTGCTGCTGCCGGTGCTGACGTTCTTCTTCCTGCGCGACTGGGACCTGATCGTGGAGCGGGTGGCGGCGCTGGTGCCGCGCGACCACGCACCGGTGGTGTCGCGGCTGGCGCAGGAGTCCAGTTCGGTGCTGGGTGGGTTCCTTCGCGGGCAACTGCTGGTGATGCTGATCCTGGGCGTGCTCTACGCCGCGGGCCTGACCGGCATCGGCCTGGACCTGGGCATCCTGATCGGCCTGATCGCCGGCGTGCTGACCTTCGTGCCCTACCTGGGCCCGGCGACGGTCATCGTGCTCGGCGGCATCGCGGCGCTGGTCGAATACGGCGACTGGCAGCACGTCGCCGGCGTGCTGGCGGTGTTCGGGATCGGCCAGGTGATCGAAAGCTTCTGGCTGACGCCGAAGATCGTCGGCGATCGCATCGGATTGCATCCGGCGGCGGTGATCTTTGCCGTGCTCACCGGCGGCCAGCTCTTCGGATTCCTCGGCATGCTGCTGGCGCTGCCGGTGGCGGCGATCGCCAACGTGCTGCTGCGCTACGCACACCAGCGCTACACGCACAGCCGGCTGTACGCGGGCGAGGGGCCGGTGTCCGCCCACGCGCGTGTCGATGCCGACGTCGATGCCGGGCTGGCGGCGGTTGCGGTCGTCGCAATCGAGCCCGTCGCGGCATCCGTGCAGGAAACCGCGACTGGCCACCCCGCCGCGGGCCGATCGCCCGCCGGGGACGCTCCGGCGTGAGCGACGACCAGCCGCTCGCCGAGCGCGCGACGATCGCCAGGCAGTTGCCGCTGGCGCTGCGGTACCCGCCCGACCAGCGCCTGCAGACCTTCGTCGGAGCAGGCGGGGCGACCCTGGCGCAATTGCGCGCGCTGGCCGGGGGGCAGGTTGGCGATGCCTACCTGCAAGGCGGCGAGGGCGCCGGCAAGACCCACCTCGCACTGGCCGTCTGCGCCGCCGCCGAAGGCGCGGGCCGGCAGGCCACGTACGTGCCACTCCCCGTCGCGCGCGGCCGGCTGGGCGACGCGCTGGACGCGCTGGAAGGCAGTGCGCTGGTGGCGCTCGATGGGCTGGATGCGATCGCAGGCATGCGCAACGACGAAGTGGCACTGTTCGATTTCCACAATCGTGCGCGCGCCGCGGGCATCGCCCTGCTGTACACCGCGCGGGTCGCGCCCGATGCGCTCCCGCTGACCCTGCCGGACCTGCGCTCGCGGCTGGCGCAGTGCGCGCGGATCGTGCTGTCGCCGCTCGACGACGCCGGACGTCGTGACGTGCTGCGCGAACGCGCCCAGCGGCGCGGCCTGGTCGTGGACGAAGCGGCCTACGACTGGCTGCTGCGTCGGGTCGGCCGTGACCTGGGCGGACTGACGGCGTTGCTCGACCGGCTGGATCGCGCTTCGCTTGCGGCCAAGCGGCGGATCACGGTGCCGTTCCTGCGCGAAGTGCTCGACGCCGACGCCTGAGCGGGCGCGTCGCGGGTTTCGGCCTCCAGGCAATCCGGTTCGGTGTCGTAGCCGAGATAGAAGTACGCGTGCCAGAGCGGCGTACCAACCGGACGTGGGGTGGCCCAGGCGCCCAGGTGCAGGCCTTCGCTGCTCGTGCAGCTGACGAACCAGGCGCTACCCGAGGCCAACTGCGCGACGACGCGCGCATGGCGTTGCCCGAATCCGCGTGCGCCGCGCACGACGATACCGATCCCGCCGTCGTCGTCCGGAAGCGGCTGCTCGAGTTGCAGCACGAACAGCCGTCCCGCGGGGTCGCGGGCGCGCAATGCCGCGCATTGGCCGGCATCGCGGATTGCCTCCAGGCGGGCCCAGGCCGCGGCCTGCGGCAGCGAGGGAAACACCACCGCCACGCGTTCGCCAACCCGTGCATCGGCGCCATCGATCGTCGCGCACAGGATGCCATCGCGAGCGCTGGCAACGCCAAAGGATGGCGCCGCGCTGCGCCCAGCGCCTGCAACCGCCGCCGGCATCAGCGACAGCGCCAGCAGCGCGACGGCGATGCGGGTCATCATCGCGCCGCCAGCGCGTGGTCGAGCTGCGCCAGCCGCTCGGGGGTGCCGACATCGGTCCAGGCGCCGCGGTGGTATTCGCCGCCGACCGCGTCGCGCGCCATGGCCGCACGCAGCAATGGCGCAAGCTTGAAACGCGGCGGTGTCGCATCGACGCCGGGCGCCTGGCCGATCACTGTGCGCCAGTCCCCGAGCAATCCGGGCCGGTACACGCCGATTCCGGAAAACGTCAGCCGTGCGTCGCCTTCGCATGCGACCCGATCGCCGCGCAAGGCGAAGTCGCCCTGCGGATGCTGCGGCGGATTGTCGACCAGCACCAGGTAGGCATCGCCGGCCGGTTGCGTCGGCAATCGCGCGAAGTCGTAGTCCGTCCAGATGTCGCCATTGACGGCGAGGAAGGGCGCGTCGCCCAGCAGCGCCAGCGCGTGCAGCATGCCGCCGCCGGTTTCCAGTGGCGTCGGTCCTTCGTGGGAGTAGTGCAGGCGCAGGCCCCAGCGTCCACCGTCGCCGAGGGTGGCGGGAAACTGTTCGGCCAGCCACGAAGTGTTGACCACCACGTCGCGCACGCCGATCGCCGCGAGCTTTTCCAGGTGCCACGCGATCAGTGGCTTGCCGCCGGCGGGCAGCAGCGGCTTGGGCGTCGTCGCGGTCAGCGGCCGCATGCGCTCGCCCAGGCCGGCGGCCAGGATCAGCGCCTTCACCGAACGCCGCCGAGGACGATTATGGCGTCGGTCATGTCGAAGCCGGCATCGCCGGCTTGAGACGGTTGTCGATCAGTGACTGCAGCGGCGCCAGCTCCGGATACTTCGGTAGCACCGCATCCATGTAGGCGAAGAAACGCGGCACGTCCTGCAGGTATTTCGGCTTGCCATCGCGATGCCACAGCCGCGCGAAGATTCCGATCACCTTCAGATGCCGCTGCACGCCGATCCAGTCGGCGTCGCGACGGAAGCATTCGCGCGCCGGCACCGGCAGGCCGGCCTCGCGCGCGCGCTGATGGTAGCGATCGAGCCAGCCTGCGACGCGATCCTCCGGCCAGCTGAGGAAGGCATCCTTGAACAGGCTCAGGGCGTCGTAGGCGATCGGGCCGACCACCGCGTCCTGGAAATCGAGCACCGCCAGTCCTTCGGGAACCGGCATCAGGTTGCGCGGCATGAAGTCGCGATGCACCAGGACCCGCGGCTGCGCCAGCGCCGCATCGATCAGCCGCCGGTAGACGAGCTCGAGCGCCTCCAGCTCGCCGCAATCCAGCGTGAGCCCGAGGTGCCGGGCGATGAACCATTCGTCGAACAGGCGCAGTTCGCGTGCGAGCAGCGCCTCGTCGTACGCGGGAAAACCAGCCGGCGGCGCGATCGCCTGCAGCTGCAGCAACTGGGTGATGGCGGCGTCGAAGACCCCATCGGCGTTGCCGGAATCGATCACCTGCAGGCAGGTCCGCGCGCCGAGGTCCTCGAGCAGCAGGAAACCGGCATCGACGTCCTGCGCCAGCACCCGCGGCACGCGCACGCCGCCGCCTTCGAGCAGCGCGCGGATGCGCAGCCATGGCCGCACGTCTTCCTTGTCCGGTGGCGAATCCATGACGATCCGCGCCGGCGCGATGCCGGTCGTGCGCCAGTAGCTGCGGAACCCGGCGTCGACCGACGCACGTTCCAGTCCGGCGGTCGCATCGCCCAGCGCCGCACGCGCCCAGGCCAGGCGATCGTGTTCGCGCGTGGCGATCGGGTCGGCGTCGCGGGGCATGCGGTCTCCGGCAGGGCAGCGTCGATGCGCAGGGTAAACTGCGCGCCGGATCCTTGCGAGGCGACCATGACCCAACTGCAACCGGTGCTGCTGTCCGGCGGATCGGGCACGCGCCTGTGGCCGCTGTCGCGCGAGGCCTATCCCAAGCAGTTCCTGCCACTGGCCGGCGACGAGACGATGCTGCAGGCGACCTGGCAGCGCGTCGCCGCGATCGCTGGCGCACCGCCGATCGTGATCGCCAACGAGGAGCACCGCTTCCTGGTCGCCGAGCAGCTGCGACAGATCGGCGCGCCAACGCCGGCGATCGTGCTCGAGCCGGTCGGGCGCAACACCGCACCGGCCATCGCGGTGGCGGCGCTCCAGGCGATGGCCTCGGGAGAGGATCCCCTGCTGCTGGTGCTGCCTTCGGATCATGTGGTGCGCGATGCTGGCGGGTTCCGTGCTGCCGTCGTTGAAGCGGGCGTGGCGGCCGCGCAGGGCGCGCTGGTGACTTTCGGCATCGTGCCGACCGCGGCGGAAACCGGCTTCGGTTACATCCAGGCCGCCACCGGCCAAGGCGACGGACTGCGCAGGGTCGCGCGCTTCGTCGAGAAGCCCGATGCCGACACCGCGCGGTCCTATCTCGCCGCGGGCGACTATTACTGGAACAGCGGCATGTTCCTGTTCCGCGCCTCGCGCTACCTGGCCGAGCTCGAACGCTTCCGCCCCGAGATCCTGGCCGCGAGCCGGCAGGCCTTCGCGCTGGCGCGACGCGACGGCGATTTCATCCGCCTGGACAAGGACGCATTCGTCGCCTGCCCCGCCGATTCGATCGACTACGCGGTGATGGAGCATACCGACGAGGCTGCGGTATTGCCGGTCGACATCGGCTGGAGCGACCTGGGCTCCTGGGCGGCGCTTTGGGATGTGGCCGCACGCGATTCCGAGGGCAACGCCACGTTCGGCGACGTCATCGCCATCGACAGCCACGACAGCTATGTGCATGCGCACAGGCTGGTGGCGTTGGTGGGAGTGGACGAACTGGTGGTGATCGACACCGACGACGCGGTGCTGGTCGCGCGCAAGGACCGCGTGCAGGACGTCAAGCACGTCGTTTCCCGGCTCAAGGCCGACCAGCGCAGCCAGGCCGCGTTGCACCGCGAAGTGCATCGGCCGTGGGGCAGTTACGACTCGGTCGATGTCGGCCCCGGCTTCCAGGTCAAGCGGATCAAGGTCAAGCCGGGAGCGCGGCTGTCGCTGCAGTCGCATACCCGGCGCGCCGAACACTGGATCGTGGTCAGCGGCACGGCGCGGGTGACGCGCGACAACGACGTATTCGAGCTGCATGCCAACCAGTCGACCTACATCCCGATCGGCGCCAGGCATCGCCTGGAGAATCCCGGCAGGCAGACGCTGGAGCTGATCGAGGTGCAGTCGGGCGATTACCTGGGCGAGGACGACATCGTCCGCTACGACGACGTGTACGGGCGCGCTTAGCGCGTTCCAGATCGCCACGTCGTTCGGAAGGCGCCTGGGATCGCGGCGGCCCGGCGGCATGGCGTTCATTTTCGCGCTGCGACCCGGGTGCGCCGCGCTTACCGCGGCCACGGTTTCGCGAAGAGTGTGGTGCTCGGGATCGTGTAGCCCGGGTAAGGCCGAATGCCGCACCCGGGGTGCTGCGACAAGTGCGACTATTTCGCGTGCAAGTCGCCGGGCACCGTCAGGGCAGGCGACGCCGCCGGCGGAACAGGCTCACCACCAGCAGGATCGCGATCGCGCCCAGCAAGGCACCGAGGAATCCCGCCGGCTGGCCCGGCCGGTACCAGCCCATCTGCTGGCCGAACCAGCCCGCCAGCAGCGCGCCGGCGATGCCCAGCAACGTGGTGAAGATCAGGCCCATGCGATCGCGGCCGGGCTTGAGCAGGCGTGCGAGCACGCCCACGACGAAGCCGATCAGGATGATGGCCAGCCAGTTGTGGGTGCCGAACAGGTTCCAGTGCATGCGGGCCTCGGTGGCGGAGCAACGGACGCGAGCTTAACCAGCCGCGGTGTACGCACGGCGAAGGAGACCCACGCCGTGGGCATCGGGCCGCACGATCAGCAGCAGCCGTGCTTGCCGTGGTGCTCGCCACCGGCCACGGCGCCGACCCCGGTGGTTTCCCCGCGCAGGCTCGCCGCATGGTGCTCGGCGATCACCCGCGCCACGCACGACGTCACCCGCTTGCCCATCGGGACGTGCAGGAATTCGTTGGGGCCGTGCGCGTTGGAATGCGGCCCGAGGACGCCGGTAATCATGAACTGCGCGCCGGGGAATTTCTCACCAAGCATGCCCATGAACGGGATCGTGCCGCCTTCGCCCATGTACATCGCCGGGCGGCCGAAGAATTCCTGGCTGGCGGTGTCGATCGCGCGCTCCAGCCACGGTGCGCTGGCCGGTGCGTTCCAGCCGCTGCTGGCCTTCTCCAGCTCCAGCGTGACCTTGGCGCCATTGGGCGGATCGCGTTCGATGATGCGCTTGAGGTCCTCGCCGGCGCGCTTGCCGTCCAGCGTCGGCGGCAGCCGCAGGGACAGCTTCAATGCGGTGAACGGACGCAGCACGTTGCCGGCCGAGGCCAGCGGCGGGATGCCGTCGACGCCGGTCACCGACAGCGCCGGCCGCCAGGTGCGGTTGAGCACGAGCTCGGATACGTCATCGCCGCCGTCGAACATCGGCGTCATTCCCGGCAGCAGCGGGAACTTGTCGTAGACCTCGTCGCCCAGCACCTCGGCGACCTTGCGCGCTTGCGCCAGGCGGTCGGGCGGGACTTCGACATGCAGGCTGTCGACCAGGATGCGGCCGGTGTCGGCGTCCTCGATCCGCGCCAGCAGTTGCCGCATCAGCCGGAAGCTCGATGGCACGATCCCGGAGGCATCGCCCGAATGCACGCCTTCCTCCAGCACCTGCACGGTGAGGTTGCCACCGGCCAGGCCGCGCAGCGACGTCGTGCACCACAGCTGGTCGTAATTGCCGCAGCCCGAATCCAGGCACACCACCAGCGACGGCTTGCCGATACGATCGGCCAGGTGGTCGACATAGGCGGGAAGGTCGCCGCTGCCGGATTCCTCGCAGGCTTCGATCAGCACCACGCAGCGCGCGTGCGGGGCGCCCTGCTGCTGCAGCGCCTGGATCGCCGCCAGCGAACCGAAGATCGCGTAGCCGTCGTCGGCGCCGCCGCGGCCATAGAGCCGGTCCTCGCGCAGCACCGGTTCCCACGGACCCAGGCCTTCATCCCAGCCGGTCATTTCCGGTTGCTTGTCCAGGTGGCCATAGAGCAGCACGCAGTCCTCGCCGCTGCGTCCGTCGGTCGCCGGGATGTCGAGGAAGATCAGTGGCGTGCGGCCGTCCAGCCGCACCACCTCGACGATCATGCCGTCGACAGGCTGCTTCCGTGCCCAGCGCTCCATCAAGGTCACTGCGGCGTCCATATAGCCATGGGCGACCCAGTCGGCATCGAACATCGGCGACTTGTTGGGGATCCGGATGTAGTCGCACAGCTGCGGGACGATGTCCTGGTCCCACATGTCGGACACGAAGCTGTCGATCGCGGTCGCCTGCAGCGACGCGGGGCCCTGTGGCGCGGGGGCGGTGGGCTGGGCGGGGGTGGCATCCATGGGCAGCGGTTCCGAAGGTCGAACCGTCATTCTACAAGCCCGCTCCTCACGGGCTCGTCTGTAGGACTTTTCCGACAGCCTCGCGCGGCATTGACCGGCTTCGCGCCAGGGGCTGCGGCGATACGGTGCCTGCATGGGATTCGCGCAGACTTTCTCCACCGGCAGGGACCAGGCCGGCATGAACGGAATCCCACCCTCGAAGGAATCGACATGAATACTGCAATCGCCACCAGGGCCCGGCTGCTGGGCCGTGCACTCGCCCTCTCGCTGCTGCTCGCCAGCGCCGCCCATGCCGCCGACCGTGCCCCTGCAAGTGGCGTGGACCGGGTCAACCTCAACACCGCCGACGCCGCCACCATCGATCGCGTGCTGCTCAACATCGGCCCCTCCAAGGCCGAAGCCATCGTTGCCTATCGCAAGGCGCACGGCAGCTTCAAGAGCCCCGAGCAGCTGGCGCTGGTCAAGGGCATCGGGCTGAAGACGGTCGAGAAGAACCGCGGGCGCATCGTGCTTGGCGGCAGCGCCGTGCCGGCACACGCATCGCGGCCAGCGGCCCCGTCGGCCCGCCGCTGACGCAACGCGACAACCGGGGCGCGCGCGGCCGCGTGCCGCCCCCGATCCACTGGGGCAGGCAGCGCGGAGCGCGCCTGGCACCAGGCAAGGACGCCCCGAGGAAGCCCGGCAAGGAGGCCGGAACAGGGACGTATGCCGCCCGGCCCCGCTGGAAGCAGGGTCGGGCGGCTTCTTTTCGTCGCTCGCGTGCATGGCTCCGATGCGCCGGACGATGGCCGGGACGCGCCCGCCAACGGCCGCCGTCGCGGCCGCACTACACTGTGGGCATGCCTTTGTCCGCCGAACGCACCCGCGTCATCCCCGCGCGCCTGTACCGGCGCGAGCGCTGGAAGAACCAGCTCGGATGGACGCGCGAGATCGCCCGTTCGGCCGGCGAGGGCGACTGGACCTGGCGGTTGTCGATCGCCGAGATCGAACAGGATGCGGCGTTTTCGCGTTTCGATGGCGTCGACCGCGAGCTCGTGCTGCTGTCGGGCAACGGTCTGCGGTTGTGTTTCGACGATGGCCAGGTCAACGAGTTGCTGCCGCCTCACGATCGCCTGCGGTTTTCCGGTGAGCGCGCTGTCAGCGGGCAGCTGATCGATGGCCCGACCCAGGATTTCAACCTGATGTGGCGTCGCGATGCGATCGATGCCCAGCTCTGGCACCGGCCGCTGGTGGGGCCGATGGTGGTGTTCGTCGAACCAGGCAGCCTGTGGGCCGTGCACCTGATGGCCGGCCAGGCGCGTTTTGCCGCTGCCTCCGGGCTACCGGATCTGGCGACGGCGGACACCGCGCTGCTGGCGGCGCCGGGCAGCGCGCGCGAGCGCTTCGTGCTCGATGGTGGCGGCGAACTGCTGCTGGCCCGCTTGCAGCCACAGCGCTGACCGGATACCGGGCGCCGTTAGAACAACGCCGGCAACACCACCGCGGCCGATACCGCGGCACCCAGCCCGAACACGCTCAGCGCCCATTGCCGCGCACTGCGTCCGCGCGCCCACATCCACAGCCCCGACAGCCCCAGCAGCAGCATGCCGACGGCGAAGCTGTCGCCGAGCAGCACCCACGCCCAGCCGCCGCCGACACCCTTGTGCAGGCGGTTGAAGGCCGCCAACCAACTTTGCCGGCTGTGTTTGACTTCGGCCTGCGCCGCGCCCGGTGTGTATTGCAGCGACCACGAGGCGCGCGCGTCGCCTCCCGACAGGTTCCATTGTTCGGCGCCGCCATCGCTGCCGCGTGGCGGTCCCTTGCGGATCGTCTGCGCGTCCAGGTGCTGGCTGTCGCGCAGCCAGAGCGACAGCGCCTCGGCCGATGCGCGTGCGGAAACCGGGACAGACAGTTGCACACGACCGGCATCGCTGCTTTCGCCCTGCGGCCAGGCGTTGTCGCCGCTGCGATGGTTCATCACCAGCCCGGTCAAGCCGTAGAGCACGGCGGCGAGCGCGCCCCACGCGCCGATCCACAGATGCAGTTGCCGGATCCAGCGGTGGGTACGCGCGTGGTGGGTGCGGGTCGGGGTGGGCTTGCGGTGCATGGAAGGAATGGTCATTGCGCGGCGTGGAAGATCGGATGGCGGCCTGGCTGCGCTCAGGGCTCGGCCCAGAGTCGCAGCAGGTTGTGATAGAGGTTGGTCAGTTGCAGCAGCGCATCGCGATCGGCGTTGGCGGCCGTGAGTTTGCGCACGCTGGCATCGAGCTCCAGCAACATGCGGCGCCGCTGCGCGTCGCGGACCATGCTCTGTACCCAGAAAAACGCCGCCAGTCGCGCACCGCGCGTCACCGGCTCGACCCGATGCAGGCTGTCGGCCGGGTAGACGACGAGGTCGCCTGCGGACAGCTTCACTTCGTGCTCGCCGTAGGTGTCGCTGACGATCAGCGCGCCGCCGTCGTAACTGTCCGGTTCGCTGAGGAACA
The DNA here is from genome assembly GCF_011320095.1 of Cognatiluteimonas telluris. Lineage (GTDB taxonomy): Bacteria > Pseudomonadota > Gammaproteobacteria > Xanthomonadales > Xanthomonadaceae > Cognatiluteimonas > Cognatiluteimonas telluris. The sequence goes on along the minus strand of NZ_JAANOY010000001.1, from coordinate 141,321 downwards.
ACGTGCCGGCCACGTCGCTGCGCAGCCACCCGCCGCCATCGAGTGCCATCATCGCGCCGTCGACATGCATGCCGTATTCGCCGCCGCCTTCGTAGCGATTGAAGCGCGGCGGCATCGTTTGCGCCGGCAGCACGGCGGCATGGAACAGCGCATTGCCCGCCAATGCCGCCAATACCTCGGCCCCCAGTTCACGCCGCAGCGGGGAGGCGTCGGGCAACTGCCGGTTGCGCTTGACCTGCGCCCCCTGCGCGCCCACGGTCTCGCGCCCGTCGACCCATGGCGCGGCTTCCAGGCGCTGGCGCATGCGCTCGACCTGGGACGGTTCCAGCACCTGCGGAATGTGCAGCAGCATCGAAGGCTCCGTGTGCGTTGGCTCTGGCGATGTCCGCCGGCCATCCACGCTCGATCAGAAGTGGAAATCCGCGCTCAGCAGCACCGAACGGCGCACGCCGGGGACGTAGCGATAACCGCTCTTGTTGATCGCCGCGACATAATCCCTGTCGAACAGGTTGTAGACATTCAGCCGCAAGCCGAACTTCGGGCTGAAGGCATACGTCGCCACCGCATCGACCACCCAGTAACCGTCGGTGCTGGCGGGCGTGCCGATGGCGCGGTCTGTGCCGCGGTGCAGCCCGCCGTTGTAGCGGGCGCCACCGCCAAACGTCAGGCCGTTGCCGGCGTCGTAGGTCGACCAGCTGGTGAACGCGTTGCGCGGCGTGTACGCCAGGTTGCCCGAGCCATCCGCGGTCACCGCCGGTCCGGCGGCGACGCTGGTATCCATGGTGGTGTAGCCGGCCGAGAGCGACCACGCGTCGGTGATGCGGCCGATCGCACCGAGCTCCACGCCGCGCACGCGCTTCTCGCCCGCCTGCAGGTAGGCGCTGTCGTCGGTGGGATCGACGATGACTTCATTGCTGATGCGGGTGTCGTAGAGCGCCGCGGCCAGCAGCAGGCGACCATCGGAGAACTCCCACTTGGTGCCGGCTTCCGCAGTGCGCGCCTTCTGGGGGTCGAAGATCGGGTTGTTGGCGTTGTTGCTCGCCGTGCTCAGCTCCAGCGTGGCGCCGCCGGGAGGCTGTTGCGAAGTCGCGTAGTTGGCGTAGAGGCTGCCGTTGGCCGCCGGCTTGTACAACAGGCCGACGTTCCAGTTGAACAGCGTGTCGCGGGCACGCGCGTTGTTGGGGACCAGCGAGCCCGCCGGCAACGTGCCACACAACGGCGAGCGGGTGGCGCTGCAGACCGCGATCGCGTCCAGCGCGGTGCGGTAGCGATCCAGGCGGACGCCGGCATTGGCCTGCCAGCGCGCATTGAACGCGAGCGTATCGAATGCGTACAGCGCCGCGGTGTCCGTGCGCGCGCGGCCGTGCGCGCCGTTGCGTCCGTAGGCCGGGCTGCTAGCGCTGGCATCGGGCCGATAGAGGTTCGCGGCTGGCCAGGTGCTGCCATCAAGGGCGGCCTGTCCGTGCGTGAGCAGCGTTTCCCGGCTGACTTCCACGCCTGCGCTCAGGTCGTTCTGCATGCCGCCGACCTCGCCCGAATGCAGGCCGAAGTTGGTCTGGTTGGTGACGATGGTGTTGCGCTGGTCCTTGAAGTTGGGATTGCTGCGCGCGATGGTCCAGGTCGAGCGGTCGTCCGGATCGGGCGTGACCCAGTTCGCCTCGGTGGTAGTGAACGAGGTCAACAGGAAGTCCTGCTGGTTGCGGCCCCAACGCGTGGTGTTCTGCAACCGCGCGCCGTCGGAGAACGCGTGCTCCACGCGCACCGTCGCCATGTCGATCGTCTGGTCGTCATGGTCGGACGCGGTGCCGTAGAAATTGCTGCTGTCCACCGGCGGCGCGTCCGACAGCCACGGGCGCGCGGGATCGGGCGAGGAAAATCCAGGCAACCCGATCGTCGGCACGAAGCCATCGGGAATGTTGTCCTGGCGCACGTGCAGGTAGTCCAGATAGACGCGGGTCGACGTGCCCAGCCCGAAGGCCAGCGTCGGCGCGATGCCCCAGCGTTTGTTCCTCACTTCGTCGCGACCGGCGACGCCGCCGTCCTGCGCCATCACGTTGACGCGGAATGCACTGTGCTCGCCGATGGCGCGGTTGAGGTCGGCCGTGGTGCGCTTCTGGTCCGCGCTGCCGAATGAAACGCTGCCGTCGACGGCGTCCTCCATGCGCGGCTGCTTGCTCACCATGTTGATCGCGCCGGTCGGCGAACTGCGGCCGAAATCCGTCCCCGCCGGCCCCTTCAGCACTTCGACCTGCTGGATGTTGAACACATCACGCGACACCGAGCCCAGGTCGCGCACGCCGTCGACGAAGATGCTGCTGGACGCGTCGAACCCGCGCATGTACACGGTGTCGCCGGTGCTGGTGCTGCCATTTTCCCCGGCATAGAAGGTGCCGACGCCCGGGCTGTTGCGCAGCGCCTCGACCAGCGAAGTCGCGCCCTGCTCGTTGAACAGGTCGTTGCCGATCACGCTCACCGTGCGCGTGGTGTCGACCAGCGGCTGGGTGAATTTCGGCGAGCTCAGGTCCGAGGGGCCGTACTTCAGTCGCTGGGCCACCACAGAAATATGGTCGAGGGCCTCGGCAGGGCCGGACGTGCCGCCGCTGCCCCCCGCGGCGTTCACCGCGTCCTGGGCATCCTGCGCCGATGCCGGCAGGGCAAGCAGGCCCCCGGCGAGGAGGGTGGCGAGCGACAACGGGCTGGCGAACAGGAGCGGATTGCGCAGGTGCTTACGGCTACGGATGGGGGACATGCAGGGAGGGAAACCGGTGCGGGAATCCGCCCATTCAACCGCAAATGATAAGCATTCGCAACAACTGGACGGCGCATGTCGCGTCCGGGAGCGGGCGTCCAAGCCGCAAACGGGCTCAGCCGGATGACGGGAGGATCAGTCGCGGATCGTCCGCGGGTCGTCCATTGGCGTGCCGCCAGCGACCATGCACCGCTGCCGCGCGCAAACCGGTCACCCGCGATCGTCGCGCGTCCAGACCGCGCCTTCCGCCACCTGGGTGGGGAACTTCACCACCGGCGAATAGGCCGGCGGATTGAGCGCGAGCCCATTGCGCACGTCGAATTTCGAACCGTGCAGCACGCATTCGATGGTCGCCTCCTCGGCGTCGAACGGGCCGGCCGACAATTCGAAATCCTCGTGGCTGCAGCGATCCTCCAGCGCGTAGAAATCGCCGTCGTAGTTGACGACCAGGATCGCCGTGTCGCCGTCCCACGCCACCCGCGATTCGCCCGGCAGCAGCTCGCCGGTGGCGCACACACGCACCCAGCCGACAGTGCCGCCAGCCGCGCTCACAGCGGCTTCTCCAGCACTTCGAAGCGCAGGTCGTCGCGTTTGGGATCGCCGAAGCGCGCGTCGCCATAGGGGAAGGGCTTGTGGATCCCGGTGCGGCGATACCCGCGTCGCTCGTAGAAGGCGATCAGTTCGTCGCGCACGTCGATCACGGTCATGCGGATCGCCGGCAGCTGCCAGTCATCGCGCACGATGCGCTCGGCTTCGGCGAGCACCTGCTTGCCGATGCCGGCGCCCTGCAGGCGCGGCTGCACCGAGAACATGCCGAAGTAGCCGGCGCCGTCCTGTTCGGCGATGTGCGCGCACGCGAGCAGGTCGCGCGTGCCCGCTCCCCCGGACGCCTGCTCGGCGAGCAGGAACACATTGCCCGGCGATGCCAGCGTCGCCAGGATTTCATCGTCACCAGTGCGACGGCCATCGAGCAGGTCCGCTTCGGTCGTCCAGCCCGCGCGACTGGCGTCGCCGCGGTACGCCGATTCCACCAGCGCGACGATCGCATCGACGTCGTCGCGGCCGGCAAGACGGAACTGCAGCGCGGCCGTCATGCGAATCGGTACGCGAGATAGCGCAGCCACGGCCACGCCATCGCTGCCAGCAACAAAAGCAGCAGGGGCAGCGCAACCCAGAGCACGAGCTTGATGGCCTTCGCGGCGCGACCCTGGATGGCTTCGGCGCGGGTATTGATGTTCTCCACCCGGCCCAGCTGCGCCTCGTACATCTCGAACTGCCGCCGCTGCAGCGCCAGCGCCTCGCCCTGGCGTTCGATCTGAAGCCGCTGCTGGTCGCGAATCTCACGCAGCAGGCTGGCGATCTCTTCGGTCATCGTCATCGGTCCCCGTTCGCCTTCCCCAGGAGCGGCTCCAGCCGCGAGCCCTCGCGACACCACCGGAAAATTCTAGCCCAGCAAGCGCCGGACCTTGCGCAGCGCCGCGACGAACGCCTCGATCTCGTCATGCGTGTTGTAGAACGCGACCGACGCGCGGCAGGTCGCGGGCACGCCGAAATACTGCATCAGTGGATGCGCGCAGTGATGGCCGGAGCGCACTGCGACGCCTTCCAGGTCGAGCAGCGTGGCCAGGTCGTGCGCATGCGCGCCTTCGACCAGGAAGCTGACGACGGACGCCTTGTGCGGCGCGGTGCCGAAGATGCGCAATCCCTCGACCTGCTGCATGGCCTGGGTGAGATGCGCCAGCAGGTCGGCCTCGCGCTCGGCGACGCGGTCCATGCCCAGAGCATCGAGGTAATCGACCGCGGCCCCGAGGCCGATGTGGCCGGCGATGTTCGGCGTGCCGGCTTCGAACCGGTGCGGTGGATCGTTGAAGACCGTGCCCTCGAAGCGCACCTGCCGGATCATCTCACCACCGCCAAGGAACGGCGGCATCGCCTGCAGGTGTTCGCGGCGGCCCCACAAGCCGCCGGTGCCGGTCGGCCCGCACATCTTGTGGCCGGTGAAGGCATAGAAGTCGCAGCCGATCGCGGCGATATCGACCGCCATGTGCGGCACCGCCTGCGAGCCGTCGACGACGGTGACGATCCCGCGCCGGCGCGCCTCGCGGCAGATCCCGCGCACCGGATTGACCGTGCCAAGCACGTTGGAGACGTGCGTGACGCCGAGCAGCTTGACCTCCGGCGTCATCGCCGCGTGCAGCGCATCCAGGTCGAGGGCGCCGTCGGGCGTGATCTCGGCGACCCTGATCACCGCGCCGGCGCGCTCGGCGATCAGCTGCCAGGGAACGATGTTGGCGTGGTGCTCCATTCGCGTGAGCAAGATCGCGTCGCCCGGCTTGAGCCGCGGCAACGCCCACGCATAGGCGACCAGGTTGATCGCGAAAGTGGTGCCGCTGGTGAGGACCATCTCGTCGGCGCGCACGTTGAGGTGGCGTGCGAGCTTGCCGCGCGCGGCCTCGTAGGCTTCCGTCGCCTCGCTGCCGAGCGCGTGCACGGCGCGGCTGACGTTGGCGTTGTGGCGTCGGTAGAAGTCGTCGACCGTGTCGATGACGACCGCGGGTTTCTGCCCGGTATTGGCCGAATCCAGGTAGACCAGCGGCTTGCCATGCACCTGGCGCGTGAGCAGCGGGAAGTCGGCGCGCACGCGCGCCCAGTCGACGGCCGGGTCGGCCGCGCCCGCCAGTGCTGGCGTCGGGCGGGCGGTGTTCATGCCACCTCCATCCGCGCCAGCGCGTGGTCCAGCGCGGCCGTGAGGACATCGCGCAGGGCAGCGTGTTCGATCAGCGCGACGACTTCGCGGCAGAACGCCCCGGTCAGCAACCGGCGCGCGGCCGGTTCCGGCAGGCCGCGCGAACGCAGGTAGAACAGCGCGGTGGGATCGAGCTGGCCGACGGTTGCGCCATGCGCGGCCTTGACCTCGTCGGCATGGATCTCCAGCACCGGCTGCGCATCGATCTCGGCGTTGTCGCCGAGCAACAGGTTCTTGTTCGACAGCGTCGCATCGCTGCCGTCGGCGCCCGGCCGGATGACGATGCCACCGTGGAAGACGCTGCGCGCGCGGCCCGCGGCCAGCCCGCGCCAGACCAGGTCGCAGCGGGTGTCGCGCGCGATGTGCTCGATGCCCAGGCGGGTTTCCAGGTGCTGCCGGCCGCTGCCGAGCAGCACGCCGTTGGCCCGCACGCTGGCGCCGGTGCCTTCCAGCCGCACGTTGAGTTCATGCCGCGACAGGGCGCCGCCGAGCTCGAGGTCGACGCGGGTGTAGCGCGCCTGGCCCGCCAGTACCGCATCGGTGCGCGCCAGCGCGATCGCGCCCGTGGCTTCGTCCTGCACGCGGGCGTGGACCAGTTGCGCGCCCCGGCCCAGGTGCACGTGGGCGAGCGTATTGCCGAGGTTGGCGTGCGCGCCGCCGCAAAGATGGTGCTCGACCACCGAGGCGCTTGCGTCCGCGCGCAGTGCGATGAGATGCCGCGCGTGCCAGGCGACATCGCCCATCGCCGGCGCGCCGATGAAGACCAGGTGGATCGTTGGCGCGACCGACACGCCGTCGTCGATCCGCAGCACCGCGCCTTCGTCGGCGAGCGCGGCATTCAAACGTGCGAAGACTTCGTCGCGACCGTCGAAGCGCCGCTGCAGCACGTTGCCGTCGCGTGGGCTGCCTTCGCGCAGCAGCTGCGACAAGGGCAGCAGTTCGACCCCGTCCGGCAAACCGCGGCCATCCGAAGCGGAGGGATCGAAGCGGCCATTGACGAACACCAGCCGCGGCGCGGGGAGGGCAGCGACCAGTGCCGGGTCGTACGTCGCGAGCGCGATCGGTGCCGGCTCGAAATTCCGGCGCTCCAGCGCGCGCAGCGGCGCGTACTTCCAGGCTTCGCTGCGCGGACCCGGCAGGCCTTCGGCGACGATCGCGTCGAGCTGCGCGCGCCGTCCGGCGTCGCCACCAAAGCCAGCCGCCAGCGAGTCGAGCAGGGCGCTCATCAGGCGGCGGCCCCGGGCGCCACGCGGTCCTGCAGCCAGGCGTAGCCGTGCTGCTCGAGCTCCAGTGCCAGTTCAGGCCCGCCGGTCTCGACGATGCGGCCGTCGGCGAGCACGTGCACCACGTCCGGGCGGATGTAATCGAGCAGGCGCTGGTAGTGGGTGATCACCAGGAATGCACGCTCGGGCGAGCGCTGCGCGTTGACGCCATCGGCGACGCTCTTGAGCGCATCGATGTCCAGTCCCGAATCGGTCTCGTCCAGGATCGCCAGTTTCGGCTCCAGCACGGCAAGCTGGAAGATCTCGTTGCGCTTCTTCTCGCCGCCGCTGAAACCTTCGTTGACGCCCCGCTGCAGCAGCCGGTCGTCCAGGTGCAGCACGGCGAGCTTCTCGCGCACGCGCTTGAGGAACTGCATCGAGTCCAGCTCCGCCTCGCCGCGCGCCTTGCGCTGCGCGTTGAGCGCCGAGCGCAGGAAATAGGTGTTGTTCACGCCCGGGATCTCGACCGGGTACTGGAAGGCGAGGAACACCCCCGCGGCCGCGCGCTCCTCGGGTTCAAGCGCCAGCAGGTCGCGGCCTTCGAACCGGACCGAACCTGCGGTGATCTCGTAGCCCTCGCGGCCGGCGAGCACGTTGCCCAGCGTCGACTTTCCGGCGCCGTTGGGGCCCATGATCGCGTGCACCTCACCGGCCTTCACGTCGAGCGAAAGGCCCTTGAGGATGTCGCGCCCGTTGATGCGGGCATGGAGATTTTCGATGGTGAGCATGGGCATGCAACGGTTCCAGGATTCTTTGGTAGGAGCGGCTCCAGCCGCGGGCTTTTTGTCCGGGAAGTCTGTGGCTGGCGATGGCGGGTACGGCAGAGCTCGCGCTTGGCGCCGCGCCTGCCCACCACGGCCGGGTCAGCCGACGGCGCCTTCCAGGCTGACTTCCAGCAGCTTCTTGGCTTCCACCGCGAATTCCATCGGCAGCTCGCGGAAGACCTGCTTGCAGAAGCCGTCGACGATCAGCGACACCGCGTCCTCCTCGCTGATCCCGCGTGAGCGGCAATAGAACAGCTGGTCGTCGGAGATCTTCGAGGTGGTCGCCTCGTGCTCGACCGTCGCCGACGGATGCTTGACCTCGATGTACGGGAACGTGTGCGCGCCGCATTGCTTGCCGATCAGCAGCGAGTCGCACTGGGTGTGGTTGCGGGCGCCGACCGCGCTGCGCTCGACCTTGACCAGCCCGCGGTAGGAATTCTGCCCGCGGCCGGCACTGATGCCCTTGCTGACGATCTTGCTCTTGGTGCGCTTGCCGACATGGATCATCTTGGTGCCGGTGTCGGCCTGCTGGCGATGGTGCGTGAGCGCGACCGAATGGAACTCGCCGACCGAGTCGTCGCCCAGAAGAACGCAGCTGGGATATTTCCAGGTGATCGCCGAACCGGTCTCGACCTGCGTCCAGGTCACCTTGCTGCGCGCGCCGCGGCATTGCGCGCGCTTGGTGACGAAGTTGTAGATGCCGCCGACGCCGTTCTCGTCGCCGGGATACCAGTTCTGCACCGTCGAATACTTGATCTCGGCATCGTCCAGCGCCACCAGCTCCACCACCGCCGCGTGCAGCTGGTTCTCGTCGCGCATCGGCGCGGTGCAGCCTTCCAGGTAGGAAACGTGCGAGCGCTCCTCGGCGATGATCAGCGTGCGCTCGAACTGCCCGGTGTGGCTGGCGTTGATGCGAAAATACGTGCTCAGCTCCATCGGGCAGCGCACGCCCTTGGGGATGAACACGAAGCTGCCGTCGGAAAACACCGCGGCGTTGAGGGCGGCGAAATAGTTGTCGCCGGTCGGCACGACGCTGCCGAGGTATTGCCGCACGAGGTCTGGATGCTCGGCGATCGCCTCGGACATCGAGCAGAAAATGATCCCCTTGTCGGCCAGTTCCTTGCGGAAGGTGGTGCCGACGGACACCGAATCGAACACCGCGTCGACCGCGACGCCGGCGAGCTTGGCGCGCTCGTGCAAGGGCACGCCGAGCTTGTCGTAGGTATCCAGCAGTTCCTGCGGGACGTCGTCGAGCGACTTGTATTTGGGGCCCTTGGGCGCGGAGTAATAGCTGATCGACTGGAAGTCGATCGGTGCGATCTCGAGTTTCGCCCAGTGCGGCGGCGTCATGGTCAGCCAGTGCCGGTACGCGTCCAGGCGCCACTGCGTCATCCACTCCGGCTCGTGCTTGCGCGCGGACAGGGCGCGGATCGTGCCTTCGTCCAGCCCCGGCGGGAGCGCGTCGGATTCGATGTCGGTGACGAAGCCGGCGTCGTAGCGACGGCCCAGCTGCTCGATGATCCCGGCGTTTTCAACCACGGTGGTTTCGATGCCCATGTCGTGCCTCAGGCCGTGGCCAGCGTGGCGGGGATGCGTCGCGGGAGCCGCGGCGGCGGGGCCAGCATCTGCGCCAGGGTGACTTCGCGCAGGGCATCGGCGACGACGTCGTTGATCCGGCGCCAGTTGGCGCGCACGCCGCAGGAGGATTCGATGCCGCAGGCGCCGTCATGCAGGCTGCATTCGGTCATCCCCAGCGGGCCTTCCATCGCCTCGACGATCTGCACCAGCGAGATGTCGCTCGCGGCGCGCGCCAGCCGGTAACCGCCGTTGCTGCCACGGAAGGCCGCGACCAGCCCGGCCTGCGCCAGCGGCTTGAGCAGCTTGGCGACGGTGGGGACCTCGAGTCCGGCCTGCTCGGCCAGTTCGGTCGCGCTGAGCACGTCGTCCGGCCGCGCGGCGAGCACGGTCAGGACCACGGTGGCGTAATCGGTGAGCTTGGTGACGCGGAGCATGGCCCTGGCCGGAGAAAGCGTACCGAAATTGTACGATTTCCCCGTCCCCGGGCCAAGCACTCCCGGCGGCCGGGTCAGGTACCGGTTGGCGCCGGTGGCTGGGGCGGCGGCAGTACGAGATCGAGGTAGGGCGGTGGCGGGGTCGCGCCGGGCGGCAGGTAGGCCGGTGCGGGCTGGCCCGCCGGGCCCAGCGAATGCACGAAGCGGTACAGCGCGCGGCGATCGTCTTCATGCATCGCGCGCAGGGTGAAGTCCGGCATCAGCGGGCGGGTATGCAGGTTGGCGCTGTACTGCATCCAGCCCGCCTCATCCATATCGGCCAGTTTCAAGCGCAGGTTGGCCGGATAGGTCGTGCCCCACGGGCCGTGGTTGCCCAGCGGCGAACCGACCAGCCATTGCGATGTCGGCAAGGTGCCGCCGCTCTCGTTCCAGCCCGGGGTGTGGCAGTCGTTGCAGCCGCCCATGCGCACGAGGTACTCGCCGCGGGCGAGGGTGTCCGCTTCGCCGCCCCTGGCGCCGGCCGCAGCAACAGCCGCGTCGCTGCGAGGTTCGGCGCTCGCCGGGGCGACGCCGCGACTGCAGCCGGCGGTGGCCGTCACGACGGCGGCGCAGAGCATGATGGTGCCGATCGACGTCAGGGGCAGGGCGGGGCGGTTCAACGGAAGGATCATGGTCGTGGTGCAGGAGGAGACAAGCGCCAATACGCAAGCCATGGCGCGCAGCGGCCATGGCCATGGCTTCGTCACGCCACTCCGGGCGACAATGGCCGACTCCAGCACGGAACCCAACGCATGCCCCGCAAGATCGTCGCCCGCAAATCCGCCATCCACGGCAACGGCGTGTTCGCGCTGGTCCCCATCGCCAAGGGCGAACGCATCGTCGAATACAAGGGCCAGCGGCGCACCCATGCCGAGGTCGATGCCGGCGACACCGGCGCGGCGGACAGTGGCCATACCTTCCTGTTCACGCTGGACGACGACTGGGTGATCGACGCCAACTTCGGCGGCAACAGCGCGCGCTGGATCAACTACAGCTGCAATCCCAACTGCGAAGCGGTGCTCGAGGAAAACGAGAAAGACCCGAAGAAGTCCAAGGTCTTCATCGAAGCCAAGCGCGCGATCAGGCCCGGCGACGAGTTGACCTACGACTACGGCATCACCCTGGACGAGCCGCACACCGCGCGCATGAAGAAGATCTGGGCCTGCCACTGCGGCGCGAAGAACTGCACCGGCACGATGCTCAAGCCCAAGCGCTGAGCGGCGTTCCCCGCAGGAGCGGCTGCCGCGCGGAGGAGCGGCTCCAGCCGCGAGCTCTTGACTGCACCAGGACCGCCGGAAGCTCGCCGCTCAAGCCGCTCCTACCGGGACCCGGGCGTAGCGCAGGGCGGATGCGCAAGCCATGCAAAGGGTTGCCATGACTTCCGTCAGGCGGCAGCGCGGGCGCTGGCGCGTAGGCTGCGCGCCACTGGCTGGAGTCCCCGCGCATGCGCCGCTTGTTGCTGCTCGCCCTCATCGGCGCCGCGCTGGCACCTCCGGCCCGGGCGCAGGACACCCATCCCGTCGACGCGAGTCGCGTCGTCATCGACGGCCGCATCGATCCGGCCGAGTGGGCCGGCGCGCGACATGTCACCGACTTCCGCCTGACCGTCCCGGCGTCGAAGGCGCCGGCACCGTATCCGACCGAAGGCTGGATCCTCGCCACGCCCGAAGGCCTGGCGATCGCGATGCACAACACCCAGCCTGCGAGCGTGCCGCGCACGCGCCAGGTCGCGCAGCGCGATGCCGGAGCGCAGGCCGACCGCGTCAACCTCTATGTCGACTTCGATGGCGACGGCCGCACCGGCTACAACTTCACGGTGCTGCTGTCCGACAGCATCATCGACGCCACGATCACCAACCAAAACCAGTTCAGCACCGATTGGGATGGCAACTGGCGGCACGCCGTCAGCGACGATGCCGAAGGCTGGTCGGTGGAGTTGCTGATCCCCTGGAACGCCGCCCCGATGCGCGCGGGCAAGGGAGGCAAGCGCACGATCGGCGTCTCGATCGATCGCGTCGTGGGCGTGACCGGCGAGCGCATGTCGTGGCCCGCGGTGCCCTTCGCCGAGCCGCGGTTCCTGTCGGTGCTGGCGCCGATCGAGATCCCCGCCTACAGCCAGTCACTGCTGGCGATCACGCCGTTCGCCGTCGGCGTCTTCGACAACATTCGCGGCCGGAGCGACTTCGATACCGGCGCCGACGTCTTCTGGAAGCCCAACGGCGGCTTCCAGCTCAGCGCCACGCTCAATCCCGACTTCGGCCAGGTCGAGAGCGACCAGCTGGTGGTCAATTTCAGCGCGGTCGAGACCTTCTTCAGCGACAAGCGTCCGTTCTTCACCGAGAACCAGGGGTTCTTCGATGTGCCGTTCGGATCACTCGGCGCCGATCGTCTGATCTACACCCGCCGCGTCGGCGGCCCCGCCGACGACGGCAGCGGCGCCGGCGACGTCACTGCCGCGGTGAAACTCAACGGCAGCGCGGCGGGCATCAATTACGGCCTGTTCGCCGCCACCGAAGCCGATGAGGTCGGCCGCGACTTCTACGCGATGCGCGCCACGCGCGATTTCGATTCGCAGGGCATCGGCGCGATGGTGACGCGCGTCGACCGTCCGTTCCTCGATCGCGAGGCGACCGTCTACGAGTTCGACCATCGCTGGAATCCCAATCCCCGGCTCGGCATCCGCACCACTGTCGTCGGCAGCGACATACAGCCGCAGGGCCAGGCGACACGGGACACAGGCGTGCAGGTGCTGGTCGACCAGGACCTGGGCAACCAGTGGCGCCAGCAGCTCTATGCCGAGCACCTGGGCGACGGATTGCAGCTCAACGACTTCGGCTACCTGCAACGCAACAACTACAACTACCTGCGTTACCAGTTCGCGCATCGCGAGACCGGGCTTCCGGCCGCCTCGCGGTACGCCGCGCACGACTGGCGCTACACCTTCGCCGCGCGCCGCAACGACCATGGCGTGCGCCTGTCGGACGCCGCCCAGGCCGAGGTGGCCAGCGACCTGCGCAACGGCGGCAACGACTTCATGCAGCTGGCGTACTTCAGCGCCGGCCACGACGACCTGGTCACGCGCGGCAACGGCGTCGTCGACGTACCCGGCAAACTCTACGGGTTCTACGAGCGCTTCACGCCGCGCAAGGGTCGCTGGTCGCGCTACTGGCACCTGCGGTACGCGGCCGAGGGGCTCGATGGGCCGGCGCATGGTTCGATCGAGCTCGATTTCGAGCCGACGTATTTCGTCAACGACAACCTGAGTTTCTCGGCGGGGTTGTTAGCACTGCACAACCCGGACTGGTTGCTGCAGCCGCCGACCGTCGACGCTCCCGGCAACCTGCTTGCCAGCTACCGCGCCAACCAGCTGTCGCTCAACGGCGGCGTGCAATGGATCATCAGCCCGAAGCAGGAACTGCGGGTGAAGCTGGAGACGATCGCGCTCGATGCGCGCGTGCGCCAGGCGTGGCGCGTGGCGCCGGACGGGGCGGCGGTGGCCAGCGACGAGCCGGTGTCGGACTTCAGCCTGCGCAACCTCGGGTTTCAGATCCGCTATCGCTATGAGCTGGCGCCGCTGTCCAACCTCTATATCGCCTACGTGCGCGGCGGCGCCGGAACCCAGGCGTACGCGCAGCAGGTCGGTCCCTTGCTGGGGGATGCGTTCTCGCTGCGCGACAGCGAGCAGTTGCTGGTAAAGCTGAGTTACCGGTTCGAGCTCTAGTCGGCAACAGGCGCGAAGCAGCGGCCAGAAGCCGGTGCCAGCCGTGCCTAGGGGCTGCCGGCCGCCTTCGGGGTGGCGAAGAACAGATGCTTCGGCTCCGGGCGCGAGCGATCGAATTGCCTTCCCACCAGCGTGTGCATCCTGTCTGCTGGCGGCAGGACGATGTCGACGGCAGTCCGCACGCGCGATCGAACGCCATGCCATCCAAGCTCTGAAACCTCACGCTGCGAATACGAGCGTTGGCGTGTGTATTTTTCCACAGCATGCGAATAGCTCAACGCGACGTAATGGCGCAGGATGAAGGGCGATGGATGGATCTTGCGACCTTCGAACACCGCGGCGTGGCCACCGGTAGATACGAGGTCAACAGGACTCCCTGTCCGCTTCCAAAGCTTTACCTGGCGATTTTCCCGCGGCGCGAAGAAGTAATACCTGCGCATCGCGGCAACGTAATCCGTGCCCTCGTACCGCTCGTCGCATGACGTCGGGAAGAACAGGAATTCGTCGAAATTGATCGCGTTGAATCCTTCGAGATCGGCGGCTTCGATGGCCTCACGCAAAGAGGCGAATGGCTCGGGTGCTTCGCGGATCTCATCCGCGTCGTAATGCATGAACCAGTCGGCATCGAGTGTCCGAGCAAGGCGCTCCTCGTTGCGAAGGATCCCCTCGAGATCGAAGTAGCCCGGATAGGGATACCGTTCCAGGAAGATGCCGCGCCCGGCGAACTCCCGCACGATGTCGGCGCTGCCGTCGCTCGAATCGTTGTCGATCACACAGACATCGATGCCCTGCTCCAGGAGGTGGGACAGGCAGCGACGCAGGTAGAGCGCCTCGTTGCGGACGGTCATCAAGGCAACGATCCTCACGCGGCCGGAACTCCGGCTCGGTCTCCGGCGAGCGCCATCGCGAGGTCCGCGCTTGCCGCCTGTGCGTGGCCGCGAACGCCTTGCGAGATCGCATGGACCAGCGCGTCATCCCCGGCCTTGGCAAGGATGCGCGCTTCGCGTGCGGCAAGAGCGGCCGCGTCCGCGGCTTCTTCCGGACGGATCAGGAAATCCAGGATGTCGTACTGGCTGTAGAAGACTTCACGCTTGTCGCGCCAGTAACCATTGCGGCCGCTGTTGACGCTTTGCGCAGCGGGCGAGAACGGGTTGAAGAACATCACTGCGGGAATCCCGAGCGTCCAGGCCACGACCCCGAGATGGTAGGTGTCCGTCACGACCATCCGGCATTCGAGCAGTCTGCGCAGCAGCGAAGGAAACGAGGTCGTCGGATGCCCCTCGCCGGCGGCCAGCGCCGGAAACGCGGAGCGGGATCCCCAAGGCAACCAGTGCCGTTGCAGGCCCAGTGCCGTTGCCCACCGAAGCGCCACGTCGCCGATGACGTCCCGACTGCCGCCGCCGCGCCCGACGAACCAGCCGACAACGTCGGCAGTCGCCGTTCCCGCGCATGACGGGTAAAGCGACGCCAGTCCGTCCCGATCAATCGCCTGTGCGCAGTCACCGCCCCAGAATCCGGTGCGATAGTCCCCAGACAGGCGTGCCAGCTTGCCGGCGGAGATCACATCGCGCACCCATAACCGACGTGCCCCGGCGATGAAGCGCCTCAACGCGGCGCCATAACCAGGCGAGGATTCATCCTCGATCGTGTTGAACAGCAGGGTGGTGCCGAACGAACAGGTGCGGGCAAGTACCGGATCCGGCGTGCCGGACATCAACAAGTCATCGTTGATCGACGGTCCGGCCGCTGCCTTCGCGGCGTCACGCAAGCGTGAATCGATGCCTTGGAGCGCGCGGAGGTACTGGGCCATGTGCAGGAAATCGCCCCAGTACAGGATGCGATCTGCCGCGAGGAACCGTTCCCGCTCCCCGGGCTGGGAAAAATCGCGGCAGGCCAGCCCGGAACTTGCGGCAGCGTCCAGGAGCGCTGTGTCCGTACGTTCCTTGCTGGGCACCCGATCCTCGATCGAGTGCACCCGATAGACGGTCGCCGAAGATTCCAGCCGATGCCGGCGCAGGAAAAGACGCAGGCCCGTTTCGACCGCTGACATGCCCGGGTTGTATCCAGGCGGCGTGGCGACGAGTATTGAAAGCGACATCAGCTCATTCTGGTTAGGCGCAGGCGCTGCCGTTGTGCCCATTTTGCATGGGTCGGGCGACACGCCGTCCCGTTGGCATCATCGGATCGTACGATCCCGCCCACTTTCGTGGATCGGACTGGGATGCGATCCCAGCCGGCCGAGTCCCGATGAAGGCCGCCAATTGCGCATGGCGGCAGCCTCAGGGCTCCACCGCGCGCAGGCTTGCCGAACCGATATGCCACGCGCGCTGGTCGGCGCTGGCCCCATCGACTACCGCGCGCCGGAGCGTGTAGCTGCCGATGTAACGCCGCGTGGCCCCGTCATGCAGCGTCGCGGTGATCGTGACCGGGACCTGGAGATAACGCGAACCCGCGGCGGCATCGATGCGCCCCGGCGCACCCAGCTGCACGCTCACCGCATCGGTATTGGCGAAGCCGTCGGCGAACTGCTGCAGCGTCTGGCCGCTGCTGCGTCCACCATCGGACCACAGCGCCCAGGCATGCGCGTAATCGTGGTGCTGGATTGCCGCGTAGTAATCGGCGATCACGGCGAGCGCGTCCTGCACCGAAGGCTCGGCGCCGGTGACCGGTATCGAGCTGTCGCTGGGAGCCACGCCCGCGGAACTTCCTTCCATCGTGATATCGCCGCTGACATTCGCCAGGGCTGCCGATGCATTACCTGGGGGCACCGCGTCGGTTACCGCGGCGCCCTGGGCAATGAGCGCCTCGCCGACCGGGTTGGGGCCTGGCTTCGCCGGCATCCCGGTCACCGAGCCGCCGGTGGGCGCGGGCTTGGGGAGGATCACCTGATCTTCGCTGGCCGCGCCGGGATCGGCGTCGCCATTGCCGGTGCCGGGGTTCGGGTTGCAGCCGAGGATCGCGACGAGCGATGCCAGCAGAACGACCAGTGCGGCTGTGCGCGGAAGGCTCATCGCGATTGATCCAGGTGCACGACCACCCGCCCGTCGTCGATCGTGGTCGCCCCGATTCGACGCGCACCCAGGCGTTGCAGGAGGCTGCCGTCGAATTTGTAGACCGGTTCATTGCGGGCGTAATCGGCCAGCCAGCGGCTGATGAGTTCACGCCCGGTGCCACCCATGGCGCCGCCGAGCGAGGGGACATCGACCGACTCCAGCGTGGGCTGGTCCAGGTGCAGGCCCAGCGAACGTGCATCGAAGCGCAATCCGCTCGCGACCGCGAAATGCCCGGCCGGTTGCTGGCTGTTGCGCCCGAGCGCGCCGAAACCCACGTCGAAGTCCAGCCGCAGGCGATGGCTGCCGGGCGGAATGCTCAGGCGCGGATGCAGCACGGTGAGCGTGACCAGGCCACCGAGCTTGTCGTAATCGCGCGGAAACCGCGTATCCAGGTAGCCCTGCAATTGCGGTGCACCCAGCGAGATCTGGTTGCCGAGCAACCCGGCGATCGCGCCCATGCTGGTGCAGGCAGCCAGCACGCCGGCGGCGGCGAAGGCCAGGCCCAGGGTACGCATCAGTCGCATGGGCCTGCTCCAGCGGTCGGGACCGACACCATCGGGCTGCATGGGTGAAAGTGGGGTGGCGAGGCGGGCAGCGACGTTCCGGGCGATCACAGCGTCCTTCGTCCCGGGTTCAACCATGCAAGCAACAGGCCGAGCAGCAGGGTGGCGATCGTGCCGAACACCAGCTGCTTGTGCACCAGCGCGGCCGGCAGCGGCTGCACGGCGTAATGGATCAGGTAGCCCGGCACGGTGGCGACCGCCGCGATCGCGGCGCCGAAACGCAGGCCCTGGCCCAGCGCCGGACGATTGGGGTGCATGCCCATGCGATACAGCCAGGTCAGGCCGAAGCCGATCAATACGTGCGCGGCGAGCATGTACGGCAGGTAGGCCTGCGCCGATACCTGGTCGCGCATCAGGCCGGCGGCGACCAGCGCGTTGTAATCGCCCTGCAGCAACCAGCCATGCACGACGAAATCCAGCAGCAAGGCAGCGATCGACACCACGATCCCGCACACCCAGAAGCGCTTGTCGCCCATGGTCTTGTCCATCCTGTGTCCGCGACCACCCTTCGGGGCCGCGCTCCGTAATGGGGAATGAGGTCGCCGCGGGGGACGGCGACCGCGCGATGCTAGCGCGCCGGGCCGGCGCACGATAGGCGCCCACACGCCGGATTGTGCGCTGGCGGCGCTCCTACGAAGGACGATCCGGCGCTGGCCCGGATGGCCTGCGCACGCTGTCGATCGCGGCGATGAAGGCGTCCGGGCCGGGCCAGGGGCTGATGCGGCCGAGCTTCTTCCTGCCGCGGAAGACGAGGAACGTGGGGATGCCATGCAAGCCGAACCGCGTGGCCATCGCGCGATCGTCGTAGACGTTGTCGTGCAGCCATTGCACGTCCGGCCAGGCGAAGGCCGCGGGCGACTGCGCCAGCTGCGCCTTGGCGATGTCGCAATTGGGACAGTCGCCGCCCCACAGGAAGAGGATGCGCAGCCCCTCGTCGTCGGCCAGCCGTGTGTCCAGGGTGGCGCTGGTCACCGCCTGCATCGGGAAGCGGGAAAAGAAGCCGGGCAGTTCCGATCCGGACATGCGGCGTCGCTCAGTCGATCGCGCGCCGCAGGCCATCGATCGTGGCTTCGTCGAGCAGCAGCACGATCGAGGTGTCGGTTTCGATCGCCGCCAGGATCGCCTCGCGCGGGCCCGTCCGCCATTCATCACTGCCGTAGAACGCCTCCTGGCTGGCCTCGCGTTCGGCCAGGTCGACGTAGGCACGGATCAGCACATACGCGTCGCGGTCGTGCGCCGACGGCCGGCAGGCGACGACATCGACATGCCAGCGCCGCAGCATCGGCAGCGACTGGGTTTCCATCAGCCGCGCGAAGTCCCCACGGCGGCCGGGCTTGAGCTGGTAACTGCGGATTTCGACGGCGCGTGCCATGCCGGGCATGGTAGCGGCAACAAGCAGCCGCGCCAGCCATCCACTGTGAAATCGGAAGCCACCGAGGCAGAAAAAGCCTGGCTCGGCTGGTTTCCCCCCGGCCTCTTGATTGGTGTTGACGTGGCCATGGCCTGGCCATGGCCGTTGCCGTTGCTCTTGCTGCGGCTACTGCCCTCTTGTGACTTAAAGGCCGCCGAGCATCGCAGGCGCGGGGGGCCGCAGAGGCGCCCATGTCTGAGCGCAGCGAGTTTGGGCGCCGTGCCGCCCGTGCCGAGAAGCGCAGGGCACCGGGGACGGCTTCACCGTCTCCGGCGGCTGTCAGGAGCAAACGGTTTTGGTGACTTTTGCCAAGACAAAAGTCACTCGCGCGAAGCGCGAAAGCCTTGGGCTTGATCTGACGACGTCCGCAGGACGAGTTGCCGTTGCCTCATTGTTTGTGGCGACAAAAGAGCAGGCACTGGATCCAAGCTTTAGCAGAAAACACCCCAGCGGCAGCCACAAAAAAGGGCCGGTCGAAACCGGCCCTTCCTGCAGGCGGACGAACCGCCCGCGACGCGTTGCCGATGGATCAGGCAGCGGCGTCCTTGAGCTTCTTGAGCGGACGCACCTTGACCTTGACCGAAGCCGGCTTGGCCGCGAACCACTGCTCTTCCTTGGTGAAGGGGTTGATGCCCTTGCGCTTGGGCTTGGCCGGAACGTTGACCGCGGTGATCTTCAGCAGGCCCGGCAGGGTGAACGAACCGACGCCCTTCTTGCTGACCGATCCATGCACCGCGCCTTCCAGCGACGACAGCACGGCGCGCACGTCGCGCGGCGCCACGCCGGAATTCTCGGAGATGTGCGCGACCAGGCCGGACTTGCCCAGTGCTTCCTTGATCGGCTTCGGTGCGGCCGGCTTCGCGGCCGACTTGGCGGCCTTCGGAGCGGCTTTCTTCGTTGCGGCTTTCTTCTTCGCCATATGTGTCCCGTGGTACTCGATAGATGGATGGGTTCGCCAGGAATTCCCCTCGGCCTGCGGAATGTAGGCGATGCGCAACGCGCCGCCAAGCCCCGCGAGGCGGTTTTTCGCGGGTTTTTTCATCCCGGCGGCGCGGTGGTTCCGATCCGGTGCCTTCGCGCCGCCGGAAAACGCGTCAATCCTCCTCGTGCCGGGGGCGCCAGGCGTCGACCAGCCGCTGCTGCACCTGCGGTGGAACCGGCTCGTAATGGCTGAAATCCAGCGCATAGCGGCCACGCCCGGCGGTCACCGACTTGAGCTCGGCGGCATAGCCCTCGAGCTCCGACAGCGGCACCTGCGCCTTGACCACGATCTCGCCACCGCGCGCCGAACCGGTGCCGTTGATGCGCGCGCGCTTGGACGCCAGTCCGCCGCTGATGTCGCCCATGTGCTGCTCGGGGGCCGCGACTTCGAGGTCGACGATCGGCTCCAGGACCTGCGGCCGGGCCTTGGCGATCGCGTCCAGGAAGGCCTTCTTGCCGGCGGTGACGAAGGCGACCTCCTTGCTGTCGACCGGATGGAACTTGCCGTCGAACACGGTGACGCGCACGTCCTGCAGCGGATAGCCCGCCACCGCGCCGCTGGCCAGCACCTGGCGCACGCCTTTCTCGACCGCGGGAATGAACTGCCCCGGAATCGTGCCGCCCTTGACCTCGTCGGTGAACTCGAAGCCGGCGCCGCGCTGCAGCGGTTCCACCCGCAGGAACACCTCGCCAAACTGGCCCGCGCCGCCGGTCTGCTTCTTGTGCCGGTGGTGGCCTTCGGCCTTGCCGCTGATGGTTTCGCGGTAGGCAATCCGCGGCGGACGGGTGCTGACTTCGACCCCGTATTTTTCCTTCAGCCGGTCGAGCATCACCCGCAGGTGCAGGTCGGACAGGCCGCGCAGGACGGTCTCGTTGAGCTCCATGTTGTGCTCGACCACGAACGCCGGATCCTCCTCGGCGAGCTTGTGCAGGGCATTGGCGAGTTTCTGCTCCTGGCCCTTGTGCGCGGCCGTCACCGCCAGCCCGAACATCGGCCGCGGGAATTCCATCGGCGCCAGGTGGATCTGGTCCTCGTCATGGCTGTCGTGCAGCACCGCGTCGAAATGCAGCTCCTCGACCTTCGCCACCGCGGCGATGTCGCCGGGAATCGCCTGCGCGATCTCGACATGGTCCTTGCCGCGCAGCTTGAACAGGTGCGCGACCTTGAACGGTTTCTTGCCGTCGTCGACGAACAGCTGCGAATCGCGGCGGACCGTGCCCTGGTAGACGCGGAACACGCCGAGCTTGCCCACGAACGGGTCGTTGCTGATTTTGAACACGTCGGCGATGACATGCGCGTCCGGATCGGGCGTCGCTTCCAGCGGCGTCGCACCGTCGCCCTGGCCCTTCACGAACGGCGGCGGATTGGCCTCGCCCGGATGCGGCAACAGGCGCTCGAACACGTCGAGCAGTTCCATCACGCCGGCGCCGCTGCGCGCGGAGACGAAACACACCGGCACCAGGTGGCCTTCGCGCATGCACTGTTCGAAGGCGTCGTGCAGTTCCTGCCCGGAAAGGCCGCCTTCGCCGAGGTCCAGGTAATGGTCCATCACTGTCTCGTTGATCTCGACCACCTGGTCGATGATCTTCTGGTGCCAGTCGGACACCGGCCCCAGGTCGCTGGTGCCGCTGGATTGGCGGAAGCAATCGGCCACGCGCTTGCCGCCTTCGGCCGGCAGGTTGAGCGGCAGTACTTCCGGCCCGAAGGCGCGGCGCAGTTCGTCCAGCAGCTCGCCGAGCTTGGCGCCGGGATGGTCGATCTTGTTGACCACGATCAGCCGGCACAGCCTGCGCGCGCCGGAGTATTCCATCATCCGCCGGGTGCCGTGGCCGATGCCGGTGTCCGCATCGACGACGATCGCGACCGTTTCCACCGCCGTCAGCGCCGACAGCGTCGGGCCACGGAAGTCCGGGTAGCCGGGAGTATCGATCAGGTTGACGTGCACCGGCGGCTGGCCGGCCGGCGCGTGGTCGATGCTGGCGATCGCCGCATCGATGGAATGGCCGCGGTCCTTTTCGATCGGATCGAAATCCGACACCGTGGTCCCGCGCTCGATGGTGCCTGCCGTGGTCAGGGCGCCGCCGGCATGCAGCAGGGCTTCGAACAGGATGGTTTTGCCGGCGCCGGGATGGCCCGCGAGGGCCACGTTGCGGATCTGCTGCGTGGAATAGGACATGAGGCCGTTGCTCCCGTGGTTGGGGTCGAAGGCCGTCATGGCTGTCCGCTGCGGAAGCGCTGCCGTCCGAGCGGGCGCTCGGCGGGCGGTCATGGCGGGTACCGGCAGGCGGGTGCCGGGAGCAAGAGACTCCCGCACGCCGGGGCGGGGGTCAAGCGATGCGATGGCGACGTCGCCACGATCGCGCCGGCGCGAATCCGTCGCCATCCCGCTCACGTCCGGCGGCGTACCCTGCGGTTCCCGTCCGAAGGAGTGCGCCCATGTCCATCACCCGTTACGCCACCGCGCATTGGCAGGGCGACCTCAAGAGCGGACAGGGCACGCTCGCCACGCCCGCGAGCGGCCTGCTCGATGGCACCCGTTACGGCTTCAACACCCGCTTCGGCGATGCCAGAGGCACCAATCCGGAGGAACTCATCGCCGCCGCGCATGCCGGCTGCTTCGCGATGGCGCTGTCGGCCAAGCTTGCCGAGGCCGGCCATCCGCCGGCATCGCTGGACGCGCGCGCGGACGTGACGCTGTCGACGGACGGCGGCCCGTCGATCTCGTCGATCCGGCTGACAGTGAACGCCGACGTGCCCGGGATCGACGCGATGAAGTTCCGCGCCCTGGCCGAGGATGCGGAAAAGCACTGCCCGGTGTCGCGCGCGCTCAGCGCAGTGCCAATCAGCATGGAGGCGAACCTGGGGTGAGTCGCGATCCGGCGCGGACGCAGCCGGCGGCGGGTTTCCAGCCCGCGGTTGCCTGCATCAAGGCCAGTCGATTTCCCCGCGCACCACTGTGCACGCGCGACCGCCGGACCACACTTCGCCTTCGCGGTCGACCAGCAGTTCGATGATCGCGTCGTGGCCAACCTCACGCCCCTGGCTGACGCGATAGAAGCCGGTGTCGCCGGGAAGGGCGTCGCGCGAGGCAAGCCATGCGGCGAGCGTGGCGTTGGCGGCGCCGGAAGCGGCATCCTCGAAATGCGCCGGCGCGCCGACCCAGGCGCGCACCGCCAGGTAGTAGACCGGATCGTCGCTGCGCGCGAACACGCACAGGCCCATGCTGTCGGTGGCGTGCGCCAGTGCACTCACCGCATCCCAGTCCGGCGTCGCCGCGCGCAACGCACGTTCGTCGGCGATCTCGACCAGCCACCAGCGGCGGCCGCCATCCATCAATGCCGGCGGCAACCGGCCCAGCGGCAGGCCATGCAGCACGGCCTGCAGCTTCGGATCGTCGGCAGCGGCGACGGCCATCACCCGCGCCGGCGGCGTGCGCACCGCGATCGTGCGGGTCGCGCCTTCGCCAACCACGCGCAGGGGCAGCAGGCCGGCGATGCCTTCCTGCACCAGCAGGCCGTCGCGCGGTCGTGCCAGACCCGCCTCCAGCACCGCATGCGCGGTGCCGACGCTGGGATGGCCGGCGAAAGGCACCTCGCGGCGCGGACTGAAGATGCGCAGGCCGTAACTGGCCGCGTCGCTGGACGGTGGAAACACGAAGGTGGTTTCCGGCAGTCGCGTCCAGCGTGCGATGGCCTGCATGTCGTCGTCGCCCAGGCCGTGCGCGTCGAGCACGACCGCCAGGGGATTGCCGTCGCCCGGGCGTCCGGCGAAAACGTCCAGCTGCACGTAAGGCCGTTTCATGCGCGCACCTGCGATGCGGCGCCCCAGGCGAGCGCTCCATCGATCACGCATTGCACCTGGCCACCGATCCACGCCTCGCCGTCGGCGTCGATGCGCACATGGACGATGCCGTCGCGCCCCAGTTCGCGGCCCTGGCTTGCGACATAGCGCCCACCGGCGCCGGGCAGCGCGCCGGCGGCGGCCAGCTGCGCGGCGATGCAGGCGTTGACGCTGCCGGTCACTGGATCCTCCGGAATGTTGTCGGCCGGGCAGTACGCGCGGACGACGAGTTGATGGTCCGGCGCATCGCTGCGCCCGTAGACGGCGAGCCCGACAGCGTCGCTCGCACACGTCAGCGCCGCGATCGCGGGCACGTCCGGCTGCATCGCGCGGACGACGTCGCCATCGGCAAGCTCGACCACCCACCACGATGGCCCGTTGTTCCACAGTGCGGGCGCCTGGCGGCCGCGTGCCAGGCCGGCCACGGCCGCCTCGAGCAGCGCCGCACGCGCCTGCGCTGCGCCGTCGACGGGATGCGCACGCGGCGCCCGGACATGGATGCGGCGCGCCTCGCCGTCGGTGTCGACCTGCACCGGCAGCAGGCCCGCCGCGCATTCCTGCACGAGCCGGCCGTCGCGGGGTTGCGCGAGGGCGGCGTCGAGCACCGCCCAGGCGGCACCGACGCTCGGATGCCCGGCGAAGGGCAACTCCTGGCGCGGGGTGAAGATCCGCACCCGGTAATCGGCGTCCGCCGTGGTCGGCGGCAACACGAAGATCGTTTCGGAAAGATTGGTCCAGGCCGCGAAGGCCTGCATCGACGCCGCGTCGAAGCCGTGGCCGTCGAGCACCACGCCCAGCGGATTGCCTGCACCGGGACGGTCGGCGAACACATCCAGCTGCAGGTAGCGGCGCGACGCGGGCGAAGAGGGCATGGCAGGGCGACCGGGAACGGCCGCCCAGTGTCGCAGACGCCGCCACCGCCGGGGCGGTTGGCGCCCGGTCCTGGCTGCCTTCCGTCGGCGCCCGGCGTCGGGAATCGCGCCTGCAACGTCTAGAATGCGGCGCTTGCCTGCGCCGTCCGCCCGTCCGTCGGGCGCCCGCTGCCGGGCGCGTCACTCCGGATCGTTTCCGCGCCAGGACCCCATGTCGATTCCCGATCGCTGGATCGTGCTCAAGTTCGGCGGCACCTCGGTGTCGCGCCGCAACCGTTGGGACAACATCGGTGCGATCGCCCGCAAACGCATGGCGGACGAAGGCGTGCGCGTGCTGGTCGTGGTCTCGGCGCTGTCGGGCGTGACCAACGCGCTGCAGGCGATCGCCGACGGCGGTGACGTCGCGGGCATCGAAGCGCTGATCGCGCGCCACCAGTCCTTCGCGGGCGAACTCGATCTCGATCCGCAGGCGGTGCTCGGCGAGCGATTCGCGGTCCTGCGCGCGCTGGCCGCCGATGCGCGCGCCGCGCCGCGCACGCTCGACTGGCAGGCCGACCTGCTGGCGCAGGGCGAATTGCTGTCCTCGACCCTCGGCGCGGCCTACCTGCGGGCGCAGGGACTCGACTTCGGCTGGTGCGACGCGCGCGAATGGCTGGCGGCGATCGCGTTGCCGAACCAGAACGCGTGGTCGACGCGGTTGTCGGTGTCCTGCCGCCACGATGGCGACGACGCCCAGCGCGCACGCTTCGCCGCGCAGGCGTCGCCGCTGCTGCTGACCCAGGGCTTCATCGCCCGCCACGCCGACGGCGGCACCGCGATCCTCGGCCGCGGCGGTTCGGACACGTCGGCGGCGTATTTCGGCGCGTTGCTCGGCGCGCAGCGGGTCGAGATCTGGACCGACGTGCCGGGCATGTTCAGCGCCAATCCGCGCGAGGTGCCCGACGCGCGCCTGCTGGCGCGATTGGACTATGCCGAGGCGCAGGAAATCGCCACCACCGGCGCCAAGGTGCTGCATCCGCGCTCGATCGGCCCTTGCCGCGATGCCGGCGTGCCGATCGCCATCCTCGACACCGAGCGCCCGGACCTGCCCGGCACGCGCATCGACGGCGGCGTGGCGACGGTGCCCGGCGTCAAGGCGATCAGTCGTCGCAACGGCATCGTGCTGGTGTCGATGGAAAGCATCGGCATGTGGCAGCAGGTCGGTTTCCTGGCCGACATCTTCGAGCGTTTCAAGCGCCACGGGCTGTCGGTGGACCTCATCGGCTCGTCGGAAACCAACGTCACCGTGTCGCTGGACCCGAGCGAGAACCTGGTCAGCAGCAACGTGATCGAAGCGCTGAGCGCGGACCTGGCGCAGATCTGCCGGGTCAAGGTGATCGCGCCCTGCGCGGCGATCACCCTCGTCGGTCGCGGCATGCGCTCGCTTCTGCACCGGTTGTCGGACATCTGGGCCGCGTTCGGTCGCGAACGCGTGCACCTGATCTCGCAGTCGTCCAACGACCTGAACCTGACGTTCGTGGTCGACGAGGCCGATGCCGAAGGCCTGGTGCCGCAACTGCATGCGCAGCTGATCCGCAGCGGCGCGATGCCGGTGCAGGACGCGGGCGTGTTCGGCCCGAGCTGGCGCGAGATCGCGCAGGGCCGGCCATTGCGCGAGATTCCATGGTGGCAGCGCGAACGCACGCACCTGCTGGCGCTGGCGGAAGCCGGCACACCGCGCTACGTCTACGACCTGGCGACCGTGCGCGCGCGCCTGCATGCGCTGCTCGACGCCGGCCCGGTCGACCGCTGCTTCTATGCGCTCAAGGCCAATCCGCACCCGGCGATCCTGCGTGTGCTGGAGGCCGAAGGCTGCGGATTCGAATGCGTCTCGCGCGGCGAGCTCCAGCACCTGTTTGCGGTCCTGCCGGCGCTGCCCCCGGCGCGCGTGCTGTTCACCCCGAGCTTCGCGCCGCGCGCCGAATACGAAGCCGCGTTCGCGCGCGGGGTCACGGTCACGGTGGACAGCATCGAACTGCTGCAATGCTGGCCGGAGCTGGTGCGCGGCCGCGCCGTGTGGCTGCGGCTGGACCTGGGGCGCGGCGACGGCCATCACCAGAAGGTGCGCACCGGCGGCAGCGATGCCAAGTTCGGCCTGCCGATCGCGCGGATGGATGCGTTCGTCGCCCAGGCGCGCGCGCTGGACGTGCGCATCACCGGGCTGCACGCGCACCTGGGCAGCGGCATCGAAGCGACCGGGCACTGGCGCGACGTGTATGCGGAACTGGCGGCGCTGGCCGATGGCATCGGCACGGTGGACACCATCGATGTTGGCGGCGGCATGCCGGTGCCGTACCGGCCGGACGACGTGCCCTTCGACGTGGCCGCCTGGGCGCAGGGCCTGGCCGCGATCAAGGCCGCGTATCCGGCGCTGGCGCTGGCGATCGAGCCTGGCCGCTACCTGGTTGCGCAGTCCGGCGCGCTGCTGCTGCGGGTGACGCAGGTGGTCGACAAGGATGGCGTGCGCCGCGTCGGTGTCGATGCGGGCATGAATGCATTGATGCGGCCGGCGCTGTACGAAGCCTTCCACGACATCCGCAACCTGTCGCGCGCGGATGCCGCGGAGATGGCGATCTTCGACATCGTCGGCCCGATCTGCGAGAGCAGCGACGTGCTCGGCCAGCAGCGCGCGCTGCCGGCCGACACGCGCGAAGGCGATGTGCTGCTGGTCGCCGACGCCGGTGCCTACGGCATGGCGATGGCCAATACCTACAACCTGCGTGCGCTGCCCGCGGAAGACGTGATCGAAGAAGGTGCGAGCGATGTCTGAGTGGCGGTTCCAGCGCGATGCGATCCAGGCATTCGCCTTCGTGCGTTGCGATTTCGACCCGGCGACCGGCGTCGCGCGACTGGTTTATGCGTTCGACGACGGTCCCGAGCTGGTCGAGACGATCACGGTCCCGGGTGCGCCGTTCGTGCTGGACGAAGCGTGCGCGCAGGCGGCGCAACGCGCGCTGCAACTGCTGCACCTCATTGCGGGCGTGAGCTATTACAAGGCGGCGGTGCCCGGGACGATCCGCATCGACGGCTATGCGATCGATGCGGAGACGGCGGCATTGCTGGAAACGATCTACGTCCAGGGCCTGGGCGAGTTCGCGTACCGCAATGGGTTGAACGTGCACGGGATCAGGTTCCCCGCTGTGCTCCCCTCTCCCCGCGGGAGAGGGGCTGGGGGTGAGGGTATGCAGTACCTTGGAGCTTCGTCGGATGGCGCACCCTCGCCCCAACCCCTCTCCCGGAGGGAGAGGGGCTTGAACGCACCCTCACTCGGACTGCGCCACCACGCGCTGGTCGCCATCGGCGGCGGCAAGGATTCGCTGGTGTCGATCGAGTCGCTGCGCAGCCTCGGCGTCGCCCAGACCGTCAGCTGGATCGGTGGTTCGCAGCTGATCGCCGCCTGCGCGCAGCGCACCGGATTGCCGACGCTCAACATCGGCCGCCAGCTCGCACCGGCCTTGTTCGAATTCAACCGGCAGGGCGCGTGGAACGGCCATATCCCGGTGACCGCGGTCAACTCCGCGATCCTGGTGTTCGCCGCTGTGCTGCTCGGTGTCGACCAGGTGGTGTTCTCCAACGAGCGCTCGGCCAGTTACGGCAGCCTGATCGAGGGCACGGGCGAGGTGAACCACCAGTGGTCCAAGGGCTGGGCCTTCGAACAGGCCTTCGCTGCCCATGTCCGCAGCCACGTCGCCACCGACCTGCATTACTACTCGCTGCTGCGGCCGCTGAGCGAGCTTGCGGTGGCGCGGCAGTTCGCGCGGATCGATCGTTACGACGCCTGGTTCTCCAGCTGCAACCGCAACTTCCACCTGCTCGGCGAGCGCCCGGCCAATCGCTGGTGCGGCGTGTGCCCCAAGTGCCACTTCGTGTTCCTGGCGTTGGCGCCGTTCATGCCCAAGCCGCGCCTGGTGGGCATCTTCGGCCGCAACCTGCTCGACGATCCGGCGCAGACCGCCGGCTACGACGCGCTGCTCGAGTTCCGCGAGCACAAGCCGTTCGAATGCGTGGGCGAAGGTCGTGAGTCGCGCGCCGCGATGGCGGCCTTGGCCACGCGCCCGGAGTGGCGCGAGGACGCGCTGGTCGAACGCTTCGCGCGCGAGATCCGGCCGCAACTGGGCGAAGGCGACCTGCGCATCGATCCGTTGCTGGTGGTCGACGACGAACACGGCATCCCACCTGCACTCTGGGAGCGGCTGCGTGCGCATCTGTCAGCTTGACGGTCGCCGGGTCGCGTTGTGGGGCTGGGGGCGCGAAGGACGCGCGGCCTATCGCGCGATCCGCGCGCGGCTGCCGACGCTGCCGTTGATGCTGTTCTGCCCGGCCGACGAAATCGCGCGGGTCGCCGCGGATCCCTCCGGTACCGCGTCCGATGCATTGCTCGCGATCGAATCCGATCCCAGTGGCGAGCGCCTGTCCGCCTTCGATGTCGTCATCAAATCGCCGGGCATCAGTCCGTATCGGCCCGAAGCCGTCGTGGCACAGGCGGCGGGCACGCGTTTCATCGGTGGCACCGCGTTGTGGTTCGCCGAACGCGAGGACGCGCGCACGCTGTGCGTCACCGGCACCAAGGGCAAGAGCACGACCACCGCGTTGCTGGCGCACCTGCTGCGCGCCGGCGGCCACCGCACCGCGCTGGCAGGCAACATCGGGCTGCCGCTGCTCGAGCTCATCGACGCCGACGCCGGGTATTGGGCGATCGAGCTGTCGAGCTACCAGACCGGGGATGTCGCCGACAGCGGCACGCGGCCCGGCGTCGCCGTCGCGCTCAATGTCTTTCCCGAGCACCTGGACTGGCACGGCTCGCAGGCGCGCTACGTCGCCGACAAGCTGCGGCTGCTGACCGACGCGCGCCCGCGCATTGCCGTGCTCAATGCCGCCGATCCGACGCTCGCCGCGCTATCGCTGTCCGACAGCGACGTGCGCTGGTTCGGCCGCGACGACGGCTGGCACCTGCGCGGCAACCTGCTGCATCGCGGCGCCGAAGCCATCCTCGACACCGCAACGTTCGCGCTGCCAGGCCAGCACAATCGCGGCAACCTGTGCGCGGTACTGACCGCGATCGAGGCGGTCGGCCTGGATGCGGTTGCGCTGGCGCCGCATGCCGCGAGCTTCCAGCCGTTGCCGCATCGGCTGCAGACGTTGGGTGTGCGCGATGGCATTACGTACGTCAACGATTCGATCAGCACCACGCCGCACGCGAGCCTGGCCGCGCTGGAACTGTTCCGGGATCGCCCGGTCGCGATCCTGGTCGGCGGCCACGACCGCGGCGTCGACTGGGACGCCTTCGCCCAGGCCATGCGCCAGCGGCCGCCGCTGGCGGTGGTCACGATGGGCGCCAATGGCCCGGGCATTTTCGACCTGCTGGCGCCCATCGCCGCGTCCGGCGCCTTCGCGCTGGAGCGTGCCGACGACCTGCCTGATGCGATGGACAAGGCGCGCGCCCGCCTGCGCGGCGGCGGCGTCGTGCTGCTGTCCCCGGGCGCGCCGAGCTTCGGCGCCTATCGCGATTACACCGAGCGCGGCCGCCATTTCGCGGCGCTTGCCGGTTTCGATCCGGAGTCCATCGCTTCCATTGCAGGGCTCGGCATCGCCTGACCGGCTTCACCACCGTTGAACGGGCGCCGCGTACGCTCGCCGCGTTGCCATCGCCGCCATCGACCAGAGGAGCTGCCGCCATGAAACGCCTGCTCGCCTTGCTGCTGCTGTCGCTGTGCTCGCTGCCTGCCCTGGCGAAGATGCAGGCCCGGCCTGTCGACTGGACGCTGGGTAAGCAAATCTTCAGTGGCGTGCTGGTCTACGATGACGCGGCGGCCACGAAGCGCCCCGGCCTGCTGATGGTGCCCGACTGGAAGGGCGTGACCGCCGACAGTGTCCGCACCGCGCAGAAGATCGCCGGCAACCGCTACGTGGTCCTGGTCGCCGACGTCTACGGCAAGGGCGTGCGGCCCAAGGACGATGCCGCGGCGCTGGCGCAGGTGAAGTCGCTCTACGCCGACCGCCACGTGCTGCGCGAGCGCGCCAACAAGGCGCTGCAGGTGCTGCGCGCGCAGGCGGCGAAGGCGCCGCTGGATCCGGCGCACGTCGGCGCGATCGGCTTCTGCTTCGGCGGCGCGACCGTGCTTGAACTCGCGCGCAACGGCGCCGACATCGCCGGCGTCGCCAGCTTCCACGGCACGTTGCCAACGTCATTGCCTGCGAAGCCGGGCGTAGTCAAGGCGAGCATGCTGGTGCTCAACGGCGCCAACGACGCCAACACCACGCTGGCGGACGTCGCCGCGTTCAAGAAGGAGATGGACGCGGCCGGGGTCGACTGGCAGTTCGTGGATTTCAGCGGGGCGGTGCACTGCTTCGCGCTGGGAAACGCGCACTCGCCGCCCAACTGCCTCTACAACCCGCGCGCGGCCAAACGTGCCTACGCGATGATGGACGACTTTTTCCGCGAGCGCTTCGCCGGCCACTAGCCGGCGCCGGCGCGACCGGTCAGAACTCGCGGTCGATGGCGTAGCGCGTCAGGCCGCGCAGCGCCTGCAGCCACGGCGAGTCGCCGAGGCCGTCGAGCGCATCTTCGGCGAGCCGCGCGTAATCCCCGGCGCGCCGCCGGCTGTAGTCCAGGCTGCCACCCTGCCGGATCGCGGCAAGCACCTCGGGCAATGCGGTGGTGTCGCCGTGTTCGATCGCGCGGCGCAACGTCGCCAGCGTCGCCGCGTCGGCCTGCGCCATCGCGTGGATCAACGGCAACGTCGCCTTGCCCTCGGCGAGGTCGTCGCCCAGGTTCTTGCCCAGCGTCTGCGCGTCGGAAGCGTAATCGAGCACGTCGTCGGCGATCTGGAAGGCGAAGCCCAGGTTCAGTCCGTACGCATGCAGCGCGTCGCAGGTGGCCACGTCACTGCCGGCGAGCAGCGCGCCCAGCCGGGTCGCCGCGGCGAACAGCACCGCGGTCTTGCGCTCGATCACCCGCAGGTAGGCGGCCTCGTCGGTGTCCGGGTTGCGCACGTGCAGCAGCTGCAGCACCTCGCCCTCGGCGATCGCATTGGTGGTGTCGGCGAGGATGCGCATGACTTCCATGCGCTCGAGCTCGACCATCAGCTGGAAGCTGCGCGAATACAGGAAGTCGCCCACCAGCACGCTCGCCGCATTGCCCCACACCGCATTGGCGGTGCGGCGGCCGCGACGCAGGTCGGACTCGTCGACCACGTCGTCGTGCAGCAGGGTCGCGGTGTGGATGAACTCGATCACCGCCGCCAGCTGCTGCGCGTGGCCGGCGAGGGCGGGGTCGGTGTCGCGGCCGAGCGCGCGTGCGACCAGCAGCAGCAGCATCGGCCGCAGGCGCTTGCCACCGGCGCCGATGATGTATTCGGCGACCTGGTTGATCAGCACCACGTCCGAAGCCAGCCGGCGGCGGATCAGCACGTCGACGGCGGCCATGTCCGAGCGCGCCAGGGCCTGGATCGCAGGCAGGGGCATCGGGGCCGGCGCGTTGGTGGCCGGTCGGGCGAGGGCGGGGTCCATGACGGCGCCGGGCGTTGGGGCTGGCGATTATACGAAGGCCGCCCCGCAAAGGCTTCCACCACTGCGGGAAAAGCCTGACGGCCGCGCGCGGCGGGCGCCGATGGCCTAGGGGCGACCGCTTATACTTCAATCCTCGGTGCCCCATTTCGGGCGATCCAGCGAAGGGACGGTCATGGCACGCGGCATCAACAAGGTGATCCTCGTCGGCAACCTCGGCAACGATCCGGAACTCAAGTACACCCAGGGTGGCATGGCGATCGCCACGCTGAGCATTGCCACCTCGTCCTCGCGCAAGGACAAGGAAGGCAACTACCAGGAAAAGACCGAATGGCACCGGGTCAAGCTGTTCGGCAAGACCGCGGAAGTGGCTGGCGAGTATCTGAAGAAGGGCCGCCAGGTCTACATCGAAGGCCGCCTGGAATACAGCACCAGTGAGAAGGACGGCGTGACCCGCTATTTCACCGACATCATCGGCGATGACATGCAGATGCTCGGCGGCATGGGTGAAGGCCGCGGCGAACCGCGCGGCGACGCCGCCCCGCGTGCCTCCCGCCCGCCACAGCGCAGCGACGCCGCCCCGCGCCGCGATGCTCCCGCGCAGCGCCCGGCGCCGATGGACGATTTCGCCGACGACGACATCCCGTTCTGAGGTCGATCCGTTCCCACGCGCGCGCGCTGCCCAGCGCCCGCGCCTGACCGCAAGGCCGGCGCCCGCCGGTGCAGGAGAATGCAGTGAAGACGTGGCTGGTTACCGGCGGTGCCGGATTCATCGGCGGCAATTTCGTGCTCGAAGCGATCGCCCGAGGCGAGCGCATCATCAATCTCGACGTGCTGACCTACGCCGGCAACCGCGACACTCTGGCGTCGCTGGAAGGCAACGACCGCCACGTCTTCGTGCAGGGGGACATCGGCGACCGCGTCCTGGTCGCCCGCCTGATGCAGGCGCACCAGCCCGACGCCGTGGTCAATTTCGCGGCCGAGAGCCACGTCGACCGCTCGATCGACGGCCCGGCGGCCTTCGTGCAGACCAACGTGGTCGGCACGCTGTCGTTGCTGGAGGCGACCCGCGACTATTGGCGTGGCCTGCCGCCCGATCGCCAGGCGGCCTTCCGCTTCCTGCATGTGTCCACGGACGAGGTCTACGGTTCGCTGGGCGACACAGGGAAGTTCACCGAGGACACGCCGTTCGCGCCCAACTCGCCGTATTCGGCGTCCAAGGCCGCGTCCGATCACCTGGTGCGCGCGTTCCACCACACCTACGGCCTGCCGGTACTGACCACCAACTGCTCCAACAACTACGGTCCGTACCAATTCCCGGAAAAGCTCATTCCGTTGATCATCGCGCGCGCATTGGCAGGCGAGCCGCTGCCCGTCTACGGCGACGGACGCAATGTGCGCGACTGGTTGTACGTCGCCGACCACTGCGCGGCGATCCGTGCGGTCCTCGACGGCGGCCGCGTGGGCGAGACCTATAACGTCGGCGGCGACGCCGAAATGCAGAACATCGATGTCGTCAACACGATCTGTGCACTGCTCGATGCGCGCCGTCCGCGTAGCGATGGCCAGCCGCGCGCGAGCCAGATCACCTACGTCGCCGACCGTCCTGGCCACGACCGACGCTATGCGATCGACGCGTCCAAGCTCAAGCGCGAACTGGGCTGGGCGCCGGCGCACAGTTTCGAGCAGGGCATCGCCGACACCGTCGACTGGTACCTCGCGCACCAAAACTGGGTGCAGCGCGTGCTCGATGGCAGCTACCGGCTCGAGCGCATCGGAGCCGCGGCGTGAGTACGGCCGCCCACTTTCCGCGCAAGGGCATCATCCTGGCCGGCGGCTCCGGCACCCGCCTGTATCCGATCACGCAGGCGATCAGCAAGCAGCTGCTGCCGGTGTACGACAAGCCGATGATCTATTACCCGCTCAGCGTGCTGATGCTGGCGGGGATCCGCGAAGTGATGGTGATCAACACCCCGCACGAGCAGGCCTTGTTCAAGCACCTGCTTGGCGACGGCTCGCAATGGGGGATGCGCATCGAGTACGCGGTGCAACCCAGTCCCGACGGGCTGGCGCAGGCCTACCTGATCGGGCGCGAGTTCGTCGCCGGGCAGCCCAGCTGCCTGGTGCTGGGCGACAACATCTTCTACGGACACGGCCTGACCGAACGCCTGCAACGTGCGACGGAACAGGAAAACGGCGCCACCGTCTTCGGTTACTGGGTGCGCGATCCCGAGCGCTATGGCGTCGCCGAATTCGACGCGACCGGGCGGGTTGTCGGACTGGAGGAAAAACCCGCTTCGCCGCGCTCCCACTATGCCGTCACCGGCCTGTATTTCTACGACGGGCGCGCCAGCGAATTCGCCGCTTCGCTCAAGCCTTCGGCGCGCGGCGAACTGGAGATCACCGACCTCAACCGCTGCTATCTCGACGAAGGCTCTCTGCAGCTGGAGAGGCTCGGCCGCGGTTACGCCTGGCTCGACACCGGAACCCATGAGTCGCTGCTGGAAGCCTCGACCTACATCGAGACGATCGAGAAGCGCCAGGGCCTGCGCGTGTGCTGCCCCGAAGAGATCGCCTACTTCAACGGCTGGATCGACGACGACCAGCTGCGCGCGCTGGCCAGGCCACTGGCCAAGAACGGTTATGGCCAGTACCTGCTGGGACTGATCGGACAGGAGCGCATCGCATGATGCGTGCGACCGCATGAAGATGATCCAGACCGACCTGCCTGGCTGCCTGGTACTGGAACCGCAGGTGTTCGGCGACGCACGC
The DNA here is from genome assembly GCF_011320095.1 of Cognatiluteimonas telluris. Classification (GTDB taxonomy): domain Bacteria; phylum Pseudomonadota; class Gammaproteobacteria; order Xanthomonadales; family Xanthomonadaceae; genus Cognatiluteimonas; species Cognatiluteimonas telluris. Next base: position 106,990 of record NZ_JAANOY010000001.1, on the reverse strand, counting down.
GGTTATTTCTACGAGTCGTTCAACCGTGACAAGCTCGCCGGCGCAGGTGCCGGGCTCGACCTCGAGTTCGCGCAAGGCAACGTCTCCAGTTCCAGCCGCGGCGTGCTTCGCGGACTGCATTACCAGTGGCCCAGGCCGCAGGGCAAGCTGGTCAGCGTGCTCGAAGGCGAGGTCTGGGACGTGGCCGTCGACATCCGTCGCGGCTCTCCGCATTTCGGGCGCTGGACGGCGGCCGTTCTCTCGGCCGACAACAAGCGCCATTTCTGGATCCCGGAAGGTTTCGCGCATGGCTTCGTCGTACTGAGCGAGCGCGCGCTGTTCACCTATCTATGCACGCAGACATACGACCGTGCCGCCGATGCGGCGATCCGCTGGGACGACCCGCAGCTGGCGATCGACTGGCCGGTGGGCGCCCCGCTGCTGTCGGACAAGGACGCGAACGCGCCGCTGCTGGCCGACGTGCCGCCCGAACGCCTGCCAGTCTTCAGCGGCTGAGGATCGCGAGCGGATGAAAATCCTGTTGTTCGGCGCCAATGGCCAGGTCGGCACCGAGCTGCGCCGCAGCCTTGCGCCGCTGGGCGAGGTCGTCGCCACCACCCGCGCCGGCATCCTTCCCGATGGGGCGCCCTGCATTGCCGCCGACTTCGGCGCGCCGGAGTCGCTGCCGGCGTTGATCGCAACCGTCGCGCCGGACGTCGTCGTCAACGCGGCCGCCTATACCGCCGTCGATCGCGCCGAGGATGAGCGCGCGCAGGCCTTCCGCATCAATGCCGAAGCCCCCGGGGCCATCGCGCGTGCCTGCGCCGCGCGCGGCACGGGGCTGGTGCATTACTCGACCGACTATGTGTTCGACGGCAGCGCGTCGCGCCCCTACCGCGAGGATGACCCGGTCGCGCCGCTGGGCGTGTACGGCGCCAGCAAGAACGCCGGGGAACAGGCGATCCGCGACAGTGGTGCACGCCACCTGATCCTGCGCACCGCGTGGGTGTATGCCGCGCATGGCCACAATTTCCTGCGCACGATGTTGCGACTGGCTTCCGAGCGCGACGTGCTGCGCGTGGTGGCGGACCAGGTCGGTTGCCCGACGCCCGCTGGCGTATTGGCCGATGCCACGGCACAGATGCTGCGCCAGCAACACGGCGCGTCCGCCACATTCCACCTGGCCAGCCGTGGGCAGACCAGCTGGCATGGATTCGCCGAGGCGATCATCGATGGCGCGCATGCGCGCGGCCTGATTGCGCGCAAGCCGGGCGTTACCGCGATCGCGACCGTCGATTACCCCACGCCCGCCGCGCGCCCGGCGTACTCGGTGCTCGATACGCGCAGGATCCGGGAAGGATTCGGCGTCCAGGCACCGGACTGGCAGGAGGGGCTGGCGCGCGTGCTGGACGAGGTCGCGCGGCAGGACTGAGGCTCGCGACGTCCGCGCGACGCTCCACCTTCAGTTGACCGGATCGCGGAGCACACCGCGCGATGGGTGGGAACACGGGCGAGTGCAGGCCGGTCGAATCGCAACCGGCGGCTATTTCACCCCATGCATCATCCGCCGAAACAACGGCGCGCCCAGCAACGCCAGGATCGCGAAACCGATCCCGATACCCGCCATCAGCCAGAACAGGTGCGCGTATTTCTCCCCGGCGCTGGCGAAATCCAGCGCCGTGCCCTCGGGGATGTCGATCGCCGCGAGCTTGCCGAACATCGCGGCCAGGGCTTCCGAAAACGCGGTCGCCAGGAACCAAGTCCCCATCATCAGGCTCGCCACGCGAGCCACAGACAACTGCGTCACCGCCGACAGGCTGACCGGCGCCAGGCACATCTCGCCCAGTTCGAGCACGAAGTAGGCCAGTACCAGCCACCACACGCTGGCGAACTGGCCACTGCCACCGGCATGTTCGGCCGCCCACGCCAGCGGGACGAAGCTCAGGCCGGCCAGCAGCAGTCCGAACGCGGATTTCACCGGCTTGGACGGGTCGAGCCCGCGCCGATCCAGCCATGCCCACAGGACCCCGAACAACGGCGCGAGCAGCACGATGAACAAGGCTCCCAGGTAGGTGAGCGACCCGGCCGTCTGCGGCAGCACCAGCACGTCGCGCAACAGGAACACCAGCATGGCCAGCGCGGCGCCGCCGAACAGCCACTTGGGCACCACCGAACGCGGGTTGCGGTCCGATAGCGCCGCCGACACCACGAAGGCAGCTGGCGCCAGCAGCAGCGAGACGATCGACCAGGGCGCGGTATGGGCGAACAGGGCGAGGTTGGCCATGACGGCGCCCGTCCATGCCACCGGTGCCTGCGCCTGCACCAGCGATGGCACCACGTCCTTGGTCAGCATCCGGTCGGTGAAGGTCACCCACGATCCGTAGGTCTGCTCGTACAGGGTGAAGAACACCAGGCACATGGCGACCAGCACGATGAGCGCGATCATCTGCTGGCGCTGCACCGGCGTGCACTGGGTCGCAACGAACCACGCGAACCACCCCAGCACCACCAGCATCACCAGGATCATCAGCGCCAGCGCCAGCGACACTTCGCCGCCGAGGGAGAACGCGCCGTTGGCGACCGCCCACATCAGCCCGGCCACCGGCAGCAGGCCGGCGATCGCGCCAAGGTAGATCCACGCTTCGCGCGGCAGGCCGAACATGCGTTCGCGCAGCCTGGCGGGGGCCGGGGATTCGGCGTGTCCGTGCAGGTATTTCTGGCCCCAGAGGAACTGCCCCAGGCCGAGCAGCATGCCGATGCCGGCGGCACCGAAACCGTAGCTCCAGCCAAGCGTCTGGCCCAGGTATCCGCAGACGATGGAAGCGAACAGGGCGCCGAGGTTGATGCCGGCATAGAACAGCGAGAAGCCCGAGTCGCGACGCGGATCGTCGCGCGGATAGAGCTTGCCCACGATGGTCGAGATGTTGGGCTTGAGGAAACCCACGCCCATGATGATCAGCGCCAGCGACAGGTAGAAGACGTCCAGCGATGCTTCGTCGCGCACCACCACGCCGTTGACGAGCGTCGCGGCGTCGCCTTCGATCGCCATGCCGGCATGGCCGCACACGAGCAGCAGTCCCCCGAAGATCACCGCCTTGCGCATTCCCAGCCAGCGATCGGCCAGCACGCCGCCCAGCACCGGCAGGCAGTACACCAGCCCGCCGTACGCCCCCAGGACGTCGTAGCCGGCACGATCGCCGAAGCGGTGATGCTGCAGCAGGTAGAGCAGCAGCAGGGCCTTCATCCCGTAGAACGAAAAGCGCTCCCACATCTCGGTGAAGAAGCAGACGTAGACGCCCTTGGGGTGTCCGAACAGCTCATCGCGCGGATCGCGGGCAACGGGCAGGTCGTCGCTGGTCGCTGGAATCGTGGCCATGGGCGCCTCAAGGGAATTCGCCGGAGTGTAGCTCGCGTCATTCCCGGGATGCGCTGCTGCTGGCGCGCCGCGGGGCCTTCCGGCCAGGGAGCGCTCGCGCCGGAGCCCGCGGGTTTGCAATACTCGGCAGTCTTCCGCTCCGGAACCGTCCCGTGGCCACAACGCCGCTATCCCCCGAACCCCGCACCGAACTGACCCTGCGCGCGCTCGTCCTGGGCATCGTCATCACCGTGCTGTTCACCGCAGCCAATGTGTTCTTCGGGCTCAAGGCCGGATTGACCTTCGCCACCTCGATCCCGGCGGCGGTCATCTCGATGGCGCTGCTGCGCAACTTCCGCAATTCGACCATCCAGGAAAACAACATCGTGCAGACCGTCGCTTCGGCGGCGGGCACGCTGTCGTCGATCATCTTCGTGCTGCCGGGGCTGGTGATCATCGGCTGGTGGACCGGCTTCCCGTACTGGGTGTCGTTCGCGATCTGCGCGCTCGGCGGCATCCTCGGGGTGATGTATTCGATCCCGTTGCGGCGCGCGCTGGTGACGGGCTCCGACCTGCCGTATCCCGAAGGCGTCGCCTGCGCGGAGGTGCTGAAGGTCGGCAGTCCGGGTGCGGAAGGCACGCGCCATGGCGCGGAGGAAAGCCGCGCCGGACTGCTCGCGGTGACTTGGGGCGCGGTGGTCGCGGCGGCATTCGCGATCGTGGTCGCCACGCGCGTGTTCACCAGCGACGTCAAGCATTACTTCAAGGTCGGCGACGGCAACGGCGTCACCGGTTTCGACTTCGCTCTGTCGATGGCGCTGTTCGCGGTCGGCCACCTCGTGGGGCTGTGGGTCGGCATCGCGATGCTGCTGGGCGCGATCATCGGCTGGGGCTGGGGCGTGCCGCATTTCTCGGCGCTGTTGCCGATGACCGGCAGTTCGGAAGACTTCGCCGGCGCGACCTGGAGCACGCAGGTGCGCTTCGTCGGTGCAGGCACGATTGGCGTGGCCGCGATCTGGACCCTGGGCAAGCTGGTCAAGCCGGTCGTCAGCGGGCTGGCCTCGGCGATGGCCGCCAACCGCGCGCGCAAGGGCGGCACGCTGCACATGCTGCCGCGCACCGAGCACGACATCCCGATCGGCATCGTCGGCACGATCATGATCGCGTGTTTCGTGCCGATCGCCTTCCTGCTGAATTACTTCGCCAACCAGACCGGACTGGGCGCGCATGCGCCGACGCTGATCCTCGGTGGCCTGCTGTACGTGGTGGTCACGGGCTTCATGGTGTCGACCGTCTGCGGTTACATGGCCGGCCTGATCGGCTCCTCCAACAGCCCGTTGTCGGGCATCGGCATCCTGGTCGTCATCGGCGCCGCGCTGCTGCTGGTGTTCGGCATCAAGCCGCTGATGGAGCCGGGCAACGAGAAAGGCCTGGTCGCGTTCGCGCTGCTGGTGACGGCGGTGGTGTTCACCGTCGCCGCAATCGCCAACAACAACCTCCAGGACCTCAAGACCGGCCAGCTGGTCGACGCCACGCCGTCGGCGCAGCAGTGGGCGCTGGTGGTGGGCGTGATCGCGGGCGCGGCGGTGATCCCGCCGGTGCTCTCGCTGGTCAACACCGCCTATGGCTTCACCGGGGCGCCGGGCGTGGATCCGACCAAGGCGCTCGCCGCGCCGCAGGCCGGGCTGATTTCGGCGCTCGCGCAAGGCGTGATCCAGAACAACATCGACTGGAGCCTGATCCTGATCGGCGGCGCGATCGGCGCGGTGCTGATCGTGCTCGACGAAGTCCTGCGCCGGACGACGAAGCATGCGCACCTGTCGCCGCTGGCGGTGGGTTTGGGCATCTACCTGCCAACGTCGGCAACGCTGATGGTCGTCGTCGGCGCGGTCGCCGGCGCGCTCTACGACCGTCGTGCCGAACGCCATGCGCGTCCGGAAGCGGCAAAACAGCTCGGCGTCCTGCTCGCCTCCGGAATGATCGTCGGCGAGGGCCTGGTCGGCGTGCTGATCGCGGGCGTGGTCGCGTTCAAGCTGATCCCGCTGTCGCTGGTCGGCGACGACTTCGCCGCGGGCCCGGCGCTCTGGATCGGTGGCGTCGCCTTCGTCGTCGCGGTGCTGCTGCTCTATCGCTGGATCGAAGGCCTTGCCCGCCGCGCCATCATCTGATTCCGCACCATGTCCCGGAGGACCGTCATGTCACCACGCCACGCCTTGCTCCCGCTTGCCCTGCTGCTTGCCTGGTCGTCCGCTGCGGTCGCCGCGCGCGGTTTCCAGGCACGCGACCTGGAGACGATGGATCGCTACTCCGCGCCGACGCTGTCCAGCGACGGCACGCACCTGGTGTTCGCCAAGCGCGTGGTGGACTACGACGCCAACAAATCCTCGACCTCGCTGTGGGTGCAGGATCTCTCGAAGCCCGACGCCAAGCCGGTGGCATTGACGCCCAAGGGCTGGAACGTCAACTCGCCGGCCTTCTCGCCTGATGGCAGGACGGTGTATTTCCTGAGCGCCAAATCCGGCAGCTCGCAGCTGTACGCGATGCCGGTCGCCGGTGGCACGCCCAAGCAGGTGACCGCGTTGCCGGTCGATGTCGATGCCTTCCTGCTGTCGCCCGATGGCGCGCGCGCGGCACTCGCTGCGGGCACGTTCCCGGCCTGCGGCGGCGACCTCGCCTGCACGAAGAAGAAGCTCGATGGCAACGGCAAGAACAAGGCCAGCGGCGTCGTCTTCGATCACCTGTTCATCCGTCACTGGGACACTTGGGCCGACGGCCGCATCAACCGCCTGTTCGTGGCATCGCTCGGCGGCAAGGACGCGGCGAAGAGCGCGACGCTGGTCGGCGCGGACCTGATCGCCGATGTCCCGTCCAAGCCGTTCGGCGACATGGGCGACGTCGCCTGGGCGCCCGATGGCAACAGCTTGGTCGTCAGTGGCCGGCTGTCGAACGGCGACGAACCGCATTCGACCAACTTCGACCTGTACCAGCTCAATGCCGATGGCAGCGGCCAGGCGAAGAACCTCACGGCCGCCAACCAGGCCTGGGATGCCGGTCCGGTCTTCAGCAAGGATGGCAAGACGCTGTACTACCGCGCGATGAAGCGGCCGACCTTCGAGGCCGACCGCATGGGCCTGATGGCGATGGACCTGGCCACCGGCGCGACGCACGAGATCGATCCGGACTGGGATCGCTCGGCCGACGGCATCCTCCTGTCCGACGACGGGCGCACGATCTACACCACGGCCGAGGACATGGGCCAGCATCCATTGTTCGCGGTCGACATCGTCAGCGGCCATGCGCAGCAGGTCGTCGGCGACGGCACCATCTCGTCGGTCTCGGTGGCGGGCCAGACGCTGGCATTCGCGCGCAACAGCATGAAGTCGGGCGACCAGCTGTTCGTGTCCGCGATCGACGGCGACCATGAGCGCGCGATCACGCCCAGCGCCAGCGAGATGCTGCCGGACGTGAAGTTCGGCGAGTACCAGCAGTTCAAGTTCACCGGCTGGAACGGCGACACCGTGCACGGCTATGTCGTCAAGCCGTGGAATTACCAGGAGGGCAGGACCTATCCAGTCGCCTTCCTCATCCACGGCGGCCCGCAGGGCAGCTTCGGCAACGGCTGGAGCTATCGCTGGAATCCGCAGACGTATGCCGGCCAGGGCTACGCGGTGGTGATGGTCGACTTCCACGGTTCGACCGGTTACGGCCAGGCGTTCACCGATGCGATCAGCCAGCACTGGGGCGATCGCCCGCTGGAAGACCTGCAGAAGGGCTGGGCATCGGCGCTCACGCAGTATCCGTTCCTCGACGGCGACAAGGCCTGCGCTCTCGGCGCCAGCTACGGCGGCTACATGGTGTACTGGATCGCCGGCAACTGGCAGAAGCCTTGGAAGTGCCTGGTCGACCACGACGGCGTGTTCGACAATCGCATGATGGGTTACGCCACCGAGGAACTGTGGTTCAGCGAGTGGGAAAACGGTGGCACGCCGTGGAGCAATCCGGAGGGCTACGAGAAGTTCAATCCGATCAACCACGTCAAAGACTGGTCGGTGCCGATGCTGGTGGTGCACAGCGGTCATGACTTCCGCATCCCGGTGGAGCAGGGCATCGCCGCGTTCACCGCGCTGCAGCGCAAGGGCATCGAGTCGAAGTTCCTGTACTTCCCCGACGAGAACCACTGGGTGCTCAAGCCGCAGAACAGCGTCATGTGGCACGACACCGTCAATGGCTGGCTGAAGGCGCACATCGGGCAGGGCGTGGCGCCCTGACCGGCAGCGATGCGTCGGCGCAACATCGGCCGGCGCCACGAAAAAGCCCCGCACTGGCGGGGCTTTTCTTTGGTGCGCCCACGCGACTCAGTAGAACGTGCGCGCGCACGGCGTCGGCGAGACCACCGCGGCACCGTTGTTCAACGCGTCGAGATAGTCCTTGAGCTGTTCCTGGTAACCACGCTCCGGATTCCCGTCCGGCGTGTACGGGTCGCTGGCCAGCGAGTTATCGGCCAGGGTCATGAGCTGGTTGATGGTGCCGCCGAACGGTGGGTACACGCGGTTGCCGTTGACGAAGCCGGCTTCGACGTTCAGGCGCATCGCCGCCAGGTGCGAGGACAGCTTGTAGGCCATGTTGGTCGCGGTGCTGCCGAGCAGCCAGGTGCGGAACTGCGGATAGGTGGACGGATCGAAGTCGGCGCCCGTGGCATCGCGCAGGTGCAGGGCCGACAGCAGCGCGAATTCCGGCGCCAGCGTGCCGCCGTCCATCAGCCGGTCCAGGCCGTTCCTGTTGCTCCAGTAGCCGGGCGTGTGGCCGCCGCTGGGCCTGGTGCAGTAATTGCCGAAGGTCAGTTGCGTGGTCGCCCCGGCGGTGACGTGGACCCCGGTCAACGGGTTGGTGGCGTTTCCGCTGCCGTCGTGCGGCGTCGACTGCACCCAGTTCGACTGCACCGGCGTGGCTTCGCGCGCCGTGTAATCGGTTGCCGGCAGCAGCGACAGGAACGTGGCGTAGCCGAACGAATCCGTCGGCTTGGTGCTGCTGTAGGTCTGGCTTGCCGATTCGACCGTCATCGGCCAGCCGGTGAGCCGGACTTCGCCGGCGTCCTGGATGCCGTTGGCGTTGGCGTCGTAGAACTTCTTGATGATGATCGTGCCGTGGCACAGGCAGGTGGCGGCCGTGGCGCCGGCGACGAGCAGCGTCGACAGCAGGGTGGCCTTGAGCGCGATACGGCGTTTCCGGGAACGGGTCGTGTCCATGGGTCAGCGTCCTTCGATGACGGATCGGTAGGGGAGCGAAGATCGGGTGAACTTCGCGCCGCCTTGATAAGGCCGACCGTGTGATGAACAGGACAAAAGTGTGATGTAGCGCACACTTTGGCGCGCCGCCGACACGGGCCGCCAGGGCGGGGAGACCTGCCGGAAGCCTTCGCGACCGATCGTCGATACTGCGGCGCCCGGCGCCTGCGCCCGGACAGGAGCGGTGGATGAACGGCACCAGCGGACAGGCGGCCAGCAAGGTCCCCCACGTCACCTTCCTGTTCTGGCTGGTCAAGATCGCCGCGACCACGCTCGGCGAGACCGGCGGCGATGCGGTGTCGATGTCGATGAACCTCGGATACCTCGTCGGGACGGCGATCTTCGCCGTGTTGTTCGTTGCGGCGGTCTACTTCCAGATCGCGGCGAAGAAGTTCCACCCCTTCGTCTACTGGGCGACGATCATCGCCTCGACCACCGTCGGCACGACGCTGGCGGACTTCGCCGACCGCTCGCTGGGCATCGGCTACACGGGTGGGTCGGCGCTGCTGGCGCTGCTGCTCGCCGGCTCGCTGCTGCTGTGGCACAGGACGCTGGGCACGGTCGCGGTGGATTCGATCCGCACGCCGAAGGCGGAGATCTTCTACTGGGTCACGATCATGTTCTCGCAGACCCTGGGCACCGCGCTGGGCGACTGGACCGCGGATACCGCGGCGCTCGGCTACCTCGGCGCGGCGATGATCTTCGGCGGCGCGCTCGCCCTCGTGGCGGCGGCATATGCCTGGACGCAGGTGTCCCACACCGTCCTGTTCTGGGCCGCGTTCGTGCTGACCCGGCCGCTGGGCGCCGTCGTGGGCGACTTCCTCGACAAGCCGGTCGCCAAGGGCGGGCTTGAGCTCAGCCGTTACAGTGCGTCGCTGGCGCTGCTGGCCTTCATCGTCCTGTGCCTGCTGCTGTTCCGCCAGCAGGCCGCGTCGAAGGCGCACTAGCCAGCGGGACTTCAGCGGAAAGTTGATTTTTCTCAACAGTCCCCAGTCGCGCGCGGCAGTACATTCGCGGCAGTTTCCCGGCGGGCCCGGCATGAACGCGCGCGCATCCGTGTTTGCCATGCTGCTTTTGCTCGCCCCGCTTTCCGCGGTGGCCCGTTCGGCATCGACCATCGGGTTGCCTATGACGGATTTCTTCAGGGCCACGGTTACCAGAGTTTCCCCAGCGGCGAAGTGGCCGAGATCAGCGCCGTCGTCACGCCGTTCATCGCTGAATACGGGGACGACCATCCTGCTGTCTACGCGCTCGCCTTGCTCCCGGCGTACGCGCGGTCGCGCGGGGTGAACGTGCGCGGCCACTGGCAGAGCGACGTGCTCGTCGGGGCGGGGGTGGGCGTGGCATGGGGCCTGTGGGCCCACCGCCGCCCATCGCCCGTGATCATGGGCATCCTGCCAGGACATGGATTCATGGCCGGATATGCCGATCGCTTCTGACGGCATCGATGGGTCGATACGCCGCCGTATCGACAGGCGGATTGGAGGCCGGCCTCACCGCTCCTCCCGGCGAACGTGCAAAACTGTGCGTTTTCCGCGCCGGTGAGCCCGTGAGCCGACCCTCTTCCCTGAATTACGAACAACTGCTGGCCTGCGGCCGCGGTGAGCTGTTCGGCCCCGGCAACGCCAAGCTGCCGCTGCCGCCAATGCTGATGTTCGACCGCATCACCGAGATCTCCACCGAGGGCGGCCGCAACGGCAAGGGCGTGATCCGCGCCGAGCTCGACATCCACCCGGACCTGTGGTTTTTCGGTTGCCATTTCCAGGGCGACCCGGTGATGCCCGGTTGCCTGGGCGTGGATGCGATGTGGCAGCTGGCCGGGTTCTACCTGCCGTGGCTGGGCGAGCCCGGTCGCGGCCGCGCGCTCGGCGTGGGCCAGGTGAAGTTCAGTGGCCAGGTGCTGCCCAGCGCCAGGCTGGTGAGCTACGAGATCGACATCCGCCGCGTCATGCGCGGCAAGCTCGCGCTGGTGATCGCCGACGGCCGCACCCTGGTCGACGGGCGCGAGATCTACGTCGCCAACGACCTGCGCGTGGGCCTGTTTTCTTCGACGGAAGCGTTCTGAGCATGCCAGTGGGTAACGACCAGCGCGCCAACCGGCGCATCGCCATCACCGGCATGGGGATCACCTCGTGCCTGGGCAACGACCAGGACAGCGTCACCGGTTCGCTGCGCCAACTCACGTCCGGCATCCGCTTCATTCCCGAATACGCGCAGCTCGGCCTGCGCAGCCAGGTCGCAGGCGTGCCCGACATCGACCTCGACGCGCGGATCGACCGCAAGCTCAAGCGCTTCATGGGCGACGCGGCGGGGTATGCGTACGTGGCGATGCGCGATGCGATCGCCGATGCGGGCCTCACCGATGCGCAGGTACGCGATCCGCGCACCGGCGTCATCGCAGGCTCCGGCGGCGGTTCGGCGCACTGGCAGATCGAAACCGGCGACCTGCTGCGCAACCGCGGCGTGCGCAAGGTCGGGCCGTACATGGTCCCGCGCACGATGTGTTCGACGGTATCCGCGGCGCTGGCCACCGCCTTCGGCATCCGCGGCGTGAGCTATTCGATTTCCGCCGCCTGCGCGACCTCGGCGCACTGCATTGGCGCGGCGGCGGACATGATCCGCCACGGCATGCAGGACGTCGTCATCGCCGGTGGCGGTGAGGAAGTGCACTGGGGAATGACCTCGCAGTTCGATGCGATGGGCGCGCTGTCCACCCACCACAACGACAACCCGCAGTCGGCATCGCGGCCGTACGACGTGGGCCGCGATGGCTTCGTCATCGCCGGTGGCGGCGGCATGCTGGTGCTGGAGGACTACGAACACGCGCTCGCGCGCGGCGCGCGCATCCATGCCGAGCTGGTCGGTTACGGCGTCACCTCCGACGGCGTCGACATGGTCGCGCCCTCGGGCGAGGGTGCGGTGCGCTGCATGCGGATGGCGATGGCCGGCGTCGACACGCCGATCGACTACCTCAACACCCACGGCACCTCGACGCCGCTGGGCGACCTCGTCGAACTGCAATCCGTGCGCGAAGTCTTCGGCGACGGCGTCCCGCCGCTGTCGTCGACCAAGGCGCTGTCGGGCCACTCGCTGGGCGCGGCGAGCGTGCACGAGGCGATCTACTGCCTGCTGATGCTGAAGGAAGGGTTCATGGCCGGCTCGGCCAATATCTTCGAACTCGATCCGGGTGCCGAAGGTTTCCCGATCCTGCGCGAAAGCCGCGACGCCAACCTGCGTACGGTGATGTCCAACAGCTTCGGATTCGGCGGCACCAACGGCACCCTGGTGTTCCGCGCCGTGGCTTGACGGGGTGCTTGACGGCGCTACCGGCCCCGTGGACCCTACGCCCCGACAGCACGCGCCGGACAGGGGAACGCCATGCAGACTTTCACGCCGACCGGCAAGGATCCGGAATATCGCGGACCGAACCGCCGCAAGGGCGAGGACCGGCGCAAAAGTACCGACCGCCGCGACGAGATCCGCTTCGAGCCACAGAAGGACGACCGCCGCTCGGGCAAGGACCGCCGCAAGCAGGGCGGCTGGGATCGCGCGCTGTAGCCCTCTCCTGCGGAAGCCGGGCTGGCGCAACGTCGCACCGTTGCGACGCATCATCGTCGCGTCGCAACGCGGCCCGGCGACGAACGCCGTCCGTGCCCGGTGTTACCGCGTCGCCAGCAGGCCGCGCACGGCCGCGAGGAACCGCGGATCCACCTGGCTACCCATGCGCTCGGTGCGCGCGACGATCCGGCCTTCGCCATCGATCAGCACCAGCGCGCTGGTGTGGTTGAACTGCCCGTCGGCGAGCTGCCGATAGCGCACGCCGAGAATGCCGGCGACGCTGCGAACGTCGTTCTCGCGCGGGCTTGCCAGCGCCCAATGCGCGGGATCCAGGCCGCGCTTTTTCGCCAGGGCCGCCAACGTCGCCGGCGTGTCGCGCACCGGATCCAGGCTGATGTACAGCAGGCCGAGCCGGGACCGCTCGGCGGGCGTCAAGGCGTGTTCGACCGCTTTGCCGGCGTCCACGATCAGCGGGCACATGTCGGGACACGAGGTGTAGAACATCGCCGCGATCTGCGGCGCCCCCCGGTGCCGGCGCCAGTCGCGCGTCACGCCGTGCTGGTCGGTCAGCGGCAGCGGCAACTGGTAGACGGAGTCCTTCGGCACCCTGGCTGCGATCGCCGGTGTCGATGCCTTGGCCTGCGCCCCAGCCGGTGCTGCGGCGGCAGCCACCGCCGACACCAGCACTGCGCAGGCAACAACAACGGACCACAACTTCACCACGCGTCGTTTCATCGCAACCTCACTGGATGTCCTTGGCACAGCGGAAGCCAAGGTGTGCGGTGGTATCGCGCGCCTCCAGCGAGGACAGCATCGTCACCCGCATCAGCACGGCGTAATTCTCGCGATCGGCCATCGCCAGCGAACCGGCGCCGCAGAACTTCATCCGGTTGCCATCGCCCTGGTTGCGCGCATCACCCGACACCAGCAGAGAGGAGAAGTCGTCGGTCCATTCCCACACCAGGCCGTGCATGTCCTGCAGGCCGTAGGCGTTGGGCGCCTGCAGGCCGGCGCGCGGCAGCGGGCCGTCGGACGGACGGGAATACCAGCCGAGGATGCGCTCGCGCCACGCCGGGGCCTGGCGGGCGTCGCGCCGGGTTTCATCGGCCGCGGCGGCGTATTCCCACTCGCGCCAGGTCGGCAACCGCGCGCCCTGCGCCTGGCAATACGCCTGCGCGGCAAACCAGCTGACGTTGACCACCGGTTGTGCCGATTGGCTTCCGGCATCGTCCAGCCGCGTCGACGTCGGCCATTGCAAGAGGTAGCGTGCATCGGCGAACACCGTCGGCACGCGATCGCGCCGCCACCGTGGATGCGACTGCACGAAGGCGAGGAATTCGCCGTTGGTCACCGGCCGCTTTTGCAACGCGAATGGCAGGACCTTCGCGGTCCTGCCGTCCTCGTACTTCAGCGCCGAACGGAACGTGCCGGCCGGCAACTTCACCCAGGCGGCGCCGGCCTGCATGCTTCCCAGCACCACGCCGGCGATGGGAAGCAGGAGCAGCAGGGCCGCAAGCCGGCGCATCGGATCACTCGCCGCCGCCGGGCGCGGCGTCGGCCGGCTTGGGTGCCTTGCGGCGTTCGGCGACTTCTTCCTTGGTGATCGTGCCGCCCGGATTACCCCAGCTGTTGAGCACGAAGGTGCCGATGTTGGCGATCTCGTCGTCGGTCAGCTGCGTCTGCGCCGGCATCGTGGAGTTGTACTCCTTGCCGTTGACGGTGACCGCGCCGTTGAGGCCGTGCATCATGATGTCGACGATGCGCTTCGGATCGGCCTTGAGCACGCTGGATGCCGCCAGCGGCGGGAACACGCCGCCCATGCCTTCGCCATTGGGCTGGTGGCAGGTCGAGCAGGTGCCGGCGAACAGCGCCTTGCCGGCCGCGATCTGGTCTTCCCTGGTCAGCGTGCCCGCGGCGTTGGCGTTCGCCGCGACCGCGACGGCGGCGAGGTTGCCGGTCGCGCGCCCGCCCAGGTACATCGCGTCGACTTCCTTGCCCGAGTAGATCGCCTTGTTCTCCGGACCCTCGGCCTTGAGCATCGCCAGCGCACCTTTGTTGAAGGCGCGGAAGATCGAGTGGTCGACGATCACGTAGGTGCCGGGCACCTCGATGTGGAACTGCATGATCGCCGCGCCGCCCGACGGGATGAGCGTGGTCTGCACGTTCTCCTGGAAGCGCGTGCCGCCTTCCAGCCACACCTTGTCGAAGATCTCGCCGATGACGTGGAAGCTCGACACCAGGTTGGGACCACCGTTGCCCACGTACAGGCGCACGGTATCGCCGACGCTGGCCTTGAGCGCGTTGTCGCCGGTGAGCGCGCCTTCGCGGCCATTGAACAGCACGTAGGTCGGGTGCTCGTCGATCGCCTTTTCCATGTCGAACGGCTGCAGGCCCTTCTCGCGGTACTTGCCCGTGGTGTAGAAGTCGCCCTGCATCAGGTAGTACTCGTGGTCGACCGGCGGCAGGCCTTCCGGCGGCTCGATCAGGATCAGGCCGTACATGCCGTTGGCGATGTGCATGCCCACCGGCGCGGTGGCGCAGTGGTAGACGAACAATCCGGCATTGAGCGCCTTGAAGGTGAATCGCGAGACGTGGCCAGGCGCGGTGAACGTCGACGCCGCGCCGCCCCCGGGCCCGGTCACGCCATGCAGGTCGATGTTGTGCGGCATCTGGCTGTCGGGCATGTTGCGCAGGTGCAGCGTCACCGTGTCGCCCTGGCGCACGCGGATGAACTTGCCGGGCACCGTGCCGCCGAAGGTCCAGAACTTGTAGGTCACGCCTTCGGAAATCGGCATTTCCTTTTCGATCACGTCCAGTTCGACGTTCACGTGCGCCGGCGCGTGGCGGCCGGTGGGTGGCGGCACCATCGGCGGATCGGTCAGCACCGCCTCGATCATCTTGCCCTGTGGCGGGCCGAAATCGCCCTTGAGCGAACCACCGGTATCGGTGGCGGCAATCGGTGCGGTGTCAACGTCCTGGCGATCGCGATTGCATCCGCCGGCGGCGAGCGTCAACAACGCGGCGGCGAGCAACAACGCGAGGCGGGGGGCTGGGGTCATGGCCTGGGCTCCTTGCTGGGGCGGTGGCGGCGGTGGATCAGAACGGCACCGAAGACTGGCGCACTGGCGCCACATCGGCAACCTGTGCCGTCGGTTGCGCCGACTGGCCATCGACCACCGCGCCGGCCGGAGCCTGGCGGACATCGGCGCAGGCGGCCAGCGAGGACAGGGACAGGGCCATCGCGATGGCGAAGAGATTGCGGCTGGAGAGCACTTTCATTGTCGACTCCTGGGGTTGCAAGGCGGGATGAATCTTCTTGATGGGGCAAAGTCTGCGCCGCGCGCCGGTGCCCTCACCTGACCTGGATCAACCGCCTCGGCCGCTGTGAATGCGCGCAGCACGCCGGTTGATCTGGATCAAGGCGGGGCTCGATGCCGGCCCCGAGCCTGTGCGGCAATCGCCCAGGAGCCACCCATGTCCCAACGACATCCCCCGTCCGCACACCTGCTGGCGGCGCTCTTCACCGCGCTGGTCGCGCTTCCGCTGCAGGCCCTGGGCGCCACGTCGACCGCGCCCGCGGCATCCGGGTCCGCGGCGGATCCGCCGCCGTGGCAAGTGGAGTGGAACGCCCGGCTGCGGCAGGAAAACGTCGACGACGCCGCCTTCGCCAGCGACGCCAGCGCCACCACGCTGCGCCTGCGCGCCGGGCTGCGCCTGCATTGGGGCCAGGGCTTCGGCGCACTGCTGGAAGGCGAGGGCACCGCGGCGGCCGGCGACCGCTACAACAGCGGCGCCAATGGCGTGGCCGCGCGGCCGGCGATCACCGATCCGGAAGGCGCCGAGCTCAACCAGGCGTTCGTCGCCTGGACCGGCGCGCGCGCAGGCGCCACGCTGGGGCGCCAGCGCCTGCTGTTCGACAACCAGCGCTGGATTGGCAACAGCGGCTGGCGCCAGAACGAACAGACGTTCGACGCGCTGTCGACCACCTGGCATATCGCCCCCACGCTGACGCTGCGCTACGCATGGCTGGACCGCGTGCATCGCGTCAACGGCGACGATGCACTGGATCCGCTGGCACGCGAGCGCGCGCTGTCCACCCATCTGTTCAACCTGGGCTGGACGCATGGTGCGCAGCAACTGGTGGGCTACGCCTACCTGCATGACGACCAGGATCTCGCCACGGCTTCGACCACCACGTTCGGCGCGCGCTGGACCGGCACGCACCTGCACGAAGCCACGGGCATGGGGTGGACCGTGGAGGCCGCGCGGCAGCGCGACGGCGCTGGCAACCCGCTGGGGTTCTCGCACGCCTACTGGCTACTCGAGCCCACCTATGCCGTGCGGGGCGTGACGTATCGCGCCGGCTGGGAGCACCTGGGCGGCGACGGCATCCACGCCCTGCAGGCGCCGCTGGGAACCCTGCACGCGTTCAACGGCTGGGCGGACAAGTTCACGGTGACGCCGCCGGGCGGGCTGGAGGACCGGTATCTCGGTGCCGGTGGCCTGATCGGCAACGACAAGCGGCTCAATTGGGCCGTGGCATGGCACGACTACCACGCCGACACGGGCGGTCGCTATGGCAGCGAATGGGATCTTTCGCTGGGCTTTCCCGTGCACGGGCCGGTGACCGGGCTGGTCAAACTGGCCGATTACCGCGCCGATGGCTTTGCGCAGGACACGCGCAAGCTGTGGTTGCAGCTGGAATGGGCGGGAAGCCACTGAGCTGGGGTCCATCGCGGCTTGATCGACATCAATGCGCGCCGCGCCTGGGTCACGGACGATGCCGGTAGTGGATCCGGCATCCCGTTGCCGCCCAGTCGCCACCACCACCTGCGAGGGCCAGGACATGATCGAGTTCGAATGCGACGGCTGCGCCGGCCTGTCCGGCTACCCGGTCGGCGAATGCCTGGACGCGGCGGGGATCGACATGCGCCTGCGGGACGACGGGTGGCCGGATGCGGGCGATTGCGCGACCTGATCGGTCGTTCGGGCGGGCCGTCGGTTCGCGGCCGGTGCAGGCCCGTCAGTTGGCGTACCGCAACACCATCAGGAAATGGCAGCCGGTGCCGGCGAGCACGAACAGATGCCAGATGAAATGGCTGTAACGCAGCCGCTCATGCAGCAGGTAAAACAGCACACCGGTCGTATAGGCGATGCCCCCGGCGAACAGCCATCCCAATCCATTGGGTTGCATGTGCAGCCACAGGGGCTTGATCGCGACCAGCGCCGCCCAGCCCATCGCGACGTACAACACCGTCGAGGCGCGGTCGTAGCGCGCACCGGCCAGCGTCTTGAAGATCACGCCGGCGACGGCAAGCGTCCAGATGACGGCCAGCAGGCTCCAGCCCCATGCGCCGCGCAACACGCCCAGCGCGACGGGGGTGTAGGTGCCGGCGATGAGCAGGTAGATCGCGGCATGGTCCAGGCGCTGCATCCGCTCCTTGATGCGGGCGTGCGGAATGGCGTGGTAGAGCGTCGAGGCCAGGTACAGCAGGACGACACTGGCGCCGAAGGTCGCCGCGCCGGCGATGGACAGCCCGCTTTGCGACTGAGCCGCATTGACGAGCAGCCACGGCAGCCCCGCGATCGCCAACGCCAGCCCCAGTCCATGGCTGATGCTGTTGGCGATTTCCTCGCCATGGCTGGACGCACGCGATGGACGGGGATCGATCGGGGGCATGCGGTTTCCGCTGTGTGACGGTGGATCGATCCTAAGCATCCACCAGCGTGCGGCGCGATGACGGATTGACCGGGCGTTGCGCGCAGGGCTGGATAGAATCAATGGCGCCAATGCGGATCGCACCGGCACGCGACGTCCAGGCCGACGCTGCCCCGCGCGCGGCTTCAACGCACGATCGTCACCGGCACCTTGCAGCTCGACAGTACCTTCGTCGCCACCGATCCCAGGACCAGGTTGCGGAACGCGCCGTGGCCACGGGAACCCATCACGAGCAGGTCGTACTTCGACACGCCGACGGTCTTCACGATGCCCGCGGCGGGATCGTCGATCACGACAAGCGTGGAATAGTCCACTTTCGCGCGCGCCAGGACGGTTTTGGCACCCTTGAACGCGAAGGTCGCATTCTCGTCGCGATAGCGCTCGACGCCACGTTTCCCAAGCTTCGTCTCGACGGCGCGCAGCAGCAGTTCATCGACGTAGAGCAGGGTGAGTTCGCGCTTGCCGGCCAGTTGTTTCCAAAGGCGGGCGACATGGCGCGCGGCGCGGGTCGATGCCGGGCTGCCATCCACTGCAAGGGCGATGCGCATGGGTCGTCTCCTGTCCTGCCGGCGTTCCGGCGTCAAAGCCACAGACTGTGGACCACCTGGGCGCCGTCTCCGGGGTCCTGGTGGCGTTCGAAGCCCAGGAAGCGGGCAAGGTCAGACATCGCGGTGTTTTCCGCCGAGTCCATCGACCACATGCGGCGGATGCCACGACTGCGTGCAACGTCGATCAGATGCGTCATCAGGATCACGCCCAGCCCCTTGTGCTGCCAGTCGTCCAACACCGTCACCGCGCACTCGCAGGCGGTGCCGTCGCTGGACGTACTGTAGCGGCTCACGCCTACGAAACGTTCACGGGCGCCATCATGGACGACGGCTGCGAAGGCAAGGTCATGCACGTAATCCAGCGCCGTCAGCTGTTCGATCAGTGCGCCGCTGGGATGGTGCACTTCACCCAGGAACCGGTAGCGACGCGATTGCGGCGACAGCGCCGCGATGAATTCGCGTTCCTCGGCGGCATCGGCCGCGCAGATCGGTCGGATCAGCACCCGGCTGCGATCGCGCAGGGTTTCGCTCCAGCGCGGGTAATCGGCGCCCAGTTGCCAGGGCATCAGCGGTTCGATCGGTGGCATGGAAGCCTCCTCGCAGCGGGGGATGGAAGACGCCTCGACAGCTCGCGCGCGACCTGGAAGCGGCACCCTGATCCTGATCAATGATCCTGATCGAACCTGGCGCGGTTTTTCGCCCTCGGCGCTGGGTGGTTCGACCCGTCGCGCCCTGGCCGGCGGGCGCGGCCCTAGACGCGGTGCGTGAAGGGACATCGCAAACCGTGCCCGGCTGATCCATGTCAATCCGTCGCGCCACGCACGGGGATGTACTGGTTGCCACCACGACCACGGAGACGGCCATGTTCAAGGACATCCTGGTGCCGACGACCGGCACCCCGGGCGACGCGGATGCGATCCGCATCGCGCTCTCGCTGGCATCCGGGTTTGATGCCCACCTGGCGGTACTGCAGACGATCAACCTGCCGTTGATGACCACCGGCCCGTGGGGCCTGGTCCCGGACACCGGGCTGGTCGATATCTACCGCCAACTGCGCACCGCTGGCGAACGCGATGCCGCCGCACTCAGGCAGCGGCTGGCCAGGGAACTGGTATCGACCGAGGTCCGCGTGGCCGAATCGCTCTACCTCGAACCGCACCGCCTGGCCGCGCACTGCGCGCACTACGCCGACCTTGCGATCGTCGCCTCGGCCGCGGGCACCGATGCACCGGAGCTGACGCATGCCTACGTCGGTGCACTGCTGCTCGAATCCGGCCGGCCGGTGCTGGCGGTGCCGCCCGGATGCAAGGCGACGATGCCGCCACGCCGGATCGTCGCCGCGTGGAAACCCACGCGCGAAGCCGCGCGCGCCTTCCACGACGCGATGCCGCTATTCCAGCGCGCCGACCGCATCGATATCGTCATCGTCAATCCCAGCGGTGGCGAACGCGGCCACGGCGAACTTCCCGGCGCCGACATCGCGACGCACCTGCTCCGTCATGGCGTGGAGGTCGACGTTGTCGTCCTGCCGGCTGGCGAGGACACCGTCGCTGACGAACTCGATCGCCATGTCCGTGATACCGGCGCCGACCTGCTGGTGGCCGGCGGCTACGGTCACTCGCGCTTCCTGGAATGGGCGCTGGGCGGCGCCACGCGCCAACTGCTGGAGTCCGCGTCGGTGCCGGTGCTGTTCTCGCACTGAGCCTGCGCGGCCGGTGCTTCGCGCCGGCCAGCCTTCAGCATCGCGGCGACCAGCAGCGGCAGCGTGCCGGCGAACAGCCACGGCGCCCGCGGCGGCGGCGTGAAACCGAACCAGCGTGCGGCCGGTGCGACCTGCGTCACCACCACCAGCATCGCCAGTGCCGATGCCGCCACCACTGCGAACGCGGCGTTGGGCGTACGCAATGCCGCGTGCAACGACCCCCCGGACCGGTACACCACGATCAGCCCCAGGTTGCCCATCACCTGGGCGGTGAACGCCAGCGCGCCGACCTGGGATGCAGGCAGCGCCAGCACGTGGCCCAGCGCATACGCCGCCACCACCGACGTGAATACCGCCGCGCCGTGCGCCAGGTTGCGCGCGAGGTCCGGCCAGCCGAGCAACTGCATGGCCGGCGACCGCGTCGGCAACGCCGGCGCGCAGTGGGTCGGCGAAGGCCACCAACCCGCACCACGCCAGGCCGAACTCCTGCATCGACGCCGGCAGTGCACGGGGATCGTCGGCGGGCCACGCGGTCGCCGCCACGGCGAGGATCCGCAGGCCGCGCTTTCCCATGGCCGCCACCTCGCGCAGCATCGCGTCGTGGACGCGATGGCGATGGTCAGACCGGCCAGCACGGCATCCAGCCAGCCGCCGCGGGTGAGCGCGAACGACAGCATGACGAGCAGCGCCCCGGCCAAGGCCAGGATGGCGAACAACACCACCACGCGGCGGATCTCCAACTGCATCGGCGTGGCCTCGACGTGCAGCCCCTGCAGTGCGATGCCGATCCTGCCGACCGCGGTGCGGGCGCCGGTCGCCTGCACGACGGTGACGGCGTGGCCACGCACGACCAGTGTGCTCGCGTGCACGGTGGACGCGTCGGCGTCGGCGCCGGCTTGGCGCGACAAGGGCACCGACTCGCCGGTCAGCAGCGATTCGTCCACCGCCAGGTCGTTGGCTTCCAGCAGGCGGCCATCGGCGGGCACGCGATCGCCTTCGGCAAGCACGATGACGTCCCCCACCACCAGGTCGGTCGCGCGCACGACGCCGGCAACACCGTCGCGGATCACGCGCGCGTCGGGCGTGCCCAGTTCGCGCAGCGCTTCCAGTGCGCGCTCGGATTTGCGCTCCTGGTAGATCGTCAGGCCCACGACCAGCAGAACGGAGCCGGCCAGCAGCATCGCTTCACGCGCATCGCCCAGCACGACGTAGGCCGCCGTCGCCGCCAGCAGGAGCAGCAGCATCGGTTCGCGCAGCACGCTGGCGACGATCCGCAAGGGCGAGCGCCGGTCGGGTTGCGGCAACGTATTGGGGCCGTCGCGCCGCAGGCGTGCGGCGGCTTCGACGCTGCCCAGGCCAGCGCCGGCGTTGGCGACGGACACGGTGCCTTGGCTGGCAAACGCGTGTTCGTCGCGTTGCGACCGTGACGTCATGGAAGTGGCCGTTCGCCACGACGACACGCCGGTCGGCGGGCATGGCGGTGCGCAGCGGTAGTCGCTTCAGCGTGGATCGGGCGCAACGGTACGTAGCCCTGGAACAACCCGCAGTCGACCAGGATCCGCGCGCTCCCCGCGGTAAGCAGTTAACGCGAGCCGGTGACGGTTGCGTTCGCGCCGAGGAAGCGCAGGCCCAGGCGCGCGGGATCGACGGGCGTGGTTCCAGCGTGCATGGGGTGCCCTGCTGGCCTGGGTGGCGAGGCCATCCTCGCACCGGCCACCGATGCGGTTCTTGACCTGGATCATCAGGTCGGACGGCGCGCGGACCTAGGATCGTGGCATCTCCCCGAGAGTCCCGAGGTGTCCCATGCATTTGCCGACGGCATCGTTGGCGCTGGTGCTGCTGCTTGGATCCGTGGCCCCGGCCGCCTTCGGCCAACATGCGCACCCGGCCGCGCCTGTCGACCCGATCACCGCGCCCGAAGCGGCGCCCGCGACGCGCTGGAAGACAGATGCACCGCTGCGCGAAGGCATGGGTCGTATCCGCACCACGGTGGATGCGCTTGGACACCAGGCGCACGGCCACCTGGATCCGCAGCAGGTGCGCCAACTGGCGACCAGCATCGAGCGCGATATCGGTTTCATCGTCACCAACTGCAAGCTCGAGCCGCGCGCGGATGCCGCGTTGCATCCGATCCTCGGTGCCCTGGCGCGAGGCGCGCAGGCAGTGAAGGACACGCCTGCCGACGACACCGCGATACCGTCGATGCGTGCCGCCCTCGGTGATTACGCGCGTCTGTTCGACGATCCCGGCGTGGCCGGGTCCGGGCGGGGCGGCTGAACGGATGCCTACGACCTGGCGCGGCTTAAGGCCTCCATAAGCTGCGCGCGGTGCAATGCCGGCGTGGGCAATCGGCTCGCATCGGAGACATGTCATGAATTGCAACACCAAGCGCAACACCAAGCGCAACACCAAGCGCAACACCAAGCGCAACACCAAGCGCATCACCCTGCTGTCGCTGGCCGCGGCGGCAGCGTTGACCTCCCTGTCGGCCATGGCCGCGCCGCAATGCACGCGCGCGCCGCGCACGCACTGGCTGCCCGAAGCCACGATGAAGGCGCGCATCCTCAAGGACGGCTATGCCATCGACAAGTTCAAGGTGTCGGGCCAGTGCTACGAGATCTATGGCAGGGACGCCAAGGGCAACCGGGTCGAAATCTATTTCGATCCGACCAACGGCCGCATCGTCAAGCAGCGCATCGGCTGAAGGAGGACTGCAATGGATGACATCGCTCCCGGTGGCGGCAGGGTCAAGGTCTGGGATCCGTTCGTCCGCATCTTCCACTGGTCGCTCGCCGCCTGCGTGCTGGGCGCTTTCCTGGTGGAGGAGGGCGATACGGCGCATCGCTGGCTCGGCTACGCCGCGCTGGGACTGGTGGGAGCGCGCCTGCTGTGGGGCGTGATCGGCAGCCGCCACGCCCGCTTCGGCGACTGGGTGCGCGGGCCGCACGCGGTGATGGCTTACCTGCGCGAGCGGCGGGCGGGAATCTCGCAGCGGCGCCTGGGCCACAACCCGGCCGCTGCGGTGATGATCCTGGCGTTGCTGGCCATGGTGGCGGCCGTCGGCATGACCGGCTGGATGCAAACCTGGGATCGATTCTTCGGCGCCGAGTGGCTGGAAGACATCCACGAAGTGCTGGCGTGGTCGCTGCTGGGGCTGGTCGGCATGCACGTGCTCGCGGCGCTGGTGGAGAGCGTCCATTACCGCGAGAACCTGGTGGCCGCGATGTGGCATGGACGCAAGCGCGCACTGGCCGACGACGCCTCGGTCGCTGCCACGCATGTCGATGCCGTCAGCGCACCGCTCGACCTGCGCAAGGCGCACTAGTGGCGCATGCGCATCCTGCTCGCCGAGGATGACGTGCCGCTCGGGAACGCGCTGGTGTCGGGCCTGCGTCACCTCGGCTATGCGGTGGATTGGGTGTGCGACGGCCGCCATGCCATCCAGGCTCTCGCCGACACTCCGTATTCGGCGGCCGTCATCGACTGGAACCTGCCACGGGCGAGCGGCCCGGACATCATCGCCAGCCTGCGCCGTCGGGGCGATGCCACGCCGGCATTGTTGCTGACCGCGCGCGATGCGATCGACGACCGCGTCGCCGGCCTGGATTGCGGCGCCGACGATTACGTGGTCAAGCCGGTTCAGCTGGAGGAGCTGGCGGCGCGCATGCGTGCGCTGCTGCGGCGCGCCGCCGGCAGCAGCGCACCGGTACTGGAGGTCGGGCCATTGCGACTGGATCCGACGTTGCACGCCGTTTCGCTGGCGGGCGCGCCGGTCGCGTTGTCGGCGCGCGAGTACGCCCTGCTCGAAGTACTGGCCGCGCGCCCGGGGCGGGCCTGGTCGCGCGCGCAACTGGAGCAGGCGCTCTACGGCTGGGGCGAGGAGATCGCGAGCAACGCGGTCGAGGTGCACGTCCACCATCTGCGGCGCAAGCTCGGGCCCGGCTGGATCCGGACCCTGCGTGGCGTGGGTTATGCGCTGTATCCGCCTGCCGCCGACGCGCCGGCATGAAGCGGCCGTCATTGCAGCGGCGGCTGTTGTGGCTGATGGTCGCGCCGATCCTGCTCGCGTGGCTGGCAGCCGGCGCCTGGCTGGGCTGGAGGACGCAGCACGAGACCGCGGAGATGTTCGACCGCCAGCTGGAACGCACCGCCGCGAACATGCTTGCGCTCGCCGCCGAGCTCCCGCCACAGGCGCAACCCCGGTGGCACGCGGCCGAGGGCGACGATCCCCATGGGCCGGACATCCTCGTGCGCGACCGCACGGGCCGTCGCATGCTGTCGAGCTCCAGGTTGCCGATGTTGGCGTTCGCGGAGACGACACCGCACTTCCACGCCGTTGATCACGACGGCGAGCGTTGGCGCGTCTACCAGCGCTGGGACGCATCTGGCCGGTTCTGGATCCAGGTGGCCGCGCCGTTGCACGATCGCGACGAACTGCTCGCGTCGATGGCGCGCGCGATCGCGCTTCCGCTGCTGTTCCTGCTGGGCTTGTTGCCATTGGCGACTTGGTGGGCGCTGCGCCGGGGCCTGGCGCCACTGCGCGCGCTCTCATGCGCGATCGCGACCCAACCGGCGCGCACGCCGACGCTCACCCGCGATGACGTGCCGGCGGAACTGTTGCAGTTCACGCGCGCACTGGATGCGTTGGTCGCCAACCTGGATGGCGCGCTTGCGCGCGAGCGGCGCTTCACCGCCGATGCCGCGCATGAGCTGCGACATCCGCTGTCGGTGCTGCGGATGGAACTGGACCTGGCCGGACGCGTCGACGATCCATCCGCCGCCGGCATGCATCTCCAGCGGGCACGCGATGGCCTGGAGCGGATGGAACGGCTGGTCGTGCAACTGCTGACCCTGGCGCGCGTGGAGTCCCTGGACCGTGTCGACGATGCGGCCGCCGTGTCGCTTGCAACAGTGGCTCGCGACGTCCTCGCCGACGCCGGCGCGCTGGCGGCCCCGCGCAACGTCGTCCTCACCCTGGACGCGATCGATCCCGGGCTGGTGCATGGCAGTGCCGGCCTGCTCCGGATCGCGCTGCGCAACCTCATCGACAACGCCATCCTGCACGGGCGCCGCGATGGGCGCGTCGAAGTCGCCGTCCGCACCGATGCAAGCCAGGTCGAATTCAGCGTCACCGACGATGGCCTCGGACTGGTGTTGCCCGGGGGCGGCATGCTGGGCGCGCGTTTCCAGCGCGGTGGCGGCACCGGCAGTGGGCTGGGGCTGTCGATCGTGCAGGCGATCGCGCAGTTGCATCACGGCAGCGTGCAGGCGTCATTGCCGACCGCCGGCGGCACCCGGATGACGCTGTGCCTGCCGATGGCGACCGGTGCGGCGCCGCGAGCGGTCGCGCAGGTGCGCGCCTGAACCGGCGAAGCCGCCGGGCCGTCAGCCGCTGCAGCCGCCGCAACAGATCGAGGGCAACTGCGTCACCTGCTGCGGGGTGATGGGATAGCCGGCCTCGCCGACCAGCGCGATCAGTTGCCGCGCGTCGAGCGAGGTGGCCACGCGCAGCGTCGGCGACGCGGGATCGACGTCGAGCAGCGCCGCGGGGTCGACCGCGCGAATCGCATCCTCAAGCACGAGCGGATCCGGCGCCCGGCCATGCAGCGTGATGTGGAATTCCATGGGATGTTCCTGGCGCGCGAACGCGACGGTGTTGGAATGGTTTCATGGTCGGCTCGATGCGGCCGTATCGCACTGACCTGGGTCAAGCACCACCGGCCGCCGACCAGGCGCTGGGACCGTCACGGTGGCCACCACGCACCAATCGCGGCCTGCCTGCTTGGCGCGGCGCATCGCCGCATCGGCGCGCGTGACCAGTCCGTCGGTGCTCTCTGCGCCATCGAAGCTGGCCACCCCGACGCTTACGGTGATCCGGTCGCTGCCGTTGGGCGTGGCAACCTGCTCGGCGATGATCGCCTGGATGCGCTCGGCGACCTCGAGCGCGCGTGCCGCGCCACGTCCGGCGCCACGCCATGCGCCAATGCGCGCGCCGTCCGCTCAGGAGCCGGGTCCGGCATTCCAGCGGCCATCGCGGGTGGTGGCCAGCAATGCCTCGCGCCACGGGTGTGGATCCAGCCCTTGCCGCGCCAGCCAGCCCGGATCGAACAACGTCTGGTCGTAACGCTCGCCACGATCGCACAGCAGGCTGACGATGCTGCCGCGCTCGCCGCGCACGCGCATCCGCGCCGCCAGTCGCAGGCAGGCGACGAAATTGGTCCCCGACGAGCCGCCGTAACGCCGCCCCAGCAGCGATTCCAGCTGCCACGCCGCGGCGATCGACGCGGCATCGGGCACCTCGATGACATCGTCGACGATCTCGAACAGGAACCCGGGCTCGACGCGGCCGCGGCCGATGCCTTCGATCACGGTCGCCTCGCTCGCACGTGCCGTGCGATCACGCGAGCGCCAGCCGTGCGCGAACGCGCTGCCCGCCGGATCAGCGACGCACAACGCGGTCGCCAGGCCGCGATAGCGCAGGTAGCGGCCAATCGTGGCCGAGGTGCCGCCGGTGCCTGCCCCACAGACGATCCATGCCGGTTCCGGGTATGTTTCCTGCGCCAGCTGGCCGAGGATCGATTCGGCGATGTTGTTGTTGCCGCGCCAGTCGGTCGCGCGCTCTGCCAGGCCGAACTGGTCCAGGTGGCAGGCGCCGCGCGCGGCATGCCAGGCGGCGCGCGCATGCACGTCGGCGGGGTCGTCGACCAAGTCGCAGCGTCCCCCCAACGCCTGCACGTCGGCGACCTTGCGTGGCGCCGTGCAGGCCGGCATCACGGCGATGAAGGGCAGGCCCAGCAGGCGCGCGAACCAGGCTTCGGAAATCGCCGTGCTGCCGGAGGAGGCGTCGACGACCGTCTGCCCCTCGCGCAGGCGCCCGTTGCATAGCGCGTACAGGAACAGCGACCGCGCGAGGCGATGCTTGAGGCTGCCTGTCGGATGCGCGGCTTCGTCCTTGAAGTAGAAGTCGATGCCCGGGAATCCGCGGAAGGCCAGGTGCAGCAGGTGGGTGTCGGCCGAACGCGCCGCTTCCTGGCGCAACTGCCGCAGCGCGTTGGACGTCCACGCACGCACTTCGCCGCTGTGCGACCTGGCGTCGATCGGAAGCGCCTGCGCCTGCATGCTCAGTGCTCCCGCAGCTGCGCGCGCACGCGACGCGCGAGGTGCTCGAAGTACAGGTCGATGTAGCTGATGCCGTTCTCGCGGTCGATCAGGTAGGGGTTCATCAGCGTGTGGCGCAGGATCACCAGCCGGTCGCTGCCATCGTCGCCATCGGTGCGCAACGTGGCCGGATCCAGGTCCAGCGCCTGCAGGATGTGGCGCATGTGGGCGTCGCCCAACGCCTCGGGTCGCAGCGTGGTGACCGAGCCGAAGAACTGCTTGAGTTGCAACGGCTGGCCGGGATCGCAGCGCAGCTCGTCGTGCAGCGCGCGCACGAAGGCATTGGCGCGCGCGACATCCGTGTTGCCGGCCGGATTGAGCGCCAGGCAGACCAGGTTGCTGTCCGGCGCGAACGGCACCGTGGCCCTGGCGACGTCAGCCATCGCCACGGCGAAGGCTTCCGCACGGGCGTGGAAGGCTTCGGCTGCCAGCACGGTCTGCCGTGGCAGCAGTCCGAAATGCGCGTGGTCCAGCGGCAGCACCTTGTGGGTGACGTACACCGCCGCTGCCGCGGCGCCGGCCTTGGAGCCTTCGGGGATGAACTGCCCCAGGTGCCGGTAGCGCGCGAGGTAGCCCTCGGTCGACGGGGTGTGGAAGACGTAATCGGCGGCCTCGGCCAGCAGCGCCATCGCGCGATGGTCGCGGCAGACGAACGCGCCGGCGCCATAGGGCAGGTAGCCGAGCTTGTGCGGGTCGACGGTGATCGAATCCGTCTGCGCCAGTGCGGCGAAGGCCGCATGCACTTCCGTTTGCGGAAAACGGCGGTAGTCGCGTCGCACTTCATCCAGCGGCCGCAGGCTGCCGTCGGCATTGCGGAACAGCGTCGCCAGGTAACCACCCCACGCGGCATCGACATGGATGTCAAAGCCAAGACCTCGCGACTGCCAGCGATCGCGCGCCGCGACGATCGCATCCACCGGATCGATGGTGCCGTATTCGGTGGTGCCGAGCACCGCGACCGCGAGCAGGACCGGTTGCCGGTCGCGCGCGCAGTCGGCCAGGGCCTGTTCCAGCGCTTCGGGCTGCAGGCGCATGCCGTCCTCGGGCAGCAACTGCAGCTGGTCGCGGCCCAGGCCGAGCAGTTTCAGCCCCTTGCTCCACGAGTAGTGCGCGGTGATCGGCGCCAGCACCACCGGCACGCGCAACTGCGGATGGCGCGCGAAGAAACCCGCGATGCCGAGCTGTTCGAGCCGCTCGGCCTCCACGCGCGCACGCCAATGGCGGCGCGTGGCGCTGTCCTGTGCGGCCAGCCAGCGGGTCCAGGCATCGAGCAGTGCGATTGCGCCGGCGCGGCCGAGGTTGAACGCGTTCCAGTCGTCCGTCGGCAGGTCGAGGTCGGGCACCCCGGCCGCGCGCAACGCGACCGGAAACGCCTTGAGCGCCAATGCCAGCCGCAACGCCTGGTAGTTGGCCAGCGTGCCGCCGGAGGTGAGGTGCCCGAACGCGCATTCGGCCCGGGCCGGATCGTGCGGATAGCCGAACATCCGCGCCAGCTGCAGCCCGACCTGCACCTCCATGTCGACGGTGACGGGCGCGGCATCCTCGCTGACGTTGTTGGGGTTGTAGGGCAGCGTCAACATCTGCGCCGCGAGTCCGGGAATCAGCAGGTCCGAGACCATGTGCCCGAGGTAGCGCGGGCTGTGGAACGGTACCGATTTCTTCAGCGCCGCCGACAGCTGGTGCAGTTCACGGCGCAGGCGGGCTTCGAAGCCCTGGTAGGCGGGGTGCTGGGCGGCGTGGGTGGGGATTGCCGGCGGATCCTCGGGATGGAAGTTGCGCCGCCAGTAGACGTGGTCGCGCAGGAACTCGACGACCAGCTTCTCCAGCAGGCCATCGTTCTCGCCGTAGGGCCCGAGGAAACAGGCGTCGAGCAAGCGGCGCTGCGAATCGTCGTCGCGCGCCTCGTCGCTTGCCGCCGACGCGCCACTGGCCGCCTCGCATGCCTGCGAAGTGGCCAGTGCGGCCTGCACGGACGGTGCCAACGCCATCGCGGGATCAGACGGTCTGCAGGGGCTTGTGCGCCTGCGGCCGCAGCTGCTCGGCGAAGCCATGGTTGACGTCGCGGTGCCCGGCCTCGTCGGCGCGCACGGCGATCACGACATCGCGCAGGCGGGCGTTGGCAGGCAGGCGCCAGTAATCGATGGCGATCCGGGGCGCGAGCACATTGTCGATCCGGCCGTTGTCGATCTGCTCCAGGTACTGGCTGTAGCTGACCACCGCCTGTTCCTCGAAGTAGCCGACCAGGCGGTGCGCGGTACGCGCGGACAGCACGTACAGCGTGAGGAAGAACAGGAAGAAGCCTGCCTGCGCGACCAGCACCAGCGCCCGCTCGAGCCAGTTCGGCCGCGCGATCTCGATGAAGGTCATCAGGTGCATGCGCTCGTTCTCCGCCTCGTCCATCAGCGTGCGGATCCAGCCTTCGTCGTCGCGCATCCAGCGCAGGCAGCGCAGGTGGATCAACGCGGCGCCGACCATGCCCGGCACCGCGGCGACGGTTTCCAGCACGATCGCGCGGTTGCCGTAGCGCTTGGCGAAGAAGGTGTCGGCGAGAAAGCGCAGGCTGCGGGTGATGCCCAGGGCGACGCGGTCGGACCAGTCGCGGGTGGCGTGGTGGCTGTCCAGCGGCAGGTCGGCGGGGAGCGGGGGACGTGGGGTCATGGCGGTTCTCCTGGGTTTCGGACGCGGCGCGTGGGGCGCCAGGTCGATGGACGCAGGTTAGGACCGCGCGTTTTGGCACCCCATGACCTGGGTCAAGCGACCGGCACCCGCGCGCCGCTCACCGGCATCCGTTCACGCGAACCAGCGGTAGAACCAGCCCAGCGGGTGGTGGACGCGGGCGATGCCGATGATCGTGGCGAACACCAGCAACGCGGCCAGCCAGCACGCGGTGCGTACCTGCGGCGTGCGCCCTCGCTTGAGCGCGAACGTGCCCAGCACGACATACACGACGACAAGCACCAGCTTGGTGGTCAGCCAGCCGTTGGCGAACATCGCGCCGGGCAGGATCGTCAGCAGCATCAGCGCGGCCGTCAGCAGCACCGTGTCGACGCTGTAGCTGAGGTAGCGCACCGGTGCCGCCATCGCCCAGCGCGGACGTCCAGCCTGCACCAGCGCGCCGCGCAGCGCGAACAGCGAGCCGCTGGTGGTGACGGCGGCGATGTGGACCCACTTGATCTGCGGATAGAAGGCCATCAGGCCCATGTCAGCCATGCGCGTCGCTCATCCTGGTTTGCCGTCGGCGCGCGGCGACAGGTAGATGCGGCCGATGCGCAGCACCCATGGCGTGAAGGCGAGCAGCCAGCCGACCGCGGCGATCGCCATGCAGGCCATCGGATCGGGCGCGAGTTCGGCGGCGATGCGGACGACGGCAACCAGCTGGATCGCGATGAAGGCGAACCAGGCTGCGGCGGGCATCTTCAACGGGCGGCCGGAATGGCCCTGCGTCACCCGCGTCACCATCGAGATCAGCACCGAGCCGAAGAAGCCGATGAACAGTGCATGCGCCGGCGCGCGCCCGAGCCAGAACACGCCGGTTTCGAGGTAGGCGACCGATTGCAGGCAGTACAGCGCGAAAGCGATCGGCAGCCATGCCAGTCCGACGAACAGCGTCACCAGCAGGCCGTTGCGCGAGCCGCGCGGCCACCAGCGCCACAGCAGCGTCGCCGTCAGGGCCAGCAATCCCAGGTCCGGTGCCCACAGCCAGCGGTAGCCGTGCACCAGCTCCAGCGCCAGGTGCGCGAGCGTCAGCCCCCAGAACACGCCCAGCAGCCACAGCGGGCGCCAGGCCTTGTAGCCGGGGACGTTGTTGCCGGCGAAGAACGGAAACATCCGGTGCGCCACCGTCACGAACACCGGCAGCAGCAGGCCGAAGGTGCCGATCTTGATGCTGGCCAAGGCGTAGAGCGGCGAGGCGCCCAGCAGCAGCGCCAGCCATGCCAGCAGGCCGGCCAGGCCCAGGCACAACGCGGCGAAACACGAGCGCGCGTGCCAGGTGCGGCCGTTCTCGCGCAGCAGCAGCGGGCCCAGGGCCACCAGTCCCGCGCCCCAGCCAACGAGGGTGAGCACCGCGCCCACCAGGATCCCGTGCTTCCAGCCGAATGCCCCCAGCAGCGTCGCCAGTTGCCCGCCGAACATCCCTGCGCCCACCGGCAGGTAGCGCCAGCGCGGGATGTCCGGCAGCCCCATCCAGCGGGGGAATGTCGTCAGCAGGAAGCCGAAGAAGAAGCTTGGCAGCACCTGGTACTGCATGACGAAGGCATGCAGCCACCCGGCGTACGGGTTGGGCTGCGGGACGAGGAACCACTGCCAGCGCGTGGAGGCCAGCCAGGCTGCCCACCACGCCATCGCCAGCAGCACGTTGCTGGCGCCGATGAAGAACATCAGCCGATGTGGCGCGCGGGCGAGCAGGCGGGGTGACAGGGTCGAATCGGTGCGTGCAGTGTCCATGCCGCCATTGTCGCGCTTGTGCGCGGTGGCCGTCCTTGATCCAGGTCATCGCGTCCAAACGCAAACGGGGCGGCC
Source organism: Cognatiluteimonas telluris (assembly GCF_011320095.1). GTDB lineage: Bacteria > Pseudomonadota > Gammaproteobacteria > Xanthomonadales > Xanthomonadaceae > Cognatiluteimonas > Cognatiluteimonas telluris. The sequence continues at coordinate 75,165 of NZ_JAANOY010000001.1, read as the reverse complement.
GTGGCCGCCCCGCTGCGTCCCCGAAACCGCAGGCTCAGGCCTCGCGTTCGACCTCACCCGCGAACGCCGGATCGCGCCTGGGTGCGACCCACAGCCGCAGAACGAACCAGGCCAGCGACAGCGCGCCGACGCTGAAGATCGTATCGCCCGGGACCCGCATCCACACCAGCAGCTTGACGATCGGGCGCTGCATGAAGTCGGCCGAGCGCGCGAAGGCGTAGCCATGGTCGATCGCGGCGAACAGCTGCATCGTGCCCAGTGGCAGCAGCGTCAGCGCCGCCATCAGCGCCAAACCGATGTTGAGGCACCAGAACGACGCTTTCAGCAGCTTCGTGTCCCACACCATCTGGCCGCGCAGGCCACGCAGGCAGAACAGCACCAGCGCGATGCCGAGCATGCCGTAGACGCCGAACAGCGCGGTGTGGCCATGCAGCGGAGTCAGGTTCAAACCCTGCATGTAGTACAGCGACAGCGGCGGATTGATCAGGAACCCGAACAGCCCGGCGCCGACCAGGTTCCAGAACGACACCGCGATGAAGAACAGCACCGGCCACTTGTAGCGCGCCATCCACGGCGTCGCCTGCCCGAGTTTCCAGGTGTGGTAGGCCTCGAAGCCGATGTAAGCCAGCGGCACCACTTCCAGCGCGCTGAAACTCGCGCCCAGCGCGACGACGGAAATAGGTGTCCCGACGAAGTAGAGGTGGTGCAGGGTGCCGAGGACGCCGCCGGCCATGAAGATGATCGTGGCGAACAGCACGGTCACGTTGGCGGTCGCGGTACGGATCAACCCCAAGCGGGTGAAGATCAGCGCCATCACCGCGGTCGCGAACACCTCGAAGAAGCCTTCCACCCACAGGTGCACCAGCCACCAGCGCCAGTATTCGACTTCGGAGATGTGGGTGTGCTCGCCCCACATCAGCGCGGCCCCGAAGAACAGGCCGATCGCCGTGGTCGAGGCGAACAGCAGCGCGATGATCGACTTCGAATCAGAGGCCGGTCCGCGCAGGATCGGCCACAGCGCACGCCCGACCAGCGTCACCCACAACAGCAGGCCGACGAACAGGTACCACTGCCAGAAGCGGCCCATGTCGGCGTATTCCCACCCCTGGTGGCCGAACCAGAAGTTCCACTTCAGGCCGAGCTTCTGCATCACCGCCAGCCATTGGCCGGTGAACGCGCCGACCACGATGACCAGCAGGCTGAAGAAGAGGAAGTTGACGCCGAAGCGCTGGAATTTCGGCTCGTGCCCCGACAGCGCCGGCGCGATGTAGAGGCCGGTGCCCAGCCAGGCCACCGCGATCCACAGCACCGCAAGCTGCGTGTGCCAGGTGCGCGAGAGCGAGTACGGAATCCAGTCGGATAAGGCAAAACCGTAGGCGTTCTGGCCCTCGACCTGGTAATGCGCGGTGATCGCGCCAAGCAGGATCTGCGCCAGGAACAGGGCCAGCACCACCCAGAAGTACTTGGCGGTCGCGCGCATCGACGGCGTGATCCGCAGCAGCGCGAACGGATCGGCCTTCGGGATCGCATGCGGCTCCTCGCCGCGGCCATGGCTCACCGCGTGGTGCCAGCCCAGCGCGGCGATGCCGGCGATCAGGAACAGCACGCTGAACGCCGACCACAGCCACAGCGCCGGCGGTGGCGTGTTGCCCACCAGCGGCTCGCTGGGCCAGTTGTTGGTGTAGGTGACCTTCTGGCTGGTGACGACCGACGGGTCGGGCGAGAGCGTCTGGCCGGCGTCGCCGGGACGCTCGGTGGTCGCGGCCCAGGCCGTCCACCAGATGAAGGCGGTTAGCGCGCGCCGGTGCTCCATCGTGTCCACGGTGCCTTCGCGCATCGCATAGCCCACGCGCAGCTTGTGCGTGGCCGGATCGTTGCCGAACAGGCTCTCGTAATGCGCGGCGACGTTGGACAGCGCAATCACGCGTTCAGGCGACAGCGTGATGGTTTTGGTTGCCGGATCGTAGGTGTTGGTGCGCATCACCTGTTGCAGGCGTCCGCGCAACGCGCCCTGCTGTTCGGGCGAGAGATGGGCGTAGGCCTGCATGTTGAAGTCGTGGCGCGCCCACTGGTCGAGCACATCGACGGCTTCGCGATGCAGCCAGTCCGCGCTCCAGTCCGGCGCGACATAGCTGCCATGGCCCCAGATGGAGCCCAGCTCCATGCCGCCGATGGATTGCCAGACTTCGCGGCCTTCCTCGATGTCGGCGCGGGTGTAGAGCACCTGTCCGTCGCGACTGACGACCTGGTCCGGGATCGGTGGCGCGGCGCGGAAGATTTCCCCGCCTGACCACAACAGCACGGCGAACGACGCGACCAGCAACGCGCCCAGCGCCAGCCACAGCTTTCGGGTATTGCTCATGGGAAACTCCATCTTGGACGACGCATGATGGGGAGCTGTTTTCGGATTTGCCCTGATTCAGGTCAAGTCAGGCGTGCCGCGGTGGCACCGGCGGGTGCGATGGCGTCATGCAGCGGGCACCTGTCGGCCCCGGCAGAGCGGGTTCCTCCGCGGGATTCTTCGGTACGTGCTGAACCGGGCCGGGCCTTCGGGACTGGGGAACTCGGGATGGCTGGGAGCGCGCGGCTGAAGCCGCTCCTGCGAGCAAGACTCAGTGGCGCAGGATCGGCGCCGCCAGTGCTTCGAGCTGGTCGCGCCGCACGAGTTCGAGCTCGCGGCGGTCGACCTTCAGCAGGCCGTCGTCCTGGAAGCGCTTGAGCACGCGGCTGACGGTTTCCGGCGCCAGACGCAGGTAGTTGGCGATGTCGGTGCGCGCCATGGTCAGCTGGAAGCGATCGGCCGAAAACCCGCGCGCGGCCAGCCGCCGCGACAGGCCGACCAGGAACGCGGCCATGCGCTGGTCGGCGGACCAGTCGCCGGCCAACAGAGCGGCATTGCCGATGTCCCGGCTGAGCAGGCGGAACAGGTGCTGCTGCAGTCCCGGCACGCGGGTGGCGAGCACCGAAATCTTGGGAAACGAGAACCGGCACAGCATCACCGTGTCTAGCGCCACCGCATTGCAGGGGTAGTGGGCCTCGTCGATGGCATTGAGGCCGATGACCTCGCCGGGCAGGTGGAAGCCCAGCACGTGCTCGTGCCCGTCGGCATCGATGACGTAGGTCTTGACGGTGCCGGCGCGGACCGCGGCGATCGCATCGAAGGGGTCGCCTTCACGGAACACATGGTCACCGGCATGCAACGGGCCGACGTGCTCGACCAGCACGTGCAGGTCCATCAATGCGCTCTTGTCCATGCCCTGCGACAGGCAGGCCTGCGAGAACGCGCAGGTGCTGCAGAAATGCAGCGCATCGCCGTCGTCGGCGAGCACGCGCTTGTCGACCCGCGGAAAGGCGGTGTCGCTCACGGCGCCGTCCACGCGGTCAGATCGCGCGCGAGAATCGCGGCGCGGCGCGGCTGGCGTCCACGGGCTGGTCGAGGTATCGGTCGAAGCACATGGCGATATTACGCAACAGCAGTCGCCCGCGTGTAGTGGCCAGGATGCGCCCTGGCTCCCGGCGCACCAGGCCGTCGTCGGCGAGGGGGCCGAGCCTTGCCAGCGAATCGGCGAAATAACTCTCGAAATCGATGGCATAGCGCCGTTCCAGCGCGGTGACGGGGATCTCGCCCTGGCACATCAGCTGCTGGATCAGGTCGGCGCGCAGCAGGTCGTCCTCGTCCAGCCGCATGCCGCGGAAGACCGGCAGGTGGCCCTGGTCGATGGCGATCTGCCAGCTGGGAAGGTCGCGCGGGTTCTGGCTGAAGCTGTCGCCGATGTGGCTGATCGCGCTCACGCCCAGGCCCACGAGGTCGCTGTCGGCGTGGGTGGTGTAACCCATGAAATTGCGATGCAGGCTGCCGCGTTCCTGCGCGCGCGCCAGTTCGTCGTCGGGCAGCGCGAAGTGGTCCATGCCGATGTACACATAGCCGGCATCGGTCAGCTTTTCGATCGCGCGCTGCAGCAGGGCCAGCTTGGTGTCGGCGCTGGGCAGGTCGGCGGCATCGATCTGGCGCTGGGCCTTGAACAGGTCCGGCAGGTGCGCGTAGCTGTAGACCGCAAGGCGCTCGGGGCGCATGTCGATGACGGTGTCCAGCGTGGCGGCGAAGCCTTCGACCGTCTGCTTGGGCAGGCCGTAGATGAGGTCGATGTTGACCGAGCGGAAACCGTGGGCATGGCAGGCCTCCACCACGGCGCGGGTTTCCTCCACGCTCTGGATGCGGTTGACGGCCGCCTGCACCACCGGGTTGAAGTCCTGCACGCCCAGGCTGGCGCGGTTGAAGCCGATGTCCGCCAGCGCGGCGATGCCGGCTGGATCGATGAAGCGGGGATCCAGCTCGATCGACAGGTCGCGCTCGGGCGAGGACGAGAAAGAAAAATGCCGGCGCAGGCAGTCCACGAGTTCCTGCAACTGCGCCGGGGAGAGGAAGTTGGGCGTGCCGCCGCCGAAGTGCAGCTGGATGACTTCGCGGTCGCGGTCGAACAGCTCGGCCGTCATCGCGATCTCGCGATACAGCCGCGCCAGGTACGGCTCGGAGCGGGTCAGGTCGCGGGTAATGATCCGGTTGCAGCCGCAGTAGAAGCACGGGCTCATGCAGAACGGCACGTGCACGTACAGCGACAGCCGGCGCGGGATCGGATCGCCGTTGCTCGCGCGAGCCGCATCGCGCAGCTGCACCTCGCCGAAGCCGGCCTGGAACTGCGGCGCGGTCGGGTAGGACGTGTAGCGCGGTCCCGGCCGGTCGTAGCGGCGGAGCAGGACGGGGTCGAAGGCGGCGGTGCTGAGCATGTGCCGCAGGTTAGGTGTGGCCTGGGAAGGGCGCCTTGATCCGGGTCAATCCGGTGCGACTTCGCACCAGCCGCTCGGCCGGCGTCCCGCCGCCCGGGTGCCGCGACGGACGTGCCGGCTGAACGTTGAAGCAATGGCGGATCACGACAAGCGAAGCTGTCACGGACCTGCGGGAAACGGCGTCAACGCAGGTCAATCATCCGCGGTGCATCGGGTCGGATCGCCTTACAGCCACTGCACCTTCTTCAGGTAGCGGTAGAGCATCACGCACACCACCAGCACGACCACCATCAGTGCGTAGTAGTCGTAACGCCCGTTGAGCTCGGGCATGTTGCGGAAATTCATGCCGTACCAGCTGGTGATCAGTGTCGGCGCCGCCAGCAGCCCAGCCCAGCCAGCGAGCTTCTTGACGATCTCGCCCTGGTTGATCGTCACCAGTGACAGGTTGATGCTCATCGCCGCGGTCAGCATCTCGCGCATGGTGTCGGTGGCTTCGTTGACGCGCAGCGCATGGTCGAGGACGTCGCGGAAGTAGGGCCGCACTTCCTTGGGCACCAGGTCGCCATGGACGCGGGTCAGCTGCGACAGGATGTCCTGCAGCGGCGCGACCGCGAGCCGCAACTGGGTCAGCTCGCGCTTGAGCTCGTAGAGCTTGACGATGGTCTCGCGGCGGTAGGTGTCGGCGAAGATGTCCTGCTCGAGCTTGTGCAGCTCGTCCTGGAATTCGGTCGAGATCGGCAGGTAGTGGTCGACGATGAAATCCACGATCGCATACAGGCCGTAGGACGGTCCCAGCGCCAGCAGTTCGGGCTCGCGCTCGACCCGCGCCCGAACCGGGGCGTAGGACAACGACGCGCCATGGCGCACGGTCACCAGGTAGCGCTGCCCGAGGAACGCATAGGTCTCGCCGAAGCGGATGTGGCCTTCGACCGCCTGCGCGGTATGCATGACCACGAACAGCGACTCGCCGTAGGACTCGATCTTCGGCCGCTGGTGCGCGCTCTGCGCATCCTCGATGGCGAGGTCGTGCAGGCCGAATTCCTCCTGCAGCTTGTCCAGCAGGGCATCGTCGGGTTCGAACATGCCGACCCAGACGAAACTGCCGTCGTCGACCGCCAGCACGTCGCTGATCTGGTCCAGGGTGATGTCCCTGCGCCTGCCCTGGCGATCGTAGGCGGCGCAGTTGATGACGGTGCAAGGCGCGGGGTGGGCGAGGTCGGTCATCCGCGCATCCTGCGCCGGCGTGCCGCGGGCGGCAAGATCGACGCCGGCGGCGTCTCCAGCGCGGGTCAGGCGCCCGCGTCAGGCCGTGCGCGCAGTGCCGCGAGCAACGCCAGGTGCAGTGGCAGCAGCAACGCGATCCAGTGCGTGTTGTCCTGCTCCGGGAACGGCAGCCAGCGCATGATCCACGCCGCCACCGCACAGCCGGCGACGATCCCCAGCCAGCGTCCGAACCACGCGCCCGGCGCGCGCCCGCGCACGATCCGCCATCCACCCGGCAGCAGCGCCAGGCACAGCGGATTGAACAGCAGCAGGTTCTGGTTGGCCCAGCCGGCGCGGTGCGCGGTGCCGAACCAGATGAAGACCATCAGCAACCCCAGCAGGCTGCACACGGTCCAGAACGGCAGCGCGATCGCCGCCAACACGCGCGGCGCGCGCCGTCCGACCGCCAACAGCACGATGCCCAGCGCCACGCCCCACAGCAGCCACGGCCACCACGGGCGCGCGGTTTCCGGGGGCTCGGGCGCGAGCCGGTGCGGGAGCAGTCGCGCTTCCGCGCGCACCAGCGGTTTGCCATCGCTGCCGGTCGCCTCGCGCAGGCTGTCGGCCAGGCGCATGGGCACGAAGGCTTCCTGCCACCGCGCCAATGGCACGTCGGCGAACGGCCCCAGCCCGATGTCGAAGCCCAGCCACATCAGCGGCGCCGGCGAGGCCAGGCGCACGGCTTCGCTGCGATAGGTGTTGCCGCGCGAACGCGCCGCCAGCTGGTCCTTGAGCCGGCCGCCGAGCGCGCGATCGAGCGCATCGCGCACCCGCGTGGCGCAGTTGTCGGTGAAGTAGTCGTAGTTGTAGCGCGCGTTCTGCGGCAGCGCGTTGATCGCCAGCGCGCTGGCCAGCGCATCGGCCTGTTGCGGCGTCATGTCCAGCCACTGGATCGACACCCCGCGCCCGACGTCGCGGTAGTACTGCAGGTCCTGGCGCATCGGCAGCGCGACCAGCTGGTAGCGCATCCGGCCGCGGATGAAGCGCGCGATGAAGTCCGGTTCGGAGGGATCGAAGAATCCGAAGTTGTACGAGATCGGCTCGCCCTTCGCCGGGTCGTCGACCACGATCGCGTCGTGGCCGAAGCGCTCCCAGAAGATCTCGCCCGGCTGCATCGTCATCACGCCGATGCGCGGCGCGGCCGATGCGCCGGCCGAACACAGGCACAGCAGCAGCGCCAGCAGCATGAAGGCCAGGGCACTGCCGCGCCGATCGCGCTGCGCGGCGGCCGCACGGCGCGCGCATGGCCGGATGGCCGCGACCCCGCGCGGTGACGTGGATCCCCGGGCCGTCCTGGGCAATGCGCAGGACGCCCGATCAGTGGTCCGCATGGATGCTCAGGTGCAGGGCATGCAGGCGCCGGGCATCGGCGCGCGCGACGCGGAAGCTGAAGCGGCCCAGCGTGAGCTCCTCGCCGGCCTCGGGCAGGTGTCCGATCGCGGCTGTCACCAGCCCGCCGATGGTGTCGTATTCGTCATCGTCGAAGTCGGCGCCGAAGCGCTCGTTGAAGTCGTCGATCGGCGTCAGCGCGTCGACCACGAACTGGCCGTCGGCCTGCGCGGCGATCATCTCCTCAGGGTTCTCGGCCTCGTCGTGCTCGTCGTCGATGTCGCCGACGATCTGCTCCAGCACGTCCTCGATGGTGACCAGGCCGGCGACGCCGCCGTATTCGTCGATCACGATCGCCATGTGGTTGCGCGACTGGCGGAACTCGCGCAGCAGCACGTTGAGCTTCTTCGACTCGGGGATCAGCACCGCCGGCCGCAGCAGCTCGCGCACGCTGCCCGGCCCGCCGTCGGCGACCACGCCGCGCAGCAGGTCCTTGGCCAGCAGGATGCCGAGGATCTCGTCGCGGTCCTCGCCGTGCACCGGGAAGCGCGAATGGCCGGACTCGACCACGTCCTTCAACAATTCCAGGAACGGTTCGTCGGCCGACAACGCGACCATCTGCGCGCGCGGGATCATGACGTCGCCGACGGTGAGGTCGGATACCGCGATCGCGCCCTCCATCATCCGCAGGGTGTCGGCGGCGATCAGGCCGTCGGACTGCGCATCGCGCAGCAGCTCGACCAGGTCCTCGCGGGTGGACGGCTCGCCGGAAAGCATCGAACCGATGCGGTCCAGCCAGGTCCGGCGTTCGGGGGGCTGCGTACTGTCGTCTTCAGCCATGTCGGGTGGAGGCGGCGCCAAAGGGGGTCCGTCAGTCTAACGCGTGGGGCCGTGGGCCCCGGTCGCGGAAGCGCGCCGAGGGCAACGGCGTGCCCGGGGCCGGACCGGTGGTATGGTCCGCCGCGGGCAAGCAAGCTGTTGTACCCACCAGGCCGCGCACGCGTCGCAGTCACGGCGGCGGCGCCGGTGCGTCCCCGGAGCGCCGCGGGGTGCCTGGGGAGACGGGCAAGGAGAAGCCGCGATGCCGTTGAAGGGATTCCGGGCCTGCGCCTGCGTGATCGTGCTGCTGGCCGGGGGTTGTGCCGCGCAGCCGGCGGTACCTGCCGCCGTGTCGTTGACCCGGGGTTCCGGCCTCGCGCCGCGCGACGACATCGACAACCTCGACGTGGCGATCGACGCCGCTGGCGACGTGCACGTCGTCTGGCGCGAGCGCAGCAACGCCCATGCCGACGGTCCGAAGCGCGAGCGGATCGTCTACCGGCGTGGCTCGGGCACGCCGCTGCGCTGGGCACCCGCCATCGTGGTCGCGCAGGGCGCCAGGGGATCCCAGCGTCCACGCATCGTCGTCGCGGGCGATGGCGTGCACATCGTGTCGGGTCCGCGCCTGCACCACTGGTCGCTGGCGGGAGCCGGCGCGCCGCCGCGCGACCTGGGCGACATGCTGGCCGTGGATGGTCCGCAGGCGGGCACGTTCGATCTGGTCGACAGCGGGAACGGCTTGCTGGTCCTCTTCGCCGTGCCGGGGCAGGGCGGGCACGCCGCGCTCGAGGCGATGCGCTGGACCGCGGCCGGCCCGCAGGCGCCGGTGCCGGTCGCCACCTTCCAGGATTCCAGCAGCGCGCGGCCGCAACTGCTCGGCCAGGGCGATCGATGGATCGCGCTGTGGGCGAACAACGCACTCGTCGAATTCCGCGACCCGCGGGACCACATGATGGCGATCGGCCTCCAGGCAGACCTGCGCATGGCGTCGACCCCGGACGGTGGCGCCACCTGGGACACCCGCTACGCGCCGCTCAAATCGGCGTCGGAGATCGCCGCCATCTCGGCCACTGGCGCTGCGGGCTCACCGACGGTGTTCGTCGCTTCCGGCGGGTTGTACGAAGGCCACCTGGACGGACGCGCGTGGACGGCGCCGATGTGGATCCCAGCGCACGAACCGGGTTTCTTCGTCGACGGCAGGGAGACTTCGGCGGTCGCCACTGTGCAGTGCGACGGACGCACGTTGGTGGCGTGGGTGGATGCGCGCAACCGCCACAGCGACCGGCGTCCATGGAATCCGCTCGGCGGCTTTCCCTGGGGCGATGACCCGGAATGGGACGACAACGACCTGTTCCTGGCTAGGGACCTGCCGCAGTCGGCAAGCGCGGCCGCCGCGCTGTCACCGCTTCGGCTGACAGCCGACCTGTCCATGACCACGGGGATCGCGATGGTCGCGCGTGACGGACAACTGCTCGTCTTCCGCAGCGGCAGGGCGCGCGTGCACAAGGCGCCTGACGACGCCGATGCGCCGCCCGAGGTGACGCAGTCGAGCATCCGCTGCCGATGATCAATCGCGTCCGGCCCAAGGCCGGCGGTCCGTGCCATGTACGGGCGAGCCTCCGCGACGGGTTGGTTCATGCCCGATAGGGATCGCCGATGCCCAACCCGGCGAGGATCTCGCGCTCGAGCTGCTCCATGCACTCGGCCTCGCGGGCGTGGGCGTGGTCCCAGCCGAGCAGGTGCAGCGTACCGTGCACGGTGAGGTGGGCGTAGTGGGCGGCGAGCGGCTTTTTCTGCTCGCGTGCCTCGCGCGCCACCACCGGTGCGCACAGCACCAGGTCGCCCAGCAGCGGCATGGTCACGCCCTTGGGCAGCTTGATGGCCTCGTCCAGCTCGGCCGGGAAGCTCAGCACGTTGGTCGCATGATCCTTGCCGCGGTAGTGGCGGTTGAGCGCGCGGCCTTCGCGGGTGCCGACGATGCGGACCGCGAGATCCGCTTCGCGGATGCGCCCATCGAGCGCGGCGGCGATCCATTTGCGGAAACTCACCGCCGCCGGCAAGCCCGCGCGCGGAACCGCGTAACCGACGGCGACGTCGAGCCGGACCGGACCGCGGGTCATCGCGTTTCCACCCGATGCGCCCAGGCCATGAAGAAGCCGAGGGTGCGCGAGCCGGCCGCGCGGATGTCGATCGGGCGCATGTCAGGCCGGCCCCGTCTGCGCATCCTGCGCGTCGCGCGCATCGTAGGCATTGACGATCCGCGCCACCAGCGCGTGCCGCACCACGTCGCGCGATTCGAAGAAGGTGAAGCTGATGCCGTCGACGCCACGCAGCACTTCGATCGCGTCCTTCAACCCGGATTTCTGGTGCTTGGGCAGGTCGATCTGGGTCATGTCGCCGGTGACCACCGCGGTCGACCCGAACCCGATCCGGGTCAGGAACATCTTCATCTGCTCGATCGAGGTGTTCTGCGCCTCGTCCAGGATCACGAACGCGTCGTTGAGCGTGCGCCCGCGCATGTAGGCCAGCGGCGCGATCTCGATGACGTTCTTTTCCAGCAGCTTGAGCACTTTCTCCACGCCCAGCATCTCGTACAGCGCGTCGTACAGCGGGCGAAGGTAGGGATCGACCTTCTGGCTCAGGTCCCCGGGCAGGAAGCCGAGCTTCTCGCCGGCCTCGACCGCTGGGCGCACCAGGATCAGCCGTTGCACGCGCGATTGGTTGAGCGCTTCGACCGCCATCGCGACCGCGAGGAAGGTCTTGCCGGTGCCGGCCGGGCCGACGCCGAAGTTGATGTCGTGGGTGGCGATCGCATGCAGGTATTTGGCCTGGTTGGCGCCGCGGCCGCGCACGGTGCCGCGCTTGACCTTGATCACCACGTCCTGCGGCGAGATGTCGTCCGCCGGCGGGTGGGTCGCTTCGGCTTCGGCCAGCCGCAGGTGGATGGCCGGGGAGCTCAGCAGTTCCGCCCCGGCATCGTCCCAGAGCTGGCGCAGCAACTTCTCGGTGCGCGCCACCGAGGCATCGTCGCCGCTGATGCGGAAGATGTTGCCGCGGTTGGCGATCTCCACGCCGTTGCGCAGTTCCAGCAGGCGCAGGTGCGCGTCGAACGGACCGGTGAGGTTGGCCAGGCGCTCGGCGTCATCGGGATCGAGCGCGAATTCCGAGGCGATGGTGGGGACGGAGCTCGGGGGCATCGGGGGCTGTCGTGCGGCGGCGCTGGCGCCGCGTGGGGCCGCAGCTTGCGCCGGTGGTGGAATTTTCGCAAAGTCGGTGCGGGCTGGCCGGGGAAGCGGCAATGCGAACCGTGGGATCGCTAGTGTGGCCGACGGTGATGATGCCGGCATCAAGGTCGCAGGGCTCCGGGCGCGGACACGGCCGCCCGATGCGGGATTGCGCACGCGCGTTGATGGTGTCGCTGCTGGCCCTGGCGATGGTCGCCTGCCATCGCGCGCCGCCACGGGCGCTCGGCACGCTGGAATACGACCGCATCGCGCTGCCGTCGCCGGCCGCCGAGCGCATCGTCGCCATCGACGTGCGCGAGGGCGAGCGCGTCCATGCCGGCCAGGTGCTGCTGCGACTGGAAACCGATCGCATGCAATCGCAGCTCGAAGCCGCGCGCGCGCAGTCGCGGCAACAGGCCGCCGCGGTGGCCGAGCTGCGCGCAGGTCCCCGCCAGGAAGCGATCGCGCAGGCGCGTGCGCAGCTTTCCGCGGCCCAGGCCCAGGCACGCGATGCGCGTGCGTATTACGCGCGGCTGCAGCCGCTGGGTCGCCGCCAGCTCGTCGCCGCCGCCGATGTCGACCGGGCGCGCGCCGCGGCCGGGAACGCCGACGCCCAGGTTCGCGCCGCGACCGCCGCGCTGGCCGAGCTCGAACACGGCACGCGCAGCGAGGAGCTGGCGCAGGGCGAGGCGGCTTTCGCTGCCACGCAGGCGCAGGCGGCGGTGCAGGCGGTGACGCTGGGCAAGCTCGAGGTCAAGGCGCCGCGCGACGGACAGGTCGACAGCCTGCCGTACCGGCTCGGCGACCAGGCGCCGGTCGGTGCGCCGCTGGCGCTGCTGCTGGTGGGCGACGCGCCCTACGCGCGCATCTATATCCCCGAGCAGCAACGCGCCGGCGTGCACGTGGGCGATCGCGTGCGCGTGCATGTCGAGGGGCGCGCGCAGGTCCTCACTGGTCGCGTGCGCATGCTGCGCAGCGAACCCAGCTTCACCCCGTACTACGCCCTGAGTGGCGAGGACGCGGCGCGCCTGAGTTACCTGGCCGAAGTCGCACTGGACGCGGATGCCGCGCGGCTGCCGCCAGGCTTGCCGGTGCAGGTCGATCTCGCCGGTGCGACGGCCGACCGATGACGACGGGATGACTTCGGACGAGAGCGGCGACATCGCCATCCGCGCGCGCGGGATGACCCGGCGCTTCGGTGCGCTGGTGGCCGTCGACCATGTCGATCTCACCGTGTACAAGGCGCGGGTGCACGGCTTCCTCGGCCCGAACGGCTCGGGCAAGTCGACCTCGATCCGCATGCTGTGCGGCCTGCTGACGCCGACGGCCGGCGACATCGACGTGCTGGGCCTGCGCATCCCCGAACAGGCCGACGCACTGCGCCGGCGCGTGGGCTACATGACCCAGAAGTTCTCGCTGTTCGACGACCTGAGCGTGCGCGAGAACCTCGAGTTCCTCGCCGCGATCCAGGATTTGCCACGCGCCGCGGCGCGCCAGCGCGTGGACGAACTGGTCGACGAATACAACTTCGGCGACCGCCAGGCGCAGCTGGCCGGAACGCTCAGCGGTGGGCAGAAACAACGGCTCGCGCTCGCCGGCGCGGTGATCCACCGGCCCGAACTGCTGTTCCTGGACGAGCCGACCAGCGCGGTGGATCCCGAGTCGCGCCGGGATTTCTGGGAGAAACTATTCGAGCTGGTCGACGCCGGCACCACGATCCTGGTCTCGACGCACTTGATGGACGAAGCCGAACGTTGCCACCGGCTGTCGATCCTCGACCACGGCCGGCTGGTCGCCGACGGCACGCCCGATGCGTTGTCCGCGCAGTTGCAAGGCCGCACCGTGCTGGTGCACGCGCGCCAGCCGCGGCGCGCGCACCAGGCGCTGCTCTCGGTGCCCGGAGTGCTCAGCGTGGCGCAGGTCGGCAATGCCTTGCGCGTGCTGTCCGAGCCGGCGACGGCGGGCGTGGATCGGCTGCGCGAAGCGCTGCGCAACGCTGGCGTCGAGGCCGGGGTCGAATCCGTCGCGCCCAACCTGGAGGATGTCTTCGTCGCGGCCACGCAGCGCCGAGCGGCCTGCGGCAACGACGGAAACGCACGTCGCTCGGAGGACGGATGAAAGCACGCCGGCTGATGGCGATCGTGGTCAAGGAACTGCGCCAGCTGCGCCGCGACCGCATCACGCTGGCGATGATCATCGGCATCCCGGTGCTGCAGCTGGTGCTGTTCGGCTATGCGATCAACCTCAACCTGCGCGGGCTGTCGGCCGCGATCGCCGACCAGGCGGGGACGGCCGGATCGCGCGCGCTGGTGATGGACATGCTCGCCACCGGTGTCATCCGGCCGGTGGCGAAGGCCGATACACCGCAGGAACTGATGACGCTGCTGCGGCGGGGGAAGATCAGCATCGGCGTCGTGATTCCGCCGGACTTCGAGCGTCGTCGCCTCGACGGTCGTGAAGCGGTGCAGGTGCTGGTCGACGGCAGCGACACCGTGGTGCAGGGCGCGGCGATGCAACTGGCGCAGGTGCCACTGGACGCGTCGTCGTCGGCCGCGGCGACAGCGCTTGCGCAACAGCGCCTGGGTCCGGACCAGGCGGTACCGGGGCAGATCCGCGTGGTCGCCTTCTACAACCCCGAGCGGCGCTCGGCGATCAACATCGTCCCCGGGCTGATCGGCGTGATCCTGACCATGACCATGGTGTTGTTCACCGGTGTCGCCATCGTGCGCGAGCGCGAGCGCGGCAACATGGAGTTGCTGATCGCAACGCCAGTGACGCGCAGCGAGCTGATGCTGGGCAAGGTGCTGCCTTATGCGGCGATCGGCCTGCTGCAGACGACCGTGGTGCTCGCACTCGGGGTGTGGCTGTTCCAGGTGCCGGTACGCGGCGGGGTGCTCGATGTCTACATTGCCGCGGTGCTGCTGATCCTCGCCAACCTGACGCTCGGGCTGCTGATCTCCACGCGCGCGCAGTCGCAGTTCCAGGCGATGCAGATGACGTTCTTCGTCTTCCTGCCGTCGATCCTGCTGTCGGGTTTCATGTTTCCGTTCGCCGGCATGCCGGTGGCGGTGCGCTGGCTGGCCGAGCTCCTGCCGCTGACCCATTTCCTGCGCATCATCCGCGGCGTGATGCTGCGCGGCGCGGGCTTGTTCGAACTATGGCCGGAGGTGCTGGCGCTGGTGGCCTTCACCGCGGTGATGATGACGCTGGCGATCCTGCGCTTCCGCAAGCGCCTGGATTGAAAAACCACCCGTAGGAGCGGCTTCAGCCGCGAGCTTTCCCGCATCGCGACAAGAAGTGCCAGGAGCTCGAAATGCCAAGAGCTCGCGGCTGAAGCCGTTCCTACCGGGGCACCGCTGCTGGCGGAGGGCGCTCCAGCAAGCCCTAGGCGGCAACGACCCGTCCGCGCAGCGAATTGGCCATTGCCTCGGTGATCACCACGTCCACGAACTGCCCGACCAGCCGCGCTGGCCCGGCGAAATTCACCGAGCGCATGTTCTCGGTCTTGCCGGTGAGCTCGTTGGGATCCTTGCGCGACGGGCCTTCGACCAGCACCCGCTGCACGCTGCCGACCATCGCTTGCGAAATCGTCGCCGCGAGGGCGGTGATGTGCGCCTGCAGGCGTTCCAGCCGCGCATGCTTGACGGCGTCCGGCGTGTCGTCGGGGAGGTCGGCCGCCGGCGTGCCGGGCCGGCGCGAATAGATGAAGGAGAACGACTGGTCGAAGCCGACGTCCTCGATCAGCTTCAT
This sequence comes from Cognatiluteimonas telluris, assembly GCF_011320095.1. GTDB lineage: Bacteria > Pseudomonadota > Gammaproteobacteria > Xanthomonadales > Xanthomonadaceae > Cognatiluteimonas > Cognatiluteimonas telluris. Next base: position 59,995 of record NZ_JAANOY010000001.1, on the reverse strand, counting down.
TGTCTTGTCGAAGTCGGCATCGGTCTCGCCCGGGAAGCCGACGATGAAGTCCGACGAAATCGAGATGTCCGGCCGCACCGCGCGCAGCTTGCGGATCTTCTGCTTGAACTCCAGCGCGGTGTAGCCGCGCTTCATCGCCGACAGCACGCGGTCGCTGCCGGACTGCACCGGCAGGTGCAGGTAGTTGGCCAGTTGCGGCACGTCGCGGTAGGCCTCGACCAGCGCATCGGAAAACTCCAGCGGATGCGAGGTGGTGAAGCGGATGCGGTCGATGCCCTCGATGCGGGCGATGGCGCGGATCAGCAGTGCCAGGTCCGCGACATCGGCTTCGCCATCCCGGTCGCCATCGACGGGCGCGATCGGGCCGCGATAGGCGTTGACGTTCTGCCCCAGCAGGTTGACCTCGCGCACGCCCTGCGCGGCGAGCTGGGCGACCTCGACCAGCACGTCCTCAAAGGGCCGGCTGACCTCCTCGCCGCGCGTGTAGGGCACCACGCAGAACGAGCAGTACTTCGAGCAGCCTTCCATGATCGAGACGAAGGCGCTGGGACCATCGGCGCGCGGCTCGGGCAGGCGGTCGAACTTCTCGATCTCGGGGAAGCTGATGTCGACCTGCGGCTGGCCGCTGTCGCGACGGGCGCGGATCAGTTCCGGCAGCCGGTGCAGGGTCTGCGGGCCGAACACCAGGTCGACGTAAGGCGCGCGCTTGACGATCGCGGCCCCTTCCTGCGAAGCGACGCAGCCGCCGACGCCGATCAACACCGGTTTGCCTCCCTGCTTGAGCGCGCGCCAGCGGCCGAGCTGGCTAAAGACCTTCTCCTGGGCTTTTTCGCGGATCGAGCAGGTATTGACCAGGATCACGTCGGCTTCCTCGACGTTTTCGGTCAATTCCAGCCCATCGGAGGCGGCCAGCACATCGGCCATCCGCGACGAGTCGTACTCGTTCATCTGGCAGCCGTGGGTACGGATGAAGAGCTTCCCGCGCGGGGCGGGGCCGGCGTCGGCGGCCGGCTCCAGGCCGGGCGGGGTGTCGAAGGTGTCCATGCGCGTGTGGCTCCGGGAGGGCGGAGCTGATTCCGCGCCGGTGGCGGGAGTGTAATTCACCTCGCCAAACGGCGGCCCGCCGTGGCCCCCGTTCATATAAATCAAGCACTTGTCAAGCCAATTCCATGACGGTACCGTCACGTCCATGAAAGGGGCCCGGGGAATTCTGGCGATGCTCATCCTGCTGGCAGCGGCTCCCGCCGTGGCCGGCACGGTGTATCGCTGCAATGGCGCCGACGGCGTGCGCAACTATTCCAGCAAGCGCATCGCCGGCGCCGGCTGCGTGGCGGTGAGCAGCTACCGCGCCAGTCGCAACCGCGCGGTCGCGCCTTCCACCCGGCCTGCCACAACGCCTGCGGGCGCCGCCGTCGGCAGCGCCATCCCGGCCAACCTGGTGCAGGGATCGCCGGCTGCGTTGCCGGCGCCCGCGGTCTCGGCGCCCGTCTCGATGCCGTATCGCGCGCCGCACCTGGTGCAGGGGCAGGTCTATTCCTACATCCAGGATGGCGTGCGCCACTACACCAGCCGCGCGCCCAAGGGTGGGGCGGGCGTCAGCGCGATGCGGACCATCCGCTACAGCTTCATGGAAACCTGCTACGCCTGCGGGGCCAAGCCGGGGCTGAACTTCAACACCCTGCGCCTCAACACCAGCGCCTACCAGGCCGAGATCAGCGCCGCGTCGCGCGATTACGGCGTGGACGAGGCGATCGTGCGCGCGATCATCCATGCCGAATCCGCCTTCAACCCGACCGCGCTGTCGCGGGTCGGCGCGCAGGGGCTGATGCAGCTGATGCCGGCGACGGCACGGCGGTTCGGCGTCTCCAATGCGTTCGACGCCGGGCAGAACATCCGCGGTGGGGTGCAGTACCTGGCTTTCCTGCTCAAGCGCTTCAACGGCAACCTCAGCCTGGTCGCCGCCGGTTACAACGCCGGCGAAGGCGCGGTGGACAAGTACAAGGGTGTGCCGCCCTACAGCGAGACCCAGCGCTACGTGCAGCGGGTGAACCTGCTGGCGCAGCGCTACCGCGGCGGTTTCGCCTCGCGCTGAGCAGGCCCCTGGCGCCAGTCGTAGCCCGGGTAAGCGAAGCGCACCCGGGACGCATGGAATCCCGTGGAATCCCGTTCACTCCCGGGTGCGGCCTTTGGCCTTACCCGGGCCACGGCGTCCGGACATGCCGCGTGTCGCGTAGCCCGGGTAAGCGAAGCGCACCCGGGGCCGCTTCGCATCCGCGCGAGCAATGGCGCCCCCAACGGCCCACCGGACGCCACGGCCGGGGCGCGGGCGCGCAAACATTGTCGGCCGATTCAGCGTTCCGTTACACTTCCCCGTCTTTGCGGCGCTGGCCGCCTGCGCACTGCGCGGGGCCGGTGAACAGTCGAATAGCGGTCTTTGCGGAGTGCCTGATGGGCAGTGATGCGGTCGATGATCATCTGGAAAACCAGGGCCGGCGCCGGTTCCTGACCGCCACCACGGCGGTGGTGGGCGCGGTCGGGGTCGGATTCGTGGCGGTTCCCTTCATCAAGTCGTGGAATCCGAGCGCCAAGGCCAAGCTGGCCGGCGCGCCGGTCACGGCCGACATCAGCGCCCTGGCCGAAGGCCAGCGCCTGGTGTTCGAGTGGCGCGGGCAGCCGATCTGGATCGTCAAGCGCACCAAGCAGATCCTCGACCTGCTGCCGAGCCTGGATCCGCGCCTGCGCGATCCCAAGTCGGCAAATGCCGACCAGCAGCCCGACTACGTCCTCAAGGGCGACTACCACTTCCGCTCGATCAAGCCGCAGATTTCCGTGCTGGTCGGCATCTGCACCCACCTGGGCTGCGCGCCGGAAATGGTCGCCGAGATCAAGCCCGAGCCATTCGATCCGGACTGGAAGGGCGGCTATTTCTGCCCCTGCCACAAGTCGCGCTACGACATGTCCGGGCGCGTGTTCGACGGCGTCCCCGCGCCGTTCAACCTGCTGGTGCCGCCGCATCACTACGCCGACGACAACACGATCGTGATCGGCGTGGATCCGGGCGCCGCCAAGACGGGAGCCGCATAAGCCATGGCGAATATCCTCACGCGCACCGCCACGGACGTGATGGACTGGGTCAACGCGCGCGCGCCCGGCATGATGCCGGCGTACCGCAAGCACATGACCGAGTACTACGCGCCGAAGAATTTCAACGTCTGGTACTACTTCGGTTCGCTCGCGCTGCTGGTGCTGGTCAACCAGATCGTCACCGGCATCTTCCTGACGATGCATTTCAAGCCCAGCGCGGCCGATGCGTTCTCGTCGATCGAATACATCATGCGCGACGTGGAGTGGGGCTGGCTGATCCGCTACATGCACACGACCGGCGCCTCGCTGTTCTTCATCGTCGTGTACCTGCACATGTTCCGCGGGCTGCTGTACGGCTCCTACCAGAAGCCGCGCGAGCTGGTGTGGCTGCTGGGCATGGTGATCTACCTCGTGCTGATGGCCGAAGCCTTCATGGGCTACGTGCTGCCCTGGGGCCAGATGTCGTTCTGGGGCGCGAAGGTGATCATCTCGCTGTTCGGCGCGATCCCGGTCATCGGCCAGGGCCTGACCGAATGGATCATGGGCGACTACCTGCCCAGCGACGCCACCCTCAACCGCTTCTTCGCGCTGCACGTGATCGCGCTGCCGCTGGTGCTGCTGTTGCTGGTGGTGCTGCACCTGGGCGCGCTGCATGAGGTCGGGTCGAACAACCCCGACGGCATCGACGTCAAGAAGGGCCCGAAGGGCAACCGCTGGTCGCCGACGGCGCCGGCGGACGCGATCCCGTTCCATCCGTACTACACGGTCAAGGACCTGGTCGGCGTCGGCTTCTTCCTGCTGCTGGCGGCGTTCATCATCTTCTTCGCGCCCACCTTCGGCGGCATGTTCCTGGAGCACGACAACTTCACCGAGGCCAATCGCCTGGTGACGCCGGAGCACATCAAGCCGGTGTGGTACTTCACCCCGTACTACGCGATGCTGCGGGTGATTCCGTCGTTCTTCGCGATCAAGCTGTGGGGCGTGCTGGTGATGTTCGGCGCGATCGTGATGCTGTTCCTGGTGCCGTGGCTGGACAAGAGCCCGGTCAAGTCGTATCGCTACCGCGGCAAGCTGTCGTGGGCGATGCTGGGGATGCTGGCGTTCTGCTTCCTGTGGCTGGGCAAGATCGGCTCCGGCCCGGGCACGGATCCGTCCGAAGTCATCATCGGCCGCCTGCTGACCTTCCTCTACTTCGCGTTCTTCATCACCATGCCGCTGTGGACCCGGTTCGACAAGACCAGGCCGATGCCGGAACGGGTGACGACGCATGACTAAGTCCGCCATGCCCAAGATCCTTTCGACGTTTGCCCGCCTGTTCGCGACCGGCACCCTGGTCGGTGGCCTGCTGCTGGCCTCGCCGGTGTTCGCGGCGGAGGGCGGCGACCTGCCGCACGCCGGCACCGACCTGTCCGACACCGCATCGCTGCAGCGCGGCGCGGCGTTGTTCATGAACTACTGCTCGGGCTGCCACTCGCTGAAATACCTGCGCTACTCGCGCATGGCCGACGACCTCGGGCTGACCGAGGAGCAGGTGCAGGACAACCTCAACTTCACCGGCGCCAAGTTCGGCGAGCACATCCAGGTCGCCCTCAGCGAGGATGAAGGCAAGCAGTTCTTCGGCAAGATGCCGCCGGACCTGAGCCTGATCGCCCGCGTGCGCGGCAGCGACTGGATCTACAACTACCTGAAGTCCTTCTACCTGGACGAGACGCGTCCGGTGGGCTGGAACAACACGGTCTTCCCGAACGCGTCGATGCCCAATCCGCTGTGGCAGCTGCAGGGCCTGCAGCACGCCGAATACGGCAAGGCCGACGCCAGTGGCGAACGTCCGGTCGAAAAGCTGGTGCTCGCGCAGCCGGGCAGCCAGGACGCCGCGCAGTTCGACCAGACCGCGCGCGACATCACCGCTTTCCTCGAGTACGCCGGTGAGCCGGTCGCCCTCAAGCGCCAGACCATGGGCGTGTGGGTGATCCTGTTCCTGGCGTTCTTCACGTTCCTCGCCTGGTTGCTGAAAAAGGATTACTGGCGCGACGTGCACTAGCACCAGCCTCGCCATCCGGTCGCGTGTTCAATGCAGCGCAACCGGGGGAAGCGCGCCTCTTGCGCTTCCGGGGATGGGCGAGGGTGCCGGGGAAACCGTGGCGACCGTCTGCAAGGGGCAGGCGGCGTCGATGCGATTGGCGGATTCCAATCGCAGGAGATGCCGATGATGGCTACGAGTCCGCGCATGCGTAACGCCCTGACCCTGTTCTCTTCCGTCGACGACGTGTTGTGCCACCGCGTGCGCCTGGTGCTGGCCGCCAAGGGCGTCACCTACGACCTGATCCCGGTCGATCCGCAGAACCCGCCCGAAGATCTCATCGACCTCAACCCCTACCACTCGGTGCCGACCCTGGTCGAGCGCGAGCTGGTGCTGTACGCCGCCTCGGTGGTCAGCGAATACCTCGACGAACGCTATCCGCATCCGCCGCTGATGCCGGTCGACCCGCTTTCGCGCGCGCGCCTGCGGCTGGCGATGCTGCGCATCGAGCACGACTGGGTGCCGCAGGTGCAGGCGATCCAGCTGGGCAACAAGCAGCAGGCCGAAGCCGGACGCAAGCGCCTGAAGGAACTGCTGATCGCGGCGGTGCCGCTGTTCAAGGCCAGCAAGTTCTTCCTCAATCCGGAGATGAGCCTGGCCGACTGCGCGATGGCACCGATCATCTGGCGTCTGGATTCGCTGGGTGTCGGGCTGCCGAAGGACGGCAAGGCGATCGAGGATTACGGCAACCGGATCTTCCGCAATCCCGGGTTCACCCGCAGCCTGACCCCGCAGGAAAAGAACCTGCGCGAAGTCCCGGCCTGAGGCCGCGGCAGCCCGGCTCGCCTGGCTCTGCAGGCCCGCCTTGGCGGGCCTTTTTTCTTGCCTGGCCGTGATCCAGCACCCGGATCGGTACCCGTTTTCCGACGCTGGCCCCGGCGTCCCTTAAAATCCCCCGCATGACCGATGACGTCCCCAGCATGTCCAGCCACCGCCCGTACCTGCTGCGGGCGCTGTACGAATGGATTTCGGACAACGAAATGACGCCGCACCTGCTGGTCGATGCCGGCCAGCCCGGCGTGCAGGTGCCTCCGCACACGATCCGCGACGGCAAGGTCGTGCTCAACATCGCCGCCCGGGCGGTGGCCACGCTGGAACTGGACAACGACGCCGTGCGCTTCACCGCGCGCTTCGGCGGCGTGAGCCATCCGGTGAGCGTGCCGATCTCGGCGGTGCTGGCGATCTACGCCCGCGAAACCGGCCAGGGCATGGCCCTGCCCGAGGACACCGGGCCGACCGACGCCGGCGACGAGCCGCCGATGCCGCCCTCCGGTCCCGACGGCGACGAGCCCGCGCCGCCCAAGCGTGGCGGCCACCTGCGGATCGTCAAATAACCCCGACGTCGCTGCCGCATGGGCCACGGCCCCCGGTAGGAGCGGCTTCAGCCGCGAGCTGTTTCCTGCACCCCCGAGCGCCCCAAACGCTCGCGGCTGAAGCCGCTCCTACGAATCGCTGCCATCCAGGTCGTGACGGCGCTCGAAAGACACCGTCGGGGTCGCCCGCACCGGCCCGCTGAATCCCACCAGCCGGTCCCCGCGCAGCACCAGGCGGCCGATATGGCGGTCGCGGCCGTCTTCCGAGTACTCGAAGCGGAACGTCCGCTCGAAGCCCAGCCGCCCATCGTCATCCCGGCACAGGCGCAGGCCGTTGGCGTGCACGGTTTCGTCCAGCCATTGCACGCCGGCTGCCCGGCAGGCATCCCGGCCCACCTGGTCGGCGCGTTCGGCGGCGGCACGCGAGGCACTCCACAGGGCAAAGCCCAGCGCCAGCAGGATCATCAGCAGCAACATGGTCGGCATGGAAGGTAGGTGCGGGCGCCGCGGCTTGACGGCAAGTAAACTTGCCACGATCTTCACATCCGCGCCCACACCCTCCGCCCGTCTCCTGTCGAGCTTGCCGCATGAAACTCGTCTTCCCAGGTGGTGAACACCCGCAGGTCCTGCTTGGCCCGGGCGTCAACCGCGTCGGCTCCGATCCGCACGCCAACATCGTCATCGACCGCCCGGGCGTGCTGCCGCAGCACTGCGAGCTGCACGTCACCGCGCACGGCGTGACCCTGCACGTGCCCACCGGCACCACGGTGAGCGTCAACGGCCGCGCGGTTGACGGCCTGATCGCGCTGCGCCCGGACGACAGCGTCGCCTTCGACCACGTGCTCGCGCGGCTGGCGTCGATCGAAGCGGCGTCGCCACTCACGCGCGGCGTGGCCCATTTCCCGACCCCTGCCAACGACGATCCCGGCGCCACCGCGGTCCGCCCGGTGCTGCCGAAATTCGTCCTGCGGGGCGTTTCCGGCCAGGGGTTCGGCCGCAGCTATCCGCTGGTCGGCCCCACCGTCGTCGGCCGCGCGCCCGAATGCGCGCTGCGGCTGGACGAGTCCGGCCTGTCCCGCCAGCACGCGCGGCTGGTGCCCACCGACGATGGCGTGCAGGTCGAAGACCTCGGCTCGACCAACGGCAGCTTCATCAATGGCAAGCGCGTGCAGCGCGACCTGGCGCGGCCGGGCGACGAGATCGGCTTTGACACCCTGCGGTTCCGTCTGACCGCGCCGACGCAGCAGGAGTCGCCGACGCCAGCCATCGCGCCCACCGTCGCCAAGCGCCGCAGCCTGTCGCCCTGGCTGTGGGTGAGCGTGGCCGGTGCCGGGCTGGTGGCGATCTGGCTGGTGGCGCTGCTGCGCTGAGGCGGCGTGATGGGCGGTTCCGGGCCACGGAGCGTTCGCGTCCGGGCACCAGGCAAGCCGCCGCGGGATGACCCTCCAGCCACCGACGCTCAGGCGGGTGGAGGACCCAGTTTCATGGACAGGTCGATCGCGCTGACGTGCTTGGTCAGCGCGCCCACCGAGATGTAGTCGACGCCATCCTCCGCGATCGCGCGCAGGCCGTCGAGGTCGACGCCGCCGGAGACTTCCAGCGGGATCGAGCCCGCATGGGGCGCCGCCGCCGCGATGCGCACCGCTTCGCGGCGGGTCGCGATGTCGAAGTCGTCGATCAGGATCCGGTCGCAACCGGCGTCGAGCGCCTGTTGCAACTGCGCGAGCGTCTCGACCTCGACGATTAACGGCAGCGCCGGCCACATCGCGCGCGCCGCCTGGATCGCCGCCGGGATCGAACCCGCGGCGCGCACGTGGTTCTCCTTCAGCATCACCGCGTCGTGCAGCCCCATGCGGTGGTTGCAGCCGCCGCCGGTGCGGACCGCGTATTTCTGCGCCATGCGCAGTCCGGGGATGGTCTTGCGGGTGTCCAGGATGCGGGTGCCGGTGCCGCGCACCGCATCCACGTAGCGGACGGTCGTGGTCGCCGTGCCGCACAGCGTCTGCAGGAAGTTCAATGCCGTGCGCTCGGCGCTGACCAGGGCGCGACTGCGCCCGCGCAGGGTGGCAAGCACCGTCCCGGCGGCGACCCGGTCGCCTTCGGCCACGCGCCAATCGATGCGCACGTCGGGATCCAGCGCGCGATGGCAGGCGTCGAACCACGGCCGCCCGCAAACCACGGCATCCTGCTTGCACAGCAGGTAGGCGTCGTCCGCCGCATCGGGCAGCAGGGCCGCGGTGACGTCGCCGCTGCCGATGTCCTCGGCCAGCGCGCGCAGCACATCCTCGCGGACTGCGTCCGGATCCGGCGCGCCGATGCTGTCGTCGGACGTGCTCACGGCGGGGGAAAATCCGGCACCTGGCCCAGCGCGATGCCTTCCTCGACCAGCAGCACCGGGATCCCGTCATCGATGCGGTAGGCGAGCTTGCGGTCGCGGGTCACCAGGGCCTCGCGCAGCGCCGTCGTCTGCGCGGCACCGTCGACGCGGCGGATGGTGCCGCCGGCGATCGCCTGGTTCAGCGCGCCCAGCCCGCGCGCCTCCAGCAACGCCAGCGGCTGGCGCGTGGCGGGGCAGGCGAGGATGTCGAGCAGTTTGCGATCCATGGCGAGTCAGTACCGGACACGTGCGACAGGCCGGTAGAATACGTGTTTGCGACCGGGGACGACCATGGCTGCCAACTCGACACGCACCGCGCAGGACGGCAACGCCGGCATCACGCCGCGCGTGGGCGTGGTGATGGGTTCGCGCTCGGACTGGGAGACGATGCAGCACGCCGCCGCGATGCTGGACACGCTCGGCGTGGCGTACGAAGTCCGGGTGGTGTCTGCGCACCGCACGCCCGACGTGCTCTTCGACTATGCCGCGTCGGCGCAGGCGCGCGGCCTGCGCGCGATCATCGCCGGTGCCGGCGGCGCGGCGCACCTGCCGGGCATGCTGGCGGCCAAGACGATGGTCCCCGTGCTCGGCGTGCCGGTGCAGTCGAAGTCGCTCAACGGCATGGATTCGCTGCTGTCGATCGTGCAGATGCCGGCCGGGATCCCGGTGGCGACCTTCGCCATCGGCAATGCAGGCGCCAGCAATGCGGCGATCTTCGCCGCCGCGATGCTGGCCGCCGACGATGCCGGCATCGCCGCCGCGCTGGCGGGCTTCCGCGCCCGTCAGACCGCCGATGTCGCCGCCAACGACGATCCGCGCAAATGACACCGGGCACGTCCTTCCGCCGCACGACCCGCGCCCGCGCATGACCACGGTCGGCATCCTCGGTGGCGGGCAGCTGGCCCGCATGCTCGCGCTCTCCGGCGCGCCGCTGGGCCTGCGCTTCCTGGTCATGGACGTGACCGGCGACGCCTGCGCCGGGCAGTTCGCACCGATGGTGGTCGGCGACTACCGCGATGAAGCGGCACTGGCCGAGTTCGCATCGCGGATCGACGTGGCCACCTTCGACTTCGAGAACGTCCCGGCCGAGTCGGCGCAGTGGTTGAGCGCACGGGTGCCGGTATTCCCCAGCCCGCGCGCGCTGGCGACGGCGCAGGACCGGTTGGCGGAAAAGACGCTGTTCCGCGAACTCGGCATCCCGGTGCCGGCGTTCGCCGCGGTCGCCTCGCGCGCGGAGCTCGATGCGGCCATTGCCGGGATCGGCGCGCCGGCGGTCCTGAAGACGCGGCGGCTGGGCTACGACGGCAAGGGCCAGTTCCGCCTCAAGGCCGCCTCCGATGCCGATGCCGCATGGGCTGCGCTCGGTCCGCAGGCCGAAACGGTGGGGCTGATCCTGGAAGCCTTCGTCCCGTTCGACCGCGAGTTGTCCGTGGTCGCCGTGCGCGGCCGCGACGGCGAATTCCGCGCCTGGCCGCTGACCGAAAACTGGCACGTCGACGGCGTCCTCTCGGCAAGCCTGGCGCCGGCGCGCGTGGATCCCGCGCTGGCCGCGACCGCCTACGACTACGCGCGCCGGCTGGCGACCGCGCTGGATTACGTCGGCGTGTTCGCGCTGGAGCTGTTCTGCAAGGGAGGCGGGTTGCTGGCCAACGAACTTGCCCCGCGCGTGCACAACTCCGGGCATTGGACGATCGAAGGCAGCGAGAGCAGCCAGTTCCAGAACCACCTGCGCGCCGTGCTCGGCCTGCCGCTGGGTGATACCCGCATGGTGGGCACGGCGTGCATGCTCAACTGGATCGGCGCGATGCCCGATCCCGATGCAGTGCTTCGCGAAGCGGGTGGCCATTGGCACGACTACGGCAAGTCATCGCGCGCCGGCCGCAAGGTCGGCCATGCGACGCTGCGCGAGGATTCGGCGCCGGCGCTGGCCGAAGCGCTGTCCCGCATCGGTGCGGCGCTCGATCGTCCGGCGCAGGTCGCCCCCGTGATCGCGCGCCTGCGCGAAGGCTGAGCGTCGGGTCGCGGTGCGCCGCGCCGGGCGCCACGCGTTCCAAACGAAAACGGCCGGTTTCCCGGCCGTTTTCGCAACTTCGAAGGCCTTCAGCGCAGGTTCGACGCCGCGAAGTCCCAGTTGACCAGGTTCCAGAAGCCCTCGACGTACTTGGGCCGCGCATTGCGGTAATCGATGTAGTACGCGTGCTCCCACACGTCGCAGGTCAGCAGTGCGGTGTCGTCGCTGGTGAGCGGGGTGACCGCGTTGGGCGTGCTCACCAGCGCCAGCGAACCGTCCTGGCGCTGCACCAGCCAGGCCCAGCCGGAGCCGAAGGTCTTGACCGCCAGGTCGCTGAACTGTTCCTTGAACCTGGCGAAGCTGCCGAACGACTTGGTGATCATCTCGCCGAGCTTGCCGGCCGGTTCACCGCCGCCGGAACCGGTGAGGCAGTTCCAGTAGAACGTGTGGTTCCACACCTGCGCGGCGTTGTTGAACATCGCGCCCTGCGACTTGCGAATGATCTCCTCCAGCGGCATCGACTCGAATTCGGTGCCGGCGATCATCTTGTTGAGGTTGTCGACGTAGGCCTTGTGGTGCTTGCCGTAGTGGAAGTCGATCGTTTCGCCGGAGATGTGCGGCTCCAGGGCGGTGCGTTCGAAGGGCAGGGGAGGAAGCTCGATGGCCATGGTGGGGTTCCTTGTTGGAGGGGCGCCCCAAGCTGCGCGGTGGCTGGAAACGCCGCCGCCGTCGAGCCGTTCCGTGGCCGTGTACCGCGGAAAACAGCCGATCGCCGCTGGGGCAAAGGCTTACAATGACGGGCTTGCAGCGTTCATTCTAACCCCTGCCCGTCACCGGCCGATCAAGCCGCGGCGGGCCTTGCCGGAGATCGTGCGATGGCAGTGCTGGACCAGATCCGCGAACAAGTCGAGAGCCACCCGATCGTGTTGTTCATGAAAGGCACCCCGCAGTTCCCGATGTGCGGGTTCTCCAGCCGCACCGTGCAGGCGCTCAAGGCCGCCGGCGCGACCGGGCTGCATTCGGTCAACGTGCTGGAGGAGCCGGAGATCCGCGCCAACCTGCCGCGCTATTCCAACTGGCCGACCTTCCCGCAGTTGTTCATCAACGGCGAACTGATCGGTGGCTGCGACATCACCCTTGAGCTTTACGAATCCGGCGAGCTGGCGCGCATGATCACGGAGATGCAGAAGGCGTGAGCGCGGCGACTCCGCTTGCAGACGCCGGCGTGCTCGACCGGCGCGTCATGCTGGTGTCCGGTGCGCATGGTGGCCTTGGCCAGGCGGCGTCGCTGGCCTGCGCGCGCGCAGGCGCCACGGTCGTATTGCTCGGCCGCAAGGTACCGAAATTGAACCGCCTGTACGACCGCATCGTCGCCGATGGCGGCCACGCGCTGCTGTATCCGCTGGATCTCGAAGGCGCCTCGCCCGACGACTACGCCGAGCTCGCCCAGCGCATCGGCGATGAACTCGGCCGGCTCGACGGGGTGCTGCATTGCGCGGCCACCTTCCGTGGCCTGACGCCGTTGCTGCACACCGATCCGGCCGCCTTCGCGCGCGCCTTGCACGTCAACCTCACCGCGCCGTGGTGGCTCACGCAGGCCTGCCTGCCGCTGCTGATGCAGGCCAGCGACGCCGCCGTGGTCTTCGCGCTCAACGACCTGGCGCAGGTGCGGCAGGCGTACTGGGGTGGCTACGGGGTCGCCCAGCACGGGTTGTCGGCACTGGTGGCGATCCTGCACGCCGAACTCGCCAACAGCCCCGTGCGCGTGAGCGGCCTGCAGCCGGGCCCGATGCGCACCGGTCTGCGGGCCATGGCCTTCGTCGAGGAAGACGACCAGGTCGCGCGCGAGCCGGCGCTGTATGCCGACGCCTGCGTGCAGCTGTTGTCGCCAGCGGGCAGCGTGCACCGCGGCACGGTTTGGAAGGCCGATGGCGTGGCATCCCCGTTCCCGGTCCTGGGTGCGCGGCCCACGTGACGATCGCGTCCGCCGCGCTGCTGCTGTTCCTGATCCTGGACCCCCTGGGCAACATCCCGGTGTTCCTGAGCCTGCTGCGCACCTTGCCGCCGCAGCGCCAGCGTGTGGTGCTCGCGCGCGAAATGCTGATCGCGCTGGGCGTGCTGATGCTGTTCCTGTGGGGCGGACGTTATGCATTGAACCTGATGCACCTGCGCCAGGAGTCGGTGTCGATCGCCGGCGGCATCGTGCTGTTCCTGATCGGCCTGCGGATGATCTTCCCGCCGCCGGAAGGGCTGATGGGCGAACTGCCGGAAGGCGAGCCGTTCATCGTGCCGATGGCGATCCCGCTGGTCGCCGGCCCGTCGGGCATGGCCGCGGTGATGCTGATGGGCAGCCAGGAACCCACGCGCATGGGCGCCTGGAGCCTGGCGCTGATGATCGCCTGGGTGGCGACCGCGGCGATCCTGTTTTCGTCCACCTATCTCTACAAATGGCTGGGCTCGCGGGTGCTGACCGCGATCGAGCGGCTGATGGGCATGGTGATCGTGGCGATCTCGGTGCAGATGTTCCTCGACGGACTCACCGCCTACATGCGCCTGCCGCCGGTGGGCGGCTGACGCGGCGCACGCCCCGCGCGCGCTAAAGTCGGCGCCAGCCTGCAAGGATCCCAGTCATGGACAGCGCCGCGATCGAAGCCATCCACACCACCTCGCTGCCGACCCTGGACGTCAGCATCTATCCGCGCGGCGGCCTGGACGTGCTTTCGCGCGAGGAAGTCATGCGCCTGCGAGACGCCTCCGCCGGCGGCATGCACGACCTGCTGCGCCGCTGCGCGTTGGCCGTGCTCACCACCGGCAGCACCGCCGACGATCCGCGCGCCGCGCGCGAGCTGTACCCGGATTTCGACATCCTGGTCACCCAGCAGGACCGTGGCCTGCGGCTGGATCTGAAGTCGGCACCGGCGATGGCCTTCGTCGATGGCCAGATCATCCGCGGCGTCGCCGAGCTGCTGTTCGCCGTCGTGCGCGACCTGGTCTACACCTCGGTCGAACTCGCGCCGGACTACGCCAGCGAACTGGGCACCTCGGCCGGCATCACCGACGCCGTCTTCCGCCTGCTGCGCAACGCGCGCGTGCTCAAGCCGCAGGAGCCCAACCTCGCCGTGTGCTGGGGTGGCCACTCGATCAACCGCGACGAGTACAGCTATACCAAGCAAGTCGGTTACGAACTCGGCCTGCGCGGCCTGGACATCTGCACCGGCTGCGGGCCGGGCGCGATGAAAGGCCCGATGAAGGGCGCGACCATCGCGCACGCCAAGCAGCGTCGGCACCCGCGCCGCTACATCGGCATCACCGAGCCCGGGATCATCGCCGCCGAGTCGCCCAACCCGATCGTGAACCACCTGGTGATCATGCCGGACATCGAGAAACGGCTCGAATCGTTCGTGCGCATGGGCCACGGATTCGTGGTGTTCCCCGGCGGCGTCGGCACCTGCGAGGAGATCCTCTACCTGCTCGGGATCCTGCTGCGCGACGAGAACGCGCACCTGCCGTTCCCGCTGGTCTTCACGGGCCCGACGTCAGCGGCACCGTACTTCGAGCAGATCGACCGCTTCCTGCGCCTGACCCTGGGCGAAGCCGCGACCAGCCGCTACCGGATCGTGACCGGCGACGCCGGCGAGGTCGGCCGGCTGATCAAGGAAGGCATCCAGAAGGTGCGCGAATACCGCGTCGCCCAGCGTGATTCGTTCTACTTCAACTGGTCGCTGGACATCCCGCTGCCGTTCCAGCAGCCCTTCGTCCCGACCCATGAGGCGATGGCGGCGCTGGACCTGCACCACGGCCGCAAGCCCTCGGAACTCGCCGCCGACCTGCGACGCGCCTTCTCGGGCATCGTCTCGGGCAACGTCAAGGAGGAAGGCATCCGCGAGATCGAACAACACGGCAAGTTCCGCATCCACGGCGACGCCGACATGATGCAGGCGCTCGACGCGCTGCTGCGCGCCTTCGTCGACCAGCGCAGGATGAAGATCGCGGGGGATTACAAGCCGTGTTACGAGATCGTCGCCTAGCGGGAATCAGTTCCAGCAGCGATTGGTCGTCGGCGTCTTGGCGATGCTCCCGCAGGTGTTGGTCAGGACCATGCTTGCGCAGTCGCCGTCGGCGGTCTGGGTGCCCTTCGCCGCTGCGGTCAGCTTGAAGCAGGATGCCGTGGTGCACGTACACGTCGCGGTAGTGGTCGCCACGTTGGTGACCGTGAAATTGTAGTAGGGGCTGGCACTGTTGTAGGAAGTGGCGGCCCCGGCGCTGCCCAGCAGCGTGCCCAGCGTGGAGGCATAGGTGGCGTTGCTCGCCCGCCAGCGTTCCTGCCTGAGCTGGAGATCGCTCAGGCTCTTGACGGCATCAGCGCGGTGGCTCCTGCGGATCTGCTTGGTGAACGCCGGAATGGCGACAGCGGCGATGATCGCCACGATCGTCACCACGATCATCAGCTCGATCAGGGTGAATCCTCGGACACGGCGCATGGCAGACTCCCCGGGTTTGCGGGAGGATGCTATCACCATGGGTGGACGCCGCCAGGGGCGGCGGGGGGCCACCTGTCCCGGGGATGCTTCCGTTGGTCATGTTTCCGCTTGCGGCCTGGGGGCCGTGCTTGTCCAATCGCTGGGCCGACAGGAGGCAGCAGATGCGCGGTTCGCCAAAAAACGTGACCGGGGTAACACTCATCGAATTGATGGTGACGGTGACCGTCCTCGCGATCCTGGTGGCGCTCGCGATTCCTTCGTTCGTCGACTTCCGCGAGCGCGTGGCCGTCCGGGGAGCAGGCGACCAACTCGTGTCGTTCTTCGCCAATGCCAAGCTGGAAGCGCTCAAGCGGGACCGGCCGATCACCGTGAACATCCGCAAGTCCGGCACCAACATGTGCATCGGAGCGACGACGGTCGCCGCCGGCTGCGACTGTTTTGCCAAGACGGCGGCCGCGGCGTGCGACGTTGGCCAGTTTCCGACCAGTTCGGATGCGTCCGACCAGGCCGAATGGCGCGGCATCACGATGGTCGGCCAGCCGACCCTCGGCCCGACCGATGACGACGACGTCGGGCTGGCCACCATCGATCCCAAGCGCGGCTACCTGACCGACGGCATGGATGTCGGTGGTGCCACCATCCAGTCTTCCGCCGGCCATTTCCGTCTGCGCCTTTACGTCGATCGCTGGTCACGGCCCTACCTGTGCGCGCCGACCGATTCGCCCCGGATTCTGTCCGACTACACCACCAGGACCTGCGCGCCATGAATCGATCGCCGAAGCGGATGGGCGGATTCTCGCTGCTGGAGATGATGGTCGCGCTGGTGGCCGGGATGATCGTCGTCGGTGCCGTGCTCGCATTCACCGTCGCCAGCGTCCGCGCCAACTCCGATTACGTCCGGGCCACGCGCCTGATGCAGGAGCTGCGCAACATCACCAATTTCATCACGACCGAGCTCAAGCGCGCCGGATACGACGAGGATGCGATGAGCTACGTTGGCAATCCCACGTCCACTGCCGTATCGGCGTTCGCACCCATGCTGATCGACACCACCGCGGGCGCGAACTGCATCATCTACGCCTACGATCGCGATCCTGGCAGCGCCGGTGTGATCGACGTGGGGAATGCCGAGATCAGGGGCATCAGGCGCAAGACCGCCACTGTCGACGGCGCGACGGTAGGCGTCATCGAGGTGGCGGAAAGCAGCGACGCGGTGACGCCTGCCTGCGATGGCGACCAACCGGACTACAGCGAATATCCGGTGACCTGCAACACGGATAGCGGTTGGTGCCCGCTCAGCGATCCCAAGATCATCGACATCACCGACACCAACGGGGCCGAGGCATTTGCGATCAACATCGCCGGCACCGCGAACCAGTCCAACGGCAGGCGGACATCCATCGGCGGCTCCACGTTCAATGCCCTCGAGCAGCGCGAGTTGCAGATCACGCTGATCGGACGGCTGCGCAGCGATCCCACGACGTCCAAGACGGTGCGCTCCAACATCAAGGTGAGGGCGGACTGCCTGCGCCCCAACACCACCGCAAGCTGCGATGTCGCACCGGCACCCTGACGGGAACAGACCATGAAGCCCACAGTCAAATCGCTCCTCTCGCGCCTGCCCCTGCGACAGAAGGGCATGGCGACCCTGACGGTCACCATCATCCTGCTGGTGATCGTGACCATCCTGGTGCTGTTTTCGGCCAATGTCGGCTTCTTCGAACAGAAGACCACGACCAACGAGAACCGCGCGCGCATCAGCCAGCAGGCGGCCGAATACGCGCTCAACGTCGCTGGCGAATACCTCAAGGCCAATCGAGCCAAGATCATCGCCAACGACACCGCGAAAGGCGGCTGGCTGCCGCCGAGCACGGCCGCGCACTGGGTCAAGTGTTCGGATGTCGGCGCCGTGCTGGCCGATTTCCCGGCGGGGCATCCCTGCAGGTCAGAGCGTGTCGACTCGCGTCGTGCGCAGCTGTACTTCTGGACCAAGGACGGGACCAAGACTGGATCGCAGCTGCTCGCGGACGATCCGTCCTACGCCGCCATGATCCCCGCCGCCGTCCGGGTCGAGAACGGGATGGGTGGCACGTCCGCATTCGCCGCCACCTCCAACGTACGCGCGCTGCTGTGCCGGCTGGATACGAGCCTGACGCCGGCGGAGTGCAGGATCACGCCGACCGCCGGGAACCGCGTGGCGCTGACGCTCATCGCGGATGCGTCGCTCACCAACGAGGATGGCGCCACCGGCGCGGTCAAGGCGACCTGGGCCAGTTACAGCGCGTTCGTACCTTCGGCATCGGTGCCGCTGGTTGCGAGCGGGTTGGTCCAGGGCCTGGGTAACGGCCAGATCGTCGCGAACTCCGATTCGGCGTCCAATGGGACCAATGTGGTCGCTTCCATCTGGTCGCCCAACAACGTCAGTGTCGATGGGTCGGGCGGTGGAGCAGGCAGTTTCATCACCTGCCAGTTCAGCGAATTCACCGGGCAGCTGTCCGGCCTGCCCGAAATGACGATGCTGGACGTCAAGAATGATTGCCCCTCGGCGACCGGCAACAGTCCGCCCTGTAATTGCCCAAAAGCACCTAATCCAAACCTGACTTCAAAGGAGGACTGGTCAGGACATGGTACCGGCGGCGGCAGCACCTTGCACAAGGGCAACGACATCCTGGATGTCGCTGACTGGACCAAGGAAGTGAAGTGCGATTCGAGCAAGAATGAAATCACCGACAAGTGCAGGACGCTTCCGGACATCACCTTCTTCCCGGGCCTCAATAGTGCCGGCGTGCGAATGGATGATGCCGACGTCGACTCGGACGACTCGATTTTCGAATACATCTTCAACGTCGATTATGAAGTCGTCTGGGACAAGAAGACGGACGGATCTGCCGGCACAAATCCCGACGGCGCGACGATGCAGAACTGCGGCACGACAGCCGACCAGAATTGTGTCGAGTACGCGATGACCGAGGAATTCGCCGCCACGGAACTGACCGATTGCTCATCGCTCGGCAGTGGATCCAGCGGCATCTACTATGTGTCTGGCCCCTGTGCGTCGCTCGCCACGCAGATCGGCAGCCCCGACAACCCGGCGATCGTCGTGATCAACCAGGGCGGGACCAGCATCGACCTCAAGAAAGGGCTCGTGATGTATGGAATGCTGTTCCTGCATAGCGACAACCCCAAGACCAACCCCGTGGATGTCGGTGGGACCAACGCCCAGGTCTACGGCGCGCTGGTGGTTGAAGGGAACATCAAGATGACGGGTGGTTTCACCATCGTTTACGACAGCACGTCGTCGAGCGCCAATACCAACGAGATCCCGAGCAGTGCCAAGTTCGGTCTCGTGCCGGGTTCGTGGCTGGACGCCAAGACTTCCTTCTGAGGACGTGACGCCATGAAGACCCATTCGCGATCGACGCGTCCATCCGGCTTCAGCCTGCTCGAAGTGCTGGTTGCGGTCGTCATCCTCAGCTTCGGTCTGCTGGCGCTGTCCGCGCTGCAGGGCTCGTTGTTCAAGAACTCCTCCGAGGCCAAGGCGCAGTCGGCCGGGCTTGCGCTGGCGCAGGAGAAGCTCGAATACCTCCGTGGCTTCCAGGACATGGCCACCTACCTGGCCATCGACACCAGTGCGGCCGCGGAATCGATTCCCGAAGGCGGGGTCACCTATAGCCGCACCTGGACGGTCGATCGCTGCGCGTTGAAGACCGCCACCTCGGTCTTCGATTGCGATGTTGCCAATACGGGTGCGCTGGATTCGAAAACCTATACCCAGAACAACGAGTTCAAGAAGATCACCGTCAACGTCACCTGGTCCGACGCGCAGGGTGTTGGCCAACGGGTGTCCCTCGAGGAGGCCGTGGCCGCCCTGGATCCCAGCGACAGCGCCAAGATCGGCAAGCTGACGACCGGGACGCTGCCGCGTGGCCCGCAGGTGCGCATCTATGACCCGTCCAAGCAGCAGCAGGGCGTAATCCCGATCGCCATCAGCGAGGGGACGGACACCGCCGCGACCAACCCCAAGCCGCTGGTCAATGGCAGCAGCGCCATCGAAACCCGCTTCGACGTCCTGACCTACACCGATGCGACCGACGATGGCACGGCCCTTGCACAGGCCCGTACGGAGACCTCGCTGGTGGGCTGTTCGTGCAACACGGCGACGGCTGCGACCAGCGGCGCCAAGCGTCCCAGCTACTGGGATGGAACCCGCTATACCGAGCCGGAAGATGCCACCGCGGTGATCGGTGCCAGTTATGTGCCCCCGGCAGGCGCGGATTCCTCCGCCACCACGCAGAGTGCCCTGTGCACGATCTGCTGCCGTGACCACCATGATCCGTCCAGCCTCCCGGCGGGTGCCGCGAAGTTCGACCCGCGCCGCAGCACGCACAGCCATTACCTGCTGAATTCGACGACCGGCGCGTTGACCGGTCCCGTGACCAGCGGCAAGTACACCGAGGCATGCCGCGTCATCCGCGTGAACGGCCTGTTCCGAGTTGCCGCCGACATGTACGACGACTACCAGAACTTCCTCGCGACCAAGAACGACAACTCCACCACGGGCTACCTGCCGACCACCACGGCCACGACCAATTACCAGAACTTCGTCAAGGCGTACCTCGACCTGCGCATCGTCAACCAGGCTTCGCAGTCGAACTGGAACGACGTGCTGCCGATCAGCAACGGCGCGGCCGTGACCAACCTGGAGACCACGAATTCCATCTATTACACGCAGCCCGATGCGATCGACTTCCAGGCCTCGGACACCGCCAAGTGGCTGCACCTGCGTGGCCTGTACATCGATTACCTCGAGGACAAGGCCAGGCAGGCCATCGCCGACGCCAAGTCCACCTGCACCGCGGCGGACGGATCCGCGCCAAGCACCTCGGACCTGGAGTCATGCGTCCTCAAGGTGCTGCCGTTCACCTCGATCAACCTGACCGAGCTTGGGAAATACACCCCCAAGGAAGGCGACCAGATCGTCGTGGCCAACAACAACTTCCTCGACACCCTGTCGTCCAGCGCACCGGTCCGAGGCAAGGTCACGCGCGGCACCAGTCCGACGGCAAACCAGGTCACCAACGCGCTGGGCATCCTGCGCCGCTCGAATTCCGGCTTGACGACGCTGATAGGCGGCATCGATTCTGACGATGCAACCGCGGATGCCGACTCGGACGGCATCGGGGATACCCCGGCGACCTGGACGGCGACCCAGCCATACAAGATCGTGGGTTCGGGCTCGTCCGGCGGCTCGACCGGCGGCACGTTCTACGGCAACTTCTATGTCGGATCCAGCACGACCGCCTATCCATTCACCGCGAACGTGCTGACGCCATTCATCAACAGCAGCCTGTCGGGCGTGACCTGCAACCCGGCAACGGCGGGGAATACCTATACCTGCACGTCGTCCAGCGCCCTGGGTGTCGGCCAGACGTTGACGGTCGGCAACTACAACTACCAGACCGCCGGCACCAGTTCCGACGCGCTCAGCTGCTTCGATGGCACCACCACTACGGCGTTGCCTGACGCGCAGAAGCCTTACGCAACAAAGGTATGCCGCAATTACGCGGTGACCAGCGTGACGCTGAACGGAGCGGTGATTTCACCGACCTTGACCCAGAACGGAACGGATGGATCCAAGGCTGAAACCACGACGATCAGCTCGCCGCTCATCAACAACACGGATGTCGTTGGTATCATTTTCGGCACGCCGGTCGACACCACTCAGCCATCGACCTGTTCTTCCTCGAAGGTGTGCAAGGGGAACAGCAGCAATTGCACGATCACTTACAGCGTGACGGCGGACGACTGCCCCTGATGAGGCCGGACCAAACAAAAAGCCCGCCGAAAGGCGGGCTTTTTGCTGGATCCTGATCTGGCGCCCGAAGTTGGACTCGAACCAACGACCCCCTGATTAACAGTCAAGTGCTCTAACCAGCTGAGCTATTCGGGCGGGGGCGTCATTGTGCCGAGGCCGCCCGCGTCACGCAACCGGCGGCATCACATCGGCTGCATGCAGGCGTCCGCGGCGGCGGCGCTGGGCACGCCCGTGCGCAAGCGTCCGTCGTTGGCCAGCACCAATGTCGTGGCCCTGGCCCGGCCGCGCCCGTCGCACAGGGTGAAGGTGACGTTGGATCCGGCGTTGCCGCCATTGGGCTGGAACACCAGCCGCGTGCGCCCGGCCGTGCTGCGCAGGTGGACCTTGCCATCGAGCGGCTTTTCAAGCTGCAGCAGCGTCTCGTTGGCCCCGCGCTGGCGGTTGCCGTCGATATCGGCATAGGCGATCCAGCCATGGCTCCAATCCGGGGTGCCCCGGCAGCCGCTGGCGTCTCCGGGACAGAGGACGACTTCGCTGCCGGCCAACGTCGCGTGGGTGATTGAGCGCGTCAGGGTGGTAGCCAGGTCGGCCTTCGCGGAGATGGCATGGGCGCTTTCCAGGGCGGCACTCCACGCCGGGACCGCGATCCCGACCAGCAGGCACCCCACGACCAGCACGATCATCGCTTCGATCAACGTGAATCCAGCATTCCGGCCCGGCATGTCGCGCTTCCTTGCGCAGATGGAGGGCACACCTTAGGCAGCCCACGCGATCGCCGCGATCGGCGGCCTGGTGTGTTCCCGGTAGGAAACCACCGCGCGAGCGCGTGGGGGGCGGCGGCGACAGCCTGGAAGATGCCTGCAGCGCCGGCGACGATCACGGCAAGGACATGGGTCCGGCGACGGGTCCATGGCGGGGTCCATGCGGGCGGCTCCGGGGGGCAGGCCGCGCCGGTCGGCTTCGCCATCACCTGGCCCGGCCGAGCCGAGGGTGGACGGATCGAGCGCGCATTCGCATCCCCCTTGCCGACAGCACCCAGTCAGGCTGCCCCGGCCGGTCGGGATAAACTGACCGATCCCCCATGTTCCGCCGCCGATGACCGACCTCATCCACCCCGCAGGCTTCCAGCTGGTCTCGCCCTATTCACCGGCGGGCGACCAGCCGCAGGCGATCGAAAAACTCATCCGGGGTTTCGAGGCCGGGCTGGCGCGGCAGACGCTGCTCGGCGTCACCGGCTCCGGCAAGACCTACACCATCGCCAATGTGATCCAGGCGGTGCAGAAGCCGACCCTGGTGATGGCGCCCAACAAGACGCTGGCGGCCCAGCTCTATGGCGAGTTCCGCTCGTTCTTCCCGCACAACGCGGTCGAATACTTCGTCAGCTATTACGACTATTACCAGCCCGAAGCCTACATTCCGTCGTCCGATACGTTCATCGACAAGGACAGCTCGGTCAACGAACACATCGAGCAGATGCGGCTGTCGGCGACCAAGGCGCTGCTGGAGCGGCGCGACGCGATCATCGTCTGCACGGTGTCGGCGATCTACGGCCTGGGCGACCCCGGCGAATACCACAAGATGGTCCTTCACATGGTGCGCGGCGAGCGCATCGACCAGCGCGAACTGATCCGCCGCCTGACCGAGATGCAGTACACGCGCAACGAGATGGACCTGACGCGCGGCACCTACCGCGTGCGCGGCGAGACGGTCGACATCCATCCGGCCGAATCCGACGCCGAGGCGCTGCGGATCGAACTGTTCGACGGCGAGATCGAGAAGCTGACGCTGTTCGACCCGCTCACCGGCGAGACCCTGCGCACGCTGCCGCGCTACACCATCTACCCGAAATCCCATTACGTCACGACCCGGCGCACGGTCCTGGATGCGGTCGAGGCGATCAAGATCGAGCTGCGCGAGCGACTGGAAGTGCTGTATTCGCAGAACAAGCTGGTCGAGGCGCAGCGGCTGGCCCAGCGCACCCAGTTCGACCTCGAGATGATGGCTGAGGTCGGCTACTGCAACGGCATCGAGAATTACTCCCGCCATCTCACCGGGCACATGCCGGGCGAGCCGCCGCCGTGCCTGTTCGACTACATCCCGCCCGATGCGCTGCTGGTCGTCGACGAGTCGCACGTGACCGTCCCGCAGATCGGCGCGATGTACAAGGGCGACCGCTCGCGCAAGGAAACGCTGGTGGAGTTCGGATTCCGGCTGCCGTCGGCGCTGGACAACCGGCCGCTGAAGTTCGAGGAATGGGAAGGACGCGCGCCGCGCGCGATCTTCGTCTCGGCGACGCCGGGGCCGTACGAACTGCGGATGTCGGAAGGCGAGATCACCGAGCTGGTCGTGCGGCCAACGGGGCTGATCGATCCGGAGGTCGAGATCCGGCCGGTGGCGACCCAGGTGGACGACGTCCTCGGCGAAATCACCCTGCGCGTGGCGATGGGCGACCGCGTGCTGATCACCACGCTCACCAAGCGCATGGCCGAAAACCTCACCGAATACCTGTCCGAGCACAACGTGCGCGTGCGCTACCTGCACTCGGACGTGGACACGGTGGAGCGCGTGGAGATCATCCGCGACCTGCGGCTGGGGAAATTCGACGTGCTGGTCGGCATCAACCTGCTGCGCGAAGGCCTGGACATGCCGGAGGTATCGCTGGTGGCGATCCTGGATGCGGACAAGGAAGGCTTCCTGCGCTCGACCGGATCGCTGATCCAGACCATCGGCCGCGCGGCGCGCAACCTGCGCGGCAAGGCCATCCTCTACGCCGACCGGGTCACCAACTCGATGCAGAAGGCGATCGAGGAAACCGACCGCCGGCGTGCGAAGCAGGTCGAGTACAACACCGAGCATGGCATCACGCCGCAGTCGATCGCACGCACGCTGGTCGACATCTTCGAAGGCGCACGCAGCGAGCCGGGCGAGAAGAAAGGCCGCGGCAAGGCGCGACGGGTTGCCGAAGGCGGCGAGGACTACGCCGTGATGTCGCCGTCCCAGCGCAGCGTGCGGTTGCGCGAACTGGAGCAGCGCATGTACCAGCATGCCCGCGACCTCGAGTTCGAGGACGCCGCCAGGATCCGCGACCAGATCCGGCGCCTGAAGGACGCCAGCCTCGCCGGTTGAGCCGGCGCGCCGCGCGGGCAGGTGCCCTGGATTGCGCCGGATGCGGGATGCCCGCGCGACCGTCGCCGCGGCATCGGGATGTCGACTGTGTGCCCGCCAGACCCCGGAAGGGCGGGCGGCGCCGTCGGCCTCGGTTGTCCGCTGCCGCCGCCATCGGCTAGACTGCGCGCCCGCAAGGGGATCTGCGGGCGGTTAGCTCAGCGGTAGAGCACTACCTTGACATGGTAGGGGTCACAGGTTCGAACCCTGTACCGCCCACCACGCAGCGATGCGTGGCGGCTTCGGCAGACATCAATCCAGACAGGTGGCCCGCGGAAACGCCGGCCGAGCGTGCGACATGAGCACTACCACGGCCCACTGCTGATCCGTCCACGAAGGCTGAACTGTCCAGGCGCCCTCGTGGCGCTTTTTTGTTGTCTCGCTGCCGGCGATGACGGGTGCGATGAGTCGATGGCCGCGCCGCCGCGCGCCAGGACAATCCAGGCTCAACGCACCGTCCGCTGCCCACGTCGATCCCATTAGAACATCGGACCCATGATCGCCATCACGCTCCCCGACGGCTCGCGCCGCGAATTCGACCAGCCCGTTTCCGTTGCCGAAATCGCCACGTCCATCGGCCCCGGCCTGGCCAAGGCCGCGCTGGCCGGCAAGGTCGACGGCAGGCTCGTCGACACCAGCTTCCGCATCGACCAGGACGCGGCGCTGGAGATCGTCACCGACAAGCATCCCGACGCACTCGACGTGCTGCGCCATTCAACCGCGCACCTGCTCGCGCAGGCCGTGCAGCGGCTGTACCCCGGTGCGCAGGTCACCATCGGCCCGGTGATCGACAACGGCTTCTATTACGACTTTGCCTTCGAGCGCCCGTTCACGCCGGAGGACCTGCCGGCGATCGAGGCGGAGATGCAGAAGATCGTCAAGGAAGCCATGCCGGTCTCGCGCAGCGTGAAATCGCGCGACGAGGCGACGCAGTTCTTCCGCGGCATCGGCGAGGAGTACAAGGCGCAGATCATCGAGTCGATCCCCGCCGACCAGGAGCTTTCGCTCTACACGCAGGGCGAATTCACCGACCTGTGCCGCGGCCCGCACGTGCCCGGTACCGACAAGCTGCGCGCGTTCAAGCTGATGAAAGTCGCGGGCGCGTACTGGCGCGGCGACCACAACAACCAGATGCTCAGCCGCATCTACGGCACCGCCTGGTTGAATGACAAGGACCTCAAGGCGTACCTGACGCAGCTCGAGGAAGCCGAGAAGCGCGACCATCGCAAGATCGCCCGGCAGCAGGACCTGTTCCACCTGCAGGAAGAAGCGCCGGGCCTGGTGTTCTGGCACCCGAAGGGCTGGTCGGTGTGGCAGGTGGTCGAGCAGTACATGCGCAAGGTGTACCGGCAGACCGGCTATGGCGAGGTCCGCTGCCCGCAGATCCTCGACGTCGAGCTGTGGAAGAAGTCAGGGCACTGGGACAACTACAAGGACAACATGTTCTTCACCGAGTCGGAGAAGCGCACCTACGCGCTCAAGCCGATGAACTGCCCGGGCCACGTGCAGGTGTTCAACCAGGGGCTGCACAGCTACCGCGACCTTCCGATCCGCTACGGCGAGTTCGGCGCCTGCCATCGCAACGAGCCATCGGGCGCGCTGCACGGGATCCTGCGCGTGCGCGGCTTCACCCAGGACGACGGCCACGTGTTCTGCACCGAGGACCAGATCGAGTCCGAGGTCACCGCCTTCCACCAGCAGGCCATGAAGGTCTACGCCGACTTCGGCTTCACCGACGTCCAGCTCAAGCTTGCGCTGCGTCCGGAGCCGCGACTGGGCGACGATGCGACCTGGGACAAGGCCGAGGCGGCGCTGCGCAATGCCCTGCGCGCCTGCGGCGTCGAATGGGAGGAGCTGCCGGGCGAGGGCGCCTTCTACGGGCCGAAAATCGAATACCACCTGCGCGACGCCATCGGCCGTACCTGGCAGCTGGGCACGATGCAGGTCGATTTCATGATGCCGGGCCGGCTGGGCGCCGAATACGTCGACGAGACCAGCCAGAAGCGCCACCCCGTCATGCTGCACCGCGCCATCGTGGGCTCGATGGAGCGCTTCATCGGCATCCTGATCGAGCACCACGCCGGCAATTTCCCGGCCTGGCTGGCACCGGTCCAGGCCGTGGTCCTGAATATCACCGACGCCCAGGCCGATTGGGCCGAGGAGGTCCGGAAAACCCTTGCAAATCAAGGCTTCCGCGTCGCCGCCGATTTGCGGAACGAGAAGATCGGCTATAAGATCCGCGAGCACACGCTGCAGCGGGTGCCATACCTGCTGGTGGTCGGGGATCGCGAGAAGGACAATGGCGCAGTGGCCGTGCGCTCGCGTTCGGGGGAGGATCTGGGGACGATGTCCGTCTCCGATTTCGCCGCGCGTTTACATGACGAGCACGTCCCTAGCTGAACACTTGGCCCGGCCGCGTCGCGACCGGCACGTTCCACTCCGGAGATCGCAACATCAGCACCCCTGAAAAGCAGAACCGCAAGAACAACGAAATCCGCGTACCCCGTGTGCGCGTGATCGGCAGCGATGGCGAAATGGTCGGCGTGCTGTCGCGCGACGAAGCCCTCGCCAAGGCCGAGGAGGAAGGCCTGGACCTGGTTGAAATCCAGCCCAATGCCGATCCGCCGGTCTGCAAGATCATGGACTTCGGCAAGTTCCGCTTCGAGCAGCAGAAGAAGGCCAACGAAGCCAAGAAGAAGACCCGCCAGGTCGAGATCAAGGAAATGAAGTTCCGCCCCGTCACCGACGAGGGCGATTACCAGATCAAGCTGCGCAACATGCGCCGCTTCCTGGAAGAGGGCGACAAGATCAAGGTCAACATCCGCTTCCGTGGCCGCGAGATGAGCCACCAGGAGCTCGGCCGCGAGATGGCCAACCGGATCGAGGCCGACCTGGGCGAGGACATCGTCATCGAATCTCGTCCGCGCCTGGAAGGCCGGCAGATGGTGATGATGATCGCCCCCAAGAAGAAGACCTGACCTGGGCGGCTCCCTCCTCCGCGCAGCGGGGGAGGGTTGGGGTGGGGGCGGCGACATGCGACAAACCCCGGCAAACCCGCTGATTCCCAAGGTTTTATTTGCAACCTGGCCGTCTGGCCCGCATAATGCGCGGCCCGGTTCGCCGGGTGCTGTACCCGCACTACCAGGAACCTGTCGTCAATCCTTGGGGATCAACGACTTACGACCGGCAAGGGCAGGACGGAAAGCGTGGTCCATGACCACCGCCCAGCCAGTGACAGAAACGACAAGGACCCTCCCGCAATGCCCAAGATCAAGACCAATCGGGCGGCGGCCAAGCGCTTCCGGAAGACCGCTTCCGGCAAGTACAAGTGCGGCCACGCCAACAAGAGCCACATCCTCACGAAGAAAGCGACCAAGCGGAAGCGCAACCTGCGGCAGACGAACCATGTTCGTCCCGAGGATGCAGGCCGTCTGGACCGCATGCTTCCGTACCTGTGAGGAGATAAGACATGGCACGAGTCAAACGTGGTGTACAGGCGCGTCGGCGCCACAAGAAAATCCTGAAGCAGGCCAAGGGCTACTACCACGCCCGCCGCAAGGTCTTCCGCGTCGCCAAACAGGCGGTGACGAAGGCCCTGCAGTACGCCTACATCGGCCGCAAGCAGCGCAAGCGCCAGTTCCGCACGCTGTGGATCGCGCGCATCAACGCCGCCGCCCGCATCAACGGCATCAGCTACAGCCGCTTCATGAACGGCCTGATGAAGGCCGGCATCACCCTCGACCGCAAGGTGCTGGCGGACATCGCCGTGCACGACGCCGCGGGTTTTGCGGCGCTGGCGGAAAAGGCCAAGGGCGCGCTCGCAGCGTAAGTTCGTTGCCGCCCACGGCGTTCGCGTCGTGGTCGTGACAATGCAGTACACGCATGGGGAAGGGCGCAAGTCCTTCCCCATGTTCGTTTTCGGGGGCCATGGCTTGATCGACCGGGCCATGGATCCAGTTGCAGGGAATGTTTGCCGTCATTCCCGCCTGCGCGGGAATGACGATCTCGTCGCCGGAGATCGTCGCAATGAGTGACATCGAGTCATTGATCCAGCAATCGCTGGCGGACATCGCGGCAGCGACGTCGCCTGACCTGCTGGAATCCCTGCGCGTCGCGCTGCTCGGCAAGAGCGGCACCGTCACCGCGCAACTCAAGGCGCTGGGCACGCTGCCGCCCGACCAGCGCAAGGCCGCCGGCGAGGCGATCAACCGCGCCCGCGACACCCTCGGCGCCGCGCTCGCCACGCGCAAGGCCGAGCTCGACGCCGCCGCCCTCGACGTGCGCCTGGCGACCGAATCCATCGACGTCACGCTGCCCGGCCGCAACGCCGCCCGCGGCGGCATCCACCCCGTCAGCAGCACCCTGGCGCGCATCGTCGACATCTTCGCCCGCCTGGGCTACGAGCTCAGCGATGGCCCGGAGATCGAGGACGACTGGCACAACTTCGAGGCGCTGAACTTCCCGCCGCACCACCCGGCGCGTGCGATGCACGACACCTTCTACTTCGAGGATGGCCGCCTGCTGCGCACGCACACCTCCGGCGTGCAGGTGCGCTACATGCAGGACCTGCTTGCGCGCGGCGGCCAGCCGCCGCTGCGCATGATCGCGGCCGGCAAGGTCTATCGCAGCGACAGCGACCAGACCCACACGCCGATGTTCCACCAGGTCGAAGGCCTGCTGGTCGACGAGCACGCCAACTTCGCCGACCTCAAGGGCACGCTGGCCGAATTCGTGCGCGCGTTCTTCGAGCGCGATTTCGCGATGCGCTTCCGTCCGAGCTACTTTCCCTTCACCGAGCCTTCCGCCGAGGTCGACATCGCGTGGCAGCAACCCGACGGCAGCATGCGTTGGCTTGAGGTGCTCGGCTGCGGCATGGTGCATCCGAGCGTGCTGCGCAACATCGGCATCGACCCGGAACGCTACACCGGCTTCGCGTTCGGCCTTGGCGTGGAGCGCTTCGCGATGCTGCGCCACGGCGTGGATGACCTGCGCAGCTTCTTCGACAACGACGTTCGCTTCCTGCGCCAGTTCGCCTGACCGATCGCCACGTTAGCCCGGGTAAGCGCAGCGCACCCGGGGGTTGTTCCGCACGCTGCTGCAACGCCCCGGATGCGCTGGGCTTATCCGGGCCACGCGAGATGGACATCGATGAAATTCCCTGAAAACTGGCTCCGCGAACATGTCGCCATCACGGCCGGCCGCGATCAACTCGCGGCGACGCTGACGGCGATCGGGCTGGAGGTCGAAGACATGACCGTCGTCGGCGCCGGGCTCGATGGCGTCGTCGTCGCGCGCATCGTCGAGTGCGCCAAACACCCGGAAGCCGATCGCCTGCAGGTCTGCCAGGTCGACGCCGGGGCAGGGCAACGATTGCAAATCGTCTGCGGCGCGCCCAACGCGCGGCCCGGCCTGGTCGCGCCGCTGGCGACGATCGGCACGCGCATCGGCGATCTCACGATCAAGGCGGCCAAACTCAGGGGCGTCGAATCCAACGGCATGCTGTGCTCGGCCAGGGAGCTGGGCATCGACGCCGACGCCTCCGGGCTGCTCGAACTGCCGGACGATGCGCCGATCGGGGAACCGCTTGCGGCGTACCTCGGCCTTCCCGACGCCAGCATCGAACTCAAGCTCACGCCCAATCGCGCCGACTGCTTCAGCGTGCGCGGCATCGCCTACGACGTGGCCGCCGCCTGCGGGAGCCAGGTCGCCATTTTCGACGCGGCGCCGGTCCCAGCGGCGAGCGACGCCAGCATTGCGATCGAGTTGCGGGCCGGCGCCGATGCACCGCGTTACGTCGGCCGCGTCATCGAAGGCGTCGACGCCTCGCGCGCGACACCGGCGTGGATGGCCGAGCGCCTGCGACGCAGTGGCATACGCCCGGTCAGCCTGCTGGTCGACGTGACCCAGTACGTGATGCTCGAACTCGGGCAGCCGATGCACGCGTTCGACCGCGACCTGCTGCACGGCCCGGTCGGCGTGCGCCATGCGCGCGCTGGCGAGGCGCTGAAGCTGCTCGACGGCCGCGACGTGGCCTTGCAGGCCGGTGACCTGCTGGTCGTCGATGGCGCCGCTGCGGAAGGCCGGCCGCTGGCGCTGGCCGGGATCATGGGCGGCCACGACACGCGCGTGACCGACAGCACTCGCAACGTCTTCCTCGAAGCCGCGCATTTCGCGCCGGCCGCCATCATCGGCCGCGGCCGGCGGCTGGGCCTGCACACCGACGCCGGGCATCGCTTCGAGCGCGGCGTGGATCCCGAGTTGCCACGCGTGGCGGTCGAGCGCGCGACGCGATTGATCCTGGACATCGCCGGCGGCGTGCCGGGGCCGGTGACCGAAGCCGTGCTCGCCGCACACCTGCCCACGCCGCGTCCGATCCTGCTGCGCCGCGCGCGCCTGCAGCGCGTGCTCGGCGCCGCCATCGCGGACGGCGAGGTGCAGCGCATCCTCAGCGCGCTCGGCCTGGCGGTCGACGCGATCGCCGAGGGTTGGCGCGTGACGCCGCCGACGCGCCGCTTCGACCTTGCGATCGAGGAAGACCTGGTCGAAGAGGTCGCCCGCATCCATGGCTACGACGCGATCCCCGCGACGTTGCCGGGTGGCGCCACGCGCCTGTCGGCGCCGAGCCAGACGCGGGTGGCCGATGCCGCGCTGCGCGGCCAGCTGGCGTCGCGCGATTTCCTGGAGGCGATCAATTACGCCTTCGTCGACGCCGGCCTGCTCGCGACATGGACGCTGGGCGATGGCGCGGTGGCGCTGGCCAATCCGCTGAGCGCCGAACTTGCCGTGATGCGCACCAGCCTGCTGCCGGGGCTGGTGGCCTCGCTTGCGCGCAACCTCGCGCGCCAGCAGCCGCGGGTGCGCCTGTTCGAGCTGGGGCGCGTGTTCGCCGCCGCGGCTGGGGCCGGCGCGGCGCCGCTGGAGACGACGCGCGTGGCAGGCGTCGCCTGCGGCGATGCCGCAGCCGAGCAATGGGGCATCGCCGCGCGCGAGGTCGACTTCCACGACCTGCGCGGCGACCTCGACAGCCTCGCGGCGCTGTCCGGCGCGACCCTCGAGTACCGACCGTCGCAGGCGCCGTGGGGGCACCCGGGGCGTTCGGCCGATGTTTTCCGCAACGGCCAGGCGCTGGGCTGGATCGGGCAGTTGCACCCGCAGCTGCAGCAGGCGCTCGGGATCGACGCGACGGTGGTCGCCTTCGAACTCGATCTTGAGCCGCTCGCGCAGCGCTCGGTCGCCCGGGCGCAGCCGCTGTCGCGTTATCCGTCCGTCCGCCGCGACCTCGCGTTCGTCGTCGCCGATGCCCTGCCTTGGGCCGCGGTGGAGGCGACCGTGAAAGCGGCTGCTGGCGGCGCCCTGCGGGAGTTGCGGCTGTTCGACCGCTATGCCGGCAAGGGGGTGGAAACGGGGTTCAAGAGTCTCGCTATGGGCTTGATTCTGCAGGAGGATTCGCGCACCCTGACCGACCGCGACGTGGACGTGGTGGTGGCCGGGGTGACCGCCGCCCTGCAACGCGAACATGGCGCGCGGATCCGTGAATAGCGGATTCCCAAGCAACCAATGGCGGATCGTTTACAGGGGAACGATGTGGCGTTGACCAAGGCGGAAATGGCTGAGCGCCTGTACGAGGACGTCGGCCTCAACAAGCGCGAGGCGAAGGAATTCGTCGATGCGTTCTTCGATGCCCTGCGCGAGGCGCTGGAGGCTGGCCGCCAGGTCAAGCTGTCCGGGTTCGGCAACTTCGACCTGCGCCGCAAGAACCAGCGACCCGGCCGCAATCCCAAGACCGGCCAGGAGATCCCGATTTCCGCGCGCACGGTGGTGACCTTCCGTCCGGGGCAGAAACTGAAGGAACGCGTCGAAGCCTTCGCCGGCGTCGGCGCGGCCGGAGGTGTCCATGCTTGATCCGGGCAGCAACCGCGAACTGCCGGCGATCCCGGCCAAGCGCTACTTCACCATCGGCGAGGTCAGCGAGCTGTGCGACGTCAAGCCGCACGTGCTGCGTTACTGGGAAACCGAATTCCCCTCGCTCAAGCCGGTCAAGCGCCGTGGCAACCGCCGCTACTACCAGCGCCATGACGTGCTGATGGTGCGCCAGATCCGCGGCCTGCTGTACGAACAGGGCTACACCATCGGCGGCGCGCGCCTGCGGCTGGAAGGCGAGGGCGCCAGGCAGGAATCCGCGCTGAGCTCGCAGATCGTGCGCCAGGTGCGGATGGAGCTGGAAGAAGTGCTGCTGTTGCTGCGGCGCTGATCAAGCCGGTTTTCCAGGCCGGCGGCGCGCTGGAGCGCATCGATCCGTGGGCGAATCCTGAAATCATCACGCGCGGCTCCCGTCGAACGGCCGATGCCGGCTATACTTTCCCGATGTCGGGGCGTAGCGCAGCCTGGTAGCGCATCTGCCTGGGGGGCAGAGGGTCGTCGGTTCAAATCCGGCCGTCCCGACCAATTTCACGCCCGGGCAATCCGGGCGCGGGCCATCGCCGATGGCCGTCGTGGCAAGCGGCAGCGCATATATACGATTCAGCCAGACTGCGCCCTGTTCAATGCGGGATCGCCGTCAAGGAATTGCATTCCCCCTTCACGCCGTGTTTATACTTCAGGTGCATGCGGGCCCATGTGGCCGGCACGCTGAAGTAACAGGGGGCGCCGCGCATCCATCGGAAGCGCGGACAGTACTTTCATTCCGTGGGGATCCAATGAGCGACTCGAAGAACCGGGCTGGTTTGGCCAAGCGTCGGCATGCGCGCGTCATCAAGGTTGCACCTGTCACCCGTGCCATCCGCAGCGCCCTGGCCATCTCGGCCACCACGCTGGCCCTGACCGCCAGCGGCGGCGTGCTTGCAGCCAATCTTGCGATCCCCGCAACCACGGCCATCCATTACGACCTCGCCAGGCGCGATGCATTGCAGCCGGTCGTCGATCTCACGACCGTCCATGACGACTTCGCCCCGACCAGCGTCTACGCATCCAGCGCGAGCGAGGGCTGGTCGCGGGTTGCAGCGCCGAACGCGATCATGCTCCACGCCGGGTCGATGCCGGTCTCGGCCTCCGCGGGTGATGTCGCCGACCTGACCACCGTGGTCGCGGCCACGCCGGGCCCCGGCGGTGTCTCCGGCTCCGATGACGCCATCGGCTGGTATGGCAGCTACCCGGGCGTGACCTACGGTTTTTGGGTGGGCGCGAACACGGTCACCTCGACCGATGGATTGGCCGATGGCGCGTTTTTCACCGCCGGTAATGTCTGGACCGGCTACACCACGGGCGACATCAACGCGACCGGTTACACGTGGGCGGCAGGGATCGAGGTCGAGTCGGCCGGCTATATCAATGACGTCCGCAACGACCACACGATCACGTCGACGGCGACCGGTGACAATGGCCAGTCCTGGGGCATCTACGCCTTGGGCGGCGGCGACGTGTCCATTGCCAACAATGGTGCGATCAACGCGCAGGCCACCGGAACGTATGGCACGGCCACCGGGCTTTACGGCGCCTCGACCAACGGCGACGCGACCGTTACGAACAACGGGTCGATCAACGCGGGCGCCAGCGGTACGTACGGCTTGGCGGTCGGCATCGAAGCGACGGCTTACGGGCAGGCGGCGGCCGTCAACACCGCCGTCATCGACGCCTCGGCGAGCGGCGAGTACGGCACCGCGGTTGGCGCCATCGCGATTTCGGCCTACGGGGACGCCTACGCCCAGAACACCAGCGCCATCACGGTCGATGCGACTGGCTATTCCGGCCTTGCGATCGGCATCGAGGCGGACGCCTATGCTTCGGCGGTGGCGAACAATGCGGGGGGCATCGACGTCTCCGCCGCGGGTTATGGCACTGCGATCGGCGTGCTTGGCTATTCCACCACTGGTAATGTCAACCTCGACAACAGTGGCGGTATCGCTGCCAGTGCCCAATACGGCACCGCAACCGGCATGTACGGCTACGCAGCCGCAGGCACAGTCTTCATCAGCAACGGCGGCTCCGTGACGGCAACGTCCAGCGATGGCATCGCGGACGGGATCTTCGCCAGCGGCCTGGATGTGGGAGTGGCAAATACTGCTGGCATCACCGCCACGGGGGGCACCTGGGCGGCGGGCATCGAGGCCCAGTCCACCGACCTCACCACCGTCGTCAACAACGGTGGAATCTCGGTAGCGGCCACGGGGTATTACGGCCAGGCGTTCGGCATTTACGCGACGGGTGGCCAAGGCGGCGTTGCCGTCACCAATGCGGGCGGCATCACCGCGACCGGCTATTACTCCACCGGCATCCAGGTGATGGCCGATGGCGAAACCGATATCACCAACACCGGCGGCATCAGCGCTGGTAATGGCTCGGCCGGTTTGGCGACCGGGATCTACGCCGCCACCAACTATGGCGCGGCAGACATCACCGTCGTCAACGATGGTGGCATCACGGCCATCAGCAACTACGGTTCGTTCGGGATCAGCGTCTCAGCAATCGGGGACGCGAGCTCCGCCAGCGTCAGCAATTCCGGCGGGGTGACGGCGGTTGCGTATACCCCGTACGGTTATGGCGCAACCGGCATCCTCGCTTCGGGCTACGACGACGCCAGCATCGGCAATTCCGGCAGCATCTACGCTGCCACGAGTGGAACGGCGTATGGCGTGCAGGCGCTTGCCTTCAATGGCGAAGCCAGCGTCAGCAACAGCGGCGGTATCGAGGCACTCGGCTACAACGCCTTTGGAGCCGTGGCTTCATCGTCCAATGGCACCGCCGTGCTCGACAACAGCGGCGGCGTGAGCGTGTACGGGAATTATTTCGGCCAGGCGCTCGTTGCAAACGGCGTCGCCGGGGCGACGCTCACCAATAGCGGCAGCGTGTATGCAAGAGCCGCATTCGCCTACGGTGCGTTCGCGGAATCGGGGAACGGGCTGGCCCAGATCACCAACGCCCAGACGGGCGAAATCGTCGCCAATGGCTATTACGGCATCGGGGTGATCGGCATCTCGACCTATGGCGACGTTTCCATCAACAACGCCGGCTCGAGCAAGGGCTATGGATTCGCCGAGGGGGTTGGAACATTCGCCAGCAGCAGTAACGGCGACGTTTACTCTCTCAATACCGGCACCGCTTACGGCTATGGCTACGTCGGCCCCGGCATCGGGATGTTCGCGCGGGCCGCTTCGGGTGATGTTTCGGTAGTCAACGGGAAATACTCCGCGGGGCTGTCGCAATACGGCGATGGCATCGGCATCCTCGCGACGGGTGCAACGACCACCGTGACCAATTACGGGGTCGCCATTGGCGGGACGAGCTTCGGCTCCAAGGCCGTCGGCATCCAGGCCTACGGTGGCGATTCGCTCACCATTTCCAACGAGGGGCTGAGCGCTGGCGTCAACAAGTACGGCCAGTACGGACACGCCTATGGCATCTCCGCGACGTCTGGCGGCGATATTTCGATCACCAACGGCAGCGAAGGCCTGATTGGAGCAGTGGCACCCAGTGGCTATGCCATGGGGTTGTACGCCTTTACGTCCGGCGGCTCGGTCGATGTCGACAATGCGGGCGAAATCCAGGCTTATGGCCAATATGGTGCGATCGGCGCGTTCGTCGGTGCCGATGGCGCCGGTTCGGCGACGATGACCAGCAGCTACTCCGTGGACGCCCGATCCAAGTACGGTACCGCCGTTGGCATCGCGCTGGTCACCGAGGACGGCGCCCTTAGCCTGAGCAACACCGGTTCGATCGACGTCACCGCGGACTATGGCGTCGCCGTGGGCATGGCCGGCTATTCGGCAAGCGGCAACGTCAGCGTTTCCAACAGTAGCGACATCAATGTGTACTCGGGCGGCTACTACAGGGCCCTTGGCCTGGTGGCGTCCTCGGGTGATGGCGATGCGACGGCCGTCAACAGCGGATCGATCTACGCAGGTGCCTACGGCGGCGATGCGATCGGCATGCAGGGTTATTCGGGGGGCGGTTCGGTCTCGATGACCAATAGCGGCTCGATCGAGACGTATTCCTACGGTGGCCACTCGATCGGCATGTACGGCTACGCGTCCGCGGGCGACGTCGGAATCGACAACACGGTCGACGGGGACATCAGCGTCTATTCGTATTACGCGCCGGCCGACGGCATCTTCGCATCGGGCAGTTCGGTCCATGTAGCCAACGCCGGCAGCATCTATGCCAATGGTTACCATTGGGCGGCGGGCATCGAGGCGCAGGGATCGGACCGCGCCAGCGTCACCAACACCGGTTCGATCGATGTGGTTGCCTACTATGGCAGCACCGGCTACGGCATTTTCGCCACCGGCGGTGCAGGCGGAACAACGGTCGCCAATGGCGGCACCATCAATGTCGTCGGCACCTATGCCACCGGCATCTACGCCAGCGGCGACGGATCGGTCTCGGTCAGCAATACCGCCGGCATTTCGGCGGGCGGTGCGGAC
This sequence comes from Cognatiluteimonas telluris, assembly GCF_011320095.1. Taxonomy (GTDB): domain Bacteria; phylum Pseudomonadota; class Gammaproteobacteria; order Xanthomonadales; family Xanthomonadaceae; genus Cognatiluteimonas; species Cognatiluteimonas telluris. The sequence goes on along the minus strand of NZ_JAANOY010000001.1, from coordinate 23,253 downwards.
AACAGCTACATCCTGCTCGCAACCGGCATCCGTGCCGCAAGCGAACACGATGGCGCCAACGTCGCCGTGACCAACAGCGGCGACATCGCCGCGATCGCCTACTACGGCGCCACCGGCATCGACGTGTCGTCCAGGGGCGAAGGCGGTTCGGCTTCGGTCGCCAACAGCGGCAGCATCTATGCCCAGCAGGGCAACATGTACGGCTACAACGCGATCGGCATCGTCGCTGCGTCGGACGGCTACGCGAACATCAGCAATGCCGGATCGATAACCACGGTTTCGGCGGGAAACAGCTACGGTGCGATGGCGCTTGCCTTCAACGGCGATGCCAACGTCACCAACTCCAGCCACATCGACGCATCATCCACGGCCATGCGTTACTACAGCGCGATCGGCATCGTGTCCGCTTCGGCCAACGGAGCGGCCTTCGCAGGCAACACCGGATCGATCGTCGCGACGGCGCCCATGTATCTGGCCACGGGCATCCAGGTGAGCGGCAACACCGGTGCGATGGTGACCAACAGCGGCTCGATCTCGGTCGAAGCAAAGTATGCCTACGGCATCTCGGCAACGTCCGGCCAGGGCGACGTGGGGATCAGCAACCTGGGATCCGGCGATATCGAGGCCGTGTCGGCCTATGATTTCGCGGCTGGCGTGCTGGGGATTTCAATCGCCGGCAACGTGGTGATCGACAACGCCGGCGGCGTACAGGCGCAGGCTTACGGCTCCGGTTTCGGTGCGTTGGCCATCACTTACGCAGGCGACGCCACGATCAGCAACAGCGGCACGATTCATGCCTACAGTTCGGACGGCAAGGCCACGGGCGCCAAGGCGGAGGCCACCGGCGGCATTGCCTCGGTCGTCAACATCGGCAACATCGATGCCTCCACCGCGTACGTGGGCGCCACGGCGACCGGCGTCGCAGTGGAGAGCGACGGTGCGGCCCAGGTCCACAACGGCGGATTGATCACTGCCGAATCGGTCGACGGCGCCATCGCGATCGGCGTCAGCGCACAGGCTTATGGCGACGTCCTGGTCGAGAACTCCGGCCAGGTCAACTCCACCGATAGCGACTATGCGGTCGCCATCCGGGCCGATTCGGCCACGGGCGTGGCCACGGTGGTCAACAGTGGCCTGCTGCGCAGCTTCTCCACGCTCCAGGGCAAGGTGGCGATCAGCGGTGGCGATGGCGTGCAGCAGGTCGCCAACTACGGAGACGTCTTCGGGGCGATCATCACGGCCGGCGGCGACGACGCCATGTTCAATGGCGATGGCGGCGTCTGGCATGTCATCAATCGCACGACCGACTTCGGCGCCGGCGAAGATGCCATCACCAACGGCACGGGTGGCACGATCCTGCTCTCCAATACCAGCGAGCTCCACACTGGCGCCGGCGACGACGCGTTCGTCAATGCGTCGGGTGGCACCATCGTGCTCGCGCATGGCGCGATCGACCTCGACGCCAGTGGCGGTGCGGGCAACAGCTTCGTCAACGACGGCCGCATCCTCGTCAAGGGCGCGGGCGTGATCGACATGGGCTACGCGGTCGCACTGGTGGCGGGACCCAACGCGCTGCCGCTTGCCAACAACGGCGTGCTCGACATGGTCGATGCGGCGACCGACGACGCACTGACCATCAATGGCAATCTTGGCGGCACGGGTTCGGTCGCGGTCGACATCAATCCCGTGACCGGATCGGCCGACCAGTTGATCGTCAATGGCAGCGTGGTCGGGTCGCAGTCGGTCGATGTCGGTCTGAACGGCGTGCCGCTTTCCGCGCACGTCGATCCGATCCAGTTCGCGCAGATCTCGGGCGATTCCAGCGAAGCGTCCTTCGTCGGGGGGCATGTCGTCGGTTATGACGACAGCAGCTTCCTGGACCTCACGGTCAACGTCATCAGCCAGATCGATCCGAGCAATGCCGATGCCGACATCTTCTCGGTGGGCCTGGACGTCAATGGCCTGAACGACTCTGGTTCACTGGGTGCCTCGGTGGCCGCGGTGGCGCACGGCCTGATCACCAGCCAGACCGGGACTTGGCGCCAGCGGATGGGCGTGATGCCAGCCAGACGCGACGACCAGATCGGGCTGAGCCCGTGGGTGCGTGCGTTCGGCGACAGCGGTTCGGTCAAGCTGGCGCACCAGTCGTCCAATTTCGGCTCGAATGGCTCGTTCGGTTACGACCAGAGCAACGACGGAACTGAGTTCGGCTTGAACGTGAACATCTTCAGCGACCTCAACATCGGCCTGCTGACGGCCAAGACGACGGGAACGCAGCGCCTGACGGGCGCGGGGGCGGGTACCGACCATCTGGAGAGCAACGCATTCGGCATGTACGCCACATGGATCGCGCCGAACTTCTACATCGACGCGTCCTATCGCTGGCTGGACTTCGATGCCGACTTCCAGTCGGCGGGCGGAGCGCAGGACACCAAGGGCAATGGCGGCTCCTTCAACCTGGAGGCGGGCTACACGGCCTGGAATGCCGGCGGGATCGCGATCACGCCTGAGGTCCAGTACACCCGCAGCCGCGTCGGCGATTTCAGCGCGATCCAGGGTGCGGGAATCAGCTTCCAGCCCAACGGCGGAGCTTCAACCCGCGGCCGCCTCGGCGTCCAGTTCAGCAAGGCGATGCAGGCGGGAAGCTGGTCGTTGACTCCATACGGTTCCGTGAATGCCGTCCGCGAGTTCGACGGCGAGAGCAACTACACGGTAGGCCCGTTCAGTGGCTTCACCAGCACCAAGGGCACCAGTGCGATGGTGGAATTGGGCCTGGGCGCGCAGCAGGGCGGGTTCTCCGTCACCGGCGGCGCGAACTGGACCGACGGCGGTGCCCTCCAGGGCGTCGTCGGCGGCCAGCTGGTCATGCGCTACAGCTGGTAACCCGTCGCAGGTCGACGGGACATGCAGGCATGACATCTTCCAGCGGCAAACCGCCGCTGGAAGTCCGATGTGCCATCGTGCGTTTGCAGGTAGGCTTGGGCTGCATCGCCCGGGCGGTTGGAGCCAGTCGTGTCAGTTGAGAAAAATCCCGAAGCCGGTTCCATCGATGAGGTCGGCGACAAGGCGCAGTTGGAAACCGGGTTGGACGCGGTTTCCGCCGGGCAGGCGGCACCCGGTCCGCAGGCTCCGGCCGCGGGCCCGGCGGCACCGAAGAACCTTACCCAGCTGAAGGTGGAAAAGACCTGCTCGCGTGGCCTGGCCGGGTGGCTGGCCAGCAATCGCATCTCGCTCGCGATCTCCTCCTACCAGACCGGGCGCGTGTACCTGGTCGGTAGCGACAAGCAGGGACGGGTATCGTTCTTCGAGCGGATCTTCGAGCGCGCGATGGGCATCGTCGGCAACGCCCAGCGCATCTACCTTGGTGGGCTGTACCAGCTGTGGCGTTTCGAGAACGTCCTGCGTTCGAACGAGGTGATCCACGGCCAGTTCGACAAATGCTATGTGCCGCGCAATGCACAGACCATCGGCGACCTCGACATCCACGAGCTGGGGATCCGAAGCGACGGCAAGGTGGTCTTCGTCAACACCAAGTATTCGTGCCTGGCCGAGTTGAGCCAGACGCACAGCTTCAAGGCGATCTGGAAGCCGAAGTTCATCAGCAAGCTCGCGCCGGAGGATCGCTGCCACCTCAATGGCCTGGCGATGGTCGATGGCCGCCCGAAATACGTGACGGCCGTTTGCCGGAGCGACGCGGTCGATGGCTGGCGCGACCGCAGGCACGATGGCGGCGTGGTGATCGACATCGAGACGGACGAGATCGTCTGCGAAGGCCTCTCGATGCCGCACTCGCCGCGTTGGGCGAACGGCCGGCTGTGGGTCCTCGAGGCCGGTAGCGGCCACCTTGGCTGGGTGGATTTCGAGAAGAAGAAGTTCGTGCCGCTGGCATTCTGCCCGGGGTTCCTGCGCGGGCTTTCGATCATCGGCAACGTTGCTGCCGTTGGCCTGTCGAAGCCGCGCAACCAGCGGTTCGAAGGCCTGCCGCTGGACGAAGAGCTTCGCAAGCGCGACGCCGATCCGTGGTGCGGAGTGCAGATCGTGTCGCTGACCAATGGCGATGTACTTAACTGGATCCGGTTCGAAGGCGACATCAGCGAGATCTTCGACATCAGTTTCCTGCCCAACGTGCGCAACCCGATGATGATCGGGCTGCGCACGCCCGAAATACGCGACCTGATCACCTTCGAATCCGATATTGCCAGCGAGGTTCCGACACCATGATCCGGATGGGCGCACCTGCAATGGTTGCTTCCGGCGCGCTGTGCGTGCTGCTTTGCGCTCCCGCTTTCGCCCAGGCTCCAGCGCCCGCCGCCGCGACGGCGAAAGCGCCGCAGGGCGGAGCGGCCAGCAGTGAAGCGGGGGTTGTCTTCGGCAGGTGGGACAACGACCACAACCACGTGCTGTCGCTTGCCGAATTCCAGCAGGGCTGGAAGGCATTGCGGCGGGCGGGTGAAATCCAGGCCCGCCTGCATGGTCAATTCCAGGCGGTCGATGCCAACCACAACGACGCCATCGATGCCGGCGAGTACGCAAGCCTGGCGCTCGTCAAGCGCGCCGGCGCCTCGGCGCAGCCCTTGTCCACCTTCGATCGCAACCGGGACCAGCGCCTGGAGTTCGACGAATACGTGGAACTGGTGCGCCGCATGGTGTCCTCGCAGGCGGCGACGCCTGCCCCACGCAAAGCACCGTGACTTCGAGCATGGCTCGCAGTCCCGAACCGAGGTCAGCCGTGGCAATGGAGATCATCCCCGTCTGGAAGCAGGTCACCCCCGAGCTGAAGGCAGAGCTCGTGGCGATGTGGCAGCGGGGCCAGGCCATGCCCGACCCAGCATCGGCCGCCACGCGCGCCGACCAGGCCGTCTGTGTCGCCCGCGGCACGAATGGTGCGCTCTGCGGCGTCGGGACCGCGGTGTTGCGGGTACTGCCGCGGTTGCGCCAGCCGATGTACTACTACCGGCAGTTCTTCACGCCCGAGGTCCGGGGACAGAACCAGACGCGGCCGTTCTTCGAATCCGCGAAAGGCGTCCTGCAGGCCTATAACGCTTCACTGGCCGCGCCGGAGAGCCTTGGCATCCTACTGGAGTTGGAGAACGCGCAGCTCGCGGCGCGTTACAACATGGCCCAGAGTGCCGCCACGACATTCATCGGTTATTCGCCGCGGGGCCTGCAATTGCGTGTCTCGTACTTCGAGGGCGCACTGCTGCTGCCGCCGACCGTCATCCAAAGGCGCGCGGCATCGCCGGGCGGGCGCCAGGCAGTGCGGGGTTAGCTCGGGAGGGAAGCGTTCAAGCGAAATTTCGTGGAAGCGGAGCCGGCGATGGCATCCGCGGAGTCAAGGATCGCCAAGTGGCCTGGCAAGGGTCATCGCCAATTCGCGTCAAAGCCGTCTCGCTCCGCCTTCGGGGCATCATCATTCACTGGGGGAAAATCCATGCAACTGCAGTCCCGTTTGTTAACCATTGCGATCGTGTCCGCGCTCGCTGCTTCCGCGCCGGCATTCGCCGGCAACGCGCTGCATTCCTCGGCGGTGGTTCGCGCGAAGGCGCTGATCGACGGGCCCGCGGCGAAGGTCGTGCGGCGTGCCTCGGCGGATGCATTCCGTGCCTCCGATGCCGATATCGATGCCAAGGGCACGGAACACGTCAGGTTCCAGCGCACCTATCGCGGCCTGCCGGTGATTGGCGGGGATTTCGTCCTGCACTCGCGCAACGGCAAGGTCGTCGGCGTCAGCCAGACCCTGACCACCACCGCGCGTCCCGGGCTGGTGCCGTCCATCGACGCCAACCACGCCATCGTCGAAGCCGGGACCCGGTTTGGCGCCGGCTTCAAGGGTGCGCCCAAGGCACACCTGGTTGTCTACGCGCTCGGCGCGAAGCCGGTGCTGGCGTATGAAGTCGTCTTCTCGGGGATCAAGCGCGACCAGACCCCGACCGACATGCATTATTTCGTCGATGCCACCAGCGGCCGGGTCCTGAAGCAATGGGATACCGTTGAAACGGCCATCCCCGGTCCGGATGGCAGCTGCATCTCGAGCGTGACGCAGCAGACCCGCAACGTAGCGGCCACGGCGGCCGTCGGCAGTGGCAAGACCCTCACCGAAGGTGCCGTGGCATTGAACACGACCAACTGTGGCGGTCACTACGAGCTGATCGACCAGACGCGCGGGAATGGCTATACCACCAACATGGCAATGCGCACCGCCGGCATGGGTTCCACCTACAAGGATGCCGACAACAAGTGGGGCACCGGGACGTTGACGAGTTCAAAGACCGTCGCCGCCGACGCCCATTACGGCGTTGCCATGACCTGGGACTATTACCTCGATGTCCACGGCCGCCATGGCATTGCCGACAACGGCCAGGGCGCCCTGAGCCGCGTGCATTACGGGCGCAACTATTTCAACGCGTTCTGGTTTGACGGCTGCTTCTGCATGACCTTCGGCGATGGCGACAACGGCGTGACGGCGAACCCGCTGATCGCGCTGGATGTCGCCGGCCATGAAATGTCGCACGGGGTCACGTCCAATACCGCTAATCTCAACTATGAAGGCGAGTCGGGCGGACTGAACGAGGCCAATTCGGACATCATGGGCACCATGGTGGAGTTCTACGCGAACAACGCCAAAGACCCGGGCGACTACATGATCGGCGAGAAGATTTTCACGCACAACGACGGCACCAAGGCACTGCGCTACATGTTCAAGCCCAGCCTGGATGGAGGTTCGCGGGACTGCTACTCCAGCGATATCGGCGACCTGGACGTGCATTACAGTTCTGGCGTCGCCAACCACTTCTACTACCTGCTCGTCGCGGGCGCGACGGTGCCGAGTGGCTTCGGAGCGGGCACCTGGGCCAACCTGAAGGTGGCCGACCTGGTGTGCAACGGGAATACCAGTCTGGTCAAGATCGGCCGCAAGGCCGCGCAGCAGATCTGGTACCGCGCAATGACCCATTACATGACGTCGAATACCGACTACGCGGGGGCACGTGCGGCGACGCTCGATGCGGCAACCGAGCTGTACGGCTTCGGTTCGGCCAAGTACGCCGCGGTGGCGGCAGCGTGGGATGCGGTTGGAGTCGCGGCCCCCGCGCCGACGCTTCGCTGAGCTTCCGGCAGCAGTGAATGAAACGGCCCGCGCAAGCGGGCCGTTTTTCTCGGCGACATGGCCCAAGCCAGGGCGGAAGATCCATCGAGCGGCCATAAGACCGGCTTGGTCAGCCAACCGCACTCATCGAGGGCATGCTTGCGAGCGCGGGCCAGCGCGCCGACAGCGCTGCGCGGATGCCGTCGGCGTCGAGTCCTGCTTCGGCCAGCAACTGCTCCCGGCTGGCATGGTGCTGGAATGCGTCGGGCAGCCCCAGGTGCAATATCGGCATGGCGATGCCTTCGGCCGCCAGCAGCTCGGCCACGCCCGAACCGGCGCCACCGGCAACGACATTGTCTTCCAGCGTGACCAGTCCCTCGTGCGAAGTCGCCAGCTCCAGCAACAGCGCGCGATCGAGCGGTTTCACGAACCGCATGTTCACAACGGTCAGGCCCAGTGCGGCACCTGCCTGCTCGGCGGCCGGAACGATCGCTCCGAATGCCAGCAGCGCGATGCGCGTCCCACGCCGGCGAATCTCGGCCTTGCCGACCGGAAGCGTTGCCAGTGAGGGCTCGATCGCCACGCCAGGGCCGCTCCCGCGCGGATAACGCACGGCCGCCGGCCCATCGATCGCGAAGCCGGTGCTGAGCATCTGCCGGCACTCGTTCTCGTTGGATGGAGCCATCAGCACCATGTTCGGCACGCAGCGCAGGAAGCTCAGGTCGAGGTTGCCGGCATGGGTCGCGCCGTCCGGGCCGACCACGCCACCGCGATCGATGGCGAACAGCACATCCAGGTCCTGGATCGCGACGTCATGCACCAGCTGGTCATATCCGCGTTGCAGGAAGGTCGAATAGATCGCGACGACCGGTTTGGCTCCTTCGCAGGCCATGCCCGCCGCCAGCGTCACCGCGTGCTGTTCTGCGATCGCGACGTCGAAATAGCGGTCGGGGTATTCCCTGCTGAACCGCACCAGCCCGGACCCCTCGCGCATTGCCGGCGTGATCGCCAGAAGCTTCGGATCAGCCGCGGCCATGTCGCACAGCCAGTCGCCAAACACATCGGTATAGGTCGGTTTCCTTGCCGCCGCCTTGCTGACGACACCTTGCTCCGGGTCGAACGGCGACACCGCGTGGTAGCCGATCTGGTCGCCCTCGGCAAGCTCGTAACCCTTGCCCTTGGTGGTGATCACGTGCAGCAGCTGCGGCCCCTTGAGCGTCTTCAGCGTGCGCATCGTGGCCACCAGCGCTTCGACGTCATGGCCGTCGATCGGGCCGGTGTAGTGGAAACCCATTTCCTCGAACAACGTCGAGGGCACGAACATGCCTTTCCAGTGTTCTTCCCAGCGACGGACGAACCGCGCGGTCGGGTTGTTCTTGTCCCCGAGCAGCTTCTTGCCGCCTTCGCGCAATGCGTTCAGCGCACGGCTGCCGGTCATGCGGCCGAGCATGCGCGTCATTCCGCCGACGTTTTCCGATATCGACATGCGATTGTCGTTGAGCACCACCAGCAGGTTGGGTTCGGGGTCCATGCCGCCTGCGTGGTTGAGCGCCTCGTAGGCCATGCCCGCCGTCATCGCGCCGTCGCCGATCACGGCCACGACCTTGCGGTCGTTGCCCGCGTGGGCATTGGCGATGGCCATGCCGAGCGCTGCGGAGATCGAGGTCGACGAATGGCCGACCCCGAAGGTGTCGTACGCGCTTTCCTCCCGTTTCGGGAACGGCGCAACGCCATCCTTCTGCTTCACCGTGCGGATGGTGTCGCGGCGGCCGGTCAGGATCTTGTGCGGGTAACTCTGGTGGCCGACGTCCCAGACGATGCGGTCTTCCGGCGTGTCGTACAGATAGTGCAGGGCGATCGTCAATTCGATCACGCCCAGTCCTGCGCCGAAATGTCCGCCGCTCTTGCCCACCGACTCGATCAGGTACGTCCGCAGTTCTTCCGCGACCGCTGGCAGTTCTTCGATCGGAAGCTGGCGCAGGTCGGACGGCGAGTCGATTCGCGCCAGGCGCGGGTAGCGCGCGGCGTCGATCGGGAAGGTTTCGGTCATCCGCCCATTTTCGCCGCCACCGGCGTGACGGGCAAGGAAAACGGCGGGCGGCGCCTGCCCGGCGTGCCTATTTCCCGCGCAGGCGGCCGAACAGCCCAGCCGGCTTCGGCGGCTCCGTGGTCTCGGCGGCGGTGTCGGGCACGTGCTCGGCATAGCCGCTGACCAGGCTGGCATTGACGAAATCGGCCACGTCCGCGGCCGGGACGCCGCTGGCCGAAGCGATTTCGTCGATCGTCGCGGGGCCTTTCATCATCGCGGTCGCGATCCGGAAGTGCTTGGGAAACTCGCGTTCTGTCTGCGGCCACTTGCCCAGGCGGTAGCGGCCAGCGGGATCGAATTCGGACAGCAGCGAGCCCTTGCCTGCGACCAGGCCGCCGAACCACTGCAAGCGGTTCAATGGTTGCGCCGCACCCAGCGGGGCGGACTCCCGGGCCCAGGTGGCCGCATCGACCGGCTGGAAATCATCGCGCGCCACCACGCCGTCCAGGGATTCCGCCAGCGGCTTGAGCGAGGTGGTGGAAAAGTACTGGCGCGCGTCGGCATCGATCAGCACCGGATGCGCGGTGGCACGGCGATAGCGGAAACGCCCATGCAGCAGTCCCGGTGCCAGCCAGTCGGCGAAGCAGCGCTCGCGCGGCGGCGGCGCGGGCGGCGCTTCCGGTGGCGGGCTCGTCACGGCGGCGGTCGGCGGTTCGATGGTCGCCGGAGCGAGGGTTCCGGCCTCGACCGAGCGCGGCAATCGCGGCGCGGGGGCAGGAGCCTCGGCTTCCTCGTCGACGGGCAGCGGGTGTTCCTCGGGCAGGACATCCTGCGGGACCGGCGAGGGCGACATGCCCGAGGGCGTCGGGTGCGGGGCGACGGCGGGCTTCCCCTCGGCCAGGGAAGCAAGCAGCGCCGCGACGCTGTCGGCGTCGAACGGACGCGCGAGATGGAAATCCGTCTGCGTGCGCGGCGCGGAGGTCAGGCCGATCACCTGCTTGCCCGCCGCATGCAGGCGCAGCCAGCTCATGGGCCCGTACATGCTGTCCATGTCGACGATGACATGGTCGGCCTCGCTGTCCGGCTTGACCTGCCACGCGTTGCCCGCGCGGGCATTGGCTTGCTGGAAGGCGGCCGTGAGGGCAGCCTCCGTGGACGAGTCCATGCCGGTAAAGCCAAGCGTCAACGCCATTGCCGTGATCCCGTCGGGAAGAATTCGAGTGTAGCGAAGTTGATCGCGCCAGCGGGCCGAGCAGTCAGGCCAGGCAACGACTGCGCTTGGGCAGGTGGTTCCTCAGGAACGCCATCTGGTCGGCCAGGATGTTGCGGTTGGACAGGATCAGGTGCTCCACCCAGCTCGGCCGGTACGGCACCGCCAGCAGCGGCATCGACGCCTGCTGCGGGGTACGTCCGCCCTTGCGCGAGTTGCAGTGGAAGCAGGCGGCCACCACGTTTTCCCAGACATCGCGGCCACCCCGCGACAGCGGCACCACGTGGTCCCGGGTCAGGTGCTGGCGCGCGAAATCGCGCCCGCAATAGAGGCACAGGTGCTGGTCGCGGGCGAACAAGGCGGCATTGGTCAACGCCGGCGTGGGATCCAGCGCGCGCGGGCTGGCGTGGCCGCGCGCGGCCACGATCGGATGCAGCTCGAGCACGCTCTGCCGGCCGCTCTCGCGGCTGGTGCCGCCATGCACGCTCAGGCAGGGATCGCCCAGCGTCCATGCCACGGCGCCGCGGACGTACAGGCAGGTGGCGTCCTGCCAGCTCATCCAGTCGAGGACGCGGCCGTGCGCGTCCAGCGACAGCAGGCGGACGGCATCCAGGCGGGCCGGCGCGGCGGGGAGCAAGGTGGGGGTGACCGGCGCGAGGCCGGGATCGGCGAGCGTCCCGGTGCGGACCAAGCGAAGCTTCGCTGTGTCGGTCTCCATCAACTCCCGTTTATACCGGGTCGCCGGTGCTTTGGGTAGCGAAGGACCGGTCGGGGCTGCGTGCCGGGACGTGGAGCACGCGAGGCCTGGCTGCCGCAGCGCCTGCCAGCCGGTTCCAACCCGTGCGTCAGCCCGAGGCCGGCTAGGTGCCGAACTCCGCCGCCTGCAGCGACATCAGCGACGCCGCGCCGCTTTCGATCGCCTGCCGGTGCACCAGCGTGCGCGGCAGGATGCGCGCGAAGTAGAAGCGGGCGGTTTCGCGCTTGGCCTGCTTGAACGACTCCGGCTGCGAGGACGCTTCGGCCGCCGCCACGCTGCGGGCCCACCAGTAGGCCAGCGCGACGTAGCCCGAATGGAACAGGTAATCGTAGGCGGCGGCGCCGATCTCGTCGGCATCGCCCTGCGCGCTTTGTGCGATCGCCAGCGACAGCTGCTGCCATTCGCCGGCCTTGTCGCGCAGCGGCGCGATGAATTCGGCCACGGCGGCATTGCCCTGCTGCTCGATGCAGAACTGCTCGATCATCGCCAGCATCTGTTTCAGCCCCGCGCCGCGCAGCTGCAGCAGCTTGCGACCGACCAGGTCCAGCGCCTGGATGCCGGTGGTGCCTTCGTACAGGGTGGTGATGCGCGCATCGCGCGCCAGTTGCTCCATGCCGTGCTCGGCGATGTAGCCATGGCCGCCGAAGCACTGCAGCGCGTGGTAAGTGCATTCCACGCCCCACTCGGTGAGGCAGGCCTTGACGATCGGGATGAGGAAGCCGAGCAGCGCTTCGGCGCGCTCGCGTTCGCCGGCATCGTCGGCATGCGCGGCGATGTCGAGCAGCGACGCGGCGTGGTAGGCCAGCGCGCGACCGCCTTCGACCAGCGCCTTCTGGGTCAGCAGCATGCGCCGCACGTCGGGATGGACGATGAGCGGATCGGCCGGCTTGTCCGGCGCCTTGGCGCCCGACAGCGAGCGCATCTGCAGGCGTTCGCGGCTGTAGCGCAAGGCATTCTGGTACGCGCGGTCGGCCAGCCCGAGCCCCTGCAACCCGACCGCGAGCCGCGCGGTGTTCATCATGGTGAACATCGCCGCCAGTCCCTTGTGCGGCTCGCCGATCAGCCAGCCCTGGGCGCCGTCGAAATTCATCACGCAGGTTGCCGAGCCGTGGATGCCCATCTTGTGTTCGAGCGCGCCGCAGCGCAGCGCATTGCGTGCGCCAACGCTGCCATCGCGGGCGATCTGGAACTTCGGCACGATGAACATCGAGATGCCTTTGCTCCCCGCGGGCGCGTCCGGCAGCCGCGCCAGCACCAGGTGCACGATGTTGTCGGTGAAATCGTGCTCGCCGGCGGTGATGAAGATCTTGGTGCCGGTGATGGCATGGCTGCCGTCGTCGTTGGGCGTTGCCCGGGTGCGCAGCAGCCCGAGGTCGCTGCCGCAATGCGGCTCGGTCAGGCACATCGTCCCGGTCCAGCGGCCTTCCACGATCGGGCCCAGGAATGCATCGCGCTGCCAGTCCTCGCCGTGGTGCAGTAGTGCTTCGGTGGCGCCATGGGTGAGCAGCGGGAAGTTGCCCCACGCCAGGTTGCCCGCGTCGATCATTTCCTTGACCGGGACGCCGACGGTCTGCGGCAAGCCCTGGCCACCGTATTCGACCGGCGACACGAGCCCGGCCCAGCCGGCGTCGACGTAGTGCGCGTAGGCCTGGCGGAAGCCCGGTGGGGTGGTGACGTCGCCGGTCGCCGGGTCGAGCTGGCAACCGGCCTCGTCGCCCACGCGGTTGAGCGGCGCGAGCACGGTTTCGGAAAACCGCGCGCCTTCCTCGAGCACCGCATCGACCACGTCGCGGGTGGCCTCGGCAAACCCCAGGCGCGCGAACAGCGCATCGGCCCCGAGCAGGTCGAACAGGACGAAACGCATGTCGGACAGGGGCGCGCGATAGGTGCTCATGGAGGCAGCTTGATCCGTTGGCGGGGTACAGATGGACGGTTGATTTGTAGCCCCAGGGCTACGGGAATGCGGGGTTCAGCGCAGGACGCCGGCGATGCCCGGCACGGCGGACAATGTGTTGTTGCGCTCGACGTCGTAGCTGCGCGCGCGGCTGTCCTCGGCGGCGGCATCGAGCGTGCCCTTGAGCGCATAGGCGATGCTGCCCTTGCGCACCAGCGCATCGGCGACCGCGATCTTCGCCGCCGGCGTCGGTGCCAGCGAAACGGTGGCGACATCCGCGGATTCGGGACCGATCGACAGCGCGGGCTCGCCCTGGAGCGTGCCGGCCGCTTCGCCACCGACCGTCAGCGCCAACGCCATCCGATCGAAGCGCATCGGCACGTTGCTGAAATTGTTGATGCGCAGGTCCACCGACCAGTTGCCGTCGGCGCGCACGGTGAGCTGCTGGATGTTGACCGCAGGCTCCGACACGCGCCGCACGGGGCCGGTGCGGCAGGCTGTCAGCAACAGGCACGCAGTCAACAGCGCGGTGGCCACCATCGGGAAACGCGTCATCCGGACTCTCCGCGGGAAGATGGGTCGAGCATACAACCGCGCCGCGGACGCCTGCATCGCCCGACCTCAATCCAGCAGGCCCTTGCGCAGCGCGTAGCGCACGAGCTCGGCGGTGTTGCGCATGTCGAGTTTCTCCAGCACGTGGCCACGGTGGTTCTCCGCGGTCTTGGCGCTGATGCCCAGGCGGCGCGCGATTTCCTTGGTGGTCATGCCCTCGGCGATCAGGTGCAGGACCTCGCGTTCGCGGGTGGTCAGGCGGCCATAGGGGTCGTCGAGGGTGCGCTCGGGATGCTGCAGCTGTACGGCCATCGTCCGCGCCGCCTGCGGGCCGAAATGTCCGTGCCCGGCATGCAGGCTGCGCACGGCGGCGAGCAGTTCGGCCGCCGCGCTGTCCTTGACCAGGTAGCCCGACGCGCCCGCGCGCACGGCCTGCAGCACGTACTCGTCCTCCTGGTGCATGGTCAGCACCAGCACGCGCGTGGTGGGCAGCTGCGCGCGCAACCTGCGCACCACTTCCAGCCCGCCGAGGCGCGGCATCGACAGGTCGACGACGACCACGTCCGGGCGCAGCTGCAGTGCTTTTTCCAAGGCCTCGACGCCGTCGCTGGCCTGCGCGACGACCTGCACGTCGCCGTCGGCCTGCAGCACGCTCACCAGGCTTTCGCGGACCATCGTGTGGTCGTCGGCGATCAACACGCGCATATGGACAGCCCCCTTGGGCCAACGCTGCGCGAGCAGTCAGCCGGCGTCAAGCGGCACCGTCGCCTGCAACCGGGTTCCCTGCCCCGGCGAGGAGTGCAACTCCAGCTGGCCGCCATACAGCCGCAGCCGTTCGCGCATGCTGCCCAGGCCGCTGCCGCCGGAACAAAGCGCCTGCTGCGGATCGAAGCCACGCCCGTCGTCGAGCACCTGCAGCTGCAGTTCGCGTTCATGCGCCACCAGCCGCAGCAGCAGGCTGCGCGCGCCGGCGTGCTTGGCGGCGTTGGTGAATGCTTCCTGGGCGACGCGGAACAACAGCGTCTGCAGTTCGTCGTCCAGCGGCGGCAGCAATGCGATCTCGACCACCACCGCGGCGCCGGATGCTTCGCCGGTGCTGCGCGCGAGCCAACGCAGCGCCGGTTCCAGGCCCAGGTCGTCGAGGATCGGCGGGCGCAGCAGCCGCGAGAGGCTGCGCGTGTCCTCCAGTGCGCCGGAGCACAACGCGAGCGCGGCATCGAGCTTCCCGCGCAGCGCGGACTGCTCGGGCAGCAGTTCGCTGCCGAACTGCCCGAGCCGATGCTTGAGCGCGGTGAGGTTCTGCCCCAGTCCGTCGTGCAGCTCGCGGGCGAGTCGCCGACGCTCGTCTTCCTGCACCCGCCAGACGGCGCGACCCAGGCGGCGGAATTCGCGCTCGTTGGCTTCCAGTCGCCGCAGCAGGCCTTGGTACTGCTCGCGGACGGCGGCCATGGCGGCGTCGATGTCGGGCGGCGGCGTGGTCATGGCGTGGCGGGCTGCGCGCGTGATGTCATCGCGGCACCCGGTGGCGCTGTCGCGGGTGCGGGCGGCGCCATCGTCGCCGGCGTGGTACTCGCGGCGTCCCATCGCGAACGCAACGCCGGTGGCAGCGTCGAGCGCAAGCGCGACGTCGCCTCCCGCGCGCGCAATGTCGCGGCGCGCGCGCCAGCGGCGTCGCCAAGCCCGGCGCGCGCCCTGGCGCCGAGCGCATGCAGCGCGGGTGCCTGCAAGGCATCGCCGTTGCGCAGCAGTGCGGCCGCTTCGTTGTACAGCGTCGCCGCACGCGCGGCGTCCTGCGACGACAGCGCCAGCTGCATCGCCAGCTGGAGCCATTGCAGGCGAAGGCCGATATGGCCCAGCGATGCGATCGCATCCCCCAGCGCCGGCGCCAGCGTCCCGTCGACACGTGCCTGCAGCAGATCGATCCGCAACAGCAACTGGCGGATGCCGGAACCACTGGCGGCGTGCCGTGCATCGCGCAGCGCCTGCGCCGCCCGCGGCCGATCCCCCGCGTCGAGCGCGATTTCCGCGTCGAGCAGATGCGCGGTCGCGCGCTGCTCGCTCGGCGCGTCGGCCAGGGTCGGGGCGAGTGCCGCCAGCGCCGCGCGGGCCTCGGGCAACGCATGCGCGGCCACCAGCGCTTCCACGTGCAGCAGCCCGGCGTCGCTGGCGCCACGTGCGTCATCGCGGCTCCGGAACGAGGCTTCCGCTTTTCCCGCCTGGTCGATGGCGGCCTGCAGGTGGCCCTGCCGCAACTCCAGTTCGGACAGGTGGCGGCGGCTGACGGCGGCTTCCTCGGGCATCTGCTGGCGTTCGGCGGCCGCAAGCGACTCCTGCAGCCGCCGGCGCGCTTCCTCCCAGCGCCCGCGCGCGATCGCCAACAGTCCCAGGTCCTGGTCGCTGCGCACGCGCCCGGTTTCGTCGCCGAGCTTCTCGTAGGCAGCCGCGGCCTGCTGCAGGTAGACCTGGGCGTCGTTGTAGGCGCCGAGCTGGTATTGCGCGAAGCCGATGTCGTTGAGCGCCTGCGCACTGCCGAACGCGTCGCCCACATCCTGCCAGGCCTGGAGCGCGCGCTGGAAGGCCTGCAGCGCCTGCGGATAGTTGCCGCGTTCCTCGGCGAGCAGTCCCAGGTCGTTCTCGACCGCGGCCAGGCCGTCGCGATCGCCAAGACGGGTGTACAGCGCGCGGGCCTGCAGCAAGTCCGCCTGCGCGTCGTCGTATTTACCGGTCAACGACAACGCGTTGCCCAGGTTGCGCAGGCTGGTCGCTTCGCCGCGCAGGTTGCCGACGGCATGCCGCAGCCGCACGGCCTTGCCGTATTGCTCGGCGGCGTCGTCGCTCTGGCCCAGGCGGCCGTAGCCGATGCCCAGTGCGTTGACGGTCTCGCCTTCGCCGAACAGGTCGCGGCTGCGCTTGTACTGCACCAGCGCGCGCACCAGGTAATCGTCGACCGCACGCTGCGCGTCGCCGCTGAGGATGGAGAACTTGCCCAGTTCGAACCAGACCCGCGGATCGTTGCCATCGCGCTGCGAGAGTGCCAGCAGTTCCTTGACCGCGGTGGCGAAGTCGCCGCCGGCGCCGCGGGCGCGCGCGAGGTTGAGCGCGGCTTCGGTGTCGTCCGGCGTGGCCGCGACCAGCGCGCGCCATTGCTCGATCGCCGCCGGCGCATCGCCTTCGATCCCGGCGCGGAGCGCGGCGAAGCGCTCGCGCAGCGGCAGCGGTGCCGTGGCGGCGACGCGCTGGCCCTGCTCGATCGCATCGGAAGCGACGTCCTGTTCCCCGATCATCAACGCGGTGTCGGCCTGCGCCAGCCACGCCGCCGCATACGCCGGCGCCGCGCTGGTAGCAGCCTGGAAGCCCACCAGCGCCTCGGCCAGGTGCCCTTCGCGGCGGGCGATCAGCGCCGCGCCGTAGCTGTCGAGCGCCGAGCGGGGCTGCGGCAACGCCAGGTCGAGCGTGCGGTCCTGCAGTCCAAGCGCGTCGAGCACCACGGGTTGCGACGCCCAGGCCTGCACCGCGCCGATGGCGTCATTGGCCTGTGGCCCAGGAAGCGCGCGCGGCGGCCGGCCTTCGGCGTCGAGCGTCGCCAGCAGTTGCCAGCGTCCCCCGGAGCCGTGCAGCCCCAGTTGCAGCACGCGTTGCGCCGCCGCCACGCGCCGCAACGCACCCGGATCCGGGCGGGCGTTGCCATCGGGATCGAGCTGCCGCACGGCCTGCAAGCTGCGATCGCCGTCGACCACGGCGTAACCCGGGACCTGCGCCAGCGCGTCGCGCACGTGCGCCGACAGTGCGGCCACGCGCGCATCGGATGCGCCGCCGGCCTCGATCGGCAAGACCAGCAACCGGTCCAGGGGCGGCGAGGCGATCAACGGCGGCAGGTGCGCGCGCCAGTGCCACCATGCCGCGCCACCGCCAGCGAGCAGCAGGACGGCCGCCGATGCCATCCACGCGCCGCGGTGCCGCGCGAACATGTCGGCCCAACGCCGCGGCACTTCGCGCGTGTCGATCGCGGTGATCACCTCGCGCGCGGTCTGCAGCCGATGCGCCGGCTGCGGACGCAACAGGCGGTCGACCAGGCGCGCGAGCCAGGGCGGCGTATCGCCGCGTCGCTTGGTTACCGGCTCGGGTGCGCGCAGCATGCGTTGCGCCAGCACCTCGGCCACGGTGCCGCCGGCGAAGGGCGGCTGGCCGGCGAGCATCTCGTGCAGGATCAGCCCCAGGGCGTACAGGTCGCTGCGCGCATCGGCGGCTTCGCCGCGCGCCTGTTCCGGTGCGAGGTAATCCGGCGTGCCGACCACCGTGCCGGTGCGGGTGTTGCCGCTGGTGGCCAGCGAGCGCGCGACGCCGAAGTCGCTGATGTAGGCGTCGCCGTGCGCATCGAGCAGGATGTTGGCGGGCTTGAGGTCGCGGTGGACCACGTCGCGCGCGTGCGCGGCGGCGAGGCCTTCGGCGATCTGGCGCGCGATCCGCACCGCCTCGTCGATGGGCAGCGCGCCGGGGTGGTCCAGCCGCTGGTCGAGCGACTGCCCGTCGACCAGGTCCATGCTGATCAGCCAGCGCTGGTCGTGCCGCGCCAGGTCGTGGATGCGCACCACGCGGGGACTGGAGACCTGCCGCGCCAGCAGCAGTTCCTGGCGGAATCGTTCGAAGGCGTCCGCGCGGTGCGCCAGTTCCGGACGCAGCAGTTTCAACGCGACCGGCACGCCGAGGGCGAGGTCGGTCGCGCGGTAGACCACGCCCATGCCGCCGATGCCGAGGATGGACTCGATCCGGTAGCGCTCGCCGATCACGCTGCCGACGGGGATGTCGGCCTGCCCGTGGACACCGGTGGCGGTGGCGTCGCTGGCCGGCCCGCTTTCGTCGTCGTGGCCGGGAGGCGTCATGGCGTGGCCTCGTGCGCGGCGACGATCGCATCCCAGTCCAGGCCGGACTCGACGCTGGCGAGCAGGTCGCTGGTGCGGCGTGCCGCAAGCCACAACGCGGCGGTCTCGGCGAAGGCTTCCAGCAGTTCGAGATCCAGCGTCGTGATCGCCGGTCCCGGTCGCACCCGGTCGGCGTAGATGGCGCCCAGCGCCTGCCTGCCTTCGAGCAACGGCAGGCACACCACCGCGCTGATCTCGCCGGCGACGACGGACGCGCGCGACGCGAGCCAGGGATCCAGGCCGATGTCGTTGACCACCACGCTGCGGCGCTGGTCCAGCGCGCGCCGGATCGCGCTGACGCTGCCCGAGAACGCACTGGACGACAATTGCGCCGGGGTCAGCGCCAGGCTGGCGCGGACGGCGAAGCGGTCGTCGTGCGCGAGCAGCACGAAACCGCGTTCGCATTGCGCCAGCTCGACCACCCCACGCAGGCTGGCCTCCAGCAGGTCGTCCAGTTGCGCCAGCCCGTCCAGGCGCGCCGTGCGGGCGCTGACGCGCCGCGCCCGCTGGCCGCGTTCGGCGGCTTCGGCTTCGGCGGCGCTGATCGGGCTGAACTCCAGGTAGATGTCGCCTAGCCGCAACCAGCAGGCGCGCGCCAGGGGCATGTCGTGCACGCGGATGCCGTCGACGAAACTGCCGTTCTTGCTGCCCAGGTCACGCAGGCGCCAGGCGCCATCGCGATAGGCCAGTTCGGCGTGGTGGCGCGATACCGACGGGTGGTCCAGCCGCAGGCCGTCGCCGACGGCGCGACCGATCCGCAGCGCGGCGGCTGGATCGAGCGGGCACGCGATGGCGGCTTGGTCGGGTGGATACGCGGTCAGGCGCCCCTGCATCCGGGCATCTTAGCGCGCGCCCGGTGCCGCCCGGCAGGCATGCCGGGCGTTGCTTATTGGCCGAAATCGCGCAGGTAGCCGAGGCTGAACTTCAGCGTCGCGGCACCCGCGATCAGGTCGCCCGCCTGGTTGTCGGCGCCGCCGGCGCGCCAGGTATCGAGCAGCGCACTGCCTGCGCGTGCCTGCGCGCGCGCGCTGATGGCATCGGTGGCGGCGATCGCGGTCGCGTAGTCGTCGCGGGCCAGCGCGGACTGCAGGGCGTCCAGCTGGGCCGAAAATGCAGGCTGCTCCGTGGCCGGCAGGGTTGCGACGCGGCCGCGCAGCCAGTCGATCTTTGCGTCCACCACGGTCCCGGTCTCGCGCAGGTCGGTCGCGACCAGGAACTGCGAGAAGCCGCCGTAGCGGCTGCGCGCACGCACGCTGCCCTGCGCGATTTCCTCGGTCGTATCGCGGAACGCGCCGCCGACCGGCGCCTTGAACACGCGCAGGTTGCTGCCGACCGCGTAGGGCAGCAGGTGGGTGTGCAGCTCATAGCGTCCGGTGCGGCGGAAGTTGAGCCCGCCCGCCAGTGGCGGCTGAACCGTCACCAGCAGCGGCAACGCGGAATCCAGCTGCACCTGGCTCGCATTGGGCAGGCGCGACAGCAGCGCGGGATCCTGCAGGTCCACCAGGCGCGCGCTCAGGCCCAGGCTGGCGACGTTGAGGTTGCTGGCGTCGTCGAAAGTCAACGTCACCTCGGCGATCGGCTGCGATGCCGGTCCGATCTGTGCAACCGCGACATTCCCGGCCACCGAGAGGTTGATCGGCAGGTCGACATTGACCGGTAGCCCGGACACGCTCTGCGCCGAGGCGCTGCCGAAGGCCAACAAGCCATAGAGCAGCACGGCGCTGATCAACCGCTTCGGGGAGGCGAATCGACGCACGGCAGGCTCCTGCATGGCGGAAGACGGATCGCGATGACGATAACGACGCCGCATGTTAAGGCCGTGTGGTGATCGTGGCTTGTTTTTCGGGTTAGGTGAACGGCTTTGCAATACGCCACGGCACTGGGGGTTTTCCCCGACCGCCCTGATGGGGGTTCCGGATGGGCGGCGGGACGGACACGGGGGACAACGGGGGTGTCCGCAAGTCCCGCGGCTACCCCACGGAGTCCCACGATGTCCGCCTCCCGCCCACGTAACGGTTTCCGCATCACCGCGATGGCCGCCGGCCTTCTGCTCAGTGGCGTCGCGCTCGCCGACGCGCACCTGGATCCGCAACTGCTCAGCCGCCTGGCCAAGGCGGCGCCGACCGACCAGCTGCAGGTCGTCATCAGCTACGAGCAGTCCGGCCCGGTCACCAGCAACCAGGTCGCCGCGCTCAAGACCCTCGGCATCACCCGCGGCATCACCATGCGCACGTTGCCGATCGCCGGCGCGCTCGCCACGCCGTCCGAAATCCGCGCGCTGGCCCAGCGTTCGGACGTCGCCTCGATCTACTACAACGCCCCGGTCCGCTACATGGACGAGGAAGCCAATGCGCTCTCGGGCGTGACGAAGATGTTCCAGAACCCGATGGATTACGGCCGCCCGATCCCCTACAGCGGCGCCGGCGTGACCGTGGAGATCAACGACTCGGGCATCGACGCCACCCACGCCGACCTGCAATACGGCAACCACGTGGTGCAGAACACGCAGGGCGTGACCAACCTGGCCGCGGTCGACAGCATGCTGCCGATCACCTATGTCGAAGGCGTGCCCAACACCGACTGGGGTTCGGGCCACGGCACCCACTGCGCCGGCATCGTCGGTGGCACCGGCGCGCGCTCCAACGGCAAGTACCGTGGCGTCGCGCCCGGCGCGAGCCTGGTGGGATATGGATCAGGCGCGGTTCTGTTGATCCTGGACGCCGTCGGCGGGCTGGATTACGCCGCGACAAACCAGTTCAGCTACGCGCATCCGATCCGCGTGGTCAGCAATTCCTGGGGCAGCTCGGGCACCTTCGATCCGCTGGATCCGGTCAACGTCGCCAGCTACGAGTTGTACAAACGCGGCATCGTCAGCGTGTTCGCGGCCGGCAACG
This sequence comes from Cognatiluteimonas telluris, assembly GCF_011320095.1. Classification (GTDB taxonomy): domain Bacteria; phylum Pseudomonadota; class Gammaproteobacteria; order Xanthomonadales; family Xanthomonadaceae; genus Cognatiluteimonas; species Cognatiluteimonas telluris. The sequence continues at coordinate 1,914 of NZ_JAANOY010000001.1, read as the reverse complement.
ACGGCCCCGGCGAGGACACGCACAATCCGTACGCGCAGGCACCTTGGGTGATTTCGGTTGGCGCCAGCGAGAAGGACGCCGTGCTGACCTCGTTCTCCTCGCGTGGCAAGCGCGGCGAGTCCGGCACCTTCACCATGCCCGACGGCAAGAGCTGGACCTACGTCAACGAACCCACCGTGGTCGCCCCGGGCGTGGACATCGTCTCCACCCGCGATCTCGAAGGCGTGCTGCCGCCGCTGGAAGCGCAGAACGACGCCGCCACGCTGGATCCAGCCTACCTGCCGTTCTACACCCACATGAGCGGGACCTCGATGGCGACGCCGCACGTGGCCGGCATCGTCGCACTCATGCTCGAGGCCAATCCCAACCTGTCCCCGGCGCAGGTCAAGGACATCCTCAAGCGCACCGCCACCAACATGACTGGCCGCATCAGCTGGGAAGCCGGCGCCGGCCACGTCAACGTGTATGAGGCGATCGCCGCGTCGGCCGGCCTGCGCACCGATTACGGTGCGACGGTCAATTCGCTGCACGGGTTCAACAGCAACGCGTTGCTGGTCAAGGGCGCGGATCCGATTCCGTTCTCGGTCGATTTCGCACCGGTCGGCACGGTGGGCGAACAGAGCTTCACCGTCGGGTCCGACGTGGCGTGGGTGAGCGCGAAGGCCACCATCGATGCCAACACGCTGGCGCTGGTGCTGATCGATCCGGATGGCGTGCAATATGGATCGGCGATTGCGTTGCCGGTGCTCGGCGACACCGTGACCACCGGTGCGCCGGCCAAGCCTGGCGTGTGGCGCGTCACCGTGCGCGGCATCGGCTCGGTGTCGGGGACCGATGTCGATCCGCTCAGCGTCACCAACGGCTACGCCGCGCCGGGCACGGTCACCGGCACGGTGAGTTTCCTCAACAGCGGGGGCTATACCGGGCTCAATGACGTCGCCAACCATCCGGCGCGCCAGGCGATCGAATTCGCCGTCGCCAACCGGCTCGTCGATGGCTACTCGGACAAGAACTTCCGTCCGGACCAGTACCTCAAGCGCAGCGAGCTCGCGCGTTACCTGCTGATGGGCACCAGCGTCCGCCAGCACCTGCCGTTCGACCACAAGCCGTCGTTCACCGACCTGTCGACGTCCGATCCGGCGTATCCGTTCGCGGAGTCGGCGGTGGCGCGCGGCGGGGCGCTGCGCGACCTGACGCAGACACAGGATCCGGTGATGGGTCTGCTCAATGGCGCGTTCCGTCCCCACGACAACGTCAGCCGGGTCAGCCTGGCCTACTCGCTGGTGCAGAGCCTGGCGCTGCAGGACCAGGCGCGTGCGTTCAGTGGCACGTTGACCGCGTTCTACCAGGGGCAGCGGATCCCGCTGGCCGATGCGGCGCTGATACCGGTCGCCCTGCGCGGCTACGTGCAGCTCGCGTTGGACCAGGGCCTGATCAATGCGCGCTTCACCGTCACCCAGGGTCCGTACGACCTGCAGCCGACGCTGCATGCGTATTTCGACCCGGGCAAGCTGGTGACGCGCGCCGCGTATGCGGTCGCCGCCGGGCGTTACCTGGCCGACTACCAGAGTGCGCAGGACTGATTGGTAGAGCGATGCGTTGCACGAGGACGGCCCCGGATGGGGCCGTTCCTTTGTGTGTGGTTACAGGGCGCGGACGCCCCGGGTGCGCTGCGCTTGCCCGGGCTACGGCGAGCGGCGGGCGAGCGGTGGGTGGTTGAGCGATCGATGGCCAGCGACCCCGGGTGCGCTGCGCTTGCCCGGGCTACGGCGAGCGGCGGGCGAGCGGTGGGTGGTTGAGCGATCGATGGCCAGCGACCCCGGGTGCGCTGCGCTTACCCGGGCTACGGCGAGCGGCGGGCGAGCGGTGGGTGGTTGAGCGATCGATGGCCAGCGACCCCGGGTGCGCTGCGCT